>JAIXTM010000007.1 GCA_027483945.1 Hyphomicrobiales bacterium | reverse complement strand
CAGCGGGCCGGCGGCCGTCTCCTGGCTCAGGACGCTGCGCGCCGGCGCGCAGCTACCCCGCCGGACCGGGTCCTGCCGAGCATGCTGTAGAAGACAGCGGGCCGGCGTCAGGCCGGCTCAGCCTCCAGGCAGGCTGCCAGTCCCTCACGATAGGTCGGGTAGCGGAAGCGGTAGCCAAGCCGTTCCCTGATCCGCCGGTTGGAAACGCGCTTGTTCTCGCCGTAGAAGCTGCGGCCCATCGGCGAGAGGTCAGCCTGCGCGAAGGGGATGTCCGGCGGGACCGGGACGCCCAGGAGCTGCGCCGCATGGGCGACCACGTCCTGGGGCGGAGCCGGCTCGTCGTCGGTCACGTTGTAGATCGTGCAGCCCGGCTCGGGCCGTTCGAGCGAGGCCATGAGCGCGCCGGCAATATCGTCCACATGGATGCGGTTGAAGACCTGTCCCGGCTTGACGATGCGCCGCGCCGTCCCGGCGCGCAGGTTGGCGATGGCGTTGCGGCCCGGCCCGTAGATGCCCGACAGCCGGAAGATGCCGACCGGCTTGCCGGAGCTACGCGCGAAACCGGTCCAGGCCTCCTCCGCGGCGACGCGCTGCACCGAGCGTCGGCTCACCGGGCGGCAGGGCGTCGCCTCGTCCACCCAGGCGCCGCCATGGTCGCCATAGACGCCGACGGTGGAGAGGTAGCCGATCCAGCGCAGCCGCGGGGCTGAGGCCAACGCCCCGGCGGCGCAGGCCAGGACGGGATCGCCCGTCTCCCCGGGCGGCGCCGAGACCAGGACCGCATCGGCCTCAGCTATGGCGGCAGCGAGTTCGTCGGCGAGCCCGGATCCATCGAAGACATGGGCATCGGGTCCCTCGGCGCGCAGACGCGCCGCTTTCTCCGGCGAGCGGGTCGTCGCGACGACGGCCGAAAAGCGCCCGCGGCCTTCCGCCACGAAGGCTCCGGCGGAATAGCCGAGCCCGAAGACGACGAGGTTCATGCCGCCCATTCCTCCCGCACCGCTTCATCCGGCTCCTCCGCGACCGCGTCCGGGCGCCGGGCGGCCGCGCCTTCCGGATCGAGCCGCCGATACGCCCAGACCGCCACGGCCCGGACCAGCGGCGAGGCATCGCCCAGGAGGCCGGCGGCCACGGGCGCAAGCTCCGGCCGGCCCGAATTGCCGATGGCGACGAGCACGTTGCGCACGAAGCGGTCGCGCCCGGCGCGCTTCACCGGCGAGCCGGCGAACAGGGCGCGGAAGGCGGCGTCGTCGAGGGCGGCCAGTTCGGCGAGGCGGGGCGCGTTGAGCTCCTCCCGCGCCTGCAGTTTCGCCTCGCGCCCGGCGACCGCGAACTTGTTCCAGGGGCAGACGGCCAGGCAATCGTCGCAGCCGAAGATGCGATTGCCCATGAGCGGGCGCAGGTCGCGCGGGATATGCCCCTTGTGCTCGATCGTGAGGTAGGAGATGCACCGGCGCGCATCGAGCACGTAGGGCGCCGGGAAGGCCGCCGTTGGGCAGGCGTCGAGGCAGCGCCGGCACGAGCCGCAACGGTCCTCGCCCGGCTCGTCGGGCGGGATTTCGGCGGTGGTGTAGATGGCGCCGAGGAACAGCCAGTTCCCGAACTCGCGGGAGACCAGCACCGTGTGCTTGCCCTGCCAGCCGAGGCCCGCGGCCTCGGCCAGGGCCTTCTCCGCCACCGGCGCCGTATCGACGAAAACCTTCACGTCGGCCCCGGCGCGGCTGGCGAGGAAGCCGGCGAGCTGCTTCAGGCGGCCCTTGATCACGTCGTGATAGTCGCGGCCGCGGGCATAGACGGAGATCGTGGCGCGGTCGGTCTGGTCCAGGGTCGCCAGCGGGTCGGTCTCCGGCCCGTAATTGAGGCCGAGCATCACCACGGAACGGATGTCCGGCCAGAGCCGGCGCGGATCGGCGCGCTCGCCGGAGCGCGCCTCCATCCAGTCCATGGAGCCGTGATGGCCTGCTGCGAGCCAGGCGGCGAGCCGCCCCGGCGCCTGCGGGATCGCGTCGGGCTTGCAGACGCGGATCGCGTCGAAGCCGTCGGCGCGGGCGCGCTCGACCAGCGCGAGGCGCAGGCGCTCGCCCTCGCCGGGCCTCAGAAGTCCAGGTCCTCGTAATGCGGGCTCGGCGTCATGCCCGGCACCCGGTCCGCCAGGATCGGCCGGAAGGACGGCCTCGACTTCACCCGCGCGTACCATGCCTTCGCCGTCTCATCCTCGTCCCACGGCACGTCGCCGAGATAGTCGACGCAGGAGATGTGCGCCGCGGCGGCGAGATCCGCATAGGTCAGGCCCTCGCCGGCGAGCCAGTTCCGGCGCGCGGCGAGGTAGCCGATATAGCGCAGATGATAGCGGATATTGGTCCGCGCCGCGCGGATCGCCGCCATGTCGGGAGCGCCGCCGCCGTTCCGGCTGTCCATGAAGCGCTTGTAGACCTTCTCGGTGACGAGGTAGCCGGTCACCTCCTCGTGGAACTTGCGCAGGAACCAGTCGGTCAGGCGCCTGACCTCGATGCGCTGGGGCAGCGGTTCGGGCAGCAGGCGGTGGCCGTTGAGGCCGAGGCCGCGGGTCTCGTCGAGATATTCGGCGATGGTGACGGCGCCCGGCACCACCTGGCCGCCTTCCTCCGCCAGGACCGGCGTCTCGCCGGCCGGATCGAGGACGAGGAATTCCCGTCGCCGTTCCCAGGGCCGTTCCTCGACCAGGGCCGGATCGGCGCCCATCTCGGCGAGGACGAGGCGGACGAAGCGGGACTGGGGATCGAAAGGATGATGATAAAGCGTCGCCATGACCGTCTTGGGCACCGGCTGGAATGAACGGACAACGAAGCGGAAGGTCGCCGCCCTAACGGCGCGAGAGACCCTTAACGGCGCGTTAAAGCCCGATCCCCCCAAGAGCCCGGATCGGGTGGCGCGGCCGCTGGGCGGGGTATAGAACCCGCTCGCCTCTCCGGCAACCCGCCGATTCGCATCCCCAGAGACGCCCATGGATCCGATCCTCATCCTCAAGGCCGCCTTGCTCGGGCTCCTGGAGGGCGCGACCGAATTCATCCCCGTCTCGTCCACGGGCCATCTCCTCCTGGCCCAGCGCTTCATCGGCTTCTCGCTGCCGGGCAAGACCTTCGAGGTCCTGATCCAGCTCGGCGCGATCCTGGCGATCCTGACGGTCTATTTCGGCAAGCTGACGCGACTCGCCGCCGACCTGCCGCGGGACAGGGACGTGCAGCGCTTCGCCCTCGGCGTGATCCTCGCCTTCCTGCCGGCCATGATCATCGGCGCCTTCGCCCATTCCTTCATCAAGGCCGTGCTGTTCGACCCGCTGATCGTCTGCATCACGCTGATCTTCGGCGGGCTGATCCTGCTGGTCGTCGACAGGATGGCGCTGAAGCCGCGCTACACGGACGCGATGACCTACCCGCTGCCCATGTATCTCGCCATCGGCGCGGTGCAGTGCCTGGCCATGGTGCCGGGCGTCTCCCGCTCGGGCGCGACCATCGTCGGCGCCCTGCTGATGGGCTCCGACAAGCGCTCAGCGGCGGAGTTCTCCTTCTTCCTCGCCATGCCGACCATGGCGGGCGCCTTCGCCTACGATCTGCTGAAGAACTACAAGCTCCTGTCCCTGGAGGACGGGATCCTGATCGGCGTCGGCTTCCTCTTCGCCTTCGCCTCGGGCGTGCTCGTGGTGCGTTCGCTGCTCGACTACGTGTCCCGGCGCGGCTTCGGCTTCTTCGCCTGGTGGCGCATCGTCGTCGGCGTCGCGGGCCTCGTCGGCCTCGCTCTGATCGCCTGAACCGGCCGCGTTCGGCTGGCCACCGGCGCATGACTCCCGTGTGATCCCCGGCCGTCGCAGGCCCACGTGCCATCCCCGGCCGGAGCCAAAGGCGGAGGGGAAGGGGATCCAGAGCAGCGTCAGGCATCGCGCGCGATGCCCCGCATTTTCTGGATCCCCTTCCTCGCTTCGCTCGCCGGGGATGACATTGAGGATCGTCATTGCGAGCGTAAGCGAAGCAATCCAGAGCGCGGTTGCGGCCGGTGGATTGCTTCGTCGCTTTGCTCCTCGCAATGACGGTTGAGGATGACGCCTCGTCCTTCGAGGCCGCTTCGCGGCACCTCAGGATGAGGCTTCGAGGCCGCTGCGCGGCGCCTCAGGAGAGGCTTCGGTGGGCATCGCGCCATTAACAACGGTCCTCATGCTGAGGCGCTCGCGGAGCGAGCCTCGAAGCACGCAGGATGCCGGCACAGCCGATCCCTCCCCGCGAGGGGAGGGTGGCGCGAAGCGCCGGGTGGGCCCTGGCCCAACAGGAATCCCACCCGTCCGGCGCTCCGCGCCGGCCACCCTCCCTTTTCAGGGAGGGATCAGTGTGCGGCTGTTTCACTCGTCTTTATCTTTCCTGACCTGGCGCGCCGCCGGAGCCGACAGGGCTAGCCGAGGACCGAACCCGCCTTCCACCGCGCCCCGCGCAGGAATTCGTCGGCCTGGACCGGACCCTTGCCGGCCTTCTGGACCTGGACGAGGCGGATCGCGCCTTCGCCGCAGGCGATCGTGCCCGCTTCGTCCAGCACCGTGCCGGGCGCGCCGGCGCCGTCGGCGAGCGCGGTGCGCAGGACCTTCAGCCGCTCGGGCCCCTTGCCGAGATCGATCATCGCGAAGGCACCGGGGAAGGGCGAGAGGCCGCGCACGTGGTCGTGGACCTCGCGGGCGGGCCGCGACCAGTCGATCCGCGCCTCGTCGTTGCCGATCTTGCGCGCATAGGTGACGCCCGCCTCCGGCTGCTGCACGAAGGACAGGGCCCCGCGGGACAGGGCGGCGAGCGCCCGGGCCATGAGGTCGGCGCCGATGGCCGAAAGCCGGTCGTGGAGTTCTCCCGCGGTCATGTCCGGGCCGATGGCGACCCGCTCCACCATGCCGACGGGGCCGGTATCGAGCCCCTCCTCCATGCGCATGACGGCGACGCCGGTCTCCGGGTCGCCCGCCATCACCGCGCGCTGGATCGGCGCGGCACCGCGCCAGCGCGGCAGGAGCGAGGCGTGGAGATTGAGGCAACCGAGTTCCGGCGCGTCGAGAACCGCCTTGGGCAGGATCATCCCGTAGGCGACGACGACCGCGACGTCCGCGTGATGGGACCGGAAAACCTCCGCCGCCTCCTCGTTCCGCAGCGTCGCGGGCGTCAGCACGGGCAGGCCGAAGCGCTCGGCGGCGGCGTGGACGGGCGAGACTTTCAGCGCCATGCCGCGCCCGGCAGGCGCCGGCGGGCGGGTATAGACGGCCACGACCTCGTGGCCCTGCCCGACGATCTCCACCAGCGTGGGCACGGCGAAATCCGGCGTGCCCATGAAGACGACGCGCAGGGGCATGGGTCAGGCCGCCGTGTCGCGGCGGGCGGCCTTGGCGAATCTCTTGGTGACGCGCTCGCGCTTGAGGCGCGACAGGTGGTCGATGAACAGCACGCCGTTGAGATGATCGATCTCGTGCTGCAGGCAGGTGGCGAGAAGCCCGTCCGCCTCAATTTCGCGGGTCTCGCCGGCGAGGTCCTGATAGCGCACGCGCACGCGGTCGGGGCGCTCGACCGCCTCGTAATAATCCGGGATCGACAGGCAGCCCTCCTCGTGGACCCGCAGCTCGTCGGAGGACCAGATGATCTCCGGGTTGAGGAACACCATCGGGTTCTTCTCGCCCTCGGCGAGGGCGCCGTCCTCGTCCTTGGGCTTGGACAGGTCGATGACGACCACGCGCTTCATGACGCCGATCTGCACGGCGGCGAGCCCGATGCCGGGGGCGTCGTACATCGTGTCGAGCATGTCGCGGGCCAGCTCCTTCA
Organism: Hyphomicrobiales bacterium; assembly: GCA_027483945.1. Taxonomy (GTDB): domain Bacteria; phylum Pseudomonadota; class Alphaproteobacteria; order Rhizobiales; family Beijerinckiaceae; genus JAIXTM01. The sequence continues at coordinate 195,010 of JAIXTM010000007.1, read as the reverse complement.
GGCCGGGCTCGTCGGCGCGCACGGGCGCGGAAGCCTGCTTCAGCAGGGGGTCTGGCAGGGTGACGAGCGGGCGGACGGCCATGGGCGCGGCTCTTCCAACGGGATGATTGCCTGTTGAACCGGCAGATAAGGGCTTGCGCCAGCCCCGTCAAATACGTTCTAGTTTCGTTCCGCCGCTGCGGCGGCCTGACTGAATCGCAGGGGACGAGCCTTGCCGAACGCCCTGTCGCCGACCGACGCCGTGCTCGTCATCGCGGGCCGCCCGTTCAGCCTGACCGAGATCGGGCTCGCCCTGGGCGCCGCGATCCTCCTCATGCTGCTCATCCTGGCGGTGCAGCTGTCCCGGACGACCCGGGTGCGGGCGGAGGATGCCGCGGCCGCCGCCGAGCGGCAACGGGAGATCGACGACAAGATCGCCGAGATCATGACCCTGCAGGCGGAGATGCGCGGCGGGGTGCAGAGCGGCATCCAGGGCCTGTCGAGCCGCCAGTCGGAGATGGCGCGGTTCCTGACCGAGCGCATCGAGGGCATGCAGCACCGGGTCAACCAGGGGCTGACCGAGAGCGTGCAGAAGACTTCCGCCAACCTCGCCCAGCTCAACGAGCGGCTGGCGGTGATCGACGCGGCGCAGAAGAACCTGACCGACCTTACCGGGGAGGTCGTGGGCCTCAAGGACATCCTGGCCAACAAGCAGGCGCGCGGCGCCTACGGCCAGGGCCGGATGGAGGCCATCGTGCGCGACGGCCTGCCGGGCGGCTTCTACGAATTCCAGGCGACGCTCTCCAACCGCACGCGGCCGGACTGCCTGGTGCGGCTGCCCGGGGACGGGCGGGCGCTCGCCATCGACGCCAAGTTCCCGCTGGAGGGCTTCACCGCCTTCCGCGACGCCAAGGGCGACGAGGCCAGGAAGCAGGCGGCGGCGCGGGTGCGCGCCGACGTGACGGTCCACGTGAAGGACATCGCGGAGAAGTATCTCGTTCCCGGCGAGACGCAGGACATGGCCCTGCTCTTCGTGCCGTCCGAGGCGATCTACGCCGATCTCCACGAGCATTTCGAGGACCTGATGCAGAAGGCGCACCGGGCGCGCGTCGTGGTCGTCTCCCCGTCCCTCCTTTCGCTCGCCATCCAGGTCATGCAGTCGCTGGTGCGGGACGCGCGGGTCCGGGAGGAGGCGCGGCTCATCCAGGCCGAGGTCGGCAAGCTTCTCGACGACGTGCGCCGCCTGCGCGACCGCGCCGAGAAGCTCGACACCCATTTCCGGCAGGCGGGCGAGGACGTCGCGGGCATCCGCACCTCCGCCGACAAGATCGCCAAGCGGGGCGAGCGGATCGAGACGCTGGACTTCGAGGATGCGCCCCGCGCCGACGAGGCGCTGCGGCCCATCGCCGGCGGCCGCTCGATCCGCGCGGCGGAATGAGCATGCCGGGCGATCAGGGTCCGCCCGGCGAGACGCGGCGCGAGAAGCGGATCTGGACGATCGCCGCGATCGTCCTCTACCTCGTGATCGCCATCGGGGCGGCGCGCGTGCTGTGGCGGTACGTGCTGAACTGAGCGCTCAGTCCTTGCGCGCGTAACGCACGGTCTGGAAGCGCATGTGGAGCGCGTCGATCATCAGGACGCGCCCGACCAGGCCCTCGCCGAAGCCGGCGATCTCGCGGACCACCTCCAGCGCCATCATCGAGCCGGCGATCCCCGCCAGCGCGCCGACGATGCCCGCCTCGGCGCAGGTCGGGACGGTGCCCGCCGGCGGCGGCGCCGGGAAGAGGTCGCGGTAGCGCGGATTCGGCCGGCCGTCGGGCCCGGTCTCGTGGGCGCGGATCGTGGTGAGCGACGCGTCGAACCGCCCGAGCGCGGCGGTGACGAGCGGCCGCCCCACCCGCTCGCACGCATCGGCGACAACGTAGCGCGTCTCGAAATTGTCCGAACCGTCGGCGACGAGGTCGTAAGGGCCGACCAGCGCGTCCGCGTTCGCGGCCGTCAGGCGCATCGGGTGCAGGTCGACGCTGGTATGGGGGTTGATCCATCCCATCACCTCGGCGGCGCTCTCGGTCTTCGGGCGGCCGACATCGTCGGCGCCGTGGACGATCTGGCGCTGGAGGTTGGAGAGGCTGACCCGGTCGTCGTCGACGATGCCGATCCGGCCGATCCCGGCGGCGGCGAGGTACATGAGGAGCGGCGCGCCGAGGCCGCCCGCGCCGATGACCAGCACGCGGGAAGCCTTCAGCCGCTGCTGGCCCGGGCCACCGATCTCCGGCAGCACGATGTGCCTGGCATAGCGTTCCAGTTCGTCGGCGGTGAGCCCCATGGGGCGCGAGCCTAGCGCGGTGGCGGCGCTTCGCGAAGCGCCGTTCCACAGCGCTGCCGCCAAGTCCGGTTTGCCGCACCGGAACGGCTTGGAATCCCCCGCGGGACCGTGCCATGCTTGACGTCAGGAACGGGTAACGTTCGTCCAGTCGGGAGCGTCAAGACATGATCGCGAAGTCACTCAGGATCACCCTCGCGGGCCTTGTGGCCGGTGCCGCCGGCCTTGCCGGCCAGGCCCTGGCCCAAACCGAGATCAAGCCCGCGATCGTCTATGACGCGGGCGGCAAGTTCGACAAATCCTTCAACGAGGCCGTGTTCAACGGCGCCGAGAAGTTCCGCAAGGAGACCGGCGTCGCGTTCCGCGACTTCGAGCCGACGAGCGAGCCGCAGATGGAGCAGGCCCTGCGCCGCTTCGCCCGCGACGGCCATTCGCCCATCGTGGCGGTGGGCTTCTCGCAGGCCTCCGCCATCGCCAAGGTCGCGGCGGAGTTCCCGCAGATCAAGTTCACGCTGATCGACGGCGCCTCCAATCTGCCGAACGTGCAGGCCGTCTCCTTCAAGGAGCACGAGGGCTCGTTCCTGGTCGGCGTCGCGGCGGCCAAGGCTTCCAAGACGGCCAAGATCGGCTTCGTCGGCGGCATGGACATCCCGCTGATCCGCCGCTTCGCCTGCGGCTACGTGCTCGGCGCCAAGTCGGTGAGCCCGTCGGTCGAGGTGTTCCAGAACATGACCGGCTCGACCCGCGAGGCGTGGAACGATCCGGTGAAGGGCGGCGAGCTCGCCAAGAGCCAGATCGACCGCGGCGCGGACGTGGTCTACCACGCCGCCGGCGGCACCGGCATCGGCGTGCTGCGCGCAGCGGCGGATGCGGGCAAGCTCGGCATCGGCGTCGATTCCAACCAGAACGGCCTGCATCCGGGCAAGGTGCTGACCTCCATGCTCAAGCGCGTGGACGTCGCCGCCTACAATTCCTTCAAGGCCGCGCGCGACGGCTCCTGGAAGGGCGGCTCGGCGGTCCTCGGCCTCAAGGAAGAGGGCGTGGACTGGGCGCTGGACGACAACAACAAGTCGCTCATCACGCCCGAGATCAAGGCGGCGGTCGACCAGGCCAAGGCCGACATCGTCAGCGGCAAGATCACCGTCCACGACTATATCTCGGACAGCAAGTGCCCGGGCTGACGCGCTGATCGGACGCGGCGGCAGCGCTGACGCCTGCCGCCGCTCCTGACCCTGCAACAGCCCATGACACCTGCCATCGAGCTTGCCGGCATCGACAAGAGCTTCGGCGCCGTCCACGCGAACCGGAGCGTCGACCTTGCGGTCATGCCCGGCTCCATCCACGGCATCGTCGGGGAGAACGGGGCCGGCAAGTCGACCCTGATGTCGATCCTGTACGGCTTCTACGAGGCCGATGCGGGCGAGATCCGGATCGGCGGCAAGCCGGTCTCCATCCGCTCGCCGGCGGACGCGATCGGCCACGGCATCGGCATGGTCCACCAGCACTTCATGCTGGTGGAGCCGCTGACGGTGCTGGAGAACGTCATGCTCGGCGCCGAGGGCGGCGCCCTCCTGAAAGGCGGCGCCGGCAAGGCCCGGGCCGAGCTCACGCGCCTGTCGGAGGCCTACGGGCTCGCCATCGATCCCGATGCCGTCGTCGGCGACCTCTCGGTCGGGCTCCAGCAGCGCGTGGAGATCCTGAAGGCGCTCTATCGCGGCGCCGAGATCCTGATCCTCGACGAGCCGACCGCGGTGCTCACCCCGCCTGAGGCGGACGCGCTCTTCGCGCTCCTCGCCCAGTTGAAGGCGCAGGGGCGCACCGTCATTTTCATCACCCACAAGCTGCGCGAGATCATGGCGATCACCGACCGCGTCTCGGTGATGCGCCGGGGCGAGATGGTGGCGACGCTTCCCACCGCCGACACGTCCCCGCCCGCGCTGGCTGAGCTGATGGTCGGCCGCCGCGTGCTCCTGCGGGTGGAGAAGGCGCCGCGCGCGCCGGGCCCGCCGGTGCTGGAGGCGGTCGGCCTCGACGTGGTCGACGCCCACGGCGTGAAGCGCCTCTCGGACGTGTCGCTGACCGTCCATGCGGGCGAGATCGTCGGCATCGCCGGCGTCGCCGGCAACGGGCAAAGCGAGTTGCTGGAGGTGCTGGCCGGCCTCGTCCAGCCGTCCCGCGGCGCGATCAAGGTCGGCGGAGACCTGCTCCCGCCCCATCGCCGCCATCCGGCGCGGCTGCGCGAACTCGGCCTCCTCCACGTCCCGGAGGACCGGCTGCGGATGGGCCTCGTGCCGTCCTTCCCGGCCTTCGAGAGCGCCGCGCTCGGCTTCACCGGCGATCCCGCCTTCGCCCGCAAGGCGCCCCTCGGCGCCCTGTTCGACCGGGACGCCATGGTCGGCCATGCGCGGGCGCTGATGGACGGGTTCGACGTGCGCCCGCCCGATCCCTGGCTGCGCTCATCCAAGTTCTCCGGCGGCAACCAGCAGAAGCTCGTCCTCGCCCGGGAGATCGAGCGCCGGCCCAAGGTCCTGCTCGTCGGCCAGCCGACGCGCGGGGTGGATATCGGCGCCATCGAGTTCATCCACCGCCGGCTGATCGCCCTGCGCGATGCCGGCGTCGGCATCCTCCTCGTCTCGGTGGAGCTCGACGAGATCATGGGCCTGTCGGACCGCATCCTCGCCATGTGCGGGGGCCGCATCACGGGGGAGCGCCGCGCGGACGCCACCGACGCCCAGGACCTCGGCCTCCTCATGGGCGGGGTCTCGGAGGCCGCATGAGGACCCTGTCGTGAGCGCCCCGATCGAATTGCCGCGCTGGGCGGACCTTGCGCTGGTCCCCGCGATCAGCGTCGCGGCAGCCTTCGTCGTCGCCGGGCTCGTCGTGATCGGCATCGGCGAGAATCCGCTCACCGTCACGCGCATCCTCGTGACGGGGAGCCTCGGCTCGGCGGACGCGATCGGCTTCACGCTCTATTACGCGACGAACTTCATCTTCACGGGGCTCGCCGTCGCGGTGGCGTTCCATGCCGGCCTGTTCAATATCGGCGGGGAGGGCCAGGCGACGCTGGCAGGCGTCGGCGTCTCGCTCGCCTGCCTCAACCTGCCCTTCCTGCCGGCGCCGCTCCTGATCCCCGCCGGCATCCTGGCGGGGGCCGCCTTCGGCGCCGTCTGGGCGATGATCCCCGGCTGGCTGCAGGCGACGCGCGGCAGCCACGTCGTCATCACCACGATCATGTTCAATTTCATCGCGGCGACGCTGATCGTCTATCTCCTCGTCAACGTCATCGGCCGCCCGGGTTCGATGTCCCCGGAAACCTCCGAGTTTCCGGTGAACGCCCATATCCCGACGATCCGCGCGGTGCTGGGGGCCTTCGGAATCGACCAGCCCTCGACGCCGCTGAACCTGTCGCTCCTGCTGGCGCTGGCGGCGGCGTTCGGCGTCTGGCTCCTCATCTACCGCTCCCGGCTCGGCTACGCGATCCGCACGGTCGGCGCGGCGCCGGGGGCGGCGCTCTATGCCGGCATCTCGCCGGGGCGGATCGTCGTCGTGGCGATGACGATCTCCGGCGCGCTGGCGGGCGGGCTCGCGGTCAACGAACTGATGGGCGCCCAGCACCGGATGGTCCTCGGCTTCACCGCCGGCTACGGCTTCGTCGGGATCGCGGTCGCCCTGATGGGCCGCTCCCACCCTGCCGGGATCGTGCTGGCGGCCCTGCTCTTCGGCGCGCTCTACCAGGGCGGCGCCGAGCTCGCCTTCGAGACGCCGACCATCACGCGCGACATGGTGGTCGTGATCGGCGGCGTGCTCATCCTCTTCGCCGGGGCGCTGGAGGGCCTGTTCCGCCGCTTCGTGGCGCGGAGCCTCGCTTTCGCCGGCCGCCGCGTGAAGGAGGCCTGACCCGTGGACCTGCAGAGCCTCGCCGTCATCCTCGATTCCGCGTTGCGGCTTTCCGTGCCCCTGCTCTGCGCGTGCCTTGCCGGGCTGTGGTCCGAGAAGTCGGGCGTCGTCGATATCGGCCTTGAGGGCAAGATGCTGATCGCCGCCTTCGCGGCAGCGACGGGCGCCCATGCCAGCGGCTCGGCGCTGATCGGCCTCATGGCCGGGATCGGCGCCTCGGTCGCCTTCTCGCTGGTGCACGGCTTCGCCTCGATCAGCCAGCGCGGCAACCAGATCGTCTCGGGCGTCGCCATCAACATGCTGGCGGCGGGCCTCTCCGCCATCGTCGGCAATGCCTGGTACGGCCAGGGCGGGCGCTCGCCGGCCCTCGAAGGCCAGGCCCGGTTTAACGACATCACCCTGTGGGGCACGGAGACGATCGCGGCCGTTCCCGTCTTCGGGCCGCTCTTCCGGGAGGTGGTCTCGGGCCATGCCCTGCCGGCCTATCTTGCCTTCGCCGCCGTGCCGCTGACCTGGTTCGTCCTCGCCAGGACCCGGTTCGGCCTGCGCCTGCGCGCGGTGGGCGAGAAGCCCGCGGCGGTGGACACGGCAGGCATCTCGGTCCCGCTCCTGCGCTATGCGGCGGTGACGATCTGCGGCGTCCTGTGCGGGATCGGCGGCGCCTATCTCGCGGTGGCGCAGGCCGCCGCCTTCCTGCCGAACATGACCGCCGGCAAGGGCTTCATCGCCCTCGCGGCCCTGATCTTCGCCAAGTGGCGGGCCTGGCCGGCACTCGGCGCCTGCCTGCTCTTCGGGCTGCTCGACGCCGGCGCCATCCGCCTCCAGGGCGCGAGCCTGCCCGTCATCGGGACGGTTCCGGTCCAGGCGATCCAGGCCCTGCCCTATGTGCTGACGGTGATCCTCCTCGCCGGCTTCATCGGCCGGGCGGTCCCGCCCGCAGCGTCCGGCATCCCTTACGTGAAGGAGCGGTGATGAGCCTCGACGTGCTCTTCGACGCGGCGCGGGCGGCCCAGGCCCAGGCCTACGCGCCCTATTCGCGCTTCAGCGTGGGGGCCGCGATCCTCGGCGCGAGCGGGCGCATCCATGCGGGCTGCAACGTGGAGAATGCCGCCTACCCGGTCGGCACCTGCGCGGAGGCCGGCGCCATCTCGGCGATGATCCTCGCCGGCGACCGGGAGATCGTCGCCATCGCCATCGTCGGGGACGGGGAGGAACTTGTGACGCCCTGCGGCGGCTGCCGCCAGCGCATCCGCGAATTCGCCCGGCCCGACACCGTGATCCAGATCGGCGGGCCGGAGGGCCTGCGCCGCGCCTTCACGCTGGACGAGCTGTTGCCCTTCTCCTTCGGCCCGGACAATCTGCCGGGCCCCTGACCAAACGGAACGCAAGACCATGGCAGACGCATCTCTGGACAGGGCCGCCGAGGTCCTGATCGACCGCGGCATCCAGGGCCCGTTCGCGTGCGCCATGGTGCTCGGCACCGGGCTGGGGCGAATCGCCGACGACCTGGAGAACGCGGTCTCCATCCCCTATGCCGACATACCGGGCTTTCCCGGCAGCGGCGTCTCCGGCCATGCCGGGCGGCTCGTCGCGGGCCGGTTCGAGGGACGGCGCGTCCTCGTCTTCGCGGGCCGCGCCCATTATTACGAACATGGCGACCCGGCCGCGATGCGGGTTCCGATCGGCGTCCTCACCGCCTTCGGCTCGCCGCCGCTGATCCTGACCAATGCCGCCGGCTCCGTGCGCCAGGACATCCGACCCGGCGCCATCGTCGCGATCAGGGACCACATCAATTTCTCGGGCACGAACCCGCTGATCGGCGAAGCCGGCGATGCCCGCTTCGTCTCCATGACCGACGCCTACGATTCACGGCTGCTGCGGCGGATGAAGATGACCGCATCCACCGCCGGCATCAGCCTGGCGGAGGGCGTCTATATGTGGTTCTCGGGCCCGAGCTTCGAGACGCCGGCAGAGATCCGCATGGCCCGCACGCTCGGCGCCGACCTCGTGGGCATGTCCACCGTGCCGGAGGTGATCCTCGCCCGCCGCTTCCGCCTGCGGGTCGCGGCCGTCTCCATCGTCACCAATATGGGCGCGGGGATCGAGGGCGCCGCGCCCTCGCATTCCGAGACTCGGGACGTCGCCGCCACCGCCTCGGCGGGTCTCAGGCGACTGCTCAAGGCATTCGTGGGAGGGCTGGAGGATGTCTGAGGCTGCCATGTCCGACGCCGCGCTCGCCCGCCGGGCCATCGCGCTCCTCGACCTCACCGATCTCACCGATACCTGCTCGGAGGCGGCGATCCACGATCTCTGCGCCAGGGCGGCCTGGGAGGGCGGAAAGGTCGCGGCCGTCTGCGTCTGGCCGCAATTCGTCAAGCTCTCGGCGGCCCTGCTGAAAGGGAGCGGCGTGAAGGTCGCGACCGTCGTCAACTTCCCCGACGGCGGCACCGATGTGGAGCGGACCTGCGAGGACACGGAAGAGGCCCTCGGCGACGGCGCCGACGAGATCGACCTCGTCCTGCCCTACCGCGCCTTCCTCGGCGGCGACGTAGCCGCGGCTCGCGCCATGGTGGAGGCGGTCCGGGACGTCACCGGCCAGGCGACGCTGAAGGTCATCCTGGAGACGGGTGGCTACCCCGACCAGGAGGCCGTCGCCGCCGCGAGCCGGCTGGCGATCGAGGCCGGCGCCGACTTCATCAAGACCTCCACCGGCAAGACCGCGGTCTCCGCGACGCCGGAGGCGGTGGAGACGATGCTGGGAGTCATCCGCGACAGCGGCCGGCCGGTCGGCCTCAAGCCATCGGGCGGAATCCGCACCCTCGCCGATGCCAGGATCTACCTCGATCTGGCGGACAGGATCATGGGTGTGGAATGGCCTGCCCGCGGAACGTTCCGTTTCGGGGCCAGCGGCCTTCACGGCGCGCTCGTCGCGGCGCTCGGCGGCACCGCCGCCACCCCGGCGCGGGGAGGCTATTGATGCTGCTGCCCCAGGAGATTATCCGCGCCAAGCGCGACGGCCACGCGCTGGAACCCAACGATATCAAGGCCTTCATCGCGGGCCTCACCGACGGGCGCGTCTCCGAGGGCCAGGCCGCGGCCTTCGCCATGGCGATCTTCTTCCGCGACATGGATCGCACCGAGCGCGTCGCCCTGACCGAGGCGATGCGCGATTCCGGCACCGTCCTGAACTGGAACGACCTGCCCGGCCCCGCCCTCGACAAACATTCGACCGGCGGCGTCGGGGATACCGTCAGTCTGCCTCTCGCCGCGGCAGTCGCCGCCTGCGGCGGCTACGTGCCGATGATCTCCGGCCGCGGCCTCGGCCATACGGGCGGAACGCTCGACAAGCTGGATTCGGTGCCGGGCTACACGACGCAGCCGGACAACGCCCTATTCCGCAAGGTCGTCCGCGAGGCGGGCTGCGCCATCATCGGCCAGACGGCCGATCTCGCCCCCGCCGACAAGCGCCTCTACGCGATCCGCGACGTGACGGCGACGGTGGAGTCGATCCCGCTTATCACGGCCTCCATCCTCTCCAAGAAGCTCGCCGCCGGCCTGCACGGCCTTGCCATGGACGTGAAGATCGGAACCGGCGCCTTCATGGCGACGACCGACGCGGCCCGCGATCTCGCCCGCAGCCTCGTCGATGTCGCGACCGGCGCGGGCCTGCCCACGACCGCGCTGCTCACCGACATGGACCAGCCTCTCGCCAGCGCGGCGGGCAATGCGGTGGAGGTGGCCTATGCCATCGACCACCTGACCGGTCGCAAGCGGGAGCCGCGGTTTCACCAGGTCACCGTGGCGCTCGGCGCGGAGATGCTGGTGCTCGGGCGGCTGGCGGCCAGCCTCGACGAGGGCCGCCGCAAGATGGAGGATGCCTTCACCTCGGGGCGCGCGGCCGAGCGCTTCGCGCGCATGGTCTCGGCCCTCGGCGGTCCGTCCGACCTGATGGAAAACCCCGACCGGCACCTCGCCAAGGCGCCGGTCGTCAGAGAAATCGCGGCTCCGCGCGGCGGAATCGTCGGCGGCATCGCAACGCGGGACATCGGGCTTGCCGTGGTGGCCTTGGGCGGCGGGCGCACGCGGCCGCAGGACGGGATCGACCACGCGGTGGGCCTCACCGCGCTCGTCGGGCTCGGCGGCGAGGTCGGCGCCGGCCGGCCGCTCGGCTTCGTCCATGCCCGCACGCCGGAAGCCGCCGAGACGGCGGTACGCGCCGTTCAGGCAGCCTACCGGATCGGCGATGCGCGGGAGGCCGCGCCGGACCTCGTGCGCGAGCGGATCGAAGCCAGCCGGTGAGGATCTGTCCATGACGCTTCTGGTGGCCACCGCCAACTGGGCGGCGGATGTCTGGGCTGAGCGCTTCGCTGCCGCCCTGCCCGGCCGGCGCATCCTCGTGCTCGGGGACGATTACGAGCCGGCGGACATCAGGTATGTCGCGGCCTGGAAACAGCCGGCGGGCGCCTTGCGCGGTCTTGCCGGGCTGAAGGCGGTCTTCGGCCTCGGCGCAGGGGTCGACTACCTGATGGAGGACCCGGACCTGCCCGCCGGCGTCCCGGTCGTGCGGGTCATCGACCCCGACCTCACCCATCGGATGAGCGAGTACGTGGTCCTGCATTGCCTCGCCCATCTGCGGCAGTTCCGCCGCTACGAGGCGCAGCAGCGCGACCGGGTCTGGGACGACGACCGGGACCAGCCGGCCGCGCGGGACGTGCGCGTCGGGCTGCTCGGACTGGGAGAGCTTGGCACGGATGCCGCCTGCAAGCTCGCGATGATGGGCTTCAAGGTCGCCGGCTGGACGCGGTCGCCGCGGAGCGTCCAGGGGATCGAGACTTTCGCGGGCGAAGCGGGGCTCACGCCGTTCCTTGCCCGCACCGACATCCTTGTCGTCCTCCTGCCGCTAACCCCGGCGACCGAGGGAATCGTCGACGCACGGATGCTGGCCGGGCTGGCCCGCGACGGGCGCCTCGGCGGACCGATCCTGATCAATGCCGGTCGTGGCCGGCTGCAGGTCGAGGCCGACATCCTGGCAGCCCTGGAGGCCGGGACCTTGAAGGCCGCGACGCTGGACGTGTTCCAGACCGAACCCCTGCCCGCCGGCTCCCCGCTCTGGAGCCATCCGGCGGTGACGGTGACACCCCACAACGCGGCGATGAGCGAGCCCTCCGCCGTGACCGCCCATGTGGCACGGCAGATCGCGCGGATCGAGGCGGGGGAGATGCCCGAGGGGCTGGTGGACCGGGCGAGCGGCTACTAGACGCCGCGGCCGCGGTCTAGAGACGCTTCATCGCCGTGACCGGGCCGCCGCCCTTCGCCTCGATCCGGGCGGATGCCTCGGCCAGTGGCTCGGCCACGACCAGCATGTGGTGGCCGTTGGCATGAAGCAGGGTCGCCGCGTCGGTCATGATGCCGACATGGCCCTTCCAGAAGACGAGGTCGCCGCGGTGCAGGGCGCTTCCCGCCGCGAGCGGCGTGCCGAGCATGCGCTCCTGCATGTCGCTGTCGCGAGGCGCGGCGATACCGGCAGCGGCCAGCGAGAGCTGGACGAGGCCCGAGCAGTCGAGGCCCAGGCTCGACTTACCGCCCCACAGATAGGGTGCGTGGAGGAACGTCTCGGCGACGGCGACGAAATCCGGAACGGCCGTGCCGGCGGGCACGAGGTGCCCGGCCCAGACATAGCCATCGGACGTGACGGCGAAGGTGCCTTCCACGGCGGAGACCGAAAGCACCGCACCCAGCGACAGGTGGGCCTTCGGCGTCACCTTGATGGAGGCGGAGGGGTAGAGGAACGTCCGCAATACGGCGACGCGGTGCGTCGGGGATGCGCCGGCGGGACCAAGATCCGCGCTCGCCAGATAGCCGACATAGCCGTCGGCATCGAGCTGTGCCCAAGCGAACCCGTCCTTCTCGTCGAAGACGGTGACGCGCTCGCCCAGAAGCGCCTGCGTGTCCACGGGTGCGTCCTGACGCGGCTCGCGGCGCAGCCACGCGGCGGGGCTGGCGACTTGCCTCGCCTCGCCCTGCACGAAACGGGCGGCCTCCACGATGCCGCGCAGGCGCGCATCGGCGAGATCGGGACGGACGGGATGGGTGCGGCGGTCGATGGTTGTCGTCATGGCGGCAGGGTAGACCCTAATACGGCCGGCGTTAACGGGGTATCTCGCGCGCCCGGCCGACGACGAGGTCACCGAGCCGCTCGACCGCGAGGGCCCCCTTCACGGTGCGCTGCACGATGACGTTGCGCCGGTCCTCGGGGTCGCGCTTGCGGGCGACGAGGTCGAGCTTGCCCATTGTGTCCAAGGCGCGGGTGATCACCGGTTTGGTGACGCCGAGCTTGCGGGCGAGGCCCCGTACGGTATGGGGCGGCGCCTCGAGATAGATGGTGAGGAGGATCGCGGTCTGCCGGGCGGACAGGTCGGCTTCGCCGTCGCGGACAAGGGCCAGCATGACCTCGTGCCACAGGCTCAGTGCCTGGAGGGGACGCAACTCGACGGACATCGGAACCTGGCAGGTCGTTTCGGACCCGTATTATTCGCCAGCCGGGCGCACCCGGCAAGCGTCCATGCGTCAGGCCCTGCCATAGCGCTCGCGGACGAGGGCGTAGGTCAGGCGCGCTGCCTGCGCCTCGCCGCCCTCCGGCCGCCCCGGACGGGCCGACGGCACCCAGGCGAACACGTCGAAATGGGCGTAGGAAGCGGCCTTTTCCACGAAGCGGCGCAGGAACAGGGCGGCGGTGATCGCGCCGGCGTGACCGCCGGACGAGACGTGATTCACGTCCGCGATCTTGGAGGCGAGCAGCTTGTCGTAGGGGCCCCAGAGCGGCAGACGCCAGACCGGGTCGGCGACCGCCGGCCCGAGCCGCTCCAGGTCGGCCGCCAGGGCATCGTCCGTGGTGAAGAAAGGCGGCAGGTCGGGGCCCAGGGCGACGCGGGCCGCACCGGTGAGCGTCGCATAATCGATGAGCAGGTCGGGCGCCTCCTCGTCCGCGAGGGCCAGCGCATCGCCCAGGATGAGGCGCCCCTCCGCATCGGTATTGCCGATCTCGACGGTGAGGCCCTTGCGGCTGGACAGGACATCGCCGGGGCGGAAGGCATTGCCGGCGATGGCATTTTCCACGGCAGGCACGATGACGCGCAGGCGCACGTTCAGGCCGGCATCCATGATCATGAAGGCGGCAGCCAGTGCCGCCGCCGCGCCGCCCATGTCCTTCTTCATCAGGAGCATGGCGCTGTCGGGCTTGATGTTCAGCCCGCCCGTATCGAAACAGACGCCCTTGCCCACGAGCGTGACCTTGGGCGCGTCGGGACGCCCCCAGCTGAACTCGACGATGCGGGGCGCGTCGGTCGCCGCCCGGCCGACGGCATGGACCATGGGAAAACCGGCTTCGAGGAGGTCGTCGCCGACGACGCTCCTGGCCTCGCATCCGAAGCGCGCCGCCAGGTCGCGTACTGCCTGTTCCAGGGCGGCAGGGCCGAGATCGCTCGTCGGCGTGTTGACGAGGTCGCGTCCGATCCGGACACCCTCGGCTAGGCGAGAGACCTCTGCGCCGTCGACGCCCTCGGGCAGGACGAGCCGTACGGCCTGCTCCTTCGGCTTGCGATAGCGGTCGAAGCGATAGGCCCCGAGCAGGAAACCGAGCGCTGCCAGAGCGGGATCGCGGAGCGGGCCGGCGAACCGGTAGGTGCCCGGCGGCAGCGCTCCCGGCAGCGCCCCCGCGAGGAACGGGTCGCGGTGGCCGGCTTCGTCATCCTCGATGCCCAAGATAATGGCCGCGACCGCGCCGTCGGCGGTGGGCAGGACATGGACCGCGCCGGGTGTCGCTTCCAGCCGGCGCGCCTTCGCGAAGGCGGCCGCCGTCCCGCCGATCCGCTTTAGCACGGCCTCCAACGTGGCGGGGCTCGCCGGATGGATAGGGACGGCATTGGGGTCGGAGGCGACGAGCAGGGGATGGAGCGAAGCGGACATGGAACGGTTCCGGCGGCATGCGATGACCTCCGGTTAGCATGGCCGCTCCGGGTCCTGAAGGCCGACATCCGCGCAAGGCCGCGCACGAAAAAGGCCCGCCTTGCGGCGGGCCCCTTCCGACGGTTCAGGAAGGACTAGCGGGAGCCGCCCTTCTTGCCGGCCTCGGAAGCCTTTTCGCGGTTCTGGGCGAAGTTGCCGCCACCGCCCTGCTGGCCCTGGCCGCCGCTCGACTGGCTCTGCTGGCCGCCGCTATGGCTGGCTTGGCCACCCTTCTTGCCGGCTTCGGACGCGCGCTCGCGGTCGTTGGCGAAATTGCCTGAACCGCCCCGCTGGTTGTTGGCCATGATCGGTCTCCTCGGGTTGTCCCCAGCGTCCCGGGACTCAACGGGGCGGGCAAGGGCGGGTTCCGTAGCGCAACGGCGAAAAACGCCGCTTTTAACAAACCGTTAGGGTTAACAAACTACGAATGGGACGGATCTCCCGATGCGAGGCGCGTACCATGCCGCAGGCCCAATTCCTCCCCGCTCGCCGCGCCGTCTATGCCCGGTCACGAGCGGCATCGCTGGCGGCGCTGACGGCCGCCGCGCTGGCGCTCGGCGGATGCGTGTCCCGCGGTGGGCCGCAGACGACGGGCTCGCTGGCGGGCGCCGGCGCCTCCCAGGTCGAAGCCTTGGGCAAACGCTACGAGGCGGCGCCGAACGACAAGGCCGCCGCCCTCGCCTATGCGCACGCGCTGCGCGCCAACGATCAGAACGCCCAGGCGGTTGCCGTTCTCGAGGCGACCGCCCTGCGGATCCCCAAGGACCAGGAAATTCTGGGCGCCTACGGCAAGGCCCTGATCGATGCGGGGCGCTTCCAGCAGGCCGAGGAGGTGCTGACCGGCGCCCATTCGCCCGACCGGCCGGACTGGCGCATCCTGTCGGCGCAGGGCGCCGCAGCGGATCAACAGGGCGCCCATGAGCGCGCCCAGCGCTATTACCGCACGGCGCTCAAGATCGTTCCGGACGAGCCGTCCGTCCTGTCCAATCTCGGCCTCTCCTATGCGCTGACCAAGCGGCTCGGCGAGGCGGAGGCGATGCTGCGCAAGGCGGCGCGCCATCCCAACGCCAATGCCCGCGTCCGCCAGAACCTAGCCCTCGTGCTCGGGCTGCAGGGGAAGTTCGCGGAGGCGGAGACAATCGTGCGCCAGGACCTGCCGCCTGCCGATGCGGCGGCCAACGTCGCCTATCTGAAGACGATGGTGTCGCAGCCCGACCGCTGGAAGGCGATGCGCGGGCTCGACGGCAAGCCGGCCAGGACCGCCCAGGCGGAATAACGGGCGCCTTCACGCAAGGGCCCTGCCCTGCGCGGCGGCCCGCTATTTCCAGCCGTAGACCTCGATCACGGCCGGCATCAGGATCACCACGAACAGCACCGGCAGGAAGAACAGGATCATCGGCACGGTGAGCTTGGGCGGCAGCGCGGCCGCCTTCTTCTCGGCCTCGTTCATGCGCTGATCGCGGCTTTCCTGGGCCAGGACCCGCAAGGCCGTGCCGACGGGCGTGCCGTAGCGCTCGGCCTGGATCAGGGCCGTGCAGACCGACTTCACGGTCTCCAGGCCCGTCCTGGCGCCGAAATTCTCGAAAGCCAGGCGCCGGTCCGAGAGATAGGACAGTTCGGCGGTGGTCAGCGTCAGCTCCTCGGCGAGGGCGACGGACTGCGACCCTACCTCCTGGCTGACACGCCGGAAGGCCTGTTCGATCGACATGCCCGATTCCACGCAGATCAGCATCAGGTCCATGGCGTCCGGCCAGGCGCGCTTGATGGAAATCTGGCGCTTCTGGATGACGTTCTGGATGAAGAGCTCGGGCGCCTTGATGCCGATATAGGCGCCGATGACGGAGATCAGCGCCCGCACGCCCGCCGTCTGGCCGAAATCGTTGATGAGGAACACGTAGACCGTGGTCGCCACGAAGAAGCCGATCGGGGCGACCATGCGGAAGAACAGGAACGCGATCTCGGCCTGCGGGCCGCGATAGCCCGCCATGGCGAGCTTCGCCTTGGCGGTGTCGGTGCCGAGCCAGTCGCCCAGTTTGAACTGGTCGACGATGTTCTTCATGAAGGCCTTGGGTTCCTGGCGCAGGGTGACGCGCTGGGCCTTGGCGAGACGTTCGCGCTCCTTGGCCCGCAGGCGCTCGCGCTCCTCGCCCACCTGCTTCATCCTGCGGCGCAGGGTGTCGGCTTCGAGCAGCGGCAGCGCCAGGGTGACGGCCGTCGCGGCAGCGGCGATCGCCACGGTCAGGGCGAACATGAACTGTCCGTCCTTGAGCCTGGCGATGAGGAGATCGAACATCCCGGTCGTCCTCTAGATATCGAAATTGATCATCTTGCGCATGACCATGACGCCGATGAACATCCAGGCGGCCGAGGCGGCGAGCCAGAGCTGGCCGGCCTGGGTCGTGTAGAGAAGCTGCAGGTATTTCGGGCTCGAGATGGACAGCATGATCGCGACCGCCACCGGCAGGATGGCGATGATCGCGGCCGAGGCCTTGGCCTCCATGCTCATCGCCTGGATCTTGCCTTTCATCTTCTTGCGCTCGCGCAGCACGCGCGACAGGTTGCCCAGAGCCTCGGCGAGATTGCCGCCCGACTTCGACTGGATCTGCAGCACGATGCCGAAGAAGTTTGCCTCGGGGATCGGCACGCGGTCATAGAGGCGGCCGGCGGCTTCAGGCGCCGAGATGCCGAGAGTCTGGGCCTCGACGATCTGGCGGAACTCGGAGCGCACCGGCTCGGCCGCCTCGTTGGCGATGATGCGCAGGCAATCGCCGAGCGGCAGGCCGGCCTTCACGCCGCGGACGATGACGTCCATGGCATTGGGAAACTCGGCGACGAACTTGCCGATGCGGCGGTTGCGCAGGCGGATGAGAACCCATTGCGGCAGGCCAAGCCCCCCGGCGAAGGCCGCCGACAGGGCGACCAGCGGATTGCCGACGGTGGCCAGGGTGACGAGGCCGATGAAAAGGCCTGCGGCTGCGCTGAGCAGGAAGAACTTCGTGCGCGAGAGCTTCAGGCCGGCCTGGGCGATCTTGATTTCGAGCGTGACCTTGGTGCGGGCCTTCTCGCGGTTCTCGATGTCCTTCAGGCTCTGCGCGACGGATTCACGGCGGTTGTTCTGAGCCGTGCGCGCGGTCACCCGCTCGACCGCGTTGGTCGAGACGAGCTCCTGCTTGCGCTTCTCGGCGCGGGCCTCGCCGGACAGGGTGGGATAGAGGAACACCCAGGCCACGGCACCGACCGACACCGAGACGCAGAAGAACAGGGCGATCGTGTCCAGGGCCATGGCGTCACCCCTGGCCCGCGTCCTGCGTCCGCTCCATGGAATCGAGGGCGGCGGCGAGGCGCTGCTCCTCGTTGTAGTAGCGGGCGCGCTCCCACATCTTCGGACGGCCGATGCCGGTGGACTGGTGACGGCCGATCAGCTTGCCGTTCGGATCCTCGCCCAGGATGTTATAGAGCAGCAGGTCCTGGGTGATGATGACGTCGCCCTCCATCCCGAGCACCTCGGTGACGTGGGTGATGCGGCGCGAGCCGTCGCGCAGGCGCGCGGCCTGAATGATGACATCCACCGACGAGCAGATCATTTCGCGGATCGTGCGGGATGGCAGCGCGAAGCCGCCCATCGTGATCATGGACTCGATACGGCTCAGGCACTCGCGCGGCGAGTTGGCGTGCAGCGTGCCCATGGAGCCGTCATGGCCGGTATTCATGGCCTGGAGGAGGTCGAAGGCCTCCGGGCCGCGCACCTCGCCGACGATGATCCGCTCGGGGCGCATGCGCAGGCAGTTGCGCACGAGGTCGCGCATGCTGACCTGGCCCTGGCCCTCCAGGTTCGGCGGGCGCGTCTCCAGGCGCACCACGTGCGGCTGCTGCAGCTGGAGCTCCGCCGCGTCCTCGCAGGTGATGATGCGCTCGTCGTGTTCGATATAGTTGGTGAGACAGTTGAGCAGGGTCGTCTTGCCGGAGCCCGTGCCGCCCGACACGACCACGTTGCAGCGCACCCGTCCGATGATCCGCAGGATCTCCGCGCCCTCCGGCGAGATCGACCCGAACTTCACCAGCTGGTCGAGGGTGAGCTTGTCCTTCTTGAACTTGCGGATCGTGAGAGCGACGCCGTCGATGGCGAGCGGGGGCGCGATGACGTTCACGCGCGAGCCGTCGGGCAGGCGCGCGTCGCAGATCGGCGAACTCTCGTCCACGCGCCGGCCGACCTGGCTGACGATCCGCTGGCAGATGTTCATCAGCTGCTGGTTGTCGCGGAAGCGGACGTTCGTGACCTGGATCTTGCCGCTCACCTCGATGTAGGTGCGGCCGGCCCCGTTGACCATGATGTCGGCGATGTCGTCGCGGGCGAGCAGCGGCTCCAGCGGGCCGTAGCCAAGAACGTCGTTGCAGATGTCGTCGAGCAGCTCTTCCTGCTCGGCGATCGACATCACGAAGTTCTTGAGCGAGATGATCTCGTTGACGATGTCGCGGATTTCCTCGCGCGCGCTCTCCGGATCGAGCCGGGAGAGCTGCGAGAGGTCGATCGCCTCGATCAGCGCACCGAAGATGACGCTCTTGGTCTGGTAATAGTCCTCGGACTTGATCTCGGGCATGACCGGCTCGGGCCGGCGCACGGGGGGCGGCGCCGCCGAGAAGGCGGGCGGTGCGAGCGAGGTGTCGAAGACCGGAACCGAGGCCTGCTGCGCGGGGGCGGCAGGCTGGGCCGGTTCCGGCCGGAAAGCCGGAACGGGCGCCGGAGCGGCGGCCTGTGTTCCCGGGGCGGACCTCTTGCCGAACATCGTCTTGCGATCCCTGTCCTAGTCTTTTCGCCTCACGAAGCCTTGCGGCCCGGCAGCCTGGCGAGCAGCGGATCCAGCAGCGAACGCCGCGCCTTCCGCGGCTCGAGGCGGCCCATGAGCGCCGCGCCCAGTTCGCCGAACTGTTCGGCCGCCTTCGCGTTGGGCTGCAGTTCCGCGATCATCTGACCGTTATTGGCGGCCGCGCCGAAGAGCTGGGCATCGAAAGCCATGATCGCGGCGATCTCCGCGCCAACGGCCTTGGTGAAATCGGCCGCCGAGATCTCGGGGCGCTTGGGCATGCCGACCTGATTCAGCATGATCTTGGGCTGGCGATCGTTGGGCCGCGCCTGGCGAAGCGTGTCGAACAGGTTCTTGGCGTTGCGCAGGCTGGCGAGCTCGGGCGCGGCGACGATCAGGATGTCGTCGGCACCCACGAGGGCGCGGCGGGCCCATCCCGTCCACAGATGCGGCACGTCCAGAACGACGCAGGGCACCGAGGCGCGCAGCAGGTCCAGGATCGGGTCGAGGCTCGTCTCGCTGAAGTCGCAGACGCGATCGAGCATGGCGGGCGCCGCCAGCAGGCTCAGCTTGTCGCTGCACTTGGACAAGAGCCGGTCCACGAAAGCGGAATCGATGCGATCCGGCGTGAACAGCGCGTCGGCGATTCCCTGCGGCGGGTCCTGGTTGAAGTCGAGCCCGGCCGTGCCGAAGGGCACGTCGAGGTCGACGATGACTGCCGACATGTTGAGCTGCCGGGTCATGGCCCAGGCGATGTTGTGGCTGACCGTCGAGGCGCCGACGCCGCCCTTGGCGCCGACCACGGCGACGGTCCGGCCGACCGGGGCCGCCCCGGGCGAAGCGAAGAGCTCGGACACCGCGCGCAGGAAGATCATCACGCCGACGGGAGCGATGAGGTAGTCCGATACGCCGCGGCGCATCAGCTCGCGATAGAGGATGACGTCGTTGACGTGGCCGATCACGAGAACCTTCGTGGTCTCGTCGCAGACATCGGCGAGGAGATCGAGGGATTCCAGCAGGTCCTGCCGGTCGCCGGTCGCCTCGATGACGATGACGTTGGGCGTCGGGGCATGCCGGTACGCTTCCACGGCAGCCCGGGCGCCGCCCATCTGGATCTTGACGTGCGCCTTGTTCATCCGGCGGTCGTCGGCGGCCTGCTGCACCGTGGCGGCTATGTCCGGCGTGACGCAGAAGGCCTGGATGGCCACGCGCGGCACGGGCGCGATGACCTGTTCGTCGCGGGCTCCGTAATCGTCCATCGCGCCCTCGTTCATCACTTCACGCCCACGCCCTGGTTAATCTGGGTGGCCTTGTCGTTGTACTGGGTGGACGGGTCCTTGGCCTGGCGGATCGACTCGATGGCGCGTGTGCGCTTGATCGTGTCGACGGGCCCTTCGGGCCGCGGCCTGACGAGGTCCAGCGGGTCCGCGACCTGCGCGGCGATGTTCTGCTGATAGGCGCAGCCGAGATTGTGATACGGCAGGTTCTTGCCCGAGGTGAGGCTCGGCCCGGTGCCGAGGTCGTCCGGCCACAGCCCGCACCGGCTCTCCACCTTGGCCTGCAGCGTGGAGAACGTCAGGCGCACCGGCGCCGACAGGCCCCGATCATGCGGCCGGTAGTGGCTGACATAGACCGAGCCGCTGCCGGCGAGCACCTGGCGCACGATGCCAGCCGCGTGGCGGGCATAGGGCTCGTCGGGATGGCCATGGGGCACCTGGACGTGGATGCCACCGCGACCGCGCGACCGGTATTCCGCGGCGAAAGCGCGGATATCGGCCATCTGCCGCTCGTCGATCGTACGCACGCCGCGCCCGACGAAGACGTCGAGGTTGCGGGCGTCCTGGCGCAGGACGATCGGATGGCGGTCGCGGTAATCGATGGGTTCGACCGTGCTGGTGATCGTCCGGTCCGCGGTCTGGCAGCCAGCGAGCGCGGCGCCAAGGGCGGCGAGGACGAGGAGCCTGGAACCGGCGGCGGGGATGATGCGGGTCATGGATCCTGTTCCGGTTCAGTCGTTGATGAAGCCATAGGAGCCGCGATAGCCGTGCTCCTTCACCGGAGCGCCGGCGACGCCGTAGAGGCGGTTCAGGCGGCCGAGCAGCAGCGTCTGCGGGTCTGAGGCGTCGACATAGCCGTCATCGGGCTTGGCGAGCTGGGAGACAGCGACAGGCTTCACGATGAAGGGCGTCGCGATGATGACGAGCTCCGTCTCCTCGCGGATATAGTCGCGGGACCGGAACAGGGCGCCGAGAACGGGCAGGTTCATCAGCCCCGGAATGCCGTTGATCGCCTGGCGGGATCCCTGCTGGATCAGGCCTGCCGTGGCGATCGAGCCGCCGGAGGGCAGTTCCACCGTCGTCTCGGACTTGCGCACGCGGAACGCCACGGCGTTCGTGGTCGTGAAGCGGATCTGGTTGGACGCGTCGATCTCGCTCACCTCGGTGGCGATGCGTACGCTGATCCGGTTCTCGGACATGACGATGGGCGTGAAGTTCAGGTTCACGCCGAAGGGCTTGTACTCGACCGAGAGCGTGCATTCCCGGGCGCCGGCCAACCCGCCGAGCGTGGTCGACCCGGTGGTGCAGGTCTCGCTTTTCGGGATCGGGATCTCGCCGCCGGCGGTGAACTTGGCGGATTCGCCGGAAATCGCGGTGAGCGTCGGCTCGGCCAGGACGCGGGACACTCCGGACCGTTCGAGCGCGCGCAGCGTGCCGCCGAGGCGGCTGCCCTCCTTGTCGAGGTTGATCTGCGTGCCCGAGAGGGTTTGCGTCGCGATCGTGAACGGGTTCTGCGTGACCGACTGGATGCCGGCACCGCCCAGGCCCGCCCATTGCGAGCTCAGGTTGATGCCAAGCTGCTTGATCGCGGTGCGGGACACTTCGGCCACCGTCACCTTGATCATCACCTGATCCTTGCCGCGGATGGCGAGGCCGTTGATGACGCCGCCCTTGGTCGAACCGAGCAGGCCGCCCTGGACGCCGACGAAGGCGTTGGCGATGTCCACCGCCTGCTGGGCCTCCTGCGGCGACGCCACCGAGCCCGTCAGCAGGATCGAGTCGCCGGCGGGCTTGATTTCCACGTCCGCGGACGGCAGCGCCGATCGCAGGGTCTGGCGCAGGACGTTGAGGTCCCGGCCGACGGTGATTTCCAGAGCCGCGATCTGACGGCCGGCGGCATCCAGCGCGAAGATGGAAGTCGCGCCGTCGGCCATGCCGATGATGAAGAGCTTCTGCGCCGAGCGCACGACCGCGTTCGCGACCTTCGGATTGGCGACGAAGATTTCCTTGGCGTCGCGCGGCAGGTCGACGATCAGCGACTTGCCGATGGACAGATCGATGCGGCGGGAGATCGCCTGGTCGCCGGGCCCGACATTGAGGAGCGGAGCCGGCCCGACCGATCCCGTCCGGGACGGGTCGCGCTGGGCCTCGGCCTGGCCGGTGCTGGCGGCGAGAGCCAGCATCGAAACCAGAAGTCCGCCGAGGCGGCGGGCGTTGCGGCGGGGCGGCTTGCCGGAGATGGCGCGCGGCATGGTGTGATCCATCATGGTCTGGCGGACTGGCGGGAGACGCCGAAGCGGACGATGGTGAGGCCGGATTCCTGCGGCTTCACCGCCTCGTCCTTGGTGGTGGTGTCGGCGATGGAGCGCAGGGCGAGCGAAAGCTGGCCGACGCGCTGGGCGAGCGTCAGGACCTCGGCCTGGGCGGGATCGACCTCGAGCGTGGCGTTCTCGCCGACGACGACCTTCTCCGCGCCCTGCTCCTGGATGCGCTGACCGATGGCCAGGACCCGGATGTTCCGCAGGATCGTCTCGGAGATGTACACATCGGAACCGGTGCTGCGCGTGCCTTCGTCGTCGCGATAGGTCCGGATCACGTCCACGCGGTCATTGGGCAGGATGAAGCCGCCCGCGCTGTTGGAGCCGCGGCTGTCGATGGTGATCGCGACGGCGCGCTTACCTGCCGGAAGGATCGCCGACATGAAGCCCGATCCGTCGGCCCGGATCAGCTTCTCGGGCCTGATCGGCTCGCCGGCGACCATGGCG
The DNA here is from genome assembly GCA_027483945.1 of Hyphomicrobiales bacterium. Classification (GTDB taxonomy): domain Bacteria; phylum Pseudomonadota; class Alphaproteobacteria; order Rhizobiales; family Beijerinckiaceae; genus JAIXTM01. Next base: position 171,963 of record JAIXTM010000007.1, on the reverse strand, counting down.
ATGCGAGCGATCGAACCGGTGAAATGGGTGATGGCGTCCGGTCTGTCGGACCGCTTGATGAACCCGGCGGCCGCACCTTCCGCGGGCCAGGCCTGCCAGGACAGGGCATTGGCGGCGACGGTCGATCCCATGGGCAGGTCGCTGGCCGCGACCAGGACCTCGGTCGTCTTCATCACCGGGGCGGGCGCCGGGGCGACCACGACCGGCGCGGGCGCCGGCGCCGGGCTGCGCTGAGCCAGGAAGACCGCGGCGCCGCCTGACAGGACGGCCACGCCGAGGAGGATGATCTTTGCACGATTCATGGCTGCGCTTCGGGTCGGATGCCTTCGCCCGAATACGAACAGCCAAACGTCAACTTATGGTTAATCGAACGTATTCAGCCCGAGCGTTTGCCGCGTCGCGTCGCCGCTCACACGCCCATGGCGAGCCGCCAGATGGCCGCCTGGGGCAAGGCCAGCAACGCCGCGCCGGCCAGCGGCACGCCATAGGGAATGCCGGTGCGGTGGTCCTGGAGGCGCGCATACCAGGACATGCGAAGCGCCAAAGCCGGGATCGGATGATGCTTCACCCACATCATGGCGATGGCCAGCAGGCCGCCGATGACGGCCGTCAGCACGAGGAAAGGCAGCAGCAGGTCGAAGCCGAGCCAGATCGCCGCCGCCGCGGCGAACTTGGCGTCGCCGCCGCCGAGCTTGCCGAACGCGAAGAGCGCAAAGCAGGTGGCGAGCATCAGGAAGCCGGCGGCAAGATGCAGGCCGATATCGGCCCAGGGCATTCCGGCGAAAAGGGCGGCCGGCACGAAAAGCCCGGCCAGCGCGAGGCATAGCCGGTTGGATATGGTCATGGTCAGGACGTCGCTCGCGGCGGCGAACGCCATCATGGCCGGAACGATCGTGAACAGGATGAGAGCGGTCATGGATCTCGGCCTTGCCTGGCAGGTCTCAAGACTGCCGCAGGCCGGTAACCACATTATTGACGACGGTGCCGAAAGCGTCGCGCAGACTTGTCAGACTGACGATCAGCCCAAGGCTGAGGAAGGCGATGATCAGGCCGTACTCGATGGCGGTCGCGCCGGTCTCGTCTGTCGCGAAACGATCGATCAGACGGCGCATGGCCTGCACTCTGCAAGGATTGAAAACGAAGCGGCCCGCGCCAGTGGCGCGGGCCGCATGTCAGGATTAGCGGGTCTGGAGGCCCGTCGAGACGGCGCCGAAGGTCGTGTTCAGCTCACCCTTCAGGCCCTGCAGGGCGACGATGATGCCGACGCCGACGATGGCAGCGATCAGGCCGTACTCGATGGCGGTCGCGCCGGATTCATCCTTCACGAAACGAGCGAAGATGGACTTCATGGGTAGCTCCTCAATCACCACGGTTTTCCACTGTCCGCCGGCTTCTCTCGATGGGCCGGTCAGAACCGAGATGGACATTGGCTCCCCACTTCTTTCAGTCGAGTTAAAGAAAGTGCCAAATCGCCTGCCAATTGATCATGTCCACAACACGGTTAATTTTGGTTTATTCAGACATTGGAAAATATAATACTGATAATTACGCTGATTTAAACCCCGTGTCTTGCAGCGAATAGCGCAGGATTTGTACGGTTGACGTGGGAGGGATGCCAATCGAGTGCCGTGATCCGCGTGCCGAGGCGCAGTCGAATGCCAGTCTTGCCCGTGGCCTTTTGCCACGAAAGTCGGGGCTCCATCGCTTTGGAAGCGCCGCGTTAGGCAAAGGTTCACCATTTTCCACCTTGATAGGCGGATGAGCCTCATGCCGCCTGCGAGCCGCCTGCCATGCCAAACCGTTTCCGCTGCCTCGCCTTCGCCGTCCTGACGGCCGCGCTCGCCGCGGGATCGGCCTCTGCCGCCCCTGCGGACAACATCATGGTCGACATCGATCACGCGAAGATCATGAAGCTGCCCGAGAAGATCCAGACGATCGTCGTGGGCAATCCCATGATCGCCGACGTGACGGTGCAGAAGAACGGCATCATGATCGTCACCGGAAAGAGCTATGGCGTGACGAACCTCATCGCGCTGGACGGCAGCGGCAATCTGGTGGTCGAGGCCAATATCCGCGTCCAGGCCGGCGGCGATGCGCTCGTCACCGTCCATCGCGGCATGGAGCGGGAATCGTATTCGTGCGCGCCCGCGTGCCAGCCCACGCTGATCCTGGGCGACGCCCAGAAGCACTTCTCGGAAGTGAGCGGCCAGGCGACGTCCCGCAACGCCCTCGCCGGTCAGAAGTAACCCGCCGTCAAGGTAAATCCGGGGTTTACCACGCGCGGCGAAACGCCGGGCATGGGCGAAACCGCCCGGAAAGATTCATGCTGTAACGCTCTTCGCCTGTGCCTGCCCTCGTCATGAAGAGGGCCGGGTGGGGAGACGACGATGAGCGAACGGCGCGGTCCGGCCGACCAGACCCAGCAGCAGACAGGCTGGCTGCAGCGTCCCCGACGCCTGCGGCGCCTTGGCGCGCGCATCCTGCGCCGGTTCGGACGCTCGCGGGACGGCTCCGCCGCCATCGAATTCGCCCTCATCGCGGTGCCATTCCTGGCGTTGCTCTTCGCGGTGCTCGAGACGGCGATCGTCATGTGGTCGTCCCAGGTGCTGGAGACGGCGGTGGCCAACGCCTCGCGCCGCATCTTCACGGGCGAGATCAACGCCGAGCTGGCGGCCGTCCCCGCTCCGCAGCATCCGGAAGAGTTCCGGCGCCGCATCTGCAGCCATGTTCCGGGCCTCTTCGATTGCGCCGGCAGCCTGCAGATCGACGTTCGCTCCTTCCCCACCTTCGCCAGCCCCGGAGTTCTTCCGCCGCTGGTTAAGAACGGCGAGATCAATTCGGGCGAGTTCGTCTACCAGCCGAGCACGGCAGGCCAGATCGTCATCGTCCGCGCCGCCTTTCCGCTCAAGCTCTACACGTCGTTCCTGAGCGGACCCGGCCTGTCCAATCTCAACGGCAGCCGGCGCGTCATCGCCGCCGTCGCCGCTTTCCGCAATGAGCCCTTCTGAGGCCGCGCATGTCCGAGCATCAGCCCTCCCGCCTGCGCCGCCTCCGCGCCCTCGCCCGCCTATTCGCCGGACCGCGCCTGTCGCGCCTGCCGGCCGACCAGCGGGGCGTGGCCGCCGTCGAATTCGCCGTCATCGTGCCGGTCCTCGTCACGATGTATCTGGGCCTCGTCCAGGTGACGCAGGGCGTCATTGTCGACCGCAAGGTGACGCTGCTCGCCCGCACGCTGTCCGACCTGACAGCGCAGGCGACCAAGGTCCCCGACACAGAGCTCAACAACATCTTCGAAGCCGCCCGCTACGTGCTGCAGCCGATCGACCCCTCGCCGGCGAAGATGATGATCGCCAGCGTCTATGTGGACAAGGACCAGAAGGTGAAGCTCTGCTGGGCGGAAGTGCGTAACGGCATGCCCAAGCCGAACGCCATCGCCCTGCCAGCCGGGCTGATGATACCGAATTCGTCGGTGATCGTGGCGACGGCCGAGTACCCGTATTCGGCGCCGGTCAAGCTCTTCAAGGAAGTCTACAACCTGAGCGACACGATCTACATGCGGCCGCGCCTGGTGCCGCAGGTGCCGCGCGAGACGGGCGGCACCACGCAGGTCTGCTCCACCACCTGAGCCCCTACCGCGTCCCGTACATCCGGTCGCCGGCGTCTCCGAGCCCCGGCATGATATAGCCGTGGTCGTTGAGACGCTCGTCCACCGCGGCCGTCCAGATCGGCACGTCGGGATGGGCGCCGCGGAAGGTCGCTATCCCCTCCGGCGCCGCCAGCAGGCACACGAAACGCAGGTCCCTGGCCCCCCGCTCCTTCAGCCGGTCCACGGCGGCGACCGCCGAGTTGGCGGTCGCGAGCATCGGGTCCATCACCACGATGCGGCGGTCGGCGAGGTCCGACGGAGCCTTGAAGTAATATTCCACGGCCTGGAGCGTGTGCGGATCGCGGTAGAGCCCGATATGGGCCACGCGAGCGGAGGGGACGAGTTCCAGCATCCCGTCCAGGAAGCCGACGCCGGCGCGCAGGATCGGCGCGAAGACCAGCTTCTTGCCGGCGATCATCGGCGCCATCATCGGGGAGAGCGGCGTCTCGATCTCCACGTCCTCGAGCGGCAGGTCGCGCGTCACCTCGTAGCAGAGCAGCATGCCGATCTCGTTCAGCAGCTGCCGGAAACCCTTGGTCGACCGCGTCTTGTCGCGCATCAGCGTCAGCTTGTGCTGCACGAGGGGGTGATCGACGATGGTGACGCCTTCCATGCTGCGACGGGCTCCCTGAACGCGCTCGGTCCCTTGAGGAACCTCGACCATTTGCGCGGCAAACGGGCGGTCATGCAACCGCCCGTCCACCGGATTTCAGAACACGGTGCCGTCGCTGACGATGGCGAGCGGCGGTCCGCCGCCGTCCCGACGCTCGCGGGCGATGCGGCGGCCGGCGGACCAGGTCCCGCCCTCCAGCACGCGGGCGAGCGGCATCGAAGCGGCATCCTTGCCCAGCCGGACGCGCACGCGATCGGCCAGCGCGTCAAGGAGCGCGACGGTGAGCGCCCGCCATTCGACGACAAGGACCGAGCCCACGTCGTGCGGGCGAGCCGCGTCGGCCGGATCGCGCAGGGTGATGACGCCGATGTCCATGAGGAGGCCGCCGTTGCGGTATTCCGGAAGACCGGTCAGCCCGTCGATGTCGGTGACGGCGATGCCGGCCGCCTGCAGGGGCTCGATGAGCGAATAGGACAGCCATTGCGACAGCTTGTGGAACGGCACGGCGCCGCGCGCCTCGCCCTCGCCGCCGATCAGCGGGTGCCGCCACATGTCGCCGCCGCCCGGGACCGCGCCCGGGCGATCCGGCCAGACACGGTGCAGCAGGGCGAGCACGTTCTCGAGCAGCGAGGCGGCCGCCACCGCGCCGTCGCGGCGGGCCCGGGCCAGCGCCCAGGCCGCGATCTGACCTGGCCGGCCCGCCAGAGGGCCGTCGCCTCCCAGCCGTTCCAGCCGCGTGCCGAGCGCGCGCAGGATGCCGGCCCGGCCGGACAGGCCGACCATCGGATTGCCAGGTCCGGCCTGGAAGCCCTCCGCGAGAACCGCGTCGTCGAGCCGGGCGAGCGCCCCGGCGTCGGCCCGCAGCGGATCGCCCGGCACGGCGGAGAACAGCCCGCCGCGGAACATGGCGAGCGAGGCCAGGCCCAGTCCTTCCGAGCGCCCGACGGACACGCCCGTTACCGGCTCGCGGAAGCGCCACTCGGGTCCTGCCCCGGCGTCGAGCAGCACGCTAACGATGGCGAGGTCGAACGCGGCGGCAAGGCGCCGCTCCGCATCCGGCCAGGCGGTCCGCGCATCGAGCTCGGCCCACAGGTCGCGCCCGGCAGCCGTGAAATGGCGCCATCGGGCATGGAACGGGATGTCGAGGCCGGGATAGTTCTGCCGGATCGTCTCGACGACATAATCGGCGCAGGGATCGAGCCGGGTTTCGTCCAGCCGCCAGGCGAGAAGACGGTCTTCTTGGGCGAGCCGCAGAACCTCGCCCGCCTGCGCGCGGACGGCGGAAGCGTTCATCAGGGCCGCGACCGACGGCGGCAGATCCGCCATCAGGGTGGCGGCCATGTCCGGTCCTGCCGTCATCTCAGAATCGCTCGAGGTCGCGGCCGACGGTGCGGTTGAGGTCGTCCTGCGAGGGCGTGCCGTCGGGGGCATAATAGCCCGCCGCCTTCTTGGCCTGCATCTCCACGGACGCGTCCTCCGGGATTAGCCCGTCAGGGATCGGCACCCGCTCCACGACGTCGATGCCGGAGCCGACGAGCGCGTCATATTTCATGTTCGACATGGACATGAGCCGATCGATCCGGGTGATGCCGAGCCAGTGCAGAACGTCCGGCATCAGCTGCTGGAAGCGCGCGTCCTGGACGCCGGCGACGCATTCGGTCCGCTCGAAATAGGTGGCGGCCTGGTCGCCGCCTTCCTGACGCTTGCGGGCATTGTAGACGAGGAACTTGGTGACCTCGCCGAGCGCCCTGCCCTCCTTGCGGTTGTAGACGATGACGCCGGCGCCGCCCCCTTGCGCCTCCTTCACGCATTCCTCGATGCCGTGGATGAGGTAGGGCCGGCAGGTGCAGATGTCGGAGCCGAACACGTCCGAGCCGTTGCACTCGTCATGGACGCGGCAGGCGATGCGCCGGCGCCGGTCGGTCAGGGCCGCGACCTCCCCCATGAGATAGACGGTGGCGCCGCCGATGGGCGGCAGGAAGACGGCGAGGTCCGGCCGTGTCACCAGTTCGGGGAACATGCCGGCCGTCTGCTCGAACAGGGTGCGGCGCAGGACCGTCTCGCTGACGCCGAAGCGCGCGGCGACGCCCGGCAGGTGCCAGACCGGATCGACGGCGATCTTCACCACCGAGATGTCGCCGTTGTCGTGGAGGATCGATCCGTCGCTCTTCAGGCGCCCGGACGACATGGCGGAGATGATCTCCGGCAGGTTGAGGCGCGCCTTGGTGACCGCGATCGTCGGGCGGATGTCGGTGCCGGTGGCGATCTCGTCCGCGAAGATGTCGCCGGCCATGTGTCCGAACGGGTCCAGCGACACGATGCGGGAAGGCTCGCCCCATTGCGGATTGGGCCCGATCGGCACGACCGGATGGGTGTTGGTGAGGTCCGGCCGCATCAGCGGATTCAGCGCGCCGGAGGACACCGCCAGCGCGCGGTAGAGGGCATAAGCCCCGCCATAGGCGCCGATGGCGTTGCGGTCGGCGGGATTGGTCACCGATCCGATGACGGGACCGCGGGCGCGCGGGTCGGCGTCGCCCCAGCGGATCGGGAAGCGGGTCGCGGAGGTGCCGGGCTCGGGATGGGAGGTGAGCCGGATGTGACCGGTACGGTTCTGCGAGGTCATGCCTCAGTCCTCGATGCGGCCGCCAGGCGACGGCCGGAAACCGGAACGACAAAGCCCCCGAGGCGATGCCTGGGGGCTTCGATCTCACCGGATTTCCGTGAAGATGCGCTGAACGGCGCAGGCCGTCAACGCATGCCTGCGCTCAGCGCGGAGCGAGCACCATGATCATCTGGCGTCCCTCGAGCGAGGGTTCGGCCTCGACCTTGGCGACTTCGGCGGTCTCCGCCTTCACCCGATCGAGCAGCTTCAGGCCCAGATCCTGGTGCGCCATCTCGCGGCCGCGGAAGCGCAGCGTGATCTTGACCTTGTCGCCTTCCTCGAAGAAGCGGCGCACCGCCTTCATCTTCGTCTCGTAATCGTGGTCGTCGATGCCCGGACGGAGCTTGATCTCCTTGATCTCGACCGTCTTCTGCTTCTTGCGGGCTTCGGCCGCCTTCTTCTGCTCGAGGAACTTGAAGCGACCGTAATCGAGCAGCTTGCAGACGGGCGGGGTGGAATTCGGGGCGATCTCGACAAGGTCGAGGCCCGCTTCCTCGGCGATGCGCATGGCATCGAAGAAGCTCACGACACCCCGGTTCTGGCCGGTCTCGTCGATGAGCTGAACTTCCCTGACACCGCGGATGTCGCGGTTGGCGCGCGGCCCGTCTTTTTGCGGGACCGGCATGGCTCTCATGGGTCGGCGAATGGCTCAAGTCTCCTGATCGAAGCCGCGGGTGGACGCGAGTCGGCGTGCCCCCGGACGGCTTTCTGGTTGCCTGGTGACATTTCGCGCAATGACGCGGGAAGTCAACACGGCGAAGGGTCTAACGGCGCTCCAGGAGCGCGAGATAGACGTCGATCGTGTCGGCGATCATCCGCTCCAGGGAGAAATGCGCCTCCACATGGGCCCGGGCCCGCACCGCCATGGCGTCGCGGGCGCTGGCGCGCAGGGACAGCACCTCCTGCAGCGCGTCGGCCAGGGCGACGGCGTCGCCGGCGGGAACGCGCCAGCCCGTCCTCTCTCCGGGCGGGACCTGCGGCGGGGCGAGGACCGTTTCGGGGACCGCGCCCAGGTCGGAGACGACGACGGGCGTACCCATGGCCTGCGCCTCTACCGCCGAGCGGCCAAAGGCTTCAGGCTCCGTGGACGGCACGGCGACGATGGTCGCGGCGAGGAAGGCAGCCTGCATGTCCGTGCAATGGCCGACGCGCCGGACGGTGCCGGCGAGCCCCGCCGCCTCGATCGCCTTGTCGAGCTGGCGGACGTAATTGTCGCGTCCCTGCGCGTCGCCGGCGAGCACATAGGCGACGTCCTCGACGCCCCGCTCGCGCAGCAGGCGGGCGGCCTCGATCAGCACCTTCTGGCCCTTCCACCCGGTGAGGCGGGCAGCCAGCAGGACGATGCGCTGGTGAGGCTCGACGCCCCATTGCCGGCGCAAGGCATCGACCCGCTCGGGTTCCACCGCGCCCGGCGAGAAGGAAGCCAGGTCGGTGCCCCGATGCACGACGCGGATATGGTCGCGGGCGAAGGGATGCATCTCCACGATGCGCCCGGCGGTGTAGTGCGAGTTGGCGATGACGATGTCGCCCCGCGCCATCACCGAATTGTAGAGGACCTTGGGACGCGACACGCCGGAATAGGCGCCGTGATAGGTCGTCACGAGCGGCAGGTTCAGCGCCCGCGCCGCAGCCAGGGCCACCCAGGCGGGGGCGCGCGAGCGGGCATGGACCAGCGCGACGTTCTCGGCCAGGCACAGCTTGGAGAGCTTCCGGACATTGACCATCATCCGGAGCCAGTTCTTCGTGGCCGCCGGGAAGGGCAGCCAGACGCCGCCCTTGGCCTGCAATTCGCCGATGAGCCGCCCGCCCTCGGTCGCGACCAGCGCCCGGGCGCCGAGGCTGGCCAGCGCAGCGGCGATGTCGATCGTGGTGCGCTCGGCGCCGCCGGCGTCGAGTTCCGGGACGATCTGGAGGATCGTGCGGCCGGCCAGCGGGTGCGCGCGCCCGCCGCCGAAGGCCGGACGACCGGATCGCCAGAGGTCCGTCACCGTTGTATCACCACGTCAGGCCGCCCCGGCTGTCCGTTCCCGGTCGGCATGGCGAGACGCCTCAGGAACGCGAATCGGGCCGCTCGGCCCATGACCGGAGTGTTAGGGTGAGCGAGCCCGTGCTGCAATTTCTCGATGTCGGAGCCGGTGCACAAGCCCGGCGGCTCGCGGTCCTGGCGCGCGACGGCGCCGGCCCTCCGCTGGTCTGGCTCGGCGGGTTCCGTTCCGACATGCGCGCCACCAAGGCGGAGGCGTTGGACGCCTATGCCCGCGCCGCCGGCCGGGCCTGCCTGCGCTTCGACTATTCCGGGCACGGCGAGTCAGGCGGGCGCTTCGAGGACGCCACGATCTCCACATGGCTGGAGGATGCGCTGGCGGCCATCACCCTGCTGCGCGAAGCGCCGGTGCTGATCGGCTCGTCCATGGGCGGCTGGCTGGCGCTGCTCGCGACCCGCGCGCTACGCGAAAGGAACTCGCCGCTCGCGCCCGTCGGCCTCGTCCTCATCGCGCCGGCGGTGGATTTCACCGAGGCGCTGATGTGGGAGGCCTTCCCCGACAACGTGAAGAAGATGATCTCGGAGGACGGCGTTTGGATGCGGCCTTCCGCCTATTCGCCGGAACCCTACCCGATCACCCGGGGCCTGATCGAGGACGGGCGCGGCCATCTCCTGTTCGGGACGCCGATCCTGCCGGGATGCCCGGTTCATATCCTTCAGGGCATGCAGGACCCCGACGTGCCCTGGCAGCATGCGATGACGCTGCTGGAGCACCTGCCCGGCGACGCTGCGACGCTGACGCTCGTCAAGGACGGCGATCACCGCCTGTCGCGGCCCCAGGACATCGACATGCTGATCCGGGCGGTTTCCGGGATCAGTGCAGGCTGACGGGCTGGAGATCGTTGGCGATCGCGTTGGCCAATGCCGCCTCGCGCGTGTCGGTGAGCAGGATCGGCGAGCCGTCCGCATTGAGCAGCGCGAAGAACTGCATGTTGGCCGGTATCTCGCTCGCCATGGGGAAGGCGCGCCGCACGTCGTCGGAGGTCATCTCCTTGACGTAGGCGACCTGGCCGCCGCCGAGGGCTGCGAAATCCCTGGGATCGATGAAAGTGTTGATGTCGGTCATGCTTCGACCCTCCGATGAGCGGTGAAGCGGCGCCGTTTAGTCGCGCGCCGCGATGTCGATCTTCCGGACGATGCGTTCCGGTTCCGGACGGGCCAGATCGACGGAGAGAAGCCCGTTGGACAGGTCGGCGCCCAGAACCTCCATGCCATCGGCCAGGAGGAACGTGCGCTGGAACTGCCGGGCGGCGATGCCGCGATGGATGTAGTGCCGGGTCTTGTCGTCCACCTGCCGGCCCCGGATGACGAGCTGGCTTTCCTCGATCGTGATCTCCAGCTCCTCGCGGGAGAAACCCGCGACGGCCAGGGTGATCCGGATCCGGTCCGGCGCCGTCTCGGTCCTCGGCACCCGCTCGATATTGTAGGGCGGGTATCCGTCGGACGCGTTCTTGGCGACCCGGTCCAAGGCCCGCTCGATCTCGTCGAAACCGAGCAGGAAAGGCGACGACAAAGACATCATGCGCGACATGCGAAGCCCTCGTTCAGGCACTTCACCGTCCGGTTCACCCGCATGCGCGGCATGGCCAGACGGACAGGTCCACGGAATATGAGGTCTGCCGTTCGCGGGTTCAAGCCGGTGCCGGCGCCGCCATAATGTGGCATATCCAACATAATCATGTTGCAGTTGCCACATATCTCTCCTAGCTTCGCCTCACCTGCCGATGCCGCCGCGCCGGCATGCGAGACCATGCGATGACCGACAATCCCGCCACCCGAAGCAACCTCGCCGGCCGGATGCGGCTGCTGACAGAGCTGGACGCGGGACCGGTCGAAGTGCTGCTCACAGATATCGACGACACGGTCACCAGCGACGGACGGCTGACGGCGCAGGCCTATGCGGCGCTGGAGGACCTGCACGAATCCGGCATCAAGGTCGTGCCGATCACCGGGCGGCCGGCGGGCTGGTGCGACCATATCGTGCGGATGTGGCCGGTGGATGCTGTGGTGGGGGAGAACGGCGCCTTCTGGTTTGCCTATGATCGGACGCAGCGCCGGATGCGACAGCACTTCCACGCGGGCGCCGGTCAGGCCAGGGCCAACCGGGCGCGTCTCGACGCCCTCGGCGAGCGGATCCTGCGCGACGTTCCGGGCTCGGCGCTGGCGAGCGACCAGCCCTACCGGGTGGCCGACCTGGCGATCGATTTCTGCGAGGACGTGCCGCGCCTTCCCGAGGCCGCGATCGACCGGATCGTCGCCCTGTTCGTGGCCGAGGGCGCCCATGCCAAGGTCTCCTCCATCCACGTCAACGGCTGGTTCGGCGACTATGACAAGCTGTCCATGACCCGGATCATGCTGGCCGAGCTCTTCGGCCTCGATGTGGAGCGCGATGCCGACAGGCTCGTCTTCGCCGGCGACAGCCCCAACGACGAGCCCATGTTTCGCGCCTTCGCCAAGTCGGTCGGCGTCGCCAATATCCGCGACCTCGCCCATCGCCTGACGCACAAGCCCGCCTATGTGACGCAAGGCCGGTCCGGCGCAGGCTTCGTCGAACTCGCAGCCGCGATCCTCAAGGCCCGGACGGACCGGGCGCCGCGAAGGCAGAGCCATGCTTGACCCGTTCTACGACATCGCCATCGTCGGCGGCGGCATCAACGGCGCGGGTATCGCCCGCGACGCCGCCGGCCGCGGCCTCAAGGTGCTCCTGGTGGAGAAGAACGACTTCGCCAGTGCTACGTCCTCGGCCTCCAGCAAGCTGATCCATGGCGGCCTGCGCTACCTGGAGCAGTACGAGTTCCGCCTCGTCCGCGAGGCGCTGGCGGAGCGCGAGGTGCTTCTGTCGATCGCCCCCCATATCACGTGGCCCCTGCGCTTCGTGCTGCCGCACAACAAGCTGCTGCGCCCGGCCTGGATGCTGCGTATCGGGCTGTTCCTGTACGACAACCTCGCCCCGCGCTCGAAGCTGCAACGCTCCCACGGCATCGACCTACGCGCCGACCCAGCGGGCCGGCCGCTCAAGGCAGAACTGACCCGCGGCTTCGACTATGCCGACGGCTGGGTCGAGGATTCCCGCCTCGTCGTGCTCAACGCCATGAGCGCCGCAGAGAAGGGCGCCACGATCCTGCCGCGCACCGAATGCGTCTCCGCCCGCAAAGCCGCTTCAGGCGAAGGCTGGGACATCGTGCTGAAGGGCCGCGACGGCGCGGTGACGGAGACGAAGGCCAAGGTGCTGGTCAACGCAGCCGGCCCCTGGGTCGCAGACGTGCTCACCGGCGTCATGGGCCGCAACGGCGAGAGCCGGCTGCGGCTGGTCAAGGGCAGCCATATCGTGGTGCCGGCGATCCATGACGGGCCGGAAGCCTATATCCTCCAGAACCCGGACGGCCGGGTCGTCTTCGCCATCCCCTATCAGGGGCGTTTCACGCTGATCGGCACGACGGACATCCCGTATGAGGGCGATCCGGGCCAGGTCGCCATCGATGCCGACGAGGTCGCCTATCTGTGCGAGGCGGTGAACCGCTATTTCACGAAGACGACGAGGCCCCAGGATGTGGTCTGGACCTATTCGGGCGTGCGCCCGCTCTACGACGACAGCGCCGCCAACCCGTCCGCCGTCACCCGCGACTATGTGTTCGACGTGGTCGGCGGCGAGGACGGCGAGCCGGTCCTGCTCTCCATCTTCGGCGGCAAGATCACGACCTACCGGCGCCTGGCCGAGCATGCGATGGAGAAGCTCCAGCCGCACCTGCCCAGCGACGGCGCCGGCTGGACGGGCCGCGAGCCCCTGCCCGGCGGCGACATGCCAGGGGCCGATTTCGACGCCTTCCTGGTGGATCTCGCGCGCCGCTATCCTGGCCTGCCTGCGGACCTGCTCCGGCGTTATGCCCGCGCCTATGGCACGCGGGCGACCCGCATCCTGGGCCAGGCGCAGAGCGTCGCCGATCTCGGCCGGGATTTCGGCGCCGGGCTCCACGAGGCGGAGCTTGCCTACCTGTCGCGGGACGAATGGGCGATGACCGGCGAGGACGTGCTGTGGCGGCGCACAAAGCTCGGCCTGCACATCCCGCGCGAGCGGCACGGCGAGGTCGACGCCTGGTTCGCCGGCCGGACCAGTGCCGTCACGCCGCGGCAGACGCGACCGGCGGCGCGAGGATGAGTTCCACGCCGGCAGCCTCCAGGCGCCCCCTCAGGCCCTGATCGGGCGCGCTGTCCGTGACCATGGCCGAGAGGTCGGCCAGCGGGCAGACCAGTTCCAGGTGCCGGCGGCCGAACTTGGTGTGGTCGACGAGCAGCACGCTGCGTCCGGCGCGCTCCAGCATGGCCCGCTTCACCCAGGCCGCCCCCGATTCCACGTCGGTCGGTCCGTCTTCGGTGAGGCCCGACGCGCCGATAAAGGCGAAATCGGCATGGAACCGCCGGATGAAGGCCACCGTCTCGTGGCCGTAGACGCCGCGCTCGCGGCGATTCATCTCGCCGCCGCAGAACAGAACCCGGATCGCGGGCTCGTCGGCCAGCACGCCGGCCACGCCGAAGCTGTTGGTGATCACCGTCACGGCCTGGGCCCGCCAGACGAGAGCCCGGGCGAGATGGACGTTGGTGGAGCCGGAATCGATCATCACCGTCGCGCCGCGCGTCACCAGCGAAGCGGCGCGCTGGCCGATGGCGGCGCGCTCGGTCACGGACATGCCCGACCGGTCGGCGAATTCGGGCTGCGAGGCGGCGGACGCCGCCCCGCCATAGGTGCGACTGACCAGCCCACGCCGTGTGAGTTCGTCCAGATCGCGGCGCACCGTCTCGGTGGAGACCGCGAGCTTGCGCGCCATGGTGGAGATGCGGACCGCCGGGCTCGCCGCCAGTTCGGCGACGATCATCTTCTGGCGCATGTCCTTCTTGAGGCGGTCGGTCATGGGCGGTTCCGCTGGGTGACCCCAGGTGTGGCCCCCCGGGCCGCGCAAATCAATCCGATTCTGGACAGCGCCGCCCACCGCTTCGCGCGCGGGCCGCATTGACGGCCTGTTCCGGTTGCGTCAGGAACGGCGGCGTGGCCGGCAGCGGCCGCCGTCCCGCCGGTTCGCGAGCCCATGCTCTTCAATTCCTTCGCCTTCCTGCTGGTCTTCCTGCCCGCGTCGCTCGCGCTGCATGTCGCCGTCGAGCGGTTCCGGCCGGACTGGCGCCTGCCGCTCCTCGCCGTCCTGTCCTTCCTCTTCTACGGCTACTGGGACTGGCGGTTCGTGCCGCTTCTGGCGGTGTCGATCCTGGTGAACTGGCTGGTGGCGGAGCGTTTCCAGGCGAGCGGCAAGGGCCGGATCATCACGGCCGCCATCGTCGCCAACCTGATCGTCCTGGCGATCTTCAAGTACTTCAACTTCTTCGCCGGCATCGCCGAGCTGGTCCCGGGCATCCTCGTCCCGCGCTCGACGCTGGCGCTGCCGCTCGGCATCTCGTTCTTCACGTTCCACCACGTCATGTACCTAGTGGACCTGCGGCGGGGCCTGGCCCCGCGCTACGATCTCGTCCGCTACGCGCTCTACATCGCGTTCTTCCCGCAGGTTCTCGCCGGCCCGCTGGTGCGCTGGCGCGAGATCATGCACCAGTTCGACGAGCGGCCCTATCTGCGCCCCGACGCCTGGGAGCGCGCCTCGCGCGGGCTCATTCTGCTCGCGATCGGCCTTGCCAAGAAGGTCTTCGTCGGCGACCCCCTGGCCCAGCTCGCCAACCCCGTCTTCGAGGCGGCCGCGGCAGGCACCGTGCCGACCCTCGCCGCCGCCTGGCAGGGGACGCTCGCCTTCACCTTCCAGATCTATTTCGACTTCTCCGGCTACACCGACATGGCGCTCGGCATCGCGCTGCTGTTCGGCGTCGTGCTGCCGCAGAATTTCGACGTGCCTTACCGCGCGACCTCGCTGCAGGATTTCTGGCGCCGCTGGCACATGACGCTGTCGCGCTTCCTGCGTGACTATCTCTACATCCCGCTCGGCGGCAGCCGGCACGGCCTGCCGCTCCAGCTCTGGGCGCTCTTCGCCACGATGGCGCTGGGCGGCCTCTGGCACGGCGCGTCCTGGACCTTCGTCGCCTGGGGCGTCGCCCATGGGCTCGGCCTCGGCGCCGGCGTCGTGTGGCGGCGCGCCGGCCTGCCGATGCCGGCGCTGCTCGGCTGGGCGCTGACCGGGCTCTTCGTGGCCCTGACCTGGGTGCTCTTCCGCGCGCAGACCTTCGGCGCGGCGATCGCCATGTATGAGGGCCTGATCGGCCTCGGCGGCGTCGGCGGCGGCTTCCGCTGGCGCACCATCCTGCTGGCTGCCGCGATCGCGATCCTGGGGCCGACCGCGTGGACGGCCGCGCACAGCGCCAAGCCCTGGCGCTGGCTGGCGATTGCGCTCGGCATCGCCTTCACGCTGATCCTCTTCAAGATCGGGGACGATGCGAATTACGAGTTCATCTATTTCCAGTTCTAAGGCGGCACCCGCCTTGGCCTGGCGCGGCTTCGCGGCGACGCTCGTCGCCGTAGCGGCGGGCGCGTGCCTGGCCGCGCTCGCCTTTCTCGTCGTTCTGGACCCCTACGACACCGGCCGCCTGTTCTCGATCGACAGGCCCGGCGTCGCGCCCACGGGCCCCCGCATTGCCAACGCCAGCCGCGCCAGAGACGATGCATTCGACGCCGCGATCATCGGAAACTCCCACGTCCAGCTTCTCACGCCCGAGCGGCTGAACGCGGCGACGGGTGCCAGGTTTGTCTCCCTGATCGTGCCGGCTTCCTACCCCCGAGAGCAGTTCGTCATAATCGACTGGTTCCTGCGTCATCATCGCCAGCCGAAGGCGCTGGTGATCGGCGCCGATAACACCTGGTGCCGGGCGGATGCGACCTATCACGAGAAACCGTTCCCGTTCTGGCTCTACGAACGCTCCGAGTTGGCCTATCTCCGCGGATTGCTGAACTATTCGGCGCTGGAGGCGATCCCCGGCCGGGTGCTGACGCTGCGCGGCATCAAGAACCGCGCCCGCCGCGATGGCTATTGGGATTACGAGCCGGAATATCTCTCGCTCGGCTACGGCGACCGCAACTTCGTGCGCACCAAGCTGACGGCGGAGCGGCCGACGAAAGGCTCAGAGCCCATCGGCTTTCAGCCGGCCGAGAAGCTGCGGGACCTCGTCGCGAAGCTGCCGCCGGAGACGAAGGTCGTGATCGTGCACCCGCCGCGCTACATCAACTTCATCCCGGTGCCCGGCAGCGACGCAGCGCGCCTCGAGGAAGCGTGCCTGGCAGCCTACCGGGCGGTAGCGGCGTCGCGGCCGAACGTCGCGATCGTGGACTGGTACGGCGACCGCCCGGAAAATCGCGATCCGGAGAACTTCTTCGACCGGACGCATTACCGGCACCCGATGGCGCGGGCGATCGAGGCGGATATCGCGGCGGCGATCAACGGGCGCTGAGCCGGCGGCCGGTTCAGCTCTTCAGGAAGCTCGCCAGCAGCCGGAGCCCCAGCGCGCCGCTCTTCTCCGGGTGGAACTGCGTGCCCACGACATTGTCGCGGCGGATGGCGGCCGAGATGCGGCGGCCATTATAGTCGCAATCGGCCAGGCGATGGGAATCGTCGGCAGGCGCTGCCGTGTAGGAATGGACGAAATAGGCGGCCGCACCCGGCTCGACGTCCCTGAAGATCGAGCCGCTCCACGCGTCATCGTTACGGCCGCCCGGCGGACGGAGCGGCGTCCAGCCGATATGGGGAATCTTGTGAGGCGTGCCATCGGCGGCCGTTCCGGGGATGGCTTGCACCTTGCCGGGAATGAGCCCCAGGCCTTCGTGGCGGCCGAATTCCTCGCTCTCGTCCAGCAGGATCTGCATGCCCACGCAGATGCCCAGCATTGGGCGCCCGGTGCGGACATAACCGAGCACCGGCTCGACCAGTTCGCGCCGCATCAGCTCGGCCATGCAATCGCCGTAGGCGCCGACGCCGGGCAGGACGAGCCGGTCGGACGCGGCGATGACATGCGGATCGTCGGTCAGGACGACGGCAGCGCCGCAATGCTCCAGCGCGCGTCGCACGCTGAGGAGGTTGCCGACCCCGTAATCGACGATCGTGACTTTGGCGCCGTTCATACCGTCCTCACGCTCAGGCCGGCCTCCAGCGCTCCGGCGCGGATGTCGGGAAGCGACAGCCGGTCATAGTGCAGGCAGTCGGCCATCGCGACGGCGTCGGCATCGCCGTCCTTCACCGCCTCGACAAGATGCTCGACTGTGCCCATACCGCCGGATGCGATGACGGGCACCGAGACCGCGCGCGAGACGGCGCGCGTCAGCGCGATGTCGAAGCCCTTGCGCGTGCCTTCGCGGTCGACGGACGTGACGAGAATCTCGCCGGCGCCGAGTTCGGCACCGCGCTTTGCCCATTCCACCGCGTCGAGGCCGGTATGCTCCCGGCCATTGTCGGTATAGGCCTCCCAGCGGCCGGGACCGGCGCTCTTGCCCTCGATGGAGAGGACCACGCACTGGGAGCCGAAATAGCGGGCCATCTCGGTGATGAGTTCGGGACGCTTCACGGCGGCGGTGTTGATCGCCACCTTGTCTGCGCCGGCCCGCAGCAGGACCTTGGCGTCTTCCAGCGAGCGGATGCCGCCGCCGACCGTCATCGGCACGAAGACATCGCGGGTGGACCGCTCGACGATGTCCGCCAGCGAGTTGCGCTCGTAGAGGCTCGCGACGATGTCCATGTAGAGGATCTCGTCGGCACCCGCCTCGTAATAGCGCCGCGCGAAGACGTTCGGATCGCCGATCTTGCGCAGGCCCTCGAGCCGCACGCCCTTGATCAGGTTCGGCGCCTTGATGTCCAGGCGGGCGATGAGGCGGACAGACCCCATCAGGCGACGGACTTCAGCACGCCGTCGAACACGGTCTGGCGCAGCTTCCACTGGCCGTTCTCGTGGAGCCACAGATGGGGCGAGCGGAACGTGTCGGTCAACGCGTCGAAATAGGCGCGGTCCATGATCGGCTGCTCGAACATCTTCGAGGCGATCGGGAACTCCTTCTCCGGCAGGGACAGGTAGCGGAAGATCTCCTCCGCGAAACGCTCCGGAAACTCGCCGTCAAAGCGCTTGACCAGCGCCACGCCCTCGTCGCGATCGATGTCCTGGGAGCGGATTTCCTGCGCCGCGTCGTAGGTGGCGCGGCCGATGCCGAACTTGATCCAGGTCGTGTAGTAGTGGAAGTCGTCGATCCGGTCGTCGATGGAATTGTACTTGGAATACGTGCCCGGCGTGCGCTCCGGGGCGGCCTGGAAGCCGCCATGCTCCACCGCGTAATAGTAGCAGCTCTGCGGGTGCCACTTCAGGTAATAGCCGAGATAGTGGACCTCGGTCTGCACGGCCGCGAGGTCCGCCGGGTTTGCCGGCAGGTAGGGCTGCAGGTCGTTCTGAACCAGCCCGTAGGAGCCCTTGAGGTCGGCGATGGACGTGCCGCCCAGATAGATGTCGGCCTCGTCCTGGGCGGTGAAATAATCGTAGGACCGCTTGGCTTCGGCCGTGTCTTCGATCGGGTTGCCGTACTCGGCCTCGTTCTCGCCGTAGAACACCAGCGGGATCTTGTGGAGGATCGACATCTTCGGCGCGAGCTGCTTCTGCCCGAGCACGAAGGGCTGGAACGGGTGGAACAGGTTTTCCACCGCCAGACGTGTCAGAAGCCGGTGAATCCGGCCGTTTGGCGTGCACAGGAAGTTGTCGAAGCCGGCCTGAATCCAGGCCTCGAAGTTCTTCCAGCCCCAATCGGTGTAGATGTGCGGCGCCCACGTGACGGTGAGCGGGTGCATCCCGTATTTGTACTTGAGGATGTGGGCCGCGTAGAAGCTGTCCTTGCCGCCGGAGCCGGGGACGATGCAGTCATAGGCGCCGGTGCGGCTGCGGAAGCGGTCGCAGAGCGCCATAAGCTTACGCTCGCGCTCGGCCCAGTCGATCGTCCCGTGCTTCTGCTCGGCCACTTTGCACGCGTCGCAGACCATGTCCGAGCTGAAGCGGATCGTCGCCTTCTTGCTCTGGGACGTGTGCTTGAACTCGATCGCGGAATTCGGCCGCTGGTTGGAGATGACGCAGCAGCGACAGAAGGAGATGTCGCGGGGCAGGCCGTACCTGACCTCCGGATCATTGTTCGACCGCGCAAAACGCGAGGTGTCGACGGGCGACGGGTAAGCGTGCTTCGTCATTCCAGGCTGTCCGAATTTCCGACGGGAGGGCGGGTTACCACGCGCTCAGACCCCCGTCCACCAGGATGTTCTGGCCGGTGATATAGCTCGACGCGTCGGAAGCCAGGAAGATCAGGGCGCCTGTCATCTCGTCGCGGTCGGCCATGCGCCCGAGCGGGACGCGGGCGCCGTAGCGCTGCCTGAACGTGTCGTTCTGCCCGCTCTCGACGCCGCCCGGCGTCAGCGTGTTGACCCTGACCCCCCGGGCGCCCCAGTACGTCGCGAGATACTTGGTGAGGCCGATCACGCCGGCCTTGGAGGCGCTGTAGACCGGGGGCGTGTTGATGCGCCGGCCAAGATATTCAGACCCTTCGTAGATCGACTGGTCCGGCGCATAGGCGCCGTAGATCGAGGCGGTCTGGATGATCGACCCCCGGCCGCGCTCGGCCATGCGGCCGCCGACCTCGCGGGCGACGAGGAACATGCCGTCGAGGTTGACGGCCATCACCTCTCGCCACGTCTCCAGCGAATAATCGGCGACGGAGGCCAGGAAGTCGCCGACGTTGCCGGTCTTGGTGGCGGCGTTGTTGTGGAGGATGGACAGAGGGCCGAGGGCCGCCTCGGCGGCTTCCGCCATCTTAGCGACGCTCGCCGGATCGGCGACGTCGGCGGCGATGCCGATGGTCCGCACGCCGTAGGTTCCGGCGAGCTCGGCGGCGAAGGAGCGCGCGCCCGCCTCGTCCAGATCGACGACCGCGACGTCGGCGCCGCTATCGGCCAAGGCCGCGCAGAAGCCGCGCCCCAGGATGCCCAGGCCGCCGGTGACCAGGGCGGCCTTGCCGGTCAGGTCGAACAGGCGGCGGTAGGCTCCCTTGGTCATGGCGCTGCGTCCTTGGCTGCCCGCGTGAGGAGGAGGTCGACGATGAGGAAGTCGAGTTCGGTGTCGATGTCGAAGGACCGCTCCTCCGGCATCTCGAAGAGACGGGTGTCGGGGTAGAACACTTTGGGATCGGTGATGAAGGCATCGCGCCGCCAGACATAGATGGAGGCGTTCATGTCGAAACAGCGCGGCGCGTCCTGGCGCCGCACGACCGCCTCCGGCAAGGACTTCGACAGGCGCACATGACCCGCCGCATCCTCCTCCACCAGATTGAAATAGGGAGAGCGGCGCGCCGGCGCGCCGGTGATGACGCTGGACGCGCCGGTGGTCTCCAGGAGGTCCACCGCTCCCGTTATGTCGGCAGGCAGGCGCAGGGGCGACGTGGCGTCAAGATCGACGAACGTGTCGAAGGCGGCGCCGAAATGCCGTTCGGCCTCGTCCTGCGCATGGCGAATGGCCGGGACCTTAGCAGCCGTATCGGTCGCCAGCACGTCCGGGCGCCGGATCAGCAGGTCGGCGCCGGCCGCCTCCGCGGCCGCCAGAATCCCGTCGGAATCGCTGGAGACGGCGATGGCGTCGAACAGCCCGCTCGCCCGCGCCTGCCCGATCGTGTGCGCGATCAGGGGCTTGCCTGCGATCGGCCGGACATTCTTGGACTTGACCCCCTTGGAGCCGCCGCGGGCGCAGATCGTGCAGAGCCTTCTCATCGCGTCACCCACTCGCCCGTCGCTGCGGCCCGCTCGATCGCGCCGATCGTCGCCATGACATCCATCGCCTCGTCGGCTGTGCAAGGCTCGTCCAGCCGTCCCTCCAGCATGGCGCGATGCTGCAGGATGTAGGTATCGTTCCGCTCGACGGCGAAGCGTTCCGCCTCGCGCCCGGCCTGGAGCGTACCCGCCACAAGGTCGGCCCGGAACGTCTCGTCCGCGGTATTGACCACAATCTCCCGGCGTCCCGGCCGGTCGAGATAGTTCAGCTGCAGCGTGAGGATCGGGACCTTCGCCGTCTCCATCAGAACGCCCCAGCCATCGTCGGACTCGATGTCCAGGGCACCGCTGGCGCCGCCCAGCGCGGCCAGGCGGCTCCACCGGCCGAACAGCACGGCGAGGTAATCGAGCTCATGGGACAGGTCGCGCAGGACGCCACCGCCGCGCGCGACGCTGGCCGAATAGGATTGCCGCCAGTCCGTCCCCGGGCGCCAGTCGGGCAGATACTGGCCCGCATAGGCCTGGACGGAGACGATGCGGCGGCCTTCGATGGCCCGCCCCAAGGCCGTCAGCACGGGGTGGAAACGCAGGTTGTAGCCCACCGCCAGGTGACGGAAGCGATGTTCCGGCAGGGCCGTGCCGTCGCCGTTCAGCGGCTTCTCGACGAGGACGAGGCCTCCGAACCCGCCGGCCGCGAGCCTCCGCAGTGTATCGACGTGAGCGGCCGTCTCGTTGGCGACGACGACGTAATCCGGCGTGAAACCGGACAGGGCCTGCTCGATGCTGGCAAAGGCCGGCACCGGCGCGTCCGTCCGCGCCGTCACCAGCGCCACGTCGCAGTTGAGGCCCGCAAGGACGGCGGCGTGCCTTGCCCCGATTGAGCCGTAGCCGACGACGAGGGCGCGCAGGCTCACCCGAACACCTTGTCGAACTCGGTGCGGGCGCGTTCCAGATCGTCGAAGCGGCCGATATCCAGCCAATATTCGCGGATCGGGAAAGCCAGCGTCTCCTGCCCGCGCGCCGCGGCAGCCTGGAACAGTTCGGGCATGTTGAAGAATTCGCCCCTCGGGATCAGGTCCAGCACGTCCGGGCCGAGCACGTAGATGCCCGCCGACACGAAGAAACTCTGGACCGGCTTCTCGGTGATGGACGCCAGGCGATAACCGTCGGTCTCCACGACGCCGTAGGGCACCTGAAAGGAATATTCGCGCACGCACATCGTGGCCGCGCCGGCATGGTCGTGGTGGAATTTCAGGAGATGCCGGAAATCGATCGAGGTCAAAAGATCGCCGTTCATGACGATGACCGGCCCCGGCGGCGCGTCCGGCAGCAGGCTGAGCGCCCCCGCCGTCCCCAGCGCCTGGTCCTCGTGGAGGTACTCGATCTGGACGCCGAGCCGCGAACCGTCCCCGAAATGGGAGCGGAACATTTCGGCCTTGTAGTTCACCGACAGGAAGAAACGGCTGAAGCCCTGATCGACGAAATTGCCGATGATGGTCTCGATCAGCGGCTTGCCGCCCACCGGGAGAAGGGGCTTGGGCGTCGCCTCCGTCAGCGGCATGAGCCGCGTGCCGAGGCCGCCCGCCATCAGGACCACCCAGGTGTCCTGCACGTCGGGGCGGATCAGTTCGTCAAGAAGTTCGATGCCGACGACGCGATGGCCGTCGTCGACCACCGGCAATTGGTGGATGTCGAGGCGGCGCATCATGCGCAGGGCCTCGTCCCGTCCCTGGCTCCGGTGGATGGTCTTGGGCTGGCGGTTCATCACCTCCGCCACCGGCTCCTCCAGCCGCACGCCACGCAGGAGACCGCGGCGGACGTCGCCGTCGGTCACCGTCCCGAGGAGCACGCCGTTCCCGTCCACCACGAGGGCGATCTGCAGCGAGCCTGCGTCTATGGTCTTCACCGCCTCCAGGATCGAGGACGACGCGCTGACGAGGACGGACCGGTAATCGCTCATCGCATTCACTTCCGTTGCCGGGCGGGGACGCCGAGAACGACGGCATTATCGGGCACGTCCTCGACGACGACGGCGCCGGCGCCGACCAGCGCCCCGCTTCCGATCGTCACGTTCTGAATGATCACGGCGCCCGTGCCGACATGGCTGCCCTCGCCGACCGTGACGCCGCCCGAAAGGACGCAGCCTGGCGCGATGTGGCAGGACGCCCCGATCCGCGCATCGTGATCGACGGAGACCCGCGTGTTGACGATCGTGTTGGCGCCGATCCGGGACCCCGTCTGCAAAACGGCGCCGGCCATGACCTGCACGCCTTCGCCGAGGTCCACGTCCCGGCCGACGATCGCCGCCGGATGGACGATAGTGGCGAACGCGAAGCCGCGCGCCTTGTGGGCGGCGAACAGGCGCGCCCGAGCGGCACCGCCATCCACGGACCCGACACCGTTGACGAGTTCCACCGCACCCGGCGGATAAGCCGCCACCGCGTCGTCGTCGCCCAGGAACGGGATGCCGTCCGGAAGACCGGCAGGAGGCTCGCGTGCCGCGACGCCGACGATCGTGACGCCGGACAGGATCAGCGCGTCGATCAGGACGCGGGCATGGCCGCCGCCGCCCAGGATGATGACCGGGCGGCTCATGGGTCGATGGGCTCGTCGGCGCCGTAGGCGCGCGCCGCACGCTCGCCCAGCGTCTGCCAGTAGAGCATTGGGGAGCGCCCCGTGCCGGGGCGCTTCACGGTCAGGTTGTCGGCGCTGAGCAGCTCGCCGGCCGCGATCGGCCGGGCGGCGATCAGGCTTTTCCGCGCGATGGGCATGTTGCCGCGTTCGATCTCGGTCGGGCCCTTCACGCCGTCGCCGATGGCGCGTTCCACGTCCCGGATCGCCGCGACCATGGCGGCGAGTTCGCGGGGCTCAAGCGATGCCGGATGGTCGGGGCCGGGAAGGGTGCGGTCGAGAGTGAAATGCTTCTCGATGATGGTCGCGCCGCGCGCAACCGCGGCAACCGATACGTGGATACCGGTCGTATGGTCGGAATAGCCGGTTTCGAGCCCGAACGCTTCGCGCAGCGTATCCATGGCGCGCAGGTTCACGTCGGCCATCGGGGCGGGGTACTCGGTCGTGCAATGGAGCAGCGAGACACGGCCCCACAGGCCGGGGACGGACCCGGCTTTGGCGGGCGCCGCCGGAGGCGGGCCGTCCTGGCCTGAATATCCGTGGGCAAGGACGGCAAGCGCCGTCGCGACCTCTTCCAGCGTCGCCATTCCCGTCGAGAGGATGATCGGCTTGCCGGTGCGAGCCGCGGCGAGGAGCAGCGGTCCGTTGGTCAGCTCCCCGGAGCCGAGCTTGATGCGCGGCAGGTCGAGGATGCCTGTGAGCAGGTCGAGGCTGTCATGGTCGAAGGGCGAGGAAAGGAACTCGATGCCCCGTGCCTCGCACCGGGCGATGAGCGCGTGGTGGGCGTCCTCGTCGAGTTCCAGCCGGCTCAGCATGGCGAGCTGGCCTTCCTCGGCGCCGGTCGTGCGCTGCTGGTATTGCGCCTTGACCGAGCGGGAGCTTGCGAGCTTGGAAGCCTTGAAGGTCTGGAACTTGACGATGTCGGCCCCGGCTTCGGCGGCCGCGTCCACCAGCGCGAGGGCCATGTCGAGCGAGCCGTTGTGGTTCACGCCCGCTTCGGCGATGACGATGGTTCGCGGCTGGCTCATCGGGCAGGCAGGTCCATGAAGCGCTTGCGGATGAGTGCCGTCATATCAGGAATCGCGGCCAGGATGCCGGAGATCCGCTCGCCGGAGAAGCCGTCCCCATAGGGGTTGATCGAGCCCGAGCAGTCCAGCGTCCAGGCCCGGGCGATGGCCGCGGCGATCGCTCCCCGCTCGGCGGGGCAGTCGATAACCGAGCTCGCCTTCAGCCGGCGGTCCTGGCGGGTCCCGACATTGACCGTGGGAACGTGGAAGCTCGGCGCCTCGTAGAGGCCGCTGGAGGAGTTGCCGACGACGGCATTCATGTGGGTCAGGGCGCTGAAATACAGCGCCTGCCCCAGAGATTCGACAAAGACCGAGCGCGGGCGGCGTGCGGCGAAGGCCTGGACCATGCGATCGATGGTCCGCCCGCCGGGATCGGCGTTGGAGCCGGTGATGAGGATGCCGGTTTCGGGATCGAGGGCGTCCAAAGCGGCGAGGAGTTCGGCGCATTGGCGATCCGTGTCGTCCTCCACCGTCGGCGGATGGAAGGTGACGATGAGGTTCCGCGGCCCGGGCTCCAGTCCGACGCGGGAGAAGAATGCATCCCGATCGAGCCGTGGCACGGTGCGGATGGCATCGAGGCTCGGGCTGCCGACGACATGAACCTGCGCCGGGTCTTCGCCAAGCTGGCGCACCCGCCGCCCCGCCTCTTCGTTGGTGACGAAGTGGACGTGGGAGAGCTTGGTGATGGCATGGCGGATCGAATCGTCGATGGCGCCTTCGGTGATGTCGCCCCCCGCGACATGGGCGACCGGGATGCGCGCGAGCAGCGCCGCCGACGCGACGGCCAGCATCTCGTAGCGATCCCCCGGCACGAGGAGGATGTCGGGATCGAGCCGGGCGAGCACCTCGCCGAATGTCGACAGGCCCCGCCCCATGGACCGCGCGACGCCGGCTGGGCTGTCGTCACCAAGGTCCATGTCGACCCTGGCGTCGATCGTGAAGCCGTCGTCGACCAGCACGCGGTCGGTGCCGGAGACCAGGTGCTGCCCGGTCACGACGGCCTGCAGCATCAGGCTGTCGGTCCGCCCGATCGCCGTCATGACGGAACGCAGCAGGCCGTAATCCGCCCGGCTGCCCGACACGACGCAGACCTTACGCATGGCGCGCCAGTTTCGGGCTGGACGGCAGGTTGATCAGGCGCCGCGCGATGCTCTCCGCCACCGGCAGGTCCATCCGGGGATTGGCGGCATACATCGGCAGGTGATGCATGAGCGTCCAGCACGGGCGCGTCATCAGCCCGGCGGCGTTGGTGGCGGCCAGCACCGCATCACGGTGGCCTGCGAGGTCCTCGTCGAGGAGGAACGCGTTCAACCAGTAATTGGAGCGGGCGAAGTCCGGCTCGACGAAGATAGACCCGCCGGAAACCGTCTCGAAACGCTGCGCGTAGGCGGCCGCGAGAGCTCGCTTCTCTTCCAGAAACTGGTCCAGCCTCTCGAACTGGGCGCAGCCGAGGGCGGCGTTGAGGTTCGGCAGGCGGTAATTGAAGCCGATCTCGTCGTGGTTGAACTCCCACCGATGCGGCACTTTGGCCGTCGTGGTGAGATGCTTGGCCCGCTTCGCAACGTCGGGATCGTCCGTCAGGATGGCGCCGCCGCCGCCGGTCGTGACGATCTTGTTGCCATTGAAGCTGAGCGTGCCGATCCGCGACAGCGAGCCGGCGGCCTTGCCCTTGTAGGTGGAGCCCAGGGCCTCGGTCGCATCCTCGACGACGGGAATCAGCCATTCAGCCGCCACGGGCGCCAGGCGGTCCATGTCGACCGGGTGCCCAAAGGTGTGCATCGGAGCGATCGCAGCGATGCGCCGGCCGGTCTCGCGGTTGAAGCAGGCGCCGTCGCGCCGGACGCCGACGCGCGCCAGATGACGGGCGAGCGCATCGGGATCGAGCCCGAGCGTCCTGAACTCGCTGTCGGCGAAATGCGGGACTGCGCCGGCATGGCTCACGGCATTGGCGGTAGCGACGAAGGTGAGCGCGGGAACGATGACCTCGTCGCCGGCCTTCACGCCGGCGAGCAGGAAGGCGACATGGAGGGCGGTGGTGCCGTTGACGGTCGCCACCGCGAAGGCCGTACCGCCGGCGGCGGCGACCCGGCGTTCGAACTCATCGACATACTTGCCAACGGACGAGACCCAGCCGGTATCGATGCATTCCTTGACGTAGTCCCACTCGCGGCCGGTGAATTCCGGCTCGTGCAGGACCACGGCACTGCCGTCAGGCGCGCTGACGTCGCGGACGGCCGAAACGATGCTGTCGATATCCAGGCCCATGTCAGATGTTGTACTGCCCGTGGCGGTAGCGCGCGAGATTCTGCGGGTGCGAGAACCAGTCGGCCGTACGCTCGATGCCGCGGCGGAAGCCTTCTAGCCCGCCAAGCTGCGGTTCCCAGCCGATGAGATGTTTGGCCTTCTCGATGCCGGCATAGAGGCGCTCGACCTCGCTGAGATCGGGACGCAGCCGCTGCTGGTCGGTCTCGAACGTCACCTCCGCCTGCATGGTCTCGGCGATCAGGCGGGCCGTGTCGGCGATGGAAATCTCGAAGCCGCTGCCGACATTGACGACCTGGCCGATTGCCGCCGCGCTCCGGGAGGCGGCGATGAAGCCGGCCACCGTGTCGGAAACGTAGGAGAAGTCCCGCGTCGGGTGCAGGGCACCGAGCCGGATACTGCGCCGGCCGGCCGCGATCTGCGTGATGATCGTCGGGATGACGGCGCGCGTCGACTGCCGGGGACCGTAGGTGTTGAACGGCCGCAGGACGACGACCGGCGTCCCGAAGCTGGCATGGAACGACAGGGCGATCTGGTCCGCCCCGATCTTGGAGGCCGAATAGGGGGACTGGCCCTGGAGCGGATGCTCCTCGGTGATCGGGACGAAGCGGGCCGTGCCGTAGACCTCGCTGGTGGAGGTGCAGACCACCCGCGTGGTGCCCAGTTCCCGCGCCGCCTGGAGCACGTTCAGCGTGCCCTTGATGTTGGTGTCCACGTAGGTGTCTGGCGAGTGGTATGAGAACGGGATCGAGATCAGGGCCGCCAGGTGCAGCACGATCCCGCAGCCCTTCATCGCCTCGCGGACGCCGTTGGGATCGCGGATGTCGCCGAAGAAGAAGTCGATCTTCTGGCGAACGTCCTCGTCGACGTGATCGAGCCAGCCGGCCGAGCTGAATGAATTGTAGACGACGAAGGCGCGCACGTCGCAGCCGGCGCGGACGAGCGTCTCGGTGAGGTGAGACCCGATGAAGCCATCGGCGCCGGTGACGAGGATTTTGGCGCCCTTGAGGTCGCCCAGGTCGGGGAGCATCGTTTCGGCCTGCCGGACACGGTCGCTGGGGTCTGCCGCCGGCCTGCCGGGCGACATCGCGACCGCTCTTGAACGAACGGATCGATATTGTCAAAAGGGCGGAGCAGCGCAAGGACCCCGCAGGCATGACCCAATCTGTTCACATCATTGCGGAAGTCGGCTCCGTTCATGACGGCAGTTTCGGCAACGCGATGAAGCTGATCGACCTGGCGGCCGAATGCGGGGCGGACTCGGTCAAGTTCCAGACCCATCTCGCCGCGGCCGAGACCCTGCGGGACGCCCCTATGCCTCCCTATTTCAAGGGCGAGCCGCGCTTCGAATATTTCGACCGTACCGGCTTTACACTGGACAAGTGGAAGGCGCTGAAGGCGCAGGCGGATCTGCGGCAGATCGAGTTCCTGTCATCGCCCTTCTCGAGCGAGGCGGTGGACCTCCTGGAGGATATCGGGATCAGCCGCTACAAGATTCCATCCGGCGAAGTGTCCAACATCCCCATGCTCGAGCGGGTCGCGCAGACACGCAAGCCGGTGCTCCTGTCCTCCGGCATGTCGACCTGGGCAGAACTCGACGCGGCGGTGGAGACCATCCGCAAGGTCCATGACGACATCATCGTCATGCAATGCACCTCCGCCTATCCCTGCCCGGACGAGAAGGTAGGGCTGAATGTCCTCGCGGAGATGGCACGGCGTTACGGCTTGCCGGTCGGCTATTCCGACCACACGCTCGACAACCACGCGTGCTTCGCCGCTGTAGCTCTGGGCGCCGTGCTGATCGAGAAGCACTTCACCTTCAGCCGCAAGATGTACGGGTCCGACGCGCCGCATTCGGCCGAGCCGGCACAGTTCCAGGATCTGGTGAAGGGCGCCCGCGCCATCGCCACGATGCGGACCCATCCGGTCGTCAAGGACGACATCGCGCCGCT
This sequence comes from Hyphomicrobiales bacterium, assembly GCA_027483945.1. Lineage (GTDB taxonomy): Bacteria > Pseudomonadota > Alphaproteobacteria > Rhizobiales > Beijerinckiaceae > JAIXTM01. The sequence goes on along the minus strand of JAIXTM010000007.1, from coordinate 143,330 downwards.
CCAGTTCATGAAGGACATCTTCGAGAAGAGCGTCGTCTCCGTCGTGGACATTCCGGCCGGCGCCGTGATCGAGCGCTCGATGCTGTCGGTGAAGAAGCCCGGCACCGGCATCCCCGCAGCTCGCCTCGGCGACCTGGTCGGCCGGCGGACCAGCCGCGCGGTGCCGGCGGACAGGCTGCTGGCCGATGCGGATTTCGAGCCTCCCAGGTGAGAGCCTCGACGGCCAGCGCCGCCAGTACTGCCGATCATTCCGACCCGGCCGCCTGGGCGCGTTTTGCAAGGACGATCCTGCTGGTGCTGGCCGGCATGCTGGCGGCGTCGGCGGTCCTGACAATCCTCGTCCTGTGGCGCGCCGGCGAGTTCATGTCGGTCGCGGATCGCGTCGCCTACCAGAAGCGAACCGGCGCGCTGTACCGCAGCGCCTCTCGGGACGACATCATGGACCCGGCGTTCCGCTTCGCGATCTACGACCTGGAAAAACCGTCCATCGTGGCGATCGGCTCCTCACGCGTGCTGCAGTTCCGCGCGGACGAGTTCACCAAGCCGTTCACGAATATGGGAATGAGCTTCGCGATAACGCTCCTGCCCCGGTGGGCCGCCCTCATGACCGGCCCCGGACATCGTCTCGAGCACGTCATCGTTGGGATCGATCATTGGCAGATCGCCCCCTACGGCCGGCGCCTGCCTTCGCTCTCGAACTGGACGCCATCGGGAAGCGAGTCGGGTTTTGCCAGGCGTGCCAGACGAACGGCCTGGCATGGACTTGCGTTCATCAAAGCCACGCTGGGCTTGTTCGCCACAGGGCGCGTCTCGTTCCTCGATGCCGCGCAGATCCTTTGCCGATGCGGTCCGAATGGCGCCGGGCCCGATCTGGGTATCGCAGCGATCATCGACGGCTCCGGCATCGATGCCGCCGGCAGCTATTACTACGACTGGGTCCATGAATCGGGCGTCGCCCGACCCCCGTTTCATGACACGCTCGGACGGGTCAAGGCTGGGAACCAAGGGTTCGAACGCCACGATGCAGCCGATCCGCGCATCCTCGGGCTGATCCGAGAGGCGGTCACGCTGTTCAGAGAACAAGGCGTGGCGACGACGCTCTTCGTCCCGCCCATGGCCCCGCGGGTCGCCGACGCGATGCGAGCCAGCGGCGGTTACGCCTTCCTGCAACAGGCGGTCGACACCCTTCGGAAGGACGGGCTGCGCGTCCACGACTTCCACGACATCCGAAATCTGGGCGGTTCCGACTGCGAGTTCGCGGACGGCATGCATGGCGGGGAAGTTGCCTACATGCGCATGCTCCGATACATGGCGGCCGATGATCCGGCCGGACTGGGGTCCCTGGTCGACCGGGCCAGGCTGGACGACCTGATCGCCCGCCACGCGGGCCGCGCCAACGCCGCCGATGCGCCTCGACGGGGCGATAAAAGCCGGACGCGGCAGGACTACTGGAACCTCGGCTGCGGCGCTACGCCGTAGCCACGGAGAGTATCGCCGTCATGAGCAAGCGTAAGGTGTGCGTGGTCGTCGGATCGCGGGCCAATTATTCCTCGATCAAGTCGGTCATGCAGGCGGTGAAGGATCATCCCGACCTGGAACTGCAGGTCGTGGCGGGGGCGTCCGCCGTGCTCGACCGGTTCGGCGCCGTCGTCGATCTCATCGAGAAGGACGGCTTCACCGTCTCGGCGAAGCTCTTCATGCTGGTCGAGGGCGAGACGCCGGCGACCATGGCGAAATCCACGGGGCTCGGCCTCATCGAGTTGCCGACCATCTTCGAGACGCTCCGCCCGGACGTCGTCGTCACGGTCGGAGACCGGTTCGAGACGATGTCGACCACCCTGGCGGCCGCGTACATGAACATCCCGCTCGCCCATACGATGGGCGGCGAGGTCTCGGGCAATATCGACGAGAACATCCGCCACGCCATCACCAAGTTCGCCAACATCCACTTCCCGGCCTGCGAGGATGCGCGGGATCGGATCCTGAGGCTGGGCGAGCAGCCGGACGCGGTCCATCTCGTCGGCTGCCCGCGGATGGACCTCGTGGCCGAATATCTGACCGTCCAGCGGGATGTCGATGCCGCCGTGTTCGGCGAAGGCGTCGGCGCCTCGTTCTCCACCAACGACGACTTCATCCTGGTGTCCCAACATCCGGTGACGGGCGAGTACGGAAGCGGCGAGCGGCAGATCAAGGCCACGCTGGAAGCCGTGCGCCGCACCGGCCTGCCGGCTCTCGTCCTGTGGCCCAATGCCGATGCCGGCTCGGAGGACGTTTCCCGCGGCATACGGAAATACCGTGAGCGCGACCCGCAGGCGCCATTCCACTACGTGAAGAACCTGCCGATCTGGGTCTATGTCCAGCTGATGGCGCGCACCCGCTGCCTGGTCGGCAATTCGTCCAGCGCCATCCGCGAAGGGGCCTTCATCGGCACGCCATCGGTCAATATCGGCAGCCGCCAGACGGCGCGGCAACGGGGTAGCAACGTGATCGATAGCGGCTACACGGCCGACGAGATCTTCGCCGCCATCCAGGACAGGCTGGCTCTGGGCGGGAAACTCGCCGGCGAGCCGATCTACGGCGACGGACGGGCAGGACCGCGCATCGCCGATGTCCTGGCGACGACCGAGCTGACGGTCGGCAAGACCATCACCTATTGACGCCCAGCATGGCCAGCGACCCGGAACAGGCCGGCAGCCCATCGCCTGAAGGCGGCGATGCGGGCACCGCGCGTGTTCTGGTCGTGCTGCCTTACGAGATGTCGGCGCGCAACGTGCTGCGCACGCCGATCGCCGAGCATCTGTGCGCTCATCCGGACCTGAAGCTCACATTCGTGAGCCGCGATGCCGCGGACATGCAACCCCTGGCAGCGCGATCCGCCCGGGCCGGATGGCGCCCCATGATCCGGCCGTTCCGGACGCGGGAGGGACTTCGTCGCCTGATCAGCGACGCGAGGTTTGCCCTCGGCTTCTATCTCCACATGGCTGTCACGTACCGCTTCAACGCCCTGCGCGGTTTCAAAGGGTTCAGCGACCGGCTCCGCCAATCGCCGGCGCTGCGGCGGCCGGGCCTGCGGGAGGGTCTTCCGCTGTTTCCGGTCTTCGGCTTCCCGCTGCCCCGGTCGCAGGCGATCTACCGCGCCCTGGAGCGCCTGAACCGGTCGGGCTGGCGGCGGCACGTCGAGGCGGAACGACTCATGGCAGAAGCGAAGCCCGACCTTGTCGTGCTGACGCATCTCCAGACGTCCCTCGTCACGCCTTACTTCCTGGCGGCCCGGCGCAGGAATGTCCGCATCGTCGGGATGATCGGCAGTTGGGATCAGCCGACCACCAAGGGCCCACTCCTGCCGGATATCGGGCGTGTGCTGGTGCAGAGCCGGCAAGTCAAATCCGACCTCGAGCGGTTTCACGCCGTGCCGTCCGCTGCGATCGATGTCGTGGGATGGCCTCAGATGGACATCTGCCGCCAGCCGTCCGCGATGAGACGGGCCCAGGTTCTCGACAGGCTCGGCTTGCCAGCCGATTACCGCTTCATCCTGCTCGGCGCCTATTCGGAGCGCCTGGGCCGGCACGAGCCGGATCTGTGCCGCCGGATCGTCGCAGACATCGCGGCCGGTGAGTTTGGCGAGCGGATCGCGCTCGTCGTGCGTGCACATCCGCTCGATGCCGGTTGGCACGACCGGCTGATGCCGCTCAGCGATCCGCCCCGCTGCGTCGTTCAGGCCCCGGACCTTGGCAATCTGGACCTCCTCGCCGCGATGCTGCGGGAGGCCGAGGTGGTTCTGTCGTCGGCCGGCACGATCAGCCTCGACGCCGTGGCCGTCGACACGGCGGCGATCGCGCTGGCCTTCGAGGACGAGAGCCTGCCCTATTACGACAGGCCGGCCCGCCGCTTCGACATGGAGCATTACGCCGCCGTGATGGCGACGGGCGGGGTGGCGATGGCTCGGGACGAGGCCGAGCTCAAGCGGCTGCTCAAGCTCTATCTCGGCGACCCTACGGCCGATGCCGAGGCGAGGCGGACCTTGCGGGAGGCTCATCTGGAGCCGCTGGATGGCGAGGTATCGCGGCGAATCGCAGCCATCATCGCGGATGAGGCCCGCCAGGCCGCGCGGGCGCGGACAGGGAGAGCGTGATGGCGATCTTGGGCATCATTCCGGCCCGCGGCGGCTCGAAAGGCATTCCACGCAAGAACATCGCGCCCCTCGGGGGTCGCCCCCTGATCGACTGGACCATCGCGGCGGCGCGGTCATCCGCCCTCGACCGCTTCGTGGTCTCGACCGACGACGACGAGATCGCGGCGGTGGCGCGTTCGCTCGGCGCGGAGGTCCCCGTTCTGCGTCCGGCGGAATTCGCCGGGGACGAGGCCCCGGCCCTCCCCGTCATCCGGCACATGCTGGATGTGCTGGAGGAGCGGGACGGGTACAGGCCCGATGCCGTCATCTATCTCCAGCCAACGTCCCCATTCCGCCAGCCGGCCCATGTCGACGCGGCGATTGCCCTCCTGCAGGAAGGCGCCGACACCGTCGTCAGCGTTGTGCCGGTCCCGCACAACATGGTGCCGACATCCCTGATGCGGATGGAGGGCGAAGACCTCGTCTTCTGCGCGCCACCCGAGCAGCGCCAGTTCCGCCGGCAGGACAAGGAGACCCTGTTCGCCCGCAACGGGCCCGCCATCCTCGCGATCAGGACTGAAGTGGTGCGGGCCGGCCAGCTTTACGGCACGAGAATTCGCCCCCTGCCGATGGACCGCATCGCGTCGCTGGACATCGACGAGCCGCTGGATCTCGCCATCGCGGAGCGTCTCGCAGACCTTACCGACGCCGGGGCGAGGCGTTTGCGCTGAGGACGGGTCGAAAGTGAGCGCTACGGTGACGCCCGACCGCAACATCGACGCGCCGCGACCCGAAGCCGCGTAACTAAGCGCGCCGCTCAAAAGCGGCGCGCACCGTTGTCAGCCCCGATGCCCGTCAGTAACGACCCGAACGGCGGCCATACATGACGTCGTAGGCGTCGTCCGGGTTCGTCGAGCGGTTCGGATTGCTCCGATTGGTCGAGCGATTGTAGCGCTCGTAACCGTAGTAGCCATATTCCGGCGGGCGTTGACGGTACTGACGCGCGTAAGGCGAGCGGCGGCCGTATTGCGTGTCGTACCAATCGTCGGGGTTCGTCGACCGGTGCGGGTTGCTCCGGCTGTCGGCATACCCGCCATACCATTGTGCTTCAGCTGCCGACGTGGCCATCAGCAGGCCCATCGTAAGCAAAGCTATGCGTCCCGCTTTCATCTCATCATCCTCCGGTCCTTGGCCTCTCATTCTGCCGCTTACGTCTGAACAGCGGCTGAATGGCGCATCTGCTGAAGATAGCCGGCAAACGCTGGTTGCGGAACACTCATAGCGAAGCGACTAGGCCGCCCTAAAGTTCCCTGCCGAGAGCAAACGATGCCGTACAGTCCAGTTGAAGGAACCGGCCCCCGTGTCGGCGATCGCGAGTTGCGCTGCGACGCTGACACCCGGTATCTGGACGCCTCGGATCAACGCCCGCGAGCGCAGGAGCGACACCATGGCGATCATCGTAACCGGCGCGGCGGGCTTCATCGGGTTTCACACGACGCAGGCGCTGCTCGCCCGGGGCGAAAAGGTCATCGGGATCGACAATCTCAACGACTATTACGACGTGCGACTCAAAGAGGCGCGGCTAGCCCAGCTCAGCGGAAATCCCGGCTTCGCGTTCGCGAAACTTTCCGTGGAGGATCAGGCCGCCATTCCGGAACTGGGCGAGCGACAAGGCGCCGACGTCACGGGCATCATCCACCTCGCCGCCCAGGCAGGGGTCCGCTATTCGCTGGAAAATCCGTGCGCCTATGTCGATGCCAACGTCATGGGCCAGGTCGTCATGCTGGAGATGGCGCGGCGTCTGCCGCGTCTGCGCAACTTCGTTTATGCCTCGTCGTCGTCCGTCTACGGCGCCAACACCAAGCTGCCGTTCTCGGTCGAAGACAGGGTTGACCGGCCGGTCTCCATCTATGCGGCGACCAAACGGGCCTGCGAGCTCATGGCCCATTCCTACAGCCATCTCTATGCCATGCCGACAACGGGCCTGCGCTTCTTCACCGTCTACGGCCCATGGGGTCGGCCGGACATGGCCGCCTACCTCTTCGCGGAGGCCATCATGGCAGGCACGCCGATCCGGGTCTTCAACCACGGCAAGATGCGCCGCGATTTCACCTTCGTGGACGACATCGTGGCGGGGATCCTCGGCGCACTGGACAATCCCGCCCGCGCCGCCGCGGGCGAGCCGCCCTTCCGGGTCTACAATCTCGGCAACAGCCGCACGGAGGAACTCGGCGACTACATCGCCACGCTGGAGCGGGCGCTTGGCCGGGAGGCGGTAAAGGAATATCTCCCGATGCAGGCGGGTGACGTGCCGGCGACATCCGCCGACATCGCAGCGAGCCGGGCGGATCTGGGCTTCGACCCGAAGACGCCGATCTCCGAAGGCATCCCCCGCTTCGCGCGTTGGTATCTCGGTTATCGGGACGGGGCAGGCGCCAGCCGGGCCTGAGGAGGATCGCCAAGAGCCGCTTCGACGATCGACCGGCCTGCATGGCCGCGCCCGCCTTCGAACGCCGGAAGCGAAGCGCAGAGCGCCAGTCGGGCCGCCTCATCCCGGCAGAGCGCGCCGATCGTGCCGCGCCAGTCCGCTTGATCTTTCAGAACGACGATGCCGCCTTCACCGTCGAACAGGTCGTAGGCAAGGGCGGCCGGGTCGATCACGACGCTGGGGATCCCGGCCATCTGCGCCCACCTGACCGTGCTGGAGAAGGTGGCGACGAAGAGATCGGCAGCCGATAGGACGGCTGCCAGCGGCTGATCCGCGATGTGCAGGGCGGGATAGGCCCCAGCGAGTTCCGCGTAGTACCGGCGGTCGGAACGGGGATGCAGTGACAGCAGGACCCCTGCTCCCGCCGCGTTCAGCGCATCGAAGAGCGCGATCGTCGCCGACCGATGGCTCGCCCAGTCGAGCTGGTTGTGCTCCGCCGATTGCGGCACGGCGCAAATGACGACCGGCGCAGCCGGATCCAGGCCATACCGCGTCACGACGCCGGCCCGGACGGTCGCCCTGTCAGCCATGGTGGCGAACAGGCGATCGAGGGCCGCCTGGCCGGTGACCCGGATTCGGTCGGGCGCGATACCTTCGGCGACCAATCGTTTGCGCTGACCGGAATCGAGGGCGCAGACGACGTCGGCTCCCCCTCCGCCCCAGATCCAGGGCTTGCCGTCGAGGAGCCCATGGAGGGCAAGGGCGGGATACTCCGATGCCGGGAAGAAGGTGTAAGGCTCGCCGCCGAACATCCTTGCCTGTGCCGGATGGCGGCTGACCACGAACTGCTTGATGAGGCGACCCCGGCCCCGAAGGCGATGGTCGACGCCGGACTTCAACCGCAGGGCGATGTCACTCTCCGGCGATGAAAGCGCGTAGGGCGCCAGCGCGACCCGGATTCCCCGAGTCTGCGCGACCCTGATCAGCGTCATGTCGGACCTCGCGCGATCGTCGAAGATGACGATCGCCAGGGGAGCGATCCGGTCGAGCAACGCCGCCGCACGCCGCATGTCTGCGCGTACGGCGCGGACCATCGCCATCGTCCTCAGCGGCCCCGATCGGAGAATGGACTGCCGGAGCCGTTCCGGCAGGGTCGGCCGCGCGGCCGGCGCCGCCGGCCTTGGCACCACGGGCTCGCCGCTGAGCGAAACCAGACGCGTTCCCACGGGTGCCATGCCGGCAACCCGGTCGACGAGGCCGCGGTCGACCGCGATCGTCGCCGTGGCACGGCCATCAGCCTCCACGGCGCGCGCGATGGCTACCGCGTCCTCGGATACGACCGTGCGGCGGCACAGGATGAGGACGACAGGCTTCATGGCCGGGCTTGCCGCATGGGGTAAATCGGGCCCCGCTGCCGGTGAAGATCGTGTTGACGCTGTCCCGGCCGCGCGGTAGGGCGTTCACACGATGAACACTCCGTGGTCCCTGCGAAGGTCATGAGCCGTTCCAATACCGAGGCATCCACGCCGGCCCCGCTGGCCGACGACAAGACGCTTCTCAGCCTCCTTGAGTCGCTGGAGCGTGACGGGACGACGTCGCAGCGGCGCATCGCGGCGGACATCGGAGTCGCGCTCGGACTTGTCAACGCCTATTTGAAGCGCTGCATCCGAAAAGGCCTGGTCAAGGTGTCGGAAGCTCCCGCCCGTCGGTACTCCTATTACCTGACGCCCACCGGCTTCGCCGAGAAATCCAGGCTCACCGCGCATTACCTGTCGCTGTCCCTCACCTTCTTCCGAAAGGCCCGGGCGGACTGCCTGGAGACGCTGGAAGCGGCGCAGGCGCACGGCTGGGAGCGGATCGCGCTGGCAGGCATGTCGGACCTCGCCGAGATCGCGGCCATCTGCGCTTCGGACCGACGGATCAAGGTCGTGGCGGTCATCGACGAGACGGACGGCCGCCCTGATCATTTCGCCGGCTCGCCGGTCGTCGCCGATCTGCAGTCGGTGGAAGACGGGATCGACGGCGTCATCGTCACGTCTCTCAACAATCCCGCAGCGACGGCGAGGCAGATGGCCGACCATATCGGCCCCGCCCGGGTGCTCGCACCAGCCATCCTCGGCCTGGCGGATTATCGCGCCGCCGGCCCCGCACCGAAAGCATCGTGAACGAGGACGTCATGACCCTGAAAGCCGATCCCGTCCGCATCTTCATTGGCTACGACCCCAAGGAAGAAGTGGCGTTCCACGTTCTCCAGCGCTCGATCCACGAGCGGTCAAGCGTGCCCGTCATGGTCACACCCATCCGCCTCTCCCAACTCGGAGGCGTGTTCCAGCGCGAGCGCAACGCGCTGCAATCGACGGAGTTCTCGTTTTCCCGTTTCCTCGTGCCCTATCTCTGCGGCTACGAGGGCTGGGGCATCTTCATGGATTGCGACATGCTCATGCGCGACGACGTCGCCAAGCTCTGGGCGCTGCGGGACCCCGCCTATGCCGTGCAGGTTGCCAAGCATGACTACGTGCCCCGCGAAGAGACGAAGTTCCTCGGCGCCGTCCAGACCAAATACGAGAAGAAGAACTGGTCCAGCGTCATCCTCTTCAACTGCGCCGAATGCACGGCGCTGACGCCGGAATTCGTCAACACCGCCACGGGTCTGGAACTGCACCAGTTCAAATGGCTGACGGGTGACGACCGGATCGGCGAGATCCCGCTCGGCTGGAACCACCTGGTCGGCGAGTACGATCACCGCGATGACGCGGCCAACGTCCATTTCACCATCGGCGGACCGTATTTCGACGAATATCGCGACGCGGACTATGCCGCCGAATGGTTCGCCGAGAAGGAGAAGCTCGGCACGGTCATGCAGCGGGGCCAAGGCTAATCATGAAGCCCGATCAAGCGAACCCGCCGGCTACGGTCAGCACTGCTTCAGCAGTGGCCGCGCAGGCACCCGACGATTACGCGCTGCTGGAAATGATGATGGCGGACCTGAAGAAGGCCCCCGTCGTCTTCCAGCCGACCAATTACTGGGCGACTTATGAGCCGCGTTTCATGGCTGAGCTCAAGGCGCACGGGTTGAAGGATTTCCGCAGGCAGAAGGACGCGGTGTTCCGTGCTTTCGGCGGCGTCGACTTCGTGCACCCTACCGCTGAGCTGGCCTTCCGGAACAGTCGCTTATTCCGGAACCGACTCGCGCGGGCGATCCCGGGCCTGCCTGGACTTGCGCATCGACTCGACCTGTTCCTGAGCCGCTACATCAAGACGCTCGACGGGCTGGATATGGCTACCTATGTCCGGCTCGGCTACCTGTTTGCAGAAGACTATGCACGCGGGTCGGCGGCGCGGCCGCTCTCCGCGTTCAGCATGTCCCTGGTGGGCAACCCGGACGGCGTGGTGGAGATCGACGGCCGCCTCTACACCCGCCAGATGATCCAGTATTATCTGCAATATGCCTATGTCAGCCGCTTCGTCAGCTTCGACGATTTGCCCGTCATCGCCGAGCTCGGAAGCGGCATGGGACGGCAGACGGAAATCTTCGCCAAGCTTCACCCGAACCAGACTTATCTGCTCTTCGACATCCCGCCGCAGATTTATGTGGCGGAGCAATATCTGAAGGCTGTGTTCGGTGACCGCGTGGTCTCCTATCGCGAAAACCGCGACCGGACCTCGCTGTCCAACCTGCGACCAGGGGCAATCTACATCTTCGGCAACAATCAGATGCCGCTTCTGGAGACCTACCCCGTCGACCTGTTCTGGAACTCGGCGAGCTTCCACGAGATGGAGCCCGACGTTGTGCAGAACTACCTTCGTTTCGTCGATGCCAGTACGCGCTGGGTCTATCTTGGCGAAAACCTGAAAGGCGGCGTCAAGGCGAGCAAGCCGGGCGATTTTGGGATTCTGAAGGTAACGAGGCGAGAGGACTATGTCGGCGGGCTGCCGAGCTTCGATCTGATCGACACGTCTCCGACGTTGCGCATCAACGGCAAGCCGCTGGCGGACACAAACATGATGTTCCGGCGCAAGGCCTGATCGGATGACGCAGTCCTCGTCCCGACGGCCTGCCCGCCCCAGCACCGCGACGCGCGAACAGGTCATCACGCCGGTGACGTCCTGGTCCCTCCCGGACCTGGCGGAGCTGTGGTCGTTTCGCGAGCTCCTCTGGGTCTTCACCACGCGCGACATCAAGGTCCGCTACAAGCAGACGGCCATCGGCATCCTCTGGGCGGTCGTCCAGCCGGTCATGGCGATGGTGGTCTTTTCCGTCATCTTCGGGCGCCTGGCCGGCCTGCCATCGAACGGTCTGCCCTATCCGGTCTTCGTGCTCGCCGCGCTGCTGCCGTGGCAGCTCTTCTCCAAAGCCCTGGGACAGGGCAGCCTGTCCATGGTCGCGCTCGGCCCGATCATGTCGAAGGTGTATTTTCCGCGGCTGATCGCGCCGCTGTCGTCGGTCCTCGCCGGCGCGGTGGACTTCGCGATAGCGCTCGGCGTGCTCGCCCTCATCATGGCGTGGTACGGCATCGTGCCCGGCATCACCGTGCTGCTGGCGCCCTTCTTCATCCTGCTGACGCTTCTGGCCGCGCTGGCCGTCTCGCTGTGGCTCGGGGCGATCAATGCGCAGTACCGGGACGTTCAGCACGCTTTGCCGTTCCTCGTGCAGATCCTCCTCTTTCTGACGCCGGTTCTCTATCCGACCAGCATGGTGCCGGAGGGCTGGCGCTGGGTCTACACGCTGAACCCCATGGTCAGCGCCATTGAGGGCTTCCGCTGGTCGCTGCTGGGCGGGACGGTGCCGGATCCGGCGAGCCTTGCCATCTCCACAACCGCGACGCTCGCGCTCCTCGTCACCGGGCTCATCTATTTCGCCCGGTTCGAGAAATCCTACGTGGACAGGCTGTGATGTCGGCGCCCTATTCCATCCGCATCGAGCATGTCGGCAAGCGCTACCGGCTTGGCGCCGTCGAGCCCTACAAGACGCTGCGCGACGCGATCATGCGGCCGTTCACCCAGAGGCGCGGCGAAGCCGCGGCGCCAAAGGACATCTGGGCGCTGGACGATGTCAGCTTCGATGTGCGCGAAGGCGAGGTCGTCGGCATCATCGGCCGCAACGGCGCCGGCAAGTCGACCCTGCTGAAGCTTCTCACCCGCATCACACGGCCGGACAGGGGCAGGATCACCCATAAGGGGCGCATCGCGGCGCTGCTCGAGGTGGGCACCGGCTTTCATCCCGAACTCACCGGCCGGGAGAACATCTTTCTCAACGGCGCGATCCTGGGGATGAGCCGCGCCGATATCGAGCGGCGCTTCGACGAGATCGTCGATTTCTCAGGCGTCGAGACGTTCCTCGACACGCCGGTGAAGCGCTATTCCAGCGGCATGCGGGTGCGCCTCGGCTTCGCGGTCGCGGCGCATCTGGAACCTGAGATCCTTGTCGTCGACGAGGTGCTGGCGGTGGGCGACGCCGAATTCCAGCGCAAATGCCTAGGCCGCATGAACGACGTCGCGGCAGAGGGCCGGACGGTGCTGTTCGTCAGCCACCAGATGGAGGCGATCCAGTCGCTGTGCTCCCGGGCAGTGTGGCTGCACGGGGGCAAGCTCATGAAGGATGGTCCGGCAGGCGACGTCGTGGGTCATTATCTAGCCCAGACACTGCGCGTCGGCGCCGACACGCACATTGCCAGCCGTGAGGACCGCACTGGTGACGGCGCCCTGCGCTGCTGCGCGTTGCAGATCGATGATGGGAGCGGGTTGCCGCCGCGGACCGGCGGCACCATCGCCTTCGGGCTCGAACTGCGGGGCACCGAAACCTTCAAGCCGATCGGCAGCGTCGGCGTCCGCATCGCGATCCGGGACGACATGGACAGGATCGTGACCATGCTCGGCAACGACGAAGCCGGCGTGGAAATCCTGGCGGCAGGGCCCACCCTGTCGGTTACCTGCACGAATGACCGGCTTCCGCTCGTACCCGGACAATATGTGGTCGATATCGCCGTACGGACGGGCAGCATTCTGCACGACAAGATTTTTCGAGCCGCGACCTTCCAGGTGATGCCAGGGCCGTACTTCGTGTCGAGCCGGCAGGAGCAGGTCGGCGTTTTCCATATGGATCAGGCTTGGATCGCCTCATCCCGACGAGAGGTTGCAGCGTGACCGTACTGATGAAAATTGCCCGGGGCGCCGTGCGACGCGTGAAGCGCGTCATGGGCCGGGTGCCAAGCGAGCAGGAATCGCTCGAGCTGAGGCGCCGCGAAAAGGCCGAACGGAAACGCCTGGCGTTCGAGACGACCTGGCAGCACGACGGTCCGGTTTCACGCAGGCCTTACACATCCTATGACGAGTATGTCGCTCATCAGTCCAGCAAGCTGGAAATCGCACAGGACAATCTCGTCCAGCACGAGCAGGAACGGTTCACATCCTTCGTAGACCGTTTCCGGCAGTGCGAGGAGTTGGCCAGCCGGCACAATGTCGTCTGCCTCGGAGCACGCTTGGGCACCGAGGTCCGGGCGTTGATCGAGTTGGGTCACTTCGCTGTGGGGATTGACCTGAATCCAGGGCCGGGCAACGCATTCGTGATGGTCGGCGACTTCCATGATCTGGTCTTTGCCGACCAGAGTGTGGACGCGATCTACTGCAACTGCCTGGACCACACCTTCGATCTCGACAAGATCTGCGGTGAAATGGGCCGCGTGCTGCGACCAGGCGGCATCGCACTGCTCGACATCTACAAGGGCTACGAGGAGGGGCATTATGCCGGTGCGTTCGAGGCGATGCACTGGCCGACATCACGCTTCTTCGCCGAGATCATCGCAGGCAAGATCGACGCGGCGATTTCCAGCCAACGCAATCTTGCCGACTTCGGGCAGGACATTTTCGACCAGTTCGTGCTGGTCAAGCGCGGCGCGATATCGTCATGAAGCCGGCGAATCCCGATCTCGCCGTCGACCTGGCGCCCGTCATCGCATCGTGGCCGACGGCCGATGAGTTGCGCCGGTCAGCATGGCTCCGGTCGGTCGGCAATCAGGCCGTGGCACTCGCAAAATCATTGATGGGAAAGCAGCTGCGACGCCTCAGGGGCTCGCAGTGGCACCGCGGACAAGCGGCCATCCTCGCCGCCTATGATCGCCAATGGCGCAAGAAGGGTTGGGAGAAATATCGCCCCCGCGCTCTGGAGGGCGGTGGCTCGGCCTGGCTCTGGGGCGACCGGCGCTACCTGTTCTCGAACGAGGCCGGTGCCGCGATCCGCCTCTCCTACCTCGAGGCCGCGATCCGCAAGCTCGCTCCGTCCAGCGTTCTTGAGGTAGGCTGTGGCAACGGCATCAACCTGCATCTGCTGGCCGCGGCCTTTCCGGCAATCCGGTTTACCGGGCTCGAGCCTACCGAGCACGGGTTCGGGATCGCGCAGGAGGTCGCAACCGGCGCATTCCCCGAAGCCCTCAAGGCGTTCGCGCCGTTTCCGCTTATGGACCTGGAGGCGCGGGCCGGGTTCGTCAGGGGCAGCGGGGCGGCCCTGCCGTTCGGGAACGACGCTTTCGACGTCGTGATGACCTCGCTGGCGCTGGAGCAGATGGAGGAGATCCGCGACGCGGCGTTGCGCGAGATCGCGCGCGTCGCCAAGGGACACGTGATCATGCTCGAGCCGTTCCACGAGGTGAACGCCGGCGGGCTGCGCCGGGCCTATGTGAAGACGTACGACTATTTCCAAGGGCGGATCGCCGATCTCCCCGCTTACGGGCTCGAACCGGTCCTTGTCGTTACCGACATGCCGCATAAGGCGTGGCTCGGCACCGCCCTGGTGATCGCGCGCAAGGCAGGCGCGGCGGCGTGATCACCGTAGCGTTCGACCGTGACGATGCGACGAGGCTCCCGGCCGAAAGCCGAGACCGCCCGCTCCTGGCGCTGACCCCCGCTGCTTTCGAGGCCGCCGTCGCCGCCGGCTGCTCGCCAACGCGTACAACCGCCACGTTCGGCGACAGCGACCATGCCCGCTGCGCCGCCGCGGCGCGGCTTGCCATCCGGGAATTCGACCACGCTGCCGCTTCGCACGACCTGCCGGACTGCCTCCGCGTCACCGGCCGTCAGGCTGCCTGGTATGTTGCGAATATCGCGACGCGGCTGACACGGACGGTCCGGACGTTCCCGGCTGAGGTCCGCGGCGCTGATGGACAATGGCGCTTGGCGCATGGGCGGAGCGAACTGATCGATACATTGCTGCCGCGCATCCTCGACCATGGGCTCGCTCACCGTTTTCCGGCCGTGGCACCGAAATGGCCGGCGCTGCACGGGCTGGCTGCCCGTATGGCGGCCCGCAGGCTGCGTTCGCGGGGGCCTGGGCTGTTCAGCACGCACAAGCTGAAGCTCGGCTTCGGCGAGGCCCTCGCCGAGGCGGGTATACCGATGGCGATGCTTCGGCCTACCAGTGGACGGGCCGAGGACTGGCTCGACCTTTTCGACGTGGCGCGGGGCCGCGGAGCGCGCATCCCGGTGGCGCCGAGCCGCCCCCGCGACCCGAACCTCGCTCGCTGCCTGAGCGCGCTCGACCGTATCGGCCACTCGTTTTCCCGCGCCGACCAGCGCACCGGCTGGCGCCTGTACCGGCCCTATCTCCAGGCCAATGCGGCCGCCATGCTCGGGCTTGCGGAAGCCGGCAGCGTGATTCTCGCCGCGGCGGATGCCGCCGGCACGGCTACCTACGAGGCCAATGGCTGGTCGAGCGCGGCGCTCCTGGACGCCGGCCGCCGTGCCGGCCGCCCAAGCCTCGTCTTCAACCACAATTGCCATGCGCTGACAGGCCGCCCGGTCGCGGATTCCGTGCTGGCGACGCTGTTCGTCCAACGCAAGCGAACGCCGTCGGTGGATTTCGACATGCATTGGACACCGGGTGACGATCGCCTCGCCGAAGTCACACGGCCCGCCGGCAACCAGGCCGCGCCAAGGTCCCTGCCCTGCCGCCTGGACTATCCGCAGGCCGCCGCACGGCGCGGCGGACGCTTCCGGATCCTGCATGCCGGGAATTATCAGAACTGGTCGGATTTCTTCCCCTTCGTGTCGGAGACGGCCGACGAGTTCGTGGCCGGCATCGACGCGCTGACGCGAGCGGCAGCCGGCATCGAGGACCTCGACCTCGTCATCCGGGTGCGCCCCAAGAAAGAAGTCGATGCGGACGTCGTCCGGCGAATCGCCCAAGCGGACAACGTGACCGTCTGCACGACCGACATGGATTTTCTGGAGCAGCTCGCCGAGAGCGACCTGCTGGTCAGCTATTTCTCGACGACCGTCCTGCAGGCGCTCCAGATGGGCAAGCCCGTCCTCCTCTGGGGCAGCACACGCCGCTTTCATCAGGTGCCCGCGCGGACGCTCCCGCCGACCGGCCTTCATCGGGCCGCCGTCTACGCCGTCGATGATGCCGACGCGCTGCGCGGTATGCTGACGGCCTTGCGCGACCACCACCGCGACGCGCCCCTGACGCCAGAGGAGACGGCGCCTTACCGGCTGCATGAGAGCGTACCCGACCTCGCCGGGTTGGCGGGTCATCTGGCAGCCCAGTTCGAGCGGAGCCCGCCATGACGGTCGTCATAGGTCTCGGTCTTGTCGCTCTTCTCGTGGCCGGTATCACATCGGCGGCTCTCTATGGGCTGCCGCGCCTGAGGCGGCTCTGGCGGGCTGTCATCGCCGGCGAGGAGCATTCCGTGCGGCTCGCCGCTTCGGCCATCGTGCTGGAACAAATGGCGAGAGGCCGCCCGGCATTGCTCGAACCGGTCGGGCCCCTGTCCGCCGGGCAAGGCGAATGGTCCCTCATCGGCGGCGGCGGGGCAGGCGCCTGGGACGGCGAGCTTTTCTACAAGGTGCGAAGCCTCCAGGCGCACAAGGGCGCGATCTTCGCCAGCGTGACCGGGCCGCAGCCCGACGGACCACGCGGCGAGGTTTGGCGCTTCGCGGAGGGGCGGTGGACCTTGACCGGCGGCGGTGCTGCCGGGGCGTGGGGACCAGACGGTTTTGTCGACCAACTTGCCGTCCACGACGACGCGCTCTGGGCCGGGGCGGCCGGACGTCTCTGGCGCTATGCGGACGACGAGTGGCAGGACGCCGCCGGCCCCCTGCCCGTCAGGGGGCAGGCCGGAATCTATGCGATGACCGGATTCAATGGTGCGCTTGCCGTCAGCTTCTGGGGCGACCCCGGCGTCGCGCTATTCGAGCGCGACACGCTGCGGCAACTGCCCCCGCCCGAGGACTGGGGCCGAGGCGTGAAGACGGTCTACAGTCTTGCGGTGTTCCAAGGGCAGCTCTACGCCGGAACCGGAACGGGTTCGTTGCACGGACCGGGCTCAAGCATCTTCCGCTATGACGGTGTGCGGTGGGAAAAGGTCGGTGGCCATGGGGTCCGGGGCAGCTGGACGCAGCCTGGAATCCCTTTCGTGCTCAGCCTTCGACCCTTCGGCCAGCACCTGATCGCCACGCTGTCCAGACCGCACGGGACGCCCGCCGCCGCGTCCAATGTCTGGGCTTTTGACGGGCATGAATGGTATCCGGTCGCAGCGGGCCGGACGCCCGACCTGATGGCCCGATCGCTCATCATGAACGACGCGCTGGTCTACCGCGACCGCCTGATCGTCGCGACGGGCTCGTCCGAACACCGAAACATCGCCGTCTGGTCGCTCGAAGCCGGCCAGCATTGGCATGACCTGTCGGCAAATGCGATAGTCGACGCGGCCCACAACAAGGGTCCGGGCACGTGGATCTATTCGCTTTGCACCGATGGCGTCTCATTATATGCGGGAACGGCCGGCCACCGGGGGGCCGCGCGTGTCTACCGCTTCACACCACGCGCTTCCACCTAAGGTAAGGATGACTGCCATGACACTGGTCGCAGGCACGAACGTGGACGAGGACAAGTTCTGGAAGGACGGCTTCCTGATCCTGCGGGACATGTTCACGCCCGCACATTTCCGCATGATGCGCGAGAGGGTACTGGAATCCCTGCATCTGCGGGAGAAGAACGGCACCAAGAGCACGGATTCTCTTGCCGATCCGCTCGTGGCGGAATTCGTCTACGACGAGCGCGTGCTGGCGGTCGCCCGTCATCTCCTGGGCCACAAGGACGTCGCTTATTTCGGCGACAGCTCGTATGCCGTCGTGGGCCACGACTACCAGCCGGGCATCCATGTCGGCGGCTGGCACCGCGACAATACCGATCGCTCCGATACGAGCCTGCCCGATTGGCAGAGCCGCTACAGCCTGATCCGGTTCGGCTTCTACCTTCAGGATCACCGCAAGAAATCAGGTGGCCTGATCGTGCGACGCACGACGCATGACCGACTGCTTCAGGGATGGCGGGCCTACCTGGCCGACCGTTATCTGAATACCGGCCTCGGAGATGTCGGTGTCTGGAGCATGCGGATCCAGCATGCAGGCCTCGGCCGCTGCATCCGTGGCATGCCCTGGCTCCCGATCGGGCCACACTGGCAAAAGAAGCTGCCCGAATTCATGATGGCGCCCTTCGGCACCGAGGAGCGGGTCGGGTTCTGGATTTCCTATGCGCTCGACGATCATCATTTGAAGCGCCATTGCGACTATCTCATCGGCCGGTCCGAACGGCTCGATATGTGGCGCGACTCGTACTACTCGCCCGAGACCTTGGCGGCGTGCGCGAAGGCAGGGCTGAAAGTCATCGACATGCCGGGACGCATGCGGGAGATGCTGGCTCAGGGCCTGGAGGTCGGCACCCACCAGAAGCATTACCAGATCGCCAGCTGATCGTTACGACGGATGACCGCGTACGCCGGCAAGCATCAGGGCGGCAGTGCCGTCGCGCGCTACCAGCGCAAGCTGGACAACCGCATCGACCGTCTGCGGCACGGTGAAGAGGTCAAGCTTCTGGCGCGCTACGCCAAGGGTGCCGTCTACGATTGCACCATCGGGACAGGCCGGTTCATCGGCCTGCTCCCACAGGTGACGTCCTACGGAGGAATGGATGCCTCCGCCGAGTTCGTCTCTTACGTCACAAGCGCGAACCCGGAGGTTGCGGCCAGCGTCCGGGATCTGACGAACGGCATCGACGAGCCGGACGGGACCTATGATTGCGTCATTTGCCTGCGCAGCCTGTCGGGCATCGGACATCTGCCGACCATCGTCCCGGCCATGGTTCGGGTGACGAAGCCCGGCGGCCTCATCATTCTCGATTACGGACGCCGGCCCGTCGAGGTGAAGCTGGACGGCCATACCACCGTCCTCGACGGCGAAGATCTCGACGGCGTCTTGGCACACGTGGATGCGTCACTGGTGGAGCGGCACCTTTGCGATGCCGTGCTGACCCGGCTCAAGCGGGCGCCCAGGCTGTTCCGCCTGATCAACGGCCGATTGGGCCGGCTTCTGCCGGATGCCGCCCTCAACGCCGTCGAACGAATCGCGGCTCCGATCTGGTGGGAGCGGCAGATCCTTGTCCTGCGCCGGAACGATCGGGCCGTCCCGGACCTGGAACGCTGATGTCCACCGACCGTCCCGTGATGATCGCGGTGCTGGAATACGGCGAACTGCCGGAGATGCTCCGGGTCGCCAACCTGATCCGCGACGAGCTGAAGCATCGCGTGATCGTGGCTTTCCTCAAGACAGCCTACCGGCGTCTCCCCGAGGACAGCGCGGCGGTCCTCGCCCAGGGACATCGCTGGATGGATGCAGATGGCATCCTCCACGAGCGTCCCGCCGAACCCGGTCCTCCGGCGCCTTCGAGCCAGCCGGCACAGCCGCCTGCGGAAGGACCGCGCCCCGGCCGAACGCGGCGGTTGCCACGTGCCTTGGGTGTCGCCATTACGGTCGTGGCGATCGTGCCGGCAGCGCTGGCGGAGATCGGCACCCGTATCGGCGCAGGCCTGAAGACGATCGCCGCGGACCTTATCAACCTCATCACCGATATCCGGAGATTCAAGGCGCGCGCAGCTCGGCTGGGCCGGATGCTGGCCGCGGCCGACCCGGCTCTCGTCGTGGTCGGGCAGGACCCGGTCGGTACGGAGCTGGCCTTCCTGCTACAGCATGCGCATGATCGCGGGACGCCCTCGCTCATGGTGCCGTTCGCACAGTTCAACCTTCGGGAATACGGCGAGTTTGCCGCGAGCCGGGGGGACCTCGCTCTACGAGGCCGGCCGCTCAATCCCGTTCTTGCAACGCTATACCCCCATTGGGCCGCCCGCTTCCGTGGGCGGCGCGTGCTGCGGCTGCAAGGCTCGCGGGGTCTGGCGCTGGAGCTGGCCGGGCTCGTTCGTGGAGATCCCTGGATTCCGTGGACGGAACCCGTGACGGCGATTGCTTGCGACAGCCAGCGCACGCGGGATGACATGGCGGCGATGGGATCGCGAGCGGACAGGATCGTGGTGACCGGCACCCCCGTCATGGACCGGCTCGCCGCGCACATGGCTTCCGCCGAGGCCGGCCGGGCAGAGCTCGTCGGAACGACCGGCGGAAGACCCGGCCGGCCGATCCTGGTCTGCGGCTGGCCGGCGAACATCTTCGCCTGGGTTGGCGGCCGCCGGGTCCTCTATCCCGACTACGCGACGCTTGCCGAAGCTTGGGCGGGTGCGCTGGCGTCGATCAGGGCGGAGCACGACATCAACGTCATTCTCAGCGTTCACCCCAAAACTCTGGACGAGGAAGTAGCGGCCGCGACGGCACGCAACCTCCCGCTCGTGCGACATGCCAGCGACGTCCTGATCGCGTGCTGCGACATGTTCACGACGCTCAACGGTTCCTCCATCACAAGCTGGGCGCTGGCCTGCGGGAAGCCGACCCTGCTCTTCGACTGCTACGCCACCGGCTACACCGAGTTCGCGGACGTTCCCGGCTGCCGCATCGTCCATACCGAGGCCGAGTTCGTCGGCGGGCTTGCCCGGTGGGCCGGGTCGCCCCAGGCGCTGGCCGAGGCGACCACCGAAGCGGGGCGGGATGCGCGCAGCTGGGGCGTTCTGGACGGGCTGGCGGGACGCAGGCTCGCCGCCTTGATCGAACGGCAGATCGGCGGCGCAGGCCAGGCAGGGCGTTGATGATCGTCTCGGTGATCATACCGGTGTTCAACCGGCAGGACCTGGCGGTGGCCGCGCTGCGCAGCGCCCTCGCCGATCCCGTCGCCGGGCGGGAGGTCGTCGTCGTCGATGACGGCTCGGCGGTCCCCTTCGCGCTGCCGGACGACCTGTCCGGCCGGGACGACGTCAGGCTGATCCGCCTCGACCGGAACCGCGGCCCAAGCGCGGCGCGCAACGCCGGCATCGCCGCCGCATCCGGTCGCTGGATCGCGTTCCTGGACAGCGACGACCGCTGGATGCCGGGCAAGCTCGAGCGCCAGCTCGCCTTTGCCGAGGCGGACCAGGCCGCCTCGCCCCATCCGCTCACGGTCTATGCCACGGGCTTCGTCTATGTTTGGCCGGACGGTCGCCAGCAATGCCGCATCCCGGCCGGCTGCGAGGACGCGGTCGGCTTTGCTTCCGGCATCTGGTTCGCGCCGGGAAGCACATGCCTGGTGCCCCGCGCGCTCGCCGGGCATGTCGGCCCCTGGGACGAGACGATCGTGCGGATCGAGGACCTCGACTGGTTCCTGCGGATCGGGCTCGCGGGCGGTCGCCTGCGCGTCCTGCAGGAGGTGCTCGTGGACATCGACGTCCACGGGAAGCCGCCCGTCGCGGTGGTGGACCGGGGCGCCGAGACCATTGCGCGGAAATGGCTCGATACGGGAGTGCTGGCGGAGCGGTCACCATCCGCGGCCCGGCACCTTGCCGCCTATCTCGACGTGGAGCGGGCAGCCGCCCGCTGGTATGCCGGGCAGCGGCTCGCAGGCCTGCGCCATCTGGCGCGCTCGCTGGCCGCCGTGCCGCGGCCGCGGGTCAGCCTGCGGCGGTTCTGGCGCATCGTGCCGCCGTCGCGCCGGGGTTGCCCGGCATGAGCCGGCGCGTCTTCTTCATCGAATGTTCCGGATCGATCTGGCTGGACGTTGTCCGCGCCGGCGCGGAGCGTCATGGCTGGATCCCGCTCTACTGGACCGCGCATCATGGTGACGAGGCGGCGATCCGCGCCGCGTTCCCGGACGTGGTCTTCCATGCCGGAGCCGACGCCGCGCGGGGCCGGCCGGCACCGGGGCTCGCCCTCCGCCCGGCCACCCTGGGGACCGACCTCCTCCGAACCCTCGCCGACGACGAGACGATCGCGCTCCACATGATGGACCGCATGGATGCCGGCGGCGATTTCCTGCACGAGGAGCGGCGCCGGCATTGGCACGACCTGCTGCGCTACTGGTCGGCCGTCATCGACCATTTCCGCCCCGACGCGATCGTCTTCCCGGTCGCCCCCCATATCGTCTTCGATTATGCGGTCTATGCCCTCGCCCGGGCGCGGGGCATTCCGACGCTGATGTTCGAGCGGCTCGGCCTGCCCGGCTTCGTGTTTCCCATCGCGGCGATCGAGGCCTATCCGGCGGGGTTCCACGCGCGTTCGTTCTCGCCGCTCTCGCCACCCTTCGCCGCCTATCTCAAGGCCTCGTCCGAGGGCGGGAAGGCGGCGGTTCCGGCGAATTTCCAGCGCAAGCTCGGTCGCTTCGGCATGGAGGGACGCCAGACGCCGCCGCTCTGGCGCGTCTGCTACGACGAGGCCTGGCGGCTTGCCTACCTCGTGAAGACCAATGGGCTGAAGCCCATCCCCAACACCTACCTGAAGCGCTCCGGCCACGCGCCCTCGGCGCCGGGGCCGAACGCACTGCGCATGGCGGCCGTCCGCCTGCGCGCGATGGCGCGCAAGCGGCGGCTGCGGGCGATGTGGGACCGGCTGGCGACGGCCCCTCTTGCGGGCGAGCCCTACGTGCTCCTGGCGCTGCACTACCAACCCGAGCGCGCCACCGTGCCGATGGGCGACCTCCTGGGCGACCAGACCCTGATCGTGGACATGCTGGCCAGGCACCTGCCGCCGGGCTGGATGCTCTACGTCAAGGAGCATCCCTGGCAGCTGCAGCCGGTCTCCCGGCCTGAGACGCAGCGGAGCCCTGACTTCTACGAGCGGATCGCGCGCCACGACAATGTCCGGCTGATGCCGGCGGCGACCGGGACGGCTTCGCTCATCGAAGACGCGCGGGCCGTGGCCACCGTGACCGGCTCGGTCGGCTGGCAGGCGCTCGGCCGCGGCAAGCCGGCCCTGGTCTTCGGGGCGGCGTGGTACCGGGCGGCGCCGGGCGCATACCGGATCCGCGAGGGACGCGATCTTGAGGCCGCCCTGTCGGACATCCAGGGGGGCGCCGAAATCGATCCCGACGCGCTCGGCCGGTTCCTGGCGGCGATACAGGACGTCTGCGTGCCGGGCGTCCTGGAGCCGGCCGTCGAGGCGGTCGATACAGCGCAGAGCCGCGAGTGGGCGTCCGGCATGGCCGACGCGCTCGCCGGCGAATGGGCGGCACGGGCCGTCACCGCCGCAGAACCGGTGGCATCGGCGCGCGGTTCCGACTAAGCAGCGGGGCGCGAAGGATGCACCCGCCAGACAAGGTCTATGGATGATGGACGAGACGAAGCCGGCCCTCCCGGCGCATAACCGCAGAGTGGCCGTCATCGGGCTCGGCTATGTGGGCCTGCCCGTCGCGGTGGCCTTCGCGGCGGCGGGCACGCCGACCCTGGGCTTCGACATTTCCCGCGAGCGGATCGAGGAACTGCGATCCGGGCATGACCGGACGCGTGAGATCGAGAGCGCCGAGCTCACGGCCTCGGGCCTTCAGGTGAGCGGCGACCCGGCGGCGCTCGCCGGCTACGACTTCTTCATCGTGACGGTGCCGACCCCCATCGACGCGGCGCGCCGGCCTGACCTCACGGCCCTGCGCAAGGCGTCGGAAACGATCGGCCGGCACCTGTCGAAGGGCGCCATCGTCGTCTACGAGTCCACCGTCTATCCCGGCGCCACCGAGGAATATTGCGTTCCGATCCTGGAGGCCGTGTCCGGCCTCGCCTGCGGGCGGGACTTCACGGTCGGCTACAGCCCGGAGCGGATCAATCCCGGCGACCGGTCGCACCGGTTCGAGAGCATCCGGAAGGTCGTGTCCGGCCAGGACGAGCGCACGGCCGACATCGTCGCGCAGGTCTATGGCAGCGTCGTCACCGCCGGCATCTACCGCGCCAGCAGCATCAAGGTCGCGGAAGCGGCGAAGGTCATCGAGAACACCCAGCGCGACCTCAACATCGCCCTCGTCAATGAACTGTCCAGTATCTTCTCGCTGCTGGGCATCGACACCAACGACGTGCTCGACGCGGCGGCGACCAAGTGGAACTTCGTGCGCTTCACGCCCGGGCTCGTCGGGGGGCACTGCATCGGCGTCGATCCCTATTACCTGACCCACCGGGCCGAGATCGCCGGCTACCATCCGCAGGTGATCCTGTCGGGCCGGCGGATCAACGACGAGGTCAGCCTGCGCATCGCCGACGAATGCGCGCGGATGGTCATGCGCCGCGGCGCGGCGACGGGGCGCGTCACCGTCCTCGGCCTCGCCTTCAAGGAGAACGTGCCGGACATCCGCAATTCCAAGGTGGCGGACGTCGTGGCGCGGCTGGCGACCTTCGGGCTCAAGGTCAGCGTGCACGATCCGCTGGCCGATCCCGCCGAGGCCCGTCACGAATACGGGATCGACCTGGTGGAGCGCGCCGCGCTCCAGCCGGCCGACGCGGTCATCCTCGCGGTGCCGCACCGGCAGTTCCTCGAGGGCGGCTGGCCGGCGATCCAGGAGCTGCTCGCGGACGGCAAGGGCGCCGTGCTCGACGTGAAGGCCGCGCTCGACCGCCCGGCGAAGCCGGACGCGATCGACCTCTGGCGGCTCTAGGCCGACCTTAGCCCATTCAGCTGTTGCACCAGGATCCCGCCAGCCGGCAGGATTCCTTGTTGACGCTTCGGCAGGCCGAGAGGGCGGCGTCCCGGGCTGCGGCGCTGGTGTCGCCGCCGCGGGTCGCCCAGCCGTTTCCGACATAGGCCAGCGCGATGCAGGTCGGGCCCTCGCCCCAGACCACGCGGCAGGAGCTGACCTGGCGCTGGCAGCGGGTCGTCACGTAGTTCTTGGCGCTCTCCACGTCGGGATAGTTCCAGGCGGCCTCCCAATGGATGCCGCCGCCCTTCTTGCCGATGGCGATGGAGATGCCCCGCTTGGCGCGCCTGTCCTGCTCCTCGAGGCTGGCGATCTGGGACTCGGCCGCAGCGCGGTAGGCGCAGGCGCGGCAATTGCGCAGGTAGGAGCGCAGCTGGTCGATGCTGAAGAAGGCGTCGTTGTAGATGCGCTCCTCGTTGTCGAGGAGCTCCAGCGTCGCGCGGGCATCGTTGCGCAGGTCCAGCGGGCAGGCCGGCTGGACGCAGGCGGTCACGAAACGGTTGAGGGCGGCCTTGTCGTAGCCGGCATTGCTCAGCCGGTTGGAATAGTCGCGCCGGTCGGCATCGCGCTGCAGCCGGTCCAGCCGGGCGATCTGCGCCTCGGCCTCGGTGCGCCAGGCGCAGGCCCGGCAGTCGCGCAGATAGGCGCGCAGCCGGTCCGCGCTCTCGTAGCCGCTGCGATAGGCCTGCGCCTCGGCGCGCTCCGCGTCGAGCCGGGTCTGGGCCTGGGCGCGCAGATTGGCCGGGCAGCCGGTGCCGCATTCGGCGACGAAGCGCTCCAGCGCCTGGCGGTTGTAACCGGCATCGTCGAGCTGCTTGGTCAGCCGGGCGAGAAGCGCCTCGCGCTCGCGGCGGTCGATCTCGTCGGCGTCCCGGCGCGCATCGGCCTGGAGGATGCAGGCCTTGCAGCCATCGGCGAAGGCCCGCAGCTTCACCCGGTCCCCCGCCGCCTCGCGGTAGGCCGCCTCCTCCGCCGCGACGAGCGCAAGGCGCGCCTTCGCCTCGTTCGCCATGTCGGGCGCGCAGGTGGGGCCGCAGGCCGCGACGAAGCGGTCGAGCGCCACCTTGTCGAACTTCGCGTCCACCAGTTCCTGGCGCAGCGCGGCCTGGCGGATCGCTTCCAGGCGGGCCAGCTCCTTCCTGTGCGCGTCGTAGGCGAACCAGCCCGCCGCCGCCGCGGCGGTGAAGCCGACGAGCATGGCGGCGACCAGCCATTTGCGAAACCGGCCCGGCTCGTGGGGCGTCACCGGGTCGGCGGTCTTGGGGATCGCGCCGCCGCCAAGGGCCTCCCGGACCTGAGCGACCGAGCTCGGCCGCTCGGCCTCGTCCACCTTCAGCATCCAGTCGATCGTGCGCAGCAGCTTGGCGTCGTAGCGGCCCTTGGCCACCGTCTCGGCGGGGGTAAGGCCGTCCTTGCGCAGGCGGCGCAGGCTGTCGATCGGCGGATGGCCGGCAACGGCCCGGTAGAGGATGGCGCCAAGCGCGTAGAAGTCCGTCCAGGGGCCCTGCTGGCCGCCGACGCCGTATTGCTCCGGCGGGGAATAGCCGGGCGTCGCGATGGCGGTGATGGAGCGGCTGCGCCGGCCCTTGAAGTCGCGCGCCGCGCCGAAATCGATGAGGACGGGCGAGCCGTCCTCGCGGATGATGACGTTGTTCGGCTTCAGGTCCCGGTGGAGGGCGGCCTGGTCGTGCACCGAATCCAGGCCGTCCAGGATCCCGTCGATCCATTTGCGCAGTTCGGCCTCGGGCGGCGGCCCGGCCTCCAGGCGCGTGGCCAGCGTGCCGCCGCGCTCGTAGTTCAGCACGATGTAGCCGGTGCCGTGCATCTCGAAGAAGCGGCGGACATGCACGATGTTGGCATGGCGGAAGCGGGCCATCAGCCGCGCCTCCTCGAGGAACGCTTTCAGCCCGGTCTCGAAATCGCCGCGGTCGCCCTCCGACTTGGCGCGCACGGTCGCGTCCGAGATGCGCACCGCCATCTCGTTGGGCAGGTATTCCTTGATGGCGACCTGCTCCTCCAGGAGCGTGTCGCGGGCGAGATAGGTGATGCCGAAGCCACCATGGCCGAGCACCGCCTCGATCTCGTATTCCATCAGCCGCGTGCCGGGCGGCAGCGCGAAATAATGGTCGCCGCGGTCCGCCGCGCCGCCCGACATGCCCCCGCCCGCAGGCGCCTCGTTCCCGGAATCAGCCTCGCTCATCGCCAGCCCATGCCCCACATCGCCGGGCGCCCTTCGGACCCCGGAACCGCCAGTCCCACCGCAACCATGCCATAGCCGCCGGACCGGCGGCCGGCAACGCTTTCACGGCCCTTCCACATCCGTCCCCGCCGTCGGCGCGGCAGGCTCGTGCCCCGCCGGTCCCGGCAACCGGAAGACGAGGCGGCACGAGCCGAGGCCAAGGACGTCCCCGTCCTCGAGCACCGCCTCGTCCACCGGCGCCTCGTTGACGAAGACGCCGTTGCGGCTGTCCTCGTTGCGCAGGAGAAACCCCGCATCCGTCTTCAGGATCAGCGCGTGCCGCCGCGAAACGGTGGGATCCTGGAGGGGAATGTCGTTCGCCGCGTCCCGGCCCAGCTGGACGAGCTGGGACCTGATCTCGTGCACGGTCCCGGCCGGCTCCTCGACGAGCGTCGCCAGAAGCGGCGGCGCGGCAACCGGTGCGGGCGCAGGGGCGCCCGCCGGCCGACGGGCGCGCAACGCCAGGAGCCCAAGCCCGGCGAGGGCCAGGACGCCCGCGCCGCCCGCCGCCATGACGGGAACGGGCCAGCTGCGCCAGACGAAGGCGGCGCTCTCGGGCCACGTCGCCTGCCGCATGCCGGGCGCGGGAACGGACAGAACGAGGCTGCGCCCGCCATAGCGGATCGTGGCGAGCGCGTTGGCCGGCCCCTCCCACGGAAAGATGACGGCGTCCGCCAGCGGGAACAGGACCGTCGCGCCGGTATCCAGCCGCGCGAAGGGCGCGCGCAGGAAGGGCACGACATCGTCCGGCCGCACGACCTGGCCGCCGGTGGCGTCCGCCAGCCGCTCCAGCGGCGCTGTGTCCTGCGTCCGGTCGGAGCGGTCGACGACGAAGCTCAGCGCCACGCCCTGGCCGCGCGCGGCGGCGACGAGTTCGGCCTCGGCGAGCGGCGCGCCGCTCGCCCCGTCGGTGAAGACGAAGAGGCCCCGCCGCTGTCCGGGCTGGCTCGCCAGGGCGGCGATGCCGGCGGCGACGACGTCGCCGAGGCTGGAGGGCTTCTCCTCGATGGCCGCGCCGGCGAGGCCCGCCGCGATATCGGCGGCGCCGCGCTCGGGGATGATGAAGCGCATCTCCTCGCCGAAGAGGCCGACGGCCAGCTTCTGGTGCGGCTGCTGGCCTTCCAGCATGATCAGGATCGCCGCGCTGTGGCGGGTGATCGCCTCCTCGCGGGACGGGCCGGTGACGTCGACGAGGAGGAGCGCGCGCGTCTCCTCGCCGGGGCCCGGATAGGGCTGGACGGCGGGGACGCCGAGGGGCCGCCCGGCGACGCTGGCATCGATCGACTCGATCGGCTCGGCGAGCGGTTTCAGGAAGCGCCAGCGCACCACCGCCCCCGCATCGACGACCCGCAATTCGGCGGAGATGCCGTCCTGCTCCTTCAGGTCGAAGGCGGGCGCCGGGGACTGCGCCATGGCCGGGGTGCCGAGGGCGGAGCCCGCAAGGACCAGGGCCGCCAGGAGCGAGGGGATCATCCGCTTCACGGCATCCGCCCTCCCGGCAGGGGTCCGAGCGGGATGCCCTGGACCGAGCCGTCGCCCAGGCGCATCCGCCATTCCTGCCAGCGCTGGAACTCGCGCAGGCGGCGCAGCCGTTCCTCCACGCTCATGCGGGCATTGTCGGCGATGCGCCGGTTGTTGGACCACATCCCGTACAAGTCCTTCACCTCCCCCGCATAGCCGACGGCCTCGCCGATATCGCTGATACCCTGGCCGATATTCTTGTCGACGACGCCGACCGCGTTGCCGCCGGCCTGCAGGCCGTAGCGGGTGCGCTGCCAATTGTCCTCGGCGTCGATCGCCTTGGACAGGTTGCCGATGGACTTGCCGATGCCGCCCAGGCGCTCGCCCATCTTCTTGTCGCCGCCAAGGGTCGCGACATTGCCGAGGCCCTCGACCGAATAGCCGTAGCCCTCCAGCGTCTTGCCCTTGGCATAGGCCTGGTAGCTCTTCTCGACATTGTCGCGGTAGCTGACCATGGCGCCGAACCGGTCGTAGCCGGAGACCGGCGTCGGCGCCTTCGGCGCCGGGGGCCTGTAGTTCCTAGTGTCGATGGCGATCTCGGCCTGCTTCATCGCCTTGTCGAGACCTTCCAGGCTCTTGCCGCCCTTGACGAAGGTGTTGGCGAGCTTGACGCCGTCATCGGTGACCTTGAAGCCGCTGGGCGGGGGCGTGCCCGCGCCGGCACCGCCGCCTGCTCCGGGACCCGCTCCCGCGCCGGCAACCGGTGCGCCGCCGGGACCCGCGCCGCCGGGCGCTGCGCCGCCTCCTGCCGGAGCCGCGGTGCCGCCGAGGAAATCGCGCACCGTGTTCTCGTATTTCCCGGCGGTTTCCCCGAGCTTGTACATCGCCTCGCCCGCCCCGCGCGCGCTGGTCCAGACCCGGCCGAAGACACCGACCAGGCTGTTGGTCTTGGACGCGAAATTGGCGAGGCCGTCCGTCGTCTTGATCGCCACGACCGCGGAACCCCAGGCCATGGCGCCGGTCATGTCCCGGTTGGTTTCGGACATGACCTTGTCCATCAGCTCGTTCGTCTCCTTGGCGAGGGGCTCGAACTTGTTGATGCCGTCGCGCACCAGGGTCGGGTCAACGTCCAGCTTCTCCAGCTGCTCCAGGTTGGCGCGCCGGTCGGCCGGCAGGGCGTCGCGGCTGATCTGCCCGGTCGCCACGAGCTGCGCGTCGCGCATGCCGCGGTCGATGTCGATACGGGCGAGGTTCTGGTTCAGTTGCCCCAATGACTGGATCGGCCCGTCCGGCGCCGGCGGCTGGGCGGCGGGCTGACCTGCGGGAGGCTGGGCGGCCGGAGGCTGGGCGGCAGGCTGCTGCGCCGGGGGCTGCTGGCCCTGGGCGACCGTCGGAGCCTGTCCCGCAGGCGGGGCCGGCTGGTCCGTGGCGGGCGGGCTGCCGGGAGGAGAGGCGCCGGGAGGCTGGGCCGCCGGCGCCTGCGCTCCGGGTCCTCCGGCCGGCGGCTCACCCGCGGGCCGGCCCGCGGGGGGCTGGCCGGTGGGGGGCTGGCCGGTAGTGGGCTGGCCTTGGGCGACGGCCGGCGGCTGACCCGCGGGCGGCGCCGGCTGACCCGTGACGGGCGCTCCGGCGGGCGGGCTTCCGGGAGGCGGGGCGCCGGGAGGCGAGGCATCGGCGACCGGCGGTGCGGCGCCGGGCTGGGCGGCCGGGGGCTGAGCACCGGGCGCGGGCGTCGCCGCGGGAGCTTCGGGCGCCGGCTGGCCGGCGGGCTGGCCCGGCGTCACGACGGGCGCGTCGCCCGGCAGCCGGCCATCGAGGAACCGCCCCGTATCGCCGCCACCCCCGCGATCCCCGCCGGATGGGGCGGATTCGGGCGCGGACGGGCCATCGCCGGACGGCGGGGACGGCGAAACCGGCGGTGCGCCGGGGGGCGCGTTGAGCCGAGAGAGCGTGTCGCCGACGGGCGCCGGCGGCGTCTCCGGACCGCCCCGGTCGCCGCCCTGACGGCCCGTTGGCCGCGCCGGCTCGCCGGCTCCGCCCCGGGCGCTGGGGGGCGCCTCGCCGAGATCGGCCCGGCCGGGCCGCGTGACCTCGCCCGGGTCGCCGCCGCCGGAGGGCGTGCCGCCGCCGCGCGTCGGGCTGCCTTCGCCGCCACCTGCGGGGCGCTGCGCCGGGGGCGAGGGGGATGGCGACGACGGAGACGGCGCGGACAGGGACGGCGACGGCGCGGGCATCGGGGGCGTCATCACGCCCGGCGGCATGCGCAGGCTCGCCAGGGCCTGGGTCAGGCCGCCCATGGCGGGCATCGGCGCGGCCGGCCTGCCGCCACCGCCACCGCCCGGCGAACCGCCGCCACCGCCGCCACCGCCCGCGGAGCCACCGCCCCCAAGGGACCCGCCGCCTGCAGAGCCGCCGCCGGCAGAACCGCCGCCGCCCGCCATGCCCCCGCCGGAGCCGCCGCCCGGAGAACCACCTCCGAGCGAGCCCCCGCCGCCACCTGCCGAACCGCCGCCGGCCAATCCTCCGCCGCCTGCCATGCCTCCGCCACCGGCAGGGCCGCCGCCCGCGAAGCCGCCGCTGCCGCCATCGCCGATCCCGCCGGATCCGCCACCGGGACCGCCGCCGCCGAGGCTGCCGCCTCCACCGCCAGGACTGCCGCCAAGACCACCGCCGCCAAGACCACCGCCGCCAGCGCCGGCGCCGCCTCCGGCGAGGCTTCCGCTGCCGCCGGCCGATCCACCGGCGCCGCCGAGGCCGCCCGAGCCGCCACCGGGCGCGCCACCTCCACCGCCGGGCGATCCGCCGGCGAGGCCTGCACCACCGGAGCCGCCGCCATAGGTCGAGCCGCCGCCTCCACCGCCGGAGGCCCCGCCTCCGAAGGTGCCGCCCGGCCCGCCGGCGCGTCCGCCGGAGCCGCCGCCACCGCCGGCCATGGTGCCGGAGCCGCCGCCGGGATTGCCCCCTCCGAGGCCGCCGCCCGGTTCGCCGCCGCCGGAACGCCCGCCGGCCCCGCCCGTGCCCGATCCGCCCGGCTGGCCACCGGAACCGCCGCGACCGCCGGCGAGGCCGGCACTGCCGCCCGGCGTGCCCTGCCCGCCGCCGACGCCCTGTCCACCGCCGGGATTGCCGCCGCCAGCGCCATTGCCGCCGGCGCCGCTAGCCGGCCCGCCGCGTCCGCCCTGGATGCCCGTTCCGCCCTGGCCGGCCCCGCCCGGACCGCCACCCTGGCCCGAACCGCCGGGCGCCTGGACGGCGCCGCCCTGGCCTCCGGGGCGGCCCGCCCCGCCGATTCCCTGGCCGCCAGCGCCAGCGCCTGGGCCGCCCGTGCCGCCTTGTCCCGTACCGCCCTGGCCGCCTCCGCCTTGTCCGCCTCCGCCTTGTCCGGGGGCGAGCCCCGCCATGCCGCGGCCGGGGCCGCCGCCCTGACCGCCCGGTCCCGCCGCGCCGCCGGATCCACCGGGGCCGCCAATTCCCTGTCCGCCGGAACCGCCGCCGGGAGCGGCGCCGTTCGGACCGCCACCGCCCTGCCCGCCGGGACGGCCCGCGCCGCCCCCTGCCAGACCCTGCCCGCCGCCGGGCGAGCCCGAGCCGACGACGCCTTGGCCGCCATTGCCGCCCGGCCCGCCATTGCCTTGCCCGCCGCCGCCGGGGCCGCCCGCACCCGGACGGGTACCGCCGGGCGCCGCGAGACCCGCTCCGCCTGCGCCGCCCGGCCCGCCGAGCGCCTGCGAACCCTGGCCGCCGCCACCCGGACCACCGCCAGCACCGCCGCCAGCGCCGCCGCCCGGCTGACCGGCTCCCATGCCGGCGCCGCCAGGACCCGCACCTCCGGGGCCTGCGCCGCCGGGAGCCGCGCCTGTCCCGCCCGCGCCCGGCCCGCCCGTTCCCTGCCCCCCGCCGCCGGGCCCACCGGCGCTGCCGCCGGGACCCGTTCCGCCGGGGAAGCCCCCAGCCTGGCCACCCTGGGCGATACCGCCCTGGCCGGGGCCTCCGGCACCCTGTCCGCCGCCGGGGCCGCCCTGGCCGGGAGAGCCTGCGCCAGGCCCGCCTGCGCCAGGTCCGCCTGCGCCAGGTCCACCCGTGCCAGTGCCGCCGCCGGCAGGCCCGCCGCCGGTCCCCATAGTCGCGCCACCGCCGGGACCGGTGCCGGGAGCGTTTCCTCCCGCGCCGTTGCCGCCCGCGCCGTTGCCGGAGCCGCCGCCGGGACCGCCCTGGCCGCCGAACGTGCCGCGGGCCTGGGGCGGCAGGGTCGCGACGCGCAGCTGGCCCCGCTCGGTGCCGAATTGCGGGGCGGGACCCGGATTGGCGCCCGGCCCGGCCCCGCCGCCAAGACTACCGCCACCAGGACCGCCACCGCCCGGACCATTGCCACCGCGTCCGCCGCCGAAACCCGCGCCGGGCGGTCCGCCGAAGGCGCCGGACAGGATGCCCGGCGTCGGGCCGGCCGCGAGATCGGCCATGCTCAGTTCGCCGCCCGGACCTTCGCCGGGGACGCCCGGCCCGCCGGGACCGGTACCGCCTGGTCCGCCGCCGGGGGCGCCTCCGGCACCGCCTGGGGAACCACCCGGGCCGCCGTTACCCGGATTCCCCGCCATTTGGCCGCCAGCCGGCCCGCCAGCCTGGCCGCCACCCTGGCCGCCCGCCTCGCTTTGGCCGGCCGCCACGCCGGAGATCGTACCGTCCTGCCCGGCGACGCCGCCCGGACCGGGCTGACCGTTCCGGCCGGGACCGCCTTGCCCAAGACCGCCTTGCCCAGGACCGGCTGGCACCTCACCGCCCTGCCCTTGGCCGCCTTGCCCCTGCCCGGCGAGACCCTGGCCGGTGCCGTTGGGGCCGGTGCCGTTCTGCCCTTCCATGCCCTGCCCGCCCGGCCCCGGCGCGCCGGGAGTGCCGGCCACGCCGCCGGGGGCGGAGGGATCGCCGGGCGCGGGCCCCGCGCCGCCGGGAGCAGGCGCGCCGTTCGGGCCGCCGGGGCCGCCCGGCTGGCCGGGAGCGCCGCCCGCCGTGCCGGCCAGGGTCCCGCCGGCGCCGGGCACCGCATTGCCGCCGGGACCGGGCGATCCCGCGCCTGGCAGTCCACCACCGGGACCGCCGCCACCCGGGCCGCCGGGCATGCCCGGAGCGGGCCCGCCGGCGACGGCCGTGCCGCCGGCACCGCCCCCGGTTCCCGGACCACCCGTTCCAGGCCCGCCCGTTGCCGGCCCGCCAATTCCCGTCCCACCAGCTCCTGTCCCACCAGCTCCTGTCCCGCCTGGCGCGCCGCCGGCGATGCCGCCGGGCGCGTCCGTGTCATCGTCCTCCGGCGTGCCGGGCGGCGCCTCGGCGGGCCGGCCGATCACCAGCGGATCGGGCGGGGTGTCGGGCACAGGCGTTCCGGGCGCCGGCGTATCGGGAGCCGGATTGCCGGGAGCCGGATTGCCCGGAGCCGGATTGCCCGGAGCGGGAGCGCGGTTGGCGTTGACGCGCGGCGCCGGCGCCGGGGCGTCCGCGCGGCGCGGGCCCGTGCGCTCGAAATGCTCGGCGACGAGTTCGCGCCACAGAAGCTGCTCGAGCCGGGCGACGCGGTTGTCGGCGCGGCCCTGCGGGCTCGCCGCGAAGGCGAAGGGCCCCGCATTGCCCCTGGCCGCGACCTGCCGCGCCAGCTCGGCGCGCAGGAAGGCGGTGGAGCGGCCGCGCTGCACCGGGTCCATCGTGTCGAGCGGGGACGGCGCGCCGCCTCCGCCGCCGGGATTGATGATCTCCCGGCCGTTGATGTCGACCGGGCGCCCGTAATTGCCGCTGCGCGGCGTGGGCCGCGAGCTCGGCCCGAAATTGCGCAGATAGGGGCGCCCGACGCCGGAGGCGGGCGGGTTCGGCTGGATGTCGCCGGGCTCCGGCGCGGTCCAGTCGAAGGACATGGGGCTCGTCACCTTGTCGGACTGGGCCAAGGCCGGCACGGCCGCCGGCACGAGGGCGACGCATCCCAGGAGCAGCCGTCTCAGCGATGCGTCGCGCGCCATGGCGTGTCCCTTCGGCTCAGAGCAGCCGGAAATTGTAGAGGAGCCCTTCGGCCGTGATGTAGAAGGTCATGTTCGTCGCCCGGTCCGCCGCCGCCTTGGGCACGCGGAACGAGAGGTTGCCGAAGACCAGCTTGCGCGTGTCGCTGCGCTGGAGGCGGCCGGCGATGGGCCTTGCCTCGTCGAACAGCCACTCGATCCGCTCCTCGCCCTCCGGCGCGGGCTTGTAGAGGGCCAGGCCCAGCCAGTCGAACGCGTAGTCCTCCCGGTCGAGGCTCCCGCGCTGGCCCGGATTGATCGCGACGTTGAGGAAAGAGACCTCGTAGCGATAGGCGTCGCCCTCGTCCTTGCACAGGATGAAGCCGTTGATGAGGAGCGAGGCGGTGCGGCTGGTGACGCCCGCCTTCAGCGTCTCGCCCCGGCTGTTGCCGGCGCAGGTGATGACGTTCTGACCGGAATTGAGCCAGTAGGACCGTGCGGCGTGGGCCGTCCCCGCGGCGAGCGCGAGGCCCGCGGCCAGCACGCAGGCCGCCAGGCGGCGCCTGTCAGTCCTCGACGGTGAGATCGCCATTGTCCTTCACCACGATGGTTGCCGCCACGACGCGCTCGTTGCGCCGCTTCATCGTCCTGCGCTCGAATTCCTTGCGGCCGTTGCGCTCGAACATGTTGCCCTTGACCTCGACATCCGTGCCGGAGGGCACGGAATAGAGGACGTATTCCACCTTGTAGCGGCCGGGGGACGCCAGGGGATGCTGCCAGATCTCCACGCCCGGCCCGCTGGTGGAATCGTAGCTGAGCTGGGCCGGGATCGCCGCGAACCTGCGACGGTCGCGGTTGTGGTTGGCGAAGTCGAACTCGTTGCCGTCGGGATCCGTGATGTGAAGGTCCACATCCGCCCCGCTCACGGTCCATTCGATGGCGATGACGAGGAAGGTCTTGGCGAGCTCGACGCGGGCCTTGTCGAGCTTCTCCTTCGCGTCGTCGAGCTTGTCCTTGGCATCGTCCAGCTCGGCCTTGGCCTTCCCGATCTCCGCCTCGTCGTCCTTGCGCTTGCGCTCGGCGGCGAGGAGCTTGCCGTCCTGGTCGACGATCGTCTTCTTCAGCTTTTCCGCCTCGGCCTTCAGCTCCCCGTCCTTCAGGTAATAGGGGAAGAGGATCACGGCGATGATGATGAAGCCGCCGAGCGCGGAGGCGAAGAGGTCCAGCACCGACAGGCTGAAGATCTCGATGTTCCGGTTCGGGCGGCGCATGGCGAAGCCCTCAGCCCGGCGGCCATGCGGCGAGCGGCGCCGCCAGCATGGCAAGCCCCGCGAAGAGCTGCCGGACCCGGTCCATCAGGCCGGGCCGCCCGGCGACGGCGGCGACGAGGATGCTGCAATTGTCCTGGTGCGGCTCGTCGCGCCGCATCACCTCGGCCAGGAGGCCCTTCACCGCCTCCTGCGGGCCGGCGGCGGAGGCCGAGGCGAGCGTCGCGGCGATCGCCTCCTCGTCCAGCGTCAGGACCCCGTCCGAGGCGAGGAGCAGGATGTCGCCGGGGCGCAGCTCCCGGCCGGCCTCGGGGGCGTCGACCATGGGGATGTCCCCGCCCGTCACCGCCGATTGCAGGACGTTGCGGCTGAGATTGACCTCAGCCTCGATGCCGCGCAGCGAATGGTCCTCGTTGAGCTGTTCCAGCCTGCCGCCGCGCAGGAGCCAGAGCGGACTGTCGCCGACGCTGATCCAGATGACCTCGCGGGCGCCGGCCAGCACGCCGACCAGCGTCGTGCCCATGCCGCGCGTTTCCGGCGCGCCCTTCTGGTGGGCGGCGACGGCGGCATTGGCGGAGGCGAGCCCGGCCTCCAGCGCGCGGGAGGCCGGCACGCCCGCTTCCAGGGCGGCGGCCACGGCGTCGCGGAAGGCGTCGCAGGCCGTCTGGCTCGCCACCGCCCCCGCCGCGTGGCCGCCCATGCCGTCGCACATGACGAGCAGCCAGGCGCCCGCGCCGGAGAGGTATTCGGCCCGGTAGGCATCCTCCTGGTTGGAACGCCGGCCGACGACGGCCGAGCCCCAGACCGAGAGGGCCGAACCCGCTGCGGCTTGCCCCGCCTCGCCCATCACGACCAGCTGAAATCCGGGCCGCAGAAGCGGACGAACTGAAGCTCGGTGTCGCCGAGGGCGATGACCTCCCCGCCTTTCAGCTCCACCGGGACGAGCACGGGCTCGCCGGCGAGATAGGTGAGGTTGCGGCCTCCGCCATGGTTCAGGAAGAACCGGCTGGAGCGCACGTCGAAGGTGAGCGTCGCGTGGTTCTCCCGCGAGATCTGGTCGTCGCCGAAATCAAGGCGGATGCGCTGGCCCTCGCCCCGCCCGATCGGGCTGGAGCCGGCGGCGATCTCCACCGAGCGGCCCTTGCCGGGCCCCTTCACCACGACGAGCCAGCCGACGACGGGCTCGATCTCCCGGTCGGCACGGCCGGGGGCCTGGGCCGCGGGCGCAGCGGCGGGCTGGGCCTCGTCGCGCGGGCGCTGGACGCTGATCAGCCGCGTGCGGTCCTCGTCGGCCGGGGCCTGGCGCGGGGCGGCGGCGGGCGCCGGAGCAGGAGCAGGAGCGGCCTGGGCGGACGCCGCGGCCCGGTAGGACCGGTCCGGCGGGATGGCGGACCCGGTCACCGGCTCCGTCGCCGCGCGGTCGCCGTCCCGGGCGGGCCAGGACAGGCGCGCCTGCGGCGTCGGGCGACCGACGAGGAGCGTCTTCTCCTCGTCCGGCGGCGGCGATGGCGGCCCCTTGCCGCCCTTCTTGAAGAACATGGCGAGCCCCCTCAGGCGACGTAGAGACGGTTGACGAGGTTATCGAGGCAATATTGCCCGGCGCGGTTGAGCGCGTGCTCCTCGCGCGACTGGGCGATGTTCTGGAGGAAGACGAGGATGGCGGCGAGGAGCAGCGCGACCAGCGTGCCGTCGAAGGCGACCGCCAGGCGGCTCGTCACCTCGCTCAGCAGCGTCGGCTCCTGGAAGCGGCCCGGCTCGCCGGCATAGGACAGGGCGTGGCCGATGCCGATGACGGTGCCGATGAAGCCGAGCGACGGGATCAGCCAGGTGATGTAGCGCAGCATGTTGTAGCGCAGGTCCACCTCGTGGATGAACATCTCCATGCTGGTATTGAGCAGGAGCGCCGCCTGCTCGATGGAGCGGCTGGCCTGGAACTGCAGGATGCAGCGCTCGATCAGGCGCGGCAGGAAGCAGTGCCGCCCGTCGGCATCGTCGCGCACCCGCCGGTAGATCGGCGGCAGGTCCTCGGCCTGGAGAACGGTGCGGTTGTCCTCCGGCAGGAGGCGCTTCTCCAGCTGGCGTTCCTCGGCGCGCCCGGCCATCCAGCGGATGACAAGCTCGGCCAGGGCGATGAAGAACATGATCCACATGCCGTTCTGCACCGAGAACGGGTAGATCAGCCCGCCCCGGTCGATGAGGATCTTGGCCGCCTTGTCGGGCAGGACGAAGTAGAGGACCGTCGCGAAGACGATGCCGATGGCGGCGCCGATCAGGGCCGCGTAGGGACGCAGGCCCTCCAGGTTGCCGAGGCTGACGCGCGGCCCCTGCGCCGCAGCGGAGGCAGCCGTGCTCATTCGAACCTCGTGACGATCTCGCCGGTTTCGGGATCGCGCTCCAGGCGCTTGCGCGGCGCCGCCGACTTCGCGCCGAGGCGGCCGAGGAGGTCCTGCACCGTCGTCTCGCAGGCGCCGAGGCGGATGCGGTCGTTTAGCGCCACCTGCGCGCGGCGCACGGGGCGCCAGCCGGAGGCGGCCCGCAGATGCGTCCCGCCGGAGCTCTCAAGGTCCGTGATGACGAAATGGCCGCTCTCGCCGAGGCTGAGCTCGGCGTGGCGTCTGGATACGGTGACGTCGTCGATGACGATGTCGCAATCGCGCGAGCGCCCGACGAGATAGGTCGTCAACGCCATCCCCCCAAGGATTTAGGCCGCATCCAACCTTGACCACACAACTCCACGCTACGGCAAGCGTGCCTGCGGTTGTACCGGCACTTTCGCGCGTTTTTTCGCGTCGAATTGCGCGGATCTACGCTGTCAAATGCCGTAGCCGCTTCGCTTCAGCCGGACGAAGGCCAGATCGAGGGCGGAGAGGAAGGCCGAGCGGTCGGCCTTCGAGAACGGCCGCGGCCCGCCGGTGACGGCGCCGGCCTCGCGCAGGTCCTGCATCAGGTTGCGGGTCGCCAGCGCCATGCCGATGGAGGCGTCGGTGAAGGCCCGGCCTGTGGGGGAGATGACGTCCGCTCCCGCCTTCACGCAGCGGCTGGCGAGCGGCACGTCGGCGGTGACGACCACCGCGCCCTTGCGGGCCCGCTCGGCGATCCAGTCATCGGCGGCATCCATCGCCGCGCCAACGACGACGCGCTCGATGGCAGGGTCGCGCGGGACCGCGATGAAGGCGTTGGCGACGACATGGGTCCTCACGCCGTGGCGCGCGGCGACCCGGTACGCCTCGTCCTTCACCGGGCAGGCATCGGCGTCGATGAAGAGGACGATGGACCGGTCTTCGGTCAGCGGACAGCCTCCGGATCGGAACGCCGTGGAACGACCTGCCCACGGAACGTTCCGTGGACCGGCCGGGAGCTTCAAACGGCGAAAGGGACATTTTCTTCGCACGGTTCCGCCGGCGGATGAAAGAACGAACTCCGCGAGCGCGTACATTTAAAAGAACGTTCTGTTTGACATAACGAACGATTCGCGAAAGCCTTGGGACATCCAGGAGGTGCTTCATGAGCCGGATCGTAACGATTGTCGGAAGCCTGTCGGAGCAGTCGAAGACCAGGCGGCTGGCGGCCCATGTACAGGAGCGGGTCGCCAATGCCGTCGGCGCGCAGACGACGCTGATCGAGGTCTCCGCGCTCGTGCCGGACCTGGCGGTGGCCTATCCGGCGCAAGCTTCGCCCGCCCTCGCGGCGGTGCTCCAAGCCATCGAAGGCGCCGACCTGATCATTGCGGCCTCGCCCGTCTACAAGGGCTCATATACCGGCCTTTTCAAGCACTTGATCGATCTGGTCGACTACAAGGCGCTGGCCGGCGTGCCGGTGGCGCTGCTCGCCGTCGGCGGGTCCGACCGTCACGCTCTCGTCGTCGAGCACCAGTTGAGGCCGCTCTTCGCCTTCTTCGGCGCGGCCACGCTTCCCACCGCCGTCTTCGTCCCCGACGCGCTGCTCGCCGACGGCCCCGTCCGCGACGCGCCGACCGTCGCCCGCCTCAACCAGCTCGTGGGGGAGGCCGTCGAGGCGCTCGCCCATCGGCGCGGTCGGGCCGCGGCCCGGAACGCGGCCTGATCTTTCCACGGAGTTGTCCCGATGACCCCTCGCCTGTTCCAGCCGGCCCGCACCGTCCTCGCCGCGATCCTGATCGCCGCCGCGGCCGCGCCCTCCGCCTTCGCCCAGACCCGTGTGGTCTTCGGCACGTCCGGTGCCCTCAGCGACAATTCGCTTCCGGTCGCGGTCGCCATCGAGAAGGGCTTCTACGAGAAGGCCGGCGTGAAGGCCGAGGTGGTCAACTTCAAGGGCGGCGCACCGGCGATCCAGGCGCTGGTCGGCGGGGCGATCCATTTCTGCATCTGCGCGCCCGAGCATGTCATCCGCCTGCGCAACCGCGGCGTGGACGGCATCGTGGCGCTGCCGCTGAACGAGCGCACGCCCTACGTGCTGGTCGCCCAGGGCGGTTCGGCCGTGAAGTCGATCGCCGACCTCAAGGGCAAGAAGATCGGCATCACGACCGCCGGCAGCCTCACCGACAATCTCGTGCGGCTCGCCCTGCAGCGGGCGGGCCTCAACCCCGACCGCGACGTGGAGATCGTCAGCATCGGCCCATCGAACAACCAGGTGGCCGCGCTGCGCACGAACCAGATCGCCGCCGGCATGCTGAGCGGCTTCGACGCCCTCGACATCGAATCCAAGGGCCTTGGCGTCGTTATCGACTGGCGCGAGCGGGACGTGCCGGCGCTCGCGCTGCTGGCGCGCGAGTCCTGGGTCAAGGCCAATCGCGAGGCGGCGGAGGCGGTCGCCCGCGAGACGCTGCGCTCGGCGCACATCGTGCTGAAGGACCCGGAAGAGCGGCTGGCCCAGATCCGCAAGCTGTTCCCGGAGATCGACCCCAAGCTTCTCGCCCTCGGCTCCAAGAGCCTCGAGACATCGCTGTCGCGCCATCCCCGCTTCTCCAAGGAGGGCTGGGAAACGCTGCAGCGGGACGTACTGGAGCTGGAGAAGGACCTGAAGCCCGTCGCCTACGAGACCGGCAACCCCGCCCTCGTTGCCGACTGAGCCCTTTCGCCATCCAGGAGCCCGCGATGACCCAATCCCATCACCAGGACCGCAAGCATATCCGGCTCGGATTCTCGATCTGGGCGACCGGTTTCCACCCTGCAGGGTGGCGCATCCCCGGCGCGCGCGCCGACGCCACCTTCGACGGACCCTTCCTGCGGGAAACGGCGCAGCTCGCCGAACGCGCCAAGCTCGACTTCTACTTCATCGGCGACCAGATGGCCGGTGGACCGGAGAAGCAATACGAGCACCCCAACGAGACGCTGAGGCCCGAAGCGTTGACCTACGCGGCCTACGCCGCGGCCGTGACCGAGAAAATCGGCATCGTCACGACGGTCAACACCACCTATTCCCATCCCTACTCGGTGGCCCGGGCCTCGGCGACCATCGACAACCTCTCGGGCGGACGGCTGGCGCTGAACTTCGTCACCGGCCGCAACCTGGAGGCCGCCGGCAATTACGGCCGCGAGAAGCACTGGGACACCGACGAGCGCTTCGATTGGGCGACCGAATATGCCGAGATCCTGACCGGGCTCTGGGACACATGGGAGGACGACGCGCTGGTCGGCGACAAGGCCACCGGCGTGCTGCTCGATCCTGCGAAGGTCCACCGGATCGACTATGCCGGCAAGCATCTGTCGGTTTCCGGGCCGCTCAACGTGGCGCGGCCGATCCAGGGCCAGATCCCGATCCTGCATGCCGGCCAGTCCGAACGCTCGCTGGAATTCGGCGCCCGCTTCGCCGACATCCGCTTCATCCACACGTTCCACCTGCCGGAAGCCAAGCGCTACTACGCGGACGTGAAGAGCCGCCTGGCCCGCTACGGCCGGCACGAGAGCAGCCAGCAGCTGGTGGCCGGCCTCGCCGTCTATGTCGGCGAGACCCGCGAAGAGGCGCGGCAGCTCTATGCCGACATCCAGAACCTCTCGGTCACGAATTTCGACCTGGGCGGCCTGCAGGCGGTGCTGGGGCTCGATCTCAAGCCGTACACCCTCGAGACGCGCATCGACGATGTCGCCGGCATCGCGGATCTGGAGGGCAAGCCCGCGCTCATCGTGGAGCAGGCCCGCCGGTCGTGGGGCACGAGCCACCTCACCCTGCGCCAGCTCTTCCTGTTCTTCCGGCGCACCGGCGGCGGCCCGGAGGTGGTGGGCAATGCCAGGGACGTGGCGGACTTCCTCGAGGAGCGGTTCGTCGAGCGCACCACCGACGGCTTCATCCTGTTCCCGCCCACCCTGCCCGGAACCCTGAATGCCTTCGTCGAGCTCGTCGTGCCGGAACTGCAGCGGCGCGGCCTGTTCCGCACCGAGTACGAGGCGAGCACGTTCCGCGGCCATTTCGGCCTGAAGAAGCCGGCGAACCGGTTCGCCGAGAGGCGCGCCGCGGCCGTGCAGGCCCAGCCCGCCATCGCCGACGCGCTCGCGGCCGCCGGCTGAGGAGAAAGCCATGACGCAGACCTACGACGCCCGTTCCCGCCACCTGATCTCGCCCGCCGATCTCCAGGCCCGTCTGGCCTCCGGGGCGCCGACCGTCGTCCTCGACATAAGGTTCCGGCCGGATCGTCCCGACGGCCGCCCGGCCTATCGCGAGGGCCACATCCCCGGCGCGGTCTATGTCGACCTGCCGACCGAGCTCGCCGGGGAACAGATCGGCTTCAGCGGCCGCCGGCCGCTGCCCGACATCCACGACCTGCAGCGCGATGCCCGTCGCTGGGGCATCCGCCAGGGCTCCGCCATCGTCGTGTACGACGACAATCGCGGCCTGCAGGCAGGACGCGGCTGGTGGGTTCTGCGCTGGGCGGGCCTCACCGATGTCC
This sequence comes from Hyphomicrobiales bacterium, assembly GCA_027483945.1. Classification (GTDB taxonomy): domain Bacteria; phylum Pseudomonadota; class Alphaproteobacteria; order Rhizobiales; family Beijerinckiaceae; genus JAIXTM01. Next base: position 101,132 of record JAIXTM010000007.1, on the reverse strand, counting down.
GCGCCCTGGACGGGGGATTCGACGCCTAGAAGGCGGCCGGGGGTGCGGTGACACAGGACATTCCGCTTCCCGACCATGGCGACGTCGTGCTGGAGGCCGGGCATCTGCCGGTCCTGACCGCCGACGGCGCCGCTGCGGTCGCTAGGCAGGCCGTCCTCATCGATGCGCGGGGACCGGACGCCTATCGCGGGGACAAGGCCGAGCCGGGCAAGCCCGCGGAAGGCCACATCCCCGGCGCGGTCAACGTGCCGACCTCCGGCAACCTGACGGCGGACGGGCGCTTTGCCGATGCCGGCGCCATCCGGGACCGGTTCGCGGCGCTCGGCATCGACGGCTCGCAGTCCATCGGCGTCTATTGCGGCGGCGGCGTCGCGGCCGCGCACCAGATCCTCGCCCTGGCGACCGCGGGGATCGACGCGGCCCTGTTCCCCGGCTCCTGGTCGGCCTGGAGCTCCGATCCGGCCCGGCCCGTGGCCACCGGCAGCCATCCCGGCTGATCAAAGCCCAGAGGAATCCCCATGTCCGCCATCATCCAGTCCGGCCAAGCCGGCATCGGGCTTGCCGGCCTTGTCGGCCGAAGGGTCCGCCTCGGCCTGATCCGGGACCGCATCCTGCTCTTCGCCGTCCTCGTGGGCGGCTGGGAGGTCCTGAGCCACACGGTGGTCGATCCGCTCTGGATCAGCCGGCCGTCCCTGATCGCCGAGCGCCTCGTCGCGCTCGCCGCCTCCGGCGAATTGTGGCGCAACACACAGCGCACCCTGCTGGAGGCCGTGCTTGGCCTCGCCCTCGCCTTCGCGGTCGGCGTGCCCCTCGGCATCGCCATGGCGCGCTACAAGTACGGCCATGCGGTCGCCGAGCCGTTCATCATGGCGCTGCACAGCCTGCCGCGGGTGGCGCTGGCGCCGCTCTTCATCATCTGGTTCGGGATCGACCTGTTCTCGAAGGTGATGATGGCGTTCTCGACCGTCCTGTTCATCTTCATGCTCAACGTGCATGAGGGGCTGAAGACGATCGACCGGGATCTCCTGGACCTGCTGCGCACCATGCGCGCGCCGCGGCTTTACGTGACGCGCAAGGTGCTGCTGCCCTGGATCGTGCCGTGGCTCATCGCCTCGCTGAAGATCGGCGTCGGGCTCGCGCTGATCGGCGCGGTGGTCGGCGAGCTGATCGGCTCCAGCGCCGGGCTCGGCTGGTACATCGAGAAGTCGGCGGGCCGTTTGGACACGACCGGCGTGTTCGCGGGGCTCGTCCTGCTGATGGGCATCGCGGTCGCAGGCAACCTCGTCGTGGCGCGGATCGAGCGGCGCTTTTCCTCGTGGAGGCCGTCGTGAGCCCCATCGTCGCCCTGAGGCCGGAGCAGCCGGCGGACCCGGTTTCGGTCGTGCAGCCAAAGATCGCGATCCGTCATCTCTCGGTGGATTATCCCAGCCCGGACGGCCTGCCTGTCCGCGTCCTGCAGGACGTGTCGCTGGACGTGGCGCCGGGGGAGTTCGTCGCCGTCGTGGGCCCCTCCGGCTGCGGAAAGTCCACGCTGCTGCGCGTGCTGTCCGGCCTGCTGGATCCGGCCTCCGGCACCGCTGCCATCGACGGGCGCGGGGTCGCGGACGCTTCCGACCGGATCGGCTTCATGTTCCAGCGCGACACGCTGCTCCCCTGGGCGAGCGTGGAGGACAACATCCTCATCGGCGCCGAACTCGGGCCGAGGCGCGTGGACCGGGCACGGCTGGGCGAGCTGATCGCGTTCCTCAAGCTCAAGGGCTTCGAGAAGCACCGGCCGCACGAATTGTCCGGCGGCATGCGCCAGCGCGTGTCGCTGGGACGGCTCCTGGCCTACGAGCCGGAAATCTTCCTGATGGACGAGCCGTTCGGAGCGCTGGACTCGCAGACCAAGGCGGCCATGGGCCGGGAATTGCTCCGCATCTGGTCAGCACACCAGAGGGCCGTCCTGTTCGTCACCCACGACATCGAGGAAGCCGTGACTCTCGCGGACCGGGTGATCGTCCTGTCGGCGCGGCCGGGCCGCATCCGCCTCGACGTCCAGGTGGACCTGGACCGGCCGCGCGACCCGAAAACATTGCGGCGGGATCCTCGCTTCCTCTCGCTGGTCGAGCGGGTCTGGGGAGCGCTCGATCTGCAGGCCGACCTTTAGGCCCGGCCTGCCCGAGATCAGCCCGGCCGACCGGGTGCGACCGGATGCGAAGACGTCCGTCGGGAGCCGCACGCTGGAGGCGTGGCCCGGAACATCGTCCGGAGGGACATGATTGGCGCCGGGGAGCTGACGCGTCCCAGCCAGGAGCCTCCCATGTTCTTCCGCTACAAGCACCTGCAGCACGCCGCACGTCCGGACGCGCCGGATCCGATCTTCGCCAAGCAGCTCCAGGAGGTCCTGGGCGGCCAGTGGGGCGAGATCAGCGTGATGATGACCTACCTTTTCCAGGGCTGGAACTGCCGCGCTCCGCAGAAGTACCGGGACATGATCCTCGATATCGGCACCGAGGAGATCGGCCATGTGGAGATGCTGGCCACCATGATCGCCCGCCTTCTGGAGACGTCGCCGGTGGAGACCCAGGAGGAAGCGGCGCAGAACTCGGTGATCGGCGCCGTTCTGGGCGGCGCCCGCGTGGAGGACGCCATCGTTGCCGGGATCAACCCCCAGCACGTCATCGTCTCAGGCCTCGGCGCGACGCCGACCGACAGCGTCGGCTATCCCTGGAATGCCCGCTACACGATCGCCAGCGGCAACCTGCTCGCCGATTTCCGGTTCAACGTGACGGCGGAAAGCCAGGGGCGCCTGCAGGTATCCCGGCTCTACAACATGACGGCGGACGCGGGCGTGCGCGACATGCTCGCGTTCCTGCTCGCCCGGGACACGATGCACCAGAACCAGTGGCTCGCGGCGATCCAGGAGCTGGAGGCCGACGGGCTGGAGATGACGCCCGTTCCGTCCAATTTCCCGCAGGACCGGGAAAAGACCGAGGTGTCCTATCAGTTCATGAACTTCTCGGAGGGCGAGGAGAGCGCGCAGGGCCGCTGGGCGCGCGGTCCTTCCGCGGATGGCAAGGGCGAACTCGAATATGTCGCCGAGCCGCTGATGTCGGACGACGAAGGCCTCGCCCCGCCGGTCGACCCGCGCCTCTACGGGACGCCCAAGGCCCCCATTCCGGCGGATGCCGCCTGAGGCCGACCGAACGAAGGCGGCGGGCCGCGCGCGCGGCCCGTTCGTCCATGACCGATGCCGCAGTTCATAGTCTGCGCCTGAGCTATCGGCCGAATTTAAAGGGAAATTGGTGGAGCCAGGCGGAATCGAACCGCCGACCTCTTGAATGCCATTCAAGCGCTCTCCCAACTGAGCTATGGCCCCACTCTGGTGCCGGGCCTTGGGGAGCCCGGCTGGGTGTCGGACGTTTCGCGTCCGCGGCGGGTGTATAGTCGCCCGCCCCTCCGGACTCAAGGGCCTGTCGCCCCCATGTCCGGAAAAGTTTCGGAGGCGGCCCTCAGGCCTCCTCGTCGTCCTCGATCTCGCCGTCGATGAGGTCGGAGACGTCGTCGTCGCCTTCCTCTTCCTCGGCCAGGAACGTGTCGTCGTCGCCGCCGATATCCTCGTCGATATCGACGTCTTCCTCGCCGGCCACGGCTTCCTTGGCGTCCTCGGTCTCGTCCGCCTCGTCGAGGGAGACGATCTCGACCGTGGCCTCCACGGCCTCGTCCTCGTCCTCCTCCGGGCCGGGAGCGGCCGGGGCGGGACGGCCCTGGGGCTCGAACGCGGTCCGCGGATACGCCGCGCCGGTATAGGGCGAGACGATCGGGTCCTTGTTGAGGTCGTAGAACTTGCGGCCTGTGGTCGGACAGACGCGTTTCGTGCCGAGTTCGGGTTTCGCCACGGTCGTCATACCTTCTGGATCTGAAAAGCGAGCGATCCCGTTAGTCGGGCAGGCCTGCCCTGTCAAACCCGAAATGCACCGGCGCCGCGGCCGGGTGACGCATCGTGCGGGAGCGTGCTAGGAGGCCCCGCCGAACATCAACTCCCAGCGCCCGGTCGAGCCCTTGTCCTCCCACGCCACACCCGTTCCCCTCCAGTCCCGCCCCTCCGGCCCGCTCAAGGGCCGCCTGCGCCCGCCGGGGGACAAGTCCATCTCCCACCGCGCCATGATCTTCGGCCTGCTCTCCACGGGGCGAACCGAGGTGGAAGGCCTGCTCGAGGGCGACGACGTGCTGCGCACCGCCGATGCGGCACGCGCGCTCGGCGCCACGATCACGCGCCACGGCGAAGGCCGCTGGAGCGTCCAGGGCGTCGGGATCGGCGGCCTCGTCGAACCCGGGGACGTGCTCGATTTCGGCAATGCCGGCACCGGCTCGCGCCTGATGATGGGCGTCGCGGGCAGCCATCCGATCACCTCCACGTTCGACGGCGATGCGTCTTTGCGCAAGCGGCCGATGCGCCGGATCATCGATCCGCTGCTGCAGATGGGCGTCACGGTCGTGTCGGAGGCCGAGGGCGGGCGCGTGCCCCTCACCCTGCGCGGCCCGCGCGAGACGCTGCCGATCACCTACGAGACGCCGGTCGCCTCGGCGCAGATCAAGTCGGCCGTGCTGCTGGCCGCGCTCAACGCGCCCGGCGAGACGACGGTCATCGAGCGCGAGGCCTCGCGCGACCATACCGAGCGGATGCTGCGCCATTTCGGCGCCGAGGTCAGGGTCGAGCCGCACGGATCCCACGGCCGGAGGATCACGCTGGTCGGCCAGCCGAAGCTGAAGGCCCGGCCTGTCGTCGTACCCGCCGATCCGTCCTCGGCGGCCTTCCCGATCGTCGCCGCGCTCATCGTCCCCGGCTCGGACGTGACGATCGAGGGCATGATGATGAACCCGCTCCGCACCGGGCTCCTCACCACGCTCCTCGAGATGGGCGCGCGGATCGACATCCTCGGCGAGCGCGAGGAAGGCGGCGAGACGGTCGCGGACCTGCGCGTGCGCGCCAGCGAGCTCAAGGGCGTCGACGTCCCGGCCGACCGGGCGCCGTCGATGATCGACGAATATCCGGTCCTGTCGGTCGCCGCCGCCTTCGCCACCGGCGAGACGCGGATGAACGGCCTCGAGGAATTGCGGGTGAAGGAATCGGACCGGCTGGCCGCCGTGGCGGCGGGCCTTGACGCGACGGGCGTGCACAACCGCATCGAGGGCGACGACCTCATCGTTGTCGGCGGCCAGGGCAAGGTGCGGGGCGGCGGTCCCGTCGCCACGCATCTGGATCACCGCATCGCCATGTCGTTCCTCGTCATGGGCCTCGCCTCCCAATCGCCGGTCGTCGTGGACGACGGCGCGATGATCGCGACGAGCTTCCCCACCTTCGTGCCCACGATCACCGCGCTCGGCGGCACGGTCGCGGAAGGATCGGCGGCGTGATCATCGCCATCGACGGACCGGCCGCCTCCGGCAAGGGCACGCTGGCCAGGCGCCTCGCCGCCCATTACGGCCTGCCGCACCTGGACACGGGCCTGCTCTACCGGGGCACGGCCGCGGCGGTGCTGGCGTCCGGCGGCCGGCTCGAGGACGAAGCGGCCGCCGCCCGTGCCGCGTCGGGGCTCGATCCGGCCCGGCTGGGAGAGGACGAGAGCCTGCGCGGCCGGCCGATGGGCGAGGCCGCGTCGGTCGTCGCCGCCCATCCGGCGGTGCGAGCGGCCTTGCTCGACCTGCAGCGCGCCTTCGCGGCGCAGCCCGGCGGGGCGGTGTTGGACGGGCGCGATATCGGCACGGTGATCTGCCCGGACGCGCAGGTGAAGCTGTTCGTCACCGCCAGCCCCGAGGAGCGCGCCCGGCGCCGGACGCGGGAACTGGACGGGCGCGGCGAGCCAGCGGACCCGGCCGCGATCCTGGAGGACATCCGCCGGCGCGACGAGCGCGACAGCGCGCGCTCTGCCGCGCCTTTGCTGAAGGCGGACGACGCCTTGATGCTGGACACGACCACGCTCGGCGTCGAGCAATCCTTCCTCGCGGCCCTCGCCCTCGTGGAGGCGAAGCTGCGCGGGCGTGCGTGAAAGCCCGAGCGGCAAGCCGCCTGCCACCATCCCGCCCTCGTCTGGCGCGAATCTCGCTTGCATGTCACTCTGACGACATCGGCGGAGACGAGCCATGCGAGCTTCGTGGACGGGCCGGACTTCCTTTGCGGCAGGCGCGCTGACGCTGCTCGCCTCCTTCCTTTTCCTGACATGGCCCGCACGAACGCAGGACCGGGCAACGCCCGAGGTCGACGTCGCGCTCGTCCTGGCGGTGGACATCTCCTACTCGATGGATCCGGACGAACTGGAGTTGCAGCGCCAGGGCTATGTCCAGGCGCTCCGGTCGCCCGCCTTCCACGAGGCCGTGCGCAAGGGCGTGCACGGGCGCGTCGCCATCGCCTATCTGGAATGGGCGGGGCCGCAATCGCAGTACCTCATCGCACCCTGGACCATCATCGACGGACCGGAATCGTCCGCGGAGCTCGCCTCGACCATCGACAAGGCGCCGACGCGCCGTGCCTACCGCACCTCGATCTCGGCCGCGCTCGACAAGTCGGTGGAGCTGTTCGAGACGGGCAATATCAGGGCGCTGCGCAACGTCATCGACATTTCCGGCGACGGGCCGAACAATCAGGGGCGCATCGTCACCGTCTCGCGCGACGACGCGCTCGCCAAGGGCATCACCATCAACGGCCTGCCCATCCAGCTGAAGCGGCCGGGCTATCTCGATCTGGACTATCTGGACGAATATTACCGGGACTGCGTGATCGGCGGGCCGGGCGCGTTCCTGATCTCCATCCGCGACCGCTCGCAATTCGCCGAGGCGATCCGGACCAAGATGATCCTGGAAGTCGCCGGGCAGTTTCCGCCGCGAAGCCTGTTCGACCGCGCGCAGGCGGCCGGGAACCCGGCCAATTGCATGGTGGGCGAGCGGCAATGGCGCCAGCGGATGGACAATTGAAGGCAGGACCTGCCCGCATTCGCGGCATCGGCGCGGCCTGAGCAGCCAAAAGCGACCCAAGGGTGAGCGGGTGGCGCCGAAAACTTATGCGCGTCATCGATCGATCGCGCCGGTAGGATCCGAATCATCATCGGTTTCCTGCATGAGGCGCGGATGCGACCGGCCGAGATCGGCCCTTCCGAGAGCGATGCCGCGCTTGCCGATCTGGTGGGCAGCGCGGCGGAGGATCTGAAGCTCTCGGCGCTGCGCAATATCCGCACGATCCACGGCATCACGAGCCGCATGCACCTGCTCGCGTTGAACGCACTGATCGAGGCATCGCGCGCCGGCGAGCACGGGCGCGGCTTCGCGGTCGTCGCCGACGAGGTGAAGACGGTGTCCAGCGAGATCGCCCGGCTCGCGGAAGATCTCGGCCTGACGCTGAAGGACCGGGTCGAGGCGCTGAAGGACGTGACGGCGCGCCTCTCCGACCAGGCGCTGTCGGAGCGCATGGTCGATCTGGCGCTCAACGCCGTGGAGCTCATCGACCGCAATCTCTACGAGCGGACCTGCGACGTCCGCTGGTGGGCGACCGACGCCGCGCTCGTCAATTGCGCCAGCGACCCGTCGGAGGACCGCCGCCGCCATGCGGAAGGCCGGCTCGGCGTCATCCTCTCCTCCTACACGGTCTATCTGGACCTCTGGCTCGTCGGCCTGGATGGCCGGGTCCTCGCGAATGCCTGCCCGCAGCGTTTCGACGTGCGCGGCCTCGACGTGCGGGAGAAGGCCTGGTTTCAGCAGGGGCTCGCCCTGGCGAGCGGGCGGGATTATGCCGCCGCCGACATCGCCCGCCGCACGGGGCTGGGGGATGCGCAGGTCGCGACCTATGTCGCCTCGGTCCGGCAATGGGGCGAGGCCGACGCCGAGCCCGTCGGCATCCTCGCCATCCATTTCGACTGGGAGCCACAGGCCCGCGCCATCGTGCGGGGCGTCCGCCTCTCGGCGGCCGACGCCGCCCGCAGCCGGGTCATGCTCCTGGACGCCAGAAATCGGATCATCGCCGCATCCGACGGGCGCGGCATCCTGACCGAGACCTTCCCGCTGCGCACGGGCGGCGCATCGAGCGGCCACTACATGACGCCGAGCGGCCACCGCGTCGCCTTCCATGCGACGCCCGGCTACGAGACCTACAAGGGGCTCGGCTGGTGGGGCGTCATCGAGCGGACGCCCGGATGAGCCTCACGTGCCGCGGGGCTTGGCCCGCGTCGTCGCCTGCGCAGCGGCCGGGTCGTCGGGCCAGGGGTGCTTGGGGTAGCGGGACTTCATGTCCTTCTTCACGTCGGCCCAGGAGCCGCGCCAGAAACCCGGCAGGTCGCGCGTGATCTGGATCGGCCGGTGTGCGGGCGATAGCAGGGTCAGGACCAGCGGCACGCGGCCGCCCGCGAGCGACGGGTGGGCCGACAGGCCGAACAATTCCTGCACCCTTACCGCCACCGACGGGCCTTCCGGCGCCGTGTAATCGACCACCAGCCGGGAGCCGGTCGGCGCCTCGAAATGGGTCGGCGCCTCGCCGTCCAGCCGGCGGGCGAGGTCCCAGGGCAGCAGCCCGTGCAGGGCCTTTTCCAGCCGCCCGGCATCGATCCGGTCCAGCGACGTGACATCCGTGATGTAGGGGCCGAGCCAGTCCTCGATGCCGCCGGCCAGGGCCTCGTCCGACAGGTCCGGCCAAGGCCCGCCCTCCGCGCGGCGCAGGAACTGGACGCGATCCCGCCACTGGGCGAGCGGGCGCGTCCAGGGCAGGCTGCCGATGCCGAGTGACGCGACCGCCGCCGCCAGCGCCTTCGCGGAAGCGGGACCGGGCTCCACGGGCAGGGGCGCCTCGGCAAGGACGAGGGCCCCATAGCGGCGCACGCGCCGGGCCTTCAGCGCCCTGCTCGCGCGATCGAACGTCACCTCGTCGGCGGTGACGATCCTGTCCCCGAACACGGCCTCGAAATCGGCGACGGGAAGAGGCGCGGCGAGCAGGATGCGCGCGCTGGCGGCGCCGCCGGCAATCTCGGCCACCGCCAGCATCGGCTCGCGGGCGAGCCTGTCGGCAGGATCGAGCGAGGCGCCGCGGCCATTGGCGAGGATGACGTCTCCGGGCTTGCCGCGAGCCTTGGCGATGCGGTCCGGGAAGCCGAGCGCTAGGATGCGGCCCGCTTCCGCGATCCGGGAATCGCCCGCCACGCCCGGCACGAGCGATGCCCAGCCTCCGGCCATGCGGCGCATGTCCTCAGCCCGCCGGGACCTGTCGCGGCGGAACCGCTCGATGCGCTCGGTGAGGTCCGTCCCGTCGCCGCCGAGCCCGCGCTCGACGATGATCGCGGCGATCTCGGCCGCGAGCCCGGCCGCGCCGATCCGGCCGGCATCCACGACCATACGCGCCAGCCGTGGGGGCAAGGGCAGGCGGCGCAGGAGCCGGCCTTCCTGCGTGATCCGCCCCTGCCCGTCCAATGCGCCGAGCGATGCGAGCAGCGCGCGAGCCTCCTTGACGGCGGGCGCAGGCGGGGAATCGAGGAACGGCAGGCGGGCCGGATCGGTGACGCCCCAGGCGGCGCAATCGAGGAGGAGCGAGCCGAGATCCGCGGCCAGAATCTCCGGCTCGGCGAAGGGCTTGAGCGCGCCCGTTCCCGCCTCGTCCCAGAGCCGGTAGCAGATCCCGGGTTCCGTTCGTCCGGCGCGGCCGCGCCGCTGGTCGGCGGAGGCGCGGGAGACGCGGACCGTCTCCAGGCGTGTCAGCCCGATATCGGGCTCGTAGCGCGGCACGCGGGCGAGGCCGGAATCCACGACCACCCGCACGCCCTCGATGGTGAGCGAGGTTTCGGCGATGGAGGTCGCGAGCACGATCTTGCGCCGCCCCGCCGGCGCGGGGCTGACGGCACGATCCTGCTCGCCGCGCTCCATCGCGCCATAAAGGGGCGCGATGTCGACGGACGGGTCGCGCAGGCGTTCGCGCAGCCTCTCCTCGACGCGGCGGATCTCGCCCTGCCCCGGCAGGAAGACGAGGATGGAGCCGGCCTCCTCGGTAACGGCCTTCATCACCGCGTCCGCGACCTCGTCCTCGATGCGACGGTCCGGCCGGCGCGGCAGATGGCGGGTTTCGACCGGATAGGCGCGGCCCTCAGAGCGGATGACGGGGCAATCGCCCATCAGGGCCGACACGCGCGCGCCGTCGAGCGTCGCGGACATGGCCAGGATGCGCAGGTCCTCGCGAAGACCGGCCTGCGCATCCAGCGCCAGCGCGAGGCCGAGATCGGCGTCGAGGGACCGCTCGTGGAACTCGTCGAAGAGAACACCGGCGACGCCCGTCAGTTCGGGATCGTCGAGGATCATCCGGGCAAAGACGCCTTCGGTGACGACCTCGATCCGCGTCTTCGGACCGATCTTCGACCCGAGGCGCACCCTGAGGCCGACGGTCGCCCCGACCGGCTCGCCGAGCGTCGCCGCCATGCGCGCGGCGGCGGCGCGGGCCGCCAGTCGCCGTGGCTCGAGCACGATGAGCTTCCGCCCATCCGCCCAGGACTCGCCCAGCAGGACGAGCGGCACCCGGGTCGTCTTGCCGGCGCCCGGCGGGGCGACGAGCACGGCGTTGGCCCGGTCCTTCAGGGCGGCCCTGAGATCGCCCAGGACAGCGTCGATGGGCAGCGGATCGGCGAAGGCGTACGTGACCGCCATGCCTGTCAGAACAGGCGCACCGCGATGACCGCCAGGAGCCCCGCGATCACCCACAGGGCCGCCGTTCCCCAGCGATTGCCGCGGGCCTCGGCGCGGCCGATCGCCTCCACGCTGGCCGGCGACAGGCGCATGCCGGTCTCGGCCACGCGCTCCATGTCCTCCACCGCGCGCTCGACGCGGTCCAGGAATTCGGGAAGCTGCCCGGCGCGGTTGGCCAGCGCCGCGAGGCCGCGCCCGACATCCTCGATCCGCCCCTGCGGGCCGAGATTGCGCACGATCCAGTCGCGCACGACCGGCTCGGAGGTCTTCCAGATGTCGAGATGCGGGTCGAGCGTGCGGGCGACGCCCTCCACGACGACCATCGTCTTCTGCAGCATGACGAGCTCGGTGCGGGTCTTCATGTCGAAGAGCCCGGTGATCTCGAAGAGCAGCGACAGGAGCTTGGCCATGGAGATCTGGTCGGCACGCCGGTCGTGGATCGGCTCGCCCACGGCCCGCAGCGCGGAGGCGAAGTCCGCAACATTGTGGTGGGCGGGCACGTAGCCGGCCTCGAAATGAACCTCCGCCACCCGGCGATAGTCCCGGTTGATGAAGCCGAGGAGGATCTCGGCCAGGAAGCGCCGCTCCTTCATGCCCAGACGGCCCATGATGCCGCAATCGACCGCGACGATGCGGCCGCGGGCATCCACGAACAGGTTCCCCTGATGCATGTCGGCGTGGAAGAAGCCGTCGCGGATCGCGTGCTTCAGGAAGGACTGGAGGATGAGCGCCGCGAGCCGGCTGCGGTTGTGACCGGCGGCGTCGATGGCGGCGAGATCGTGCAGCGGCGTCGCGTCGATCCATTCCGTGGTGAGGACGTCCCGGCTCGTGCACTCCCAATCGGGCTTGGGCACGCGGAAGTCCCGGTCCCCGGCGGTGTTCTCGCCGAGTTCGGAGAGCGCGGCGGCTTCAAGCCTGAGGTCCATCTCCACCGCGACGGAGCGGGCCAGCGTCTCCACCACCTCCACGAAGCGCAGGCGCCGCGCCTCCAGCGAGCGCCGCTCGGCGACGCGCGCCGCGACGCGCATGGCGTTGAGGTCCCGCGCGAAGGTGGTCCGCACGTTGGGGCGCAGCACCTTCACGGCGACGATGCGCCCGTCGATGGTCGTCGCCCGGTGCACCTGCGCGATCGAGGCGGCGGCGACCGCGTCGCCAAATTCGGTGAAGAATCGCTCCAGCGGCCCCCCGAGCGATTCCTCGATCTGCGCGACGGCCACGGCGCGCGGCAGGGCGGGAACGCGGTCCTGCAGCGCCTCCAGGTCCCGCGCGACCGCCAGCCCGACGATATCGGGGCGGGTCGCCAGGAACTGGCCCATCTTCACGTAGGACGGCCCGAGCCGGGTCATGGCCGCCGCGAGGCGCGCGCCCTGCGTGCCCGCCTGGCCGCGCCGCTCCACGAGGCGACCCAGCCTGACGGGCAGCTTCATCGCCGGCGGAAGGATCGAAGGATCGGCGAGGCCGAGCGCCCCCTCCCGCGCCAGCACGAAGCCGGCGCGCATCAGGCGCGCGAGGTGGCCGAGGGAGGCGATCACGTCAGAGCTTCCAGCCCGAATGGAGCGCGACGACGCCGCCGGTCATCGACCGGTGCGTCACGCGGCGGAACCCGGCCTGCCCGATCATGTCGGTGAACACGCCCGGCGGCGGGAAGCGGCGGATCGATTCCACGAGATAGCGATAGGGCTCGCCGTCGCCGGTGACCGCCTGGCCCATGCGCGGGATCACGTTGAACGAGTAGAGGTCGTAGAGCCGGTCCAGGACCGGCACGTCGACGCGCGAGAATTCCAGGCACAGGAACCGCCCGCCGCGCTTGAGCACGCGGAACGCTTCCGCAATGGCCACCTCTATCCGTGGAACGTTCCGGATGCCGAAAGCGATCGTATAGGCGTCGAAGGTCCCGTCGGGAAACGGCAGGGCCTCGGCGTTGCCCTCCACGAAATCGAGCCGTGGATCGGCGCCATAACGCTCCTCGGCCCGCTCGCGGCCGACCGCCAGCATGTCCGGATTGATGTCGAGGACCGTGACGCGGGTCGCATCGCCCCCCGCATCCAGCACGCGAAAAGCGACGTCGCCGGTGCCGCCGGCAACGTCCAGATGCCGGAACGGGCGATCGGCCGGCACCCGCAGGGCCGCGATCATGTCGCCCTTCCAGGCCCGGTGCAGGCCGGCGGACATCAGGTCGTTCATCAGGTCGTAGCGGCGCGCCACGGCATGGAACACGTCGTTGACGCGGGCCTGCTTCTCGTCGGTCCGGACGCTTTCGAAGCCGAAATGGGTGGTGTCGCCGGTCGCCATGCGCCTGTCCTGCGGCAAATCGGGGCGGACCATAGCGCCTGGACGGACGAGTTGCTATCTCCGGCCCCTGCCGGATTTCGCCGCATCACCCCGCCCGCAAGGCCCGCCATGCCAGAGCTTCCCGAAGTCGAGACGGTCCGCCGGGGACTGGAGCCGGTCATGGCCGGGCGCGTCATCACGCAGGTGACGCTCAACCGCCCCGACCTGCGCTTTCCCCTGCCGCCGCGCTTCCGGGAACGGCTCGTCGGCCAGCGGATCACCGCGCTCGGACGCCGCGCCAAATATCTTCTGGCGGACCTGTCCTCGGGCGAGGTCCTGCTCATGCATCTGGGCATGTCGGGGCGCTTCCTCATCCGCGAAGGCACAGGCCCGGCCTTCGCGCCCGGCGAGTTCCATATCGAGGCCGGCGGCAGCGCCAAGCACGACCACGTCATCTTCACGATGGAGGGCGGGGCGACCGTCACCTACAACGACGCGCGCCGCTTCGGCTTCATGGACCTGGTGCCGCGGGCGGAACTGGCGACGAGCCGGCACATGAAGGCGGTCGGCGTCGAACCGCTGGGCAACGAATTGTCGGGCGCCCTGCTTGCCAGGCTCTTCGACGGCAAGGCCGCCCCGCTGAAGGCGGCGCTGCTCGACCAGACGCTCGTGGCGGGCCTCGGCAATATATATGTGTGCGAGGCTCTGTTCCGCGCGCGCCTGTCGCCGACCGCGCCGGCGGGCTCGATTGTCGGCCCGGGCGGGCGGGCGACGCCCCAGGCGGACCTGTTGGCCGCGACCATTCGGGACGTGCTGGCCGAGGCCGTGGAGGCTGGCGGTTCGACCCTGCGCGATTTCGCCCAGGCCGACGGGTCGCTCGGCTATTTCCAGCATCGGTTCCGCGTTTATGACCGGGAGGGCGAGCCCTGCGCCACGGAGGGCTGCGCCGATACCGTGACGCGGCTCGTGCAATCGGGACGCTCCACCTTCTATTGTCCGACCTGCCAAGGCGTCCGGGCCAGGCGTCGCGGCGCGCGCTGACACGGTCATTTGCGCGAAACCGCATGGACGCACGCCTGCCGCTCGGTTAGCCGTGAGGAAAATCGGATATGTCAGGGAGACCCGGACCATGGCCTACGAAACCATCCTCGTCGAGACGCGCGGCCGGGTCGGCCTCATCACCCTCAACCGCCCGCAGGCGCTGAACGCGCTGAACTCCAAGCTGGTCGCCGAGGTCAACAAGGCCCTCGACGGGTTCGAGAAGGTCCGGGAGATCGGCTGCGTCGTCATCACGGGGTCCGAGAAGGCCTTCGCGGCCGGCGCGGACATCAAGGAGATGAACCGCAAGAAATATCCCGGCACCTACCTGGACGATTTCATCACGTCCTGGGACCGCGTGGCGGCACGGCGCAAGCCGATCATCGCGGCGGTGGCCGGCTTCGCCCTCGGCGGCGGCTGCGAGCTTGCGATGATGTGCGACATCATCCTGGCCGCGGACAATGCCAAGTTCGGCCAGCCCGAGATCAAGCTCGGCGTCATGCCGGGCGCGGGCGGCACGCAGCGCCTGACGCGGATCGTCGGCAAGGCCAAGGCCATGGAGCTGTGCCTGACCGGACGGATGATGGATGCCGCGGAGGCGGAGCGCTCCGGCCTCGTCTCACGGGTCGTCCCGGCGGCGGACCTCCTCGCCGAGGCGCTGAAGACCGCCGAGACCATCGCCTCCATGTCGCTCCCCATCGCGATGATGACCAAGGAGAGCGTCAACCGCGCCTACGAGACGACGCTGGCGGAAGGCATCCGCTTCGAGCGCCGCGTTTTCCATGCGATGTTCGCCATCGCCGACCAGAAGGAAGGCATGAGCGCCTTCGTCGAGAAGCGGAAGGCCAACTTCAAGCACAAATAGCCGGCTTTGCCGGACGGCAAGCACGAGAGCCGGCACCGCCGGCTTGGGGGACATCGTGTCGGGACTGGAATGGGAGATCGTCGCGCTTCTATGCGGCGCGGCGCTGGCGGCCGGCTTCGTCGACGCCATCGCGGGCGGTGGCGGCCTCATCACGGTGCCTGCCCTGCTCCTGGCAGGGCTCGACCCGGTGGCGGCAGTTGCGACGAACAAGGCGCAGGGGGTCTTCGGCGCCGGCTCGGCCACCCTCGCCTTCGCCCGGGCGCGCATGATCGACTGGCGCAGCGCGGCGCCCATGGCCGCGATCGCGGCGATCGGCTCGGTGCTCGGGGCGCTGGCGGTCAATCTGGTGCCTCTGGCAGCGCTCAAGGTCGCCATGCCGGTCCTGCTGATCGCCATGGCGCTCTATTTCGCCCGGTCCCGGAAGGTGACGGATGCCGACGCGAAGGCGCGGCTGTCGCACGTCCTGTTCGCGCTCACCGTGGTGCTGGCGGTCGGCTTCTATGACGGGCTGTTCGGGCCGGGCGCCGGCTCCTTCTACACGCTCGGCTTCGTCACGCTGCTCGGCTTCTCGGCGGTGAAGGCCACCGCCCATACCAAGCTCGTCAATTTCGCCAGCAATGCGGGGAGCCTCGCCCTGTTCGCCGCGGCCGGCCAGGTCCTGTGGCCGGTGGGACTGATGATGGGCGCCTGCGCCCTCGTCGGAGCCCAGGTGGGCGCCCGGCTCGCCGTGCGCCACGGAGCCAGACTGATCCGGCCGCTCATCGTGCTGGTCTGCGTCGCCGTGGCAATCCGGCTCCTCGCCGACCCGGCCCATCCCGTGCGGGTATGGATCGGCGGATAGGCACCGCCGCCGGTCAAGTCCTGCATTGACGCTTCGCGGCTGCGAGACTATAAGCCCGCCGAAGTCTGGCGGCGCCCGCGTCTCCGGACACGTTTTTCATCCATCGAAGCTGTTCGGGTGCGGCCGCATGAGCCGCCGAGCCGTCCGGCGACATGAGGCACCTATGGCGAATACCACCTCGGCCAAGAAGGCGACCCGCAAGATCGCGCGCCGCGCGGCCGTCAACCGCAACCGCAAGAGCCGGGTGCGCACCTATCTTCGCAAGGTGGAGGAGGCCATCGCCACGGGCGATCAGGCTGCCGCGACCGCCGCGCTGAAGGCCGCCGAGCCGGAGCTCATGCGCGCCGCGCAGAAGGGCGTCGTCCATAAGAATACCGCCTCGCGCAAGGTCTCGCGCCTCGCGGCCCGGGTGAAGTCGATCTCGGCCTGATCCCGTCTTCTCCGCCCTTCGAAAGGCCCGGCTTGAGCCGGGCCTTTTTCGTTCCGGAGACCGCCGTGGCGCGGCCGCCGCAGGCGCCCGCTTCGTTAACCTTTTGCACAATTCGGCCTTTTTTCGCCTTGACTCAAGAGCTGCCCTCAGATCGCCAAACAGGCCTGCCAAGGGGAAAGCAGCGCGCAAAATTTGCTTATATCTTTCAATTCTTTAGCGGCTAAGCGATTTGCGGCTGCGCTATTCCTCGGAAGCAGCGGCGGGGGCGCCCCACAGGCCCAGATTGATTCCGCTTGCGAAACGATTGGCGAGGCCGGCCGGCGCTGTAAAAAAAGTGTTAAAATCTCCAGCGACTTGATGCGACCGCGAAGGCGATGTGCTGGCGGCACCCGTGTGCCAAGGCGAATCAAAATGCAGACTCTCGTTGCACGGACCGCAGGCGCTGGGTAAGGTCAAAACGTCTCGGGGCCACCGCCTCGAAGCTCTTCAGACAAACTGAAGTCAAAAAACCTCAATTTCGGGGAGGGGTAAGTGTTGTCTGCACGATCATATCGTTTTCTAGACAGTCGTGCAGCTGGCACTACGGCCATTCCTCGGCCTTTTCCCTGACCCGGTACAAGAATAGCTGTTTTTTGCTGGCTTGAGGGCAACCGGTCGGGCGCACATGCTTGGCCGGACCGGCTCCTCGTAACCCGATCGTTAGGTCGAACAACCAGGCCCTGCCGGGCAAGGCAGGCCGACGAAGACGTGCGCGGTTCGACGCGACACGGGGGGAACACAATGCTGTCTTCTGAAACCGCAGGTATGGACATGACCGACAGACAGGCCGAGGGATCCGGCAACACGCCGGAGGCCTGGACCCGCATCAAGCGCAGGCTCCGGGTGGAGTTCGGCGAGGACGTCTATTCGAGCTGGTTCGGCCGGCTGGAGCTGCAGGGCGTGGCCGAGGGGGTGGCCCGCCTGACCGTTCCGACGCGCTTCCTCAAGAGCTGGATCGAGGCGCATTACGCCGACCGCGTGCTGTCGCTGTTCCGGACCGAGCATGATGGCGTCCAGCAGATTGCCATCAGCGTCCGTAGCGCGGTCCTGCGCGAGGCGCCGTGCGAGCGCAAGGCGCCGGGGAGCGCCGCCAACGGCCATGCCGCTCCCGTCGGGCGCGATGCGGACCAGGCGCAGCCGCAGCGGCGCGACGAGGGCGGCGACCTGTCCGGCAACCCGCTCGATCCGCGCCTGACCTTCGACAGTTTCCTGGTGGGCCGCTCGAACGCGCTGGCGCATGCCGCCGGCGAGCGGGTCTCCCGCCATGCGGAGGGCGCGCCGCTCTATAACCCGCTCTACATCCATGCGGGCGTCGGGCTCGGCAAGACGCATCTCCTCCAGGCCATCGGCAATGCCGCGCGCGGCGAGCGCCGCCGCGTCATATATCTCACCGCCGACCGATTCATGTACGGCTTCGTCGCGGCGCTGAAGGCGCAGACCGCGCTGGCGTTCAAGGAGCGCCTGCGCGGGATCGACCTTCTCATCATCGACGACGTGCAGTTCCTGCAGGGCAAGCAGATCCAGCAGGAATTCGGCCACACGATCAACGCGCTGGTCGATGCCGGCAAGCAGATCATCGTCGCGGCCGACCGCCCACCGGCGGAGCTGGAGAACCTGGACGAGCGCGTGCGCTCCCGGCTTGCCGGCGGCCTCGTGGTGGAGATGGCTTCGCTCGACGAGGACCTGCGCGCCCGCATCCTCTCCGCCCGCGTCAACGCGGTGAGGGCGGCCCATCCCTCGTTCCATGTCGGCGAGGCGGTCGTATCCTACATCGCCAAGGCGATCGCCACGAATGGCCGCGACCTCGACGGCGCCGTGAACCGCCTCCTGGCCCACGCCACCCTGTCGGGCACGGCCGTGACGCTGGAAACGGCCGAGGTCGCCATCCGCGACCTGGTCCGCAACCGCGAGCCCAAGCGGGTCAAGATCGAGGACATCCAGAAACTGGTCGCCTCCCGCTACAACGTCTCGCGGGCGGACATCCTCTCCGAGCGGCGGACCGCCGCCGTGGTGAGACCGCGCCAGATCGCGATGTATCTCTCAAAGGCGCTGACCCTGCGCTCGCTGCCCGAAATCGGGCGCCGCTTCGGCGGGCGCGACCACACGACCGTGCTGCACGCGGTGCGCAAGATCGAGACGAACCTGACGGCCGACGCGGCTTTGGCCGAGGAAATCGAGCTCCTGAAGCGGATGCTGCAGGAATAGTGGCGAGAGAAGCGACCGGAGCGGCGCGCGCCCGTCAATGGCGGCGCCGCGCCGGTTGTTGAGGGCGGGCGCCGCGCTCTTGCCTCCCCTGCCCCGATTGGGCAAGGTCTGCGGCCCTGATGCGGAGCGGCGCAGCCGTTTCCGCTTCCCACGATCACGAATGCGGGCCGGTCCATGAAGGTGACTGTCGAGCGGGCGGCGTTGTTGAAGTCGCTCGGCCATGTCCATCGCGTCGTCGAGCGGCGCAACACGATCCCGATCCTGTCGAACGTGCTGCTGCGCGCCGAAGCCGGTGAATTGCGGCTCAAGGCCACTGATCTCGACCTGGAGGTCACCGAGGCACTCGGCGCCGACGTGGAGCGGACCGGCGCCACCACGGCTCCGGCCCATGTCCTGTACGATATCGTCCGCAAGCTCGCCGACGGCGCGCAGGTCTCGCTGGAGACGATCGGCGAGACGGGCCAGATGCAGATCCGCTCCGGCCGCTCCCGGTTCAACCTGCAGACGCTGCCGCAGGAGGACTTCCCGGACATCGCCGCGGGCGACCTCCCGACCAGCTTCTCCCTGCCGGCGCAGGACCTGAAGAAGCTCATCGACAAGACGCAGTTCGCGATCTCCACCGAGGAGACGCGCTATTACCTCAACGGCATCTATTTCCACACGATCGAGAGCGAGGGACGCCCGGTCCTGCGCGCGGTCGCGACGGACGGCCACCGGCTCGCCCGGGTGGAGACCGCCGCTCCCGCAGGAGCCTCCGGCATGCCGGGCGTCATCGTGCCCCGCAAAGCGGTGGCGGAAATCCAGAAGCTGCTAGACGGGTCCGACAGCGACGTCACGGTCGAGCTCTCGCCCGCCAAGATCCGGCTGACGCTCGGTTCGGTCGTCCTCACATCCAAGCTGATCGACGGCACGTTCCCGGATTACCAGCGCGTGATACCGACCGGGAACGACAAGTCTCTCGTCGTGGAGCGCGACCTCTTCGCCCAGGCGGTGGATCGCGTCTCGACCATCTCGTCGGAGCGCGGCCGCGCGGTGAAGCTCGCTTTGGCGGACGGGCGGCTGACGCTGACCGTGACCAACCCGGATTCCGGCTCGGCCACCGAGGAGATCGAGGTCGATTACGACGCCTCGCCCCTCGATGTCGGGTTCAATGCCCGCTACCTGCTCGACATCACGGGCCAGCTCGATGGCGACACGGCCTTGTTCAAGCTCGCCGATCCCGGTTCGCCGACGCTGGTCCAGGACCGGGAAGGCGCCGCGGCGCTCTACGTCCTGATGCCGATGCGGGTGTGACCCGCGGGACAAGGGGCGTGGCGTGTCGGCCATCGTCCGCCTGAACCTGACCCAGTTCCGCTCCTATGCGGCGCTTGACCTTGCAGTCGAGACGCCGCTCGTCGCGCTGGCGGGCGAGAACGGAGCCGGCAAGACCAACGTGCTGGAAGCGCTCTCGCTCTTCGCGCCGGGGCGCGGCCTGCGGCGCGCCGAGCTTGCCGAGATGGCGCGGGCAGACGGCGACGGCCGGTTCTCGGTCGCCGCCATGATCGACGGCGAGGCCGGCGAGCACCGCCTGGGGACAGGCCTGGAGCCCTCCGACACGGACGGTCGCAGCGCGCGGCTCTGCCGGATCGATGGAGCCAATGCCGGTTCGCCGTCGGCCTTTGCTGAGCATATCCGCCTCGTCTGGCTGACGCCGGATATTGACGGGCTATTCCGTGGTTCGGCAGGCGAACGACGCCGGTTCCTCGACCGGCTCGTCCTGGCGGTGGACAGCGCGCACGGGGCGCGCGTGAACGCGCTGGAGCGCGCGCTGCGCAGCCGCAACCGCGTGCTGGAGGAGGACCCGGGCAACCGCGCCTGGCTCGACGCGATCGAGCGGGAGGTGGCCGAGTTCGGCGTGGCGGTGGCGGCAGCCCGCGCCGAGACCGTGACGCGGCTGCGGGCTCTGATCGCCGAGCGACGCGACGATGCCTCGCCTTTTCCCTGGGCGGGTCTTGCGCTAGAGGGCGAGATCGACGCGCTCGTCGCCGACCGCGCCGCGGTCGACGCGGAGGACGCCTACCGGGCGATCCTGGCCGACACCAGGAGCCGCGACCGCGCCGCGGGCCGGACGCTCGTCGGTCCGCAGGCTTCCGACCTCGCCGTCCGCCACGGACCCAAGGCCATCCCGGCCGACCAGGCCTCCACCGGCGAGCAGAAGGCGCTGCTGGTCGGGCTGGTCCTGTCCCATGCCCGGCTCGTCGCGGCGATGAGTGGCCTGCGGCCGGTCGTGCTGCTGGACGAGATCGCGGCACATCTCGACCCGCGCCGCAGGTCCGCGCTGTATCAAAGCCTCGCCGAACTCGGCGCCCAGGTCTGGATGACCGGCGCCGATCCGGCGCTGTTCTCCGACATGCCGGACGGTGCTAGCCTGTTCCACGTCTCGCCCGGGCATGTGATGCGCGAGCGCTGACCGGAGACCGCCATGGATATCGCCGCCCTCCTTCTCTTCGCCGGCATCTACGCCGTCGCCGTCATCTCGCCGGGGCCCGGCGTCGCGGCCGTGGTGGCGCGTTCGCTGGCGACGGGCGTCAGGCGCTCGTGGCCGTTCATCGTCGGCATGGTCGCCGGCGATCTTGCCTGGTTCGGATTCGTCGCCGCCGGCCTGGCTGTTGTGGCCCAGACCTTCCATGTCGTTTTCGCGATGATCAAGTATGCCGGCGCAGCCTACCTCCTCTACCTCGCCTGGAAGCTCTGGACGGCGCCCGCAGCGACGCCGGACGAGGCTCCTTACGTGCGTGGTGAGGGCGTTCGCCTGGCGGCCGCGGGGCTTGCCATGACGCTCGGCAACCCGAAGACGATGGTGTTTTTCCTTGCCATCCTGCCCCAGGTCGTGGCGCTGGAGCGGATGACGCCGCTCGCCGTCGTCGAACTCTCGGCCATCATGGCCGTGATCCTGTCGGCCTGCATGCTGGGCTACGCGCTGCTGGCGGACCGGGCGCGCCGGCTCGTTGCCTCGCCGCGGGCTATGCAGCGGCTCAACCGCGCCACGGGCGGGCTCATGGCCGGCGTCGCGGTGACCGTCGCGACCCGCTGAACGGCCGCGGACCGGGCATGCACGCTCCCGGACCGATGGAGCCGCACGGCACAAATCCGGCCCATATGCCGGTGGAGCGGCGCCTCGGCCGGCTGGCGCGCCGCTTCCTTCATCCAGCCCTCGCCGATTTCGTCATGTTCGGCCTCAAGCAGGCCTGGGCCTGCCTGTTCGGCGGTCTGATGCTCGCGCTTATCATCGGCACGCGTCTCGTCTGGCCCGCCGACGCGCCCATCGCGCGCTACGACGCGCTGTTCGTGGCGGCGCTTCTCATCCAGGCGACGTTCCTCGCGCTGAGGCTGGAGACCTGGAGCGAGGCCAAGGTCATCTTCATCTTCCACCTCGTCGGCACGGCGATGGAGATCTTCAAGATCCGCATGGGATCCTGGGCCTATCCTGAGCCCGGGCTCATCAAGATCATGGGCGTGCCGCTCTTTTCCGGGTTCATGTATGCGTGCGTCGGCAGCTACATGGCCCGCGTCATGCGCATCTTCGACATGGCATTCACCCATTTCCCGCCGCGCTGGGCGCTGGTGACGCTGGCAGCCGCCATCTACGCCAATTTCTTCGCCCACCACGTCCTGCCGGACATCCGGCTCCTGCTGTTCGCGGGGACCGTCCTGCTGTTCGGACGCACCCGCATCTATTTTACGCCGGACGAAAAGCCATACTGGATGCCGCTGATCCTCGCAGCGCTTCTCTCCTCCGGCTTCGTCTTCCTGGCGGAGAATATCGGGACCCTGACCGGAACCTGGCTCTACAAGGGACAGGCGCCCACCCAGATGGTGCCCCTCGGCAAGTTCGGCTCGTGGTACCTCCTGATGTTCGTCAGCTTCGCGCTGGTGACGCTCGTTCACAGGCCGCGCACGATCGCCGTCCCGCGCGGCGAATAGCCACTCGCGCACGGCCCTCGATTGGGGCACACCGCCGCCTATGCACGCCCTCGAATCGCGCGCCCGCGAGGTGCTCCGGTCCGTCTTCGGCTACGACGATTTCCGGCCCGGCCAGGGCGAGGTGATCGCGGCCGTGCTGGCCGGCCGCGACGTTTTCGCCGTGATGCCGACGGGCTCGGGTAAATCCATGTGCTACCAGCTGCCCGCGCTGGTCGATGGGGGGCTGACCGTCGTCGTCTCGCCGCTCATCGCGCTCATGCGCGACCAGGTGCGCCAGCTTCAGGGCTTCGGTGTCAGCGCCGCCAGCCTCAATTCCGCCAACGACGACGACGAGAACCGCGCCGCCTGGGCGGCCCTGCGCGAGCGGCGGCTCTCGCTGCTCTTCGTCTCGCCCGAGCGGCTAGCGATGGACGGGCTGCCCACGCGCCTCAAGGAAGCGGGTGTGGTGCGCCTCGCGATCGACGAGGCGCATTGCGTCTCGCAATGGGGCCATGATTTCCGGCCCGAATACCGGCAGCTCGCAGGCGCCCGCAGCGCGCTTGGCGACGTGCCGGTACTGGCCCTCACCGCCACCGCCGACCGGGCGACGCGGGAGGATATCGCCGCGCAGCTCTTCCCGCGGCCGCCCGAGACCTTCGTCCATTCCTTCGACCGGCCGAACCTGAGCCTCGCCTTCGCGGTGAAGGACCAGCCGCGCCGGCAGATCGCCGACTTCCTCAGCCGCCATCGCGGCGGGTCGGGGATCGTCTACACCTCGTCCCGCGACCGGACCGAGGTGCTGGCCGAGCACCTGACCGGGAAGGGCTGGCGCGCCCTGCCCTATCATGCGGGCCTCGATGCCGGGACGCGGGCCCGCAACCAGGATGTCTTCCTGCAGGAGGACGGCGTGGTGGTTTGCGCCACGATCGCCTTCGGCATGGGCATCAACAAGCCGGACGTGCGCTTCGTCGTCCACGCCGACATGCCGACCTCCATCGAAAGCTACTATCAGGAGATCGGCCGCGCCGGGCGCGACGGCCTGCCGGCCGACACGCTGACCCTCTACGGGCTCGAGGACATGGCCTTCCGCCGCCGCCAGATCGACGAGAAGGAGATCGGCGAGGACAGGCGGCGCATCGAGCATCGCCGGCTCGACGCGATGATCGGCCTTGCGGAGGCTGCGACCTGCCGGCGCCGGGCCCTGCTCTCCTATTTCGGCGAGACCGAGGTGAATTGCGGCGCCTGCGACCTGTGCCGGGGCGGCGCGAAGCTCTACGATGCCACGATCGACGCGCAGAAGGTGCTCTCCGCCGTGGTCCGCACCGGCCAGCGCTTCGGCGCCGCGCACCTGTCCGATGTCCTCACCGGCAAGGCCAGCGACCAGGTCAGGCGCCTCGGCCACGACGCGATCAAGACCTTCGGCGTTGGCCGGGACCGCGACCGGCGCGCTTGGACGACGACGATCCGCCAGCTCTTCGCCGCCGGCGCGCTGGAGACCGCGAGCGAGGAGCATGGCGGCTTCCGGATCACGCAGGCGGGCGAGGCGATCCTGCTCGGCCGCGAGCGCATCGCGCTGCGCGCGATGCCCGAGCCCGCCGCCGGCACCCGTCCCCGCCGCGGCGAGCGCGCCGCCCGCGCCGACGGACTTGACGAGCCGACCGCAGCCCTCTTCGAGCACCTGCGCGCGGTGCGTCTCTCCATCGCCCGCGAGGAGGGCATTGCCGCGTACATGGTCTTCCCCGACCGCACGCTCATCGACATGGCACGCCTGAAGCCCGCAACGGCAGCGACCATGCGGCTGGTCCAGGGCGTCGGCGAGCGCAAGCTCGACCAGTACGGCCAAGCCTTCCTCGACGCGATCCGCACCTTTGAGGGGTGACAGCCCGGACGGTACCGCGCGGCAGCCGATCCGCTCAAACCCGTTGATAACTCATCAAAAAGCCCGATTTCGCGCGTACGCACACGCGCGCACGTGCCATCAACGGCGGCGGCCTCTAGATTGGGTGCGTGCGATTCGATGGCGGGCTCTCGCGTGAGTTCCTCCCGCCCTTCCAGGACGAGATGATGACCGAACCGAACCGCGACGACAGCTCCGATTCCTATGGCGCCGAGTCCATCAAGGTGCTCAAGGGCCTGGATGCCGTCCGCAAGCGCCCCGGCATGTATATCGGCGACACCGATGACGGGTCGGGCCTGCACCACATGGTCTACGAGGTGGTGGACAACGCCATCGACGAGGCGCTGGCGGGCCACGCCACGGAAGTGACGGTGACGCTGAATGCCGATGGTTCGGTGACGGTGACCGACAACGGCCGCGGCATCCCGACGGACCTGCATCCGGAAGAGGGTGTCTCGGCGGCGGAGGTCATCATGACCCAGCTGCATGCGGGCGGGAAGTTCGACCAGAATTCCTACAAGGTCTCCGGGGGCCTGCATGGCGTCGGCGTGTCGGTCGTCAACGCGCTCTCCACCACGCTCAAGCTGCGCATCTGGCGCGGCGGCGAGGAGCATTTCATGGAGTTCAGCCACGGCGAGGCCGTGGCGCCGCTGAAGGTCGTCGGACCCGCCAACGGCAAGCGCGGGACGGAGGTGACGTTCACCCCCTCGCCCCAGACCTTCACCATGGTTGAGTTCGACTACAAGACGCTGGAGCACCGCCTGCGCGAGCTCGCGTTCCTGAATTCAGGCGTGAAGATCGTCCTCACCGACAAGCGCCACGCCGAGGTCGTGCGGGAGGAGATGGTGTACGAGGGCGGCACGGAGGCCTTCGTGCGCTATCTGGACCGCGCCAAGACCCCGCTCGTCGACAAACCGATTCTCGTCAACGCACAGAAGGACGGGATCGGCGTCGAGGTCGCCCTGTGGTGGAACGACAGCTACCACGAGAACGTGCTGTGCTTCACCAACAACATCCCCCAGCGGGACGGCGGCACGCATCTGGCCGGTTTCCGCGGGGCGCTCACGCGCCAGGTGACCGGCTATGCCGAGAGCTCGGGCCTCACCAAGAAGGAAAAGGTCTCGCTGACCGGCGACGATTGCCGCGAGGGCCTGACCGCCGTCCTGTCGGTGAAGGTGCCGGACCCCAAATTCTCCAGCCAGACCAAGGACAAGCTCGTCTCGTCCGAGGTGCGGCCGGTGGTGGAGAACGTGCTCAACGAGGCGCTCGGCGTCTGGCTCGAGGAGCATCCGTCCGAAGCCCGTGCCCTCGTGGGGAAGGTGGTGGAGGCCGCCGCCGCCCGCGAGGCGGCGCGCAAGGCCCGCGAGCTCACGCGGCGCAAGGGCGCGCTCGACATCGCGTCCCTGCCCGGCAAGCTCGCCGATTGCCAGGAGCGTGACCCCGCCAAGTCCGAGCTCTTCCTGGTGGAGGGCGACAGCGCCGGCGGCTCGGCCAAACAGGGCCGCGCGCGGGAGTACCAGGCGGTGCTGCCCCTGCGCGGCAAGATCCTCAACGTGGAGCGCGCACGCTTCGACAAGATGCTGTCCAGCCAGGAGATCGGCACGCTGATCACCGCGCTCGGCACCGGCATCGGTCGCGAGGAATTCAACGCCGACAAGCTGCGCTACCACAAGATCATCATCATGACGGACGCGGACGTGGACGGCTCCCACATCCGCACCCTGCTGCTGACCTTCTTCTTCCGGCAGATGCCCGAGCTTCTGGAGCGCGGGCACGTCTTCATCGCGCAGCCACCGCTCTACAAGGCGAGCCGGGGCAAGTCCTCGCTGTACCTGAAGGACGAGCGGGCGCTGGAGGACTTCCTCATCGAGTCCGGCACGGACGGAGCGGTGCTGAAGCTCGGCACCGGCGAGGAGCGCGCGGGGCAGGACCTGAAGGCGCTGGTGGAGGAAGCCCGCTCCATCCGCAACGTCCTGACCTCGCTCCATACGCGCTACGATCGTTCGGTTGCCGAACAGGCCGCGATCGCGGGGGCCCTTACGCCGCAGGACGCGGACGATCCTGACCTGATGAAGCTGAAGGCGGCGACGGTCGCGCGCCGGCTCGATGCCATCGCCGAAGAGACCGAGCGCGGCTGGGACGGACAGCCTGAAGCCGGCGGCTACGTATTCTGGCGCATGGTGCGCGGGGTGAAGCAGGCCGCCGTGCTCGACGAGAACCTGCTCATGAGCCAGGAGGCGCGCAAGCTCAACGAGCGCGCGGAGGCCTTGCGCGAGGTCTATGAGCGGCCCGCACTCCTCATCCGCAAGGGCGAGGAGGTGCAGATCGACGGGCCCGTCAGCCTGTTCGAGGCCGTTACCCAGACCGGGCGCAAGGGCGTCGCGCTGCAGCGCTACAAGGGCCTCGGCGAGATGAATCCCGACCAGCTCTGGGAGACGACGCTCGACCGCAACGTGCGCTCGCTGCTGCAGGTGAAGGTCAAGGAGGTCGACGAGGCCGACGACATCTTCGTCAAGCTGATGGGCGATGTGGTCGAGCCCCGCCGCGAGTTCATCCAAGAGAACGCGCTCTCGGTGGCGAACCTCGACGTGTGACGTCTCCGGCCTTAGAGGCCGCGTTTGCAGGACGTTAGGCCCTTCATGTGCGCCAGCGCACATCAGCGAGGCGGCTCACGACTGACGAATATTGACAATCGTCAGTCGTCATGACTGGATGCTGCGGTGCAGCGTCCCACGGGCGCGGGCCGATCATCGGCCCGGTGCGGCGCGGCCATCCGGTGTCCCATGAGCGCACGTCTCGTCCTCCTTCTTGCCGCTTCGCTGGCGCTTGCCGGCTGCCAGGACAAGCCGAAGGAGGCGGAAGCACCGTCCCGGCCGGTTCTGGTCAAGACCGTATCCTTCGAGCCCCGCACGCCCGAGCGCAGCTTCGTCGCCACGATCCGGCCGCGGACGGAGAGCGATCTCGGCTTCCGCGTCGGCGGCAAGGTGCTGCGACGGCTGGTCGATACGGGCCAGCGGGTCAAGCCGGGCCAGCCGCTCGCCGAGCTCGATCCCGCGGATCTGCGGCTGCAGCTGGAGCAGGCCGAAGCGGAGGCCGGCGCGGCCAAGGCGTCGCTGCAGCAGGCGCAGGCCGAGTTGAGGCGCATCTCCTCCCTGATCGAGAAGGGCTGGTCGACGCCGGCCGCGCTCGACCGTCAGAAGGCGGCTGCGCAGGAGGCTGAAGGCCGGCAGACGCGCTCGGAGCGCGCGCTCGTCCTCGCGCGCAATGCCCTCTCCTACGCCGTCCTCAGCGCCGACGCCGAGGGCGTCGTGACGGCGACGCAGGTGGAGCCCGGCCAGGTCCTGGCCGCCGGACAGCCCGCGATCCGTCTCGCCCGCCTGGACCAGAAGGAGGCCGTGGTCGCCGTTCCGGAGAACCAGGTCGCCGCGATCCGCGAGGGTGCCGCCAGCGCCACGCTCTGGTCGGCGCCGGACCGGACCTACGAGGTATCCCTGCGCGAATTGTCCCCCAGCGCCGATGCCGCGACCCGCACCTATCTCGCGCGCTACGCGCTGCGCGGCGCGGGTCCGGAGGTGGAGCTCGGCATGACGGCGACCGTGACGGTCGGCGCCAGGTCGCGGGAGCGCGTCGTCCGCCTGCCGCTGTCGGCGCTCTACAACCAGGGCCAGGGCCCGTCCGTATGGGTCGTCGGCGGGGACGGCAAGCCGGCGCTGCGGGCCATCCAGGTCGCCGCCTACGAGGCGCAGGACGTGCTCGTCTCCGGCGGGCTCGCCGAGGGCGAGCGGGTCGTCGCGCTTGGCGTGCAGAAGATCGAGCAGGGCCGCCCGGTCCGCACCGTGACCGCGCTCCAGTTCTGAGGCCGCGCCATGAAGGGCTTCAATCTCTCCGAATGGGCCGTCCGCCACCGGGCGCTGGTCCTGTTCCTGATCCTGGCGATCGCCGTGACGGGAATCATGTCCTTCCGGCAGCTCGGCCGGGCCGAGGACCCGAATTTCACGATCAAGAACGTGATCATCACCGCGGTCTGGCCGGGCGCGACCGCCCTGGAAATGCAGGCGCAGGTCTCCGACCGGATCGAGAAGAAACTGCAGGAGCTGCCCTGGTTCGACAAGGTGATCACCTTCACCAAGCCGGGCTTCACCGCGATGAATGTCGGCTTCCGCGACAACACGCCGGCGCGGGAGGTGCCGCAGCTCTTCTACCAGCTGCGCAAGAAACTCGGCGACATCAGGGGCGAATTGCCGGCCGAGCTCATCGGGCCGAACGTCAACGACGAGTATGGCGACGTCGATTCCATCCTCTACATGCTGACCGGGGATGCTGACTACGCCCAGAAGAAGCAGGTGGCCGAGGCGCTGCGCCAGCGGCTGCTGCGCATCGCCATCGTCACCAAGGTGAACCTCTACGGCGTGCAGGACGAGAAGGTCTTCGTCGAGTTCAGCCACGCCAAGCTGGCGACGCTCGGCATCCCGCCGCAGGCACTCTTCGATTCCCTTGCCCGACAGAACGCCATGGTGCCGGCGGGTACGGTGGAGACCGGCGCCCAGCGCGTCCCCGTGCGCGTCACCGGCGCTCTGGACGGGGCGCGGGCCGTGGCGGAGACGCCGGTGGAAGCGGGCGGGCGCGTCTTTCGTCTCGGCGACATTGCGACCGTGACGCGCGGTTTCGAGGACCCGTCCGACTACCTCGTGCGCCAGCGCGGCAAGCCGGCGGTCGGCCTCGGCGTCGTCATGGCCAAGGGCGCCAACATCCTGGACTTCGGCAAGGAGGTGAAGGCGGCGACCGACGCCTTCATGGCCGACGTGCCGCTCGGCGTCGAGATCGAGCAGATCGCCGACCAGCCGCAGGTGGTGGACGGCGCGATCGCGGAGTTCGAGCGCTCCTTCCTGGAAGCGCTCGCCATCGTCCTGATCGTGTCCTTCATCTCGCTCGGCTGGCGCACGGGCATCGTGGTGGCGCTCTCGGTGCCGCTCGTCCTCGCCATCACGTTCGCGGTCATGGCCGTGCTCGGCATCGACCTGCACCGGATCACCCTCGGCGCGCTCATCATCGCGCTCGGCCTCCTGGTGGACGACGCCATCATCGCGGTGGAGATGATGGTGGTGAAGATGGAGCAGGGCTGGGACCGCATGCGCGCCGCCGCCTTCGCCTGGACCTCGACCGCCTTCCCCATGCTGACCGGGACGCTGGTGACGGCGGCCGGCTTCCTGCCCATCGGCTTCGCCAATTCGGGCGTCGGCGAATATGCGGGCGGCATCTTCTGGGTCGTCGCCATCGCCCTCGTCGCCTCGTGGATCGTAGCGGTGGTCTTCACGCCCTATATCGGCGTCAAGCTGCTGCCGAAGGACCTCGCTGCCCACGGCGCCCATGCGGACCCGCACGCGATCTACGAGACGCGGCTGTATCGGGGCCTGCGCCGCGTCATCCAGGCCTGCGTCAACCGGCGCGTCGCGACGGTCGCGGCCACGATCGTCGTCTTCGCGGTCTCGGTCGTCGCGTTCGGACGCGTGCAGCAGCAATTCTTCCCCCTCTCGGAGCGCCCGGAGCTGTTCTTCCAGCTGCGCATGCCGGAAGGCACCGCCATTGGCGTGACGGCCGAGGCGGCGCGCAAGGCCGAGGGGCTTCTGGAGGGCGATGCCGACATCGCCACCTACACGACCTATATCGGCCAGGGTTCGCCGCGCTTCTGGCTCGGCCTCAACCCGCAGCTGCCGAACGAGGCCTTCGCCGAGATCGTCATCGTGTCGAAGGACGTGGCGGCGCGCGAGCGCATCAAGGCGCGGGTGGAGAAGGCGGTCGCGGAAGGCGCGCTGGCGGAGGCGCGCGTGCGCGTCGACCGGTTCAATTTCGGCCCACCGGTGGGCTTCCCCGTCCAGTTCCGCGTCGTCGGTCCGGACCCCATGAATGTCCGCGCCATCGCCGGGGACGTGCGCGAGGTCATGCACCGCAACAAGAACGTGGTCGATCCGCACCTGGAATGGAACGAGATGTCGCCTTCCGTGCGCATCGTCGTCGACCAAGAGCGGGCGCGGGCGCTGGGCCTCGATCCGCAGACCGTCTCGCAGACGCTGCAGACGCTGATCTCGGGCTACACCGTGACCCAGGTCCGATCCGGGACGGAGCGCGTCGGCGTCGTCGCCCGCGCCGTGGCGGCGGAGCGGCTGGACCTGAAGTCGATCGGCGACCTCACCATCGTGGCGCGCAACGGCGTGCCGGTTCCGCTCTCGCAGGTCGGTCGCATCACCTACGAGCACGAGGAGCCGATCCTCTGGCGGCGCAACCGCGACATGTCGATCACGGTCCGCTCCGACGTGGTGGACGGGGTGCAGCCGCCAGACGTCACCGCGCAGATCTGGCCGCAGCTGAAGTCGATCCGCGACCGGCTGGAGCCCGGCTACCGGCTGGAAATCGGCGGCGCGGTGGAGGAATCGGAGAAGGGCAATGCCTCGATCTTCAAGCTGTTCCCGCTCATGGTCGGGGTGATGCTGCTCCTCCTGATGATCCAGCTGCAGAACTTCTCCCGGCTGATCCTGGTCTTCCTCACCGCGCCGCTGGGCATCATCGGCGCCTCGCTGGCGCTCAACGTGACGAATCGGCCGTTCGGCTTCGTCGCGCTCCTCGGGTTGATCGCGCTCGCGGGCATGATCATGCGCAACGCGGTCATCCTGGTGGACCAGATCGAGCACGACGTCTCCGAAGGCGCGACGCGGCGGGAGGCGATCGTGGAGGCGACGGTCCGCCGGGCGCGGCCGGTCATCCTCACAGCGCTGGCGGCGATCCTTGCCATGATCCCGCTCTCCGGCTCGGCCTTCTGGGGCCCGATGGCGGTGACGATCATGGGCGGCCTGTTCGTCGCGACCTTCCTGACGCTGCTGTTCCTGCCGGCGCTCTACGCGCTGTGGTTCCGCAAGCGTTTGGACGAGCGCGGCGGCGCCGAGCCGGCGCAGGCGCGGGACGAGCCCGCGCCCGACGGACGGCCGCAGCTGGCCTTCGCGGCGGAATGAGGCTTTCCATGAACCGGTTCGGCTCCTCACCCATCCCGGCGCCGCGATTGACGCGCGGCCCGCACATTTCTAGCTCTTGAACGATGTCGCTCGCATTCGCACAGACCGAAACGGACACGCGCTCGCGGATCATGGAGACCGCCGAGCGGCTGTTCCGCGAGATCGGCTACCAGAAGACCACGGTGGCGGACATCGCGCGCACGCTCAAGATGAGCCCCGCCAACGTCTATCGCTTCTTCGATTCCAAGAAGGCGATCAACGAGGCGGTGGCCGAGCGGCTGATGCGCCACGTGGAGGCGACCATCGCCGGCATCGCCGCTGGACCCGGTACGGCGGAGGCGCGCCTGCGCGAGATGATCCTCGTCATGCACCGCATGAACGAGGGGCTCTATACCAGCGACCAGCGCATGCACGAGATGGTCGAGACGGCCATGAACGAGAGCTGGCAGGTGGTGGAAGGCCATATCCACCGCAAATGCGCGATCTTCGAGGGCGTCGTGCGCGAGGGGATCGGGACCGGGGAATTCGCGCCGGGCGATCCGCACACCGTCTCACACTGCGTGCAGCTCTGCATGATGCGCTATTTCCATCCGCTCCTGCTCGTGCAGTGCGGCGGCACGCCGGGCCCGAGCATCGAGGAACTCACAGACTTCGTCATGCGGGCGGTGAAGACGCCGGCCTAGGAGCGAAGCCGCGCGCCGTTGCATCGGTGCGCGATGTGCGCCACATCACATGGCGGCCGTGGCTCTCCCGCTAGCAAGAGGGCACAGCCGGGAGCGCGCAGGTTCCGTGAAGCGCAAGATCGCCGCCATTCTCGCCGCCGACGTGGCGGGCTATTCCCGCCTCGTCTCCGAGGACGAGGAGGATACGCTCGCCCGGCTCGCCGATGCGCGCGAGGTGTTCGACGCCTTCGTGGCGCGCTCGCACGGGCGCATCTTCAACACTGCCGGCGACGCGGTGATGTGCGAGTTCGAGAGCGCGGTGGAGGCGGTGCGCTGCGCCATCGACATCCAGGAATCGCTGCGCACCCGCAACCTCCCCCACCCGCCGAACAAGCGCCTGCTGTTCCGCATCGGCATCACGATCGGCGACGTGGTCGAGCGCGGCACCGATCTTCTCGGCGACGGGGTGAACATCGCGGCGCGGCTTGAGAGCCTCGCCGAGCCCGGCGGGATCTGCATATCGCGCTCGGTGCACGAGGCGGTCTCCAACAAGATCTCCGTGCCGTTCCGCGACATCGGCGAAAAGGCGGTGAAGAACATCCCGCATCCGGTCCATGCCTTCGTGGTGGACTGGGCGCGGGGCGGTTTGTCGGAAACGCCGGTGACGGTGGAACCGCGCGTCGATGCGCAGCCGCCGCGGCCGTCTGTTCCGTCGCCGCAGCGGCGCATCCCCGTCCTCCTCGTTGTCAGCGCCGCGGCAGCCCTGCTGGTCGCGGCAATCCTCGGCTGGGTGCTGGTCAAGCCGGGCGCGGATCGTCCCGCTATGCCGGCCGAAACCGGGCTGCCCGCCGATGCGGCGGAGGCGTTCGCCCAGCTCTCCCGCCAGGGCGGCGTGGTGAACAATCCGCGCGCGCCGGCCGAATTCTACCACAATGCCCGCACGCTGGAGGCACGCGGCGACCAGGCCGGCGCCCGCAAGGCGTATGAGGGCTTCGCGGCGCTGGGCACCGAGCATCTCGACCCGCATCTGCGCTATTCCGCGCTCCTGCGCGTGCAGGAAGGCCGCGCCGGGGCGCGCGAGGCCTATGGGCGGCTGGTCGAGGCCAAGCCGACGCGGGTGGGCGCGCTGGTCCAGGCCCTGCAATTCGAGGGCGCCGACCGCCGCGCCCGGGTCGAGGCCTTCACCAACCAGCATCCCGAATTCGGGCCCGCCTATTTCCTTCTCGCCGAGGAATATTCGGAGGACCGGCTCGGGACGCAGACCCTGACCGACCGCCGGCTGGAATTCGACGCGCTCGACCGTTTCCTGGAAGCGGAAGCCGAAGGGCGGCTGGCCCGTCATTTCCTCGACCAGTCGGTGCTCGCCGCGTGGCTGGACCGGGCGCGCAAGCGCAAGGACCAGATCGAGGCGTTCTTCCGCCATTCGGCGACGCGGCCGACCGCGACCTTCACCCGCTCCAATTCGGGCTGGACCGCGGCCCTGGCGCTGCCGGAGCCCGCCACGGCGATCTCCTACCGGGTAGGCGAGCAAGGTGCATTCCGTAACACGGGCAGCGCGTCGGCGATCGATCAGCGCACCGGCCGTCCCGCACCGATGACGACGTTCGAACTGCCGCCCGATCAGGGGCGTGCGACGATCTACGTCGCATATGACGACGCGGCCGGGCGCAGCGCCGGGCCCTTCCCGATCGTCTTCGATCCGCAGACGGCGCTCGTGTCGGCGCAGAAGGACGTGCTGACGCGCTTCCCCAATGCCTGGCTCGCCTTCCGCGAGGACATGGCGGGGCTACTCTATTTCACCCATCTGGTCAGCAATCGCTGCGCCATCGCCTCGGTCGAGATTGGCTTCAACGGCGAGGCGCCGGCGCGGCCGCTGGAGCTCCCGGCCTGCGATCCCAAGAACCCCTACGCCATCCCGGCGGAGACGCGGCCCTATCTGCAGATCCGCCCGGATATCCGAGAGGTCTCGGCCCAGATCACCTTCGCCGACGGGACCGTGTCGGAGGTCCAGACCTTCCGGCGCTAAGGCCCGCAGGCCTACCTGAACGGAACCGTCCCCGCAGGCGAGGCGTTGCCTGCGGAACCCCAAAGACAAGCCTCGGCCGGCCGACCGGTGCCGGCCCGTTCCGGAAGGCATGCCCATGCTCAAGCGCACGTTCCTTGCCACGGCCGCGATCGCGGCCATTGCCGGCGCGGCCGGTGCCCAGACTGACACCCGGCCGGCGGCGCAGGCACCCGTCGCAACGCCCGCGCAGACGCCAGCCCCGCCGCCGCGCGAGCCCACGATGCGCGACCGCGTGGACCAGGTCGTGCGCGCGGTCACCGGCAGTCCCCTGGCGGAAGCGGATATCGACATGAAGCACGTGCTCGACGCGATGGCCGAGTTGCGGCCCATGGCGATCGAGAACCTGACGCCTTTGGAGGCGCGGCTTCAGCCGACTCCGGCGGACGCGGTGAAGCTGCTCCTCACCAAGGAGGGGCGGAACGCCGCGCCGGAGCCGGGTGTCGCCGTCAAGGACATCACGTTCCAGGGCACGACAGGCCCGCTGCCGGCGCGCGTGTACCGGCCGGACGATGCCGGGCAGGGTCCGCTGCCGGTCATCGCCTATTTCCACGGCGGCGGCTGGGTCATCGCCGATCTGGACACCTATGACGCCACGCCCCGGGCGCTGGCGAAGCAGGCCAGGGCCATCGTCGTGTCGTTCCATTACCGCCAGGCGCCGGAGGACAAGTTCCCCGCCGCCCATGACGACGCGATCGCGGCCTATCGCTGGCTGCTTCAAAATGCGCAGCAGCTCGGCGGCGACGACAACCGCATCGCGCTGGCCGGCGAGAGCGCGGGCGGAAACCTCGCCATCAATGTCGCCATCGCCGCGCGAGACGGCCGCCTGAAGTCCCCCGTGCACCAATTGCTCGTCTATCCGGTGGCGCAGGGCGACATGAACACGAAGTCCTACCGGGACAACGCGGCCGCCAAGCCGCTGAACAAGGCCATGATGGACTGGTTCCTCGGTCACGCGACGCGCGGCCCCGCCGACCTCATGGACCCGCGCCTCGACCTCGTGAACAAGGCGGATCTCAAGAACCTGCCGCCCACGACCATCATCACCGCCCAGATCGATCCGCTGCGGGATGACGGGGCGATGCTGGCGGCGAAGCTGAAGGAGGCAGGCGTCCCGGTGAACCACACCGACTATCAGGGCGTGACCCACGAATTCTTCGGCATGGCCGCCGTGGTCGCCGACGCCAAGGCGGCGCAGGACGTCGCGGTCAAGGACCTCCAGGCCTCGTTCGGCGCGGCGGCGACCGGGACCAATCCCGCGCCGCGATAAGTGCCGTTCAGGCTGCCTCCCTCCTTCCCCGGCGCCGAGCGCCGGGGACAGGCTAGATGACATTGCGTTCCAGGAGCGGACGCCCTGCCGGTATGCGCTCATAGCCGAGATCGGAGAGATCGAGACTGTCGTAGCGGCCGAGCGCGATGAGCTCGGCGAGACCCCGGCCGACGGCCGGGCATTGCTGCAGGCCGTGGCCGGAAAAGCCGTTGCAGAGATGGAGGTTCTCGACCGCGGGCGCGGGACCGACGATGGCGTTGTGGTCGAACAGGTTCATGTCGTAGGGCCCGGCCCAGGCCCGGCCGGGCCTGATCCGCTCGAAGGCGGGAATGCGCCCGGCGAGCGCCGGCCAGATCGTCTCCTCGAACAGGC
This sequence comes from Hyphomicrobiales bacterium, assembly GCA_027483945.1. Taxonomy (GTDB): domain Bacteria; phylum Pseudomonadota; class Alphaproteobacteria; order Rhizobiales; family Beijerinckiaceae; genus JAIXTM01. Next base: position 65,545 of record JAIXTM010000007.1, on the reverse strand, counting down.
TCCAGTCCACGACATTGGCGTCGGGATCGGCGTCGTCCCAGTCCGGATCGGCCTCCGCCGGAGGCGAGATGCCGCAGATGAAGCCTTCGCCCTCGGGGCGCACATAGGCGCCCGACAGGTCGATGAGCAGCGGCATGCCATCCAGCCTGTCGGGGCAGGTGAAGGAGAAGACGAAGCGGCGCTTGGCATGGACCGGGATGTCGATGCCTGCCATGGCGGCGATGGCCCGGCCGCCGGACCCGGCGCAATTGACGACCGCGCCGCAGGCGATCCGCTCGCCGGATGCGGTGCGCACGGCGGCGATCCGGTTCCCGTCACGCTCCAGACCCGTCACCGCGTCCTGGCGGTAGGCGACGCCGCGGGCTCTTGCCGCCTTGCGGAAGGCCTGGAGCAGGGCCCAGCCGTCATACCATCCCTCGCCCGTGCGGCCCCAACTGCCCGCTGCGACGCCGTCGAGGCTCAGCCACGGGAAGCGGCCGGAGAGGCCGTCTTCGTCCATCAGCACGATGTCGGCGCCCTCGGCGCGCTGGAGCGCGTTGAGCTCAGCCAGAAGCCCGGCACCGGCCGGGCTGGCGAGGTAGAGATAGCCGCCCTCTCTCAGGTCGATGCGCGGACGGTCCTCGCCGACCTTCAGATGCTCGCCGACGGCGCGCATGAACGCGATCCCGTGCAGCGAGATGCGGATGTTCACGGGCGAGGAGAATTGCTGGCGGATGGACGCCGCCGAGAGGGCCGAGGCCGAATGGGCATAGGTGGGATCGCGCTCGATGACGAGGATGCGGGCGCCCTCTCCCATCAGCCCCGCCAAATGCCAGGCGACCGAGGACCCCATCGCGGCACCGCCGATCACCACCACGTCGCAGCTCTGGTCGCTCATCACACGCCCTGTGCGGCGCCGCCGGCGCCCGCTGGCCTTTTGCACCGGACCGGCGCCGATGCCCATGCGGTTCCCGGCCAATGCGCGATTGCGCAGCCGCGACGGCCTTGGCTACACGAGAGGCCGGTTCTGCCAAGCCCGAGCAGCGGAGTTTCCCCATGGCCGCCCCCACATCCGCCCTCGCCCCCAAGACGCTCGCCATCCTCAAGCGCCTCGGCGTCCCCGCCGGTGCCTATGCCGAGAGCGGCCTGACCGCGCGCTGCCCCATCGACGGCCGGCCTATCGCGACGCTGGCGACGACCTCCGAATCCGAGGCGAAGGCTGCCATCGGCCGGGCGTACGAGGCGTTCCTTGCATGGCGCGCGGTGCCCGCGCCCCGGCGCGGCGAATTCGTGCGCCTTCTGGGCGAGGAACTGCGGGCGGCGAAGGAGGATCTCGGCCGCCTCGTTTCCATCGAGGCCGGCAAGATCGTCTCCGAAGGCCTCGGCGAGGTCCAGGAGATGATCGACATCTGCGACTATGCCGTCGGCCTGTCGCGCCAGCTCTTCGGCCTGACCATCGCGACCGAGCGGCCTGAGCACCGGATGATGGAAACGTGGCATCCGCTCGGCGTCTGCGGCGTCATCTCGGCCTTCAACTTCCCCGTCGCCGTGTGGAGCTGGAACGCCGCGCTCGCCTTTGTCTGCGGGGACAGCGTCGTTTGGAAGCCCTCCGAGAAGACACCGCTGACGGCGCTCGCCGTCCAGGCGCTGGTGGAGCGCGCCGGCGCCCGCTTCGGCGGCATCCCGCGGGGCCTCTCGGAAGTGCTGATCGGCGAGCGCGAAATCGGCGCGGCGCTCGTCGCGGACGAGCGCGTTCCCGTCGTCTCCGCCACCGGCTCCACCCGGATGGGCCGCGAGGTCGCGCCGGTCCTCGCCGCGCGGTTCGCCCGCGCCATCCTGGAGCTCGGCGGCAACAACGCGGCCATCGTCGCGCCCTCCGCCGATCTCGACCTCGCGCTGCGGGCGATCGCCTTCGCCGCCATGGGCACGGCGGGCCAGCGCTGCACCACGCTGCGGCGCCTCTTCGTCCACGAGAGCGTCTATGACGCGCTCGTCCCGAAGCTGGCGGCGGCCTATGGCAGCGTCAGCGTCGGCGATCCGCTCAAGGCCGGCACGCTGGTCGGCCCGCTGATCGACGCGGCCGCATGGCGCGGCATGGAACAGGCGCTGGCCGATGCCCGCGCCGCCGGGGGTACGGTCCATGGCGGGACGCGGGTCGATACGGGCGCGCCGGATGCGTTCTATGCCCGCCCGGCTCTGGTGGAGATGCCGGCCCATGACGGGCCGGTCCTGCGCGAGACCTTCGCGCCGATCCTCTACGTCCTGCGCTACCGGGAGATCGGCGAGGCGATCGCGCTCAACAACGCGGTGGGCGCGGGCCTCTCCTCCTCCATCTTCACGCTCGACATGCGCGAGGCGGAGCTCTTCGTCAGCGCCGCCGGCTCCGATTGCGGCATCGCCAACGTCAATATCGGCCCATCGGGTGCCGAGATCGGCGGGGCGTTCGGAGGCGAGAAGGAGACGGGCGGCGGCCGCGAGGCCGGCTCGGACGCGTGGAAGGCCTATATGCGCCGCGCCACCAACACCATCAATTACGGCAGGACCCTGCCATTGGCACAGGGCGTAACATTCGATATCGGCTAATCCGTTATACTGGAAAAAGCGGGAGACGAGGATGGCTGTAGTGGACGGCGTCGAGATCCGGGGGCCGATGGGTCCGCGTTATGACGAGATCCTGTCGGGCGAGGCCTTGGCCTTCCTGGCCGACCTGCACCGGCGCTTTAACGCCACGAGGCTGTCTCTCCTGAAGGCGCGTGCGGAACGCCAGGCCCGGTTCGACAGGGGCGAACTGCCGGATTTCCTGCCTGAGACCGCCGCGACCCGCTCCGGCGACTGGAAGGTCGCGCCGATCCCGGCCGACCTCCAGGACCGGCGGGTGGAGATCACCGGCCCCGTCGACCGCAAGATGATCGTCAATGCGCTGAACTCCGGCGCGAAGATGTTCATGGCCGATTTCGAGGATGCCAGCTCGCCGACCTGGGCGAACATGGTGGGCGGCCAGATCAACCTGAAGGACCGCTGGGCCGGGCGGATCGATTTTACCGACGCGAAGACCGGCAAGGCCTACAAGCTCAAGGACGATCCGGCGACGCTGCTGGTGCGCCCGCGCGGCTGGCACCTGCCGGAGAACCACGTTCTTGTCGACGGCGAACCGATGGCCGGCGCCCTGTTCGATTTCGGCCTCTACGTCTTCCACAATGCCCGCGCCATCGTCCAGCGCGGCCTCACCCCGGCCTTCTACCTGCCGAAGCTGGAAAGCCACCGGGAGGCCCGGCTGTGGAACGAGGTATTCGTGCGCGCCCAGGAGGCGCTCGGCATCGCGCGCGGCACGCTGAAGGCAACGATCCTCATCGAGACGCTGCCGGCCGCGTTCGAGATGGACGAGATCCTCCACGAGATGAAGGACCACATCGTCGGTCTCAATTGCGGCCGCTGGGATTACATCTTCTCGTTCATCAAGCGGCTGGGGAAGAACAAGCGCTTCCTGACGCCGGACCGCTCGGCCATGGTCATGGGCAAGGCGTTCCTCGGCGCCTATTCGCTCCTCGTCATCAAGACCTGCCACAAGCGCGGCGCCTTCGCGATGGGCGGCATGGCGGCACAGATCCCGGTCAAGGGCGACCCGGCGGCGAACGAGGCCGCCTTCGCCCGGGTGCGGGCCGACAAGGAGCGCGAGGCCGGAGACGGCCATGACGGCACCTGGGTCGCCCATCCGGACCTGGTGCCTGTGGCGATGGAGGTGTTCGACCGCCTCATGCCGAGCCGCAACCAGGTCAACCGGCTGCGCGAGGACGTTTCGATCACCCGCGACCAGATGATCGAGGTCCATCCCGGCCAGCGCACGGAAGCGGGGCTGAAGGAGAATATCCGCGTCGGCGTCCAGTATATCGAGGCGTGGCTGCGCGGGCGCGGAGCGGTGCCGCTCTACAACCTGATGGAGGACGCGGCGACGGCCGAGATCAGCCGCGCCCAGGTCTGGCAATGGCTCCATCACGGCGCGGACCTCGCCGACGGACGGACGGTGACGCCGGACCTCTTCCGCCAGGCCATGGCGGACGAGATGGCGCGGGTGCGGGCCGCGATCGGCCCGGATGTCTACGATGCGGGGCGCTTCCCGGAGGCGATCCGTCTCTTCGAGGAGATGTCCCTCGCCGGCGACTTCGCCGAGTTCCTGACCCTGCCGGCCTACGGGCTTCTGGACGACAACGCCTCGGCGGAATGAAGCGAAGCGGGTGCGACATCGCACCCGCCCTTTCGCCACAGGGATGACATTTCCTTCCGTTAGCCCCATCTCCCTTGGTGATGGCGGAGGCGCCGATGCGCCGACCGCTGAGGAGAGGGAACCATGAACGAGCAGGAACGCCAGATCATCGGCGGCATCTTCGAGCGCCTCCGGCAGGTGGAAGGCCAGCAGCGCGATCCCGAGGCGGAGCGCTTCATCGCGGACCGCGTCGCCGCGCAGCCCTACGCGCCCTACGCCATGGCGCAGGCGATCTACATCCAGGAACAGGCGCTGACCAACCAGCAGCAGGAGCTCGAGGCCCTGCGCGCCGAGGTGGAGCAGCTGCGCAGTCAGCCCAAGGGCGGCGGCTTCCTGTCCAGCCTCTTCGGCGGCGATCCGCGTCCGGCGCCGGGCATGGCCCCGCGCCAGTCCTACCAGGACGGGCAGGGCTTCGGCGGCCCGCAGGGCCATCCCGGCATGCAGCCGCAGCAGGGCGGGCCCTGGGGCGGGCAGCAGGCGGGAGCTCCCGGTCCGTGGGGCCAGCAGGCCCAGCGTCCGGGCGGCGGCTTCCTGGCCAGCGCCATGACCACGGCGGCGGGCGTCGCCGGCGGCATGCTGGTCGCCAATGCGCTGAGCAGCGCCTTCGGCGGCGGCAGCAAGGGAAGCGAGAGCGCGGGCGCGGGCGACACCGGGCAGGCGCAGGCGCAGGAAGCGAGCCATCAGCAGCCGGAGCCGCAGAACGACTTCCAGCAGGCGTCCTATGACGACGGCGGATACGACAGCGGCGGCTTCGACGGCGGTGGCGACTGGGCCTGACCGTCCGCCACAACGCGACGCCCCCGCCGGAAGGCGGGGGCGTTTCGATTCAGGCTGTACCTCGCCGGCCCGGTCTTACGGGCAGGCGTGCCGCTGGCCGTCATAGCCCAGATAGGTGCCCGTCTCGACGTCGTAGGACTTGAAGCGGTTGATGCAGTACTGCACCGAGCTGTCGTCCACGACGACCGCGCGATCGCGATTCTGGGCCGCGATGGCGCCCCCGACGATGGCGCCGGTCACGAGGCCCGCGCCGAGGGCGACGCCCGGCGCGACGCCGCGACGGTAATAGCCGCGCCGAGGGCCGTAATAGCCGCGGCCGTAATAGGGCCGGCCGTAATAGCGGCGGTACTGGACGGTCTCGACCGGGGCGGCCTGGGCCGCGTCGTGTACCGCGCTCCCCACCTGGCCCATGCCGGCCGAGGCCGGGGCGGCGAAACCGATGGCCGCGGCGCCGGCCAGCGCGCCGGCGATAAGTCCGTTCCTGATCGCAATCATGTGTCTGCTCCTTGGCGTATCCATCGCCCGACCCATCAAGGCCAACAGACCGCTGCCCGTGCATGTTCCGGCGCAGTTTGCCGCGGGGGCCGGCCGAACGCCGACAAACGCAAAAGGCGGGGCCTTGCAGCCCCGCCTCCGTCGTTCTCCGGGATGGCCGCCGCGCGTCAGATGACGATGACGCGGGTCCCGACCTTCACGCGGTTATAAAGGTCCGTGACGTCGTCGTTGAGCATGCGGATGCAGCCCGACGAGACATTCTGACCGATCGTGTGCGGCTCGTTCGTGCCGTGGATGCGGTAGAGCGAGGAGCCGAGATAGAGCGCGCGGGCGCCGAGCGGGTTGTCCGGTCCGCCCGCCATGTAGCGCGGCAGGTCCGGGCGGCGGCGCAGCATCTGCGCCGGGGGCCGCCAGTCCGGCCATTCCCGCTTCATCGAGACGGTCTTCACGCCGGCCCATTCGAAGCCGGGGCGGCCGACGCCGATGCCGTAGCGCAGGGCGCGCCCGCCGGGCAGGACGAGGAACAGGAAGCGGTTGGGCGTGTCGACCACGATCGTGCCGGGGCCGTGCGGCCCGGAATAGGCGACCTCCTGCTTGCGGAAGCGGGGATCGACGCCGCGCGAGATCGGCCCGACGGGCTCCTCCTGCATCGGCAGCGCGGCCATGCGCGAACGGGGCGCCGGCATCGGCTCGTCATAGGCCTCGTCGGGGACGTAGCGGTCGAGCGAGCGGCCCGGATGCCCGCTCTGGCGGTAGGCGGGCGCCGGCTCGTTGTAGCGCGCGCCGCGCCCGGGGGTCGGATCGCGGCCTGTCACGAGCAGTTCGATGAAGCCGCCGCCGTAATGGCCCCGCGGCTGGGCGGGGGCGGCGAGCGCGTCGCGCTCCATCGCCCGCAATTCGCGCTGGCTCGGCCCGGCGATGACGCGCGGACGCGTCGATCCCGTGACGTCCGGCGGCAGGCCGAGCGAAGCGGCGGGCGGTTCATTGTAATGGGGCTCGTAGAAATCCTGCGCAGCGACCGGGGCCGCGACGAGGATCGCACCGAGGGCGCAGGCGGAAAGTAGACGATGACGCATGACCGTTCGATCCAACTCGTGCGGCCCTTCTGCCGCTGCGTCGACTTTAACGCCGGCGGGAGCGACGAAGTGGTGAACGGCAACGCCCGGAAGCGTGAACGGTTTCGCTCGGATGCGATCTATCTGGCGGCGTGGTTAACCCGTCCCAAGGATTCGTGCTGAACGGAAGGTTGAGGCGGGTGCCGACGGACTGCACCGCCTTGCTTAAAGCAATCTCAACGAAATTGCCGAAAGCTGGGCGTCCATCGTCGTGCTCGCGTTCCCGCATGTCCCACAAGCCCTATCGCATCGAGATTGCCGCGCGGACGCGCCCTTCCGGCTTCGGCTACAGGCCGGCGGCGGACGTGGCCGACCTGCCGATCGACGAGGTTGCGGCACGCCTCAGGACCGATTTCGGACGTATCTGCGAGAGCTGGCGCTCGGCCGCCGGAATGGGCCGCGTGACCGCGGAACTGAAGGCCGTCCTCGCCGATACCGAGAGAGCCGCGACCAGCGTGCTCGGCGCGGCGGAAGCCCTCGACGCCAGCGCCGCCAGCCTGGCCGCGGCGGAGCCCGACGCGATCCGCGTCCTGCGTGACCGGATCGGTACGATCTTCGAGGCGAGCTCGTTCCACGACGTCACCGGCCAGCGGGTCAACCAGATCATGACCGCGCTCGGCCAGTTCGAGGCGGACCTGGCAAGCCTCGCCTCGGCGCTCGGCCACCCCCTGCCGGAGGCCGCCGCTCTGCCCTGCGCGGCGGGCCCGGACCTCGTGGCGCTCGCGGATGCCGCCGGAGAGGACGCCGCGCCGGTCGCGCTGGACGGCCCCGCCGTCAGCGGCGAGCCGGACCATGTCACCCAGGACGATATCGACCGGCTGTTCGACTGACGAGCCGCCGCCACAGGCCGCGCATGCCGGCGATGTCCGCCGCGATCAGAACCGCCCCATAGAGCGCCGCGCCGAGCGCGGGCAGGACGACGACCGCGGCGACCGGCGGCATCGTGCCCCGCAGGGGATAGAGCACGGACGCCATCAGCAGGGCACCGCCTGCGATTGCGGCGACGTCGCGGACCGGCGGCCAGATCGGCATGACCCGCGCGGCGAGCACGGCGAGCACCGCGACGCTGGCCCCGTAGCCGCCGAGTTGCGCCCAGGCATAGCCGAGCGGGCCGACGGCGCCGGGCAGAACCGCGAGCAGGGCGAGATCGACGCATAGACCGATGCCGGCGGCGAGCGTCACCGGCCAGGTCAGCATCTCCAGCTGGAAGACTGGGTTCAGCGCGTATTGCGCCAGCGCGAAGGCGAGGAAGGCGGGGACGAGGATCGCGGAATAGGCGGCGAAGGAGCCGTGATACTGGGCCGGGACGAGCAGGGCCTCGAAGACGGGCAGCAGCAGCCAATAGCCGACAGCCGTCGGCACCATGAGCGCGAGGATCGCGGTGACGTTGCGGACGATCTGCGCCCGCGCGGCCTCGCGGCCGTCCTGGGCGTCCGTGCGCACCGCGACCTGGAACAGGAAGATGTCGAGCGAGGAGCCGATGGACGCGAAGAGCCGGACGCCGACATCGGCGGCCAGCGCGAAAAGGCCGGCCTCGGAGAAGCCGTCGCGGCCGGCGGCGACCGAGCGGTTCACTAGCGGCATGATCTGGTAGAGCCCGTTGGCGGCCACCAGCGGCAAGCCGTAGCGCAGGAAGCCGCCGATGGCGGAGGCCTGGGCCTGGCGCAGCGACACGCCCTCGTCCGCGAGGCGGGTGCGCACCGCAAGGAGCGCGGCGCAGACGCTGAGGCAGAAGCCGGCGATGACGAGCGCAGGGTCCCGGAAGAGCCACGCGCCGCCGACCATCAGCACGAAGGAGGCGACGTTCTTGACGAGGACAAGGAGCGCATACGCGCCGTCCAGGAACCGGGCGCGGGCGAGCGCAGCGTGATAGTCGAAGGCCGCCGTCGCGACGCCCGCGGCGGCGGTCGCGGCCACAAGCCCTGCGGGCAGGCCAAGATCCGCTCCGCCGAGCACGAGACCGAGCCCCGCCCCGACGATGCCGATGGAGATGGCCGACTGGGCCAGGTCCAGCGAGGCGCGGATATCGGGCGCCGCCGCGCGGCTGGCGTCGGAATAGAACCGCGTGGCGGAGAGCTTCAGCCAGTCCAGGCACAGCGTGTTGACGACGAGCGCGGCCGCCATCGCCACCGCATAGCGGCCGTAATCGCCGGGGCCGAGCAGGCCCGCGACGACGAGCGCGAGCACGAAATTGAGCCCGGCATTGACCGCGAAGGTGAGGATGATGCGCATGGAGCCCGTCCCGCCGGGCACATAACCGGTTTTGCGCAAAGAAACCCTTACGGCGGCCCGGGCGTCCTCTATACGGGGCGCTTCGCCCGCCGGGACCCGCCATGCCGCGCCTGCCCTTCCTCCTCGCGCTCGCCGCCATCGCGGTCCTCACGCTGATGGACGCGCTGATCAAGTCGGTGTCCCCGCGCATCCCCACCTTCGAGATCGCGTTCCTGCGCTTCGCCTTCGGCTCGGTCGTGGCGATCGCGGTGTTCCTCGCGGTGCGGCCGGGCATGCCGAGCCGGGCGACGATCGGGGCCAATGCCTCCCGGGCCCTGCTCGTCGTCGCGACCTCGGTCACCTTCTTCTACGCGCTGGGGCAATTGCCGCTGGCGGAGACGATCACGCTCTCCTTCATGGCCCCGATCTTCGTCGCGCTGCTCGGCGCGCTGTTCCTCAAGGAGCATGTGGGCGGGCGCATCATCGCCGCGCTCGCCGCCGGCTTTGCCGGGATGATCGTGATCGTGGCGGGCCAGATGGGCGCCGATTTCGGGCTGCGCGGACCGGTCTGGGGCATCGCCGCGGCCTTGACCTCCGCCGTCACCTATGCGGCGAGCCTCGTCGTGCTCAGGGCACGGGCCCAGCGGGACCCGGCGGTGACGATCGTGCTCATCCAGAACGTCGCCCCCGCGCTCATCATCGCGCCGGCGGCCTGGTGGGTCTGGCGCGCCCCCGCGCCGTCCGATCTCATGCTGATGGCCTTGATCGGAACGCTGGGCACGGCGGGGCACCTGCTCCTTGCCCACGCCTTCGCCCGCGCGCCGGCGGCGCGCCTCGCATCCCTCGACTACACGGCCCTGATCTGGGCGAGCCTGATCGGCTTCTTCGCCTTTGGCGAGGTGCCGACGCTGGCGACGCTTGCCGGCGGGGCGCTCATCGTGGCCGGCGCGATGATCGCGGCGCGGCGGTGAAATCGCAGCCGGCGGGCCCTGCGAAAAATTTCGCCGCCGGACCCTTGCCGTCGCCCTTGACTCGTTTTTCGCCTCTTCCTATCTCGCGAACGCGTTTGGCACTCACCTCACAAGAGTGCTAACAACGCGCCAGCGGCGGGTTCGAGCCCGCCCGTCCCAACGAACGAATGGTTGAGAGGAAGAACCATGGCATTCCGTCCGCTGCACGACCGAGTCGTCGTCCGCCGCCTCGACAGCGAGGAGAAGACGAAGGGCGGCATCATCATCCCGGACACCGCGAAGGAGAAGCCGCAGGAGGGCGAGATCGTCGCCGTCGGCCCCGGCGCCCGCGATGAGGCCGGCAAGGTCCAGCCCCTCGACGTCAAGGTCGGCGACCGCGTCCTGTTCGGCAAGTGGTCCGGCACCGAGGTCAAGATCGACGGCCAGGACCTCCTGATCATGAAGGAGTCCGACATCATGGGCGTGATCGAGGCCAAGGCCACCGCGAAGGCCGCCTGATCCACCTTCGATCCAGACATCAGCAGCGGCGGCGGCGCTCCCGCCCCGTCCGCGTCACCGAGTAAGCAAGGAAGTCAAACATGGCTGCCAAGGACGTCAAATTCTCCTCCGACGCGCGCGACAAGATGCTGCGCGGCGTCGATATCCTCGCCAACGCCGTGAAGGTCACGCTCGGTCCGAAGGGCCGTAACGTCGTGATTGAGAAGTCGTTCGGCGCGCCGCGCATCACCAAGGACGGCGTCACCGTCGCCAAGGAGATCGAGCTCGCCGACAAGTTCGAGAACATGGGCGCCCAGATGGTGCGCGAAGTGGCCTCGAAGCAGAACGACGCCGCCGGCGACGGCACCACGACCGCCACGGTCCTGGCCCAGGCGATCGTCCGCGAGGGCGCCAAGTCGGTGGCCGCCGGCATGAACCCGATGGACCTGAAGCGCGGCATCGACCTCGCCGTCGAGGCCATCGTCTCGGACCTGAAGAAGAACTCCAAGAAGGTCACCTCGAACGCGGAAGTCGCGCAGGTCGGCACGATCTCGGCGAACGGTGACGTTTCTGTCGGCTCGATGATCGCCGAGGCGATGCAGAAGGTCGGCAACGAGGGCGTCATCACGGTGGAAGAGGCCAAGACCTCCGAGACCGAGCTCGACGTGGTCGAGGGCATGCAGTTCGACCGCGGCTACCTCTCCCCGTACTTCATCACGAACGCGGAGAAGATGGTCGCCGAGCTCGAGGACCCCTACATCCTCATCCACGAGAAGAAGCTCTCCTCGCTCCAGGCCATGCTGCCGGTGCTCGAGGCCGTCGTTCAGACCGGCAAGCCGCTGCTGATCGTCGCCGAGGACATCGAGGGCGAGGCGCTCGCCACGCTCGTCGTGAACAAGCTGCGCGGCGGCCTGAAGGTTGCGGCCGTGAAGGCTCCGGGCTTCGGTGATCGCCGCAAGGCGATGCTCGAGGACATCGCGATCCTCACCGGCGGCACGATGATCGCCGAGGACCTCGGCATCAAGCTCGAGAACGTGACGCTCCCCATGCTCGGCCGCGCCAAGAAGGTGCGCATCGAGAAGGAGAACACCACGATCATCGACGGCACTGGCGCCAAGGCCGACATCGAGGCCCGCGTCTCGCAGATCAAGGCGCAGATCGAGGAGACCTCCTCGGACTACGACCGCGAGAAGCTGCAGGAGCGTCTGGCCAAGCTCGCGGGCGGCGTCGCGGTGATCCGCGTCGGCGGCGCGACCGAGGTCGAGGTGAAGGAGAAGAAGGACCGCGTTGACGATGCGCTCAACGCGACCCGCGCGGCCGTGGAGGAAGGCATCCTTCCAGGCGGCGGCGTGGCCCTGCTGCGCTCCATCAAGGCGATCGACAACGTCACCGTCGCCAACCCGGACCAGAAGACCGGTGTCGAGATCGTCCGCCGCGCGCTCGTCGCGCCGGCCAAGCAGATCGCCGAGAACGCCGGCGCCGACGGCTCGATCATCGTGGGCAAGATCGTGGAGTCCAAGGACTACGCGTTCGGCTATGACGCCCAGACGGGCGTCTATGGCGACCTGTTCAAGGCCGGCATCATCGACCCGACCAAGGTCGTGCGCACGGCTCTGCAGGATGCCGCCTCGATCGCCGGCCTCCTCATCACCACCGAGGCGATGATCGCCGAGCTGCCCAAGAAGGACGCGGCTCCGGCCATGCCGGGCGGCGGCGGCATGGGCGGCATGGACTTCTAAGGAAGTCCATTCGCCAAGGACCGACACGTTCATCAAGGAAGGGCGGCCCCGTGGCCGCCCTTTTCCTTTGCTCCCGGTAAATTGCCTCGACCGCGAGCGCATGAGTGCCCTCTCGCGCTGTGCATCAAGGGCCGATCACGGTGCGGCAAGGCGCAGAAGCGCCTCGTCCTCGGCGATGCTGCCTGACCCATCAGTGAAGGCGGCGACGGTTCGAGACCGTCCGCCGACATGCGCGTGGTAGACGGCCCCGACACTGCCCGGCCCGCCTGCGGAATGGCCGGCCACATGCAGGGGATCCGATGTCCCTGGGGGCGCCATCGTCCCGATCATCAGGCCAAGCCCATGTCCCGCATCCACCCATGGCCGGCCGGGCGGCGGCGCTCCGACCGGATGAGCATCAAGCAGGGCCGAACGCGAGGCCGGCCCGAGCAGGTCGCCCTCCAGCAGGCGGTGCAGGGCCAGCGCCGCCTCGACCGCGGGACCGACGATCGTGCCATGGAAGACCCAGCCGGGATGGTAGCCGTGCCCCCCGGCGAAGACGGTGCGGCGCATGTCGTCCGGGGTCCTGGCGAGCCGCGAACCGGGCAGGCCCAGCGGGCGGAGGATGCCTTCGGCCAGAACCTGATCCAGCCCGGCGCCCTGGACCTCCTCGATGACACGGCGGGCCAGGAGATACCCCACATTGGAATAGGAGAAGCCGGCTCCGGGTGGAAACAGGAGCCGGCCGGGCGCGACCCGTGCCAGGACCTCGTCCACCGTCCACGGATCGTCGCCCCGCGCCACGGCAGCGTGGTATTCGGGCAGCGCGCCATAATCGGCAACGCCTGCGCGGTGCTGCAGGAGCAGGCGGAGCGTGTAGGGCCGGCCGGGCAGCGGGCGATCGAGATCGAGGCGTCCCGCCTCGGCCAGGCGCAGGGCGCAGGCGGCGATCAGCGTCTTGGTGAAGCTCCACCACGGCACGATTGCGGCGGAGGCACCATCCTCGGGCTCGCCGCGCCCGTTCACGACCGCGATCTGCGCCGTCATGCGCGATCACTCCCTAGAACGCGAAATGCGCGTGGTGCTGCCACGGGCCGCCGCGATAGTGCCAGAGGTCGAGCCCGATGCCGGTGGCGGCGAAGGGCGAGAAGAAGGCGATGAGCGTCTCGTGGAGCTCCTTCGCCTTTTTCGGCGCCACCTTGTTCTGGATCGTGACATGGGGCTTGAAGGGCTGGCCATCCTGTCCGGTGAGCGCACTGGCGAACTCGGCCGCGATGGCCCGGCGCAGGGCGACGAGCGCCGGCGCCTCGATCTCGTAGGCGACGCCCGCGCCCATGAAGCGCAGGCCCGACACGGTGAGCGGCAGCGCCGGCGTCACGGCCGCAAGGTCCGCCAGCACGTCCTCGACCCGGTCGAGCTCGTCGCCGGGGAGCTGGTGGAACAGCGTCAGATGGGCTGGCACCTTGTTGCGCTCGGGTGGGAAATAGGCGCGGCGCCGGGCCTCGAAGAAGGCAGCGGCCTCCTCGTCCAGGGTCAGGGTGAGGATGAGTGGATCGGTCATTCCGCCCCGCTTCGCTTGGTCCGAATCGCGCCCTGCCCTAGCTTAGCCCGCCATGCGACATCCGTTCGGCCTCCTCCGCGTGATCGGTGCCGGTGCCCTGGCGCTGGTCTTCTTGACCTCCCCCGGCCCCGCACTGGCCCAGGATCGCGGCACGCTGGAGCGCAAGCCGCTCCCGCCGCTGGCCGATCCAAACGATCCGAAGCTCGCCGCCAAGGAGCTGTTCGGCCGGGCGACCAGCGGCGCGCCGCTGCCGGCCCGCGCCATCGGCTTCTACTCGCGCGGGTGCCTCGCCGGCGGGACCGCCCTGCCCTTCGACGGCGAGACGTGGCAGGTCATGCGCCTGTCGCGCAACCGCAACTGGGGCCACCCGGTCATGGTGGATTTCCTGCGACGCTTCGCCGGCCAGGTGCCCAAGGCCGGCTGGCCCGGCATCCTGGTCGGAGACATCTCCCAGCCGCGCGGCGGGCCGATGCTGACGGGCCATGCCTCGCATCAGATCGGCCTCGACGCCGATATCTGGCTCACGCCGATGCCGCGCCGGACGCTGACCCGGGAGGAGCGGGAATTCACTTCCGCGATCAACATGGTGCGCGAGGACAAGCTCGACATCGACCCGTCGGTCTGGACGCCCCAGCATCGCGAGGTGCTGAAGATCGCGGCGAGCCAGCGCGAGGTGGAGCGCGTCTTCGTCAATCCCGCGATCAAGAAGGCCCTGTGCCGGGAGGCCGGCCGCGACCGGGCCTGGCTCAACAAGGTCCGCCCGATCTGGGGCCACAATTATCATTTCCATATCCGCCTCGCCTGTCCGGCGGGCGAGGAGGGTTGCCGGACCCAGGATCCGGTTCCCGCCGGGGACGGCTGCGACGCCTCGCTCGACTGGTGGTTCACTGACGAGGTCCTGAACCCCAAGCCCGGCAAGCCGAGCCCGCCGGTCACGATGGCGGGGCTCCCCGCGGAGTGCCGGCGCGTGGTCTTCTCGCGTTAGGCTACTGGCCGAGCGCGGCGGATGCGGCCTGGTAATCGTCGTCGTAATAGGTCTTGCCGCTGCAGCCGGAATTGAACTTTTCCGAGTTGGCGTTGAAGAGCTCGACGTCCTCGTTGTAGCCGGCCTGGATCTGCCGGAACTCGCCGACCTTGGCGTTGTACGCCTCGACCTCGCGGTTGAAGGCGTCGACCTCCCGCTGGGACTGGCGCTTCAGGATCCTCGATTTCGATTCCAGCTCGGCCTTGCCGCGCTTGACCTCCTCGACCATCGCGTCGATGCGGCTCTTGTCGGCCTCCATCCGCCCGTTGTCCGCGTCCAGCCGGTTGGAGAGGACAAGGCAGTCCTTCAGCGCGGCCGGGGTCAGGACGTTGCCCTGGTACGATTTCACGGCGTTGACCCCGCCCCGGGCGATGCCGCCGGCGGACATGCGGAGCTTGAAGCCCTTGGCATGGGCGTCCGCCGCGAAAGCGCCGACCAGAAGTGCGATGGCGAGCGGGACAAGGACAGGCTTCATCGTCGATCTCGCGCCGGCAGGACGCTCGAGCCTAGCGCCGCCTTGGCCCGGCCCGCAACGGGGCGCGGACCTCGTGCCGGCGCGGTATTCCCGCACCAGCGGCGCTTCAGGCCTGGCCGGCACCCGCTTTGGGGGCCTTCGCAGCCTTGTGGCCGGCCTCGCTGATCCGATCGGTCAGCGCCAGGACGACGCCGGACAGGACGAAGACGACGTGGATCACGACGAGCCACATCATGTCCCGGTCCGAGATGTTGTTGACGTTCATGAAGGCTTTCAGGACCTGGATCGCCGAGATCGCCACGATCGAGGAAAGGAGCTTCAGCTTCAGGCCGCTGAAGTCAATCTTGCCCATCCAGTCGGGCCAGTCCTTGTGCTCGGCCTCGTCGATCTTGGAGACGAAGTTCTCGTAGCCGGAGAAGATCACGATGACGATGAGCGAGCCGGTGAAGGTCAGGTCGACGAGCGCCAATACGCCCAGGATCACTTCCGATTCCGTAGCGCTGAACACATGCGTTACGAAATGGAAGAGCTCCTGCATCGCCTTGAACAGAAGCCCGGCAAGCGCGACGACCAGCGCGACGTAGAACGGCGCGAGCAGCCAGCGGCTGGCGAAGAGGAACTTCTCGAGCAGACGTTCGACCATGGGACCTCGCACGGGCGGAAGCGGCGACGCGCCATCGCATGCCGCTCCGCCCGGCGCAAGACTCAGGCGACGTTGCGTCAGGCCACCGCCCGGATGATGCGGGCGAGCTTGTCGGCGACCTCGTCGATCTGCGCCTCGCTGATCACCAGAGGCGGCGTCAGCGCAATCGTGTCGCCGGTGATGCGCATCATCATGCCGATATCGTGGAAGGCGGTCTCCATCGCCTGGAAGGCGCGCTTGCCCGGACCGTCCGTCCGCGGCACGAGGTCGATCGCCGCGACGAGGCCGAGCGTGCGGATGTCGACGACGTTGGGCAGGCCTTTCAGGCCGTGGATCGCATCGGCCCATACCGGCTCCAGCCTGCGGGCGCGGGCGAAGAGGTCCTCGTCGCGGTAGAGGTCGAGTGTCGCGAGCGCGGCGGCCACCGCCAGCGGATGGCCGGAATAGGTATAGCCGTGGAAGAGCTCGATGACGTGTTCGGGCCCCTTCATGAAGGCGTCGTGGACACCCTTGCGGATCAGGACGCCGCCCATGGGCACGGTGCCCGAATTCACCGCCTTGGCGAAGGTGATCATGTCCGGGACGACGCCGTAGCGCTCGGCCGCGAAGGCGAAGCCGAGGCGTCCGAAACCTGAGATGACCTCGTCGAAGATGAGCAGGATGTTGTGCTTGTCGCAGATCTCGCGCAGGCGCTGGAGATAGCCCTTGGGCGGCGGCAGCACGCCGGTGGAGCCCGCCATGGGCTCGACGATGACCGCGGCGATGGTGGAGGCGTCGTGCAGCGCGACGATGTCCTCCAGCTTGTCGGCAAGGTGGGCGCCCCAGTCCGGCTCGCCCCGGGTGAAGGCCTGCTCCTGCCGGTTATAGGTGTGAGGCAGATGGTCGACGCCGGCGAGCAGCGTGCCGAAGAACTTGCGGTTGGGGACGATGCCGCCGACCGAAACGCCGCCGAAGCCGACCCCGTGATAGCCGCGCTCCCGGCCGATCAGGCGCGTCTTCTGCCCCTGGCCGGTGACGTTCCAGTAGGCGAGCGCGATCTTCAGCGCGGTGTCCACCGCCTCCGAGCCGGAATTGCAGAAGAACACGGTGTCAAGGTCGCCCGGCGCCATGGCCGCGATCCGGCTGGCGAGGGTGAACGTGTCGGGATGGCCGAACTGGAACGGCGGCGCGTAGTCCAGGACGTCCGCCTTGGCCTTGATGGCCTCCACGATCTCGCGGCGGTTATGGCCGGCATTGCAGCACCAGAGGCCGGCGGCGGCGTCGAGCACCTGGCGCCCCTCGGGCGTGTAATAGTGCATGTCCTTGGCACGGGCGATCATGCGCGGGCGCTGCTTGAAGGCCCGGTTGGCCGTGAACGGCATCCACAGGGCGTCCAGGTCGTTCGGCGCCGCGGCGGCGCCGGCGTGAAGGTCGGCGAGATCGAGGGACATGGCGTTCTCCGGCCGGGGCGCCCCGAGGGCGGAAGCGGCGTCAGGGCGAAGCGTAGCAAAGCGCCGGGGTGGCCGTAACCCCGCCCATGCGCCGTCCCGGTCGGGCGGTCCTGCACAGGGCGGCCGAAAAAGGCGCGGCAGAGCTGCGACATCCCGCGCGAGAGGCGTGACGTTCCGGCATGGCCGGTCTAGATTGGATCGATCCGACGTGAACCGCGAGACACGCTCATCGCCGTGGGTGCGCCGTGACCGAGATTGGCCTGAACAGTTCCGAATCGCCCCGTGCCGCAGGATTGCGGCTTGCGACGTCCGGGCCGGACCGGACGGAGGTCGCCGCCGCCCTCCGGCGGGTGCTCGCCAGCGAGTCGTTCCGGACGGCGCCCCAGCTATGCGCCTTCCTCAGCTTCGTTGTGGAGCGTACGCGCGAGGGGCGCGCGGCGGAGATCAAGGGCTACACGATCGCGACCGAGGCGCTGGGCAGGCCGGCGAGCTTCGATCCTCAGGCCGACCCGATCGTGCGCGTGGAGGCGATGCGCCTGCGCCGGGCGCTCGACGCCTATTATGCCGGTGCCGGCGCCGGCGACCCGTTGCGCATCGTCCTGCCGCGCGGGGGCTACGTGCCGTCCTTCGTGAGGCCGGAGGCCGAGGCGCCGGTTATGCCTCCGCCCGTTCCGGCGGTCCTGCCCCGCTCGCGGCGCATCCAGTTCGCGCTGGCCGCCGCGCTCGTCGCGGTTCTGGTGCTCGCGGGCGCGCTGTTCCAGACTCTGCGCCCGGCGGCGCCGCCGGCCTTCGCGCTCATCCCCGTGCCGGGTCTGGCCCTGGTGGAGGTCACCGGCCCGTCGGGCAATGGCGGGCCGGCCCGCCGCATCGCGAGCCGGATGGCCGAATGGCTGGCCCGGTTCGAGGAGATCGACGTCGTCGATCTGACGCAGGGATCGAGCCCGCAGCGGCGGACGATCGAGGCGCCCTCCCTGCGCTATGTCCTGTCCGTCTCCGAAAGCGGAGCCGCGGACGGCGACCGGGTCGCCTTGCGGCTCACCTACGGCCCGACCGGCCAGCTGGTCTGGAACGCGGACCTGCCGGCGGGCGCGGAGGCCGAGACGGCGGAGATCGCGGCACAGATCGGCCAGCCTTACGGCGTCATCTTCGCGGACCTGCGCGGGCGGGAGGGCATCCATCGCAATGCGCGCTGTCTGATCGACGCCTATGATTACCGCAACGCGCCGAGCCCTGCCTCCCACGCCGCCGCCCGCGACTGCCTGGAGGCCATGGACACCGCCGGCAACGCGCTGGCGGCGGTTCGCTTCCTGCTCACGCGCCTCTACATCGACGAGGAGCGCCGCGGCTTCAACCGCCGTCCGGACCCGCTGGGCCGCGCGCTCGCCGCCGCCGACAGCGCGGTGCGCGCGGCCCCGGGAAGCGCCCGGGCCCGCCATGCCCTGATGAACGCGCTGTTCGCGATGCGCGACGTGGAGCGGGCTGTCGCGGTGGGTCTTGAGGCGCACCAGATCAACCCCAACGATTCCATCACCCTGTCCGATCTGGGCATGATCCTCATCGCGACCACGCGCTATCGCGAGGGTCAGGACCTGCTCGACCGGGCCGTGGCGCTCAACCCCGCCGGCCCGCTGGCGGCGGACCTCTACCGCTTCGTGGCGGCCCATATGCAGGGCGACGCCGACACGGCGCGGATCGCCGCGGCGCGCTTCGCCCAGACCGGCACGACGATGAGCCTCGTCGCCCAGATCGCCGTGGCGGGCGAGCCGGACGACCGCGTCAACGCTCTCATCCAGCGGCTGGCCGAGACGGCGCCCGACTTCGTGAAGACACCGAAGATGGCGCTGGAAAGGCTGAACTTCGCGCCCGAGATCGCGGAGCGGCTGGCAGCGGACCTGCGCCATGCGGGCCTCGTCACCGCGGCCTCCTCCGCCGGCGGCAAGCCGGCCAGCGTTCCCCAGTAGCGCATTCGCCGGCCGTGCCGGGCGCTGGCCCGCCGCCGCCGGCGCCTGTATCGTCAATCATCTGATTCGGGCTTCGCGGCATCGCGAAATGGGGCGCGCTTGAGCCAGTCCAGCAAACGCTTCGCCCTCGCCGGCGTCAGCCTGGCGAGCCTCGCCGCCGGGGTCACCGTCGCATGGGCCGCGCAGAACGGCGCCGCGATCGTGTCCGGCCTCGGCACGGGCGGCATCCTGGGCGCCGTCGGCCTTGCCGGAGCGGCCGGCGCGCTCCTCCTGGTGCGCCGGATGGCGCGGCAGGCCGAGGACATCCGCAAGCTCCAGACCGCGCTCGCCGCCCGCATCGCGACCTTCGAGAGCCGGCTCGACCAGGTCGACACCGATGCCGCGCCCGCCCTGCGCGGCAATGTCGCCGAGCTCACCGCCGAGATCGGCCTGCTCGGCGGGCTGATGCGCGACCTGGCGGAGACGGTCTCCGCCCATGACCGCGCCATCGAGACGCTGAACCAGGCGCGGCTCGCCCCGCCGACCGTGATCGTGCAGAAGGTCCCGGTTCCCGTTCCCGCCCCGCCTGCCGCCGCGCCGCAGCCTGCGCCCGTGACGGCGCCGCCGGTCCTCTCCCCGGCCGCGCCACCACCCGCGCCCGCGGCGCCCGACTGGGCGGCCGGGTCCTGGCCGGTCGCCGATGTGAGGCCCGCCCCGCCCCCGCCCGCCTTCGACCGGGAGCCGCCGGAAGACCCGCGGACCGACGCGATCCTCGCCGCATGCATGGACGATCGGGCCGAGATCCACCTCCAGCCGATCGTGACGCTGCCGCAGCGCCGCGTCCGCATGTACGAGTGCCTCGGGCGCCTGCGCCTCGGCGAGAGCGAGCTCATGATGCCGGCGGAGTTCCTGCCGGTGCTGGAGCGCCGCAACATGGCGGCGGCCTTCGACGAACGCACGATCCGGCGGGCGCTCGTCATCGCACGCCATCTGGCGGGACGCGGCTCCGACGCCCTCGTCTGCTGCAACCTCTCGCGGGCCGCGATCATCGCGCCGGGCTTCCTGCGCGGCATCGCGCGGATCCTCGCCGATCATCCGGACGTCGCCGGCCGCCTCGTGGTGGAGGTGTCCCAGCAGGTGATCCGCCAGCTCGACGCGGAGCGGCTCGGGGCGCTCGGCGAGGTCACGGCGGCAGGCGCCGGACTCACCATCGACCATGTCGTCGATTTCCGCTTCGACCCGCCCTCGCTGGCCGACCGGGGCGTCCGGTACATCAAGATTCCGGCCCGGATGCTGCTCGGCGTGGAGGCCCATCGCGCCGATATCGACATCGCCGACCTCGCCGCGCTCCTGGACCGCGCCGGCATCCAGCTCATCGTGGAGCAGGTCGAGAGCGAGGACATGGTCCGCGACATCCTCGATTTCGACATCCCGCTGGCGCAGGGCTTCGTCTTCGCCGTGCCGCGGCTGGTGCGCAACGACGTCTACCAGGCCGGCCCCGTCCAGGCGGAGGAGCCGGAGGTCGCGGTCGTGGAGACGACCGCCCCCGCCGCCGAGCGCAAGCCGTTCCGCGCCTTCCTGCGGCGCGCCCCCGTGGCCTGAGGCGGAGGCGGGTTCATGGCCCAGGTCCGGCATCCCGCGTTCCTGCGCGGCCTGTCCGCCATCGCGGACCGGTACGATCTCCTCCTCTGTGACATCTGGGGCGTGCTGCATAACGGCGTCGCCGCCTTCCCCGCCGCCTGCGAGGCGCTGACGCGGTTCCGCGGCGACGGGCGGCACGTGGTCCTCCTGTCCAATGCCCCGCGCCCGGCCCATGCGGTCGTCGGCGCGCTCGACCGCCTCGGCGTGCCGCGGGACGCCTATGACGGCATCGTCACGTCCGGCGATGTGACGCGGGAGATCATCGCGCAGCGCGCGGGGCTCAGGGTGTTTCACATCGGCCCCGAGCGGGACCTGCCCGTCTTCGCGGGGCTCGACGCACCGCTGGCCGGCGTCGAGGACGCCGATTACGCGGTCTGCACCGGCCTTGCCGACGACGACCGCGAGGGGCCGCAGGATTACGCGCAGGTGCTGCGGCGCCTGCGGGAGCGGCGCCTGCCCATGCTCTGCGCCAATCCGGACATCGTGGTGGACCGCGGCGGGCGGATGATCTTCTGCGCGGGCGCCATCGCCGCCGCCTATGACGAACTCGGCGGCGAGGTGATGCAGGCGGGCAAGCCGCACCTCGCCATCTACGAGGCGACCATGGCCTTCGTGCGCGAGCGCTGGGGCGAGGTCCCGCGCGGGCGGATCATCGCCGTCGGGGATTCGATCCGCACCGACATCGCCGGCGCCAACGCCTTCGGCATCGCCTCGCTCTTCGTGGCGCGCGGCATCCATGCGGGCGATGCGATCGCGGGACAGGCCTTCGTGGAGAGCGACCTCCACGGCTGGCTGGCGCGCCAGGCCGAGCCGCCGACCTTCGCCGGCGACCACCTGGCCTGGTGAGCCTTCAGCCGATCTGGCGCGTCAGGGCCGGGACCGAACTCTGGGGCGAGGGAGGCGTCTGCGCCTCGTCCGTGCTCGAATAGAGCAGCATCGACAGGATGTAGATGGCGCCGAGCACGAGCCCGCCGATCAGCACGTAGAGAACCGGCCAGCCGCGGAAGCCCTGGCGGGCCTGATCCGGGGTGGCGTGATCCTCGGTGGGACGGGGCTCGCCGCGCATCTCGGGCGGGCGGGCTTCGCTGGCAATTGGCCGGTCGGTCATGGCATCCTCGCTCGGGCGGATGGAAATCGGTCAAGGCGGAAACGCGTCCGGCTTCGCCCCGGTTCCCGCGACATGAGACCGCCACCGGCCTCGCCCGTCGCGGCGAACCCGCTTGGCGAAGCGGTTCGCCTCGTGCGAACGTCCCCACCTCGCGCGGCCCGGCCGCGCCGCTCCGGAGGTTCAGCCCATGAAATGGGTCTTCATCGGCCTGATCGTCGTCGGCCTGCTCTATGCCGTGATGGTCTATAACGGCCTCGTCACGCTGCGGCAGCGCACGAACCAGGCCTTCGCCGACATCGATGTCCAGCTCAAGCAGCGGCAGGACCTGATCCCGAACCTGGTGGAGACGGTGAAGGCCTATGCCGCCCACGAGAAGTCGACCTTCGACGCGGTGGTCGCGGCGCGCGGCGCGGCGATGCAGGCCGCGACGCCCGGCGAGAAGCAGGCGGCGGAGCAGGCGCTGACCGGTGCGCTCGGGCGGCTCATCGCCATCGCCGAGGCCTATCCGGACCTGAAGGCCAACGCCAATTTCCAGCAGCTCCAGCTCGACCTGTCGGACATCGAGAACAAGCTCGCCGCCGCCCGCCGCTTCTTCAACAACGCGGTCAGCGAGTACAATGCGGCGCGGGAGGCCTTCCCGGCCGTGCTCTTCGCGGCGAGCCTCGGCTTCCATCCCCGCGAGTTCTTCGACATCGGCATCGAGACGCGCGCGCAGCTCGACGCGGCGCCGCCCAAGGTCGCGTTCTAGCGCCGGGCGCCGCGGCGGGAGGCGGCCATGCAGGCCTTCGGCCTGTACACCCATATCCGGGCGAACAGGATCCGCTCCGGCTTCCTCATCGCCGGGCTGTTCCTGCTCGTCTATGTCGTGACCTTCGCCGTCGCCCTGGCGCTGGAGGCGATGCAGAACGACGACCTGTCCGCCATCGTCGACCGCGCGGTCGCCGACATGGTGGCCTTCATTCCCATCGCGACGGTGCTGGCCGGCCTGTGGCTCGCGATCTCCTGGAAATTCCACCAGGGGCTGATCGGGCTCGTCACCGGGTCCCGTGGCGTGACGCGGGAGGCCGAGCCGCGCCTCTACAATCTCCTGGAGAATCTGTGCATCTCGCGGGGCGTGCCGGTGCCCAAGCTCTCCATCATGGAGACGGACGCGACCAATGCCTTCGCCACCGGGCTCAACGAGAACCAATATGCCATCACGGTGACGCGCGGCCTGGTCGACACGCTCGACGACGCGGAGATCGAGGCGGTGCTCGCCCATGAGCTGACCCATATCCGCAACCGCGACGTCGCCCTGATGGTCATCGCGGTCGTGATCGCCGGCGTCCTGTCCTTCTTCGGCGAGCTGACCTTCCGGTGGCTCGTGAACGGGCCGCGCCAGTGGAACGCGCCCAGCGCGCCGCGCTCCGACAGCAACCGAAAGGGTGGCGGCGCCTTCGCCGCGATCCTCATCGCGCTGGCGCTGATCGCCGCCGCTTGGTTCCTCTCGCTCGTCATCCGCTTCGCCCTGTCCCGGTCGCGGGAGTTCCTGGCCGATGCCGGCGCCGTGGAACTGACCAAGAACCCGGACGCGATGATCTCCGCCCTGCAGAAGATCCAGGCCAGGGCCGAGCTGCAGAACGTACCGTCGGGGATCATGGAGATGTGCGTGGACAATCCGCGCAGCGGCTTCGCCGATCTCTTCGCCACCCATCCGCCGATTTCGGAACGGATCGACGCGCTCGTCCGTTTCGGAGGCGGGCGCCCGCCGCTGCCCGCGGCCGATCCGGAGCCGCAAGACGGCCCCTGGGGCGCGCGGGACCAGGCGGGCAATCCGCCGGATCCGGCCTCGCCCCCTGCCTGAACGGCAGCGCCGGGCCAGTCAAATTCGTGCTGCAATGCGGAACGAACGGGCCGTTTCCGCGTTTCGCTTGCATGACCATGCCGCCCGTGGGCCGTTCCGCGGCGCTCCGCCGCGCGGCCCTGACCGTTCCAGACCCGGCCCGAACGAGTGGCTCCATGCCGTCCGACACCTGCCTGAGCGATTTCGATCCCGCCACCTGCGCGCTGCTGCTCGACGTGGACGGGACCCTGATCGACCTCGCCCAGCATCCGGACGACGTCGTGGTGCCGCCCGATCTCGTGAAGGACCTCGCGTTCCTGCACGAGCGGATGGACGGCGCGCTCGCCCTCGTCAGCGGGCGGACGATCGGCGTGATGGACCGGCTGTTCAGGCCGCTGCGGCTGCCGGCCTCCGGCGCCCATGGCGCGGAATTCCGCTTCACGCCGGCGGCACCCGTCATCCGCGCGGTGCGCGGCGACCTGCCGGCGACGTTGCTGGAGCGGCTGACCGCCCTCTCCCGCCGCACCGACGGGCTGCTGCTGGAGGACAAGAAGATCTGCATCGCGGTCCATTACCGCGACAACGCGGCGGCGGGTCCGTGGCTGCGGGCCGAGATCGACGAGATCATCGAGGACATGCGGGACCTCGCCCTGTCGGTGATCGCCGGCCATTTCGTGTTCGAGATCAAGCGGCAGGGCCACGACAAGGGCACCGCTGTCAGCCATTTCATGCAGCGCGCGCCCTTCAAGGGCCGGCGGCCCTACATGATCGGCGACGATGTGACGGACGAGGCGGGGTTCGCGGTGGCCCCCTCGTTCGGCGGCTACGGCATTTCCGTCGGCCGCGAGGTGCCGGGCGTTCCGACGCTGTTTTCCACAGCCTCTGACGTTCGGGCATGGGTTGCCGCGACGGCTTCAAGACATAGGGTGGCTGCATGACGGAGGCTGAAGGACACGGCGGCACGGCTGCCGGGCACCTCGATCTGGGACTGATCGGAAACGGCCGGACGGCCGCGCTCGTCGATACGAAGGGCCGGATCGTCTGGTGGTGCTTCCCGCGCTTCGACGCCGATCCGATCTTCTCGCGCCTGCTCGCCGGCGACGAGGAGAAAGGGTTCTGCGACGTGGTGCTCGACCGCATGGTCGAGAGCCGCGCCTCCTATGTCGGCAACACCGCCATCATCGAGACGATCCTCACCGACGAGCGCGGCGCTTCGGTCAGGATCACCGACTTCGCCCCGCGCTTCGAGCGTTTCGAGCGCGCCTTCCATCCGGCGCAGATCGTGCGGCGCATCGAGCCGATCTCCGGCGTGCCGCGGATCGCGATCCGGGTGCGGCCGACCTTCGAATACGGCAAGCCCTTCACCGGCCAGGTGCTCGGCTCCAACCATATCCGCTACGGCGGCGGCACCGAGACGGTGCGCCTGACGACCGACGCGCCGCTCTCCTACATCGCCAACGAGACGACCTTCGTCCTGACCAGGCCGCTGACCCTGATCCTGGGGCCGGACGAGCCGTTCCAGTCGGCGATCGACACCTCCGCCCGCGAGTTCCAGGACCGCACCTCGGACTGGTGGCGGCGCTGGGTGCGCTCGCTCGCGATCCCCTACGAATGGCAGGAGGTCGTGATCCGCTCGGCGATCACGCTGAAGCTCTGCGCGTTCGAGGAGACGGGGGCGATCATCGCCGCGCACACCACCTCGATCCCGGAATCCCCCGGCTCGGTGCGCAACTGGGACTACCGCTATTGCTGGCTGCGGGACGCCTATTTCGTGGTCCAGGCGCTGAACCGGCTCGGCGCGACCAACACGATGACGGCGTTCATCAACTACATCACGTCCATCGCGGTGGACGAGGACGGGCCGATCAAGCCGGTCTACGGCATCGTCCACGACGAGCCGCTGGACGAGCGCTACGCCCCCGACCTCAAGGGCTTCGAGGGGCACGGGCCGGTGCGCGTCGGCAACCAGGCGGTGGAGCAGATCCAGCACGACGTCTATGGCAGCGTGGTCCTGGCCGCCGCCCACATGTTCATCGATCAGCGGCTCGACTGGGTCGGCGACGAGGCCTTGTTCCAGCGCCTGGAGAAGCTCGGCAAGCGGGCGACGCGTTTCGCGCTGGAGCCCGATGCCGGCATCTGGGAATATCGCGGGCGCCAGCGGGTCCATACCCATTCGGCCGCCCTGTGCTGGGTGGCCTGCGACCGGCTCTCCCAGATCGCCGAGCGCCTCGGCATCACCGACCGCATCAATTTCTGGCGCACCCGCGCCGACACGATCCGCGACACGATCCTGGAACATGCCTGGAACGAGAAGCGCGGTGCCATCGTCGGGGCCTTCGACCACGAGGACCTCGATGCCAGCGTCCTGCTCCTGCCGGAGCTGGGCCTGATGGAGGCCAGCGATCCGCGCTTCATCGCGACGGTGGACGCCATTGGGCGGGAACTCGTCCGTAACGGGCACGTTATGCGTTATACGGCGGAGGACGATTTCGGCCTCCCCGAGAACGCCTTCCTCGTTTGCCGCTTCTGGTATCTCGACGCTCTGGCGGCGATCGGGCGGCGTGACGAGGCGCGTGCCATGTTCGAGGACGTCATCCGCTACCGCAACACGTTCGGCCTCCTGTCGGAGGACATCCATCCGCAGACGGGCGCGCTCTGGGGCAACCTGCCGCAAACCTATTCCATGGCCGGGCTCATCAGCTCGGCGACGCGGCTGTCGCGCAGCTGGGAGGACGCATGGTCGCGCGCCTGATCGTCGTCTCCAACCGGGTCGCCGTGCCCGGGCCCGGCCGCAAGGCCGCGGCGGGCGGGCTCGCGGTCGCGGTCAACGCGGCGCTCAAGCACCGCACGGGGGTCTGGTTCGGCTGGAGTGGCAATGTCGTCGACAAGCCCGCCGACACGCCGACGACCTTCGAGCGCGACCGGGTCACCTATTCGGTGATCGACCTCGCCCATGCCGATTTCCAGGAATATTACAACGGCTTCGCCAACCGGGTCCTGTGGCCGATCCTGCATTACCGGGTCGATCTCGCGGAATATTCGCGCACCGACCTGACGGGCTATTTCCGGGTCAACGAGAACTTCGCCGACCAGATCTCCAAGATCCTCAAGCCTGACGACGTCGTGTGGGTGCACGACTACCACATGATGCCGCTCGCCCGGTATCTCCGGGCCAGGGGGCACGAGAACAAGATCGGCTTCTTCCTGCATATCCCGATGCCGCCGCCGGACCTGATCCAGGCCCTGCCGCGCCATGCCGACATCGTGGCCGCGATGGCGGATTACGACCTCGTCGGCTTCCAGACCGAGAGCGACCGGGACAATTTCGGGCGCTACCTGTCGAGCCAGGGCGCGCTGATGAGCCGCGACGGCTTCACCTACGATTTCAACGGCAGGCTGGTCAGGATCGCCACCTTCCCGGTGAGCATCGAGACCGCCTCCTTCACCAAGGCGGCCCGGCGATCGGCGCGGTCCGCCTTCGTCCGCGAGGTCACGGACAGCCTGACCGGGCGCAAGCTCGTCATCGGCGTCGACCGGCTCGACTATTCCAAGGGCATCATCCACCGGATGGAGGCGTTCGAGCGCTTCCTGCGCGCCTATCCGGACAAGCGCTCGCAGGTCACCTATCTGCAGATCACGCCCAAGAGCCGCGCGGACATCCCCGAATATGCCTCGATGGACCAGCAGGTCTCCGGGCTGGCCGGGCGCATCAACGGCGAGTTCGGCGAGGCCTCCGGCGCGCCGATGCGCTACGTCAACCGCACCTATTCGCGCACCGCGCTCGCCGGGCTCTACCGCTCGGCCCGCGTCGCGCTCGTGACCCCGCTGCGGGACGGGATGAACCTCGTCGCCAAGGAATTCGTGGCCGCGCAGGATGCGCAGGACCCGGGCGTGCTCGTCCTCTCCCAGTTCGCCGGCGCGATCGGCGAACTCGGCGAAGGCGCGCTGGTCGTGAACCCCCACGACGTGGACGGGGTCGCCGGCGCGATCAACCGCGCGCTGGACCTGCCGCTGGAGGAGCGGCAGGAGCGGCACCGGCGCATGTATGCGGTGATCGAGCGGTTCGACATCGACCGCTGGGCCGAGACGTTCCTCTTCGCGCTGGGCGAGACGCGCCAGCGCATGAAGCTGCTCGGCAATCTGCGGGCAATGTTCTCGCTGTGAGCGCGGGCGGTTTCAGGCCGCCCTCGGCATCGCCCGCTCGATCAGCTCCGCCCAGTACCGGATGCCGACCGGCAGCGCCTTGTCGTCGAAATCGTAGGCCGGGTGATGCAGGCCCGCCGTGTCGCCGTTGCCCATGAAGATATAGGCGCCCGGCCGCCGCTCCAGCATGTAGGAGAAATCCTCCGCGCCCATGACGGGGGGCACCTTGGTGTCGATGCGCTCCGCGCCGGACACGGCGCGCGCCACGTCGGCGACGAAATCCGTCTGGTCGGCATGGTTGAACGTCACCGGATAGCCGCGCTCGTAGGTGACCTTCGCCTCCGCGCCGAGGGCCCTCGCGACGCCGGTGGCGACGGCGTTGATGCGCGCCTCGCACAGGTCCTGTATCGCGGGATCGAGCGTGCGCACCGTGCCCATGAGCCGCGCCGTCTGCGGGATGACGTTGAACGCCTCGCCCGCACGGATGGCGGTGATGGAGATCACCGCCGATTCCAGCGGATTGACGTTTCGCGCCACGATGGACTGCAGGGCCGTCACGATCTGCGCGGCCACGACCACCGTGTCGACGCAATGATGCGGCGCCGCGCCGTGGCCGCCGCGGCCCTCGATGTCGATGACGACGCGGTCGGCGGCCGCCATCATCGGGCCCTTGCGGATGGCGAAGGAGCCGACGGGAAGGCCGGGCATGTTGTGCAGTCCGTAGACCTCCTCGATGCCGAAGCGCTCCATCAGGCCGTCGTCGCACATCTCCTTGCCGCCGCCGCCGCCTTCCTCCGCGGGCTGGAAGATGAGGACAGCGGTACCGGCGAAATCGCGGGTCTCGGCGAGGTAGCGCGCCGCGCCGAGCAGCATGGCGGTATGCCCGTCATGACCGCAGGCATGCATCGTCCCCGGGACCGTCGAGCGGTAGGGCAGGTTCGTCGCCTCCTCGATGGGAAGCGCGTCCATGTCCGCGCGCAGGCCGATCGTGCGGGAGCCTCCGCTCCGGCCCTTCACCACGCCGACGACGCCGGTGCGGCCGAGACCGGTCACGACCTCGTCGACGCCGAACGCCTTCAGCTTCTCGGCGACGAAGGCCGACGTGCGATGCGTGTCGAACAGGAGTTCGGGATGGGCGTGAAGGTCGCGGCGCCAGGCGACGGCGTCCGCCGCCACGGTCTCGATGCGGCTTGAATCGGCCATGTCATCCTCGTTGTCAGCGGTCGTTGGCGACGCTGAAGAGGCGTGCCTTCGGCCGTTCGGTCCGGAACTGGCCGCGTTCGGCGGCCACGAAGGCGAGGGCCACGACGCCGATCGCCGCGAGCCACCACGCCTGTCCGGCATGAGGACCGAGGATGGCCAGCACGAAGGCGGTGGTCAACGCGGCGATCTTCGCAGGCGCAAGCGGCCCGCCCGCACGGCCGATGGCTAGGGTGGCGCCGATCAGGGCCACGATGGCCGCCCCGACGCCGACGACGCCAAGGTCGTGCCAGACGACGAAGAGCGCGCCGGAAGGCGTGTCCACCGGCAGGAGGCCGGCGATGCGCCCGCGGAAGCTCGCATCGAGCCCGTGGCCGGTGAGGAGCTTGAGCGGATCGCGCTGGACCGACCAGCTCCAGGCGGACATGGCGGCAAGGATCGGGTCCGTCGCCGGCAGGGAGAGGCGCAGGACGGGGCGCAGGATGAAGGGCAGGATCGGCGCGGCGGCCAGCGTGCCGGCGAGCGCGACCGCGACGGCACGCGGCCCGCCGGCCTTGTTGAGCGCGACGACGCCGAAGGCGAGGCCGCCGACGACCAGCGCCGCGACGACCGAGGGCGTCGCCCCGATGAGCGCCGCGATGAGGACGCCGCCCGCCAGGATGAGCGCTTCCATGCGCCGGTCGCGCGAGGCGAGCCAGCCGATGGCCGGCCAGGCGAAGAGCGCCAGGATGAGGAGGCCCCGCTCCAGGCTGCGCCCCTCGGTCTCCGCGGCGGCGCCGCTGTCGAACGAGCCGCCGGCGGCGAGCCCCATGGAGAAGAACACGGCGGCGCCGGTGCCGATCGCCATGAGGTAGAGATTGGACGAGCGCATCCGCTGCGGCAGCGCCAGCACGCCGAGGAAGGTGATCAGCGCCGTGCCGGCCAGATTGACGAACTTCTCGAAGCCCGATTTCGGGAAGGGCGACCAGGCGAGCGAGAGCCCGGCCCAGGCGATGAGCAGGGTCAGCGCGGCGCCCGCCGGCGACAGGAGCGCGCGGCGAAAGCCCTCGCCCACCGGCGAGCCCTGCCCGTCCAGCAGCGCGGCGAGGATGAGCAGCGCCAGGCCGACGGGCGCCAGCACGACGGCGGCGCGGCGCGAGACCAGAGCCACCATGGGGATCGCCAGGACGAGCGTGGCGAAGCCGAGACGGCGCAGCAAGGCCGCCGCGTCCAAGGCGGGATCGAGCGGGTGGTGCTGCGGGGCGCTCGGTGTCATTCGTCGGTCAGCGGCAATGGGTTAGGCGCCCGGAAGGCGGCATTCGCCGCCCGTGGGACAACACCCTATCGCGGGGGCATTCCCGGCGCTGTAGAAGGCGTGCAACACTTGCACGCAGGCGTTCCGGCAAATTTGCCGGTTGGGCGGGGGCTCATGGACGACGGAACACAGGCCAGGCGGGTCGTCCTGGTGGGAGGCGGGCATGCCCATGCGCTGGCCCTTCAGGTGCTGGGGCGGGCCGGGCGCGGCGCCGTCAGGGTCACGCTCGTCAGCCCGGAGCCGACGACGCCCTATTCGGGCCTGCTCCCGGCCTATGTGGCGGGCCTGGCGTCGCGGGCCGACATGGAGATCGACCTGGCCCGGCTGGCGGCCCGGTGGGGCGTGCGCTTCCTCAAGGGCCGCGCCGCGCGCATCGACCGGGAGGGCCGGCGCGTCATCCTCGCCGATGGCGGGACCGTGCCCTACGACATCCTGTCCCTGGATGTCGGCATCGCGCCGGACCTGTCGCGCCTGCCGGGCGCGGAGGCCCACGGCATCCCGGTCAAGCCCATCGCGGCCTTCGCCGCGCGGTGGGACGCGATCCGCTCCCGGCTGGAAACCCTGCCCGGCCGGCCCGCCATCGCGGTCGCCGGCGGCGGCGTCGCGGGGGCCGAGCTCGCCATGGCCTTCCGCACGGCTTTTGCCGGCCGGGACCCGGCGGTCACGCTTGTCTGCGAGGGCGAGGTGGCGCCGGGGCTCAACGACCGCGCCCGCCGCCTTCTGGCCGCGGCGCTCGCCCGCCGCGGCGTCACGGTGGAAACGGTGCCGGCCGCGGCCCTGGAATCCGCCTGCGTCCGGCTCGCCGACGGGCGGAGCCTTGCCTGCGATGCAGCGTTCGTGACGACGGGCGCGGCGGCGCCGGCGCTGGTCGCCGCCTCCGGCCTGCCCTGCGACGAGGCGGGTTTCGCGCGGGTGCGCGAAACGCTCCAGCTGGCGGATGACGACGACATCTTCGCCGCCGGCGACTGCGCGGCGATGATCGGCCATCCGCGGCCCAAGGCCGGGGTCTTCGCCGTCCGGCAGGGACCGCCGCTGGCCGACAACATCCTGCGGCGCGTGGCGGGCTGGCCGTGCCGCCCGGTCGTGCCCCAGCGCGACCATCTCGTCCTGATCGGCACCGGGGACGGCCGGGCCGTCGCGGCGCGCGGCGGCCGGCTCGCGGCATCGGGGCGCGCCGCCTGGTGGCTGAAGACCTGGCTCGACCGGCGCTGGATGGCGCGGCTGCGGGACTAGGCGCTCCGCCGCGTCAGCGTGCGGCCGACCGCATCCGCCCAGGCGGCGAGGCGCCGCTCGCGGGTCGCGTTCTCCATCCGCGGATCGAAGCGGCGCTCCAGGCGCCAGCGGTCGGCGAAGCGGGCCGGATCGGGATAAAGCCCCGCCTGATAGCCCGCGAGATAGGCGGCGCCGAGCGCCGTCGTCTCCTTCACCACGGGCCGGTCGACCGGCGCGCCGAGGAGGTCGGCGAGGCGCTGCATCGTCCAGTCGGACGCCGCCATGCCGCCATCGACGCGCAGGACCGTACCGGCGGCGCCGGTCCAGTCGGCGCGCATGGCGGCGATGAGGTCGGCGGTCTGGAAGCAGACGCTCTCCAGGGCGGCGCGGGCGAACTCGTTGGGGCCGGTCCCGCGGGTCAGGCCGAAGATCGCGCCGCGGCAATCGGCATCCCAGTAGGGCGCGCCGAGGCCCACGAAGGCGGGAACGAGAATGACTTCCTGGTGCGGATCGGCGGCCTGCGCCATCCGCCCGGTCTCGGCGGCGTTCGTCACGATCTTCAGGCCGTCCCGCAGCCATTGCACGGCGGCGCCGGCGATGAAGATCGAGCCTTCCAGCGCATAGGTCCGCCGGCCCTTGAGCTGGTAGGCGATGGTGGAGAGGAGCTTGTGGCTGGAGGCGACCGGCCTGTCGCCCACATTCATGACCGCGAAGCAGCCGGTCCCGTAGGTGGATTTCAGCATGCCAGGCTCGAAACAGGCCTGCCCGACCGTCGCCGCCTGCTGGTCGCCGGCGACGCCGCCGATGGCGATGGCGCCGCCGAGGAGCCCCGGCTCGGTCGTGCCGAAATCGGCGGCGCAGTCCTTCACTTCGGGCAGCATGGCGCGCGGCACGCGCAGCAGCGCCAGCAGGTCGTCGTCCCAGTCGCCCCGGTTGATGTCGAACAGCAGCGTGCGCGACGCGTTGGTCGCGTCCGTCGCATGGACGCGGCCTCCGGTGAGACGCCAGATCAGGAACGTGTCCACCGTGCCGAAGGCGAGCTCGCCCGCCTCGGCCCGGGCGCGGGCCCCCGCCACGTTGTCGAGGATCCAGGCGATCTTGGTGCCGGAGAAATAGGGATCGAGGATCAGGCCCGTCCGCTGCGTCACCATGGGCTCGTGGCCGGCCGCCTTCAGCTCGCCGCAGAGCGGCGCGGTGCGCCGGTCCTGCCAGACGATGGCGCGGTGGATGGCCCGGCCGGTGCGGCGGTCCCAGACGATCGTCGTCTCGCGCTGGTTGGTGATGCCGATGGCGGCGATGTCGGACGCCGTCGCGCCGGCCTTCTCCATCGCCTCCCGGCAGGTGGAGAGGACGGTCTCCCACAGATCCTCCGGCTCGTGCTCGACCCAGCCGGAGGCCGGGAAGTGCTGCGGGAACTCCTTCTGGCCGGTGGCGGCGACGCGAAAATCCTCGCCGAACAGGATCGCGCGCGAGGATGTGGTTCCCTGATCGATGGCGAGTACATATCTGGTCATCTATTCCCTCCCCCGGCCGTGACGGCCGCCACGACAGGATCACGCTTGAACCCGACCGCAGAACTCGGCGGCCTCTTTGCGTCCGCCTTCCTCTCCGCCACGCTCCTCCCCGGCACGTCGGAGGCGGCGCTCGTCGCCGTCATGACGCTGGGGACCGCCGGCGCCGTCGTCGCGGTCCTGGTGGCCACACTCGGCAACACGATGGGCTCCATCGTCAACTGGGGCATGGGCCGCTTCGCCTCGCAGTACCGCGACCGGAAATGGTTCCCCGGGGGGCGGGGCATGGCCAAGGCGGAAGCTTGGTATGCCCGCTACGGCGTGTGGTCGCTGCTCATGTCCTGGGTGCCGCTCCTCGGCGATCCGCTGACGCTGGTGGCCGGGCTGATGCGCGCGCCGCTCTGGCTCGTCGTGCCCATCGTCGCCTTCGCCAAGGGCGCGCGGTACGTGGCTGTTGCGACGGCCGTGGGGCTGGCGAGCTGAGTTGAGGGTTGCGGCGGGGCGCCTGATTGTCATCCCCGGCCGGAGCGAAGCGGAGGGGAAAGGGATCCAGAGAACCGCCGGTATGGTGCTCTACGCCTGCCGTTTCCTGGATCCGCTTCCCCTCCGCGCCTGGCGGCGCTCCGGCCGGGGATGACAACGGCAGGTCTCTGGCGCCCCGTCGGCGCCGGTATCAGAGATCGCCTTTCCGCAGGGCCTCGATGATGCCGGAGAAATCCGTGTCGCCGTGCCCTTCCGCGAAGCGCTCGTAGAGCGCGGCCGCGGCGGCGCCCATGGGCGTGTGGGCGCCCGCGGAGGACGCGGCCTCCTGGGACAACTTCAAATCCTTCAGCATGAGCGCGGCGGCGAAGCCCGGCCTGTAGCCGTTATTGGCCGGCGAGGTCGGCACGGGGCCCGGCACGGGGCAATAGGTGGTGAGCGACCAGCACTGGCCGGACGAGGTGGACGCCACGTCGAACAGGGCCTGGTGCGAGAGGCCGAGCTTCTCGGCGAGGGTGAAGCCCTCGCAGACCGCGATCATCGAGATGCCGAGGATCATGTTGTTACAGATCTTGGCCGCCTGGCCGTTCCCGGCCGGCCCGCAATGCACGATCTTCTTGCCCATGGCCTCGAGGACCGGCTTCGCGCGGGCGAAGGCCTCCGCTTCGCCGCCGCACATGAAGGTCAGCGTCCCGGCTCTGGCGCCGCCCGTGCCGCCCGAAACGGGGGCGTCCACCGCCTGCAGCCCGGCCTGCGCCGCGACCTGATGGGCCGCGCGGGCGCTGTCGACATCGATGGTCGAGCTGTCGATGAGGAGCGCGCCCTTCCGGCAGGCCGGGGCGATCTCCTTCCACACCGCCAGGACATGGCGCCCGGCGGGCAGCATCGTCACCACGATGTCGGCGCCGCGCACGGCGTCCGTCGCGGTCGCCGCGATGGACACGCCCGCCGCCTTCGCCTCGGCCTTCGCGGCGTCCATCAGGTCGAAACCGGTGACGGCATGGCCGGCCTTGACCAGGTTGGCGGCCATCGGCCCGCCCATATTGCCGAGGCCGATGAAGGCGATGGTGCTCATGGCCGCTCCTTCCTGAAAACGCCCGCCTGGGGGCTTGCCTCAATTGCCGCTGGAGCGGCCGACGAGGCCGCGCGCCACGATCAGCCGCATGATCTCGTTCGTGCCCTCCAGGATCTGGTGGACGCGCAGGTCGCGGACGATCTTCTCGATGCCGTATTCGGCGAGGTAGCCGTAGCCGCCATGGAGCTGGAGCGCCTCGTTGGCGACGGCGAAGCCCGCATCGGTGCCGATGCGCTTGGCCATGGCGCAGAGCCGCGTCGCGTCCGGCGACCTGGCGTCGAGGGCGGAGGCCGCGCGCCACAGGAAGGTGCGCGCCGCCTCCAGCTCG
This sequence comes from Hyphomicrobiales bacterium, assembly GCA_027483945.1. Taxonomy (GTDB): domain Bacteria; phylum Pseudomonadota; class Alphaproteobacteria; order Rhizobiales; family Beijerinckiaceae; genus JAIXTM01. Next base: position 30,654 of record JAIXTM010000007.1, on the reverse strand, counting down.
GTCGCCATGTCGGCGAGGCGGAATTGCAGCGCCTGGAACTCGTCGAGCCGCCTCCCGAAGGCCTTGCGCTCCTTCATGTAGGCGAGGCTGCGGTCGAGGGCGGCCTGCGCCCCGCCCAGCGAGCAGGCGGTGATGTTGAGCCGCCCGCCATCGAGCCCGGCCATGGCGATCCTGAACCCGTCGCCCTCGGCGCCGATCAGGTTGGCGGCCGGAACCCGCGCGCCTTCCAGGATGACCGCGCGGGTCGGCTGGGCGTTCCAGCCCATCTTGCGCTCGTTGGCGCCGAAGGAGAGGCCGGGCGTGCCCTTCTCCACGACGAAGGCGGAGATGCCGCCGGCGCCCTCGCCACCGGTGCGGGCCATGACGACGTAGATGTCGGACGTGCCCGCGCCGGAGATGAACTGCTTCTGGCCGTCGAGGACATAATGGTCGCCGTCCCGCACCGCCCGGGTGCGCAAGGCGGCGGCGTCGGACCCGGCCCCAGGCTCGGTGAGACAATAGGAGGCGAGGTGCTCCATCGTGCAGAGCTTGGGCAGGACGCGCCCGCGCAGCGCGTCGGAGCCGAAGGCGTCGATCATCCACGCGGCCATGTTGTGGATGGAGATATAGGCCGACACCGAGGGGCAGCCGGTCGCCAGCGCCTCGAAGATCAAAGTCGCATCGAGGCGCGTGAGGCCCGATCCGCCCACATCCTCGCGGACATAGACCCCGCCCATGCCGAGCGCCGCGGCGTCGCGCAGCACGTCGACGGGAAGGTGCTTCTCCTCGTCCCAGGCGACCGCGTGGGGCGCCATGCGCTCGGCGGCGAAGGCAGCCGCCATGTCGCGGATGGCGGTCTGGTCGGGATCGAGGGCGAATTGCGACATGGCGGTCCCTGCTCAGGCGGCTCCGGTGCTCAGGCCGGCGCCGAGGGCATCAGGTCGTAGGGCGGCTGGAAGCGCGGCAGGGCGGCGATGCGCGCCCGCCAGGCGTCCACGGCGGGGAACTCGGCGGCGATGTCGATGCCGCTCTCTTCGACCGGATAGAAGACGTATCCGGCGAGCGAGATGTCGGCGATGGTCGGGCGGCCGCCGACGGCGAAGTCGTGGTGCTTCAGGTGCGCGTCCCAGATCCGGTAGGCGGCGAGCACCCTGCCCTTCAGGAACGCCATGACGGCCGGGTCGGACGGCTTGCCCGCCAGCGAATGCAGGAAGCGGTAGGTCGCGAAATAGCTGGTGAACTTGTGGTTGTCGAAGAGGATCCAGCGCAGGATCTCGTCGTCCTCGACCTGGTCGCGGCCGCCGAAGAGGCCGGTCTCGCGGGCAAGGTGGGTGAGGATCACGCCCGACTGGGTGATGCGCCGCCCGCCGGTTTCCAGCACCGGCACCTCGCCCATCGCGTTCGTGTCGCTGCGGAACGCGGCCTCGCGGGTCGCGCCGTTGAAGAAGTCGACGAGGACCGGCTCCCAGGGCAGGCCGCAAAGTTCCAGCATCAGGGCCGCCTTGTAGGCGTTGCCCGACTGCCCGAAGCAATGGAGCCGGTAGGTCATGCCGGTCTCCCGCCGGATCAGTTCATCGTCGGGATGACGAAATCCGCGCCGTCCTTGATGCCCGACGGCCAGCGGGACGTCACGGTCTTGGTCTTGGTGTAGAAGCGGATCGAGTCCGGCCCGTGCTGGTTGAGGTCCCCGAAGCCGGAGCGTTTCCAGCCGCCGAACGTGTAATAGGCGATCGGGACAGGGATCGGCACGTTGATGCCCACCATGCCGACATCGACCCGGGCCGCGAAGTCCCGCGCGGCGTCGCCGTCGCGGGTGAAGATCGCGACCCCGTTGCCGTATTCATGCTTGCTGGGCAGGGAGAGGGCTTCCTCGTAATCGGCGGCGCGCACCACCGAGAGGACCGGGCCGAATATCTCTTCCTTGTAGATCGTCATCTCCGGCTTCACCTCGTCGAACAGGCAGCCGCCCATGTAGAAGCCGTTCTCGTAGCCCTGCATGGTGAAGCCGCGGCCGTCGACGACGAGCTTGGCGCCTTCCTTGACGCCGGTATCCACATAGCCCTTCACGCGCTCCAGCGCGGCGCGGGTGACGAGCGGGCCGAAATCGGCGGAGGCGTCGGTGGACGGGCCGACCTTCAGCGCCTCGACCCGCGGGATGAGCCGCTCGACCAGGCGGTCGGCGGTGCCCTTGCCGACGGGAACGGCGACGGAGATGGCCATGCAGCGTTCGCCAGCCGAACCGTAGCCGGCGCCGATCAGCGCGTCGACCGTCTGGTCCATGTCCGCGTCGGGCATGACGATCATGTGGTTCTTGGCGCCGCCGAAGCACTGGGCGCGCTTGCCGGTCGCGGCGGCGCGCTCGTAGATATACTGGGCGATGGGCGAGGAGCCGACGAAGCCGACCGCGCGGATGTCCGGGTCGTCCAGGATGGCGTCCACCGCCTCCTTGTCGCCGTTGACCACGTTGAGGATGCCCGGCGGCAGGCCGGCCTCCACCATGATCTCGGCGAGGCGCATCGGCACGCCGGGATCGCGCTCGGACGGCTTCAGGATGAAGGCGTTGCCGCAGGCGATGGCTGGCGCGAACTTCCACATCGGGATCATGGCGGGGAAGTTGAACGGCGTGATGCCGGCGACGACGCCCAGCGGCTGGCGCATCGAATAGATGTCGATGCCGGGACCCGCGCCTTCCGTGTACTCGCCCTTCATCAGGTGCGGGATGCCGCAGGCGAACTCCACCACCTCGACGCCGCGCTGGATGTCGCCCTTGGCGTCTGGGATCGTCTTGCCGTGCTCGCGGGCGAGGAGTTCCGCCAGGGCGTCCATCTCGCGGGCGATGAGGTCGAGGAAGCGCATCATCACGCGGGCGCGGCGCTGGGGGTTGGTCGCGGCCCATGCGGGCTGCGCCGCCTTGGCGTTCTCCACCGCCGCGCGCATCTCGGCCTTGCTGGCGAGGGCGACGCGCCCGATCACCGAGCCATCGAGGGGCTGGAACACGTCCCCGAACCGTCCGGACCGGCCCGGAACGACCTTTCCGCCGATGAAATGCCCGATCTCGCGCATGGCGCACCTCGACGTGTTTCACCATGCCATGCGGTGCCCGCATGACTGGTATGTCATTCGCGTGATAGTTTAGTATACATGCACCGGTATAGCTGATCCTCCGTGCGTTTCGTGCGGTAATACAACAAACTCCACATGCGCGTTTCGCCCGTCGCCGCGGAGCCGCACCTTCGGGATACGCCATGAGCCGCTTCGACTGGGACGACCTGCGCTTCTTTCTCGCCGTGGCGCGGGCGGGCCGCCTGACCGTTGCCGCCCGCCGCCTGGGTGCCGACCACGCCACCGTCTCCCGCCGCATCACGGCCCTGGAGACGGCACTCAAGGCCAAGCTCTTCGAGCGCCGGCCGCAGGGCTATGCGCTCACCGAGCAGGGCGAGCGGCTGCTCGCCAAGGCCGAGGCGATGGAGACCGAGGCGCTCGCCGCCTCCAGCGAGATCGGGGGCGCGGATCTGGCGCTTTCCGGCGCCGTGCGCATCGGCGCGCCGGACGGGTTCGGGACGACGTTCCTCGCCCCGCGGCTCGCCAAGCTGGCCCAGGCCTATCCGGAACTGGAGATCCAGCTCATCGCCATGCCGCGGCTCCTGTCGCTGTCCAAGCGCGAGGCGGACATCGCGATCACGCTGAACCCGCCCAAGGAAGGCAAGATCGTCGCGAGGAAGCTCGTCGACTACAAGCTCGGCCTCTTCGCCGCGCCCTCCTATCTGGAGACCGCGCCGCCGGTGACGAAGCCCGAGGACCTCTTCGACCACCGGATCATCGGCTATATCGACGACCTGATCTTCAGCCCCGAACTCGATTATCTCGACGAGGTGGTGAAGGGGCTGCGCGCCCATGTGCAGAGCTCCAGCGTCGTGGCGCAGATGAATGCCTGCGTCGCCGGCGCGGGCATCGGCGTGCTCCATCACTTCATGGCGGCGGACGATCCGCGCCTGGTTCCCGTCCTGCCGGAGACGGTGTCGATCACCCGCTCGTTCTGGCTCATCGTCCATGCCGACCTGAAGGACGTGGCGCGCGTGCGCGCGACGGTGGACTTCATCGTCAAGGAGGCGAAAGCCGCGCGCGCGGTGTTCATGCCCGAATAGAACGCTATCCTCGCTGCCGAACCTGCTTTACGGACCGGACGGGCCGTGGCAGACATAGGCGCAAGAAAATACGTATAAGAAATTTATTTCTTATACGGAGGAAGCGAGGACAGATGGCTTCGAAGCTGGACCAACTCAGGACCATGACCGTGGTCGTCGCCGATACCGGCGACCTGGAGGCCGTGCGCCGGCTGAAGCCCGTGGACTGCACGACCAACCCGACGCTGATCCTGAAGGCCGTCGAGATGCCGGCCTACGCGTCGCTCGTCGACGAGGCCATCGCGTGGGGCCGCAAGCAAAGCGGGACGGCCGAGGCGGTCGTCGGCGCCACCTGCGACCGGCTGGCGGTGACGTTCGGCGCCGAGCTTGCCGGCATCGTGCCCGGCCGGGTCTCCACGGAGGTGGATGCGGACCTCTCCTTCGACACGGCTGCCACGCTGGAGAAGGCCCGCGCGCTGATCGCGGCCTATGAGGCGCGCGGCATCGGCCGCGATCGCATCCTCATCAAGATCGCGTCCACCTGGGAGGGCATCCAGGCGGCGAAGGTGCTGCAGGGCGAGGGAATCGACTGCAATCTCACCCTGCTCTTCTCCCTCGCCCAGGCCGTCGCCTGCGGCGATGCGAAGGCCTTCCTCATCTCGCCCTTCGTCGGCCGCATCCTCGACTGGTACGTGAAGGCGGGCCAGGGTCCCTATACCGCCGAGACCGATCCGGGCGTCGTCTCGGTGCGCGCCATCCACGCCTATTACAAGACCTATGGGGTCGAGACCGTCGTCATGGGCGCCTCGTTCCGCAATATCGGGGAGATCGAAGCGCTGGCGGGCTGCGACCGGCTGACGATCGGACCCGGCCTGCTCGACGAACTCGCCGCCGCGCAGGGCGAACTGCCGCGCCGGCTGGATCCGCAGAAGCCCGCCGTCGCCGCCGGCCCGAAGCTCGACGTGGACGAGAAGGCGTTCCGCTTCATGCTGAACGAGGACGCGATGGCGACCGAGAAGCTCGCCGAAGGCATTCGCGGCTTCGTCAAGGACCTGCGCGCGCTGCGCGGCCTCGTGGCGCGGCGCCTGGAGGACGCCCGGGCCGCCTGACGCGTCAGGCGGGTCTGGAGGCCAGGGCCTTCTCGCGGATGGCGTCGAGCGTCGTCGCCGGCGTGATCGCCTGCGGATCGATCAGGCAATGCAGGATGGCGGGCTTGCCCGACGCTCTCGCCCGCTCCAAAGCGGGGGTGAAGTCGGCGGTCTCGCGCACCGTCTCGCCGTGGCCGCCGAAGGCTCGCGCATAGGCGGCGAAATCCGGGTTCCTGAGCGCGGTGGCGGAGACGCGGCCGGGATATTCCCGCTCCTGGTGCATGCGGATCGTCCCGTACATGGCGTTGTCCAGCAGCACGACGATGACATCGAGACCGTATTGCACCGCGGTCGCGAATTCTTGCCCGTGCATGAGGAAGTCGCCGTCGCCGGCGAAGACGACGACCGTGCGCGCCGGGTCGTGGCGCTTGGCGGCGACGCCCGCCGGCATGCCGTAGCCCATGGAGCCGGAGGTCGGGGCCAGCTGCGTCCCGAAGCCGCCGAAGGGCCAGAACCGGTGGACCCAGGTGGCGAAATTGCCGGCGCCGTTGCAGAACACGGTGTCGGGCGGCAGCACTTCGCGCAGATGCGTCATGACCTCGCCCATCTGCAGCGCGCCCGGGATGCGCACCTGTCCGGGATTGCTCCAGGCCAGATAATCGGCATGGGCCGCAGCCGCGGCGCCGGCCCAGGGGACGGAGGCCGGCGGGTGGACGCTCTCCAGGGCGGCGCAGAACGCCGCTGCGCTGGCATTGATGCCGAGGGCGGCATGGTAGACGCGGTTGAGCTCGTCCGGATCGGCGTGGACATGGACGAGCGTCCGGCCCGGCTCGGGGATGCCAAGGAGTTCGTAGGACTGGGAGGGCATCTCCGAGAGCCGTCCGCCGACGAGGAGCAGGAGGTCCGCCTCCTTCACGCGCTGCAGCAGCTTCGGGTTCGGGCCGATGCCGAGGTCGCCGGCATAATGGGGATGGCTCGCCGGAAACAGCATCTGGCGGCGGAAGGTCACCGCGACCGGCAGGTCGAACCGCTCGGCGAAACGGGCGAGCGCGGCGCTCGCCGCCGGCGTCCAGCGCGTGCCGCCGGCGAGCACGACCGGGTTCTTCGCCGCCCAGAGCAGCTTCTGGAGCTGCGCCATCTGGGTGAGGCCGGGATGGGTCTCCACCGGCGTGAAGGGCGCGGCGTCGGCGACCTTCGCCTCCTCGACCAGCATGTCCTCCGGCAGGGCGACGACGACCGGGCCAGGACGGCCCTGGCAGGCGATGTGGAAGGCGCGGGAGATCAGCTCGGGGATGCGGGCGGGATCGTCGATCTCCACGACCCATTTCGCCATCGTGCCGAACACGGCCTTGTAGTCGAGCTCCTGGAATGCCTCTCGCTCTTTCATGTCGCGCGCGACCTGGCCGACGAAGAGGATCATCGGCGTCGAGTCCTGCATGGCGATGTGGACGCCCGCCGAGGCGTTGGTGGCGCCGGGCCCGCGCGTCACCATGCAGATGCCGGGACGCCCGGTGAGCTTGCCGACGGCCTCCGCCATCATCGCCGCCCCGCCCTCCTGCCGGCAGACCGTGACGCGCACATCCGCGTCGTGGAGCGCGTCCAGCACGGCGAGGTAGCTCTCGCCGGGGATGCAGAACACGTCCGTGACGCCGTGGATCGCCAGCTGGTCCACGAGGATCCGGCCGCCGGTGCGGGAAGGAAGGCTCATCGACGCCCCATCGTTGCAATGTGCCGCTGCCTTAGCTAACCTCTTAGCTAAGGAGCCACATCATGAAGACCGTTACGGTCCATCAGGCCAAGACGCAATTATCCAAACTGCTCGCCGAGGTGGAAGCCGGCGAGGAGATCGTCATCGCCCGCAACACGACGCCGGTGGCGCGGCTGGTGCCGGTCGAGGCGGCGCGGAAGGTCCGGCCGCTTGGCCTGTTGCGCGGCCAGATCAGCCTCGGTCCCGAATTCTTCGAGCCGTTGCCGGATGACGAATTGCGGCTCTGGAACGGTGAGGGCGATTGAGGCATCTCCTCGACACCCATGCCCTGATCTGGAGCCTGATCGCACCGGAACGGCTTCCGATCGCGGCGCGATCCGTTCTCGCGGACGGAGAGGTCGAGGTCTATGCCAGCGCGGCGTCGGCCATGGAGATCACGACAAAGTTCCGCCTCGGCAAATTGCCGGAGGCGGCCGCGCTCGTCGGACGCTATGAGGCCATCATGGGCGAATTCAGCTTCATGCCGCTTCCCATCACGGTCGCCCACGCGCACCTCGCCGGCTCGCTGGACATTCCGCACAAGGACCCGTTCGACCGGTTCCTGATCGCGCAGGCCCTCGCCGACGATCTCATCCTCGTCTCCAACGAGGCCCTGTTCGACGGGTTCGGCGTCAGGCGTCTGTGGGATTGACGCCGCCCCAATGCGGGTCGGCCTCCACATCCGCCTGGTGCTCGCCGTGGCGGGGTGACGGCGTCTTCGCCACCTGCGGCACGCCGTCGATCACGATCGGCGTGCGGATGGACGGGATCGCGCCGGCCTTGGCATGGGGTGCCGGCAGGTCGACCCGCAGGCCCCGGTGCACGACCTGCGGATCGGCGAAGACCGCGGCGATGTCGTTGAGCGGCCCGGCCGGCACGCCGGCGGCATCGAGCTTGGGCAGGAGGTCGTCCCTCGTCCAGCGCGAGAGAACGGACTGAAGCTGGTCCACCAGCGAGGCCCGGTGGCGGACGCGGCCCTCGTTGTGGACGTAATCGGGATGGGAGGCGAGGCCGGGGGCGCCGATGATCTCGCAGAGCTTGCGGAACTGGCCGTCATTGCCGACCGCGATGAGGATCGTGCCGTCCGCGACCTGAAAGGTCTGGTAGGGCACGATGGAGGGATGGGTGTTGCCGAGCCGCCGGGGCACCGCGCCGGTGACGAGGTGGTTCATGCCGACATTCGCGAGGACCGCGACCTGGCTGTCCATCAAGGCAAGGTCGAGATGGCTGCCCTCCCCGGTCGCGTCGCGCTTCCTCAGAGCGGCGAGGATGGCGATCGTCGCATAGAGCCCGGTGATGATGTCGGCCATCGCATAGCCGGTCTTCATCGGTTCGCCCTCGGGCGCCCCCGTGATCGACATGGCCCCGGCCATGCCCTGGATCAGGAAGTCGTAGCCGGCGCGCGGGGCATAGGGACCGGTCTGGCCGAAGCCGGTGATCGAGGCATAGACGACCCGCGGGTTGACGACCTTCAGGCCGGCATAGTCGAGCCCGTATTTCGTCAGGCCGCCGACCTTGAAGTTCTCGACGACGACGTCGGCATGGTTGGCAAGGCGCCGCACCAGGGCCTGGCCTTCCGGCGTGCGGAAATCGGCGACGACCGAGCGCTTGCCGCGATTGGCCGCATGGTAATAGGCGGCGGACAGGTCGCCCCCGTCGGCGGCCTCCACGAAGGGCGGCCCCCAGGCGCGGGTGTCGTCGCCCTCCGGGCTCTCCAACTTGACGACATCGGCGCCGAGATCGGCGAGCGTCTGCCCCACCCAGGGTCCGGCCAGGACGCGGGCGAGTTCTAGGACGCGCAGTCCCTTCAGCGGGCGGTCGTCGGGCATGTCGGTCATCAGGAATCGTCCGTCCCGGTGCCATCCGCCCCATCGTCGCCGAGGGCCACGGCCGCGAGGGTGAAGAGCACGATCTGCCCGGCATAGAGCATGAGCGAATGGCGGCCGCCTAGGCGCAGAATAGCCGCAACCGGAGCGGGGGGCTGCCAAGACGACACATCCCGCCGGAAGCCGACCAGCATCGCCGAGACCGCGGCGACGAGGATGACGAGCGCGATCGCCTGCGGTGGGTCGAAGGCGAAGTCGTCGATCTCCACCGCGCAGAACGCTCCGCCCGCCAAAGCGGCAAGGCCGATGCGGCGAAGAAGGGCCTCCCGGTCCGGCCGCTCGAGCCAGCGGCGATGGGCGAGGCCGACCAGCGCCAGGAGCCACCCTTCGGTGCCGTATTCCACCCCATGGCCGGCGATGGGGAGCAACGCGACCAGCAGCGCCAGGAACGCGAGGAGACGGCCGCGATACGGCCAGACCCGCTCCTCGATCCAGGGCAAGGCGAGGCGGATGAGGGCAAAACCGAGCACGATGTTGAGCGGCGTCTCGGCGACGTCGAAATCCTCGTACCAGAGGTCGAGCGCGGTCAGGCCGACGCCGATGAACAGCCATGTCCATGGAACGTTCCGCGAGCGCGCGAAGCCGACGAAGAAGAACCAGACGGGCAGCGAGGCACGGCCGAAGACCCGCCACCAGTCCTGCTCAGGATCGAGGAAAAGGCCGTAATGGTCGAGGGTGATGAGGATGAGGGCGAGCGCCTTCCACAAGTCGGTCGTCGAGACCGGGACGCGCCCCGCCGGTTCGGTCATGACATCACGGCATCGAGGCCGCGATGCAGGCCTGTGAGGCCCGAAACCCGCCGGGCCGCCAGCAGCGTGCCGGCGACATAGGGCTGCGCGGACGAGCCGGCATCGTGGCGGATCGAGAGCCGCTCGTTGTCGGCGCCGAGCACGACCTCGCAGGACAGGACGAAGGACGGCAGGCGCAAGGAATGGACCTGGACGGGCGTCGGCTCGCCGACGGCGCCGCCGCGCGTCTCCCTGACGCCGGTCAGTTCGGCGACGGGTTTCGACGTCGGCTGCTGGCGCATTCCGCCCAGCATTTCCGCCAGTTCACGGGCAGTGCCGGAGGGCGTGTCGGCCTTCGTCGGGGAGGCGTAGTCGATGATCTCCACATCCGGAACGTAGCGCGCCGCCTCCAGCGCGAAGCGGCGCATCAGGGTCGCGGTGATGGAGAAATTGCCGGCGGCCAGGACGCCCCGTCCCGCCTGCCGCGCGGCGACGTCGATGGTCTGGTAATCGGCCGCCGAGAGACCCGAGGTGCCGACGACGACGTGGCGTCCGCGGGCCAGCGCGGTCAGCACGTGATGCTTCACCGCATCCGGCTTGGTGTAGTCGATGACGACGTCGGACGGGGCGGCCAGCGCCTCCGCCAGCGTCGCGTGAACCGGCACGCCCAGAGCGTCGAGGCCCACGGCCTCGCCGGCATCGCGTCCGGCCGCGCGGCGGGAGACCGCGCCTGCCAGTTCCAGGTCTTCGGCCCGAACGATGGCGGCGATCAACGCCTTCCCGACCCAGCCGGTGGCCCCGGCGACGACGACGCGGATGGTCATGCGCCGTCCTCAGCCGGTGCGAACGGCGGCGGAGGCGACGCCCGCGCCGATCAGAAGGCCGCCGCCGGCGCGGTTCACCGTCCTGAGCACGGAGGGCTTCGTCATCAGCACGCGGGCGCGTGAGGCGAGCCAGGCATAGGACGAGACGTTGAGGAAGGCGATCGTGACGAAGGTCGCCACCAAGATCGCCACCTGCGGGAGATAGGGCGCCGAGCGGTCCACGAACTGGGGCACGAAGGCGACGAAGAAGACGATGCTCTTGGGGTTCAACGCGGTCACAGCGAAGGCGTGCATGAACATGCGCCGTCCCGAGGCCGGCGCCACGTTCGCGGCGGTCTCGTCGCCGACCGGGGCGCGCCAGAGCTTCCAGCCGAGATAGACGAGGTAGGCCGCGCCGACGAGCTTCACGATGGTGAAGAGCGTCGCCGAGGCGGCCAGGATCGCGCCGAGGCCGATGAGCGAGAGCGTCATCGCGACCGCGTCGCCGAGCACCACGCCGAGGGCGGTTGCGAGCGCGGTGCCGCGCCCCTGCGCCAGGGCGTAGCCGACGACCAGCGTCACCGTCGGCCCCGGGATCACGCACATGATGGCGGCGGCCGCGACGAAGGCGAGCCAGAGTTCGAACGACATGGCGCCCCCCTTTCGGCAGGCTCAGAAGAAGGCCTGCAGACCCGTGACGGCCCGGCCGAGGATCAGGGCGTGCACGTCGTGCGTGCCCTCATAGGTGTTCACCGTCTCCAGGTTCGCCGCATGGCGCATGACCATGTACTCCTCCTGGATACCGTTGCCGCCATGCATGTCGCGGGCCTGGCGCGCGATGTCGAGCGCCTTGCCGCAATTGTTGCGCTTGACGAGGCTGATCATCTCCGGCGCGACCCGGCCCTCGTCGAAGAGGCGGCCGACGCGCAGCGAACCCTGCAGGCCGAGCGTGATCTCGGTGACCATGTCAGCAAGCTTTTTCTGGACGAGCTGGGTCTGGGCCAGCGGCTTGCCGAACTGCCGGCGGTCGAGCGTGTAGGAGCGGGCGCGATGGAAGCAATCCTCGGCGGCGCCCATCACGCCCCAGGAAATGCCGTAGCGCGCGCGGTTGAGGCAGCCGAACGGGCCCTTGAGGCCGGATACGTTCGGCAGGAGGTTCTCCTCCGGCACCACGACGCCGTCCATGACGATCTCGCCAGTGATGGAGGCCCGCAGGGAGAGCTTGCCGCCGATCTTGGGCGCGGAGAGGCCCTTCATGCCCTTTTCCAGCACGAAGCCGCGGATCTCGTTGTCGTGGGCGGCCGACTTCGCCCAGACGACGAAGACGTCGGCGATGGGCGAGTTGGAGATCCACATCTTGGAGCCGGTGATCCGGTAGCCGTCGGCGACCTTCTCGGCGCGGGTCTTCATGCCGGCGGGATCGGAGCCGGCATCGGGCTCGGTGAGGCCGAAGCAGCCGACCCACTCGCCGGAAGCGAGCTTGGGCAGGTACTTCTTGCGCTGCGTTTCGTCGCCATAGGCGAAGATCGGGTACATGACGAGGGAGGACTGGACGCTCATCATGGAGCGATAGCCGGAATCGACCCTCTCCACCTCGCGGGCGACGAGGCCGTAGGCGACGTAGGACGCGCCGGCGCAGCCGTAATCCTCCGGCAGCGTGACGCCCAGAAGGCCGAGCTCGCCCATCTCGTTGAAGATCTCGCGATCGGTCTTCTCGTGCGCATAGGCCTCGATCACCCGCGGCAGGAGCTTCTCCTGCGCGTAGGCGCGGGCGGTGTCGCGGATCATCCGCTCGTCGTCGGTCAGCTGCTCGTCGAGAAGGAAAGGGTCTTCCCAATCGAAGCGCGCGACCTTGTGAGCGTCGGCGGCGTGGGCGGCTTTCTTGGACAAGGCGGTCATGGCTTCCGGTCTGCTCTGGTTGACGCGTTTGGGCCGCAATGTGGCGCGGATGCGCGGCGAAAGCGAGGCCAGCACGGGTGCGACCGACATGCGCAGGATGCCCATCCGACGCGGCGGTTGGCAACAGGGAGGCGGACAGGCACTGTAGCAGCGACCCGCCGCGAGAGGCGGGCGGGGGATGGAAACGCGCATGCTGGACTCGAACCCGGCGGGGGGCCGGATCGGCCTGGTTCCGCTGGCGGCTGCGGGCCTTGTCGGCCTCATCGTCTGGGAATTCTGGGCCCGGGTCGTCTCGCCGCCGGCCATCGGCGGGCCGATCGAGCCCGGGGCGCTCGTCCTGTCCTTCGCCCGCTACCGTCTGGGATGGGACGTTCCACGGGCAGCAGGCGAGGCGTTCCACATCGTGGCGCAGGTGCTGCTCTTCCCGCTGGCCTATGTCCGGCTGGTCCGCCGCGCCCGCTGGCCGGCCGGCATCGCGCTGGACATCCTGTTCATCGCCGCCTTCGTGGCCTTCGTCACCCGGGAACTCATCCAGGGCGAGGACCTGCCGACCGGGATCATGCTCGGCTTCGTGCTCGTCCTTTTCGCGCTGGTCCGGCCATTCAACCCCTCGCGCCTCTACGCCGACGCGGCGAGCTTCGGGGCGGCGACGTGGTTCCTGTCGCTGGCCGTGATCGCGCCGCTCTCGGGCCTGCCCTTCATGCTCCTGGACTGGGGCGGCCAGCTCTCGTTCATGAGCTTCCTCGGGCACACGCTCTACGGCGTCGCCGTGGAGGCGGCCCTGTCGGCGCACGAGCGGCGCCGGACATGACAAAAGCCGGCCTTTCGGCCGGCTTTCGCTTTCGTCCTGGCTGGGATGAGGTGCCTTACTCGGCGGCCTCGCCCTTCTTGCCTTCCAGGTCCTCGCCGGTCTCCTGGTCGACGACCTTCATCGACAGGCGGACCTTGCCGCGGTCGTCGAGGCCGAGGAACTTGACCTTGACCTTGTCGCCTTCCTTGACGACGTCGGTCGTCTTCTGGACGCGCTGGGAGGCCAGCTGGGAGATGTGGACGAGGCCGTCCTTGGCGCCAAAGAAGTTGACGAAGGCGCCGAACTCCATGGTCTTCACCACGGTGCCCTCGTAGATCATGCCGACCTCCGGCTCCGCGACGATGCCGCGGATCCAGTTGAAGGCAGCCTTGATCGCCTTCTGGTCGCTGGAGGCGATCTTCACCGTGCCGTCGTCCTCGATGTTGATCTTGGCGCCGGTCTTCTCGACGATCTCGCGGATGATCTTGCCGCCGGTGCCGATCACTTCGCGGATCTTGTCGGTGGGGATCTTCATGACCTCGATGCGCGGCGCAAACTCGCCGAGCTCGGCCCGGGCGCCCGAGAGCGCCTTGGACATCTCGCCGAGGATGTGGTCGCGGCCGCCCTTCGCCTGCTCGAGGGCGACCTTCATGATCTCCTCGGTGATGCCGGCGATCTTGATGTCCATCTGCAGCGAGGTGATGCCGTTCGACGTGCCGGCGACCTTGAAGTCCATGTCGCCGAGATGGTCCTCGTCACCCAGGATATCGGACAGAACCGCGAAGCGGTCGCCCTCCAGGATGAGGCCCATGGCGATGCCGGCCACCGGAGCGCGCAGCGGAACGCCGGCGTCCATCAGGGCCAGCGAGGTGCCGCAGACCGTCGCCATCGAGGACGAGCCGTTGGACTCGGTGATCTCGGAGACGACGCGCAGCGTGTAGGGGAACTCGTGGTGCGGCGGCAGGACCGGGCGCACGGCGCGCCAGGCGAGCTTGCCGTGGCCGATCTCGCGGCGGCCGGGCGAACCCATGCGGCCGGTCTCGCCCACCGAATAGGGCGGGAAGTTGTAGTGCAGCAGGAAGGTCTCCTTGTAGGTGCCCTCCAGGCTGTCGATGTACTGCTCGTCGTCGCCCGTGCCGAGGGTCGCGACCGCCAGGGCCTGCGTCTCGCCGCGGGTGAACAGGGCCGAGCCGTGGGTGCGCGGCAGGATGCCGGCTTCGGCCACGATCGGACGGACGGTCTTCACGTCGCGGCCGTCGATGCGCTTGCCCTCGTCCAGGATGTTCCAGCGCACGACCTTGGCCTGCGCCTCCTTGAACACGGTCTTGACCTTCTCGGCCGGGAACTTGGCCTCGCCATCGGCGGGGCAGAGCTCGGCCATGACCTTTGCCTTCACCGCATCGACCGCGGCGTAGCGCTCGGCCTTCTGGGTGATCTTGTAGGCCTCGCGCAGGTCCTTCTCGGCGATCTTGAGCACGGCCTGCTCGACGTCCGACAGGTCCGGCGGCGTGAAGTCGCGCGGCTCCTTGGCGGCCTTCTCGGCGAGGCGGATGATCGCGTCGATGACGGGCTGGAAGTGGGTATGGCCGAACATGACGGCGCCGAGCATGATCTCCTCGGAGAGCTCCTTGGCCTCCGATTCCACCATGAGGACGGCGTCCTGCGTGCCGGCGACGACGAGGTCGAGCGCCGAGTCGGCGATCTCGTTCACCAGCGGGTTCAGGCGGTACTCGCCGTCGAAGTAACCGACGCGGGCGGCGCCGACCGGACCCATGAAGGGCACGCCGGAGAGCGTGAGCGCGGCGGAGGAGGCAACGAGCGCCACGATATCGGGGTCGTTCTCCAGGTCGTGCTGGAGCACGGTCACGATCACCTGGGTGTCGTTCTTGTAGCCCTCGACGAAGAGCGGCCGGATCGGCCGGTCGATGAGGCGGGAGACCAGCGTCTCCTTCTCGGTCGGGCGGCCTTCGCGCTTGAAATAGCCGCCGGGGATGCGGCCGGCCGCGAAGGTCTTTTCCTGGTAGTTCACGGTCAGGGGGAAGAAGTCGAAGCCGGGCTTGGGCTCCTTCGCCGAGACGACGGTGGCGAGCACCACGGTCTCGCCATAGGTGGCGAGGACGGCGCCGTCCGCCTGGCGGGCGATACGACCGGTCTCGAGGGTGAGCTTGCGGTCGCCCCAGATGAGTTCTTCGCGTTGGATATCGAACATGTCTCGTCTTTCGTAACGACGGGCCGCTGCCCGATCACGTCACCGACAAGACGGCGAGACGCTTCGACGACATGATGCGCGGAAGCGTCCGGCGATCCTGCCGCATGGCCGTGGGGCTGCGGCGAGGGTTGGGACCGGGCGGCGGCGGAAGCGCGTGGCCGCCCGATCGGGTAAGGCCTTAGGCCGCACCTTTGCGGCCCAGGTCGTCAGGACCGAAACGTCAGCGGCGGATGCCGAGGCGCTCGATCAGGGTCTTGTAGCGGCCTTCGTCCTTGCCCTTCAGGTAGTCGAGGAGCGAGCGGCGCTGCGAGACGAGCTTGAGAAGACCGCGGCGGGAATGGTTGTCCTTCGCGTGGGTCTTGAAGTGGCCGGTCAGGTTGGCGATGCGCTCGGTGAGGATCGCGACCTGGACTTCCGGGGAGCCGGTGTCG
Source organism: Hyphomicrobiales bacterium (assembly GCA_027483945.1). GTDB lineage: Bacteria > Pseudomonadota > Alphaproteobacteria > Rhizobiales > Beijerinckiaceae > JAIXTM01. Next base: position 14,970 of record JAIXTM010000007.1, on the reverse strand, counting down.
CCGGCCTTGGTGGCATATTCCTTGACGAGCGCGTTCTTGCGCTCAGCGGTGATCGACATCGGTCACTCCTTGATGGCTGGCCCGGCCGGGATGTCGTCCAGCGGGGTCGAACAAAAGCGAAGCGGCGCCAAGGTCCGAAAGGACCGCGCCGCATCGACGGGCTTCGCTATACACGAATTGTGGCGGAAGGAAAGCGCTGAGGTCAGGCGAGTGCATTGACAATAGGTCTAAATTCCTATATCCTGCTGCTTTCACTCACCGAAGGCATTCTCCATGGTCTCTTACAGCAGTTCTACTGCCAGGACTTTATGGCTTTCGTCCCTGCAGCATGCCCAGGACAGGTGGCAAAGCTTCCTCTCGGAATACAGGCGCTTTAGCCTAGACCACCCTTCCAAGTGCTTCGATGAGAACCAGCCAAGAGCACCAAGAGGAACCCGTATCGGAGGGCGCTGGATCAGGCGAGCTCGCACCGCTGCAAATTTCACGCCGATCAACTGGGATGAAGCCGACCGGATCGCAGAATGCGAAGCTCAATATAAAAGAGATCTCTTCCATTGCAATATGGTTGGCGTCCCAGGTTGTTATGAAAGAGCTGAATTAAGGCGCTATCGATGTCAGATATGACAGCCAATTCCCCCGTTTAAATATTAGGAGAGACCTGTGATCATAAGCCAACGAACTCTGCACTATGCAGTTGACAATAGTGAAATACGCGTGAAAATTTTTGAACCGGTGCAGGAAGAGGTAGGCTGGTCATGCGCCTACGAGATCGGCTGGCCTGAAGGGCCATTTAAACGATCCGCCCACGGCATTGATTCAATGCAGGCGCTGATACTGGCAATCTACAGTATCGGATCAGACCTGCATACCAGCCAATACAACAAGCAGGGCTTGATATTCTACCACACGCCCGGCCGAGGTTTGGGTTTCCCCGTCGCCAATCCGTTTCGCGACGAGCTGGTCGGAGACGATCTCGAATTCTTCTGACTCCGTTCGTTCCGAACCCTGCGCCCTTCCAAGGTAATCGAGCATGATCATTGCCGAACGCGTATTGCACGTCGAACTGCCGGACGGGACCGTTCCCGTGCCCGTGCGCCTGTACCAGCCGCGAAAAGACCAGCTGTCCTATCTGTGCCGGATCGAGATCGACTGGCCGGACGGGCGTTACGAAATGGAGACGGGCGGCATCGATGCGATGCAGGCCCTTGAGCTCGCCATGAAAACCATCGGCGCGGTCCTCTACACAAGCACCTATCACAAGCAGGGACGCTTGTTCTGGGACGAGCCGGGCACAGGCTACGGCTTCCCGGTCACGCGCACCATTCGCGATCTGCTCATCGGCGACGATGCGGAGTATCAGTAGCCGGCGACCGGCCGGATTCCGGCGCTACTCCACCACCTCCCGGCACGTGACGTCCCCCGCCTTCGCCCAGCCGAGCGGGTTGTCGTAGGCGACGAGGTAGACCAGCACCCAGTCCTTGCCGTTAACCTGGTGAACATGGTGCTCGCCGGCCTGGCGGCGCAGGTTCGTGCCGCTGGGATAGGAGGCGATGACGCGCCTGCCGGCCGGAGCGTCGCGCAGGTTGGTCGGCGTACCGGACGGATCGGCGACCTTGCACAGCCCGTCGACGCCCTCCTTGATGTCCGCCACAGCCTTGGCGTCGCAATCGAGCAGGCTCGCCAGAACGTAGCCCGGGCCGGACTTCGCGGCGCGGCCGATGGCGTACCAGGTGGTGCCGCCCGCCTTGCGCCGTTCCCAGGCCTCGAGGCCCACGCCTGCGGGCACGGGATCACCTGCGGGACCGCCGATCTCGGCGGAGGGTTTCAGCACGCGGCCGGGCTTGGCCTTGCAGGTGAAGACCTCGTCGGCGAAGGCCGGCGGTGGGGCGACAAGGCCCGTCAGCAGGACGGCGACGACGAGAGCGGGTGTGGCGGCGCGCATGGGCTGATCCTCCGGCGATCTCCTCAGCAATGTCCACCACATGGCCAGGCATGCCGGTGCGGGCGCGCACGCGGCGGGCGGTCGGCCCGCCGCGTCGAGCGTCCTCAGCCGTCCACGATCGGCGAGAACCCGCCGAAGACGCGGCGGCGGCCGTCATAGAGATCCCCGCCCGCCTGGATGCGCGGATCCTCCATCAGCTTCGGCCAGGCGGCGTCGCGAGCGGCCTTGGACGGCCATTCCACCCAGGAGAAGACGACCGTCTCGCCGTCCTTCGCCTTCACGGCGCGGCGGAAATCGGTGAGCTTGCCGTCGGGGATGTCGTCGCCCCAGGCGTCGACCACGCGCAGCGCGCCATGCTCCAGGATCGCGGCGGTCTGCTCGTCCGCCAGTTTGCGGAACGCGTCTTCCGACGCGAACGGCACCGGCAGCAGCGAGCCATCGATATAGGAACCCTTGCGGCCGGCGCCGTCCTGCAGCGTCGAGAAGCCGCCATAGATCATGCGCTTGCCATCGAACGGCATGTCCTCGGACATGCCCTTCATGCGCGGGTCCTCCATCATCTTCCGGTTGGCCGCGTCGCGGGTCGCGCGGTCTGGATATTCGAACCAGGCGAGCACCACGACCTCGTCATCCTTGGCCTGGACGGCGCCCTTGAAGTCCGTCTCCACGCCGTCGGGCACGTCGTCGCCCCAGGCCTCGACATGGCGGGTGACGCCGAATTCATGGAAGATCGGCATCGCCTCGGCCGCGTGGCGGCGATAGGCCTCCTTGTTGGCGGCCGGGACGGCAGCCACGAAACCTTCGATATAGGCCATCGGAAATTCCTCCTGTTCTCGTGTTGTGGGCGGTTCAGGCCGCGGCGACGGCATCGTGCCGTTCGAACGCCGCCATCTGGTCCGCAAGGGCCCGCCGGAAGGCGGGCCGGGCCTCGCAACGCGCCTGCAGCGCGGCAAGGTTCGGGAAACCGGCGACGATGTCCGAGCCGCGAAGAGAGCGCAGCATCGTGGTCATCATCAGGTCGCCGGCGGTGAAAGTGCCTTCCAGGTAATCCTTGTCGCCCAGCGCCCGGGACAGGCGCTTCAGCCGCTGGCCGATCGCGGCCAGCGTGTCCGGGCGCTTCAGCGCGGCCCAGGGCTTGTCGGCGGAAAAGATCTCGATGTCCGCGAACTCGTTCAGGAACGGCTCGATGCTGTTGAGCGAGGCGAAGATCCACGAGATGGCGCGGGCGCGGGCGGCGGGATCGGCCGGCAGCAGCACCTCGCTGCGCTCTGCGATGTGGAGCACGATGGCGCCGCTCTCGAAGATGCGCGCCGGGCCTTCGACCAGAACCGGCACCTGACCGAAGGGCTGGTCCCGCATGTAGTCCGCGGGGCGCGGCTCGCGGGGATCGAGGAGACGCTCGCGATAGTCGAGCCCCGCCTCCTCCAGCGCCCAGCGGACCCGAAGGTCCCGCACCAGGCCGCGGGCGAAGGGCGGCACCCAGGAATAGGCGCTCACCTCGATGGCGGCATCGTCGCGGACTGGCATGGCTGTCTCCCTGAAATTGCGCCGGCTTCCTGGGCGTTCGAAACGCGTTGCCGGGCTTGACAAATGAGTTGATATCAACGTAAATGAGGCATGTCAACCGACACGCTCGACTTCCGCACCACGCTTCATGTCCGGGACCATTGCCTGTGCTTTGCCGCGCAGCGCGCGGCCCGGGCGCTGGCCCGCCGCTTCGACGCGGCGTTCCGGCCGCTGGACATCACGAACGGGCAGTTCTCGCTGCTCATGTCCCTCAACCAGCCGCGCCCGCCCGCCATGGGCTCGATCGCGGAGTTCCTGGGCATGGACCGCACCACGCTGACCGCCAGCCTGAAGCCGCTGGAGCGGCGCGGCCTTGTCGCCATCGCCGCCGACCCCGAGGATCGGCGCAGCCGCCGGCTTTCGCTGACCCCGGCGGGCCACGCGCTGCTGGTCCGGGCCGTGCCGATCTGGCGGGAGACGATCGCCGCGGTGGAGGCAGAGACGGGGCCGGTCAGGGAGACGCGCCAGGCGCTGCTCGCCCTCGGCAAAGGAGGCTGACGGGGACGCTTGCGGCTTCCGGCGCTGCCGCTACGCTTGGGCGCATTGCGACGTGCCCGTTGGAAGAACGATGTCGATTGCGTACCCGCCGGCCGGCGCCCTCGCCGCGCTTCGGGACATGGCCCGCGCCGATCCGGCCCGGGCGGCCGATCCCCCGCGCGCCGTGCCGGTTCCGTTAGGCCCGCCGCCCTCGCCCCTGGAATGCGGGCTGATCGCCCGGCAGATCGCCCGCGTGCTCGCCCAGGCCCGTCCCGCCGACGGCACGCTCGACCTCCTGCTCGCCTGGCCGCAGGCGGCGTGGCTGCGCCGGGAGCTCGCCGCCATGGTGGCCTATCGCGACCCGGCACGGCGGCTGGACGAACTGCAACTCGCGGTGGATGATCCGCAGCCCGGCTACCACATCCACCACATCGTCGAGCGCACGCCGGCGGCGCGCGACGGCTTCCCCCGAAGCCTGATCCATCGCAGGGACAATCTGGTGCGCATCCCGGCCTATCGGCACGAGGAGATCACCGCCTGGTACGCGACCGTCAGCCCGCTTCACGGGCACCGGTCGCCCCGGGACTATCTGCGGGGCCGTTCGTGGGCGGAGCGCACCGAACTGGGGCTGGCGGCATTGCGGGCGCACCGGGTTCTCAAATGACGACCGGCCGCCTTGGCGGGCTGGCGGACGGTGCGCTGCCGGCGCGCTGGATCGAGACCGGGCTGAAACAGGGCGCGGCGCTCGCAGCCGGCGACGTCGCCGGGCACAATCGCCTGTCTCCCGCCCTGCGGCGGATCGAGCAGGAACTCGCCCGGCGCGGCCGCCTCGGGCTTCTGGCGCCGGCCTTGGACCATGCAAACCCGCAGGTGCGCCTCAACGCGGCGCGGGCGCTGGCCGCGAGCGAGCCCGCCGCCGCACGCCGGACGCTGAAAGCCCTCGCCGCGTCGGGCGTCGCCCCCCAGGCGGCCGCGGCGGCGATGGACCTGTGGATGCTAGGCAAGAGCGATCCCAAGCCGGACGGCCCGGACCGGAGCGACTGACAGCTTTCTGCTTCCCATAACCGGGAGCATTGCGACGGACATTGCTCTTGTGCCAACTTCATTCCCATGATAGGATTTTTTTCTTTTTAATAGGAACTCATTTCATGAAACTCCTTAAATTTGACGCGGATCGCGCCCGAACCCTACTGCAGCTACGCCATACTCTCAGTGGTCTTCGCACGACAACCAGCTTGATCCGGCTAGGGCGAGCGCTTCAGAAGTACGACCCCAACCAGCCACGCATACCGGCCGGCAGCCCCGAAGGCGGCCGCTGGACCTCCGCTGGCGGCGGATCGTTCGGTGACAGCAGAGATGCCGCAGGGCCAATTGCAACGCCGACGCCGACCGTACCTGTCGAATGGCCCGATCCGCTCGTCCAGATCGAACGCGACACGTCAGGGCAGCAGCCCTGGCGGGAATTGGCAACGACTTACCGGCCGGACGGATCGGTAGCGAGCCGGACCGCGCTGAACCGCGACGGCAGCATCATCCGCTCCACGTATGGCCGCTCGGACGCCGGCGAACCTCTCGAACGCCACGTCGTCACGACAGCGGAGGGCCACACCTTCGCCTTCGAAACCGAAGGCGACCGTCAGCGCATCAAGGCCGAAGACGGGACTGTCATTGCCGACACGATCCTCGGCCCGGACGGGCCAGAGCCACAAGCCGTGGTCGAAAAAGCAAGTGCGACAACGACGAAAAGGCTGACCGAGGCGGCCCTTGCTAACCCACGCTTATCGGGCCGTCACTCAAAATAGCAGCTATAACATCCTGATGTCTGCCAGAACCCGCGCATACGCGGGCAACGGCGAACAGAACTCGACTATCCAATTCGTCGGCGAAGTCGCGGCCGCGCAGACAAAAATTATCTGCCCTGCCTACAGCCATGTTCAAGCCTTAACCACTCAATCGGCTGTGGAGGTCATGAAAACTGGACAAAGCCCAATCCAATACGGGACTGCCGTTCATTCCCTGTTAAATTCGAAAGTAAAACAACTTGATAGCCCGACTCTTAAATCAGAAGTTTCATTTCTGAAATGGCAGGAGGAGGCTTTGCAATACGGTCACGTTCCATATGGATCGTGGGGCTCTATCAGGGTCGATATCTTTGAAACGACTCCGAATAATGAGATTTGCGTGTATGATATCAAAACTGGCCGCTCAGGCCTCTCGCCTGCTCGCTTTGAGCAGATTGCTAGAACGATCAGGACCCGAAATCCAAAAGTAAAAAATTTTTTCGTAATTGAGATACGTCCGTAAAATGGTCAAGAAGCGGCAATTGTTCAAGCTCGCCCGCGAGTGCTTGGGTGATATCGACGATCTTTTCGTCCACGAAGATTTGGCCATGATGTTGCCGACACATCATATCGCCCGCCTGATACAATTCGAAACCTGCAGCGACCCCAACACGTTCCTCATCTCGTGGCACCACGGGCCGCTGTTCACTTTGGGCACAGGGTTGCCGTATTACAGCGGTCAGCGCATAGCCCATTCCGCAGGCCACGGCTGGTCCCTCGATATGCCGGATCTGACCGACAGGATCCGCCAGGAGGTCGAGGCGACGGTGCTGGGGACACTGCGCGAAGGCGGATCGCTGGACACGCTGGAAGCTTTCATGCGGCGCCATTCGGCGCCGATCGAGCTCGGGCCATGGTTCGAAGCGATCATCGCCATCGCCATGGGTGACCTGGACCGTGCCGCCGAGAAGATGATGAGCGGTGGCCGCATGGCGTGGGGACCGGATTGCCTCAACTGTTTCGTGCGCGGCCTTGGCGACCGGCTGCGCGACAAGGGTGCGGCACTCGGCTCCGATGACCGCCGACTTCTGGCCAAGACGCTGCATTTCTGGGAGCGAAGATCGGTGGCGGTCAGCCGCCTCAGCAAGGCGTGGGTCTCCACGCCATTCCCGCTCGAGGAGACCTTCTGAGACGCTTTCCCGTCCCGGTTTCCGCTCGGTCAGGCGAAGCGTGGAACCGGCGGCACGCCGGTGCGTTTGCCCGTCAGTGAAACGTAACGGAGGACCAGACCATGGCTGAAGGTTCTGGAAGCAGCGGCATTCTCGGCGTCATCATCGGCGCCGTGCTGGTGATCGGCATCGGCATCTTCTTTTTCAACGGCGGGTTCGGTAATGGCGGCAAGAGCGTCAACGTCAACCTGAACCCGCCCGCCGCCAGCGCGCCGAAATAGCGCGGCCGCTTGAGGGCTGACGGGAAAGGCCGGGCTTCGCGCCCGGCTTTTTCGTGGGCGTCAGCCGCCGACGAAGACGCGGCTCGCGACGAACTCGCCGCTCTGGATCGCACCCAGGGCCACCACCGCCCCGGCGCAGGTCGCATAGACGGGGCTGGCATCCAGCGGCACGTCCCGGCCGCGCAGCAGCACGGTCTGGCCCCGGCGCAGGCGCGCCGCGGCGTCGCGGTTGATCACGAGCTCGGCCAGTTCCTTCAGGCCCGCCTCGACCGGCTTGAGGCCCGAGGCGACGGGATCGGCGGCGACGCGCAGGTCGTCCAACGTCACCGCGTCGGCGAGCGCGAACGGGCCGACCCGGGTGCGCCGCAGCGCCACGATATGCCCGAGGCATCCCAGCGCACGGCCGAGATCGCGGGCAATGGCGCGCACATAGGTGCCCTTGCCGCATTCGGCCTCCAGCTCGGTCGTCTCCCCGTCATGGGCGACGACGGCGAGGCGCTCGATGGAGACGTCGCGGGCCTGGAGTTCCACCACCTCGCCGTCGCGGGCGAGGTCATAGGCGCGCTCGCCCTGGATCTTGATGGCCGAGAAGCGCGGCGGCACCTGGGCGATCGTCCCGGTGAAGCGCGGCAGCAGCGCCTCCACATCGGCGCGGGACGGCCGGCCCTCGCTCGTGCCGACGGGCCGACCCTCGGAATCGTCGGTGTCGGTCTCCACGCCCCATTTCACGGTGAAGGAGTAGGCCTTGCGGCCGTCCATGACGTAAGGGACCGTCTTGGTGCCCTCGCCCAGCGCGATCGGCAGGATGCCGGAGGCGAGCGGGTCCAGCGTGCCGGCATGGCCCGCCTTCTTGGCGCCCAGGATGCGCTTGACCGCGCCGACGGCCTGCGTCGACGTCATGCCCACGGGCTTGTCGAGCACGACCCAGCCGTTGAGGTCGCGCTTCTTCGGGCGGGGCGGCGGCGCGGCGGCGTCAATCGTCATCGGATTGCGGATCGGGCTTCTTCAGGTCGGCCTGCACCCGCTCGGAGCGCAGGAGCGCGTCGATGCGCGAGGCCTCGTCGAAGGTCTCGTCGCGGCGGAAGCGCAGGTCGGGCGCGAATTTCAGGTTCACGCGACGGGCGACCTCGTGGCGCAGATGCTTCTTGTGCTTGTCGAGGGCGGCCAGGACAGGCCGCTCGTCGACGCCGCCGAGGGGCATCACGTAGCAGGTGGCGAGCTTCAGGTCCGGGGACATGCGGACCTCCGGCACCGTGACGACATGGGAGGTCAGGACGTCGTCCTGGATATCGCCGCGCGACAGGATCGCCGCCAGCTCATGGCGGATGAGTTCGCCGACGCGCAGCTGGCGCTGGGACGGGCCGGCATTCTTCTCAAAGCGTTTGGTCATCATCATCCTCCCGGGATCGGACCGGGCTGGTCGATCCCTCCCCGGCGGGGAGGGATCACGGGCAGGGAAGCTGCCGCCTTACAGCGACCGCTTCACTTCCTCGACGCGGTAGCACTCGATGACGTCGCCCACGCGCATGTCCTGGTAGTTCTCGAAGGACATGCCGCATTCCTGGCCGGCCACCACTTCCTTGGCGTCGTCCTTGAAGCGCTTGAGCTGGGAAAGCTTGCCCTCGTGGACCACGACGTTGTCGCGGATGAGGCGGACATTGGCGCCGCGCTGAACCACGCCGTCGGCGACGCGGCAGCCGGCGATCTTGCCGACCTTGGAGACGTTGAAGATCTCCAGGATCTGCGCCTCGCCCAGGCGCTCCTCGCGCAGGGTCGGGGCGAGCAGGCCCGACATCGCCGCCTTCACGTCATCCACGAGGTCGTAGATGATGTTGTAGTAGCGGATCTCGGTGCCGGTCCGGTCGGCGGCCTCGCGGGCCTCCTTGTGGGCGCGCACGTTGAAGCCGAGCACGACCGCGCCGGACGCGCCGGCGAGCGTGACGTCCGATTCCGTGATGCCGCCGACGCCCGAATGGATGACGCGGGCCGAAACCTCGTCGGTCCCGAGCTTCTCCAGCGCACCGGCGATGGCCTCGACGGAGCCCTGCACGTCGCCCTTGACGACGAGCACGAATTCCTTGCGGCCGGCGCCGTCCTTCAGGTCCTTCATCATGTCGACAAGGGACTTGCCGGTGCCGCCCTGCTTGGCAGCGGCCTTCTCGCGCTTCTGGCGGGCGCGGTACTCGGTGATCTCGCGGGCGCGGGCCTCCGATTCCACGACGCCGACGCGGTCGCCCGCCTCCGGCGTGCCGTTGAAGCCGAGCACCTCGACCGGGGACGAGGGACCGGCATCCTTGCGGGTCGCGCCCTTGTCGTCGACGAGCGCGCGCACGCGGCCCCATTCGGACCCGGCGACGACGAGGTCGCCCTGGCGCAGCGTGCCGCGCTGGACGAGGACCGTCGCGACCGGGCCGCGACCGCGGTCCAGCTTGGCCTCGATGACTGTGCCTTCCGCCGGGCGCTGCGGATTGGCCTTGAGGTCCAGGATCTCGGCCTGGAGCTGGAGGCCTTCCAGCAGCTTGTCGAGATTGGTGCCGGCCTTGGCCGAGACCTCGAACTCGAGCGTGTCGCCGCCGAGGGATTCCACCACGATCTCGTGCTGGAGCAGCTCGGTGCGGACCCGGGACGGGTTGGCGTCGGGCTTGTCGATCTTGTTGATCGCCACGATCAGCGGCACGCCGGCCGCCTTGGCATGGGCGATGGCCTCGATCGTCTGGGGCATGACGCCGTCATCGGCGGCCACGACCAGGACGACGATGTCGGTCACCTTGGCGCCGCGGGCGCGCATCGCCGTGAAGGCGGCGTGGCCGGGCGTGTCGATGAAGGTGATCTTGCCGCCGAGCGGCGAGGTCACCTGGTAGGCGCCGATATGCTGCGTGATGCCGCCGGCCTCGCCCGAGACCACGTTGGTCTTGCGGATGGCGTCGAGCAGCGAGGTCTTGCCGTGGTCGACATGGCCCATGATCGTCACGACCGGCGGGCGCGATTCCAGCACGTCGTCGGCGTCGGGGCTGTCGAACAGACCCTCCTCGACGTCGGACTCGGCGACGCGCTTCACCGTATGGCCCATGTCCTCCGCCACGATCTGCGCCGTGTCGGCGTCGATCACGTCGGTGATCTTGAACATCTGGCCCTGCTTCATGAGCAGGCGGATCACGTCCACCGCCCGCTCCGACATGCGGTTGGCGAGCTCCTGGATGGTGATCGTCTCCGGAATCGTCACCTCGCGGAGCAGCTTCTCCTTGGGCTCGCTGGCGCCCTGGCGGTGCAGGCGCTGCTGCCGGCGGCGGAAGGCCGCGACGGACCGGGTGCGCTCCTCCTCCTCGGCGGTCGCGCTGGTGACCGTGAGGCGGCCGCGGTTCTTCGGGTCCGCGGTGAGCTTGGGCGTCTTGGGGGCGACCGGCGCGCGGGCCGGCAGCGCGATGCTGGGACGGCGGACCGGACGCGCGGCGGCGTTCGTCTCGTCCTCCATCATGCGGGCGCGGCCGGAGGGCGCGGCGCCGACGAGCGGACGCGGACCGGACGGCGGGGCCGAGCGGGACGGGCCCGGAGAGGCGGAACGCGGACCGGGAGCCTCGCCGGCGCCCAGACGGCGGCGCGCCTCGTCCTCGGAGCGGCGACGGCGGTCGTCCTCCTGGCGGCGGCGCTCGTCCTCCTCGCGCTTCCTGGCCTCGGCGGCCTCGCGCTCGATCTTCTCGCGGGCTTCGCGCTCGGCGCGGACCTTGGCGTCGATCTCGGCCTGGCGGCGCTCCTCGGCCTCGCGGACCTTGGAATCGGCGAGCGCGCGGGCGCGGGCGTCCATCTCCTCCTCGGAGAGGGAGCGCAACACCATGCGGCCCTGCGACGATGCCGGCGGCCGCGGCGCCGGAGCCTGCTGCTGCGGCGGCGCGGCGGGGCGCACGGGCGCGGGCGCGGGCTCGCGGGCCTGCACGGGCGCAGGCTGGTCGCCGCCGGGGCCGATGACACGGCGCTTCACCTTCTCGACCACGACGGCCTTCGACCGCCCGTGGGAGAAGCTCTGACGCACCATGCCCTGCTCGACCGGCCGCTTCAGCGACAGGGTCTTCGGCGAGACGCTGATGGTCTTGTCGCCGGGATTCTTCGTATCTGTCATTCCGCCGTTCTGTCCTGCCGGGCCCCTTGGCCCGAATTGCGCGATGTCATGCCGCCGTCCGACGCCGGACCGGTTACGGGCTTGCCGTCATATCGCGCCATGCGGCGCCATCTCGACAGGAAGCCGTCGCTACCCGGGCCCGCGACGAGGGCTGCATGTATCACAAGTGCCCCGCCCAATGCCAAACTCAATTCCTCCGAAGAGAAGTCCCGGATGACCGGTACGTCTTCGGACCGTTCGCCGCGCACGCGCCGGAGCGCCTGCCCGATCTTCCTGATCCCGTCATCGGCCGCGTCGGCCGCGTGAACGAGCGCAGCCAGCCCCTGGGAGCCGGCCGCGGCCTCGACCTTGCCGAAGCCGGTGACCACACAGCCCGCCTTGTTGGCGAGCGACAGGGCCTGGATCGCATCCCGGCGCAGCAGCGCCGCGACATCGTCGGCCAAGGTCGCCGCCGTCCTGGCCTCGCGGCGGAAGCCGCGGCCGAAGAGCCGGCGCTTCACCGCCTCCGCCACGGCCTGCCGCGACGCGTCGACCCAGACGCCCCGCCCCGGCAGCCGGGCCTTGAGGTCGGGGACGACCGCGCCGTCCGGATCCAGCACGAACCGGACAAGGTCGTCCGGCGTGCCCTTGCGGCGGGTGACGATGCAGGTGCGCTCAGGCAAGGCGCTCAGGTCCTCGCTTGCCGCATCCGGCCCCGCCCCGCCCATGGCGCGCCGCTCCCTCGCCCCGGCCTCAGGCCTCGCCGCTCTCTTCGCCCTCGGCAGCCTCCGGCTCGGCCGGGGCCTCGATCCAGCCCGCCTTGACGCGGGCGGCCATGATCATGGCCTCGGCGTCGGCGCGGGAGACCTCGAAACCGTCGAGATAGCCCTTCTGCTTGATCGTCTCGCCATCCTTGCGCTCGGTCCAGCCGACGAGATCGTCGGTGGCGCAGCCGGCCAGGTCCTCGACATTCTTCACGTCGTTCTCGCCGAAGGCGACGAGCATCGCGGTCGTGACGCCCTCGACCTCCTTCAGCTCGTCGGCGACGCCGAGCTCGCGGCGGCGGCCGTCGAGCTCCGCCTCGCGGGCGGCGAGGTAGGAGCTGGCGCGGTCCTGGATCTCGGCGGCGGTGTCCTCGTCGAAGCCCTGGATCGAGGCGAGCTCGGACGTCTCCACATAGGCGAGCTCCTCGATGGAGGAGAAGCCCTCCGAGGCGAGGAGCTGGCCGACGACCTCGTCCACGTCGAGGGCGTTCATGAACAGCTCGGTGCGCTCCACGAATTCCTTCTGGCGGCGCTCCGATTCCTCGGCCTCGGTCAGGATGTCGATGTCCCAGCCGGTGAGCTGGGACGCCAGGCGCACGTTCTGGCCGCGGCGGCCGATGGCCAGCGAGAGCTGGTCGTCCGGCACCACGACCTCGATGCGCTCTGAATCCTCGTCGAGCACGACCTTGACCACTTCGGCCGGCTGCAGGGCGTTGACGATGAAGGTCGCCGGGTCGTGGGACCAGGGGATGATGTCCACCTTCTCGCCCTGGAGCTCGCCGACGACCGCCTGGACGCGGGAGCCGCGCATGCCGACGCAGGCGCCGACGGGATCGATGGACGAGTCGCGGCTGATGACCGCGATCTTGGCGCGCGAGCCCGGATCGCGCGCGACCGCCTTCACCTCGACGATGCCGTCATAGATCTCCGGCACTTCCTGGGCGAAGAGCTTGGCCATGAATTGCGGATGGGTGCGGGAGAGGAAGATCTGCGGGCCGCGGACCTCCCGGCGCACGTCGTAGACATAGGCGCGGATGCGGTCGCCGGCGCGGAAGGTCTCGCGGGGGATCAGTTCGTCGCGCCGGACGATGGCCTCGCCGCGGCCGAGATCGACGACCACGTTGCCGTACTCGGCGCGCTTGACCACCCCGTTGACGATCTCGCCGATGCGGTCCTTGAACTCCTCGTATTGCCGGTCGCGCTCGGCCTCGCGCACCTTCTGCACGATGACCTGCTTGGCCGACTGGGCGGCGATGCGGCCGAAATCGAAGGGCGGCAGCGTCTCGGCGATGTAGTCGCCGGCCTGGGCGGCCGGGTTGCGGCGGCGCGCGTCGACCAGGGAGATCTGCGTGGCGTCGTTCTCCACCTCGTCCACGACGAGGAGCAGGCGCGACAGGCGGATCTCGCCGGAGCGCGGGTTGATCTCGGCGCGCACTTCGGTCTCGCTGCCGTAGCGCGAGCGGGCCGCCTTCTGGATGGCGTCCTCCATGGCGGCAAGAACGATCTGGCGGTCGATTACCTTCTCCCGCGCGACCGCGTCGGCGATCTGGAGAAGTTCGAGCCGGTTGGCGCTGACGGCCATGGAAGTGCTCCCTTACCTAAAGGTCTTCAGTGACGGGTCGGTGCGGGTTCGTCCGCATCCGCTTCGCCGTCCGTTGCATTGGTGCCGGCCAGGGCGGCCTTGCCCCGGCGCAGCGATTCCTTGATGAGGTCGTCGGTGAGGACGAGGCGGGCCTCACCCATGTCGGCGACGACCAGCTTGGCCGTCACCTCCTCGTCCGCCTTGCCGTCGGCAAGGTCGATCACCGCGCAATCGCCCTCGGTGCCGCGGATCATGCCGCGGAAGCGCTTGCGCCCTTCGACCGGCACGGCCATCTCGACCTTGACCTCGAAACCGGCCCAGCGGTCGAAATCCGACAGGCGCACCAGCGGCCGGTCGATGCCGGGCGAGGAGATCTCGAGGTAATAGGCCCGGTCCACCGGGTCCTCGAGGTCCAGCACCGGCGACACGGCGCGGCTCACCGCCTCGCATTCGTCGACGCCCATCGTGCCGTCGGGCTTCTCGGCCATGATCTGGACCGTGCAGCCGTTCTGGCCGGTGACGCGCACGCGCACCAGCCGGAAGCCAAGGTCCTCGACCACGGGCTCGACGATCGCCGCCACGCGGGCCGCGACGCCGTTCTCGACGATCAGGCGCTTCTCGTGCTGCGACATCGATCCTTCGGCCTTCGGGAAACTGCGTTCGCTCCTCCGACCGGCGGGCCGCCTCCCGCATCGCGGGCGATGCGGCAAAGACTTTTCGGAGCGGGCCCCGAGGGACCCACTCTCCATCAAGGCTCCATCAGGAACCGATCAGGACTGTCGGGATAGGCGGGATATACGCGCAGGGCCGCGAAATGGCAAGGGTCGGGCGGGGGACGGCCCCCTCACGCGGCCCTGAGGCTGGCGAAGAAGGCTTCCATCTCCGCGCGCATCACGCGGGCATCGTCCTCCAGCGCGCGGGCGAGCGCGGCGACCTTCTCGGCGCCGGCATTGGTCTCGGCGGTCGCCTCGCCCACCGTGGCGACGGACGCGGAGGCGGTGGCGGCGCCTTCGGCCGCGGCGCGGACATTGGCGGCGATGAGATGGGTCGAGGCGCTCTGCTCCTCCACCGCCGAGGCGATGGAGACGGCGATGTGGTCGATCTCGGCGACGCGGGCGCGGATCGCCTCGATCACCCCGATGGAATGGCGGGTCGCGTCCTGCACGTCGGCGATGCGGGCGGAGATGTCCTGCGTCGCGCGCGCCGTCTGCGAGGCGAGCGCCTTCACCTCGGAGGCGACGACGGCGAAGCCCCGCCCGGCCTCGCCGGCGCGGGCGGCCTCGATCGTGGCGTTGAGCGCGAGAAGGTTCGTCTG
>JAIXTM010000014.1 GCA_027483945.1 Hyphomicrobiales bacterium | reverse complement strand
CGCATCCCCCTCCTCCCGCGCAGCGGCGGGGAGGGGCTAGGGGTGGGGGGTGCCGGGCGTGGAGCGCGGTGGTGGCAGCAAGGTATCCCAATCCGACCGAAGACGTGGATGGTCGGGACAGGCCGACCATGACGACCGGGGTGGTGCGGTCGGTGGGACTGGCATCACCGCTACGCCCTCCCCGAAGCCTCCGCCGTCATGCTCGGCCTCGTGCCGAGCATCCACGCCTTCCTTGCGCAACAACCTATCAGCCTCGTCGTCCCAACCCTCTCCCCGCGAGCGGGGAGAGGGGGAGAGCCGCCGTGGTCCCCGTCCCCTCGCCCCTAACGGGGGAGAGGGACAGGGTGAGGGGGTGCCGGGCGTGGAGCGCGATATCGACGAATTGAGCCCAGCCTTGCCGCTCCCCGCCTCCCACCCCGCCTCAAGCGGGGAGCGGGATCATCGAAGGCGGGAGGCCCCTATGCCTGCCAGACCTGGCCGGGGCGGGAGGCGACGAAGCGTTCCGCCGGGATGCCGACGGCCTGCAGGGCCTCCGCCAGTTGCTGCGGCGGTTCGTCGATCGGCTCGTTGGTGAGCTGGAACGTGCCCCAATGGTGGCCGAGCGCCTCCTGCGCGCCGAGGTCCCCCATGACGCGCACGGCCTCCTCCGGGTTCATGTGGTTGTCCTGCATGAACCAGCGCGGCGCGTAGGCGCCGATGGGCAGGAGCGCCAGGCGGAACGGCCCGAACGCGGCCCTTGCCTCCCGGAAGATCGCGCCGGTGTGGTAGGCGGTGTCGCCGCAATGGTAGAGGCGGCCCTGCGGGGTCGAGATCACGAAGGACGCCCAGAGCGCCATGCGCCGGTCGGTCACGCCGCGGGCGGACCAGTGATAGGTCGGCACGAGATCGACGCTGACGCCGTCGCCCAGGGCGATCCTGTCGCCCCAATCGTGCTCGGCGACCACCATCGTGTCGTCGTAGCCGCGCATGATCGCGCCGTTGGCGAGCGGGGCGACCATCTTCGGCCGGTCCCGCTGCCAGAGCCGGGCGAGGGTCGGCCCGTCCATGTGGTCGTAATGGTTGTGCGTGACGAGCACCGCGTCGAGCTTCGGGAGATCGTCGAAGGCGACGCCGGGCGGGTTGACGCGTTTGGGGCCCGCGAAGGAGACGGGGCTTGCCCGCTCCGAATAGACGGGATCGACCGCGACGTTCAGCCCGCCGGCCTGGATCAGGAAGCCGGCATGGCCGAGATGGACGACGCGCAGCGGGCCCGACCGCGCCGGGGGCCTGTCCGCGAACGGCGTCGGATAGGTTTCCGGCCACGGCGCCCGCCCGCCTTCCCATTGCCAGCGGACGAACTCGGCGAAGCCCTTGGTGACGGGCCGGCCGGGATTGAAGAAGCGCACGCCGTCGAAATGGTCGGAGACGGGACCGTTATAATAGGGGTTCCGGCCTCGGGCATAGGTGAGATAGGCGCCGCCCGTCAGCAGGGCGAGGCCAGGCAGGCCGATGGCCTTCAGGAGCGTGCGGCGGTTCATGTCCGTCGTCGATGCCGTTGCGGTGTGCCACAGGTGGCGTGTCCCGCGCCGGGGTCAAGCCCGGATGACGGATTCGTCAGGCGGGCCGGACAGGGCCCGAAACTTGACTTTCCACGGCGCCGGCGTCATGAGCAGGCCCATATTTCGCCCGACAGAGCGATCCGACCCACGCCGACCGGTCCATCATGGAGGCCGGAGGTCCCCGCCCGACAGCGCGTTGCGCCCTCGGGCGCGAACGTGCTTGGAGCGCCGCGCCGGCCGGATGCCGACCTGAACAGGACGACCGCGACACGATGTTCGAAGGCCTCGCCGACAAGCTTTCCGGCATCCTCAACGGGCTCACCCGCCGGGGTGCGCTGACGGAGGATGACGTCAACGCCGCCATGCGCGAGGTGCGCCGGGCGCTGCTGGAGGCCGACGTCGCGCTGGAGGTCGTGCGCGCGTTCACCGACAAGGTGCGGGCCCGGGCGGTCGGCGCCGAGGTCCTCAAGTCGGTGACGCCGGGCCAGCAGGTCATCAAGATCGTCCATGACGTCCTGATCGACACGCTGGGCTCGGATGCCGACCCGATCTCGCTGGACGCGACGCCGCCGGTCGCGGTGCTGATGGTCGGCCTTCAGGGCTCGGGCAAGACGACGACCACCGCCAAGATCGCGCGGCGCCTCGCCGATCGCGGCCTCGGCGAGACAGGGCGCCGCAAGGTGCTCCTCGCTTCCCTCGACACCCGCCGCCCGGCCGCCATGGAGCAGCTCGCGGTGCTCGGCAAGCAGGTCGGCGTCGACACGCTGCCCATCGTGGCCGGCCAGGGCGCCGTCCAGATCGCCCGGCGCGCCATGGAGGCGGGGCGGCTCGGCGGCTACGACGTCGTGATGCTCGACACCGCCGGCCGCGTGACGGTGGACGAGAGCCTCATGGACGAGGCCGCCGAGGTGAAGGCGGCGACCAATCCCCACGAGGTCCTCCTCGTCGCCGACGCGCTGACCGGCCAGGACGCGGTCAACACCGCCAAGGCTTTCGACGGCAAGCTCGGCATCACCGGCATCGTGCTGACCCGCATGGACGGCGACAGCCGCGGCGGCGCGGCGCTCTCCATGCGTGCCGTGACCGGCAAGCCGATCAAGCTCGTCGGCACCGGCGAGAAGGTCGATGCGCTGGAGGAGTTCCATCCCGGCCGCGTCGCCAACCGCATCCTGGGCATGGGCGACATCGTCTCCCTCGTCGAGAAGGCGGCGGAGACGATCGACCAGGAACAGGCCGTGCGCATGGCCGAGAAGATGCGCAAGGGCTCCTTCGACCTGGAGGACCTGCGCACCCAGCTCGGCCAGCTGGAGAAGCTCGGCGGCATGGGCAGCCTGATGGGCATGATGCCCGGCATGGGCAAGATCAAGGACCAGATGGCGGCGGCCAAGATGGATGACGGCCTCGTCAAGCGGCAGGTCGCCATCATCAATTCCATGACGCGGGCGGAGCGCCGCAATCCCGACATCCTGAAGGCCAGCCGCAAGAAGCGCATCGCCGCCGGCGCCGGCACCAATGTCGAGAACGTCAACAAGCTCCTGAAGATGCACCGCCAGATGGCGGACATGATGAAGATGATGGGCAAGGGCGGGAAGCGCGGGCCGCTGGCCGGGCTCGCCAACATGTTCGGCCTCGGGGGCGGCATGGGGGGCGGTCTGCCCGGCATGCCGAACATCGACCCGTCCAAGATCACGCCCGAGATGCTGGAAGAGGCGAAGAAGCAGATGGGTGGCGGCCTGCCCGGCGGCATGTCGGGCGGCCTTCCCTCCGCGCCGCCGCCCGGCCTGTTCGGCGGCGGCAAGCCGGTTCTGCCCGGCCTGCCGGGCCTCGGTCCCAAGGCGCCCGGCGGCCTTCCCGGCCTCGGCGGCTTCAACCCCTTCGGCAAGAAGAAGTAGCGCCGGCAACGGCGGATACCGACACCCGATCAACCGGACATCGCAACAAGGAGTTTCCCATGTCCCTGAAGATCCGACTGACCCGCGGCGGCGCCAAGAAGCGCCCCTATTACCGCATCGTGGTGGCCGACAGCCGCGCCCCGCGCGACGGCCGCTTCATCGAGAAGATCGGCTCGTACAACCCGATGCTCGGCAAGGACGACGCGACCCGCGTCCAGCTCGACCTCGACAAGGCCAAGGCCTGGCTCGAGAAGGGCGCCCAGCCGACCGACCGCGTCCTGCGGTTCCTGGATGCCGCCGGCCTCCTGAAGCGCGACGCGCGCAACAACCCGAACAAGGCGCAGCCGGGCAAGAAGGCCCAAGAGCGTTCGGCCGAGCGTGCCAAGGCCGAGGAGGCCGCCAAGGCGGCCGCCGCGGCTCCGGCCGCGGAAGCCCCGTCCGACGAAGCCGCCGCGTAAGCGGCTCGCGGGCCGCCCGCCTCGCGCGGGCGGCGCCTTCGGGGCGGGCGCATGGAAGAGGACAAGCTCGTTCTCGTCGCCGAGTTCGGCCGCGCGGTCGGACTGAGGGGCGAACTGCGCCTGAAATCCCATACGGCCGATCCGGAGGCGGTCGCGGACTACAATCCGCTGACCGGCTCCAACGGGCAGGCCTACACGATCGAGGCGGCCCGGCCCGTGCCGGGCACCACCGACATGCTGATCGTCCGGGTCCGCGGCGTCACGCGCCGCGACCAGGCCGAGGCGCTGAACCGCGTCACGCTGTCCGTGCCGCGCAGCCGCCTGCCCGCGCCGGAGGACGAGGACGAATTCCTCCAGGCCGATCTCATCGGCCTTGCCGTCGTCGGCACGGACGGCGCTGCGCTCGGCACGATCGTCAGCGTCCAGAATTTCGGGGCCGGCGATATCCTGGAGATCAGGCCCCCGCGTGGCCCCACCGCGCTCGTGCCGTTCCGCGACCCGTTCGTGCCGGAGGTCGACATCGCCGCCGGCCGGGTCATCCTTTCCGACGCGGGCCTGCTCGCCCCGTCCGAGCCAGGGCCCCCGTCGGGCCGCGGCCGCAGCCCCAGGGACAGATCATGACCAGCGCCGTCGCCATGCCGAAGGGCCTCATCTTCGATATGGACGGAACCATCGTCGACAACATGCGCTTCCATGACGATGCGTGGGAGGTCTGGCATGGCCGCCACGGGCTGGCCTTCGACAAACCGAGCTTCTTCGGCCGGACCGCCGGGCGCACCAACCCGGAGATCATTGTCGAGCTGATGCCGCATCTGACGCCGGACGAGATCGAGGCCATGGCCGAGGAGAAGGAGCTGGTCTACCGCGAGGTCTACGGACCCAAGGTCGCCGCCCTGGCCGGGCTGGAGGCGCTGATGGCCGACGCCGACCGGGCCGGCGTGCCGATGGCGGTCGCGACCGCCGCCCCGCCCGGCAACGTCGCCATCGTGCTCGACACGCTCGGCCTGCGCGAGCGGTTCGTCACCGTCGTGTCTCCCGCCATGGGCTATCGCGGCAAGCCGCATCCGGACCTGTTCCTCGCCGCCGCCGAGGCGATGGGCGTCGCCCCCGCCGACTGCCTCGTCTTCGAGGACGCCCCGCTCGGGGTGGAGGCGGCGCGGCGCGCGGGCATGGACGCGATCGCGATCCTCACCTCCGTCGCCGACGCGGCGGGCTTTTCCGACTTTCCGAACCTGAAGGCCTGCGTGCGCGACTTCAGCGAGCCGCCGGTCGCGGGGCTCCTGCGCAGCGCGGCGGCCTGACGCCATGTGGCGCGCGACGATCCTCACTCTCTATCCCGACATGTTCCCCGGTCCGCTGGGCGCGTCGCTGGCGGGGGAGGGGCTTTCGCGCGGCCTCTGGTCGCTGGAGGCGCGGCAGATCCGCGACCACGGGCTCGGCCGCCATCGCTCGGTGGACGACACGCCCGCCGGCGGCGGGCCGGGCATGGTGATGCGCTGCGACGTGCTGGCCGCGGCGCTCGATGCCGCGATCCCGGCCGGCGACCAGCGGCCCCGGCTCCTCATGTCGCCGCGCGGGCGCCCGCTGACCCAGGCGCGGGTGCGCGACTTCGCGGCGGGCGACGGCGTCGTCGTCGTCTGCGGCCGGTTCGAGGGCGTGGACGAGCGGGTCATCGCGGCGCGGGCGCTGGAGGAGGTCTCCATCGGCGACTACGTGCTCTCCGGCGGGGAGATCCCCGCCATGGCCCTGATCGATGCCTGCGTGCGGCTGATCCCCGGCGTCATGGGCAAGGACGCGTCCGGGACCGAGGAGAGCTTCGAGGGCGGGCTCCTAGAATATCCGCACTACACGCGGCCGCGGGACTGGGAGGGACGGGCGATCCCGGACGTGCTCCTGTCCGGCGACCACAAGGCCATCGCCGCCTGGCGCCGGGCGGAGGCGGAGCGCATCACGGCCGAGCGCCGGCCGGACCTCCTGACCGGGCGCGGCAACCCGTTCCGCGACCGCGACTGGCCGATCCACCCGACGGAAGACGCCTGATTTTCAGGCGCCGCCGCCATCGACAAGCGGCGGAAGCTCGTGTATAGCCCCGCGCAATTCAAAACAGCGCGCCGAAACGCTCGCTCCGGCATGACCGGATGCGCCCGGCAGGAGTTAGACCGATGAACATCATCCAGCAGCTCGAGCAAGAGCAGGTTGCCAAGCTCGGCAAGACGATCCCGGACTTCCAGCCCGGCGACACGCTCATCGTCAACGTGAAGGTCAAGGAGGGCGAGCGCGCCCGTATCCAGGCCTATGAGGGCGTCTGCATCGCCCGTGACGGCGGCGGCCTCAACGAGAGCTTCACCGTCCGCAAGATTTCCTATGGCGAGGGCGTCGAGCGCGTGTTCCCGCTCTACTCGCCGAACGTGGACTCCATCAAGGTTGTCCGCCGCGGCAAGGTCCGCCGCGCCAAGCTCTATTACCTGCGCGATCGCCGCGGCAAGTCGGCCCGCATCGCCGAGCGCAACGACCGCCAGGGCGGCGACACGCAGCAGGCCGCCGAGTAAGGTTGGCGCCCGCACGACAGATTGCAGAAGGCCGCCCCCGGGCGGCCTTTTCGCTATCGGCAGGTTGATCGGAACGGCCAGCGCAACGCGTTGTCGCGGCGGCGCCGATTTGGTATCTGAGGCTCCATGGCACTCATCAGGGACAGGAAGCGTCTGGCCAGCGTGCGTCCGGTCGTCTTGGACGATCACACGCGCCTGCCCTCGCGCTTCTTCGGCCGGTTCACGGCCTGCGCCATCGGCGGGCTTCGCTGAAGACCGGCCGGTCTGATTCCGGCTCCAGCCCATCGCCTTCCCTGTCCGGCGCGCCACAATGGCAGCGCCCCGCTCAGAAAGACCAAGCCCATGGCCCCGCGCACCCTCTACGACAAGATCTGGGACGACCACGTCGTCGATATCCAGCCCGACGGCACCGCCCTGCTCTATATCGATCGCCACCTGGTCCACGAGGTGACGAGCCCGCAGGCCTTCGAGGGCCTGCGCAATACCGGGCGCAAGGTGCGCCAGCCGGAGAAGACGCTCGCGGTCGTCGACCACAACGTGCCCACCTCCGACCGCTCGCTGCCCAATCCCGATCCGGAGAGCGCCGAGCAGATCGCCGTCCTTGCCGAGAACGCCAAGGATTTCGGCATCGAATATTTCAACGAGTTCGACGTGCGCCAGGGCATCGTCCACATCATCGGGCCGGAGCAGGGCTTCACCCTGCCGGGCACCACGATCGTGTGCGGCGACAGCCATACCTCGACCCACGGCGCCTTCGGCGCGCTTGCCCACGGCATCGGCACGTCCGAGGTGGAGCATGTGCTCGCCACCCAGACGCTGATCCAGAAGAAGGCCAAGAACATGCGGGTCAGCGTCGACGGGCAATTGCCCGCCGGCGTCACCGCCAAGGACATCATCCTGGCCATCATCGGCGAGATCGGCACCGCCGGCGGCACGGGCTACGTGATCGAATATGCCGGCGAGGCCATCCGCGCCCTGTCGATGGAAGGCCGGATGACGGTCTGCAACATGTCGATCGAGGGCGGCGCCCGCGCCGGCATGATCGCGCCGGACGAGAAGACCTTCGCCTATCTCAAGGACCGGCCGCGCGCGCCCAAGGGCGAGGCCTGGGAGCGGGCGCTGCGCTACTGGGAAGCGCTGCGTTCGGACGAGGGCGCCCATTTCGATGCCGAGGTCCGGCTCAATGCCGCCGACCTGCCGCCCATCGTGACCTGGGGCACCAGCCCCGAGGACGTCGCCTCCGTGCTGGGCACGGTTCCCGACCCGGAACTGATCGAGGACGAGAACAAGCGCATCTCCAAGCGCCGGGCGCTGCAATATATGGGCCTGACGCCGGGCCAGAAGATCACCGACATCACGCTGGACCGCGTCTTCATCGGCTCGTGCACCAACGGGCGGATCGAGGACCTGCGGGCCGTCGCCAGGGTGGTGGAGGGCCGGAAAGTGCATGAGGCGGTCAACGCCATGATCGTGCCGGGCTCGGGCGTGGTGAAGATGCAGGCGGAGGCCGAGGGTCTCGACGTGATCTTCAAGGCCGCCGGCTTCGACTGGCGCGAGCCGGGCTGCTCCATGTGCCTGGCCATGAACCCGGACAAGCTGCGCCCCGAGGAGCGTTGCGCCTCGACCTCGAACCGCAATTTCGAGGGCCGGCAGGGCTTCAAGGGCCGCACGCACCTCGTCTCGCCTGCCATGGCGGCGGCGGCGGCGATCGCCGGCCGCTTCGTCGACATCCGCACCTTCGGCTGATCGCTGAGGCCGAACTCAAGAAAAAGGCCGGCCCCACGGGCCGGCCTTTCTCGTTCGGGGTGACGCCTTCAGGCCGTCACCAGCGGCGGCAGACCTCGCGGCGCACGATCACGACGCGGCCGCTCGGGCGCACGCGGCGTTCGCTGACGATGCGGCAGCGGGCCGGACCCCGGCGCCAGCGCGGGCCCGGGCGGTGCCAGGAGCGGTGCCAGGCGCGCTCGACGGGCGTCTGGATGTCCGTGGCGAGGCCGGCGGCGGCCGAAAGCGGCGCGGCGCTGGCGGCGGTGGGAAGGGCGAGGGAGGCGGCGGCCAGGGCAGCCGCGACAAGGGTCGCTTTCAGCATGGGGGCTCCTTTTTCAGCCACGCGTCGAACGCGGCGGCGGAGACGATTGTTCCCCGCGGCGGGCGGCTTCGGTCCCCGCGCGCTTTCGATCCATTGACCCGCGTTCCGCTCCGGTCTAGCCCAGGCGGCATGATCCGCCCGGCCCGCTTGCCTGTCCTTCGCACCGTCATCGCCTTCGCGGTGATGGTGACGCTCGGCCTGCAGGGCATGCTGCTCGCGACGAAGGCGGGGCTGGCGGCGGGGCCGCAGATGGATGCCCTGCGCGTCCTGTGCCTCGGCGCCGGCGGGCATGGCGAGGTTCCGCAGGATGCGGCCGACCATGGCGGCAGCCTCTCGTGCCTGGCCGCGTGCCTTCAGGCGGCGTCCGCCGCCGGACCGGCGCCGCTTCCCGCCGTCGCAGCCGTGGAACGCGTCGCCTCCGCGGCCCCGTGGGCGACGGCCTCCCCTAGCCCCGCTATTCCCGTCCGCCCGTCCGGCGCAGCAGGACCGCGAGGACCGCCCGTTTCGGCCTGACGTCCGTCGTCCGTCATCCGACCGAAACAGGATTCCTGCCATGATCTGCTTCCAAACGCGGGGCGCGCTCGGCGCCACCGCATTCCTTCTCCTCGCCGCGCCCGCCTTCGCCCATGCCACGCTCGAGACAAGCGAGGCCAGGGCCGGCGCCTCCTACAAGGCCGTGATCCGCATTCCCCATGGCTGCGACGGCCAGGCGACCGAGGTTCTGACCGTCTCGATCCCGGACGGGCTTCTGGACGTGAAGCCGATGCCCAAGCCCGGCTGGACGCTGGAGATCAGGACGGGCGCGCTGTCCGGCTCCTTCACGGTGGCGGGCAAGCCCGTCACCGAGGGCGTGAGGGAGATCGTCTGGCGCGGCGGCCATCTCGCCGACGCCCATTACGACGAGTTCGTCTTCCGCGGCCGCTTCGACGCCTCGCTGGCGGGGCGGGCCGTCCCGATCCCGATCGTTCAGACCTGCGCGAGCGCCACGGTGTCCTGGACGGATGTGGCGGCGCCGGGCCAGGACCCGCACGCGCTGGCGAGCCCGGCGCCGGTCGTCAGGATCGTTTCGGGGGAGGGCAGCGGCCACGGCCATGGCGCCCCTGCCGGGGCGGCGGCCGCAGCGCCGATCGCGGTGGGTGGGGCCTGGATCCCGGCGACGCCCGCCGGCGCGAAGGTCGCCGGCGGCTATGCCGTGATCGCCAACGCCACGCCCGAGGCCGACACGCTGACCGGCGGGACCTTCGACGTGGCCGGGCGTGTCGAGATCCACGAGATGAGCGACGCGGGCGGCGTCATGCGCATGCGCGAGCTGGCGGAGGGCCTTCCCGTCCCGGCCGGCGGCAAGGCGGAGCTGAAGCCCGGCGGCCTGCATCTCATGCTGATGGACCTGAAGCGCCAGCTCAAGGACGGCGAGACCGTCCGTGGCACGCTGCGCTTCCGCAAGGCGGGCGATGTGCCGGTTGAGTTCCGCGTCCGGCCGCTGGGCTCGCGGGATGCCGGCGGCGGACATCACCATCATTGAGTCCATCCGGGCAGGGGCGTCTTGCGCGCCCCCTCGTCCTCTGGCTTGTTCTGGCCATGAACGAAGACGATAGACAGAGGGAAGCCCGGGAGGCGCTGGAGCGGGTCGCCCGCGACAGCGAGACGCTCGGCACGTCCTCCATGGCCCGGACGGGGCGGCGCGTATCCGACCATTTCCTGGGGCGGGATGCAGAAGGCGCGGGCGAGGGCGGCACGACCGACCCGGCGGAGGTCTGGGGCCGGCGCATCGGCCGCGCGCTCTCGGCTGCGGGCGTCATCGTGCTGACCTACTGGCTCGGCCAGACCCTGCGCTGGTGGTGACGATGGGCGAGGGTCACGACTGGCGCATCCTGCAGGCGCCTTCGCTCGCCGAATTCGAGGCGATGACGCAGGAGGCCTATGACAGGCTCCCCGAGGCGTTCCGGCGTCTTTGCGCGGGCGTCGTCATCCGTGTCGAGGATTTCCCCGACGACGAGACGATGACCGAGATGGAATGCGAGAGCCCGTTCGACCTGCTCGGCCTGTTCCGGGGCATCGGACTGGCGCAGGGCGCGGATACACCCTCGACCGGCCAGTTCCCGAACATGGTCTTCATCTACCGGCGGCCCGTGCTCGATTACTGGGCCGAGCACGAGGAGACGCTGGGCGACATCGTCACCCACGTCCTCGTCCACGAGATCGGCCACCATTTCGGCCTCTCGGACGACGACATGGAGGCGATCGAGGCGGCGGCCGGCTGACAGCGGCCGCCGCGCGTCCGATCAGTCGTCGAGACCGTCGTCGTGGTCGTCGGAACGCTTGAGCGTCTTGAGCTTGGCGAAGACCGAATCCACGTCGATCTTCTCCTCCTCGCGGCGCACGGGTGGCTCGATGCGGCCGAAGGGCTCGGCGGCCGGCGCGGCCGGCGCGGTCGTCTGCTCGGCCGGCAGGAGCGTCTGGTCGGCTTCCTGCGGCGCGGCGGCGGGGCGGTCCTTGGCGGCGCGGCCGACCTCGAAGTCGAGGTCGATCTGCGAGCACAGGCCCAGCGTCACCGGGTCCATCGGCGAGAGGTTCGCCGCGTTCCAGTGGGTGCGCTCCTTGATCTGCTGAATCGTCGTTTTGGTCGTGCCGACGAGGCGGATGATCTGGGCGTCCTTCAGCTCCGGATGGTTGCGCACCAGCCAGAGGATCGCGTTGGGGCGGTCCTGGCGGCGCGAGACCGGCGTGTAGCGCGGGCCCTTCTTCACCTTGCCGAAATCGGGCAGGCGGACCTTCGGCTCCAGGAGCTTGAGGCGATGCGCCGGGTCGGCCTGCGCCTTGTCCAGTTCCTCGCGGGAGAGCTCGCCGCGCGCCACCGGGTCCTGGCCCTTGATGCCGGCCGCGACCTCGCCGTCGGCGATGCCCTTCACCTCGAGCGGATGCAGCTTGCAGAAGTCGGCGATCTGCTCGAACGTCAGCGAGGTGTTCTCGACGAGCCAAACGGCCGTGGCCTTGGGCATCAGCGGTCCGGTCGACATGGCCTTGTCTCCTTGGCGTCTCGCCGCCGGGATGCACTCCAGAGGGGCATCGGCCGGCCGGCTTGCGGATATGCGTTCTTGAGCTCCGAACCGGCCTGTCCGGGCCGGAGCGTTCTTCGTCCATCGCGATGACTGGGAACGTCCGCTATATAAAGCCGGCGGGCCCTTGGCGCAATCGCGATCGGTGCCGGCGGAGACTGTCCCGATCCGGGACTCGCGGGTCACCGCGGCACGGCACCGGGCGGACACAGGAGAGGTGGCAGGCCATGACGTTCACCATGGACGACGACCGTCCCCGGCCGAAGACGACCCACGAGATCGGGCAGGATCTGACCCTGCTCTCGGTCGCGGAGCTGGACGCGCGGGTGGCGCTCCTGCGGGAGGAGATCGCACGGCTCGAGGCCGACCGCGTCCGCAAGGAAGCCTCGCGCGCCGCGGCCTCCGCCTTCTTCAAGTCCTGACGGGACAAGGGCGGCCCGGTTCCGCCTCCCGCAGCGTTAACCGGCTCTTAAGCTTTCCGGTTTATGACTGGGGCGTATCCAGTTCTCTGGATGTCGAGTGGCTCCTGTCACTCTGTTTGACGCCTCCCTGTTATGACTTTCACAAGCCGCCTCCGGGCGGCTTTTTTTCGTCACTTGTCCACAGCGTTAAGGTTAACGAATGATGAGCGGTCGCCTCGCGGCGCCGTGGCGCTATCCTTGCGACGTCGGCTTCGATCATCGCCGCACCGTCTCCGGACGGAACAGCGATCAAGCCGGGGAGATTAAGGACAGCATGACCGACCTTGCCACCGCCATGGATGCCGACATCGCCATCCCGTTCGCCAAGCGCTTCGTGTCGTCGGACGCGTTCCGCTCGCTGTTCCGCGAGGGCATGGCCCTGGTGGAGGAGACGGCGGCCTATCTGGACGGTCCGGGCCGGGACGAAGCCCGCGCGCTGCCCCGCATGGGCGCCCTCAGCTACGCCACCGAGAGCATGCGCCTGACGACCCGCCTGATGCAGCTCGCCTCGTGGCTGCTCCTCCAGCGCGCCGTGGCCGAGGGCGAATTGTCGCCGGACCAGGCGCAGGGCGACCGGCACCGCATCCGCATCAACGGCAGCGAGACCGTCTCCAACCCGCAGGCGATCGAGATGCTGCCGGAGAAGCTGCGGGACCTGATCGAGCAGTCGGGCCGGCTCCAGGCCCGCATCCGCCACCTCGACGCCCTGATGAGCGACGAGCGCGCGCCCCTTCCGGAACTGGTCACCAACCCGATCGCGGGCCAGCTCGACCTCCTGCGCGCGGCCTTCCCCGCCCGCTGAGACTGGCGGCGGCCGGCGCGTCCGGCCTGTTCCACAACGCAAAAAGCCCCGGAGATCCGGGGCTTTTCTCGTTATCGGGCTGCTTCCTGGCGGAAGCGCCGTCTCACTTCTTGGCGAAGGAGAGGCCGCCGAACTTGTTGTTGAAGCGGGAGACGCGGCCGCCGCGGTCCAGCAGCTGCTGGGTGCCGCCGGTCCAGGCCGGATGGCTGGTCGGGTCGATGTCGAGGGCGAGCTTGTCGCCCTCCTTGCCGAGGGTCGAGCGGGTCATGTACTCGGTGCCGTCGGTCATCACCACCTTGATGAAGTGATAGTCGGGGTGGATGTTCTCTTTCATCGCCAATTCCTTCGCCGAGACGCGGCGCCTTCTATCCACGGGCCTTCGCCGACCGACCGCCACAGGCCGGCCGTGGCGTCCACGGCCAATTCGATGAGCGCGCCCCTATAACGCAGACCGCCGAGGGTGACAAGCGCGGGGCTTTGCCGCAAGAACGGGCCGCGAAACCGAGAGCCGATCCTCCTTGCCCGACGCCGCCGACACAGACCGCCCGAGCTTCTCCGCGCTGAAGCCGCTGATCCCCATGGCTTTGCGCTATCGCGGCCGGATCGCGCTGGCGATCGCCGCGCTGCTCGTCGCCTCCGCCGCGACGCTGGCGCTGCCGGTCGCGGTGCGCCGGGTCATCGACCAGGGCTTCGGGGCCGAGCAGGGCGACCTGGTCAACGCCTATTTTGGCGTGCTGATCGGCGTCGTCGCCGTGCTGGCGGTCGCGAGCTCCGCCCGGTTCTACCTCGTCATGACGATCGGCGAGCGGATCGTCGCGGACCTGCGCAAAGCGGTCTTCCGCCATCTGACGCATCTCGACGCCACCTTCTTCGACACGATCAAAAGCGGCGAGATCGTCTCGCGCCTGACGGCGGACACCGCCCTGGTGAAGGCCGCGTTCGGGGCCAGCGCCTCGGTGGCCCTGCGCAATCTCGTCCTGTTCATCGGCGCCGCGATCATGATGGTCGCGACGAGCCCGATGCTGTCGGCGATCGTGCTCGGCGCAATCCCGCTCATCGTGCTGCCGCTCGTCCTGTCGGGGCGCAGCGTGCGCGCCCGCGCCCGGGCCGCGCAGGACCGGCTCGCCGACGTCTCCGCCTTCGCGGCGGAGGCGGTCGGCGCGGCGCGGGTCATGCAGGCCTACGGAATGCAGGACGCCACGGCCGGGCGCTTCGGCGCCGCCTCCGAGGATGCGTTCGATGCGGCGCAGACCGCAACGCGCTCGCGCGCCTGGCTGTCGGGCGCGGCGATCTTCATGGTCTCGGCCAGCGTCGTCGGCGTGCTTTGGTACGGCGCGCAGCTCGTTCTTGCCGGCGAGATGAGCGGCGGACGCCTGTCGCAATTCATCCTCTACGCCATCTTCGCCGCCAGCTCGATGGGCCAGCTCTCGGAGGTCTATGGCGAGGTCTCGCAGGCGGCGGGCGCCGCGGCGCGGCTGTCGGAATGGCTCGCCATCCGGCCGAAGATCGCGGCCCCTCCCGTGCCGGCCCCGATGCCGGAGCCGGCGCGCGGGGAGATCGTCTTCGACGACGTCGCCTTCGCCTATCCGGGCCGGGCGGCGGACCCGGTGCTCGACGGCCTGTCCTTCCGCGTCGCGCCGGGGGAGACGGTGGCCATCGTCGGCCCGTCCGGCGCGGGCAAGACCACGGTGCTCCAGCTCGTCTGCCGGTTCTACGATCCGTCGCGCGGGCGCGTCCTCATCGACGGCGTCGACATCGCCAAGGCCGATCCGGAGGCGGTGCGGGAGCGGATCGCGCTCGTGCCGCAGGAGCCGGTCGTGTTCGGCGTCGGCGTCGACGAGAACATCCGCTACGGGCGGCCGGAAGCGAGCGAGGCCGATATACGCCGCGCCGCCGAACTGGCCGCAGCGGACGGGTTCATCGCCGCCCTGCCGCAGGGCTATGCGACGCCGGTCGGCGAGCGCGGCGTCACCCTGTCGGGCGGCCAGCGCCAGCGGCTCGCGCTCGCCCGCGCGATCCTCAAGGACGCGCCGATCCTGCTCCTCGACGAGGCCACCTCCGCCCTGGACGCCGAGAGCGAGCGCGCCGTGCAGCACGCGCTGGAAACGGTGGCGAAGGGGCGCACGACGCTGGTCGTCGCGCACCGGCTCGCGACGGTCCTCAAGGCCGACCGCATCCTCGTCATGGAGGACGGGCGGGTGGTGGAGGAAGGCACGCACGGCGCGCTGGTCGCCCGCGGCGGGCTCTATGCCCGGCTGGCGCGCCTGCAATTCGCCGACGCGGCGGCGTGACGGCGCTCAGCGCTCGGTGAGCTTCAGCTCGATGCGGCGGTTGCGGCGGTAGGCCTCCTCGCCCTCGGCGAGGTCGAGCGGCTGGAACTCGCCGAAGCCCGCCGCCAGCAGCCGCTGGGGCGGCACGCCTCTGGTGGCCAGGTATTGCACGACCGAAATGGCGCGCGCCGCCGACAGGTGCCAGTTGGACCGGAACTCGCCGGTGCCCGACAGGGGCCTGCGGTCGGTATGGCCGTCGATGCGCAGGACCCAGGCGATGTCCGGCGGAATGGTGCGGTCCAGTTCGAGTAAAGCGGGGACGAGCTTGTCGAGCTCGGCCTGCCCCTCCGGCTTCAGCACCGCCTGGCCGCCGTCGAAGAACACTTCCGACTGGAAGACGAACCGATCGCCGACGATGCGGATTTCCGGGCGGTTGCCCAGGATGGCGCGCAGGCGGCCGAAGAAGTCCGACCGGTAGCGCGCCAGTTCCTGCACCTTCTGGGCGAGGGCGACGTTGAGGCGCTGGCCGAGATCGGCGACGCGGGCCTGGCTCTCGCGCTCGCGGGCCTCGGACGCCGACAGCGCATCCTCGATGGCCGCGAGCTGGCGGCGCAAGGCGGCGATCTGCTGGTTGAGGATCTCGACCTGGGCGAGGGCGCGGGTCGAGACGGACTTCTCCGCCTGCAATTGCTGGCTGAGCTCGCTCTGCTGGCCCGAGGCGGCGGCGCCGAGATCGACTAGGCCCTGCAGGCGCGCGCGCTCGGCGTCGGCGGCGGAGAGGGTGGAGCGCAGGGCGGCGAGGTCCGCCTCCGCGCTGCGGCGGCCGGAGCGTTCCAGCGCGAGCAGGTTCGTCAGCTCCGCGACCTCGCGGTTGAGCCGGTCGAGGGCCGTGTCCCGGTTCCCCACCTCCTGGGCGAGGTAGTACTGGGCCAGAGCGAAGACCGCCATGAGGAAGACGATCGCCAAGAGCAGCGTGGAGAGGGCGTCGACGAAGCCCGGCCAGTAATCGACCGTGCGGACGCGTCCGAGCCTGCGGCCGACCGCCATCGTCTCAGCCGACCCGCTCGCGGGACAATTGCTCGATGAGCTTCTTCAGCTCCTTCTCGCGCACCGCCTGCGCCTCGACCCAATCCCGGATCATCTGCTGCTCGGAGCGCATGTGCTGGACGAGGTTCTGGACGCCCTCGGCGAGATTGGCGATGGCCTGGGACGGGTTGTTGCGCGCCCCTTCGCCGGAGAGCTGCACGGAGAGGCGGTTGAGCGCCGCCGCCAGCGCCTCGCTGTGGCCGGACGGGGCCGCGTCGAGCCCCTGGCCGGCATCGGTGCGCGCCGCCAGCCAGTCCTCCACCTCGGCGTAGAAGCGCCTTTGCGCCTGGCCCGCCTGCAGGTCGAGGAACCCGACGACGAGCGAGCCCGCGAGGCCGAACAGGGAGGACGAGAAGGAGATGCCCATGCCGGCCAGCGGCGCGGCGAGGCCGCTTTTCAGCTCGCCGAAGAGCGAGCCGGCATCCCCGCTATTGCCGAGCGAGCCGATGACGCTGCCGATGGAGCTCACCGTTTCCAGGAGGCCCCAGAACGTGCCGAGCAGGCCGAGGAAGACGAGGAGACCCGCGATATAGCGCAGGATCTCCCGGCCCTCGTCGAGGCGGTCGGCGAGGGAGTCCAGGATCGAGCGCAGCAGGGTGGGCGAGACCGAGAAATCGTCGCCCCGCTCGCGCAGGATGGCGGCCATGGGCGCGAGCAGGATCGGCGCGCGGGCGGGCCTCACGCCTTCCGGCGTGCGGGCCGAGCGGGCCCAGCGTATCTCGCGGAACAGCCGCTGCACCTGGCGCAGCGCCAGCGCGATGCCGACGACGAGGACGCCCACGATCAGGCCGTTGAGGCCCGGATTGGTGACGAAGGCCGTGGTGATCGGCCGGTAGAGGATGAAGGCGATGAAGCCGATCAGCGTCAGGAACACCGCCATCCGCACGAGATAGCGGGCGGGCGAGGAGAAGCGCGCGGAGGGCAAAGCCTCGAAGCCCGCCGTCAGCGGCGCGGCATCCTCGGGTCCATCGGCTCGAATCGTGGGCGCGGGCGGGTGTCGCATGGCGGGCGGATGTTCGGCCACGCCGGCGGCTCAATCAAGGCGGCCGGCCGCTTTTTTTGCCTCACGCCGCCGATTTGAGGAGACCGAGCAGTTCGCGGTGGATCGCCTCGTTGCCGCAGGCGATGCTCGGCACCTCGATCACACCCGGCGACATGGGAGGGCCGGACCCGTCGACGGAGGTGATGAACCCGCCCGCTTCGCGCAGGATCACGTCGGCGGCGGCCACGTCCCAGGTGGAGAGGTCCCGCTCCCAGTAGCCGTCGAGCCGTCCGGCGGCGACATAGGCGATGTCGAGGGCCGCCGAGCCCAGGCGCCGCACGCCGGCGGCGCGCACCGTGACGGCGGCGAGTTCGCGCACGAAGCGCGCATGGCCGCCCTTGCCCAGATGCGGCACGCCCATGCCGATCAGCGCGTCGGCGAAGCTGGTCCGCGCGGCGACGCGGATGCGGCGGTTATTGAGATAGGCGCCCTTGCCGCGCTCGGCGACGAAAAGCTCGTCCTTGACCGGATCGTAGATGATGCCGGCCACGATCGTGCCGTCGCGCTCCAGGCCCACCGACACGGCGAATTGCGGAATGCCGTGGAGGAAGTTGGTCGTGCCGTCCAGCGGGTCGATATGCCAGCGATGGCTCCTGTCGGAGCCCTCGATGACGCCGCTCTCCTCCATGACGAAGCCGTAGCCGGGGCGAGCCTTCTCCAGCGCCTCGTGCAGGACCTTCTCGGCCTTCTTATCGGCGAGCGAGACGAAATCGCCCGGGCCCTTGCGGGAGACCTGCAGGGCCTCGACCTCGCCGAAATCCCGCTTCAGCGAGCGGGCGGCCTTCATGACGGCGTCGGTCATGACAGTGATGAGAGGCGAGCGGATCATCGAGGGGCTTTCGTGGTCGGGAACGGGGCCGTGATGCGACGGGGCCTGCCCCGCGTCAAGGCCGGGAGGCGGGGCGCGTTGCTCAGCCGCCGATGAGGCGGGTGGCGGCGCGGCGCTCGGCTTCGGCGCGCTGCTGGGTGGAGAGGTCGGCCAGCGTCTGGTCGAGCCAGGCGTCGGCCAGGCCCTGGCGGGCCGCCTGCAGGTGCCAGGATGCCGCCTCGACCCGGTCCTGCGGCCGGCCGCGGCCGATCGCGAGGATGCGGGCATAGCGGTTCTGGGCGATGGCGGAGCCGCGATAGGCGGCGCGGCGCAGGAGATCGGCGCCCGCCGCCTCGTCCTTGGCCGTGCCCTCGCCGTTATAGGTCATGATGCCGAGGTCCACGAGCGCGTCCCGGTGGCCGTTCCGGACCGCGCGGCGCAGCAGGTTCACGGCCTCCGCGTCGCTGGCGCCGACGCCGCGGCCCTGGCGATGGAGCACGGCGAGCGCGTATTGCGCGTCCGGGACCTCCTGGTTGGCGGCCTGCCGCAGGAGGGCGGCGGCTCGCGCCTGGTCGTTGAACTGGTCGCTGGGGATCAGCAGCAGCGCGAGGTTGTAGGCGGCGAGCGCGTGGCCGCGCATGATCGCCTGCTCCAGCAGGACGCGCCCGGCGCCCTCGTTGCGCTCGACGCCCTCGCCCTTCAGCGTCGCCATGGCGAAGAGGAAGGTGCCGTTGACGTCGCCGCGCTCGTGGGCGCGCCGGAACCAGATGGCCGCCGCCTTCTGGTCGGCGGTGACGCCGAGGCCCTGCTGGTAGATGACGCCGAGCAGGGTCATCGCCGGGGCGTCGTTCGAGTTCCGGCCGATCCGGTCCAGCGCCTCGCGGATCGCGCCGATATATTGCCCGCGCTGGAAGGCGGCGAAGGCGGCGTCGGGCTGGGCCTGCCCGGCGGCCTGCGGCGGCTGTTCCGGTGCTGGCGCAGGGGCGGATTGGGCGGGCGGGGCGGCCGAAGGCGTCTGGGCCGCGGACGGCAGCGCCGCCGCAAGGCATGCGGCCAGCGCGAGACCCGTCCGGCCGGGGAAAGCCATCCTCATGCCAGCGCCCGCGCCGCGAAAGCGGAGGCCGCCTCGGCGATGGCCGCCTCCGGGCCGTCCGGATGGGACCAGACCGCCTCGCGCAGGGCGACGAATTCGACGCCGGTGGCGGCGAGCTCGGCCACCTGATCCAGCGCGCCGGCATAGGCGACGCAGGGCGTCTCGAAGATCTCGGCCCACCATTGCGCCCGCTCGCGCACCGCGCTGTAGGGCGGCGCGGAGCCGTCCCGGCGCGGCTCGCCGAACATGACGTAATCGGCGCCCGCCTCGCCCGCCTCCATGGCGTCGTGGCGGGAGCGCAGGTCGCCGGCCCCGAGGATGCGGCCGTCGGCGAGGGCGGAGCGCAGCCGGGCCGCTTCCGGAGCGCCGGCGACATGGACGCCGTCGGCGCCGCCGCGGATCGCGACCGCGACCGGGTCGAAACCCTCGCCCGTCACCAGCACCGCCGCGCCTTCCGCCTGGGCCGCGGGTGCCAGCGCCTTCACGCGGTTGACGAGGCTGCGCTCGTCGGCCGCCGGAAGGTCGAGGATGACAGCCGCCACGCGCCCGCCGGCGCAGGCCGCGCCGAGCGCGCCGGCAAAGGCCTCGGCGTCGTCGAGCGGCGGGGTGATGAGGACGATGCGGGCGGACATGGGTCTCGGGGGCGAAACAGGGATCGACGCCCTCGATACCGGCAAATGAAAGCGGCCGCAAAATGAAAACGGGCGTGGTGGTCCCCACGCGTCATCCCCGGCCGGAGCCGCAGGCGGAGGGGAAGGGGATCCAGAGCAGCGTCAGGCATCGCGCTCGATGCCCGGCATTGTTCTCGATCGCCACCGGCCCTTCGCTTGCGCTCCGGGCGTTCATGCCTCGAAACGCTGACCGCGTTTCGTCCGCCGACGCGGACCGGCCCTCACCCTCGCTTCGCTCGCTGGGGATGACATTGAGGGTCGTCATTGCGGGCGAAGCGAAGCAATCCAGGGTGCGGTTGCGGCCGGTGGATTGCTTCGTCGCTTCGCTCCTCGCAATGACGGGCGAGGATGACGCCTCGTCCTTCGAGGCTCGGCTGTCGCCTCGCACCCAGGATGAGGCTTCGAGGCCGCTTCGCGGCGCCTCAGGATGAGGCTTCTGATAGACCGCACCCCTCCACAACGGTCCTCATGCTGAGGTGCGAGCGTCAGCGAGCCTCGAAGCACGCAAGAATGGCCGTGAGCGCATCCCCCTCCTCCCGCGCAGCGGCGGGGAGGGGCCAGGGGTGGGGGGTGCCGGGCGTGGAGCTCTCGTTCGAAGGACAGAACCCCGTCCCACCGCCCCTCACCCCGGCCCTCTCCCCGCGAGCGGGGAGAGGGGGGAGAGCCGGCAACGATCGCCATCCCCTCGCCCCCATCGGGGGAGAGGGACAGGGTGAGGGGGTGCAGGGCTTGGAGCTGGGACTCACGGCCAAGGGCTCGCCCCGTCGCGACGCCCCCCACCCTGGCCCTCCCCGCCGCAAGCGGGGGGAGGGAAGAACGCGGCGCTGAGCCCGCGTCGCAAAGGAAGTGGACCCGCGGCTGATCCCTCCACGCCCGAGAGAGAGACGCGGTTGGCGAGAGCCTGACGCCTCGTCCTTCGAGGCCGCTTCGCGGCACCTCAGGATGAGGCTTCGGTTGGCAGTACGCGCTTCCCAACGGTCCTCATGCTGAGGCGCTCGCCGGAACGGCGAGCCTCGAAGCACGCACGATGCCGGCACAGCCGATCTCGCCCCGCCAGGGGAGGGTGGCGCGAAGCGCCGGGTGGGCCCTTGGATCAGCGAAGAGGCCCACCCGTCCGGCGCTGCGCGCCGGCCGCCCTCCCTTTGCAGGGAGGGATCGGGGCGCGGGTTCAGGCCGCCTGGCGGTTGCCGCCGAAAGTGGGGTCCAGCTCGCCCTTGGCGTAGCGCTTGGCCATCTCGGCGAGCGTGTGGACGCGCTTGATCTTCGAGGCGTTGCCGGCGGTGCCGAACTGCTCGAGGCGCTCCTTGCAGAGCCTGGTCATCGCTTCCATGGCGGGCTTCAGGTACTTGCGCGGATCGAACTCGCCCGGATGCTCGGCGAGGATCTTCCGGATCTGGCCGGTCATCGCCATGCGGTTGTCGGTGTCGATGTTGATCTTGCGCACGCCGTGCTTGATGCCGCGCTGGATCTCCTCGACCGGCACGCCCCAGGTCTGGGGCATCTTGCCGCCATACTGGTTGATGATGTCCTGGAGGTCCTGCGGAACGCTGGACGAGCCGTGCATGACGAGGTGCATGTTCGGCAGCTTGGCGTGGATCTCCTCGATGACATGCATCGCCAGGATCGCGCCGTCGGGCTTGCGCGTGAACTTGTAGGCACCGTGGGACGTGCCCATGGCGATGGCGAGCGCGTCGACCTTGGTCTCGGCGACGAATTTCACCGCCTCGTCGGGATTGGTGAGGAGCTGGTCGTGGGAGAGCTTGCCCTCGAAGCCGTGGCCGTCCTCCTTCTCGCCCTCGCCGGTCTCCAGGCTGCCCAGCACGCCGAGCTCGCCTTCCACCGAGATGCCGCCCAAATGGGACATCTCGACGACTTTCCGGGTCACGCCGACATTGTAGTCCCAGTCGCCCGGCGTCTTGCCGTCGGCCTTGAGGGACCCGTCCATCATCACCGAGGTGAAGCCGGCCTGGATGGCGGTCATGCAGGTGGCGGGTTCGTTGCCGTGGTCCAGATGCACGCAGACCGGGATGTGCGGATAGATCTCCGTCACCGCGTCCATCATGTGCTTGAGCATGACGTCGTTGGCGTAGGAGCGGGCGCCGCGCGAGGCCTGGATGATGACCGGCGCATCGACGGCGTTCGCCGCCTCCATGATGGCGAGCGCCTGCTCCATGTTGTTGATGTTGAAGGCGGGGACGCCGTAGCCGTGCTCGGCGGCGTGGTCGAGCAGCTGGCGCAGGGTGATGCGGGCCATGAAAGTCTCCTGACGTCGGTGTTGGGCAACCGACTACAACAAGACTACGAAACGGCCAAACGGTTCCCGTCTCAGCCGCGTGAAAGCGCAGCGACGCCGGGCAGCTCCTTGCCTTCCAGCCATTCCAGGAAGGCGCCGCCCGCCGTGGAGACGTAGGAGAAGCCCTCCGCGGCCCCGGCATGGTTGAGCGCGGCCACCGTGTCGCCGCCGCCGGCGACCGAGAGCAGCCTGCCGGCCTTCGTCCGCTCCGCCGCGTGGCGGGCGGCGGCGACGGTCGCGGCGTCGAAAGGCCGCAGCTCGAAGGCGCCCAGCGGGCCGTTCCAGACGAGCGTCGCCGCATCGTCGATGACGGCGCGCACGCGCTCGACCGATTGCGGGCCCGCATCGAGGATCATGCCGTCCTCGGGGATGGCGTCGAGGCCGTAGGCGTGGTTCGGGGCATCGGCCGCGAACTGGTGGGCGACGACCGCGTCCACCGGCAGGATGACGGCGCAGTTGGCCTCCTGCGCCCTGGAGAGGATGCGGAGCGCGGTGTCCTTCAGGTCCTTCTCGCAGAGCGACTTGCCGACGCCGATGCCTTGGGCGTGCAGGAACGTGTTGGCCATGCCGCCGCCGATGACGAGGGCATCGACCCTGGCGACGAGGTTCTCCAGGAGATCGATCTTGGACGAGACCTTGGCGCCGCCGACGATGGCGACGACCGGGCGCTTCGGCTCGCCCAGCGCCTTGCCGAGGGCTTCCAGCTCCGCCTGCATCGTGCGGCCGGCATAGGCCGGCAGGACGCGGGCGAGGCCCTCGGTGGAGGCGTGGGCCCGGTGCGCGGCGGAGAAGGCGTCGTTGACGTAGAGGTCGCCGTTAGCGGCGAGCGCCTTCACGAAGGCCGGGTCGTTCTTCTCCTCCTCCGCGTGGAAGCGCGTGTTCTCCAGGAGGAGGATGTCGCCGTCCTTCAGCGCGGAGACGGCCTTCGCGGCGGCTTCGCCGACGCAGTCCTCGGCGAAGGCGACGGGGCGCTTCATGTGCTGCGAGAGCGCGGCGGCGACGGGCTTCAGCGAGTCCTTCTCGCTGCGCCCCTTCGGGCGGCCGAAATGGGCGAGAAGGACGACCCTGCCGCCCTTGTCGGCAATCTCGGCGATGGTCGGGATGACGCGCTCGATGCGGGTCGCGTCGGTGACGCGGCCATTCTCCATCGGCACGTTGAGATCGACGCGCACCAGGGCGCGCTTGCCGGCGAGATCGGCGTCGTCGAGGGTCCTGAAGCCGCTCATCGAACGACGATCCCCGGCAGGTAGCGGATGATCGCGATGGTCAGCGCCGCCGAGAGGATCGCGGTGATGACGGCGACGGCGACGAGGGCGGGGAAGCGCGGCAGGCGGCCGACCCGGCCGGCGAGCTTCTCCATGTCCGTGCGGCGCGCCACGTCCTCCAGGTTGAGGGCGGCGGTCTCGACCCGGTGGAGCAGGTTCTCGATCCGCGCGAACTTCTCCTCAACGCGGGCCGTCTTGTCCTCGATCCGCGAGAGCTGGTCCATGCGCGGCGCGGCCGGCTGCGGCTCCATGGGGGCCGGCGCAGTCGGCGGCGGAGGCGGGGCGACCTGACGGGCCTCTGGGGTCGTGCCGATGGACGGCTCGACGCGGGTCTGGCTGGACGTATCGGTCATCGCGCTCTCCGGAGGGTCGGGCGCCGCGCCCGATCGGGAGCGCGGCGCCGGATGGCGTCGGGTCAGATCAGCTTGGCGAAGGCGACGGCGGTGTCCGCCATGCGGTTCGAGAAGCCCCACTCGTTGTCGTACCAGGACAGGACGCGCACGAGCGTGCCGTCCAGCACCTTGGTCTGGTCCATGTGGAAGACCGAGGAATGCGGGTCGTGGTTGAAGTCCGAGGAGACGTTGGGCTCCAGCGTGAAGCCGAGGATGCCCTTCAGCGGGCCTTCCGCGGCGGCCTTGATGGCCTGGTTCACCTCGTCCTTCGTCGTCGGGCGCTTGGCCACGAACTTGAAGTCGACGACCGAGACGTTCGGGGTCGGCACGCGGATCGAGGTGCCGTCGAGCTTGCCGTTCAGCTCCGGCAGTACGAGGCCCACCGCCTTGGCGGCGCCGGTCGAGGTCGGGATCATCGAGAGCGCCGCGGCGCGGGCCCGGTAGAGATCCTTGTGCATCGTGTCCAGCGTCGGCTGGTCGCCCGTGTACGAATGGATCGTGGTCATGAAGCCGCGCTCGATGCCCACCGCCTCGTGGAGGACCTTGGCGACCGGGGCGAGGCAGTTCGTCGTGCAGGAGGCGTTGGAGATGACCAGGTGCTCCCTGGTGAGCTTCTGGTGGTTCACGCCATAGACGACGGTGAGGTCGGCGCCGTCCGCCGGGGCGGAGACGATGACGCGCTTGGCGCCGGCGGTCAGGTGCGCGGCGGCCTTGTCGCGCGCCGTGAAGATGCCGGTGCATTCCATCGCGATGTCGACGTTCAGCTCCTTGTGGGGGAGCGTCGCCGGGTCCTTGATCGCGGTCACGCGGATCTTCCGGCCGTCCACGACGATGAAGTCGCCCTCGACCGACACGGCCTTGGGGAACCTGCCGTGCACGCTGTCGAAGCGCAGCAGGTGGGCGTTGGTCTCCACCGGGCCCAGATCGTTGATCGCGACGACCTCGATGTCGGTGCGCCCGCTCTCCACGATGCCGCGCAGCACGTTGCGCCCGATGCGACCGAACCCGTTGATTGCGACCCGAACCGTCATCTCATTCTGCTCCTTCTGCGGAGCCGGCAACGCACCGGTGCCCCCGGCCGTTCCCGGCTCCCGATCCAAACGGCGCCTAGCGGTTGTGCTTGGCGTATACGGCGTCGGCCACGGCTTCCGCCGTGATGCCGAAATGCTTGTAGAGCTCCTTGTAGGGCGCGGAGGCGCCGAAGCCCTCCATGCCGACGAAGATGCCCTTGCGGCCGATGACCGCGTCCCAGCCGAAGCGCACCCCGGCCTCGATCGCGACGCGCACGGGCGCCTCGCCGATCACCTGCTTGCGGACCTTGTCCGGCTGGGCGAGGAACAGTTCCAGCGAGGGCACGGACACGACGCGCGCCGCGATGCCCTTCTCCTTCAGCAGCGCCTGCGCCGCGATGGCGATCTCCACCTCGGAGCCCGAGGCGAAGAGCGTCGCCTTCGCCTTGCCCTCGGCGGGGGCGATCTCGTAGGCGCCCTGCGCCGAGAGGTTGCCGGAACCGGCGGACTTGCGGGCGGGGGTCAGGTTCTGGCGGGTGAGGGCCAGGACGGTCGGGCCGTCGGTGCGGGTCAGCGCGATCTCCCAGGCCTCCGCCGTCTCCACGGCGTCGCAGGGGCGCAGGACGCGCATGTTCGGCATGGCGCGCAGGGAGGCCAGGTGCTCCACCGGCTGGTGAGTCGGGCCGTCCTCGCCGAGGCCGATGGAATCGTGGGTCATCACGTAGACGACCGGGGTTCCCATCAGGGCCGAGAGGCGCATGGCCGGGCGGCAATAATCGGAGAAGACGAAGAACGTGCCGCCGGCGGGCACGTAGCCGCCATGGAGGGCAAGGCCGTTCATCGCGGCCGCCATGCCGTGCTCGCGGATGCCGTAATGGATGTAGCGGCCGGCGAAGGCGCCGGGCTTCACCGCGGCGAGGTCCTTGGTCTTCGTGTTGTTGGACGGGGTCAGGTCGGCGGAGCCGAGGACCAGTTCCGGCACGGCGGGGACCAGCGCCTCCAGCGCCAGCTCGGAGGCCTTGCGGGTCGCGACCGTCGGCGCCTCGGCGGCGAGCCTGGTCTTGAGCGCGGCGACGGCCTCCTTCAGCGCGGCCGGACGCTTGCCCTTCATGCGGCGCTCGAATTCGGCGCGGGCGGCCGGCGACAAAGCGGCGAGCCGCTTCTTCCAGGCGCGCTGGGCGGAGCGGCCCTTGCGCGGCGCCTTGCGCCAGGCATCGAGCACGTCGGCCGGAACCTCGAAGGGCTCGGCGGTCCAGCCGAGGGCCTTGCGGGTGGCGGCGAGCTCGGCCTCGCCCAGGGGCTCGCCATGGGCCTTGGACGTGCCGGCCTTGTTGGGGGCGCCGAAGCCGATCTGCGTCTTGCAGGCGATCAGCGTCGGTCGGTCGGAGGACTGCGCCTTGCGCAGGGCCCGGGCGATGGCGGCCGGGTCGTGGCCGTCGACGCGCAGGGCGTTCCAGCCGGCGGACTTGAAGCGCGCCACCTGGTCGACGCTGTCCGACAGGCTCAAGGGGCCGTCGATGGAGATGCCGTTGTCGTCGAACAGGACGATGAGGCGCGAGAGCCTGAGGTGGCCGGCGAGGGCGATCGCCTCCTGGCTCACGCCCTCCATGAGGTCGCCGTCGGAGGCGAGGACATAGGTGCGGTGATCGACGAGGTCGTCGCCGAACTCGGCGTTGAGCATGCGCTCGGCGAGCGCCATGCCGACCGCGGTGGCGATGCCCTGGCCGAGCGGGCCGGTCGTCGTCTCGACGCCCAGCGTCTCGAAATTCTCCGGATGGCCCGGCGTCGCGGACTTCAGCTGGCGGAAGCGCTTCAGCTGCTCCAGCGGCACGCTCTCATAGCCCGTCAGGTAGAGCAGGCTGTAGATCAGCATCGAGCCGTGGCCCGCGGACAGGACGAAGCGGTCGCGGTCCGGCCAGTGGGGATTCTTCGGGTCGAATTTCAGGAACTTCGTGAACAGGACCGTCGCCACGTCGGCGGCGCCCATGGGCAGGCCGGGATGGCCGGACTTGGCGCGCTCGACGGCGTCGGCCGACAGGAAGCGGATGGCATTGGCCAGCTGGTCGTGGGAGACCTTGGCGGAGGAAGCGACGGTGGCCTTGGCGGTCCCGGCGGTCAGAGCGTTCATGCGGCGGATTCCAGCGTTGGTGAGAGAACGGGTGGTCTCACGGCCGGGATGCGGGCGGGCGCTTGATAGGAAGGCCCTCACGCCAAGTCAATTCCCGGCCACGGTTTGCCGTTGCGCTCTGCTTCCCGTCTTCCACCGGAGAAGCCCGCAGCTTGTGCTACTTCTTCATTGCGACGACGGCGGTCTCCTAGCGCATCGCAAGGGGTGGCGAAAGCCAAGAATCGCGCGGCGTCCACCGCCGGCGCCGATTTGCCCTCAGCGCGCCTGCAGCAGGATGCGGGCGGTGGCGGTGTCGGTGCCCAGCGCGTTGACGATGCCGCCCTTGAGCGCGGCCTGGATCGCGCGGTCCTTGTGGGCGCCAATTGCGACGGCGAGGCGCGTCGGGGCGCGCAGCAGGGCCTCCTGCGGGATCGACATGGTGCGGGCATCCAGCCCCGTCAGGACCGGCCTGCCCGCCTCGTCGAAGAACCGGGCGCAGACCGTGCCCGCCGCGCCCCCCGCATTGATGTCGCGCAGATGGTCGAGGCTCACGACGCCGTGGCGGAACAGGGTGGCGTGGGAGGACACGTCGCCGATCCCGAACACGGCGAGGGACAACCGCTCCATCATCCCGAAAATGTCGCGCACCGAGGACAGGTTGCGCAGCGTCTGCGCCATGTCGGGCGTATCGACCACGGCCGGGACCGGCAGCAGCCAGACGCGCCCGCCCGTGCCCGAGCCCATGGCCCGCGCCACCTGGCTGGAATGGCTGCGCTCCTCGGCCCGGCCGACGCCGCCGACCAGGGTCACGATGTCGATGCCGGTGGAGCGGCCGCGGCGGATGGCGTAGGCGACCTCGGCGACGGTGTCGCCGTCGGAGACGCCCACGATCGTGCCCGGCTCCAGCATGTCCTCGACGATCCGCGCGACCGCCTCGCCGAGCACGGCGCGGGTCTCCGCCTCGGTGTCGCCGGTGCGCACGACGATGGCCCGCGCCAGGCCGAAGCGCCGGGCGAGCTGCTCTTCCAGAGCGGTGTCGCGCAGGCCGCGGGACGTGACGCGGATCTCGACGAAGCCCAGGTCCATCGCCGCCTTCAGGCAGCGGCTGACCGTCGCCTCCGACAGGCCGAGCTGACGGGCGATCTCCATCTGGGGCAGGCGGTCCTCGTAGCGCATCCGGGCGATGCGGAGGATCATCTCGTCGTCGCGGCGGGGGCGCGGCATCGCGGGTCGTCTGCTCTGGCTTTCCGCCACGGGTGCGGAGCCGGCCGAAGCGGCAGGCGGCGACGATGAGTAGCCGAGAGGATGCGGCATGGCAAAGCCCTCCGATCACGGCCGACGTTAAATGCAATAATTTGTGATTATGCAAATTATTTACAAATAAGGGACGAAGCGGCTAGGCCTGTCCCCGGTCCGCCGGCCGGTTCTCCGCCCGGCTTTGCGCGGACCCGCTCGGGCGCCGCGGTCCCGGGCGTCCCTCTTTCGCGAAGGCGCCACCCATGGCCGACATCCAGTCCGTCCCGCCGCTTGCGGTCCTCGTCACGCTCGGCGCCGCGTTCCTCCATGCCGGGTGGAACGCGGCGCTGAAGGGCTCGGCCGAGCCGCGCATGGCGGCGATCTTCCTGTCCTTCGGCAGCGCCATCGTCATCCTGCCGGCGCTCCTGATCGTGCCGGCGCCGGCGCCGGCGAGCTGGCCCTACATCCTCGCCTCGGGCGTCATCCACGTCGCCTATTTCGAGATCATCGGCCGCGCCTACCGCTCCGGAGAGCTCAGCGCGGTCTATCCGCTGATGCGCGGCGGGGCGCCGCTCATGACGACGCTCGCGGCCGTCGCCCTGTTCGGCGACCGGCCCTCCCTCGCGGCGCTGGGCGGGGTGCTGTGCATCGCGGCCGGCATTGCCGGGCTCGCCTGGACGACGCTGCGCCGCAAGGGGCTCGACGGCCGGACGCTGGCGCTGGTCGGCGGCATGGCCTGTGTCATCAGCGCCTACACGCTCGCCGACGGCCAGGGCGCGCGCCTGTCGGGCTCGCCGGTCGGCTACCTCGCCTGGATGTCGATCGCCACGGCGCTCATGCTCGTGCCCTTCGTCTGGCCGGCGCTGCGGGACGCTCCGCTGGCCCATGTCCGGCGGCATCTGCCCCGCGGCCTGGCCGTCGGCGTCCTGTCCGGCGCGGCCTACGCGCCCGTGCTCTGGGCCATGACGGTGGCGCCGATCGGCGTCGTCTCCGCCCTGCGGGAAACCTCGGTCCTGTTCGCGCTCGCTCTGGCCGCCATCCTGTTCCGGGAGCGGATCGGGCTGCCCCGGGCCGTCGCGGCCAGTCTCATCGTGGGCGGGATCGCCGCCATCCGCCTCGCCTGAGGTATAAAGGCAAGAAATTTCTATATAGAAATCTGTTTACAAAACGAGGCCGTGGCGTATCGTCCGGATGCGCGGGTCGGTCCGGCGCCAAGGGCGAATGCCCGAACATGGAGGAGACGTGATGAGGATGATTCTCGCTGCGGGCGGGCTTGCCTTCGCCCTGGCCACCGGCCCCGCCGCAGCCCAGGGGCAGCTCAACCTGATCTGCGCCCCGCAGATCGAATGGTGTCAGGCGCTCGGCCTCGCCTTCGAGAAGAAGACCGGCACCAAGGTGGCGGTGACGCAGAAATCGGCGGGCGAGATCCTGGCGCAGGTCCGGGCCGAAAAGGACAACCCGAAGATCGACGTGTGGTTTGGCGGCGTCAGCGACGCCCATCTCAGCGCGGCCGAGGCGGGCCTGCTCGAGCCCTATACGCCCAAGGGCCTCAACGGCCTCTACGAATGGGCGCAGAACATCTGGGCCACGTCGAGGAAGCACTCGGTCGGCGTGTCCACCGGCGTGATCGGCTTCGGCTACAACAAGGAATTGCTGGCCAAGAAGAAGCTGGAACCGCCGAAAAGCTGGGCCGACCTGATCAAGCCCGCCTACAAGGGCGAGATCCAGATGGCAAACCCGAATTCGTCGGGCACCGCCTACATCATCATCGCCACGCTCGTGCAGATCTACGGCGAGGAGAAGGCTTTCGCCTATCTCAAGGACCTGCACCCGAACATCAATGCCTATACCCGCTCCGGCGTCGCGCCGATCAAGGCGG
Source organism: Hyphomicrobiales bacterium (assembly GCA_027483945.1). Classification (GTDB taxonomy): domain Bacteria; phylum Pseudomonadota; class Alphaproteobacteria; order Rhizobiales; family Beijerinckiaceae; genus JAIXTM01. Next base: position 209,697 of record JAIXTM010000014.1, on the reverse strand, counting down.
TGGCGCGCGGCGAAACCGGCGTCTCCCTTTCGTTCATGATGGACATCAAGACCGAGGAGACGGCCGGTTTCCCCGTGGCCGGCGTCTATCCTTCGGAAGGCACGGGCTTCGAGGTGGCCGCGATGTCGATCATCAAGGGCGCGCGCAACCTGGAGCAGGCCAAGGCCTTCTACGACTGGTACCTGACGCCCGAGGCCATGGCGATCGGTGCGCAGGTCAACCAGTTCCACTTCCCGGCGGTGCGCGACATGAAGGTCGATCCGCGCATTCCCGACGTCACGCAGGCGAAGCTCATCAATTACGACTTCGCCAAATACGGGTCCGGCGCCGAGCGGAAACGCCTGCTCGAACGCTGGGACAGGGAGATCGGCGCACTTCCTCGCTGATCGATTTTCTCCTGCATCCTCCCGGGCCGCGGCCGCGCAAGCGCCGCGGCCTTTTTTCCGCGTCGCGGCCTTTTTCGTCCAAGCGGCGGCCGCCGCCGGGGTCCGGCACCGCGGCCGTTTCGCGTTTACGGCGAGGGGCGCAATCTTTTTGTGAACGGCGGGGCTTAAGCCGTTGACGGGCTTGGCGCGCGGGCGTCAAGGTTCGGCGATTGCCCATCGGAGCGGCACGACATGGCCGACTCAGCACCAGCAGGCGCTCCTTCCCCCGGGTCCCGGCCCCTCGCCGATGCCGTCGGACGGCTCGATCTGGCCCTCGCCGCCCTGGAGGCTGCCCTTGCCCGGCGCCTCGACGTGGAGGCGCGGCGCGGCGACCTGGAGACCGAGCTTTCCATCATGCAGGACGACCGGGCGCGGCTCGCGGCGGATCTGGACGGCGCCCTGTCGCGGCTGGAGCGGCTGGAACTCGCCGCGGCCGACGTGGACCGGCGGGTGGAGCGGGCGATGGGCGAGATCCGCGCGGCCATCGCCGCCGCCGAGGCGTCTCCGCGGGATTGACGGCGCGGCGCGGCCGGGGCCTAACCGCCGCGGGGCGTGGTTGAGAATCAGGAGTGCTTCCCATGGCGCAGGTCACGGTGACGATCGCCGGCAAGGTCTACCGCATGGCCTGCGGGGACGGCGAGGAGGCGCATCTGGAGGCGCTCGCCGCGGACCTCGACGGCAAGATCGGCGAGTTCCGCGCCGCCTTCGGCGAGATCGGCGACATGCGGCTCCACGTCATGGCGGCGCTTGCCATCGCCGACGAGCTCAGCGAGACGCGGCGCAAGCTCGCCGCCATCCAGGCGGACGCCAAGGAATTGCAGCGGGCGCTCGGCTCCGGCGACGAGCGGATCGTCGCCGCCGAAGGCCGCATGGCCGAGAGCATCGTCAAGGCCGCGGAGCGGATCGAGCGCATCGCCCGCACGCTCGGCCAGCCGGCCCAGGCGGCGGGCTGAGGCGAAAGGCCCCTTCCGCCGGAGCCCGGCGCGCACTATGTTCGTCGGGCGGTGCTGCGGGGCTCGTCAGGAGACACATATCCCCGGGGCCTTATCGATCTCCTAGGGAGCTGTCCCTGGCCGGGTCCGTGGACCTGGACATACGGCGCCCACCTACTCTGTAGGTTCCCGGGATCGATCATCCAACGGCCATCGTGGCTCCGCACTTCCCCGTCCGGCGCGACCGGCTTGCCATCGGCGCCGCGATGGGCTTGGGTCCGGTATCGCCCGCATCCGAACGCCCAGACCGAACGCCCCCCATGCCGCAATCGCTCGAGATCGACGCCGCCAAGGCCGCCCTGCGCGAGCGCATGGCCGCGCTGCGGGACGGGCTGGAGATCGACGACCGCCTCGAATGGGACGCCGCCATCGCCGAGCGCGTGGCGGAGCTGGAAGAGTTCGGGGGGCCCGGCCCGCTCGGCGCCTACTGGCCGTGGAAGAGCGAGGTCGATCCCCGGGCCATCCTGGAGGCGGCGGACGGGCGCGGCATGGCCTGCGCCCTGCCATCCTTCGACGAGAAGGGGGAGGTGATCTTCCGCGCCTGGAAGCCGTGGCAGCCGGTCATGCCGGTGGGCCTTGGCATGCTGGGCCCCGCGGCGGAGCAGCCGCTCGTGGAGCCGGCGATCCTCATCGTGCCGATGCTCGCCTTCGACCGGAGCTGCGCGCGGATCGGCTGGGGCAAGGGCCATTACGACCGCGTCATCGCCCGGCTCCTGGGGACCGGGCGCCTCCTGACGATCGGCGTCGCCTATGCGGCGCAGGAGGCGGACGGCGCCGTGCCGACCGCGCCGCACGACCGGCGGCTGGACATCATCGTCACCGAGCGCGAGGTCATCCGCGCCGCGCCGGTCGCTTGAATCCGATGCGGCTCCTGTTCCTCGGCGACATCCTGGGCCGCTCCGGCCGCGCCGTCCTGGCCGAGCACCTGCCGGACCTGCGCCGCCGCTGGGCGCTCGACTGCGTCGTCGCCAACGGCGAGAACGCCGCCGGGGGTTTCGGCATTACCGAGGCGATCTGCGACGAACTCGTCGGGCTCGGCGTCGATGCCGTGACGCTCGGCAACCATTCCTGGGACCAGCGCGAGGCGATGGTCTTCATCGCGCGGCAGAAACGCCTCGTGCGGCCCGCCAATTACCCGCCGACCGCGCCGGGCCGCGGCGCGACGCTGATCGACCTCGCCGACGGGCGGCGGGTCCTCGTCGTCAACGCGCTGACGCGGCTGTTCATGGACCCGATGGACGACCCCTTCGCCGCCATCGAACGCGAGATCGGCCAGGCGCCGCTGGCCCAGGTCTGCGACGCCATCGTCGTCGACATCCACGGCGAGGCCTCCAGCGAGAAGCAGGCGGTGGGCTATTATCTCGACGGCCGCGTCAGCCTCGTCGTCGGCACGCATACCCATGTTCCCACCGCCGACGCCCGGCTCCTGCCGGCGGGCACCGCCTTCATGACCGATGCGGGCATGTGCGGGGACTACGAGTCCGTGATCGGCTTCGAGCGCGACGAACCGGTGCGCCGCCTCGTGGAGAAGACGCCCGGCACCCGCTGGTCCGCGGCCGACGGCGAGGGCACGCTCTGCGGTGTCGCGGTCGAGACCGACGACCGGACAGGCCTCGCGGTGAAGGTCGCGGCCGTGCGCATCGGCCCGCATCTGGCGGGGGCGTTGCCGGACTTCTGGGAATAGCGAAGGCTTTCACCGTCATTGCGAGCGTGAGCGAAGCAATCCAGTGCGCGGTTGCGACCGGTGGATTGCTTCGTCGCGTTCCGCTTCTCGCAGGGTGACGCCTCGCCCTTCGAGGCTCGCTGCGCGAGCACCTCAGGATGAGGCTACGGGCGACAGCGCGCCCTTAACAACGGTCCTCATGCTGAGGTGCGAGGCGCAGCCGAGCCTCGAAGCACGCGCGGACAGTCGTGAGCGCATCTCCCCGCCCGCTTCCTTTTCAAGCGCGCCTCACGCTCCTATAAGCGCGCCACGACGCGAACCGCCCGATGCGGAGACCCCTATGGCCGGACATTCCCAGTTCAAGAACATCATGCACAAGAAGGGCAAGGCCGACGCGGCCCGGTCCAAGCTCTTCTCCAAGCTCGCCCGCGAAATCACGGTCGCCGCCAAGCTCGGCATGCCGGACCCGGCGATGAACCCGCGCCTGCGCGCGGCGGTCCTGGCCGCCCGCGCCGAGAACATGCCCAAGGACAATATCGAGCGCGCGATCAAGAAGTCCCAGGGCGGCGACAGCGAGAACTACGAGGAGATCCGCTACGAGGGCTACGCGCCCGGCGGCGTCGCCCTCATCATCGAGGCGCTGACCGACAACCGCAACCGCACGGCTTCCGACGTGCGCTCCTTCTTCACCAAGGCGGGCGGCAGCCTCGCCGAGACGGGCGCCGTGTCCTTCATGTTCGACCGGCTCGGCGTCGTGGAATACGACGCCAAGGCCGCCTCCGCCGACGCCATGCTGGACGCGGCCATCGAGGCGGGCGCCGACGACGTCGTGTCCACCGAGGACGGCCACGAGATTTACACGGCGCAGGACGCGCTGCGGGAGGTCGCGACCGCGCTCGAGGCAAAGTTCGGCGAGGCGCGCAAGGCCGCGCTGACCTGGCGCCCGCAGAACCTCGTCGCCGTGGACGACGAGGCGGGCGAGAAGCTGATGAAGCTGCTCGACGCGCTGGACAACCACGACGACGTGCAGAACGTCTACGGGAACTACGAGTTCTCCGAGGCGCTGATGGCCAAGCTCAGCGCCTGATCGCGCCTCACGCCGCGTGATGGGGCCGGAACAGCCGGCCCCGTTCGGCGACGAGCACGGCGCCGAGGCAGGCGAGGCCGAGCCCCAGATATCCCGCGCAGAGCGGGATCAGCGTGCTGTCGAAGGTGCGGGCGATGAGCCCGGCGATGACGGCGCTCCCCACCGTCGAATAGAAGCCGATGAAGGACGAGGCCGTGCCGGCAATGTCGCCGAAGCGCTCCATCGCCATGGCGTTGAAGTTCGGCATCATCAGGCTCGCGAGGAAGTGGCTGACGCCGAGCAGCGGCAGGAAGATCGCGAGCGGCGGCACCCCGCCATAGGCGAGGGAGACCGCCAGCATCAGGGCGGCGACGCCGATGAAGGCGACGAGCCCCGCATGGGACAGCTTGCGCATGCCAAGGCGCATGACCAGCCGCGAATTGACGAAGGACGCGAGGCCCATCAGGAGGCCGATGGCGCCGAAGGCGAGGGGGAAGCCGACGGGGCCGAGGCGGTACACGTCGGTCTGGAATACCTGCGCGGCCATGCCGACATAGGTCATGACGACGCCGATCGCGAGCAGCATGGCGGTGGAATAGCCGAAGGCGAGCCGCGAGCGCAGGATGCGGCCGATATCGGCGCCGACGGACGCCGCCGAGACGGGCTTGCGATAGTCCGGGCGCAGGCTCTCGGGCATCCGCGCCATGAACCAGGCGAGGATGCCGGCGCCCAGCAGGAACATGGCGACGATGATGGCGTGCCAGTCGGTGACGGCGAGGATCAGGCTGCCGAGAGCCGGCGCGATGATCGGCACGGTGATGAAGAGCATCATGACGAGCGACATGACCTTGGCCATTTCCCGGCCCTCATAGCGGTCGCGCACCAGGGTCACGACGAGGACGCGGGTCGCCGCCGCGCCCATGCCCTGCACGATGCGCGCCGCGATCAGCCAGCCGAAGCCGGGGGCAAGGAAGGCGAGCACGGTGCCGGCGAGGTAGATGGCGAGCCCCACCACCATGACCGGCCGGCGCCCGACCATGTCGGCGAAGGGCCCGGCGATGAGCTGGCAGGCGCCGAACCCGGCCATGTAGGCATAGATGACGAGCTGGAGGTCGTTGGGGTCCTGAACGCCGAAATGGGCCTGGATCGGGCCGAAGGCCGGCAGCAGGCTGTCGATGGAGAAGGCGACGATGCTCATCATCAGCGCGATGAGCGTCACGAACTCGCCGAAGGGCGGCCAGGCGGGGCTGAAGCGGCCCGCCCCCGTCTCGTTGCCTTGGGAAGGATGATCGCGCATGACAATGACGCCGGCGGGCGAATCGGTCATCGCCACGGACCGGCCGGCTCCTTGGACGGAGCCTTCCTAGCATTCCGCCACCCCATGCGCGCAAGGGCAGGCGGCGGGACGCTTCCCGGAGAGACATGCGTCGGGCACATGGCTGAAACGGTGCGCATCCTCGGCCTCGATCCCGGCCTCCGGCGTACCGGCTGGGGCGTGATCGATATCGAGGGCACCAAGCTCGCCTTCGTCGCCTGCGGGGTCGTGACGAGCGCGGACAAGGCGCCGCTGGCCGAGCGGCTGCGCCAGCTGCACGAGGGGCTGAGCGGCGTCATCGCGACCTACGGGCCGCAGGAGGCGGCGGTGGAGGAGACCTTCGTCAACCGCGATCCGCAATCGGCGCTGAAGCTCGGCCAGGCGCGCGGCGTCGTGCTCGTGGTACCGGCCCTGGCTCAGATCCCGGTCGCCGAATACGCGGCGAACCTCGTGAAGAAGAGCGTCGTCGGGGCGGGGCACGCGGACAAGAACCAGGTCGCGGCGATGGTGAAGCTGCTCCTGCCCAAGGCGACGCCCGCCAGCGCCGACGCGGCGGACGCCCTCGCCATCGCCATCGCCCACGCCCATCACCGCAAGGCGAGGGCACTGGTCGGGCGTTGACGGCCAGACGCCGTCATCCCGGGCCGTCGCACGCTCCCCCGTCATCCCCGTCTCTCGCTTCGCTCGTCGGGGATGACATTGAGGGTGGTCATTGCGAGCGTAAGCGAAGCAATCCAGGGAGCGGTTGCGGCGGGCTGGATTGCTTCGTCGCTTTGCTCCTCGCAATGACGGGCGAGGATGACGCCTCGTCCTTCGAGGCTCGGCTGTCGCCTCGCACCTCAGGATGAGGCTTCGAGGCCGCTTCGCGGTGCCTCAGGATGAGGCTTCGGTGGGCATCGCGCCCTTAACAACGGTCCTCATGCTGAGGTGCGAGCGCCAGCGAGCCTCGAAGCACGCACCGTGGCCGTGAGCGCATCCCCCTCCTCCCGCGCAGCGGCGGGGAGGGGCCAGGGGTGGGGGGTGCCGGGCGTGGAGCTCTTATCTGCAGGACGGAACCTAGCCTTACCGCCCCTCACCCCGGCCCTCTCCCCGCGCGCGGGGAGAGGGGAGGCCGCAACGGTTACCATCCCCTCGCCCCCATCGGGGGAGAGGGACAGGGTGAGGGGGCGCCGGCGTGGAGCTGGGACTCACGGCAACAGGCTCGCCCCGTCGCAAGGCCCCACCCTCCCCCGCAAGCGGGGATCAGACGCCGCCCTGGGCGCGGCGCCCTTCGCCTCACCGGAAGGCGTAGAGGTCGAGGTCCGGGTCGGCCCTGAACCGGCCCTTGCCGGTGAGGGCGGTGCGGATCGCCTCGGCGGCGATGCGGCTATAGGTGATGCCGTTGCCGCCATAGCCCATCACCGCCCAGCAACGGGGCATGTCCGGAACCTCGGCGATGGTGGGGAGACCGTCCCTGCTGGCGCCGAACGCGGCGGCCCAGGCGAAGTCGGCCTGCGTGTCCAGATCGGGAAAGAGCTGGCCGAGCTTCGCGGCGATGGCGGCCACCTTGTCCGGCAGCAGGGCGTCGCGCGCCTCGGCGTCCGCGAGCGTCTCGTCCTCGCCGCCGCAGATGGCGCGGCCGTCGGCCGTGACGCGGAGGTAGAGATAGGGGTCGGACGCCTCCCAGATGAAGACGCCCTCCGGCCAGAGCCGCCGCGTCTGCGGCTTTGTGGCGATCGCCCAGGTGGAGACGATCCGGTGGCCGCGGGCGGGGATCGCGCCCCAGAGTTCGTAGCCGGTGGCGAGGATGCAGTGTCGGGCCGTGATCGCGTGGCCGTCCGCGGTGCGCGCCTTGACCCGGCGGGGCCGGGCGTCGATCTCCACGATCTCGGTCGGGGCATGGACGCGGGCGCCGGCCTCGATGGCGGCGTTGAGGAAACGCCCCGTCATGACCCGCGGATCGGCGGCGACGTTGTCGTAGGACAGGAGCGCCGCCTCGCGCTCGATGCCGAACCGCTCCTTCAGGGCGGCGGCGTCGAGGAACAGGGTCTCGAAGCCGGCGGCGCGGCGGGCCTCCGCCTCGTCCCGCAATTCGTCAGCGCCCAGGACGTCGCCGGCGATGTAGAGCGAATCCGTCAGGGTCACGCCGGCGATCCCGCCGTCGCGGAGCCGGGCCGAGAGGCCGTCCAAAGCCAGCCGCGAGCGCCGCCAGGCGCGGATCGCGTCGTTGGTGCCGATGCGCCGGGCGAGCATCGTCAGCGGCACGTCGATCTCGTATTGCAGCAGGGCCGTGGAGGCGGCCGTGGAGCCGTCGATGGGCCCGCGCCGGTCCACCACGACGACATCGAGCCCCGCGCCCGCCAGGGCATCGGCGATCATCGCCCCCGAAATGCCGGCCCCGATGACGAGGACGTCGGTCCGGGTGGACGCGTCCAGCGGCGCGTGGGGGACGGACGGCTTGCGCCTGCCCTGCCAGACAGACTGGCCGGAGCGCAGATCGCGTTTTACTGCCAAGCTTCGGATCATGGGCCACGAACGCCCCGCCGCCGAGCGCCGGTCCATCAGGTTTTCGTGAACGGCCAAGCTTGGCACGCCGGCCTCAGGGTTCCGCTGGCAGCGCCCGGCAGTCGTGCTAACAGGACATCATGATCGGGAAGCTCAAGGGCGTGGTCGATTCGTATGGCGAGGACTTCGTGGTCGTCGACGTCCACGGGGTCGGCTACGTCGTCCATTGTTCCAGCCGCACGCTGCAGCACCTGCCGCCGGCGGGCGAGGCGGCGACGCTCTCCATCGAGACCCATGTCCGGGAGGACATGATCCGCCTGTTCGGCTTCCGCTCCGACGCGGAGCGGGAATGGTTCCGGCTGCTGCAATCGGTTCAGGGTGTGGGAGCCAAGGTGGCGCTCGCCATCCTCTCGGTGCTCGATCCCGGCCAGCTCGCCACGGCCATCGGCACGAACGACAAGGCCGCCATCGGCCGGGCGCCGGGCGTCGGTCCCAAGCTCGCCGCGCGCATCGCCGCCGAGCTCAAGGACAAGGCGCCGGCCTTCGGCGCTGTGGACCCGGCGCTGGTGCGCCTCACCGACGACCTCGCCGACAGGCGCGCGCCCGCCGCAATCACCGACGCGATCTCCGCGCTCGTCAATCTCGGCTACGCCCAGCCCCAGGCCTCGGCCGCCGTCGCCGCCGCGATGAAGGCCGCTCCCGAGGATGCCCCCGCCCCGACGCTGATCCGGCTGGCGCTGAAGGAGATGGCGAAGTGAGCGTGCGGCATTGTCTTCGTCATTGCGAGCGCCAGCGAAGCAATCCAGCAGCGACGCGGCGTGGTGGATTGCTTCGTCGCTCCGCTCCTCGCAATGACGGCTGGAGTGCGGCCGGGGGTGACGGGGGAGTGCCATGACCCGCCCCGGCCTCCTCAACCCCGAGCGTCGTGACGACGATCCGGAGACCTCGCTGCGGCCGCTCTCGCTCGCCGACTTCACCGGCCAGGCGGCGGCGCGGGCCAATCTCCAGGTCTTCATCGAAGCGGCCAGGACGCGGGGCGACGCCCTCGACCACGTGCTGTTCGTCGGCCCGCCGGGCCTTGGCAAGACGACGCTGGCGCAGATCGTCGCCCGCGAGCTCGGCGTCAATTTCCGCTCCACGTCGGGGCCGGTCATCGCCAAGGCGGGGGACCTCGCGGCGCAGCTCACCAACCTCGAAGAGCGGGACGTCCTCTTCATCGACGAGATCCACCGGCTGAACCCGGCGGTGGAGGAAATCCTCTATCCCGCCATGGAGGACTTCCAGCTCGACCTGATCATCGGCGAGGGGCCGGCGGCGCGCTCGGTGAAGATCGACCTGCCAAGATTCACCCTGGTCGGCGCGACGACCCGGGCCGGGCTCCTGACGACGCCGCTGCGGGACCGGTTCGGCATTCCGGTGCGGCTGCAATTCTACACGGTGGAGGAGCTGGAGCTCATCGTGTCGCGCGGGGCGCGGGTGCTTGGCATCGGGATGTCGCCGGACGGGGCGAACGAGATCGCCAAGCGCTCGCGGGGCACTCCGCGCATCGCCGGGCGGCTGCTGCGCCGGGTGCGCGACTTCGCCATCGTCGACGGGGAGCCTGTGGTGACGCGCGCCGTCGCCGACAAGGCGCTGCGCCAGCTCGACGTCGACGATGCGGGCCTCGACCAGATGGACCGCAAGTACCTGTCCCTCATCGCCGCCTCCTTCGGCGGCGGGCCGGTCGGCATCGAGACGATCGCCGCCGCCCTGTCGGAACCCCGGGATGCGATCGAGGAGATCATCGAGCCCTTCCTGATCCAGAAAGGGCTGGTCCAGCGCACCCCCCGCGGGCGCGTCCTGACGCCCCATGCCTTCCGGCATCTAGGGCTGAAGGAGCCGAGCGGCCCGGCGGCCCAGTTCGGGCTCTTCGCCTCCGAGGACGACTGATCTTTAGCGGAACGGGAGGGCGTGAACAGCGTTGTCCACGGAACGTTCCGTTAGGAGACATCGCCATGACCGCCCGCCTTCGTCTTCCGCTTCTCGCCGCGGCCGCCACGGCCGCGATGGCGGGTCTTTCCGTCCCCGCCTTCGCCCAGAACGTGCAGGTCGGCCGCCTGTCCTGCGCCGTCTCCGGCGGCATCGGCCTCATCATTACCTCCCAGAAATCAATGAGTTGCACCTTCACCAAGGCGGGCGGCGGCCGCGAGCGCTATGCCGGCACGATCCGCAAGTTCGGCCTCGATATCGGCGCGACGACCCGCGGCCAGCTGGTCTGGCTCGTCTACGCGCCGTCCGGCCGCTACCGCACCGGCGCGCTGGCGGGCGAATATGTCGGCGCCTCCGGCGAGGTCTCGCTCGGAGCCGGCATCGGCGCCAATGCGCTGGTCGGCGGCTTCCAGCGCTCGGTCACGCTCCAGCCTTTCTCGGCGCAGGGCCAGATCGGCGCCAACCTCGCGCTCGGCGTCGCCGATCTTCGGCTGGTGCGGGCGCGCTGATCGCCGGCCAGAGCCGATGGACCGCGTTACCGGCCAGTGCCTGTGTGGAGACGTCCGGATCGTCGCATCCGGGCGTCCGAGCCGCGTCGGCCTGTGCCATTGCATGGATTGCCGGCGCCATCACGGCGCGCTGTTCTTCGCCGCCGCCATTTTCCCCGAGGCGGCGGTGACGGTGGACGGCGAGACACGCCATTACGGCACTCGCCATTTCTGTGCCCGCTGCGGCTCGTCGGTCTTCGCGCGAAACGACGGCGAGATGGAGGTGCATCTGGGCATCCTCGACGAGCCGGGCTCGTTCATCCCCGCCTATGAATGCTGGACCATCCGGCGGGAGCCTTGGCTGCCGGACTTCCCGTTGATGACGCGCCACGACCGCGATCGGCCGCGCGAGGATTAGGCGCCCGACCGCAAACCATCACTTCCTCCTATCGACACGCCGTCGCGCTCCCGCCATCATGCCGCAAAAGCCGGGCATCGGACCGGCGGCGGCAGCGACCGCAAAGAGGAGGAACGTCATGAGCAGCGCCATCGCGGCGCGGGCGACCGCGCCCGCGTCTTCCCGTCCCTGGACCGCCCAGTACCCCGCCGGCATTCCCGCCGACATCGACGTGGCGGCTCTGGAGACGCTGGCGGACATGCTGCGCCGGGTGGGGCGCGAATTCGCGGACCGTCCGGCCTTCGAGAGTTTCGGCCACCGCGCCACCTATGCAGGCATCCTGCAGTCGGCGGAGCGGGTGGCGGCCTGGCTCCAGCGCCAAGGCCTGCGCAAGGGCGACCGCGTCGCCCTGATGATGCCGAACGTGATGGCCTATCCGGCCGCCCTGTTCGGCACGCTGATCGGCGGCTTCACCGTGGTCAATGTGAACCCGCTCTATACCGCGCGCGAGCTCGCCCACCAGATCAACGATTCGGGAGCCAAGGCCCTCTTCGTGCTCGAGAACTTCGCCCATGTGGTGGAGGAGGCGAAGGCCGAGATGCCGGGCCTCGCCCATGTGGTCGTGACGCGTCCCGGCGACATGCTCGGCTTCAAGGGCGCGATCGTGAACGTGGTCTCGCGCTACGTGAAGAAGGCGGTGAAAAGCTACAACCTGGCTGGCTCACATGCCTTCGCCAGCGTGCTCGCGACAAGCGGCGCGCCGGCGCCGGTCGAGGTCTCGCTCGATGACGTCGCGTTCCTGCAATATACGGGCGGCACGACGGGCGTCGCCAAGGGCGCGACGCTGACCCATCGCAACGTCGCGGCCAACGTCGCCCAGTGCGCGGCCTGGTTCGGCCCGCGCCTCTCGCGCTTTCCAGGCGAGAACGTCATGGTGACGGCGCTGCCGCTCTACCACATCTTCGCGCTGACCTGCTGCTGCCTGTTCATGATGCGGATCGGCGCCTGCTGCCTGCTGGTCGCCAATCCGCGGGATATTCCCGGCTTCGTGAAGACGCTCAAAACGCGGCCCTTCACGATGATGTCGGGCGTGAACACGCTCTACAATGCGCTCGCCAACCATCCCGACATCAAGGGCGTCGACTTCTCCAAGCTGATCTTCGCCGTGGCGGGCGGCATGGCGACCCAGGCCGCCGTCGCCAAGACGTGGAAGGCGCTGACCAACGTGCCCATCTGCGAGGGCTATGGCCTGTCGGAGACCTCGCCGGTCGTGTGCGTGAACAGCCCGGACATCCCGGAATTCACCGGCACGATCGGCTATCCCGTCCCGTCCACAGAGGTCGCGATCCGCAACGAGGACGGCGAGGATGTCGCCGTGGGCGAGCCCGGCGAACTCTGCGTACGCGGCCCGCAGGTCATGTCCGGCTACTGGCAGCGGCCGGACGAGACGGCCAAGGTGATGACGGCGGACGGTTATTTCCGCACCGGCGACGTCGCGGTGCTGCAGGCTGACGGGCAGGTCAAGATCGTCGACCGGATCAAGGACATGGTCCTGGTCTCTGGCTTCAACGTCTATCCGAACGAGGTGGAGGACGTGATCGCCAGCCATCCCGGTGTCATGGAATCGGCCGTGATCGGCCTTCCCGACGAGCATTCCGGCGAGGCGGTGACGGCCTACGTGGTGCGACGGGACCCGGCGCTCACGGCGGAGGAGCTGCGCGCCCATTGCCGTGAGACGCTCACGGCCTACAAGGTGCCGCGGCAGATCTTCTTCCGGGACACGCTCCCGAAGACCAATGTGGGCAAGGTGCTGCGCCGCGTGCTGCGCGAGGAGGCGTCGAACGGGCGCTGATCACGGCATCGGGATCGGCACGGAACCGAAGCTTCGCGGCATGCGTTCACCGGGGCAAAGCAACCCTGGATTACGCCATGCCGTCCCGTCCCGTCCGTTTCTCCGCCCTTAGCCACAGCCGCCGCGCCGGCCTCGCCGCCCTGGCGGCCGTTGCCCTGGCGAGCGGCGCCGGAACGATCGTCGGCGCGCCGGTCGCCATCGGCTCCGATCGCCTCGACATGTATGAGGTGTTCCGCCAGCCGAGCCGCCCGGCGCCTGCCGTGCAGCGCGCCCCGGGCCTGGTCGAGAGCCTGTTCGGAGGGGTCTCCCGGCGTGCGCCGGAGATGGTGGAGCCTGTCCGGCCCATGCCGGTCGCGCTGCCGCCGGGCGAGGGCGGCGAAGGGCCGTTCCGCACCCTTTCCGGGCCGGACATACCGGTCCTCATGCAGACGCCCGTCGCCTCGGTCTTCGAGGATTCGACCCTGCGCCCGGGCGACATGGTGGTGACGGAGCGCGGCATCGAGGTGTTCCGCGGCCGGCCAGGCCGAAGCCGCCATGACCGGGACGATTTCGTCGCCGTTGACATGAAGCGGCTGCCCAAGAGCGAACGGGCGATGCTGGCGCAGATCGACAGCCAGGTGAAGGGCACGTACCGCTCCGCCGCCCGGCAGCCCGCCCGCCCGCGTGGCACGGCGGAGGCCGGCTCCTTCACCGTGCGTTCTGTCAAGCCGCGCCTCATCCCCGGCGTCGCGGCGGTCGCCGCGTCCGAAGACTAGGCCGCTAGAGGATGGCGCCCTGCTGGGCCAGGGCGCGGCGCATGGCCTCCGGAGCCGGCGCCAGGCCACCTGCCTGCAGTCCCGCTCCGATCCCGGCCGCATGGCCGGAGGCGAAGGCCGTGCCCATGACGCGGATCGATCCATAGGCGATCCTGTCGCTGCCCATGGCGCGGCCGGCGAGCCAGACATTGTCCGCCCCCTTCAGGCGGAGCGCATCGGCCGGGATATCGAAGAACCCGTCGCCGCCGATATCGATGAAGGTCGCCTGGCCGGGCCTGTCATGGATCTCGACGGGCCAGCACGCACGGCCGACGCCGTCCACCAGCCGGCGGCCGGTCGCTGCATCCTCCGCCGTCACGGGCGCGACGGCCACGGGGCGACGGGTCTCGCGGATGCCGATCTGCGGGCCCGTGGTCAGGATCGAGATGCCGGCGAAATCGGGGTGAAGGGCCCTTAGGGCGGCGATCACGTCCCAGGCGGCGCGGCGTCCGGCCCGTTCCGCGGCGGCGAGATCGGGGGCGCTCAATCCGTCGGTGCGCAGGTCGATCCCCATCCACCAGACGGACGGCATCGTGCCGATGCGGCTGACGAAGCCGCCATTCTCACGCAGGGTGGCATGCGGATCCCTCAAAGTCGGCAGGACGGCCGCGATCGCCTCGGCAAGGCCGGCCTTCAGGCGCGGCAGATCGGTCTCGACGCCGCCCAGGCGCACGCAGGCCGAGGCGGTCTGGAGAGGCTTGCCGTCGGCGGGCAGCGCGGCGAGCCCGACCATCGCCGCGAGCGCGGCATCGCCGCTGGCGTCCACCACCGCGCCGGCCGTGACGGTCGTCCCGCCGGCGGGATCCGTCACGGTGAGCCGGGCAAGCATCTGTCCCGTCCGCTCGACACCGGTCAGGGTGGCGTGGAGCCAGACGGTGACGCCGGCCTCGGCGAGCATCTCGTCGAAGGCCAGCTTCACCGCCTCCCCATCGATGGGAATGATCCAGTTGCCGCTGGGCGCCTGGCGCAGCCCGATTTCCATGCCGAGACCGGCAAGGCGCTCCAAGAGTTCGGCACCGGCCCCGGCGACCATGGTCTCCGGCGTGTCCCGGCGCGGGAAAAATCCGCAATAGGCGAGGACGTTGGCCGCCGTGGCGGCACCGCCCAGGAACCCGTAGCGTTCGATCAGAAGGGTCTTCCGGCCGAGCCGGGCCGCCCCCCAGGCCGCCGCACAACCTCCCGCCCCGCCTCCGACGACGACGACATCGTAATCCACCATCCGCATAAGGCCCGCTCCTTTGCGTTTGCCGGAAGGTGGCGGGTTCGGGCATGCCTGTCCAAGATCATGAATGGGCTATGCCGTAACCTGATGTTATGGCGCGACTAGCATCGACGGTGTTTCCGCGATGGCGCGAGCCATCGCCTCCTTCAGCGCGATCGAGAAGCGCGAGGCCACCGCCGATACGGCCAGGTGGCGGTGCCGGTGGATTTCGACATGGAACAGGCCGCCCCCGGCGATGGGCCGGACGGCAAGGTCCGGAAAGGCCTTGCCCATGACGGTGAAGGCGTCGACCAGCGCGACGCCGAGACCCGATTCGGCGAGGGCGCAGGCGGTCTGGGCGAAGCGGACCTTGCCGGCGATGCGCGGCGTCACGCCGGCGCGGGCGAACAGGGCATCGATCATGCGCGCATGGGGCGAGCCCGGCTCGAAGGCGACGATGCCGTGGGCGGCGATGTCCTCGACGCCAATCTCGGTCCTTTCCGCCAGAGGATGGTCGCGCCTGAAGGCGCAGACGAGACGGCCGGCACCGATCGTCTCCGATTCCACCAGCGGATGCTCGAACGGGAAGATCGTGACGACCTGCTCCGTCGCGCCGGCGAGCAGGTAGTCCTGAACCTGGTTCATCGGCAGGATTTCCAGCCGCGCGGTCACGCCCGGCATCGCGCCGGCCAGTTCCGCCAGTGCCCGCGGCACCAAGGATCGCCCGACGCTCGGGGAGGCGCCGACCGCCAACTCGTGCCCCTCGCCGCCGGCGATGCGGCGGATCGACTGGTCGAGCCCGCCGACGCGCTGGTAGATCAGGTCCACCTCCAGGAAGAGCCGATGCGCCTCCGGCGTCGCCGCGAGCCGGCCGGCCCGACGCTCGAACAGGCGGAAGCCGACGCGGCTTTCCATGTACTTGATGAGACGGCTCAGCCCCGGCTGGGAAACGTTCAGCATGCGCGCCGCGCCGCTCACCGACCCTGACACCATGACGGCGTGGAAGACCTCGATCTGACGCAGGCTAAGCATCGGGCACCTGAAGCGGTCGGTTCATAACATCATGTTCTGCCCTCATCCGAAAGGGGTATTAGACGGGCCGATCAGCCGGGCCTAACGTCCAGGCGCGTTGAAAGACGGGTTGCGAGGCCCTGGCATGGGTGCACATGGTGCGGCACGGCTGTACCTGATCGTCGGCGGTCCCACCGCCGCCATGCGCTCGCCCGCCATCTGGAACGCCCAGTTCGCCCGCACCGGCCAGAACGCCATGCTCGCGCCGCTCGGCCTGCGCGGCGAGGACCTCGCCCTCGCCTTCGGCCTCCTGCGCTCCCCCGGCTGCAATGTCGCGGGCCTCATCGTCACGACACCCCACAAGCGCGCCGCCGCGAGCCTCGTCGACCGGCTGGAAGGCGACGCGGCCGCGGTCGGCGTGGTCAACGCCGTCCGCCGGGCGGAGGACGGACGCCTCGTCGGCACGCTTCTCGACGGCGAGGCCTGCGTCGCCGCCGCGGGCCCGCGAGCGTCGGGCATGGTGTTCGTCGTGGGGGCCGGCGATGCCGGCCGCGCCGTCGCCGCCGCTTTCGCCCGCGCCGGGGCGAGCGTCGCCTTGCGCGACCGGGAGGATGACCGGGCGGAGGCGGCCGCCAGGGCCATCGCCGCGGCCGGTCACCAGGTGCGGATCGGATTCGACGACCGGGAACTCGACATCGCCGACGTCATCGTCAACGCGACCCCGCTGGGGGAGCGGCCGGAGGACGAGCCGCCCCTGCGCCCGCGGGCGCTCGACCCCCGGGCGGTGGTGATCGATCTCGCCGGCGGACCCGCGACCCGGCTCGCGGCCCTGGCGCGGGACTTCGGATGCCGCGTGGTGGATGCCGCCCAGGCGGCTGCCGCCCAGGCTCCGCTCCTGGCGGATTATTTCGGTTTCGACTGGCAGGAACGCACCGCGGCGTCTGCTCGCCTTGCAGGCGGCGCGCGGCTAAGCTTGCCGGCGGATAACGGGCCACGCGGCCCGACGACGGCCTGGAGCCGTCCATAACAACGAGGGAGTGAAACCATGCGATGGTGGAATAAGGCTGGAATCATGGCAGCGGCCGCGGCCGCGATCTGCGCGGCGCCGCTGACGGCCTCCGCGCAGGAGAAGGCGAGCGTCGGCGTCCTGCGCTTCGTGTCCTCCGGCGGCCTCTTCCTGGCCGTGGAGAAGGGCTACTTCAAGGACGAGGGCCTGGACGTCCAGATGAAGTTCTTCGAGGCCGCGCAGCCCATCGCCGTCGCGGTCGTGTCGGGGGACACCACTTTCGGCGTCACGGCGTTCACGGGCGGCTTCTACAACCTGGCCGGCAACGGCGCGCTGAAGATCATCGCGGCGCAGGCCAAGGAAGCCAAGGGCTATGAGGGCAATGCCCTGCTCGCCTCCAACGGCGCCTACGAGAAGGGCCTGAATTCCTTCGAGAAGCTCTCCGGCAAAACGCTCGGCGTCACCCAGGTCGGCTCCTCTTTCCATTACCAGCTCGGCCAGATCGCGGCGGCCAAGAAGTTCGATCTCAAGAGCGTCGACATCAAGCCGCTCCAGTCGCTGCCCAACATGTCGGCAGCGCTGAAGTCCAACCAGATCGACGCGATCATCATCGCGCCGCACCTCGCCAAGCCGCTGATCAATTCCGGCGAGGCCAAGCTGATCGGCTACATGTCCGAGATCGCCGATTACCAGTTCGGCGGCCTGTTCACCTCGACCAACCTGATCGATTCCAAGCGGGCCATGGTCCAGCGCTTCGTGCGCGCCTACCAGAAGGGCCAGGCCGACTACAACAAGTCCTTCGCCACGAAGGACGGCTCCGGCAAGCTCGTCCATACGGCCGACACGGACAAGGATGCCGCGCTGATCGGCAAGTACGTGTATCCGACCGATACGCCCGAGCAGGCGATCCCGAAGGTCAAGGCCTCGGCTTTCTTCGCCGACCCGCAGGCGCGGCTCGACATCGCCGACATCAAGACGCAGATCGCGTGGATGAAGGAGCAGAAGCTGGTGGACGCCTCGGTTCAGGCCGATGCCATCATCGACAAGTCCTTCATCCAGGGTCACCTGAACGACAAGTAATCCACCGTTGAAACGGGGGAGCCGAAGCCGGCACGCGTCACCGCGTGCCGGCCGAAGGCTTTAACGGCAGGAACACCATGCGTCTGATCGCCGATCGCATCCATCACACATACGGGCCGCTCCCGGTGCTGGAGGACATCTCCTTCACCGTGGAGGACGGCGAAGTCGTCGCCGTCGTCGGGCCTTCGGGCTGCGGCAAGTCCACGCTGCTGCGGATCCTCGGCGGGCTGGAGAAGCCGGCATCCGGCCAGGCGCTGTCCGCGGGCGAGCCGCCCGCCGGGTCGCTGAACCCCTATACGTTCGTGTTCCAGGATTTCGCGCTCCTGCCCTGGCGAACCGTGTCGGAGAATGTCCGGCTGCCGCTGGAGGGCCACGGGCTTGGCGAAGCGGAGATCAAGGACCGCATCGCCGACACGCTGGCGCGCACCAAGCTGTCGGACTTCGCGGACGCTTATCCGAAGCAATTGTCGGGCGGCATGAAGCAGCGCGTTGGCATCGCCCGGGCGCTGGCAGTGAAGCCTGCCATCCTCCTGATGGATGAGCCGCTCTCGGCCCTCGACGCCCAGACGCGCGAACTTCTGATGGACGACCTCGTCCAGCTCCACGATCAGGGCAACCTGTCGAGCGTCTACGTGACCCACAACCTCGACGAGGCCGTGCGGCTCGCCGACAAGGTGGTGGTCCTGCGCCGCCGTCCGGGGCGCATCAACGCCCTCGTCGAGCTGAAGGTGCCGCGCGCGGAGCGCGACGGCTCGGACGCCGAGATGGCCCGCCAGACCAGGGAATTGTGGCAGCTCATCCGCGCCGATGCGGAAGCCGCCGACCGGGAGATCGTCGATGCGTGATGTGGCCATGACACCGAGCCTGGAGGCGCCGACCCCGGTCCCGTTCCGGGGCGGGCTTTTCACGCCGGGCACCAATCGCATCGCCGGCGCGCTGGCCCTCGCTGGGCTCATCGCGCTCTGGCAGGCGGCCTCGAGCCTCGGCTTGATCAGCCCGATCTTCGCGCCGAGCCCGCTGCGGGTCGCCAACGCGCTGACCGGCATGGCCCAGTCCGGCGAATTGCAGAACCATATCATGGCCTCGCTCGGCCGCCTGTTCGGCGGCTATGCGCTGGGTATGACGGGCGGTGTGCTGGTCGGCCTCATGATCGGCCTGTTCGGCGTCTTCCGCTCGGCCGGCATCGCGGTCGTCTCGGCCTTCTTCCCGATCCCGAAGATCGCCCTCCTGCCGCTCTTCATCCTGTGGTTCGGCATCGGCGAGGGCTCGAAGGTCGCGACGATCGCCTTCGGCACGTTCTTCCCCACCGTCGTCGCCACCTATGGCGCCGTGGACAATGTCGACCGCTCGCTGGTGCGGATGGGCCGAGCCTTCGGCCTCTCGCCCTTCGCCATTATCCGCAAGATCATCCTGCCAGGCTCGCTGCCGGGCATCATCTCGGGGCTGAAGATCGCGTCTTCGATCGGCATCGTGCTGCTGATCGCGGCCGAGATGATCGGCGCCAACCAGGGCGTCGGCGCGCTCGTCCTGGCCGCGGGCAACCTGATGCAGACCGACCAGCTCATCGCGGGCGTGGTCATGCTGTCGGTGCTGGGTCTCACCATCGCCGGCGTCATCGGGGCGATCGAGAAGCGGCTGCTCGCCTGGCGCTGAGCGTCAGGCCGATGCCGGTCCGTCAGAAGGGCGGGCCGGCATAGCTCTCCGCCATGGCCATGGCGGCGGCGCGGGAGGCGACGAGGTTGTCGAATTCCGCCCGCTGCATCCGCCGCTCGAAAGGGCTCATGTCCGGGAAGGTATGGAGCAGCGTGGTCATCCACCAGGAGAAGCGCTCCGCCTTCCACACCCGCGCGAGGGCCCGGGTGGAATAGGCATCGATCCCCGCATCCGTCCCGTCGCGGTAATGCTCGATCAAGGCCGCCGCCAGATAGCGCACGTCGCCGAGCGCCAAGTTCAGGCCCTTGGCGCCGGTCGGCGGCACGATGTGGGCCGCGTCGCCCGCCAGGAACAGCCGGCCGAACCGCATCGGCTCGGCGACGAAACTGCGCAGAGGCGCGATCGACTTCTCGATCGACGGCCCGGTTTGCAGCCGCTCGGCGGCGTCGGGAGGCAGGCGTCGGCGCAACTCGTCCCAGAAGCGCTCGTCGCTCCAAGCTTCGACCTTCTCGTCGATGGCGCATTGCACATAGTAGCGGCTGCGAGTCGGGGACCGCATGGAGCAGAGCGCGAAACCGCGGGAATGATGGGCGTAGATGAGTTCGTCGGCGACGGGCGGGCGATCGACGAGGATGCCCAGCCAGCCGAAGGGATAAGCCCGCTCGAATGTCGTGACCGCCCGCTCCGGCACGCTGGCACGGGACACGCCATGATAGCCATCGCAGCCCGCAATGAAGTCGCAGACGACCTCCTGCGCGGCACCGTCCTTGACGAAGGTCACGCGAGGCCGGGTGCCGTCGAAGTCGTGGATGGCGACCTGCGCGGCGTCGTAGACTGAAGGTGCCCCGTCGGCATTGCGGGCGCGCATCAGGTCGCGCGTCACCTCGGTCTGGCCATAGACGGTGACGGAGCGGCCGACGAGGTCGGTAAAGTCGAACCGGTGGGCATCGCCGTCAAAGGCCAGCACCGTTCCGTGATGGACGATGCCTTCGGCGCGCATCCGCTCGCCGATCCCGGCCTGTTCGATCAGCTCCACCGAGCCTTGCTCGAGCACGCCGGCGCGGATCCGCGACAGGACATGATCGGCGCTCTGGCGCTCGACGATGATCGTTTCAATCCCGGCGCGCGACAGCAGCCGGCCCAGCATCAGGCCGGCGGGACCCGATCCGATGATCGCCACCTGCGTGCGCATGCGCATCCTCCCGTTGCGGCGGCGCCCCCTTCTGCCGGCCGTGCCGCCGGGGCGCTTCTGCCAAGGCGAGACTGCGCCCGGCGCCCCGCCCGGCCAATGGACAGAAGGCGCGACGGCTGGAACTATCCAAACATCGCGGAGGGCGCCGGGCGCATGTCCATCCCGACCTACTGGCTCTACCGGGACGATGCGGACGCCCTCGCCCTGGACTGGATTCATTGCGAAACGATCCAGGCCCGTAGCCGCCTGCACGATTATCGGATCGAGCCGCACCGGCACGAGAACCTGTTCCAAATCCTGCATCTGACCCGCGGCGGGGCCGAGATGGCCTGTGACGGTGCGTGCCATCTCCTGCGGGCGCCGTGCCTGGTGACGGTGCCGGCGATGACGGTCCACGGCTTCACCTTCCCGAACGACGTGGAGGGACGGGTGCTGACCCTGTTCCAGGCGCGCCTGCCGGCGCTGGCAGGCTCGACCGCGCTGCAGGCCACGCTTGGGGCGCCACGCATCGTACCGCTCGATCAAGGCCCGGCCGCCCGGCGGCTCGCCTCCGACATCGCGGCGGTCGCGGACGAATTCGCCGGGCGCCGCCCGGAGCGCCTCACCGCCATCGAGGCGCGGCTGCGCCTCGTCCTGATCGCGGTGGGCCGGTTCCTGCGCGGCGAGGCGGCGGCGGCGCAGGCCGAGGCCGGCCCGGGGCTGCGCCATGTCGCGCGTTTCCGGGACATGGTGGAGCGCGACTACGCGCGGCACGCGCCGGTCGAGGCCTATGCGCGGCAATTGGGGCTGACGGCGGTGCATCTCAACCGAGTCTGCCGGGAGGCGACGGGGATGAGCGCGCTGATGCTCATCAATGCGCGGCTCGCGCTCGAGGCCCGCCGCATGCTGGCCTTCACCTCGATGAGCGCCAAGGAGGTCGCCTTCGCGCTCAACTTCAACGACCCATCCTATTTCGGCCGGTTCTTCCGCCGGATGACGGGGACCAGCCCGGCCCGCTTCCGGGCGCTCCACAACCCGGAAGCGCAGGCCTGGGCGGATACGCCGGCCCCCGACGTCCACGCTGACCTGGAGACGATCGCATGACGGGACACAGCTTCGCCTCCACGGGGGACATGACGGCCAAGACCGTCTCCTTCACCGAGATCGGACCGGACCTCTACGCCTATACGGCGGAAGGCGATCCCAACTCCGGCATCATCGTCGGCGACGACGGCTGCATCGTCATCGACGCGCAGGCAACGCCCGCCATGGCGCAGGACGTGATCGCCAAGGTGAGGACGGTCACCGACAAGCCGATCAAGTATGTCGTCCTGACCCACTACCACGCGGTGCGCGTGCTGGGCGCTAGCGCCTATGGGGCGGACGGCATCGTCGCATCGGACGCCACGCTCTCGCTGATCCGGGAGCGCGGCGAACAGGACAAGGCGTCCGAAATCGGCCGTTTTCCGCGCCTGTTCCGCGGCGAGGCATCCATCCCGCCGGGGCTCACCTGGCCAACCGTCACGTTCGAGAGCGGCATGTCGCTGTTCCTCGGCAAGCGCGAGGTGAACCTGTTCCATCTTGGCGCAGGGCACACGGCGGGCGATATCGTCGCCTACGTGCCCGATGCCGGGATCATGTTCTCGGGCGACCTCGTGGAGTACCATTCGGCCTGCTATTGCGGCGACGCGCATTTGCGGCGCTGGCCGGACACGCTGGACGAGATCCGCGCCTTCGCGCCGCGGGCGCTGGTGCCCGGCCGCGGCGCGGCACTGACATCGCCGGAGCAGGTGGCAGAAGCCGTGGCCATGACCCGCAGTTTCGTGACGATGCTCTACGGCGCGGCCGAATTGTCGGTGGCCCGCGGACGCTCGCTCAAGGAGACGTTCCAGGCGACGCGCGAGGCGATGGACCCGGCTTTCGCCTCCTTCGCGATCTACGAGCATTGCCTGCCCTTCAATGTCTCGCGTGCCTATGACGAGGCCTCCGGCATCGAGCATCCGCGGATCTGGACCGCAGAGCGCGACCGCCTCATGTGGGCCGAACTGCAGGGATGAGCCGCCGCGCCCTATACCAGTTCGGCTATCGCCGCACCCGGGACCAGGACAGCGCCGAGCCCGCCCGGCACCGCGTCGCGGTGGTGGGCGCAGGCCCGGTGGGGCTGGCGCTGGCGGTCGATCTCGCCCAGCGGGGCGTCGAGGTCGTCCTCCTCGACGACGCCGATCGGATCGGCGAGGGCTCCCGGGGCCTCTGCTACGCCAAGCGGACACTGGAGATCCTGGACCGGCTCGGCGTGGCGCAGGCATGCCTCGACAAGGGGGTCGTCTGGAAGCTCGGCAAGGTCTTCCAGGGCGAGGATCTGATCTATGCCTTCGATCTCCTGCCGGAGCCGGGCCATTGCATGCCCGCTTTCGTCAACCTCCAGCAATATTATCTCGAACACGCGCTGGTGGAGCGCGTATCCGCGCTGCCCGGCATCGACTTGCGGTGGCGCAACCGCGTCACCGGGCTCGACAATCGCCCTGATGGCGTCGTGCTGGAGGTGGAGACGCCCGATGGACCTTACGCCCTGAGGGCCGACTGGGTCGTCGCCGCCGACGGCGCGCGCTCCACGCTGCGTGACCTCGCCGGACTGGACTTCGTGGGAGAGGTCTTCGAAGACCGCTTCCTCATCGCCGACGTGACGATGGAGATCGACTTTCCGCCGGAGCGCCGGTTCTGGTTCGATCCGCCCTTCCATGCCGGGCGCTCCGCCCTGTTGCACAAGCAACCGGACGGGATGTGGCGTGTCGACCTGCAATTGGGGCCCCAGGCGGACCCGGAGGCCGAGAAGCGTCCCGAACGCGTCATTCCGCGGATCGAAGCGATGATCGGCCACGACCGCTTCAGCGTCGACTGGGTCTCGGTCTATTCGTTCCAGTGCCGGCGCATCGCGCGCTTCGTGCACGGGCGGCTGATCTTTGCCGGCGATGCGGCGCATCAGGTTTCGCCCTTCGGCGCGCGCGGCGCCAATTCCGGCATTCAGGACGCGGAGAACCTCGCCTGGAAGCTGGCGAGGGTGCTGGAAGGGACCAGTCCGGCCTCGCTGATCGACAGCTATGACCGCGAGCGGTCCGCGGCCGCGGACGAGAATATCGGCCATTCCACGCGCTCGACCGACTTCATCGCGCCGCGCAGCGCGCAGGAGGTGCGGTTCCGCGATGCCGCCCTGGCGCTGGCGCGCTCGACCGAGTTCGGCCGCAGGATGGTGAATTCGGGGCGCCTCTCGCTGCCCTCCGTCTATGACAGCCCGCTTTCGACGCCGGACGCGCCCGACGATGACTGGCAGGGCGGATGCCCGCCGGGCGCCTCGCTCCCCGATGCGCCGGTGCGCGGTCCGGATGGCGGGGCCACCTGGCTCCTGCGGCTTGTCGGCGGGGAGGAGACGCTGATCACATTCGGCGATCCCGGCTTCGATCCGCCGGACGGCGTGCGGGTCCTGCGGGTCGGCCCCGATGTCGTGGATCGTGAGGGCCTTGTGGCTACGCGGCTCGGCGCGCGGCCCGGGGCCGCGATCCTCGTCCGGCCGGATCAGCACGTCGCCGCGCGCTGGATGCGGCCGGCCCGGGACGCGGTGGCGCGCGCCTCGCGGCGCTTGAGAGGCCATGGAGAGGTCGCATGACACCGCCCGGACTTGACACGGCGTGCCGGCTCGCCGACCCGGATGCCGCCTATCGGCTTCTGGTGGAAGCCCATCGCGGCCTGAGCGACGAGGACAGCGCCCGGCTCAACACGCGTCTCGTGCTGATCCTTGCCAATCAGGTCGGCGATCCTGGCGTGTTGCGGGAGGCGTTGGCGCTGGCCCGGCAGGCCGGGTCAGCGCCTTCCGTTCATCCGTCGCGATAGAGCAGCCGGACAAGGTCGGGTGCCGCGGAGGGGCGCTGGTTCACCGCCTCCAGGGCGGCCATGGCCAGGAAGTGCCGCAGCGCGGGAGCCCCGGTCTCGTCGGCGATTTCGATCGCCTGCTGGAGAAGCCGGCAGATCGCGTCGATGCCATCCTGGTCCGGCTTCGGCCCCGGCTGGACGCTCAACCCGTCCTCCTGAATTCGGCGGCCAGAACGCTGTCGCTGTCCCCGCGCATCTCGCGCAGGCGCTGGAGCGTGCCCCAGTTGAAGGTCGCGGTGACGGCCATCGTGTCGCGGCCCGACATCTCCCTGGGGAAGCCGAGCGGCGTCACCATGAAGTGCAACTGGACGAGGCGCAGCAGCCACAGCGGATCCATCTGGATGATGACCGTGTCGATGCCCCGGTCCAGGCCCCATTCCACGATGCCGGAGAGCAGCGCGTTCGCCACGGGGCTGAGCTTGCGTCCGCGCTCCCGGTGCTCCTTGGGCACGCAATAGCGCGTCCATTCCCAGATATGATCGCCGTGCGGGCGTGGGCCCTCGCACAATTCGGGCATGACATGGGACAGCAGGTGCGGCGCGGTGGTCGGCAGCATGCGCTGGTAGCCGAGGACCTCGCTGCCCTCCAGATATACCATGTGCACCGCCTGGCCCTCGTCGAACTGGTCGATTTCCAGACCATTTCCGCGGCGCAGGGCCTCCCAGCCCATTTCCTCGACGAACACGTCGTGGCGCAAACGGAAGGCCTTCTCCATGACCGAGGCGTAGCTTCCAAAATTCTCGCTTGTGACCAAATGAATCATCTCAAACTCCATCCCCACCGGGACGGAGTCTGGCGAGCGTCTGCGGCTCGGCCCATAGCAGGTTCCTGCTATTGACCTTACGTGATGATCCGATGTCGAAAGGCGAGCGCCAGCATCTGGGTATTACGGGTGGCGCCGAATTTTTCCCTGAGCAGGCGGAGCTGGTTGTTCACCGTGTTCTCCGCCGTATTGAAGATGCGGCCGATCTCCCAGGCGGTCTTGCCTTCCGCCAGCCAGCGCAGGATGTCGATCTCGCGCTGGGTCAGGCGCGGCGCCGGCTTCTTGTCCTGGATCAGGAGCGCCCGCGCCATGGCGAAGTTGGACAGCATGTTCAGCATCGGCTTGGCGCCGGGCGGCAGTTCCAGTTTCGGACCAGCGAGGGAAAACCCGATCACGCCGCCCTCGATGGGATGCATCGGCACAGTGAACCCGTCGCGCAGGCCGAAATCGGCGGCCTCGTTCATGATCCGCCGCCCGGTCGGATCGTCGCGGTACATCGCCTCCAGCTCTGACCATTGGAACGGGATGTCCGATGCGACGACCCGCTGGATCGCCGGATCGTCGCGCAGGTAGCCGTGGTTGAAATAGCGCTCGGTCCAGCCTGGCGGCCAGAGCTCCATGATGACGTGGCCGTGGTGGGCCGCTTCCGGAACGCCCGGGAGCGGAATCGATCCGGCCAGCAATTGCTCGAATCCATAGTCGCCGGCGATCGTGAGCAATTCCCGGCAGACCGCCAGTTCATCCGGCGCCGCATCAATACGCGCAAGAAATTCGAGCGTCAGATCAAGCGATCTGCGCGGCATAAAAAATAACCCCCGAACCCTTTGCCATTAGGGACCGGTCCGCTTTTCAGATCAAGGTAGCAATAGGCCTAAGGCTGCAACCACGCGGCGTCGGGTCGGAACCCTTCAGCTCAGGAGACCGTCGATGGCCTGCGCGATGTCGGCCTGGCTGAACGGCTTCTGCAGCCGCTGCAAGCCGCTACAGGCCTCCGGAGCCAACTCCGCATAGCCCGTGGCCAGGATCACCGGAAGGTCCAGCGAGGCGGTTCGGATGCGCTCCACCAGCTGGAGGCCGGTCATGCCCGGCATGGCGTGGTCGGTGATGACGATATCCGGCTCCACCCCCTGTCCCAGAACGCTTAGCGCCTCGGGACCCGAACGGGCCGGGATCACGGTATGGCCGAGGTCCTCCAGCATGGCGGCGGCGTTCTCCAGGACGAGCGGATCGTCGTCGACCAGGAGGATGCGCAGGCGCCGTCCGCCCCCCGTCGCAACGGGCGCAGGCGCCGCATCCGCCGCTTGGGGCTCGGCCTGCCCGTCGACGGCGGGGAGCCAGATTTCCGCCGTGGTGCCCACGCCCTTGCGGCTGACGATGACGAGCTTGCCCCTGGACTGCTCGGCCAGACCATGGACCATGGACAGGCCGAGCCCCGTGCCCTTGCCGACGCCTTTCGTGGTGAAGAAGGGCTCGTGGGCCCGAGCTAGCGTCTCCTCGTCCATGCCCTCCCCCGTGTCGGTGACGCTGAGGCAGAGATAAGGGCCAGGCTGCAGGCCTGTCTCGCCACCGCCCGACGCAGCGCGGGCCGAGATGGTGATCGTGCCGCCCGCGGGCATGGCATCGCGGGCATTCACGACAAGGTTCAGGAGGCCGAGCTCGAGTTGGTGCGCGTCGGCGACGGCCCGGGGCAGGCCGGGCGGGAACCGCGTCGCGATCTCGATGGCCGGCCCGATCGAGCGGGTCAACAATTCGTCCATGCCATCGACGAGCGCAGCCACGTCCAGCGGGCGGGGATTGAGGTTCTGCCGGCGGGCGAAGGCGAGCATGCGCTGCGTCAGCGCGGCGCCGCGCTGGGCGCCCTGGACGGCATTGTCCAGCAGACGCTCCGCGCGCGGGTCGGGCGGCAGCCGCTTGCGCAGCAGTTCCAGGCTGCCGAGCACCGCCATGAGCAGGTTGTTGAAATCGTGCGCCACGCCGCCGGTGAGCTGGCCGATCGCTTCCATCTTCTGGGCCTGGGCGAGTGCCTGCCGTGTCGCTTCCAGCGCCTCGCCGGCCTGCTTGCGCTCGGTGATGTCGCGGGTCACCTTGGCGAAGCCGAGCGGCTCGCCGTTCGGTCCGTGGATGGCGTCGATGAGCACGCTGGCCCAGAAGCGCGTCCCGTCCTTGCGCACGCGCCAGCCCTCGGCCTCGAACTTGCCCTCGCGGCGGGCGGTTTCGAGAGCCGCGAAGGGCACGCCGGCGGCCTGGTCCTCCTGGGTATAGAAGCGGGACATGTGGCTGCCGACGATCTCGTTCTCCCGGTAGCCCTTGATCCGCTCTGCGCCGGAATTCCAGTTGGCGATGCGCCCTTCGGTGTCGAGCATGAAGATCGCGTAGTCGCGCACGCTCTGCACGAGCAGGCGGAAGCGCTCCTCGCTGGCGCGCAGGGCGGCCGCCTCGCGCGCGGCGGCATGGGCAAAGTGCCGGTCGAACATCGCCGCGATCAGCGCGAGGATCAGGATGAGGAAAGTCGTGCTGGCGATCCAGATGGCCAGATGCGTCTGCCCGACGGAGGCCGCCACGCTGGTCCGGGCCTCGGCGGAGGGCGTGATGACCGCGCCGTACATGGCGGAGTAATGCATGCCCGAAACGGCCAGACCCATGACGAGCGCAGCGCCCACCCGTTCCGGCCACCCGGTCTGGCGCGAGGCGAGCCACAGGGCGACGGCCGATGCGCCGATCGCGATCAGGATGGAGATGACGATCCAGGCCGGCACATAGGTGAGGGTGGCGGCCATGCGGATCGCCGCCATGCCGGCATAATGCATGCCGGCGATCCCAAGCCCCATGACGAGGCCGCCGAAGCCGAGCACCATGGGCGTGGCCCCGGCCCGGCTGGACACCAGGAAGCCGAAGGCGGTGACGACGACCGGCAAAGCGAGCGAGACCAGCGTCAACGTGAGGTCGTAGGAGAACGGGATATCGGGGATGCTGAAGGCCAGCATCGCCACGAAGTGCATGGACCATATGCCGCCGCCCATGGCGACGGCGGCCGAGCCAAGCCAGGCATAGCGATAGAGGCCCGTGGAGGCGCGCATGCGCCCGGCCAGGTCCAGGGCCGTGTAGGAGGCAAGCACAGCGATCAGGATCGACAGGACCACGAGGGCACCGTCATGCGTTCCTGAATGACCCATAATGTCGCCAGACCCTCGCCCACGCCCTCGGCCCTTGGCCGGCCAAGGGATGTAAAACGCCGGCGCCGCCCAACAGTTCCGCTTGGCCGGCTGCTCCCATACGGAGCATGAACCGGCATAGCCCGGTTCGAGCGGATTTCCCACATGCTTGTCGGCACATGGAGACGTGGCTGACACGGAGGGAACCCGGCGGCGCTCCGGCCTTCAAGGCCGATGGCGCTCCCTAGGGGACTCGAACCCCTGTTTTCGCCGTGAGAGGGCGACGTCCTAGACCGCTAGACGAAGGGAGCTTCCGCTGGCCGGGTGCGGACCCTATACCGGGGGCGGCCCCCGCATTCAAGCCGTTTCGGAAGACGTCCTTTTGTCAGGCTCCCTCGATTTCATCGTCCCGCCCGAACTTGCCGGCGAACGGCTCGACCGCGTCCTGGCGCAGCTGGCGGCGGAGGCCGGGCACGACCTGTCGCGCACGCGGCTGCAGCAGCTCGTCCGCGACGGCGCGGTCAGCGTGCAGGGCGCGGCCGTGACCGATTCCAAGCACAAGGTGCGGGAGGGCGACGCGCTCGTCGTCGCCGTGCCGGAGGCGCGGCCCGCCGCGCCGGCGGGAGAGGCCATTGCGCTCTGCGTCGTCTATGAGGACGACGATCTCATCGTCATCGACAAGCCGGCGGGCCTCGTCGTCCACCCGGCTTCGGGCCACGAGACGGGGACGCTCGTCAACGCGCTGATCGCCCATTGCGGGGAGAGCCTGTCGGGGATCGGCGGCGTGCGCCGGCCCGGCATCGTGCATCGGCTCGACAAGGATACGAGCGGGCTCCTCGTGGTCGCCAAGAACGACAAGGCGCATCAGGGACTGGCGGACCAGTTCGCGGACCATGGCCGCACCGGCCCGCTGGAGCGGCTCTACGAGGCGGTCGTCTGGGGCGTGCCGGACCGGACGCGCGGCACCGTGGACGCGCCGCTCGACCGCGACCCCCGCAACCGGGAGCGGATGGCGGTGACGCGCTCCGGCCATGGCCGGGAGGCGGTGACGCATTGGGAGCGCCGGCGCGTCTTCCGGGATGCGGAGGGCCAGCCGGCGGCGTGCGTGCTCGCCTGCCGCCTGGAGACCGGGCGCACGCACCAGATCCGGGTCCACATGACCCATATCGGCCACCCGCTGATCGGCGACCCGCTCTATGGCACCGGCTTCAAGACCAAGAGCGCGCGGCTGACGCCCGGAACCCGCGCTATCGTCGACGCGTTCCAGCGGCAGGCCCTGCATGCCCGGACGCTCGGCTTCGCCCATCCCCGGACGGGCGAGACGATGCGGTTCGAAAGCCCGATTCCGGCGGACATGCAGGCGCTGATCGACGCGATCGAGACGGGCCGGAACTGAGCAACACGTGCTTCGCGATGTGCGCCAGCGCACATCGGGGGGCTTGCGCCGGCCCGATCATCCTTCGCGCCGGGGAGGGCTCAGACGGCGCGGGTTCCCGCGTCGGGTCTTCCCGTCGGGCCATGCTTTCCGCTATCATCGGAGAGCCGCGACGGCCGAACGGCGTCGCGAGGGCCCGCCTCATGAGAGGGGGCGAAGGAGACGTTTGATGGCCAATGGTTCGATTCCCGCCATTTCCGCCGAAGGCGGTCTGGCGCGCTACCTCGACGAGATCCGCCGGTTTCCGATGCTGGAGCCGTCGCAGGAATACATGCTCGCCAAGCGCTGGCGCGAGCACGAGGACCGCGATGCCGCGCACAAGCTGGTGACCTCGCATCTGCGCCTCGTGGCGAAGATCGCGATGGGCTATCGCGGCTATGGCCTGCCCATCGGCGAGGTGATCTCGGAAGGCAATGTCGGCCTGATGCAGGCCGTGAAGCGCTTCGAGCCGGACAAGGGCTTCCGGCTGGCGACCTACGCCATGTGGTGGATCAAGGCGGCGATCCAGGAATACATCCTGCGGTCCTGGTCGCTGGTGAAGATGGGCACCACGGCCAGCCAGAAGAAGCTGTTCTTCAACCTGCGCAAGGCCAAGAGCCGCATCTCTGCGCTGGACGAGGGTGATCTGCGTCCCGACCAGGTGAAGCTGATCGCGACCAAGCTCGGCGTGCCGGAGCAGGACGTCATCGACATGAACCGGCGCCTGGGCGGCGACACGTCGCTCAACGCGCCGCTGCGTGCCGACGGCGAGGGCGGCGGCGAATGGCAGGACTGGCTGGTCGACGATCAGGAGGACCAGGAAACCCGCCTCGTCCAGGACGAGGACAAGCAGAACCGGCTTGCCGCGCTCAAGGACGCGCTCGGCGTCCTGAATCCGCGCGAGCGGCGCATCTTCGAGGCGCGCCGTCTGGCGGACGAGCCCATCACGCTGGAGGATCTGTCGACCGAGTTCGGCGTGTCGCGCGAGCGCGTGCGGCAGATCGAGGTCAGGGCCTTCGAGAAGGTGCAGGATGCGGTGCGCGACCTGATCGCGCGCCGAGAAATGCCGGCCGCGGCGCTGCCGGCGCGCTGACGCGCCGGCCGTCCGGAGGCTATTGCCCCCAGGCCTGGAAGGCCTCGCGCACGGTGCGCTCGCCGGAAACGCCCCGCTCGATCGCGATGATCGCGCGGCGGCCGCTGGCGAAGCGGACCGGGAGGTCGATCCAGCCGTTTTCCTTCAGGGCCGCGACGTTGCGCTGCACGTCGGGCCGGATGTTCGACAGGCCGATCAGGTAGACGTCCGGCGTCACCGGCACCGGCAGGCCGGCCAGCGGCTGACCGCGGGCGTTTTCGTCCTGCTTCATCTGCAGGACGCCGACATCGCGCACGGCGCGGGCGTCGCTCGCGGTGGCGAAGCTGAGCTGCACGAGGTGCGAGGCCGGCAGCGTCGCGTCCACGTTGCGGCGGATGATCATCGTCAGGTTGAAGCCCGCATCCGGTATCTCGACATCGGCGCGGATCGCGGTCTCGGCAGGCTGGCCCTGGCCGACATTGACCGAGTCCAGGCGCCAGACGGCGCGGCCGTTGTAAACCACTGGCACGCGAGGATTTTCGGCGCTTTCCTCGTAGAGGATCGCGCGCTGGGCGACGGGAACGCCCGGCTGGCCCTGGGCCGCCGGCGTCTGCGCCGGTTGCTGCGGCTGCTGGGGCGCGCGGGCCTGGTTGTTGGAGGGCAGTGCATCGCCGCCGACCCGGTCGCCGAACTTGCGGTCGCCGCTTCCCGCCGGCGCATCGGGCTGGCTGGTGCGCGGCTGGGCGTCCGGAGCCTGGGAGCGGTCCTTGGTGACCAGCGCGATCCCGGCGATTCCCGCGATCACCAGGCCGAGCACCGCTCCCATCACGATGGTCCGGTTGCGGGCCGAGCGATCGGGCTTGGGCGCCGGCGTGTCGATGCGGGGGCGGGCGGGGCGGAGCGCCGGATCGGGCGCGTCGCCGGCGTCGAAGGACGGATCGGGATCGCGGTCGGCGGCCGGTGGAACGTTCCGTTGGAACGGCGTGGAACGGTCGTGGTCAGGCCGTTCCACATCCCCTGTGTCCATGCCCTGCGGCACCTCGTCCGGCGGCAGCGGCTCGTCGGCGGTGGCGGAGGTCTCGGCAGCGCGCAGCTGGTCGAGGAAGGAGGGCATGGCCGCGGCCACGCGCTCGGCCTCGACGCGGGCGATCGCATCGTCGAGGGACACCCGCTCCTGCGAGATCGCGTCCTCCGACAGCGGCGGATCGAGCGAGCGCAGCTGCTGGTCGAGAGCCGCGCGGGCGCGCTCGTAGATGGCGCGCCTCGCATCGGGCGTGTCGCTCTGGAGATTGGCGACGGCGCGGGAAATCAGGGGCAGGTAATCGGCCATGGGCTTGCTGGAATGACCTCGTTAACCGCCATCGTCAACCCTTGCGGGGGCCCTTGGGTCCTCAGCCCTCGAACGGATTGCGGACCAGGATCGTGTCGTCGCGCTCGGGGCTGGTGGAAACCAGGGCCACCGAGGTGCCGATCAATTCCTCGATACGGCGGACATACTTGATCGCCTGTGCCGGCAGGTCCGCCCAGGAGCGGGCGCCGGCGGTGGAGCCCGACCAGCCCTCGATCTCCTCGTAGATCGGCTCCACCCGCGCCTGGGCACCCTGGCTGGCGGGAAGGTGCTCCACCACCGTGCCGTCGATGCGGTAGCCGGTGCAGACCTTCACGGTCTTGAAGCCGTCGAGGATGTCGAGCTTGGTCAGGGCGATGCCGTCGATGCCGGAGGTCTTCACCGTCTGGCGCACCAGGGCGGCGTCGAACCAGCCGCAGCGGCGCTTGCGGCCCGTCACCGTGCCGAATTCGCGCCCCCGCTCGCCGATGAGCTGGCCGGTCTCGTCGTGGAGCTCGGTCGGGAACGGACCCTCGCCGACGCGGGTCGTGTAGGCCTTGACGATGCCGAGCACGTAGCCGATGGCGCCGGGGCCGAGGCCCGAGCCCGTGGCGGCCTGGCCGGACACGGTGTTGGACGAGGTCACGAAGGGATAGGTGCCGTGGTCGATGTCGAGCAGCGCGCCCTGCGCGCCCTCGAACAGGATGCGGCGTCCGGCGCGGCGGTCCTCGTCCAGGATCGACCAGACCGTGCCCATATAGGGCAGGACCTTCGGCGCGATGCTGGCGAGTTCGTCGTAGATCGCGGCGAGCTGGAATTCCGGCAAGTTGAAGCCGCGGCGCAGCGCGTTGTGGTGCACGAGCAGCCGGTCGATCTTCTCCGGCAGGGTGGAGAGGTCGGCCAGGTCCATCAGGCGGATGGCGCGCCGGCCCACCTTGTCCTCGTAGGCCGGGCCGATGCCGCGCTTGGTTGTGCCGATCTTGGTGCCCGAGCCCTCGCTCTCGCGCAGGGCGTCGAGCTCGCGGTGGACGGAGAGGATCAGCGTCGCGTTGTCGGCCACGACGAGGTTGGCCGGGTCGATGACGATGCCCTGGCCCTGGAGGCGCTCGATCTCGGCGGCGAGCGCGTGGGGATCGACCACGACGCCGTTGCCGATCACGGCGCGCTTGCCCGGGCGGATCACGCCGGAGGGCAGCAGGGAGAGCTTGTAGACCGTGCCGTCGATGACGAGCGTGTGGCCGGCATTGTGGCCGCCCTGGTAGCGCACGACGACGTCGGCCTGCTCGGAGAGCCAGTCGACGATCTTGCCCTTGCCCTCGTCGCCCCACTGGGCGCCGACAACGACCACGTTGGCCATCGCATCCACCTGTCGTTTTCATGAAAAACCCCGGCGCAAGGCCGGGGTTCTAAAGTCCTTGCACGCCCTCTTGGTCGATCGGGCCATGAAGGTCAAGCCCGACCGGCGGTGCCTCGTGGCCTGACGCAAGGGCGCTCAGGCGCGCCCGCGCCGGCTCGCCCCGGGCTTCACCCGTTGCTCCAGGAAATTGCGGATCTCCAGCGTGCGCAGGTCGTCGTCGAGCACCTGTTCGTCCAGCCCGAGCCGCCAGGCGAGGTCGGTCCGGGAGGGATCGGCGTGGAGCGCGTCGAGATCGGCGGCATAGGCCGCGACCGCCGGCCGGTCGGGCGCGAAACCCTCCTCGATCATCAGCGGCGCGACGCGGCGCAGAAGCACCGCGAGCTCGGCGAGGGAGAATTCCGGGTGGTACTGCACGCCCCAGAACGTGCCGCCGTCATGGGCGATCTCGGCCGCCTGCATCGGCGTCAGCCGGTTGCAGGCGAGGATCGTCGCGCCCTGCGGCGGCGCCGCGACCACGTCCAGATGGATCGCGGGCGCGGTGAAGGCCCGCGGCCTGCCCCGGAGCAGCGGATGGCCGAGGCCCGCTTCGGTGATCGCGATGTCGCGGGCAAAGCCGATCTCGCGGCCTTTCGGATTGCGGATGATCGTGCCGCCGGCGGCGGCCGCGCCGATCTGGATGCCCCAGCACGACCCGAAGGCCGGCACCTTGGCCCGGTAGAGCGCCCGCATCAGCTCGACCTGGCGCATCACCTCCGCGCCGCCCTGCCAGACATGGAGGGCCGAGCCGGTGAGCACTGCGCCGTCATAGGCCTCCAGGCTCCCGGCGGCAGGCCCGTTCCAGCCCTCGTCGGCGGGGAAGGCGATGTCGGCCGTGAGGCCCGGCGCCATCCGGCCCAGCAGGTCGGCATAGGCTTCGGAGGGCGTCATGCCCCATTCGGCGCGGTGCTGCTCGCGCGGTCCGCGCAGATTCCCCTCGACGACCAGGACACGAAGCGTCACGAACAGGCCTCCCGCCAGCGCAATGCACCTGCGCGTTTAGGCCCCTTAAACAGCGCCAGCAAGGCGCGTAACGTCCCCCTCCGCCTACGCAGACAAACGCATGTCGCCCCAAGCCGCCAGCCGTGCCGCCTACGGCAATCCCTATCTGCTCCTGATCCTCACGACCGCGATGTGGGGCGGCAATGCCGTGGCCGGGCGGCTCGCGGTGGGCGAGGTCTCGCCGTTCCTCCTCACCGGCTTGCGCTGGGTCGTGGCGGCCGTGACGCTCGCGGTCCTCATGCGCCGGCCGCTGGCGGAGGGCATCGCGGTCCTGATCCGGCACTGGAAGGCGGTGCTGGCGATGGCGGCCTTCGGCTATACCGCCTTCAACGGCCTGTTCTACGTCGCGGCGCGCTACACGACCGGCGTCAACCTCACCCTGCTCCAGGGCTCGATCCCGATCTTCGTGCTGATCGGCGGCGCCATCGTCTACCGCACGCGCGTGCGGCCGCTCCAGGTGCTGGGCATCGTCACGACGATGCTGGGCGTCGTCGTCACCGCGACCCATGGCGACCTGACGCGCCTGAGCGCGCTCGCCTTCAATCACGGCGACCTCCTGATCCTGGCGGCCTGCTTCCTCTATGCCGGCTACACGCTCTCGCTGCGGGCGCGGCCGCGCGTGCCGGGCCTCGTCTTCTTCTGCGCGCTGGCGATCGCGGCGCTCGCCACCTCGCTGCCGCTCGTGGCTTTCGAATGGGCGGCGGGGGACCTGCGCTGGCCCTCGCTCCAGGGCTGGCTGGTCGTGCTTTATGTGGGGCTCTTCCCGTCGCTGATCTCGCAGATCTTCTTCATGCGCGGGGTGGAGCTGATCGGGCCGGACCGGGCCGGCATCTTCGTCAACCTGGTGCCGATCTTCGGCGCCCTGTTCTCCGTGCTCATTCTCGGCGAGCCGTTCGGGCTCTACCACGCGGTGGCGCTCGCCCTCGTGCTCGGCGGCATCTGGCTCGCCGAACGCCGGGTCCCGACCCCGGCGGCTTGACGGGTCAGAAAGCTTTCGCCAGCCCGGCCTGCTTGAGCGTCGCGTTGGCCGAGTGGCGCGACTTGATCCTGCCGTCGACGGCAACCTTCCGGCCCGTCTCCTCCTGCCGCCAGATCTTGTGATCGCCCTTGCCCTGCCGCCACAGCACGAAGCCGTTCTCGCGCAGGATGCGGCGCACGGCGGGAGCGAAATCGTTCACGTCAGGGCCTCCGGATAGAGCCCGGGAAATCTATGTCTGCAATGGTTGTCGGATAAAATACCGGCAGGTCACGCCGCCGTCGGCACGCGTTCGTGGGCGTAGGCGATGAAATCGATCTCGAGCTCCGCCGGAACGTCGGCGTCATCGTCCAGGAGGTCGGGGATGATGGCTTTCACCTTGGCGCGCAGGGCCTCGACCGTCTCGGCCTCGGCGGCGAGGCCGGGAATGTCCGTCTCCTCGACGAACCAGACCTTGGCCTCCTCGTCCCAGGCGGCGCGGACCACGGCGTAACGGCGCATCTTAAAAACTCCTGCGGCGGCATCTCATCGATGCCGCCGCCGAGTGTATCAAGGAAGGCCGGAAATCAGAAATTGACGGCCCGGGCGCGCTTGACCTGGGGGATCTGCTCGATCTTGTCGAGGAGGTCCTTGCCCACCGGCTCGTCCACCGCGACGAAGCAGATGGCGTCGCCGCCGGCGCGGTCGCGGCCGAGCGCGAAGGTCGCGACATTGACGCCCGCCTCGCCCAGCAGCGTGCCGAAGCGGCCGATGAAGCCCGGCTTGTCGTCGTTGCGGATATAGATCATGTGCGGCGCGAACTCGGCGTCCACCGCGATGTCGCGGATGACCGTGACGCGGGGCTTGCCGTCCTGGAACACGGTGCCGCCGGCATGGCGGACCATGTCCTCGGCGGTGACGATGACCTTGATGAAGCTCTCGTACTCGCTCGTGTTCGTGTCGCGCTTCACCTCCTCGATCATGATCCCCTTCTCCTTCGCCACGGCGGGGGCGGAGACCATGTTGACCTCCGGCAGGAAGGGCCGCAGCACGCCGGTGACGGCGGCGGCGGTGAGGGCGCGGGTGTTCATGCCCGCCACATTGCCCTCGTATTCGATGCGGATACCTTTCACCGTCGCCTCGGTGAGCTGGCCGAGGAACGAGCCGAGCTTCTCGGCGAGCGCCACGAAGGGCTTCAGGCGCGGGGCTTCCTCGGCGGAGATCGAGGGGAAGTTGATCGCGTTCTGGATGGCGCCCTGGATCAGGTAATCCGCCATCTGCTCGGCGACCTGGAGGGCGACGTTCTCCTGCGCCTCGGTCGTGGCGGCGCCCAGATGCGGGGTCGCGACGACGTTGGGATGGCCGAAGAGCGGGTTCTCCTTGGCGGGCTCCTCGGAGAACACGTCGAAGGCGGCGCCGGCGACATGGCCGGAATCCAGCGCATCGCGCAGGGCCTGCTCGTCGACGAGGCCGCCGCGGGCGCAGTTGACGATGCGCACGCCCTTCTTCGTCTTCGCGAGGTTCTCGCGGGACAGGATGTTCTTCGTCTTCTCCGTCATCGGCACATGGAGCGTGATGAAGTCGGCGCGGGGCAGGAGGTCCTCCAGCTCGACCTTCTCCACGCCGAGCTGCACGGCGCGCTCCGGCGACAGGAACGGGTCGAAGGCGATGACCTTCATCCGAAGGCCGATGGCGCGCTCGGCGACGATGGAGCCGATATTGCCGCAGCCGATGATGCCGAGCGTCTTGCCGGTGATCTCGACGCCCATGAAGCGGTTCTTCTCCCACTTGCCGGCCTGGGTGGAGGCGTCGGCGGCGGGGATCTCGCGGGCGAGGGCGAACATCATGGCGATGGCGTGCTCGGCCGTGGTGATCGAGTTCCCGAAGGGCGTGTTCATCACGATGATGCCCCGGGCGGTGGCCGCCGGGATCTCGACATTGTCGACGCCGATGCCGGCGCGGCCGATCACCTTCAGGTTCGCGGCATTCTCCAGGATCTTGGCGGTGACCTTGGTGGCCGAGCGGATGGCGAGGCCGTCATAATTGCCGATGATGGCAGCGAGCTTGTCCTTGTCCTTGCCGAGATCGGGCTGGAAATCGACGTCGATGCCGCGATCCTTGAAGATCTGCACGGCGGCGGGGGACAGGGCGTCGGAAATGAGGACCTTCGGAGCGGGCATGGATGAACCTTGAGTTTCCCCTCCCCCCCTTGCGGGGAGGGGCAGGGGTGGGGGTCGTGCCGCATGGGCGGCGTCGGATGGAGGAGGCGGCCTGCGGCGGCCGCCGGAAACTGGCAGGGCGGGCGGCATGGACCACCCGGCCCTCCCCGCAGGGGGAGGGCGAAGGCCGGTCAGGCCGCCTTGGCGAGCTTGGCCTTCTCCTGGGCGAAGGCCCAGTCGAGCCAGGCCGTCAGGGCCTTGACGTTCTTGGCCTGCACGGTGGCGCCGCACCAGATGCGAAGGCCCGGAGGCGCGTCGCGGTAGCCGCCGATGTCGTAGGCGACGCCCTCCTTCTCCAGGAGCGCGGCGATGCCCTTTGCGACCGCGGCGACCGCCGCCTCGCCCCTGGCGAGCACGTCCGGGTCCACGATCTTGAGGCACACCGAGGTGTTGGAGCGGGTCTTCGGCTTCACGGCGAGGAAGTCGGCCCAGGGGGACTGCTTCACCCACTTGGCGATGACGCGGGTATTGGCGTCCGCGCGCTTCACCAGGCCGTCGAGGCCGCCGACCTTCTTCGCCCATTGCAGGGCGTCGATATAGTCCTCGACGCAGAGCATGGAGGGCGTGTTGATCGTCTCGCCCTCGAAGATGCCGGCGATGAGCTTGCCGCCCGAGGTGAGGCGGAAGATCTTGGGCAGCGGCCAGGCCGGCTTGTAGGTCTCCAGCCGCTCCACCGCGCGCGGGGAGAGGATGAGCATGCCGTGGGCCGCCTCGCCGCCGAGCACCTTCTGCCAGGAGAAGGTGACGACATCGAGCTTGTCCCAGTCCAGCTTCTGGGCGAAGGCCGCCGAGGTGGCGTCGCAGATGGTCAGGCCCTCGCGGTCGGCGGCGATCCAGTCGCCGTTCACGACGCGCACGCCCGAGGTCGTGCCGTTCCAGGTGAAGACGACGTCGCGCTTCTTGGTGTCGACCTTCTTCAGGTTCGGCAGTTCGCCGTAGGGCGCGCGGAACTCGCGGACATCGGCGAGCTTGAGCTGCTTGACCGCGTCGGTGATCCAGCCCTCGCCGAAGCTCTCCCAGGCGAGGAGATCGACGCCGCGGGCGCCGAGCAGCGACCACATCGCCATCTCGACCGCGCCCGTGTCGGAGGCCGGCACGATGCCGATCTTGTAGTCGGCGGGGACCTGGAGGACTTCGCGGGTGAGGTCGATGGCGAGCTTCAGCTTCGCCTTGCCCACCTTGGCGCGGTGGGAGCGGCCGAGCGGCGCATCCTGGAGGGCCTTGAGGTTCCAGCCGGGGCGCTTGGCGCAGGGGCCGGACGAAAAGTTCGGGTTGGCCGGAACGGCCGCGGGTCTATCGCTCATTGTGATCCATCCTTGCAGATGGGCGCTCCTCGGTGGGGAGGAGTGTCCCGCGGACGGCGTTACGCCGATCGGGCCGGGCCGTCAACGGAAATGCGCAACCGGAATGGGAAGGGCCGGTCCGTCGCCGGACCGGCCCTCGCGGATGGCAGGCGTCCGTGCGGCGCTCACTCGATCATGTAGCGCACGCCGATGCGGAACTCGTGGGAGTTGAGGTCCTTGGCCTGGGCGGTGATGCCGGCGGCGAGGTTGAGGTCGGTGTTGGCGATGGAGAGGTAGCGGTAGCCGAGGTCGAGCGAGAAGCCCGGCGAGACCTGGACCGCGACGCCGCCCATGAGCGCCCAGGCGAAGGACCAGCGGTCCGTGCCGGTGCCGATCATCGTCGCGTTGTCGAGATAGTCGCGGATATGGACCTGCGCGAGGCCGGCGCCGGCGCCGATATAGGGCGAGATGCCGTACCAGGTGCCGAGGTCGAGATAGAGGTTGCCGAGCGTCGTCCAGCCGCTGAGCGTCGCCCGCTGCGGGAAGGGGCCGAGGGCGCCGGTGAAGTCGGTGTCGAACCGGTAATCGGCGGTCAGGTCCGCGCGCAGCCAGTTCAGGAACTTGTAGCCGAAGCCGCCGCCGGCGGTGAAGGTCGGCTCGATCTTCTCGTTCGTGTAGGGCGTGCTGACGCCCAGGATCGAGAGGTTGACGACGGGGTTGACCGCCACGGCGTAGCCGACGTCGCCGCGCAGGTACCAGCCGGCGCCGAGCTCGGAGACGACCGGGCCGGGCCCTTCCATGGGCGGTGGGGGCGGCAGGCGGTAATCGGCGCCGAGGGCGGGCGCCGCGGCGAGGGCGGCCAGAGCGATGCCGCCAAGAGCGGACGCGAAGGAGTGGGTCATGTCGTCATCCCCGGCCGCTGAAGGGCCCCGTGGTGCAATGTCGACAGGCAGGATCGCCGAGACTGGTTAAGGCCCACTTAACCGTGTTTCTTAACCGTGATCCTGCGCGCGGAACGCGAACGGCGCGGCCCTTGGGGGACCGCGCCGCGCATCGGATAGCCTGGTGGCGAAGGTCAGTACTTGGTGACGATCGGCCGGCGGCGCGGCTCGTAATAGGTCTCGCTGCCGAGCGCCCAGCGCATGCCGAACTTCAGGTCGTGGGACGTGATGTCCTTGAACTTCCAGCTGTCCGGAACCGCATTGGCGCCGGTGAAGGCGACGCTGTCGCCGGTCTCGCCGTCGCCGAGGTTGATGTAGCGGTAGCCCAGTTCCAGCGTCAGGTTGTCGGTGACCTGGTAGCCGAGGCCCGCCATGAGCGCCCAGGCGAAGTTCGTGCGGGACTTGTTGCCGCTGGTGGCGAGGCTGGTGAAGCCGTTGCCGGTGCCGGGATCGACGCCCTGGCCGGCGTCGCGGAAATTCTCGATCGAGACGTTGGCGAAGCCGATGCCGGCGCCGACGAAGGGCGTGAACCCGCCCCAGGTGCCGAGGTCGAGATAGGCGTTCAGAAGGCCGACATATTCGGTCTTGGAGGCCGTGAAGTCGTTGCTCTGGTTGTAGGTGCCCGCCGGCGTGCCGACCCAGCCCACCCGGTCCGTCCCGCGATAGGCGGAGCGGCCGCGATACTCGCCGGTCACGTCGAAGCGCAGGTAGGAATTGAACTGGTAGCCGACGCCGACGCCGAAGAAGGGCGAGGAGGCGAATTCGGACTGGTCGTAGGCGACCCGCGCGACGGGGAAGGCCGCGTCGAGCTGCGGGTTCACGACCTTGTCGACCTTCTGGTTGGTCATGCCGATATCGCCGCGCAGATACCAGCCGCCGCCGAACTCGATGGGGACGGGGGGCGGCGGGGGCGGCGGGGGCAGGAGATCGGCCGCGAGCGCCTGGCTGACGCCGAGCCCTGCGACGGTGGTCAAAACGAGGCGCGCGATATGGCCCATGGTCCGGTTCCCTGATGGCGGGCGCCTTCCGGCGCGCCGCGATGCGGGCGCACACAACCGCCCGGTCAGGGTCCAAAATCCACGTTTCGAGTTAAAACAGGTTTAACCCTAACGTTTAACCACGCTTTTTTACCGTCCAGGTTGAACGGGATTGCGTGGTCAGGCCGCGCTGCGGCCCAGCGCGTCGACCACGTCGTCGACGACGCTCTCCACCAGGGCCCGGTCGTCGCCCTCCGCCATGACGCGGATGACAGGCTCGGTGCCGGAGGGGCGGATGACGAGGCGGCCGAGATCGCCGAGCCGCTGGCGCCCGCTCTCGATCGCCGTCACGACGGGCGCGTCCTTCAGCGGCTGGCCGCCGGACTTGTAGCGCACGTTCTTGAGCACCTGCGGCAGGGGCTCGAAGCAATGGCAGACCTCGGAGACCGGCCTGTTCAGGCGCTTGACCATGGCCAGGACCTGAAGCGCCGCGATGAGGCCGTCGCCGGTGGTGGAATAGTCCGACAGGATGATGTGGCCCGACTGCTCGCCGCCCACGTTGAAGCCGTGCTCGCGCATGTGCTCCAGGACGTAGCGGTCGCCGACGGCGGTGCGGGCCAGGGTCAGGCCGCGCTCGCCGAGATAGCGCTCGAGGCCGAGATTGGACATGATCGTCGCCACGATGCCGCCCTTGGCGAGCCGCCCGTCCTCGTGCCAGGACGAGGCGACCACGGCCATGAGCTGGTCGCCGTCCACCACCTGGCCCTTCTCGTCGACGATGAGGACCCGGTCGGCGTCGCCGTCCAGCGCGATGCCGATATCGGCGCGCAATTCGCGGACCTTGGCGACGAGCGCGTCCGGCGAGGTGGAGCCGACATCGTGGTTGATGTTGAAGCCGTCGGGCTCCACGCCGATGGAGATGACCTCGGCGCCCAGCTCCCACAGCGTCTCGGGCGCGACCTTGTAGGCGGCGCCGTTGGCGCAATCGACCACGATGCGCATGCCTTCCAGGTCGGTCTGGCGCGGCAGGGTGCGCTTGGCCGCCTCGATATAGCGGGCATGGACGCTCTCGATCCGCTTGGCGCGGCCGAGATTCTCCGAGGCGGCCAGGCGCCCGTCGATGGGGCCATCGATCAACGCCTCGATCGTCGTCTCGACCTCGTCGGACAGCTTGTAGCCGTCCGGACCGAACAGCTTGATGCCGTTATCCTCGTAGGAATTGTGCGAGGCGGAGATCATGACGCCGAGATCGGCGCGCATGGAGCGCGTCAGCATGGCGACCGCCGGGGTCGGCATCGGGCCGAGCAGCAGCACGTCCATGCCCACCGAGGTGAACCCCGCCTGCAGGGCGGATTCGATCATGTAGCCGGACAGGCGCGTATCCTTGCCGATGACGACGCGGTGGCGATGGTCGCCGCGCTGGAAGACGAGGCCGGCGGCCTGGCCGACCCGAAGCGCGAGCTCGGGCGTGATCTTGCCGTTGGCGCGGCCCCTGATCCCGTCCGTGCCGAAATATTTGCGCGTCATGGTGCCTCCCCCATCCTCTTCCGGCCGGCGCTTCCCCCGGCCGAGCCCGTGTATAGCGCCGGATCGCACAGGCGGCGTTCAAAAATTGTAAGCGCTTGTGACAGGCCCACGACGCGAAAAGGCCCGGCGCGGGGCCGGGCCTTCTCGTCGTTTCCGTCGGTCGAGACCTCAGGTCGTCGGGCTGGGTTCCAGCCCTTCCGGCCCGCGCGGGCGCGGCCGGCCGGCGCTGGGGACCGGCGAGACGCGCGTCGGCGCCGGCGGCTCGTCGCTGCCGCGCTCGGGGCGCTTGCCCGCGAGGAGGTCGCGGATCTCGTCGCCGGTCAGGGTCTCGAATTCCAGCAGCGCCTCGGCGATCTGCACGAACTCGTCGTGGTTCTCGGTGATGATGCGCTTGGCATCCTCGTAGCCCTGGTGGATCAGGCGGCGGACCTCCGCGTCGATCTTCTGGGCCGTCGCCTCGGAGACCGATTGCTGCCGGCCCATGGACATGCCGAGGAAGACCTCTTCCTGGTTGTCGCCATAGGCGACGAGGCCGAGCTCGTCGGAATAGCCCATCTGGGTGACCATGGCCTTGGCCATCTTGGTCGCCTGCTGGATGTCGCCGGTGGCGCCGGAGGTGATGTTCTCCTTGCCGAAGGTGATCTCCTCGGCGACGCGGCCGCCCATGGCCACCGCGAGCTGGGAGGTGAACTCCTTGTACTTCATGGAGTAGCGGTCGCCCTCGGGGAGGAACTTCACCATGCCGAGCGCGCGGCCGCGCGGGATGATGGTCGCCTTGTGGACCGGGATGCCCGCCGGCACGTGCAGCCCGACGATGGCGTGGCCGGCCTCGTGATAGGCGGTGAGCTTCTTCTCCTCCTCGGACATGGCCATGGACTTGCGCTCGGCGCCCATCATGACCTTGTCCTTGGCGTCCTCGAACTCCTGGTGCGTGACGATCCGCTTGCCGCGGCGGGCCGCGAGCAGGGCCGCCTCGTTGACGAGGTTCATCAGGTCCGCGCCGGAGAAGCCGGGCGTGCCGCGGGCGAGGATGCGCAGGTCCACGTCCGGGGCGAGGGGCACCTTGCGCACGTGGACGCGCAGGATCTTCTCGCGGCCGGACACGTCCGGGTTCGGCACGACGATCTGGCGGTCGAAGCGGCCCGGGCGCAGCAGGGCCGGGTCCAGCACGTCGGGCCGGTTCGTGGCGGCGATGATGATGATGCCCTCGTTGGCCTCGAAGCCGTCCATCTCGACGAGGAGCTGGTTCAGCGTCTGCTCGCGCTCGTCGTTGCCGCCGCCGAGGCCGGCGCCGCGATGACGGCCCACCGCGTCGATCTCGTCGATGAAGATGATGCAGGGCGCGTTCTTCTTGGCCTGCTCGAACATGTCGCGCACGCGGCTGGCGCCGACGCCCACGAACATCTCCACGAAGTCGGAGCCGGAAATGGTGAAGAACGGCACGTTGGCCTCGCCGGCCACGGCGCGGGCGGTGAGCGTCTTGCCGGTGCCGGGCGGGCCGACGAGGAGGACGCCGCGCGGGATGCGCCCGCCGAGGCGCTGGAACTTCTGCGGGTCGCGGAGGAACTCCACGATCTCCTGCAGATCTTCCTTGGCCTCGTCGATGCCGGCGACGTCCTCGAAGGTGACGCGGCCATGGGCCTCGGTCAGGAGCTTCGCCTTGGACTTGCCGAAGCCCATGGCGCGGCCGGCGCCGTTCTGCATCTGGCGCGACAGGAGCACCCAGGCGCCGATCAGGACGATGATCGGCAGCCAGTTGATGAGGGCCAGGAACCAGGGCGTGCTGTCCTGCGGCGGGCGCGCGGTGATGGCGACGCCGCGCTCGGCCAGCTTGGACACCAGGGTCGGGTCGTTCGGCGCGAAGGTGGTGAAGGTGCCGCGCCCGTCCCGGTAGGTGCCGGAAATCTCCTGGCCCGCGATGACGACGCTCTGGATGCGGCCGGCGGCCGCCTCGTCGAGGAGCTGGCTATAGGCGATGTCGTTGGTGCCGCCGCGCTGCCCGGGATTCTGGAACAAGGTGACGAGGGCGAGCACCAGCACGAAGATGATCACCCACAGGGCGAAGTTGCGAAGGTTCGGGTTCATGATTCCTGTCCGGCGAAGGCGGAGCCGGCGCCCCGATCC
This sequence comes from Hyphomicrobiales bacterium, assembly GCA_027483945.1. Classification (GTDB taxonomy): domain Bacteria; phylum Pseudomonadota; class Alphaproteobacteria; order Rhizobiales; family Beijerinckiaceae; genus JAIXTM01. The sequence goes on along the minus strand of JAIXTM010000014.1, from coordinate 165,058 downwards.
CTCGCTGCATCTAACTTATGGTTGGCCCCGGGGGTTGCCAAGGGAGCCGCGGCGTCGCGCCCCTCGACTTCGCGGAAAGGTTTACGCATTCCGCGCCGGCGTTCGCCCTCGCGCCTGAGGCGCAGCAGGCCGGCGGCATCGAGGTCGGCGACATGCCCCGCAATGGTGCGACGGACGGCCCGGCCCTGACCGGCGGCCTCCACCAGCGTCGAGGCCAAGGCTTCGATGCGCGCCAGGCGCGGCGCGGCCGGTCCGCCGGCGGGCGTTCCGGCCTCGGCAAGGGCAAGGCTCAAGGTGCGGACCGCGATCTCGAAGGGAGCGGCCGCCCAGCCCGAAAGGTCGAGGCCGCCGGGGCGCCGGCTGCCGGCGAGGAGCGACGCGGCCTGGTCCTGCAAAGCCTCCTCGATCCGCGCGGCGCGGGACGCCAGCATGGCCAGGCGCTCAGCGGTGAGGCCCTCGGCGGCCAAAGCCGGCATCAGCCGCCGCCAGCGGGCGCGGGCGAAGCGCGGGTCCTCGTTGGACGGATCGTGGAGATAGAAGGCGCCGAGCGCGTCGCAGGTGGCGACGAGCCGCGCCTTGGCGAGGGTCAGGAACGGCCGCACATGCAGGAGGCCGTCCCGCTCGATGGCGGTGCGCATGGCCGCGAGCCCGTTGAGGCCGGTGCCGCGCGCCAGGCGGATGAGAGCCGTCTCGGCCTGGTCGTCCAGCGTGTGCGCGGTGACGAGATGCGTCGCGCCGCAATCCCGGGCGCAGGCGGAAAGGAGCCGGTAGCGGGCGGCGCGGGCCGCCTCCTGGATGCCGGTCGAGGGCTTGTCGCCGGTCCAGGTCAGGGTGTGATGGGTCAGGCCGAGATCGGCGGCGGCGCGGGCGACGGCGCGGGCCTCGTCGGCGCTGGAGGGCCGCAGCCCGTGATCGACCGTCGCGGCGATGACGGGCGGCCGGCCGGGCCGGGAGGCCCAGCGCGCCATCAAGGCCATGAGGGCAGTGGAATCGGGGCCGCCGGAGACGGCGACGAGAACGCCGCCCGCCCCCGCCAGCGGCGAAAAGAGCTGCCCGGCTTCCGCCTCGCCGACGGGCGCGGCGCCGCGCGGCGGGTCGATCAGGCCGCGCAACGGGCCCGCTGCCTTTCGCGGTCGAGGCCGCGGCGCACGCTCTCGGCCTGGGGATAGTCGCGTCCCGCCTTGGCGAAAGTGGCGCAGGCCTGCTCGCGCGCGCCGAGCGCGGCGAGCGTGACGCCGAGGCGGACAAGGGCGTCCGGCGCCTTGGCGGATTTCGGGTGGTCGGTCGTGACCTTCAGGAATTGCTGGCCCGCCTCCTCATAGCGCTGGCGGGCGAAATAGCTCTCGCCGAGGAGGAAGACGGCGTCCGGGACCAGCCGGTCGCGCGGATGGGACTGCAGGAAGCGCCGGAAGCCCATCTCGGCGGCCTCGAACTGCTTGGACTGGAGCAGGCCGAAGGCGGCGTCGAAGCTCTCGCGCGGATCGTCGGGGCCGATGGCGGCGACGCTCGGCCGGTTCGGCGACGGCTCGAGCACCGGCGCCGGGATCACGGCGGGAGCGCCCGGCGCCTCAGCGCGGCGGGCGAGGCCGTTGATGTCGAGCGGCGCGCCGGGGGCGGTCTCGTCGTCCTCGATGATGGCGCCGGGGGCCTGGCCGAAGGTCTGCGGCCCGGAGGGCGGCGTCGTGCCGAGCGGCAGGGGCGCGCCCGGGGCGTCGGGATCGGCCGCCGGGTCGAACACGTCGCCGCGGCGCTGGGGCTGCGTCGTCGGTCCGGGCTGCGCCGCAGGGGCGGAGGGCCGGGCGGCGGGCGCCGCGCCGCTGCGGGCGCCGCCCCTGTCCTGCATCCGGAACTCCATGTCCTCCTGGAAGCGGCGGAGCTGCTCGGAGAGCTTGCGGTTCTCGAACTGCAACTGCTCGATCTGGCCGGACAGCTGGCGGACCTGGCCTTCCAGCCGGTTGACCCGCAGATAGGTGTCGGCCGCGTCCTGGCCCTGCGCCCGCGCATCGCCGAGCGAGGCGGCCGCGAGGATCATGCCGGTGGTGAGGGTCAGCGCCTTGAGCATCGGGGTGGAGAGCCTGTCGTTCGGTGCCGGCATTCGAGGCCGGGGATCGGCGAAGCACAGCGGCTGTATCACACGCCAATCTCAAGGCCAAAATGCGGCTGGTGGCGGGGCTTCGAACGGCAAACGGCGCCCTCGCGGGCGCCGTCCGTGTCCGTCAGCCGATCCCGCCGGGATCAGGAGGTCGGGCCGCCGCCGAGGACGGTGACCGCGCGGCGGTTCTGCGACCAGCAGGAAATGTCGTTGCAGACCGCGACCGGGCGGGTCTTGCCGTAGGAGATCGTCTTCATCCGGGCCGGCGAGACGCCGCGCGAGGCGAGGTAGTCGCGGACCGACTGGGCGCGGGTGGCGCCGAGGGAATAGTTGTATTCCGCGGTGCCGCGCTCGTCGGCATGGCCCTCGATGGTGAAGGTGTAGCGCGGATACTGGCTCAGCCACTGGGCCTGCTTGTCGAGCGTGGCGGTGGCGGTCGGCGTCAGGTCGGTGGAATCGGTCTCGAAGAAGACGCGGTCGCCGACATTGACGACGAAGTCCTGGGCGCTGCCCGGGGTCGCGGCGCCGCCGGCCCCGAAGCCGTCGGCATTCTGGTTCTTCGAGCACGCCGCGAGCGACAGCCCGACGGCGAACAGGACGGCGAGCTTGGCGGCCCGCGGCGTGGCGATGGACATCATCGGCGAAAACTCCTTCTGGCGGTCGGGCCTAAGGCGGCCTCACAACCCCTTGCTTCTCGGGGTTCAGGACTAGGGCTGGTTGGTTAAGCGAAGGTTCCGTCAACCTTGATCGGGGCTTTCCGAGGCCTGTTGCATTTAGGCAATTTCGTGAAAGTGTTTCTCAGGGTTAACGGGCGGTGAAGGTCAGCGGCGCGCCTCGGTGAGGAGCGGCGACCAGGCCGGCTCGGAAGCGAAGCCCGGCGTCGGCACCGGAACCTCCACGCGGCCGGTGATGTCCACCATGTAGAGCTTGCCGCCGCCCTGCCCGCCCGGATCGCGGTAGAACATGATGTACTGGCCGTTGGGCGCCCAGGTGGGCGCCTCGTTGTGGAAGCCCTCGGTCAGGATGCGCTCGCCCGTGCCGTCCGGCTTCATGATGCCGATGGCGAAGGAGCCGCCGCGCTGGCGGGTGAAGGCGATAAAGTCGCCGCGCGGGGACCAGACCGGCTGGCCATAGGCGCCGCCCTCGCCGAAGGAGATGCGCCGCGCCCCGCCGCCGGACGCGCCCATCAGGTAGATCTGCTGCGAGCCGCCGCGATTGCTCTCGAACACGATCTGGGAGCCGTCCGGGGAGAAGGAGGCCGCGGTGTCGATGCCGCTCGTGTCGGTGAGCGGCGTCGCCGCGCGCGAGCGCAGGTCGACGAGGTAGAGGTTGGAGCTGCCGCCGCGGTTGAGCGTGATGACGACGCGGCTGCCGTCGGGCGTGAAGCGCGGGCTGGTCGTCATCTCCTGGGCATCGACGACGAGCTGCTGCTCCTCGGTGTCCATGTTCATGATGCTGACGCGGGCCGGGTCGCCGATGCGCTGGGAGATGTAGGCGATCATCTGCCCGGCGGGGGAATAGCGCGGCATGCCCACATTGCCCTGGCCGGCGCGCAGGTAGCGCACATTGGCGCCGTCCTGGTCCATGACGGCGAGGCGCCTGTTGCGGTTCTCCTTCGGGCCGGATTCGTCGACGAACACGACCTTGGTGTCGAAGAAGCCGCCAAGGCCCGTGATCTTGGAATAGACCGCGTCGGAGACGACATGGGCGATGCGGCGCCAGTCGGCGGCGCCGGAGACGTAGCGCTCGCCGACGATCTGCTGGCCGGTCAGCACGTCCCAGAGCCGGAACTCGGTGCGAAGCTGGCCGGAGCCGTCGCGGGTCACGCGGCCGGTGACGAGCGCCTGCACGCCGGCGGCGGCCCAGGCCTGGAAGGCCGGCACGGCGTCGATGGAGGGCGCGCGCTCGGGGAAGCGGGCCTTGTCCACCGGCAGGAAATAGCCGGAGCGCTTCAGGTTGTTGGTGATGACCCCGGCCATCTGCTGGCCGGCCTGCGCCTCGCCGGCGAAGTCGGTCACCGCGATCGGCATGGGCTGGAACGACGAGCCCGGACCGACGCGGATCGACAGCTCGGCGGATGCGGGCGCGGTCTGCGCGACAAGGCCGAGGCCGGGCGCGAGCAGGGACAGGGCTCCGAGGAATTGGCGGCGATGCATCATTCTCTTCCGTAAGGGCTCCGCTCCGGGCGGCGCCGAGCTGTCAGGCCGGAGGCTCGAACTCGACGGTCATGGAGCGCCAGTCGCTGTAGAAGGGCGCGAACTGGGCGGGGATCTTGTAGGGGGCGCAGCGGCGGATCGCGCGCTGGGCGGCGTCGGTGACGGACCGGTCGATGGTGGACGACCCGGAGCGCATGATGCGCGGGTCATTGGCCAGCGAGCCGTCCTGGTTCAGCTCCACCCTGATGAGCGGCAGCGTGATCTGGCCGCCGGTGGCACCGATCGGGGCCGAATAGCAGCGCTCGATCTGCTCGCGCAGGATGCCGATGAGCGCGCCGATCTGGTTGACGCTGAGCTTGGGCGCGTTCGCCGTCGGCGTGCCGAGCGAGGCGGTGCGGACGACCTCGCGGCCGGTGGCGCCGGTGGACTGCGTCGGCTCCTTCGACGTCAGCAGCCTGTTGATGTCGCCGGGGTTGAACTTCTGGGCGAGCTCGGCCTCGCGACGCGCCTTGGCGTCGGCGTCCGCCTTGGCCTTCGCGATCGCATCCGCCTTGGCCTTCGCCTTGGCATCCGCCTCGGCCTTCAGCTTGGCGTCGGCGTCGGCCTTCAGCTTGGCGAGCGCCTTGGCCTTGGCATCCGCGTCGGCTTTCGCCTTCGCGTCCGCCTTGGCGCGCGCATCGTCCTCGGCCGCCTTGGCGAGGCGCACGAGTTCAGCCTGGTCGGCGAGGCGCGCCAGGTCCTCGGTGGCCTTCGGATCGGGCTGGGGCGGCTCGGGCTTCGGCTCCGGCTTGGTTTGCGCCACCTGCGGACGGGCGGGCGGCGGCGGGGTCTGCTGGGGCGCGACGGCCTCCTCGGCGATCTTCAGGTCCGCCGGGCGGGTCGGGGGCGCGGGCGTGTCGCGCTTGGCCTCGCCCGGGTCCTTCTGCTCGATCACCTCGGCCACGCGGTCGGCGCGGGGCTTGGGGTTTTCCTGGATGGTCCTGGCCTGGCGCTCGCCCTTGGTCAGCTGGGAGAACTGGGTGTCGCTGATCACCTCGACCGCGACGCTGTCCTCGGCGCCCTTGGGGGGCATGCCCTGGAACGCCACGAGCCCGGCCACGAGCACGGCGGCGTGGCCGAGCCCGGAAACGATGATGCCAGGTTCGCTGCGATCGAACTTCAACGCGACCTCACGCCTTCCCGTCCGTCTCGGTGACGAGCGCCACCTTCTTGAAGCCGGCGGCGGTCACGATGGACATGACCTGGGCGACCCGGCCGTAATCCACCTTGCGGTGCCCGCGGATGTAGATGCGCTCCTCGAAGCCCTGCTTGGCCTCGGCCCGGATGCGATTGACGATCTCGGCGTCGGGCACCTCGACCTCGCCCAGGAAGACCTTGCCCTTGTCGTCCACCGAGAGGGTGATCGGCTTGGTCTCGATGTTCAGCGGCTTGGCCGAGGTCTGCGGCAGGTCGATGGGCACGCCCGCCGTCAGGAGCGGCGCCGCGACCATGAAGATGATCAGCAGGACGAGCATGACGTCGATGAACGGCGTCATGTTGATCTCGGACATGGGGGCGCCGCGCGCGCGGCCCCGCCGCCTGCGCCCGCCGCCCGCTCCCGATGCTCCGACCGACATGCCCATGGCGCGTGTCTCCCGTCAGGCCGCGTGGGCGAGGCGTTCGTCGATCTGCCGCGACAGGATCGCGGAGAACTCGTCGGCGAAGCCTTCCAGCCGCCCGACCGCCTTGGCGGCCTGGGCCTGGAGCTTGTTGTAGGCGATGACCGCCGGGATCGCCGCGAAGAGGCCGATGGCCGTGGCGAACAGGGCCTCGGCGATGCCGGGAGCGACGACGGCGAGGCTCGTGTTCTTGGAGGCGGCGATGGCGGTGAAGGAATTCATGATGCCCCAGACCGTGCCGAACAGGCCGATGAACGGCGCCGAGGAGCCGATCGTGGCGAGGACGAGCAGCTTGGATTCCAGCCGCTCGGCCTCGCGCTGGATCGTCACGTCCAGAACCTTGTCGATGCGCTGCGACAGGCTCGCGACGCCGCGGCCCGAGCCTTCGAAGGAGCGCTTCCATTCGCGCATCGCGGACACGAAGACGGCGTCCATGCCGGAGACCGCGCGCTGGGACAGTCCGCGATAGAGGTCCTCCAGCGACTGGCCGGACCAGAACGTCTCCTCGAACCGGTCCATGGCGCGCCGCGTGCCGGCGAAAAGCAGCGTCTTGTCGACGATGATCGCCCAGGACCAGATCGACGCGGCGACGAGCCCGATCATGACGAGCTTGACGACGATATGGGCCTGCCAGAACAGGTGCCACACCGACATGTCGGGCGCGGCGGCGACGGGGGCCAGGTCGGCAGGGTTCATCGTCGGTCCTTCACACTGTCTCGTCCCGGCGCGGCCGGACCGGCGAGACGCTCGGGGCGTCCCGCGGAACTGGCGCTGGTAACGAGCGAATATGCGCTCACAACGCCCCGAATCTGTCGAAATAAGGGCGTCAGGGCGCAGATCGCGACGTCAACAACCGCCGTGATATCTTTAAGACAGAGGTAAGGTTAAAGCCGGGTTGATATCGGCTCAATCGGGCAAGCGAAGCCGCCGGCGCAGCGTGTCGGGGATGCGGCGGGCGCGGCCCCCGCCGATGCAGGCGACGGTGACCTTCGCTTCCACCAGCACCTCCTCGCCGCGCAGGACGCGCTGGGCGAGGTCCATGGTCGCGCCCCGGGCGGCGACGGGCCGCGTCTCGATGGTGAGCATGTCGTCCATGCGGGCGGGCTTCACGAACTCGATCGCCATGCGCCGGACCGCGAAGGCGAGCGCGGTGTCGTTGTCGAAGAGCTCGGACTGGGCGATGCCGAGGTCGCGGATCAACTCGGTGCGGCCGCGCTCCATGAAGCGCAGATAGCTTGCATGGTAGACGACGCCCGAAAAGTCGGTGTCCTCGTAATAGACGCGGACGGGGAGCGTATGGACGAGGTCGAGCGACAGGGCCATCGCCTCCGGGACGGGCTGGGCATAGCGGCGGATGGCGGCATCCCGCCATCCGCGAGGGCGATCAGCGCAGGTTGGCGCAGAAGCGCTGGATGCGGTTGCAGGCATCCTCCAGAGCCGCGTTGGACGTGGCGTAGGAGATGCGCAGGTTCGGGCCCATGCCGAAGGACGAGCCGTGGACCGCGGCGACGCCTTCGGTCTCCAGAAGCTCCATGACGAAGTCCTCGTCGGTCTCGATGACCTTGCCGGACGGCGCTGTTTTGCCCATCAGCTCGGCGCAGGACGGGTAGACATAGAACGCGCCCTCGGGGACGGGGCATTTCAGGCCCTTGGCCTGGTTCAGCATGGAGACGACGAGGTCGCGGCGCTCCTCGAAGGCCTTGCGGAACTTCGGCAGGTGCTCCTGCGTGCCGTTGAGCGCCTCGACCGCCGCCCATTGCGCAATGGAGCAGGCGCCGGAGGTCTGCTGGCCCTGGACGAGGTCCATGGCCTTGATCAGCTGCTCGGGGCCGGCCGCGTAGCCGATGCGCCAGCCGGTCATGGCATAGGACTTGGACACGCCGTTCATGGTGAGCGTGCGGTCATAGAGGCTGGGCTCGACCTGCGCCGGGGTGACGAAGGTGAAGTCGCCATAGACCAGGTGCTCGTACATGTCGTCGGTGAGGATCCAGACATGCGGATGGCGCACCAGCACGTCCGTGATCGCCTTCATCTCGGCGTGGGAATAGGCGGCGCCGGACGGGTTGGACGGCGAGTTGAGGATGATCCACTTCGTCTTCGCCGTGATCGCCTTTTCCAGCGGTTCCGGCTTGAGCTTGAAATTGTCCTCGAAGCGCGTCTGCACGTAGACCGGCACGCCGCCATTGAGCGCGACCATTTCCGGGTAGCTCACCCAGTAGGGCGAGGGGATGATCACCTCGTCGCCGGGGTTCAGCGTCGCCAGCAGCGCGTTGTAGATGACCTGCTTGCCGCCGGTGCCGACGATGGTCTGGCTCGGCTTGTAGTCGAGGCCGTTCTCGCGCTTGAACTTCTTCGCGATCGCCTCGCGCAGCGGGACGATGCCGGGAACCGGCGTGTACTTGGTCTCGCCCCGGCGGATGGCGTCGATCGCCGCGTTCTTGATGTTCTCGGGCGTATCGAAGTCCGGCTCGCCGACGGACAGGCTGATCACGTCCTTGCCCTGGGCTTTGAGGTCGCGCGCCTTCTGCGTCAGCGCGATCGTCGCGGACGGCTTGATGCGGGACAGGGCGTCGGAGATGAAACCCATCGGCGGGATCCTCGTTCTGGAGGCCAGCCAAGGCTGGCAAACGGCGCGGAACCTAGTCCCCGGGCTCCGCATCGGCAAGGCGAAATCCCGCCACGCTGGCGCGATGCGCATGCAATCTTGGCATAGACGCCTCCCATCGGCGTATCAGCTTGCGGCTGACCGGTTCCGCCGGCTGTGTCAGGATCGGGGCTCAAGCCCGCGGCAAGCGGGTGCCAGAACCGCCGGTGCCGCCCCGCCAGGGGGCCGCTGCCGGCCAGGGAGTGACGCCAGATGACCATCACCCGCCGCGCCGCCCTCGGCGCGATGGCCGGCCTCTTTGCCGTGCCGAGCGCGCTGCGCGCGCAGACCTTCCCGTCCCGCCCCGTCAAGCTCGTCGTGCCCTATACGGCCGGCGGGTCGGTGGACGTCTTCGCGCGGATCATCGCCGCCGAGATGTCGTCCGCGCTCGGCCAGACCGTCGTGGTGGAGAACGTGGCGGGAGCTTCGGGCGCCGCCGGCACCCGCCAGGTCGCGCGGGGCGAGGCCGACGGCCATACGCTCGTGCTGGGCACCAACCAGACCCACGCCACCAATTCCTTCCTGCTGAGGGAGCCGGGCTACGACCCGGTGAAGGATTTCGTGCCGGTTGCCGGCGTCGCCGACCTCCAGCATGCCCTCGTGGTCAAGAACGATCTGGGCGTCAGCGACGTGAAGGGCCTGATCGCGCTCGCCAAGGCTAAGCCCGGCGCACTCAATTACGGGTCGACAGGGGCGGGCTCGGCCTCGCATCTGGCGATGGAGCTCCTGAAGACCCGCGCCGGGATCGAGATGACCCACGTGCCGTTCCGCGGCGCGGCGCCGCTCGCCCAGGAGCTGGTGGCCGGGCGGATCGATGTCGCCTATTCGACGCTGCCGAGCGTGCTCGGCCAGATCCAGGGCAACCAGATGAAGGCGATCGCCATCGCCTCCACGGTGCCGGCCCCGCAATTGCCGGCCGTGCCGCTGCTGAAGGCCGTGGGCATCCCCGACGCGGAGGCCGATGCCTGGATCGCGATCTTCGCCCCCGCCGCGATCCCCGCCCCGGCCCACCAGGCGCTGACCAAGGCCGTGCTCGACGCCCTGGCGAAGCCCGCCGTGCGCGACGCGATCGTCACCCAGGGCATCGCGGTCAACCCGCGCGATCCGGCCGCCTTCGCCGCCTATCTGCGCGAGGAGATCGCCAAGTGGCAGGCGGTGGTGAAAGCGGCCGGCGTCGAGCCCGCCTGACCCCTTGAAGGCTGCGTGCGGCGGCGCACCGCGCCGCCGCTCCGGCCGCGCCATTCTCGCCTCCATGGAACGCGGTCGTTCGCGTTCCGGGAGGCAACCATGTCCCACGCTCTCGACATCCATCCCGCCCGGGCCCTGCGCCCGTCCTACAAGGCCCGCCGCACCCGCGCCGAGCGCATGCTGGGCATGGCGCTGATCGTTGTCGTCGCGGGCTTCGCCGGCGCGCTGAACACGGCCATCGGCGACCTCGTCGGCCAGACGACGCCGCCCTCGGCGCTGATGGACCGGCCCTCCATGGCCCACCTTTACGACGTGCGCTGAGCCGCCGGAACGCGGCCGCGGAACCAAACTTCAGTTTTCGCGTTCGTTTTCCAGCCCATAGCCAGAAGGCCCGTGCGCCAGCGCACCGCGATCGGAACGCCGCACAGGCAAGGTCCCATCGTCGGCACGGCCGACAGGACCGAGGAGCAGACGATGATGACGAACGAGCCGATCCGCATCGCCGACTATCGCCGCCCCGTCGCCACGACGATGCGCCGCGAGGAAGCCGAGCGCCAGTTCAAGGCCTCGCTGGTCCTGATGGCCCTGATCGGCAGCGCCTGCATCGCCACGACCTTCGCCACTTTGGCCCAGATCGGCTGACGCAGCTTTGATGGCTTCGCGCGTCAGGCACCCTTGTCTGACCGGACCATCCGCCTAGGCTCTCCGGAACAGCCGCGCATCGCGACGCGGCGAAAGGCCGGAGACCCCATGCGCCCGCTCCTTCTCGCTCTCGCCCTGTTCGCGCCTGTCGCCGCCCAGGCCCAGGCCCCCGCTCCCGCCAATCCGGCGCTCGCCGTCGACACTGTCGTGTCCGGCCTCGCCAATCCCTGGGGCATGGCGTTCCTGCCCGACGGGCGCATCCTCGTCACCGAGCGGCCGGGCCGCCTGCGCCTCGTCGCGGACGGGCGCCTGTCGGAGCCCCTGTCCGGCGTGCCCGCGGTCCGGGCGCGCGGCCAGGGCGGGCTCCTCGACATCGCGCTCGATCCGGATTTCGCCCAGAACCGCGCCGTCTATCTCTCCTTCGCCGAGGAGCGTCCCGGCGGGAACGGCGCCACGGCCGTGGCGCGCGGCGTTCTCAACGAGGCCGCGACGGGCCTTTCCGACGTCAGGGTGATCTGGCGCCAGGAGCCGGCCTATGGCGGCCCGAACCATTGGGGCTCGCGCCTCGTCTTCGGCCGGGACAAGACGCTCTTCATCACGACCGGCGACCGTTTCACCGAGAAGGAGAAGGCGCAGGACCTGACCGAGACGCTCGGCAAGGTCGTCCGGATCAACCGCGACGGCTCGATCCCGCGGGACAATCCCTTCGTCGGGCGCAGCGACGCGAAGCCCGAGATCTGGTCCTACGGCCACCGCAACATCCAGTCCGCCGCGCTGCATCCGGAGAGCGGCAGGCTCTGGACCGTGGAGCACGGCGCCCGCGGCGGCGACGAGGTCAACGTGCCCGCGGCCGGCAAGAATTACGGCTGGCCGGTCATCACCTACGGCGTCGACTATTCGGGCCTCAGGATCGGCGAGGGGACGGCGAAGCCCGGCATGGAGCAGCCGGTCTTCTACTGGGACCCGTCGGTCGCCCCGTCCGGCATGACCTTCTATACGGGTGACGCCTTCCCGGCCTTCAAGGGCAGCGCCTTCGTCGGCGCGCTGGCCGGGCGCGTCCTGGTGCGGCTGACTCTCTCGGGGGAGCGGGTCACCGGGGAGGAGCGGCTGCTCGGCAACCTCAATGCCCGCATCCGCGACGTGCGTCAGGGGCCGGACGGCTTTCTTTATCTCCTCACCGATGCCGCCAATGGCAGCCTGCTGCGGGTGAGGCCGGCGCGCTAGCGCGTCAGCCCAAGGGGCCGCGGAAGACGAAGAAGGCGCCGAGGGCGATGAAGCCGAACCCGACGAGGTGGTTCAGCGTCAGCGGCTCCTTGAGGTAGAGCACGGCGAACCCCGCGAAGACGACGAGCGTGATCACCTCCTGCATCGTCTTCAGTTCGGCCGCCGAATAGACCTGGTGGCCGATGCGGTTGGCCGGCACGGCCAGCCAATATTCAACAAAGGCGATGGCCCAACTCGCCATGACCGCGATCCAGAGCGGCGCGGTGGCGAAGCGCAGGTGTCCGTACCAGGCGAACGTCATGAACACGTTCGACAGGACGAGGAGAATGATCGGCAGGATTGTCGGCGAGGCGAGGACCTGCATGGATCAGCCCCGCCGCGCGATGGCGTCGGCCAGCGCGATGACGCGCCGTGCCATGTCGGCGTGGAGCCGCTCCACCATGCGTCCGTTATGGGCGACGGCGCCCTTGCCGGCATTCTCCGGCAGGTCGAACAGGGCCGCGATCGTGCGGGCATCGTCCAGCTCGGCGGCGGAGGGCGCGAAGACGGCGTTCGCGGCGGCGATCTGGCTCGGATGGATCAGGGTCTTGCCGTCGAGGCCGAGATCGCGCCCCTCCTCGCATTCCGCGCGGAAGCCGGCCTCGTCGTCGAGCCGGTTATAGACGCCGTCGATCACGTCGAGCCCGTGGGCGCGGGCGGCGGTCAGCGCGGCGACGATCCAGGGCAGCATCGGGGCGCGGCCGGGCACGAAGCGGGCGCGCGTCTCCTTGGCGAGATCGTTGAGGCCGAGCACGAGGCAGGTGAGCCGCGTCGCACGGGCGGCGCCGGCGATGGACGCGATGTTGAGGATCGCGAGCGGCGTCTCCACCATGGCCCAGAGCGCGACGGAGGACGGGGCGCCGGCCGCGTCCAGCAGCAGCACTGCCCGCTCCAGGTCGTCGGGCCCGGACACTTTCGGCACGAGGACGGCGTCCGGCCCCGCGGCGCCGGCCAACGCGATGTCGGCTTCCGCCCACGGACTGTCGAGGCCGTTGACGCGGATGACGACCTCGCGGCCGCCGAAGCCTCCCGCCGCCACGGCGTCCGCCACCTGCCGGCGCGCCGTCTCCTTGGCGTCGGGCGCCACGGAATCCTCCAGGTCGAGGATCACCGCGTCGGCGTCCAGCGTGCGCGCCTTCTCGATGGCGCGGGCATTGGAGCCGGGCATGTAGAGCACGCTGCGGCGCGGGCGGATCGCGGCTGTCGATGGCTGCATGGGACCTGTCCGGACGGGTTCGATCGGAACGAAGCGGCGGCGGACGCGTTGACGCGCGCCGGATCGTTGCCTTCGACGTTTTCTGGCCGAGGACGGACCGGTGGTCAAATCCCGTCCCGGCCCTAAAAAAGCTACGATGGTCCTATGCGAATCGGGGACGGCGCCGGGCGCCGCGACGGGGCAGAGCAGATGGTGTCGGGTTCTCAAGGGTTTCGTATCGCGGTGATCGCCGCAGGCATCGTCGCCTTCGGCGCGGCCGGCTGTTCGTCCGCCCGCCTGTCAGGCGGGGGGCGGCCGGATTACGCGCCGCCGGCGCCGGTGGGCGCCTCGGCGGGTTCCGGTCCCACCGTGATCTACAACGACGCGCCGGATGCGCCCGCGCCCGGTCCCTATGGCGGCTACGGCGCGCCGTCCTCCGGCCCGATCACGGCGGAGCCGCTGCCGCCGCCGGGCGGCGCGGTCGCGCCCGGACCGGTCGCGACGCCGGGTACGGTCATGGATCCCAACATTCCCGGCGGGGGCGGGGCGGTGGTCGCCGCCCGTCCGCCCGAGGAGCCGCGCGCCGTGACGCCGCCGCCCGCAGGCCGGCTCGGCGCGGTCGGTACGTGGCGGGCGCGGGACGCGGCGGGAGGCTCCTGCCGGCTCAACCTGTCCAGCGCGCAGGTGCTGGAGCTCAACCGCGCCTCGGCCTCGTCCTGCGCCAACCGCGATCTGGCGCGGATCACCGCGTGGGAGAACCGGGACGGGGAGATCTATCTCTACCAGCCGGGCGGCAACGTCGTGGCGCGCCTGCGCCCGGGCGGCGAGGGCTATGAGGGCGTACTCACCAAGTCCGGCGCGTCCATCTCCATGGCGCGCTGAGGCCGCGCCTCAGCTCCAGACGGACGCGGTGAAGATCGCCAGGGTCAGCGCCATGCCGAGCGTCCAGACGAGGGACCGGGCGGTGGCGAGATCGGCGATGTAGCAGCCCATATAGGCCGCGCGGGCGAGAACGACGCCGACGGCCAGAAGGTCCACGGGACGCTGCGCGCCGCCCGATATCTGCGCCGCGAGCACGGCGACGGCGAACACCGGGAAGAATTCGTGGCCGTTGGAATGAGCCGCAAAGGCCCGCCTGCGATAGCCCTGCAGGGAGGCCGCCCAGTCGCGCGGGTTGTTGTTGTCGAGCGTCGTGCCCCATTTGGCGATCCCGGCCCCCAGGACCGGCATCAAAGCCACCGCCAGCACGCACCAGAGCGCAATCGTCATGGCTTGGCTCCCCCCATCCAGACGCAACGTCATACGTCAGGACGCGCTCTCTGGATCGGCGGCCGCGCAGCAGGCCGCGCGCCTTGACGCTTGAGGGCCGGGCCGCCGGGGCTTAGACAGGCCTCGACCCGCCCCACGCGATCCCATCCATGGCCTCTTCCCTCCAGGACCGATACGACGCGCTTGTCGCGTCCGGCGCGATCGAGCGCGATCCGGCCCAGGTCAAGGTCGTGGCGCGCCTCACAAGCGTGGCGCAGGCCCTGGCCGAGCGAAGGCTCGCGGCCAAGGGCAGCGCGCTCGGCTGGCTGTTCGGCCGCAAGGCGCCGCCGGCGGTGAAGGGGCTCTATCTCTGGGGCTCGGTCGGCCGCGGCAAGACGATGCTGATGGACCTCTTCTTCGAGGCCCTGCCCGAACCCCGCAAGCGGCGCGCCCATTTCCACGCCTTCATGGCCGACGTTCACGAGCGCATCCACGCCTTCCGGCAGAGGGTGAAGGCGGGGGAGGTCAAGGACACCGACCCGATCCCGGCGGTGGCGGCTGATCTGGCGGGCGAGGCGCAGGTCCTGTGCTTCGACGAGTTCACGGTGACCGACATCGCCGACGCGATGATCCTGGGGCGCCTGTTCACCGCCATGTTCCGGCAGGGGGTGACGGTGGTCGCGACCTCCAACGTGGAGCCGGACCGGCTCTACGAGGGCGGGCTGAACCGCGCGCTGTTCCTGCCCTTCGTCGACGTGCTGAAGGCCCATGCCGACGTGATGCGGCTCGATGCGCGCACCGATTTCCGGCTGGAGAAGCTCGGCGGCGCGCCGGTCTACCACGCGCCCGCGGACGAGGCGGCGCGCGCCGCGCTCGACAGGGCGTTCCGGGCCCTGTCGGGCACCGAGCGGGGCCAGCCGGTCACGCTCAAGGTGAAAGGGCACGAGGTCGAGATTCCCGAAGCAGCCGGCGGCGTGGCGCGGGCGCGCTTCGCCGACCTGTGCAGCCGTGCCTATGGCGCGTCCGATTTCCTGGCCGTCGCGCAGGCCTTTCACACGCTGGTCCTGGACGAGATACCCGTGCTGAGCTTCGATCGGCGCAACGAGGCCAAGCGCTTCATCATCCTGATCGACGCGCTCTACGACCATCACGTGAAGCTCGTCGCCTCGGCGGAGGCGGAGGCCAACGCGCTCTACCGCGCCGATGAAGGCCGCGAGGCCTTCGAATTCGACCGCACCGTGTCGCGCCTCATCGAGATGCGCTCCACCGATTATCTCGCGCTGCCCCACGGGCCGGCGGATTCGACCGCCAGCGGCGCGACGACGGGCCTGGTCGAGACGTGACGGCCCACGGCCTGCTTGTCAGCGCGCCCGGTTTCGGGCCAGCTTCCCGCGATCCGGGGAAACGGACGGCATGACGACGAGGCGACGGAACCACGCATGACCATCGCGCTGCGGCGTTCGGCGCCGCTCCAGGCCGAGACGATCGACGCGCGGCTCCTCGCCATCGCGACGGACCATATCCGCCGGTTCGGCCGCAAGCGCATCACCGTGGTCGGCATCGCCGAAGAGGCGGGGATGAGCCACGCCAACGTCTATCGCTATTTTCCGTCCAAGGCGGACCTCGTCGATGCGGTGACCACGGCCTGGCTGCGGTCCCTCGAGGCCGATCTCGCCGACATTGCCGGGGCGCCGGATCCGGCCGACGACAAGCTGGAGCGGATCGTGCTCGGCCTCGCGCGGGAGCTGCGCGAGCAGGCGGAGGCGGAGCCGGAGCTCTTCGCCGCCTTCACCGAGGCCTTCGAGGCCAACAGGGGCGTCGCGCGCAAGCACCGCATCCGGGTGCGCAACCTGATCGACCGGGTGCTCGAGGAGGGGTTGAGCGTCGGCGCCTTCGAGGCCGCCGACAAGGACCGGGCCATCGCCCTGGTGCTCGACTGCATGCACCGCTTCCTCAATCCGCTCTCCGTCCGGCAGGACGTCGCCATGCCGCGCGGCACGCTGGACCAGCGCCTGGCAAGCGCGATGCGGGTGGTCCTGCGGGCCCTCGCCAACGGGCTGATCCGCTGATCGGTTGTTACAAGTGACAGATTTTGTAATTCCTATCGATTTCATATCTTAACGGCAGCGGCGCGCCCCTTGGCGCCGGATCGCCGGCAAACGACTGGCCCGGCTGGATAAAACGGGGCCGGAAGGCCTTAACGGCGCCATGGTCCACGACCCGTAGTGCGCTTGATGCGAATGGCGTTTCGGGCCACAGAACCCGCGATTTTGGCGGCCGGGCGTCCCCGGTTCCGCCTGCAGCTGAAGGAAAGGCTCCTCATGGCCCGCAAGAAGATCGCGCTCATCGGCGCCGGACAGATCGGCGGCACGCTCGCCCATCTCGCCGGTCTCAAGGAACTCGGCGACGTCGTCCTGTTCGACATCGCGGAGGGCGTTCCCCAGGGCAAGGGCCTGGACATCGCCGAGAGCTCGCCGGTCGACGGGTTCGATGCGGGCTACAAGGGCACCAATTCCTACGAAGACATCGCCGGCGCCGACGTGATCATCGTGACGGCCGGCGTGCCCCGCAAGCCGGGCATGAGCCGCGACGACCTGCTCGGCATCAACCTCAAGGTCATGCAGTCGGTCGGCGAGGGCATCAAGAAGTACGCGCCCAAGGCCTTCGTGATCTGCATCACCAACCCGCTCGACGCCATGGTCTGGGCCCTGCAGAAATTCTCCGGCATCAAGCCGAACAAGATCGTCGGCATGGCCGGCGTGCTGGATTCCGCCCGCTTCCGCTACTTCCTGGCCGAGGAGTTCAAGGTCTCGGTGAAGGACGTCTCGGCCTTCGTGCTCGGCGGCCACGGCGACGACATGGTCCCGCTGGTGCGCTACTCGACCGTCGCGGGCATCCCGCTGCCCGACCTCGTCAAGATGAAGTGGACGAGCCAGGAGCGCATCGACGCCATCGTGGACCGCACCCGCAAGGGCGGCGGCGAGATCGTCGCCCTGCTCAAGACCGGCTCCGCCTTCTACGCGCCGGCCGCCTCCGCCATCGCCATGGCCGAGAGCTACCTCAAGGACCAGAAGCGCGTCCTGCCGGCGGCCGCCTTCCTGCGCAGCGAGTACGGCGCGGATGCGCGCGGCATGTTCATCGGCGTGCCGATCGTGATCGGCGAGAAGGGCGTGGAGCGCGTCGTGAAGATCCGCCTGAAGGGCGAGGAGCAGGCGATGTTCGCCAAGTCCGTCGCCTCCGTGAAGGGCCTGATCGAGGCCTGCCAGGGCATCGTGCCCGCGCTGAAGAACTGACCGGGGCCGGCTGGGCAGGCGGCATTTCCGCCGCCGCCCGGCCGCCTCTTTCCGGACGCCCCATCTCCGTTCCCGAGGAACCGATCCGATGAACATCCACGAATATCAGGCCAAGGCGGTCCTCAAGGAGTTCGGCGTGCCCGTCTCCAGGGGCAAGGCCATCTTCTCCGCGTCCGAGGCCGAGGCCGCTGCGCGCGAGCTCCCCGGCCCGCTCTGGGTCGTCAAGAGCCAGATCCATGCGGGTGGCCGCGGCAAGGGCAAGTTCAAGGAAGAGGCTGCCGGCGAGAAGGGCGGCGTGCGCCTCGCCAAGTCGATCGACGAGGTGAAGACCTTCGCGCAGCAGATGCTGGGCAACACCCTCGTGACGATCCAGACCGGCCCGGCCGGCAAGCAGGTCAACCGCCTCTATATCGAGGACGGCTCCGACATCGAGAAGGAGTTCTACCTCTCCGCCCTCGTCGACCGCGAGACCAGCCGCATCGCCTTCGTGGTCTCCACGGAGGGCGGCATGGACATCGAGGAGGTGGCCCACAACACGCCTGAGAAGATCGTGACCTTCACGGTCGATCCGGCGACCGGCGTGATGCCCCATCACGGGCGCACGCTGGCCAAGGCGCTCGGCCTCACCGGCGACCTCGCCAAGCAGGCGGGCGTCCTGATCGAGAAGCTCTTCCGTGCCTTCGTGGAGAAGGACATGGAGATGCTGGAGATCAACCCGCTGATCATCACCAAGCAGGGCGAGCTCAAGGCGCTGGACGCGAAGGTGTCCTTCGACGGCAACGCGCTCTACCGCCATCCGGACATCGTCGCCCTGCGCGACGAGACGGAGGAGGACGCCAAGGAGATCGAGGCGTCCAAGTACGACCTCGCCTATATCGCGCTCGACGGGAATATCGGCTGCATGGTGAACGGCGCGGGCCTCGCGATGGCGACCCTCGACATCATCAAGCTCTACGGCATGGAGCCGGCGAACTTCCTGGATGTCGGCGGCGGCGCCTCGGAAGAGAAGGTGACGGCGGCGTTCAAGATCATCACCGCCGATCCGAACGTGAAGGGCATCCTGGTCAACATCTTCGGCGGCATCATGAAGTGCGACGTCATCGCGCGCGGCGTGCTCGCCGCGGTGAAGGCGGTCGGCCTGCAGGTGCCGCTGGTCGTGCGCCTGGAGGGCACGAACGTGGAGGAGGGCAAGCAGATCATCCGCGAGTCCGGCCTGAACGTGATCCCGGCCGACGACCTCGACGACGCCGCCCAGAAGATCGTGAACGCCGTCAAGGCGGCCGCGTAAGGAGAGCCCCGATGTCCATCCTCATCGACAAGAACACCAAGGTCATCACGCAGGGCTTCACCGGCAAGAACGGGACGTTCCATTCCGAGCAGGCCATCGCCTACGGGACGAAGGTCGTCGGCGGCACCTCGCCGGGCAAGGGCGGCTCGACCCATCTGGGCCTGCCGGTCTTCGACACGGTGGCGGAAGCTCGCGCCGCGACCGGCGCCGACGCGTCGGTCGTCTACGTGCCGCCGCCGGGCGCCGCGGATGCGATCTGCGAGGCGATCGAGGCGGAGATCCCGCTCATCGTCTGCATCACGGAAGGCATCCCGGTGCTGGACATGGTGCGGGTCAAGCGCTCGCTCGCGGGTTCGAAGTCGCGCCTCATCGGGCCGAACTGCCCGGGCGTCGTGACGGCGGGCGAATCGAAGATCGGCATCATGCCGGCCAACATCTTCAAGCCCGGCTCGGTGGGCATCGTGTCGCGCTCGGGCACGCTGACCTACGAGGCGGTGTTCCAGACGACGCGCGAGGGCCTCGGCCAGACGACGGCGGTGGGCATCGGCGGCGATCCGGTGAAGGGCACCGAATATATCGACATGCTCGAGATGTTCCTCGCCGACGAGAAGACGCAGTCGATCATCATGATCGGCGAGATCGGCGGCTCGGCCGAGGAAGAGGCGGCGCAGTTCATCAAGGACGAGGCCAAGCGCGGCCGCAAGAAGCCGATGGTCGGCTTCATCGCGGGCCGCACGGCGCCTCCGGGCCGCCGCATGGGCCATGCAGGCGCGATCATCTCGGGCGGCAAGGGCGGCGCCGAGGACAAGATCGCGGCGATGGAGGCGGCGGGCATCCGCGTCTCGCCCTCGCCGGCGCGCCTCGGAAAGACCTTGGTCGAGGTGTTGAAGGGCTGATTCCGCGCTCCCACGCGGGGGGCGATATCGCCGCAAGCAGGGACGAGGGGCCGCTTCAGGCCCCTTGTCCGGACCCTCCCTCCCCAACGGGGGCGGCGGGGGAAACCAGAGACAAGGACGACAGTGCCATGGCACGCCAGGACGCCAACGAATCCTTCCTCCAGACCTCGTTCCTCTACGGAGGCAACGCGGCCTATCTGGAAGAGCTCTATGCCCGCTACCAGGAGAACCCCGCCTCGCTCGACAGCGAGTGGCAGGCCTTCTTCGGCGCGCTGAAGGACGACAAGGCGATCGTCGCCAAGAACGCGGAAGGTGCGTCCTGGGCCCGGCCGAACTGGCCGATCACGGCCAATGGCGAGCTCGTCTCGGCGCTCGACGGCAACTGGGCGAGCGTGGAGAAGGCGGTCGGCGACAAGCTCAAGGGCAAGGCGCAGTCCAAGGGCGTCGAGCTCTCGGCGGCGGACGTGCAGCAGGCGACCCGCGACAGCGTCAAGGCGCTGATGATGATCCGCGCCTACCGGATGCGCGGGCACCTGCACGCCCAGCTCGACCCGCTCGGCATCCAGAGCAAGACCGACCACGAGGAACTGGATCCGAAGTCCTACGGGTTCACCGAGGCCGATTACGACCGCAAGATCTTCATCGACCACGTGCTCGGGCTGGAATTCGCGACGATCCGCGAGATGATCGCGATCCTGCAGCGGACCTATTGCTCGACCATCGGCTACGAGTTCATGCACATCTCCAATCCCCAGGAGAAGGCATGGATCCAGGAGCGGATCGAGGGTCCGGACAAGGAGATCGCCTTCACCAAGGAAGGCAAGCGCGCGATCCTCGCCAAGCTGGTCGAGGCGGAGGGCTTCGAGAAGTTCCTCGACCTCAAATATACCGGCACCAAGCGCTTCGGCCTCGACGGCGGCGAGTCGCTCATCCCCGCGCTCGAGCAGATCATCAAGCGCGGCGGCAATCTGGGCGTGAAGGAGATCGTGCTGGGCATGGCCCATCGCGGCCGCCTGAACGTCCTGACCCAGGTCATGGGCAAGTCGCACCGCGCGCTGTTCCACGAGTTCAAGGGCGGCTCCTTCGCCCCGGACGACGTGGAGGGCTCCGGCGACGTCAAGTATCACCTCGGCGCCTCGTCGGACCGCGAGTTCGACAACAACAAGGTGCACCTGTCGCTGACGGCGAACCCGTCGCATCTGGAGATCGTCAACCCGGTCGTGCTGGGCAAGACGCGCGCCAAGCAGGACCAGCACGGCGACGTGGTGGAGCGCACCAAGGTGCTGCCGCTCCTGCTGCACGGCGATGCGGCCTTTGCCGGCCAGGGCGTGGTCGCCGAGTGCCTCGGCCTGTCGGGGCTGAAGGGTCACCGCACCGGCGGCTCGATCCATTTCATCATCAACAACCAGATCGGCTTCACCACCTATCCGCGCTATTCGCGGTCCTCGCCCTATCCGTCGGATGTGGCGAAGATGGTGGAGGCCCCGATCTTCCACGTGAACGGCGACGATCCCGAAGCGGTGGTGTTCGCCGCGAAGGTCGCGACGGAGTACCGGCAGAAGTTCCACAAGCCGGTCGTCATCGACATGTTCTGCTACCGGCGCTTCGGCCACAACGAGGGCGACGAGCCGGCCTTCACGCAGCCGCTGATGTACAAGCTCATCCGGCAGCATCCGACGACGCTGGAGCTCTATGCCAAGAAGCTCGTCGCCGACGGCGTGATGAGCGAGGCGGAGATCGACGAGGTCAAGGCGGCCTGGAAGGCGAAGCTCGAGGTCGAGTTCGAGGCGGGCGCGACCTACAAGCCCAACAAGGCCGACTGGCTGGACGGCCGCTGGGCCGGCATGAAGGCGGTGCGCGAGGACGTGGACGATCCGCGCCGCGGCGCCACCGGCGTCGGCCTCTCCACGCTGAAGGAGATCGGCGAGAAGATCACGACCGTGCCGGAGGGCTTCAACGTCCACCGCACGATCCAGCGCTTCCTCGACAACCGCCGGAAGATGATCGAGTCCGGCGAGGGTCTCGACTGGGCCACCGCCGAGGCGCTGGCCTTCGGCACCCTGACCCTGGAAGGCCATCCGGTGCGCCTGTCGGGCCAGGATTGCGAGCGCGGCACGTTCTCCCAGCGCCATTCGGTGCTGATCGATCAGGAGACGGAGGAACGCTACACGCCGTTCAACCATATCCGCGAGGGCCAGTCCCGCTACGAGGTTATCAATTCGATGCTCTCGGAGGAGGCGGTGCTCGGCTTCGAGTACGGCTATTCGCTGTCGGAGCCGAACGCGCTGACCCTGTGGGAGGCCCAGTTCGGCGACTTCGCCAACGGCGCGCAGGTCGTGTTCGACCAGTTCATCGCCTCCGGCGAGCGCAAGTGGCTGCGCATGTCGGGCCTGGTCTGCCTCCTGCCGCACGGCTACGAGGGCCAGGGCCCCGAACATTCCTCCGCCCGACTGGAGCGCTATCTCCAGTCCTGCGCCGAGGACAACATGCAGGTCGCGAACTGCACGACGCCGGCGAACTATTTCCACATCCTGCGCCGGCAGCTGAAGCGCGACTTCCGCAAGCCGCTGATCCTGATGACGCCGAAGTCGCTGCTGCGCCACAAGCGCTGCGTCTCCAGGCTCGCCGACTTCGCCGACGGCACCTCGTTCCACCGGGTGCTGAAGGACGATGCCGAACGCGGGGCGGAGGGCGTCAAGCTCGTCAAGGACGACAAGATCCGCCGCGTCATCCTGTGCTCGGGCAAGGTCTATTACGACCTGGTCGAGGAGCGGGAGCGCCGCGGCATCGACGACGTCTATCTTCTGCGCGTGGAGCAGCTCTATCCGTTCCCGGCCAAGTCGCTGGCGAACGAGCTCTCCCGCTTCAAGAAGGCGGACGTGGTGTGGTGCCAGGAGGAGCCCAAGAACATGGGCGCCTGGTCCTTCGTGGAGCCCTATCTGGAATGGGTGCTCGACCATTCCGGCGCCAAGGTGAAGCGCGCCCGCTATGCCGGCCGCCCGGCCTCCGCCTCTACCGCGGTCGGCATGATGTCCAAGCATCTGGCCCAGCTCCAGGCTTTCCTGGACGAAGCCTTTGCAGGTTGAACTGAGGGATAACGGCCGCCGGCCCCCGTCGGGCGGCGGTCAACAAGGATTGGAAACGACATGGCGACCGAAATCCGCGTGCCCACCCTGGGCGAATCCGTGTCCGAGGCCACGATCGGCCGCTGGTTCAAGAAGCCCGGCGACGCGGTGAAGGCCGACGAGGCCCTGGTGGAGCTGGAAACCGACAAGGTCACGCTCGAGGTCAACGCTCCCGCCGCCGGCGTGCTCGGCGAGATCGCCGCCAAGGAAGGCGAGACGGTGGGCGTCGGCGCGCTGCTCGGCTCGATCACCGAGGGCGGCGCTGGTGCCGCGGCGCCCAAGGCCGAGGCGAAAGAGCAGCCCAAGCAGCCGGCGGTGGCCCAGGCGGCCGGCGCGTCGGCCATCGAGGGCAAGCCCGGCGAGGCCGGCGGCAAGGAGGGCGCCGTGCTCGGCGGCCCGGCGGCGGTCGCTCCGGAAGGCAAGGACAACGGCCCCGCCGTGGGCCGGATCGCCGCCGAGAGCGGTATCGATCCCAGCAAGGTGCCGGGCACGGGCAAGGACGGCCGGGTTACCAAGGGCGACATGCTCGCCGCGGCGAGCTATGGCGCCGCGCAGGCCGCGCCCGCTCCGGCGCCGGCCCAGGTCCGCGCCCCGTCTGCGCCGGACGATGCCTCCCGCGAGGAGCGGGTGCGCATGACCAAGCTGCGCCAGACGATCGCGCGCCGCCTGAAGGATGCGCAGAACAGCGCCGCCATGCTCACCACCTTCAACGAGGTGGACATGAGCGCGGTGATGAACCTGCGCAACCAGTACAAGGACGTGTTCGAGAAGAAGCACGGCGTGAAGCTCGGCTTCATGGGCTTCTTCACCAAGGCCTGCGTGCAGGCGCTGAAGGAGATCCCGGCGGTCAATGCCGAGATCGACGGCACCGACCTCGTCTACAAGAACTATTACCATGTCGGCGTCGCCGTCGGCACCGACAAGGGCCTCGTCGTCCCGGTCATCCGCGACTGCGACAGGCTCTCCATCGCCGGGATCGAGAAGGCCATCGGCGAGGCGGGCAAGCGCGCCCGCGACGGCCAGCTCAAGATCGAGGAGATGCAGGGCGGCACCTTCACGATCTCCAATGGCGGCGTCTACGGCTCGCTGATGTCGACGCCGATCCTCAACGCGCCGCAATCGGGCATCCTGGGCATGCACAAGATCCAGGAGCGGCCGATGGTGGTCGGCGGCA
The DNA here is from genome assembly GCA_027483945.1 of Hyphomicrobiales bacterium. Taxonomy (GTDB): domain Bacteria; phylum Pseudomonadota; class Alphaproteobacteria; order Rhizobiales; family Beijerinckiaceae; genus JAIXTM01. The sequence continues at coordinate 141,196 of JAIXTM010000014.1, read as the reverse complement.
AGATCGAAATCCGCCCGATGATGTATCTGGCCCTCTCCTACGACCACCGGATCGTGGACGGGAAGGAGGCCGTGACGTTCCTGGTGCGCGTCAAGGAAGCGCTCGAGGATCCCGCGCGCCTCGTGCTCGACCTCTGATCCGGCTGCCGAAGGAGAGCGCAATGTCCTACGACCTCATCGTCATCGGCGCCGGCCCCGGCGGCTATGTCTGCGCGATCCGCGCGGCGCAGCTCGGCCTCAAGACCGCCATCGTGGAGAAGCGCGGCACGGACAAGGCGGCGCTGCTCGGCGGCACGTGCCTGAACGTGGGCTGCATCCCGTCGAAGGCGCTCCTCCATGCGTCGGAGCTGTTCGAGGAGGCCGGCCACGGCTTCAAGGCGATGGGCATCGACGTGCCCGCGCCCAAGCTCGACCTCAAGGCCATGATGGGCCACAAGCAGGAGGTCGTGGACGCCAATGTCGGCGGCGTGTCCTTCCTGATGAAGAAGAACAAGGTCGACGTCCATTACGGCGCCGGCAAGATCGCCGGCCCCGGCAGGGTCGAGGTGACGGACGCCGCCGGCAAGGCCAGCGTGCTCGAGACCAAGGCCATCGTCATCGCCACCGGCTCGGACGTGACGCCGCTGAAGGGCGTCGAGATCGACGAGACGCAGATCGTCAGCTCCACCGGCGCGCTGGACCTCGACAAGGTGCCCGGCCGGATGGTCGTCATCGGGGCGGGCGTGATCGGGCTGGAGCTCGGCTCGGTCTGGCGGCGCCTCGGGGCGAAGGTCGAGGTCATCGAATATCTCGACCGCATCCTGCCCGGCATGGACAGCGAGCTCGCCAAGCAGGCCCACCGCCTGTTCGAGAAGCAGGGCCTGACCTTCCGCCTCGGCGCCAAGGTCACCGGCGCGGCCAAGTCCAAGAAGGGCGTGTCGCTGACGGTCGAGCCCGCCGCGGGCGGCGAGGCGCAGAATGTGGAGGCGGACGTCGTGCTCGTCGCCATCGGCCGCCGGCCCTACACGGAAGGGCTTGGCCTTGAATCGGTGGGCGTCGCGCTCGACCAGCGCGGCCGCATCCCGACCGACAAGCATTACCGCACGACCGCCGAAGGCATCTACGCCATCGGCGACGTGATCGCCGGCCCCATGCTCGCCCACAAGGCCGAGGACGAGGGCGTGGCGGTGGCCGAGCTCATCGCGGGCAAGGCCGGCCACGTGAACTACGAGGTCATCCCGGCGGTGGTCTACACCTATCCGGAGATCGCCTCGGTGGGCCGGACCGAGGAAGAGCTCAAGGAGGCGGGCGTCGCCTACAATGTCGGCAAGTTCCCGCTGACGGCGAACGGGCGCGCCCGGGCCAACCGCACGACGGAAGGCTTCGTGAAGGTCCTCGCCGACAAGGAGACCGACCGCGTGCTCGGCGTCCATATCTTGGCGGCCGGCGCGGGCGAGCTGATCCACGAGGCGGCGGTGCTGATGGAGTTCGGCGGCTCCTCCGAGGACCTGGCGCGGACCTGTCACGCGCACCCGACCGTGTCGGAGGCCGTCAAGGAAGCGGCGCTCGCGGTGGAGAAGCGCGCGCTTCACGTCTGAGCGCCGCCAACAGCACAACGATGCGGGGCCGCCCAGCGAGGGCGGCCTCCTTCTTTTTGCCGCAGGCGCTCACCATGTTCCCGGCGCGGCGCGCGTCCTGCTGCCGCCCGGGTCCGGGACCCGTTCCTTCCCGCCGGTCCGCCTGCCTTCGATGCGTCGCCTGCTGCAGCCTCTCTGGATCGTCCTCGCGGTCCTGTTCCTGATCGAGGCCTGGTTCTGGGAGCGGCTGCGTCCGCTCGTCGCCGCGCTTCTCGCGCGCATCCCGTGGCGGCGCCTGCGCGCCTGGCTGGTGGAGGCGGCGGCCCGGGTGCCCGGCTGGCTCGCGGCCGTCCTGTTCCTGGTGCCGTTCGTGGGCGTCGAGCCGCTGAAGGCCTATGCCCTGATCCTGATGGCCGAGGGCAATCTGTCGAAAGGCGCAATCCTTTTCGCGGTGGCGCAGATCGTGGCGCTGGGCCTGTGTGCCCTGCTGTTCGACCTGTTCCGCCCGCAGCTCATGGCCATCGGGTGGTTCGCGCGGGCCTATCATTGGTGCGTCGCCTTGCACCGGAAGGCGCTGGCCCTGGTGGCGCCGGCGCGCTTGCGGGTGCGGCTGGCGCTGCGGCGCATCCGGCGTCTCGCGGCCGGGCGCTCGCGCCTGTCGCAAAAGATCGCCTCGCTCCGGCGCTGGGCGCGCCGGCCGTTCCGCGCCGCCTGACCACGACCTTCAGCCGGTCTTCTCCGCCTTCATCGTGCGACGCGCGGTGAAGCGCTTCTGCTTGGCGCGGTTGCCGCACACGCTCATCTCGCACCAGCGGCGGGAGCCGTTCTTCGTCATGTCGAAGAACACCCAGCCGCAATGCTCGCCCCGGCATTGCCGGACGCGCTTCAGGTCTCCCTCGCGCAGCAGGCCGACCGCGGAGAGCGCCACGGGGCCGAGGATCGTCCAGGGTCCGGGAGGATCGAGCGGCCACGTCCAGCGGTAGCCATCCTCGCTCCGGGTGAGCGTGGCGGCGGCGATGGCCTCGGCCGAGGCGTGCGCCACGTGGTCGAGGTCGGCGGGGTCCGGTTCGCCGCCATCCGCCAGCGCCGCGGCGATGCGATGGACCGACTCGCGCATGGCGCGGGCGGCGGGCAGGAGCGTGGCCATGGCGGGATGCGACAGGCGGGCCCGCGCTGTCTCGGCCGCCGCCGCGTCGATGATCCCGGCATGGGCGGCCCAGGCCACGACATGGCCGGGCTGCGTGAGATGATCGAGCGCCTGCGGCCCGCCGCGGCCGGACGCCGTGTTGGCGAAGTCGAGCGCCAGCGCCCCGCCGACGAGGGCGAGGGAGCCTGCGCGGGACGGGACCTCGGCGCGCGATGGAAGATCGGTCATCACATAACCACCTAAATCGTCTTTACTAGTTATAATGCCCTTGCCATGATCCGTCACGCCGTTGCAGCGGCACGACCCTTCGAGGAGTTCGACGATGATGACACGTTTCGGCTGGGCGACAGCCCTCCTTATCGCCATGGCGGCGCCCGCCGCGGCGGACGTCACGCTGGGGACCGCCGGCCCCATGACCGGTCCCTATGCCATTTTCGGCGACCAGATGAAGCGCGGCGCCCAATGGTTCGTCACCGACACCAACGCCAAGGGCGGGGTGCTCGGCCAGAAGCTGGCGCTGGAGATCGGCGACGATGCCTGCGACCCCAAGCAGGCGGTGAACGTCGCCAACCTGATGGCGCAGAAGAGGGTGGCGGCCGTCATCGGCCATTATTGCTCCGGCTCCTCGATCCCGGCCTCCGCCGTCTACCAGGAGGAGAACATCATCCAGATCTCGCCCGCCTCCACCAATCCGCGCTTCACCGACGAGGCGGCCGCCAAGGGCTGGTGGAACGTGTTCCGCACCTGCGGGCGCGACGACAAGCAGGGCGTCGTGGCCGGCCAGTTCCTGGCGGAGACGTTCAAGGGCAAGCGCGTCGCGGTGCTCCACGACAAGTCGCCCTACGGCAAGGGTCTCGCCGACGAGACGAAGGGCGAGCTCAACCGCCGCGGCGTCAAGGAAGTGCTCTACGAGGCCTATACGCCCGGGGAGAAGGACTACAACGCCATCATCTCCCGGCTGAAAGCGGAGAGCATCGACGTGGTCTATGTGGGCGGGTACCACACCGAGGTCGGTCTGATGCTGCGCCAGGCCGGGGATGCCGGGCTCAAGGCCCAGTTCATGTCGGGCGACGCCAATGCCTCGGACGAGCTCTGGCAGATCGCCGGGCCGGCGGGCGAGGGCTTCCTCATGACCTTCGGCCCCGACCAGCGCAAGAACCCGGCCGCCGCGAGCGTCGTGGAATCCATGCGCAAGCAGGGTATCGAGCCGGAGGGCTACACGCTCTACACGGTCGCCGCCCTGCAGGTCTGGGCGGAGGCGGTGAAGAAGGCCGGGAAGGTCGACGGCAAGACCGTTGCCGGCCAGATCCGCGGCCAGAGCTTCGACACGGTGATCGGCAAGATCACCTTCGACGCCAAGGGCGACGTGCTGAACCCGGAATACGTCGTCTACCGCTGGTCCAACGGGAAGTATGCCGAGTTGCAGTGAACCTCAGGCCCGGGGATGCGCCGCCTTGTAGGCGGCCATCAGCCGGGCCGCGTCCACCTGCGTGTAGATCTGCGTGGTGGAGACGGAGGCGTGGCCGAGCAGTTCCTGGATGGCCCGCAGGTCCCCGCCGCGCGCCAGGAGATGCGTCGCGAAGGAATGGCGCAGGGCGTGGGGGGTCGCCGTCTCGGGCAGGCCGAGCGCGCCGCGCAGGCCTTCCATGGCCAGCTGCACGATACGCGGCGAGAGTGGCCCGCCGCGGGCTCCGACGAAGAGCGGCCCGTCCGGCGGCACGCGCCACGGGCAGGCCTTGAGATAGGAGGCGATCGCCTCGCCGACCTGCGGGAGGATCGGCACCATGCGGGCCTTGCCGCCCTTGCCGGTGATCGTGAGCCGCCCGCCCGCCATCCGTTCGGCGTCGGCGCGGCGGAGCGACAGGGCCTCCGAGATGCGCAGGCCCGCCCCGTAGAGCAACGCCATGACGGCGGCGTCCCGCGCGAGGATCCACGGATCCCTGGCTTCGCCGGCGCGGCTCGCGGGATCGGCGACCGCGCGCGCCGCCCCGGGGGCCAGCGGCTTGGGCAGGCCCTTCCTGATGCGTGGGCCGCGCGTCGCCGCGAAGGCGGACGCATCCGCCAGCCCCTGCGCCGAGAGGTGGCGGGCGAAGGACCGCAGGGCCGCGAGCTGCCGCATCAGCGTCCGCCCGCCCGCGCCGTCCTTGCGGCGCTCGGCGAGGAAACCGCGCAGGTCCAGCGGCTTCAGCCTCGCCACGTCGGCAAGGGCCGGCACGCGGCCCTCCCGGGCGGCGAGGTAGACCAGGAACTGCCGCAGGTCCCGGGCATAGGCCTCCACCGTGCGCGGGCTGGCGCGGCGCTCATGGGCGAGGCGCGCGATCCAGGCCGCAGCCGGCGTGGCCAGGTCAGGAGCTGCATGGGCGGCAAAGGCATCCATGGGTCATTGGTGCGCCGGCGCGGCCTAACGGCGCGTGAATGGCGCCCCGAATCGGTGCTAATCCTCGCCCCGTGGATGCCGATCACCGCCCTGCCGCCGCCGATGACGCGCCCCCGCGGGACCTGCCGCCCCGGGTGGCGGACGTGCTCGTGCCTCTGGCCGTCGATACCGCCTATTCCTACGCTGTGCCCGCCGGCATGGCGCTCGCCGAGGGGGACGTGGTGCAGATGCCGCTCGGCCCGCGCGAGGCGCTCGGCGTCGTCTGGTCGCTGCGCGAGGCAGCGCCCGGCAATTATCGCAAGGTAACGGCGCGCCTGAAGCTGCCGGCCATGCCGGGACGCCTGCGTGCCTTCGTGGACTGGGTGGCGGGCTACACGCTCTGCCCACGCGGCTCTGTTCTTGCCATGGCGCTGAAGACGCCGGACCTGGAACGGCCGGAGACGCCCAAGGTCGGCATACGGCTCGCCGGCGCGCCGCCGCAGCGCATGACGCCGGCGCGGGCCAAGGTCCTCGCAGCGGCGGAAGGCGGGCTCGCCTATTCCAAGGCTGCCCTCGCGCAGGCCGCGGGCGTCAGCACCGGCGTCGTGGACGGGCTCATCGACGAGGGGACGCTGGAGACGGTCGCCCTCCCCTCCGAGCCGGTGGCGCCGCGCCCCGACCCGGACTTTTCGGCGCCCGACCTGTCGCCGGATCAACGCAAGGCTGCCGACGCGCTGGCGGAAGCGGTGCGCGAGACCGCCTTCTCAGCGACGCTGCTGGAGGGCGTCACCGGGTCGGGCAAGACGGAGGTCTATTTCGAGGCGGTGGCCGAGGCCGTGCGGCAGGGGCGGCAGGCGCTCATCCTGATGCCCGAGATCGCGCTCACCGCCCAGTTCCTCGACCGGTTCGAGAGGCGCTTCGGCGTCCGGCCGGCGCTCTGGCATTCGGGCATCGGCGCGCGGCGCCGGGAGCGGCTCTTCGCTGCGGTGGCCGCGGGCGAGGCCATGGTCGTCGCCGGCGCGCGCTCCGCCCTGTTCCTGCCCTTCGAGAAGCTCGGCCTCATCGTCGTCGATGAGGAGCACGAGGCCGCCTACAAGCAGGAGGACGGCGTCCTCTACCATGCCCGGGACATGGCGGTGAAACGGGCCGGTATCGAGAACGCTCCGGTCGTGCTCGCCTCCGCGACGCCCTCGATCGAGAGCAAGGTCAATGCGCGGCGCGGGCGCTACCGGCATCTCGTCCTGCCCGAGCGCTTCGGCGGGCGGACCCTGCCGCGGCTGGAGGCGATCGACCTGCGGCGCGCGCCGCCCGAGCGCGGCCGCTGGCTCTCCCCGCGGCTCGTCGGCGCCATGCGCGAGACGCTGCAAGCCGGGGAGCAGTCGCTCCTGTTCCTCAACCGGCGCGGCTTCGCGCCGCTGACCGTCTGCCGGTCCTGCGGCCATCGCTACCAGTGCCCGAACTGCTCCACCTGGCTCGTCGAGCACCGGTTCCGGCGGGCGCTGGTCTGCCATACGTGCGGGCATACCGAGCGGCGACCCGACGCCTGCACCGAATGCGGCACGCTGGACTCGCTCATTCCCTGCGGGCCGGGCGTGGAGCGGCTGGCGGAGGAGGTGAAGGACCTTTTCCCGCAAGCGCGCTCGGTCGTCCTGTCCTCGGACTTCCCCGGCGGGACCGAGCGCCTGCGCGCCGAGCTCCAGGCCATCGCCGAGGGCGAGTGGGACATCGTCGTCGGCACGCAGCTCGTCGCGAAGGGTCACAATTTCCCCGGCATGACGCTGGTCGGCGTGGTGGATGCCGATCTCGGCCTCGCCAATGGCGATCCCAGGGCGGGCGAGCGGACCTTCCAATTGCTGCAGCAGGTCTCCGGCCGGGCCGGCCGCGGCGACCGGCCGGGACGGGCGCTGCTCCAGACGCACCAGCCGGACCATCCGGTCATCTCCGCGCTCCTTTCCGGCGACGCGGACCGGTTCTACGAGGAGGAGATCGCGCTTCGCGAGGCGGCCGGTCTGCCGCCCTTCGGCAAGCTCGCCGCGCTCATCGTGTCCGGGCCCGACAAGACGGCGACGGAGATGCATGCGCGCGTGCTTGCCCAGACCGCGCAGGCCCCGGACGGCGCCATCGTCTTCGGGCCCGCCGAGGCGCCGATCTCGCTGATCCGCGGGCGGCATCGCTACCGGCTTCTCGTCAAGGCCGAGCGGGGCTTCGACGTGCAGGCCTATCTCCGCGACTGGTTGACGCGGGCCCCCAAGGCCAGGGGGCAGATCCGCGTCCAGATCGACGTCGATCCGCACAGCTTCCTGTGACGGAACGGCGCGGCGGAGACCCGCCGGACAAGCGGCGCGGCGCCGTGCCGCGGCGGGCGCTGGAAAACCGGCAAATCCAGGGCGCCGCTCGCCTTGCACCCCCGGTTTGCGCATGCTAGTGCACCGCCGCGTTCCGCAGGCGGCCTGTCTGCCGGACGCGCCTTCCCATGCCCGCCCCGCGAGCCGCTTCATGCCGGTGCCGCGCGGCAGGGCCGATGCCTAGGGACACGTCAGTGGCTCAGAGCGGTTCGATCGTTTCAGGTGTTGCCGGGCGCTACGCGTCCGCACTGTTCGAACTTGCGCGCGAGGCCAACGCCGTCGACATGGTCGGCGCCGATCTCGCCCGGTTCGAAGCCTTGATCGACAGCAGCGAGGATCTCGCGCGGCTGGTCAAGAGCCCCGTCTTCACCGCGGAGGAACAGGTGGCGGCCCTGTCCGCCGTGCTGCAGCGCGCCGGGATCGGCGGGCTGGCAGGAAACTTCCTGCGTCTCGTCGCGCAGAAGAAGCGCCTCTTCGCCGTGCCCTCGATGATCCGCGGCTACCGCGATCTCGTGGCCAGGGCGGCGGGCATCGTGCGCGCCGAGGTGACGCTGGCCGAAGAGCCCAGCGCCCAGCGCCTCCAGGATATCAAGGCCGCTCTCAAGGAGACGGCCGGCGGCGAGATCGACCTCGCCGTCAAGATCGACCCCGCCATCATCGGTGGTCTGGTCGTGAAGCTCGGGAGCCGCATGATCGATGCGTCGCTCCGCACCAAACTCAATTCCATTCGTCTTGCGATGAAAGAGGTCGGCTGATGGACATCCGCGCCGCAGAAATCTCCGCGATCCTCAAGGAGCAGATCAAGAATTTCGGCTCCGAGGCCCAGGTCACGGAAGTCGGACAGGTCCTGTCCGTCGGTGACGGCATCGCCCGCGTCTACGGGCTGGACAATGTCCAGGCCGGCGAGATGGTCGAGTTCGAGGCCGGCACCCGCGGCATGGCGCTCAACCTCGAGCAGGACAATGTCGGCGTCGTGATCTTCGGCTCGGACCGCGAGATCGCCGAGGGCCAGACGGTGAAGCGCACCGGCGCCATCGTGGACGTGCCGGTCGGCAAGGAACTGCTCGGCCGCGTCGTCGACGCGCTCGGCAACCCGATCGACGGCAAGGGCCCGATCAAGGCCACCGCCCGCGCCCGCGTCGACGTGAAGGCGCCCGGCATCATCCCGCGCAAGTCGGTTCACGAGCCGATGTCGACGGGCCTGAAGGCCATCGACGCCCTGATCCCGATCGGCCGCGGCCAGCGCGAGCTGATCATCGGCGACCGCCAGACCGGCAAGACCGCCGTGGCGCTCGACACGATCCTGAACCAGAAGCCGCTGAACGTCGAAGGCGCGCCGGAGAGCCAGAAGCTCTACTGCGTCTACGTCGCCGTCGGCCAGAAGCGCTCCACCGTCGCGCAGTTCGTGAAGGTGCTCGAAGAGCAGGGCGCGCTCGAATATTCGATCGTCGTCGCCGCCACCGCCTCCGACCCGGCCCCGATGCAGTTCCTGGCGCCGTTCTCCGGCTGCGCCATGGGCGAGTTCTTCCGCGACAACGGCATGCATGCGGTCATCATCTATGACGACCTGTCCAAGCAGGCCGTCGCCTACCGCCAGATGTCGCTCCTGCTGCGCCGCCCGCCGGGCCGCGAGGCCTATCCCGGCGACGTGTTCTACCTGCATTCGCGCCTGCTGGAGCGCGCGGCCAAGCTGAACGAGGACAACGGCCTCGGCTCGCTCACCGCGCTCCCGGTCATCGAGACGCAGGCGAACGACGTGTCGGCCTACATCCCGACCAACGTCATCTCGATCACGGACGGCCAGATCTTCCTGGAGACGGACCTGTTCTACCAGGGCATCCGCCCGGCCGTGAACGTCGGCCTCTCGGTGTCGCGCGTCGGTTCCTCGGCGCAGACCAAGGCGATGAAGAAGGTCGCCGGCAAGATCAAGGGCGAGCTGGCGCAGTACCGCGAGATGGCGGCCTTCGCGCAGTTCGGCTCCGATCTCGACGCCACCACGCAGCGCCTGCTCAACCGCGGCGCCCGCCTGACCGAGCTCCTCAAGCAGGCGCAGTTCTCGCCGCTGAAGACCGAGGAGCAGGTGGCGGTGATCTATGCCGGCGTGAACGGCTATCTGGACAAGCTGCCGGTGAACCGGGTCCGCGCCTTCGAGGACGGGCTGCTTTCCGTGCTGCGCTCCAAGCATTCCAAGCTGCTGGACGCCATCCGCGACAGCAAGGATCTCTCGTCGGACAACGAGGCGAAGCTCAAGGGCGTCGTCGAGGAGTTCGCGAAGACCTTCGCCTGATCCGAACGGCCGGCAGCTAGGGTAAGGACGCCGCGATGCCTTCATTGAAGGACCTGCGCAACCGCATCGCCTCCGTCAAGGCGACGCAGAAGATCACCAAGGCGATGCAGATGGTCGCCGCGGCGAAGCTGCGTCGCGCGCAGACGGCGGCGGAATCCGCGCGGCCCTATGCGGAGCGGATGGACAAGGTGCTGGCCGGCCTCGCCGCCAGCGTCGCCGGGTCCCCGACCGCGCCGCGGCTCCTCGCCGGCACGGGCGACGACAAGGTCCACCTCCTGATCGTCTGCACGGCCGAGCGCGGCCTGTGCGGCGCCTTCAACTCGTCCATCGCGCGCCTTGCCCGCGACCATGCCAATGCGCTGCTGGCGCAGGGCAAGACCGTCAAGATCATCTGCGTCGGCAAGAAGGGCTACGACGCCCTGCGCCGCCAGTTAGAGAAGCAGATCATCGAATTCGTCGACCTGCGCGCCGCCCGCACGATCGGCTACGAGCATGCGGATGGCGTCGCCAAGACCGTGCTGAAGCTGTTCGACGAGGGCGGCTTCGACGTCGCGACCCTGTTCTATTCGCGGTTCCGCTCGGTGATCGCGCAGATCCCGACGGCCCAGCGCATCATCCCGGCCGACGTGTCGGGCGCCGGCGAGGTCGCCGATACGGGCGGGGCGGTCTATTCCTACGAGCCCGGCGAGGAAGAGATCCTGGCCTCGCTGCTGCCGCAGAACGTGGCGGTCCAGATCTACCGCGCCCTCCTGGAGAACGCCGCCTCCGAGCAGGGCGCGCGCATGTCCGCCATGGACAATGCGACCCGCAATGCCGGCGAGATGATCAAGAAGCAGACGCAGCTCTACAACCGCTCGCGTCAGGCCATGATCACCAAGGAACTCATCGAGATCATCTCGGGCGCCGAGGCGCTCTGACGCCCGCCCGGACAACATTCAACGAGGACGAGACGATGGCGAAGAAGGCTATTCCGACGACCGAGGCCCCGAAGGCCGCCGCCAAGGCTCCCAAGGCTGCCGCTCCCAAGGCTGCCGCCGCTCCCAAGGTTCCGGCCAAGGCCGCCGCCGTGAAGGCCCCCAAGGCCGCCGCGACGATCAGCGCCCCGGCGGGCCGCGCCGCCACCGGCCGGATCGCCCAGGTCATCGGCGCCGTCGTGGACGTGCAGTTCGACGGCCACCTGCCGGAGATCCTGAACGCGCTGGAGACCGACAATAACGGCACGCGCCTCGTGCTCGAGGTTGCCCAGCAGCTCGGCGAGAACACGGTCCGCTGCATCGCCATGGACACGTCCGAGGGCCTGGTTCGCGGCCAGCCGGTCGTCGATACCGGCGCCCCGATCGCCGTTCCGGTCGGCGAGGGCACGCTGGGCCGCATCATGAACGTCATCGGCGAGCCGGTGGACGAGGCCGGCCCGATCACCGGCGAGACCGAGCGCGCCATCCACCAGCCGGCTCCGGCCTATTCCGAGCAGTCGACGGAAGCGCAGATCCTGGTCACGGGCATCAAGGTCGTCGACCTGCTCGCGCCCTACGCCAAGGGCGGCAAGATCGGCCTGTTCGGCGGCGCCGGCGTCGGCAAGACCGTGCTGATCATGGAGCTGATCAACAACGTCGCGAAGGCCCATGGCGGCTATTCGGTGTTCGCCGGCGTCGGCGAGCGCACCCGCGAGGGCAACGACCTCTACCACGAGATGATCGAGTCCAAGGTCAACGTGGACCCGAAGGAGAAGGGCTCCGCGGCCGGCTCCAAGTGCGCGCTGGTCTATGGCCAGATGAACGAGCCGCCGGGCGCCCGCGCCCGCGTCGCGCTGACCGGCCTGACCGTCGCCGAGCACTTCCGCGACCAGGGCCAGGACGTGCTGTTCTTCGTGGACAACATCTTCCGCTTCACCCAGGCCGGTTCGGAAGTGTCGGCTCTGCTGGGCCGCATCCCGTCCGCGGTGGGCTACCAGCCGACGCTCGCCACCGACATGGGCGCGCTGCAGGAGCGCATCACGACGACGACGAAGGGCTCGATCACCTCCGTGCAGGCCATCTACGTGCCGGCCGACGACCTGACCGACCCGGCGCCTGCGACCTCGTTCGCGCACCTCGACGCCACGACCGTGCTCTCGCGCTCGATCGCCGAGAAGGGCATCTACCCGGCGGTGGACCCGCTGGACTCCACCTCGCGCATGCTCTCCCCGCTCGTCGTGGGCGAGGAGCATTACGCGGTGGCCCGCCAGGTCCAGCAGGTGCTCCAGCGCTACAAGGCGCTGCAGGACATCATCGCGATCCTGGGCATGGACGAGCTGTCCGAGGAGGACAAGCTCTCGGTCGCCCGCGCCCGCAAGATCGAGCGCTTCCTCAGCCAGCCGTTCCACGTGGCCGAGGTCTTCACCGGCTCGCCCGGCAAGCTCGTCTCGCTGGAAGACACGATCAAGGGCTTCAAGGGCCTGGTCGAGGGCAAGTACGACCATCTCCCCGAGGCGGCCTTCTACATGGTCGGCACGATCGAGGAAGCGGTCGAGAAGGCCCAGCGCCTGGCGGCCGAGGCCGCGTAAGGCGGACCGGACGGCGCCGGGGCGGAACCCCGCCCGGCGCCACGCCGCCTCGCGCCCCGGCGCGGGCGGGATGACCTGAACAGGACGCAATTCATGGCCACTCCGTTCCCCTTCGAACTCGTCGCCCCGGACAGGCTGCTGTTCTCCGGCAACGTCGACGCGGTGATCGTGCCCGCCATCGACGGCGAGATGACCGTGCTGGCCGGCCATTCGCCGGTCATGACCGTGCTGAAGCCGGGCATCGTCATCGTGGACGAGGGCAAGGGCACGGCGGTGCGCCTCTTCGTGCGCGGCGGCTTCGCCGACGTGCGGCCCGACGGGATGACGATCCTCGCCGAGCAGGCGGTGCCGGTCGAGGAACTCCACGACGAGCTGATCGACATCCAGATCGAGAACGCCCGCAAGGCCTACGAGGACGCGCAGGGCGATGCGGCGAAGATGGCCGCGTCCGAGCGCCTGACGCAGCTGCGCGAGGTCAAGAGCGTCCTCGCGAACTGACGTTTCCGCCATGGAACGTTCCACGGACAGGGCTGCCCATGGGGCGGCCCTTGTCCGTTTGCGGGGTCAGTCGCCGGTGATCCAGTAGGTGTAGCGGTAGGCCTCCTCGAAGCCCTGTCCCGCATAGAGGGCGAGCGCCGGGGCATTGGCCGCGAGCACCTGGAGATAGGCCCGCTCCGCGCCGCCTGCCGCGCCCGCCGCCATGATCGAGCGCACCAGCCGCCGGCCGAGGCCCCGGCCGCGGTGGCCGTCCTCCACCAGGATGTCGAAGAGGCCGACCATGCCGCGCTCGACGACGCCGAGCCCATAGGCGACGGCGAGGCCGTCCTCCCTGAGGGTGGCGTAGATCGCCGGGGGCTTGATGACAGCGAGCATCTTCTCCAGCGCGGGACGATGGCGCGGCCCGTAGCGGTTGCCCCGGGCGAAGCCGTCGATCCAGTCCTCGGGGGGCGTGTCGGTGAGGTCGGCGATGGGATCGGGCGCGAGGTCCTGCCCCAGCGGCGCGATCATGAGGAGGCTCTCGTCATGGGGACGGTAGCCCCGGGCGGCAAGCGCCTCCCGGTCGGCATCCCGCGCCAGCGAGGTCAGGCGGAAGATGGTGCGCTGGTCCTGGCGGGCATAGAGCGCCTCGACCTCGCCGGCGATCGCGGCGACCGGCGCGGCATCGGGCGCATAGGGGCTCGCGGAATTGGCGCGCTGGGTGAAGCCGTCGGCGAAGCGGATTGTCCAGCCGCCGACGAGCAGCGTCTGGAGCGCGGGCCAGGCATTGCAGGCCCGCTCCTCGATGGCGCGCGCCTCCGCTTCGTCGATCCTCACCGTCCCGCCTCCCGCGGCACCGGGCGCCAGCTCGGGGGCGCCATCTCGAAGCCATCGAAGGTGAAGCCCGGCGCGACCGTGCAGCCGACCAGGGTCCAGGCGCCGAGGCTCGTCGCCGTCTGCCAGTGGTTCGCCGGCACGACGAATTGCGGGCGCTGGCCGGCCTTGAGGTCGGGCCCGAGATGATGGGCGCTGGCATCGTGGCCGTTGGGCGAGACGGTGATGACCAGCGGAGCCCCGGCATAATGATGCCAGATCTCGGCGGCGTCGCAGCGATGCCATTCGGAGACGTCGCCGGTGCCCAGCAGGTAATAGATGGCGGTGGAGACCGACCGGCCGGACCCTTCGGCGGCCGGATCGCGGAAGGTCTCGCGGTAGAAGCCGCCTTCGGGATGCGGCTTGAGGTCGAGCAGGCGGACGACGTCGGCGGCCGAAAGCGATGGGTCGATCATCAGCGGAATCCGTTCTTCCATTCGCGCAGCGCCTTGAAGATTTCGGCCTCGCTCGCCCCCTCCCGTCCGGCGGCGCGGGCGACGGCAGGGTCGCCCGTTCGCAGGAACGGGTTGGTCCGCTTCTCCTGCGCCAGCGTCGTGATGGCGGTGAGCCGGCCCGCTTCCCTGTCGGCCTCGGCCTGGGCGAGGGCGGCCTTCACCGCCGCGTTGCCGGGATCGGCCGCCGCGGCGAAGCGCGCGTTGGAGAGCGCGTAATCGTGGCCGCCATAGACGCGCGTGTCGTCGGGGAGGGCCGCGAGCATCCGGATGGAGGCGAACAGGGTCTCGTAGGGACCCTCCATCACCCGGCCGCAGCCGAGCTTGAAGATCACGTCGCCGCAGAACAGGGCCTTCAGCGCCGGGGCGTGGAAGCTGATGTGATCGGCGCAATGGCCCGGCGTGTCGTAGACGTCGAAAGCGATGTCGCCGAAGGCGATCCGGTCGCCGCCGGCGACCCGCCGGTCCGCCGGAACCGCATCGCCGGCCTGCCGCGCCGCGATCACCTCGACGCCGCCGCGGCCCTTCAGCTCCGGGATGCCCTGGATGTGGTCGCCGTGGCGGTGGGTGACGAGGATATGGGTCAGCCGCCAGCCGGCCCGGTCGAGCTCGGCGCCGATCGCCGCCGCGTCGGGCGCATCGATGGCGATGACGGCATCGGCACCGGGCAGGCTAACGAGGATACCGAAATTGTCCTCCAGGCAGCGGAAGACACGGATTTCCGGGTTCATGTCGCCTCCTTGCGCGGTCCGGCTTCTTCCATGCCGTCTTGCGGCGATGGCCGTCAAACCCCATTGAAGGACAGGCGGCAGAGCATCGCCGCACGGGAGACCCATGCCGCTCGACGTCATCGACCTGCGCAGCTTCTACGCCTCGCCGCTCGGCCATGTGACCCGGCGCTTCCTCGGCGAGGCGCTGGCCCGCCTGTGGCCGGAGACGCCGCGGGCGGCGGTGCTCGGCATCGGCTATGCGACGCCCTACCTGTCGCTGTGGCGGCGCGAGGCGGACCGGGTGCTCGCCTTCATGCCGGCCCAGCAGGGCGTCGTGAACTGGCCGCCGGACGAGCCGTCGGCGACCGCGCTCGTCGATCCGACGGACCTGCCGCTGCCGGACGGGAGCGTGGACCGGGTCGTGCTCGTCCATGCGCTGGAGGCCTCCGACAATCCTGCGGCGCTGCTGGCAGAGGTCTGGCGCGTCCTGATGCCGGGCGGGCGGCTCCTGATCGCGGCGCCGAACCGCCGCTCGCTCTGGGCACGGCTCGACACGACGCCGTTCGGCGACGGGAGGCCCTTCAGCCGCGGCCAGCTTAACCGGCTGATGCGCGAGACGATGTTCTCGCCCGAGCGCTGGGACGAGGCGCTCTTCGCGCCCCCGCTGCCCTGGCGGCTGATGGTGCGGGCCGCGCCGGCCTGGGAGCGGATCGGGCGCAGGCTCTCCTTCCCGCCGCCGGGCATCCATCTGGTGGACGCCACCAAGCAGCTCTACCGGCCGGTACCCGTCCGGAAGGCGCGGCGCTTCGCGCTGTCCCTCGATCCCGTCCTGGCGCCGGCGCCGAGCCCGCGCCTGTCGGACGCCGCGGAATCGCCCGCGCGAGGGCGTTCCGCCTTGACTTGAGGCCCCTTGGCCGCCAAGGTCCGCCGCCTTGCGAAGGCGGCCTCCGGGCCGAGGCCTTCCGCGCCGAACCCCACGGAACCCATGCGAAGCTACCTCGATTTCGAAAAGCCCGTTGCCGAGCTTGAAGCGAAGGTCGAGGAATTGCGGGCGCTCGGCGAGAAGGGCGACGCGGTCGCCATCGGGGACGACGTCCAGCGGCTCGAGGCCAAGGCGTCCCAGGCGCTGGCGGAGATCTACACCGCGCTGACGCCCTGGCAGAAGACGCAGGTCGCGCGCCATCCGCAGCGGCCGCACTTCCTGGATTATTGCGCCGGGCTCATCACCGATTTCACCCCGCTGGCCGGCGACCGGCTCTTTGCCGAGGACGAGGCCATCGTCGGCGGCTTCGGGCGGCTCGACGGCGAGCCGGTCTGCGTCATCGGCCAGGAGAAGGGCTCCAGCACCGATGCCCGCATCCGGCACAATTTCGGCATGGCCAAGCCCGAGGGCTACCGCAAGGCCGTGCGCATCATGGAACTGGCGGACCGGTTCGGCCTGCCGGTCGTCTCCTTCGTCGACACGGCCGGCGCCTATCCCGGCATCGGCGCCGAGGAGCGCGGCCAGGCCGAGGCCATCGCCCGGTCCACCGAGTTCTCGCTGGGCCTCGGCGTGCCCAACGTCGCCATCGTGATCGGCGAGGGCGGATCGGGCGGGGCCATCGCCATCGCCACCGCCAACCGGGTCCTGATGATGGAGCACGCGATCTACACCGTCGCGTCCCCGGAAGCCTCCGCCTCGATCCTGTGGCGCGATTCCGGCCGGGCGCAGGACGCGGCGACCAACATGAAGATCACGGCGCAGGACCTCCTGCGCTTCGGCGTCATCGACACGATCGTCGAGGAGCCGGTCGGCGGCGCGCACCGCGATCCGCAGGCCGCGATCTCGGCCGCGGGGCGGGCCATCGCGGCGGCGCTCGCCGAGCTCAAGGGCAAGCCGCCGGAGACCGTGCGCGACCTGCGGGCCGCCAAGTTCCTCGCCATCGGACGCTCGCTCTGAGGACGGGATTAACCTCCCGTTCACCCTGGCGCGGCCATCGGGCCCATTGCAGTAAGGGCTGCTTAAGGCTAACGGTCTTACACGTTTCGGACGCCCGCCACTTCGGGCCCGAAGAAAGGTAGCGCTGATCGTGACTTTCCCGATCCCGCAATCCACCCGCCCGTTCCGCTTCGCCGCCCTCGCGACGGTCGCCCTTGCCGGCGTCGCCCTGTCGGGCTGCGACGAGCGCGGAGGCGCGCTCAACGGCCGCGCCCTGGCGCCGATCCCCGCCAAGACGCTCGCCCTGATGAGCGAGAAGGGGATGACGAAGTTCGATTCGATCCTGATCCGCTCCTTCAAGAAGGAGTCCGAGGTCGAGATCTGGAAGAAGACGAAGTCCGGCGAATACGCGCTCCTGAAGACCTATCCGATCTGCCGCTGGTCCGGGCAGCTGGGCCCGAAAGTCAAGGAAGGCGACCGGCAGGCGCCGGAGGGCTTCTACACGATCAACCCGGCGCATATGAACCCGAATTCGAGCTTCTACCTGTCGTTCGACACCGGGTATCCCAACGCCTTCGACCGCGCCCATGGCCGCACCGGCTCGCACCTGATGGTGCACGGCGCCTGCTCCTCGCGCGGCTGCTTCTCCATGACGGACGAGCAGATCGCCGAGATCTATGCGCTCGCCCGCGAGGCCTTCGCCGGCGGCCAGCGCAATTTCCAGTTCCAGTCCTATCCGTTCCGGATGACGCCGGAGAACCTTGCCGCCCACCGGCTCGACCAGCACATGCCGTTCTGGAAGAACCTGAAGGAAGGCAACGACCATTTCGAGGTGACGAAAGCCGAGCCCAAGGTCGGGTTCTGCGGCCGCCGCTACGTCTTCAACGCCGAGCCGGCCAGCGGCCGCATGGACGCCGCCGCGCCGTGCCCCGAGCTCAACGTGGACGAGGCCGTCGTCGCGGCGGTCAGCCAGAAGGACCGCGCCGACCAGAGCCGCGTCGCCGAGCTCGTCTCCAAGGGCGCGCCGGCGATCAAGCTGGTCTACGAGGACGGCGACCAGCACAAATCGTTCAAGCAGGTGCTCGCCTCGGCGGGCTCCGGCGACACGATGGTGCCGGTCGTCGAGCAGCGCAGCCGGGTCAGCGAGGTGAGCCGCCCCGAGGCGCTCGCCGCCGGCCCGCGCGAGATCATCCTGGACGCCAGCGGCAAGCCCAAGGCCGAGCCCAAGCCCGATCCGGTCGTCGCCGCCGCGCCGCCCGTCCCGGCGAGCCCGGCGCCTGTCGGCGCCCCGCCCGCGCCGCGCGGCGCGGTGCAGCAGGCCGCCCAGCCCTCCGCCATGCCGACGCCGAACGCCACGGCCTTCGCCGCGCCGGAGCCGTTCTATCGCCGGGTGCTGACGCCGTTCCGCGGCCTGTTCGGCGCCAACGAGCCGGCGCCGGGCAATGCGCCCTCGGCCACGCCCGAGCCGCCGCGCCGCGGCGCTTCGCAGCCGGCCAAGCCCCAGGCCTCCGCGCCCGCCGCGCCGCGCGGCTGACGATCGCGGCGGCGCCCCGACGGCGCAGCCCTGCTGGAACACCCCGCCATCCGCCCGCGTTGACCCTCAGGGTCCAACGCGAACAGAACAGGACGGCCAGGGTCATGCCGGTGCTCGATTCCGATCTCATCCGATTTGCGAGCTACGAGGACGCGATCCGCCGCCTCCGGCTCGTCTTCCGCAGCGGCCAGGTCCGCGCCTATGACGGCGTGCCGAGGACGGCCTATGAGGAGCTCGTCAAGGCCTCCTCCGCCGGGTCCTATTTCGAGAAGAACATCCGCGAGCGGTTCCGCTGCACGGAACTCGGCTTCTGACAGCGGCGCTGCCGGGTTCTCAGCCCGGCAGCGTCACCTCCGTCCGCGGGAAGAGGTTGTCGAACACGACGACGAAGGTCACGAGGACGGGAACCGCGATGAACGCGCCGACCGGTCCCCAGATCCATGCCCAGAACGCCAGCGAGATGAAGACCACGAAGGGGTTCAGCGTCAGGCTCCGCCCCAGGACGTTGGGCGTGACGAACTGGCTCTCGATCCAGTGCAGGCCGAGATAGACGGCCGGGACGGACAGGGCCGCGCCGAAGGTCGAGAAGCTCATCACCCCCACCGCGAAGAGCACGGCCGCCACCACGGCCGGCCCGATGAACGGCACGTAGTTCATCACGAAGGCGAGCAGGCCCCACAGGCCGGGATTGGGCACGCCGATGAGCGCCATCACGATGCCGGTCGCGAGGCCGAGGCCGAGATTGATCAGCGTCACCGTGCCGAGATAGCGGCCGAGCGCCTGTTCCACGTCGGTCATGATGCGCAGCATGGTCAGCCGGCCCTCGCGGCTGCCGAAGGCGACGACGAGCCGGCGCTTGAGCGTGGCGCGGCCGGCGAGGAAGAACAGCAGCGTGCCGACGAAGACGAAGAACTGGCTGAGCGCCGGCGTCGCCACGGCGAGCACGCTCTCGAAGAGCGAGGAGCTGGTGTCCACGGTCAGCGCCGCGGCCTTCTCGCCCATCAGGCCGGTGAGCGCCCGCTGGATCTCGTTCAGCAGCTCCAGGGGCTGGCGCATGATCTGGAACCGCTCGCGCAGGATCGAGCCGATCTCGGGCGCGCGGCCGATCCAGGTGGAGATGGGCGCGGTGAAGGCCAGGGCCAGGCCGTAGATGGCGGCGAACAGGGCGGACACGATGCCGAAGGCCGCCATCAGCGCAGGCAGGCCGCGCTTGACCAGCGCGTCCACCAGGGAGCCGATGATGCTGCCGATGATGATGGCGCAGACGATGGGGAGCGCGACGGGCCGGCTGTAGATCAGCGCGCCGGCGGCCAGGAGCACGAAGATGCCGATGATGGCGGCGCGCTCCATCAGATCCCAGAATCCGGAATCGTCCTCGCCGGGCACGGGGGCGTCGCCCTTGCCGCGTTCGCCCGCGGTCCGGAACCGCCGCGGTGCCGCACGCACGTCCATGTCGCTCTCCCACGCCGCCGGCAGCCTCGGTCGCCGGCAGTGCAGTCAACGCGGGATGGGCGGAGCGGTTCCGCTTCGGCAGGGCCGGGTCGGTCAGGCGACGCGGAAGCCGATGCGCAGGCCGCCCCAGTGCCGCCCGCGCACCCGGATCGGCACGGACAGGTCCTTCATCAGCACGAACTGTCCGCCGCCCATGTCGCGGCGATAGGTCTGGAGGAGGAAGGCCTGGACGTTGCGGCCGGCGGCGAGGCCCGTCCGGTCGTTGAAGACGCGGCGGTTGCGGCAATGCGCGGCGTTCCAGACCGGATCGGCGCCCTGGGGCCTGGAATATTGCCGGTTATGCGTCGGCAGGTAGCCGTTCCGGTCGACGGCGGCGCAGAAGGCGACGCGGGGGTCGGCGGTGAGGACCGGCTCCTGGATCGGCGGCAGGATCTCGTCCGTCAGCCGCACGAACCGCGTCATGTGCTGCCTGGGATCGCTGCCGGGCACCGGCACGTAGCGCGTGTCGAACAGGTCCTCGATCGCGATCCGGCCCTGGGCGAGCGCGGCCTCGAAGGCGGCCTCGATGTTTCTGGCGGAGCGCGTGCACAGGTCGATCAGCGGCGTGTCGGCGGTCTCGATCCCGCTGGCTGCGACCGTCGCGATCAGGCCCTCGCTGATGCCGCGCAGCGTCTCGACGCGGGCCGCGGCCTCCTTCAGGTCCGTGGTCGACCCGGCGACGCCCTCGACCAGGTCGTCGAGCTCGAAGATCACGCGCTCGCAGCTCTCGATATTGGCCTCAACCGGCGCGACGATGGCCTCGATCCGTTCCAGCAGGCTCTCCACCTGCCGGCCGAACAGGTCGAAACGGTCGAGATGGGCGTCGATGTCCCGGCTGGAGGCTTCCGCCTGCTCGGCGCGGGCGACGCCCTGCTCGCTTTCGGCGACGAGGCCGCGGACGACCGTGACGAGGGCCTCCAGCTGCTGGGCATTGTCGCGGCTGACCTCGCGGGCCTGGTCGGCGAGCTGGCGCACGGCCTGGGCGATGACGGCGAAGCCGCGCCCCGCCTCGCCGGCGCGCACGGCCTCGATGCCGGCATTGAAGGCGAGCATCTGCGTCTCGGTGGCGATGGCCTGGATGGCGGTGCTCGACTCGCGGATGGCGCCGATGGACCTGGTGACGCCGGCCAGGGCCTGGGCGACGGAGCGGGCGCCGACGGTGAGCGTGGCGACGTGTTCCCGGGCGGCGCCGAGGCCGGAGCGGATCATCCCGGTCGTCTCGGTCATATCCCGGCGGACCTCGTCCGCCGCGGCCTGCGCGGCCGCGCCGAAGGCGGCGACCTGGCGGTTCGCCTCCGCCATGCCGCGCGCGGCGGCGTCGACCTCGCCGAGCCGGTCCGACTGGCGGGACAGGCGCGCGGTGACCGCCTCCACGAAGCCGTGGATGTCGGCGATCTCGATGCCGAGGCTGTCGATGCGGTCGGCCATCTCGGCCACCGCCCGGCGCATGGCATCGTCCCCCACGATGCCGGTCTTCGGATCCCCCGCGATATCGTTCGGCCTCCCGGCCGCTGCCATCTGCATGATTCGCTCAATCCTGAATTGCAGGAGATTAGAGCGGAACCACCTTAACGACAGGAAAACGTATCAACGGTTGCAGAGCGCGAAACGCTCACGCTCCGGTGCTGAGTCCGTCAGCGGCGTCGCGGCGCTCAGGCTAGGACGCCGTGGCAGTGCTTGTACTTCTTGCCCGAGCCGCACGGGCAGGGCTCGTTGCGGCCGACCTTGCCCCACGTCGTGGGATCGGCGGGGTTACGCTCCGCGGCCGGGACGACCGGCTGGCTCGGCTCCATCGCCACCTCGAACTCGTCGCGGCCGGTCGTGGCGTCGATATGGTGGCCCTGCATGGGCGGCAGTTCCGGCTCCTGGGGCTGGAACATGACCTCGATGCGCATGAGCTGGCCGGTGACCTGCTCGCGCAGATGGCCGATGAGCCCGTCGAACAGCTCGAAGGCCTCGGCCTTGTATTCGTTCAGCGGGTCGCGCTGGGCGACGCCGCGCCAGCCGATCACCTGGCGCAGGTGGTCGAGCGTGACGAGGTGCTCGCGCCAGAGATGGTCGAGGGTCTGCAGGAGGACCTGCTTCTCCACATAGGTCATCACCTCGTCGGAGTTCTTCTCGATGCGCGCCGCATAGGCCTCGTCCGCCGCCTTGCGCAGGCGGTCCCGGATCTCCTCGTCGGCGATGCCCTCTTCCTTCGCCCATTCGTCGACGGGCTTGTCGAGGTTGAGGAACATCGCGACCTTTTCCTTCAGGCCCTCGACGTCCCATTGCTCGGCATAGACGTTCTCCGGGATGTGCTTGGCGACCAGGTCCTCGACCGTGTCGTGGCGCATGTCGTCGATCGTCTCGCGCACGCTGTCCTGCGCCATGAACTCCTTGCGCTGCTCGAACACGACCTTGCGCTGGTCGTTCATGACGTTGTCGTATTTCAGGATGTTCTTGCGGATGTCGAAGTTGCGGGCCTCGACCTTGGCCTGGGCGCGCTCCACCGCCTTGTTGATCCAGGGATGGACGATGGCCTCGTCCTCCTGAAGGCCGAGGCGCTGCAGCATCGTGTCCATGCGGTCGGACCCGAAAATGCGCATCAGGTCGTCCTGCAGCGACAGGAAGAACTTGGAGCGGCCCGGATCGCCCTGGCGGCCGGAGCGGCCGCGCAGCTGGTTGTCGATGCGCCGGCTCTCGTGGCGCTCGGTGCCCATGATGTAGAGGCCGCCGGCGGCGAGCACGCGCTGCTTGAACGTCTCGGTCTCGGCGCGGATCTCCGCCTCGCGGGCGGCGCGGGTCGCCTCGTCGGTAATGTCCGCCGTCTCGCGCTGGATGCGCATGTCGGCATTGCCGCCGAGTTTGATGTCGGTGCCGCGGCCGGCCATGTTGGTCGCGATCGTGATCGCGCCCGGGACGCCGGCCTGGGCGACGATATAGGCCTCCTGCTCGTGGAAGCGGGCGTTCAGCACGGCGAACTGCTTGGATGTCCGGCCCTCGCGCGCGGCCTTGTAGACCGCGTCCATGGCCTTGGGATCGGCGAAGTCGAGCATCCTGTAGCCGGCCTTGACCAGCAGTTCGGCCAGGAGCTCTGACTTCTCGATGGAGGTGGTGCCCACCAGCGTCGGCTGGCCCTTCTCCTGCGCCTCGCCGATCTGGCGGATGATGGCGCGGTATTTCTCCTCCGCCGTCCGGTAGACCTCGTCGTCCTCGTCCAGGCGCTGGACGGGAACGTTGGTCGGGATCTCGGCGACGCCGAGGCCGTAGATGTCGGCGAACTCGTCGGCCTCGGTGGCCGCCGTGCCGGTCATGCCCGCGAGCTTGCCGTAGAGCCGGAAATAGTTCTGGAAGGTGATGGAGGCCAGCGTCTGGTTCTCGGGCTGGACCTGGACCTTCTCCTTGGCCTCCAGCGCCTGGTGCAGGCCTTCCGAATAGCGGCGGCCCGGCATCATGCGGCCGGTGAACTCGTCGATGATGACGACCTCGCCGCCCCGGACGATGTAGTCCTTGTCGCGGGTGAACAGGGTGTGGGCCCTGAGCGCCTGGTTGACGTGGTGGACGAGGGTGACGTTGGACGCGTCGTAGAGCGAGCCTTCCTTGAGGAGGCCCGAGGCGCGCATCAGCTCCTCGATCTTCTCGTTGCCGCTCTCGGTGAGGGAGACGGCGCGCTGCTTCTCGTCGAGGTCGTAATCCTCGCGGGCGAGCTGCGGGATCAGCCCGTCGATCGTGTTGTAGAGCTCGGACCGGTCGTCCAGCGGGCCGGAAATGATGAGCGGGGTGCGGGCCTCGTCGATGAGGATGGAGTCCACCTCGTCGACGATGGCGAAATGGTGCCCGCGCTGCACCATCTGCGCGAGCTCGTACTTCATGTTGTCGCGCAGATAGTCGAAGCCGTACTCGTTGTTGGTGCCGTAGGTGATGTCGCAGGCATAGGCCTCGGCGCGCTGGGCGTCGTCCAGGCCGTGGACGATGATGCCGACGCTCATGCCGAGGAAATTGTAGACCTTGCCCATCCATTCCGCGTCGCGGCGGGCGAGGTAGTCGTTGACCGTGACGACGTGCACGCCCTTGCCGGCGAGCGCGTTGAGATAGACGGGCAGCGTCGCGACCAGCGTCTTGCCCTCGCCGGTGCGCATCTCGGCGATGGAGCCCTCGTGCAGGACCATGCCGCCGATGAGCTGGACGTCGAAGGGCCGCAGGCCCAGCACACGCTTGGCGGCCTCGCGCACGGTGGCGAAGGCCGGGACGAGCAGGTCGTCGACGCTCTTGCCTTCCGCGATCTCCCGGCGGAACTGCTCGGTGCGGGCCTTCAGGGCCTCGTCGGACAGAGCCTCCAGCTCCTTCTCAAGCGCGCCGATCGCCGCGACCTTGGGCCCGTAGGCCTTCAGGCGGCGATCGTTGGCCGAGCCGAAAATCTTCTTAGCGAGGGAACCGAACATGGAGGGCCTTTCGAGGAGCGGCTGCGGCCCGGGCCGGGCGCGCCGCATATCCGACGTCTTGACTGCGCGCGGATTGCTTTACGCGCGCGCGGACACGCGGTCCAGCGCCACGCGAGGCTTGACTTGGGGAGCCGCCCGCGACGGATCAAGAACCGCGGCCTGCGGCACTTGTTCCCGTTTCGCTCGGACGCCTCGAGCCAATCGGCGGAGGAATATCCCGCAAGGGGGTTTCCTTCCGGTGCCCGGCTCTGTAAACGACCGCTCTAGCCTAACGCCGAAGCGCCTCCATCCCGCCTGCCCGGATCGCCCGGTCCGGCCGGTGCGGACGCGCGCGAACCGCCCGAGTGACCATGCCCAAGCGCACCGACATCTCCACGATCCTCATCATCGGCGCGGGGCCGATCGTGATCGGCCAGGCCTGCGAATTCGACTATTCGGGCACGCAGGCCTGCAAGACCCTGAAGAGCGAGGGATACCGGATCGTCCTGGTCAATTCGAACCCGGCGACGATCATGACCGATCCGGACCTGGCGGACGCCACCTATGTGGAGCCGATCACGCCGGAGATCGTGGCCAAGATCATCGCCCGCGAACGCCACAAGGTTCCGGGCGGCTTCGCGCTCCTGCCCACGATGGGCGGCCAGACGGCGCTCAATTGCGCCCTCAGCCTCAAGAAGATGGGCGTCCTGGAGCAGTACGACGTCGAGATGATCGGCGCGACGGCGGAGGCGATCGACAAGGCCGAGGACCGCCAGCTCTTCCGCGACGCCATGGACAAGATCGGCCTGGAGACGCCGAAATCCCGGCTCGCCAACGCCACGCAGGCCAAGAAGGCCGACCGCGAAAAGTACCTCGCCGACCGGGCGAAGCTCTCCGGCGAGGCGCTCGCCGCCTTCGAGGCCAAGTGGGCCGCCGGCGAGAGCGAGCGGCGCAAGCGCTACCAGGAGCGGGCGCTCGGCGAGGCGCTGATCGCCCTGTCCGACATCGGCCTGCCGGCGATCATCCGCCCGTCCTTCACGCTCGGCGGCACCGGCGGCGGCATCGCCTACAACAAGGAGGAATTCCTCGACATCGTGGAGCGGGGCCTCGACGCCTCGCCGACGAACGAGGTCCTGATCGAGGAGAGCGTCCTCGGCTGGAAAGAATACGAGATGGAGGTTGTCCGGGACAAAAAGGACAATTGCATCATCGTCTGCTCCATCGAGAACATCGACCCGATGGGCGTCCATACGGGCGATTCCATTACCGTCGCGCCGGCCCTGACGCTGACCGACAAGGAATATCAGATCATGCGCGACGCCTCGCTGGCGGTCCTGCGCGAGATCGGGGTCGAGACCGGCGGCTCCAACGTCCAGTTCGCCGTGAACCCGGACAATGGCCGCCTCGTCGTCATCGAGATGAACCCGCGCGTGTCGCGCTCCTCGGCGCTGGCATCGAAGGCGACGGGCTTCCCCATCGCCAAGGTCGCGGCGCGCCTTGCCGTCGGCTACACGCTGGACGAGATCGCCAACGACATCACGGGCGGCGCGACGCCGGCCTCGTTCGAGCCCTCGATCGATTACGTCGTCACCAAGATCCCGCGTTTCGCCTTCGAGAAGTTCCCCGGCGCGGACCCGGTCCTGACCACCGCGATGAAGTCGGTGGGCGAGGCGATGGCCATCGGCCGGACCTTCCCGGAATCGCTGCAGAAGGCGCTGCGCTCGCTGGAGACCGGCCTGACCGGCCTCGACGAGATCGAGATCCCCGGCCTGAACCAGGGCGACGACAAGAACGCGATCAAGGCCGCGCTCGGCACGCCGACGCCGGACCGGCTGCTCAAGGTGGCGCAGGCTTTGCGCCTCGGCGTCAGCCATGCGCAGGTCTATGAGAGCTGCCGCATCGATCCGTGGTTCCTGGAACAGCTCCAGGCGATCGTGGACCTGGAGGCCCGGGTGAAGGCCCACGGCCTGCCGACGACGCCCGGCGCGTTCCGCCAGCTGAAGAGCATGGGCTTCTCCGACGCGCGGCTGGCGACGCTGACCCGCTCGACGGAGGCCGAGGTGAAGGCCGCGCGCCAGGCGCTCGGCATCCGCCCGGTCTACAAGCGCATCGACACCTGCGCCGCCGAGTTCGCCTCGCCGACGGCCTATATGTACTCGACCTACGAGATGCCCTTCGCCGGCGCGCCGGCGGACGAGGCGCAGCCGTCCGATGCCAGGAAGGTCATCATCCTCGGCGGCGGCCCGAACCGGATCGGGCAGGGCATCGAGTTCGACTATTGCTGCTGCCATGCGGCCTTCGCGCTCGCCGATGCGGGCTACGAGACCATCATGGTCAATTGCAACCCGGAGACCGTCTCCACCGACTACGACACGTCCGACCGGCTCTATTTCGAGCCGCTGACGGCGGAGGACGTGCTGGAGATCATCGAGACCGAGCGCGAGAAGGGCACGCTCCACGGCGTCATCGTGCAGTTCGGCGGCCAGACGCCGCTGAAGCTCGCCAAGCCGCTCGAGGATGCGGGCGTGCCGATCCTCGGCACCTCGCCGGACGCGATCGACCTCGCCGAGGACCGGGACCGGTTCAAGCGCCTGCTCGACAAGCTGCAGCTCAAGCAGCCCAAGAACGGCATCGCCTATTCCGTCGAGCAGAGCCGGCTCGTCGCCGCCGATCTCGGCCTGCCCTTCGTGGTGAGGCCAAGCTACGTGCTGGGCGGCCGGGCCATGGCGATCATCCGCGACCAGGACCAGTTCGACGATTATCTCCTCGGCACGCTGCCGAGTCTCGTCCCGTCGGACGTCAAGGCGCGCTATCCCAACGACAAGACCGGCCAGATCAACACGGTGCTCGGCAAGAACCCGCTCCTGTTCGACCGCTACCTCTCGGACGCGGTGGAGGTGGACGTGGACTGCCTGTCCGACGGCCAGGACGTGTTCATCGCCGGGATCATGGAGCATATCGAGGAGGCGGGCATCCATTCGGGCGACAGCGCCTGCTCGCTGCCCCCGCGCTCGCTCTCGCCGGAGATCATCGCCGAGCTCGAGCGGCAGACCGCCGCCATGGCCCGCGCGCTGCAGGTCGGCGGCCTGATGAACGTGCAATACGCGATCAAGGACGGCGCGATCTACGTGCTCGAGGTGAACCCGCGCGCCTCGCGCACGGTGCCCTTCGTCGCCAAGGTGATCGGCGAGCCGATCGCCAAGATCGCGGCGCGCATCATGGCCGGCGAGAACCTCGCCTCGTTCGGCCTGAAGCCGAAGGTGCTCGGCCATATCGGCGTGAAGGAATCGGTGTTCCCGTTCGCGCGCTTCCCCGGCGTCGACGTCCTGCTCGGGCCGGAGATGCGCTCCACCGGCGAGGTTATCGGCCTCGACCGCTCCTTCGGCGTCGCCTTCGCCAAGAGCCAGCTCGGTTCCGGCACGCTGGTGCCGAAGACCGGCACGGTCTTCATCTCCATGCGCGACGACGACAAGGTGC
The DNA here is from genome assembly GCA_027483945.1 of Hyphomicrobiales bacterium. Lineage (GTDB taxonomy): Bacteria > Pseudomonadota > Alphaproteobacteria > Rhizobiales > Beijerinckiaceae > JAIXTM01. Next base: position 113,629 of record JAIXTM010000014.1, on the reverse strand, counting down.
GCGTCCTGCCGGCCCTGCGCCAGCTCATCGAGCTCGGCTTCGAGGTCGCGGCGACGAGCGGCACGCAGCGCTTCCTGGAGGATAACGGCGTTCCGGCACGCAAGATCAACAAGGTGCTGGAGGGGCGGCCCCACGTGGTGGACGCCATCAAGAACGGCGACATCCAGCTCGTGTTCAACACGACGGAGGGCGCCGCCGCGCTCGCCGACAGCCGGTCCCTGCGCCGGGCGGCCCTCTTGCATAAGGTGCCCTACTACACCACACTCGCGGGAGCCATCGCCGCGGCGGAGGGCATCCGTGCCTATCTGGCCGGCGACCTCGAAGTGTTGCCGTTGCAGGATTACTTCCAGACGCGGCACTGACCGGGCGTCTCCCGACAGGGAACGCGGCCATCCATCATGAGTTTGACTTGGCACGCGCGGGCCGGCGAAAGCCGCCGCGTGTGGCAGGCTATTTTGCGACAGGAAGTGACGACATGGACAAGGTTCCCATGACGGCGGGCGGGCATGCGGCTCTGGAAGCCGAGCTCAAGCAGCGCCAGCAGGTGGAGCGCCCGCGCATCATCCAGGCGATCTCCGAGGCGCGCGCGCTCGGCGACCTGTCGGAGAACGCGGAGTACCATTCCGCCAAGGAGGCCCAGTCCCTGAACGAGGGCCGCATCCTGGAGCTGGAATCGCTGATCGGCCGCGCCGAGATCATCGACGTGTCCAAGCTCGTCGGCTCATCGACCATCAAGTTCGGCGCCAAGGTGACGCTGGTGGACGACGACACCGAGGAGGAGAAGGTCTACCAGATCGTCGGCGAGCCCGAGGCGAACGTCCATGACGGCAAGGTCTCGGTGACCTCGCCGATCGCGCGCGCGCTCATCGGCAAGAGCGTCGGCGACAGCGTCGAGGTGAACACGCCCGGCGGCGGCAAGTCCTACGAGATCACCGCCGTCACCTATGCCTGACCGATAGAGCCGCTTGCGCTTTCGGCGACGGGCCCCACATCCATGGGACAACCGACCGGAGATGTCGCCATGACTGGTTCCTCCCTTTCCCGCAGGCCGCTTCTGGCAGGACTCGCCGCCTTCGCGCTGGCGGCCGGCCTCGCCATGCCCGCCGCTGCGCAGGGCGTCTCGGCGGTGCGCGTCGACGTGACGCCGCGCGTCGCCGCGGGCTGGGGCCCGAACGCGGATGCGGTCCGGCGGGTCATGACCGAGGAGCTGCGCAACCAGCTCGGCGCGGGCGGACGCGGCGGCGCCCGCCTCCTCGTCACGGTGGAGGGCATCTCGCTCTCGTCCTATGCGGGCGGCGGCGGCGGCCGCTTCTCGGACGGGGGCGGCGAGACCGACTACCTGGAAAGCACGGCGATCCTGGTCGGCCCGCGCGGCGAGGTCCTGGGCCGCTTCCCGGTCCTCTCCGCCATCCCCGCCTCCTCGGGCGGCGCCTGGTACCTGCCGGACAACGAGCCGCGCCGGCTCGTCGCCCTCGCGAAGCACAACGCCGCCTGGATCAAGACGAAGGTCGCCGGCCGCTGAAGCCCTAGCGGCCGATCGTGCCCTCGCGGGTCACGGTCGCGTTCCGGTCGATCTGGAACGCGACAAGGCGCGCGCCGTCCGGGGCCGTCAGCCGAAGGGCCGGCTCGTCGACGACGAGCCCGCCCTCGCCGTCGCCGAAGGCGAGGCCGCCGGCTTCCACCGCACCGTCGAAGACATAGAAATACGTGTCCCAGTCCTCCATGACCGGCAGCGCCGCATCGGCGCCCGCGGGCAGGACGATGTCGTGGAGCGCGATCCGGTTGCGCACAATGGACGGCGCGCCCGATCCGTCCGGGCCGAAGATCTGGCGCCAGCGCCCCGGTTCGGGCGCCTCCAGCTCGCGGAACTGGAGGCCGGCTTCCAGGTCGAGCGCGTGAGGCCGCACGAAGATCTGGAGCACGCGGGTCGGCTCGTCGTCGTGGAGCGTGCGCTCCTCGTGCCAGAAGCTGGCGCCCGCGTTCATCACCATCAGCGTGGCGGGTGTCAGGTCCAGCTCGTAGCCGGCCGTGTCCCGGTGCCGCATCACGCCCTTCACGATGTAGGAGACGATCTCCTCGTTGCGGTGCTCGTGGAGGCGGATATGCGTGCCGGGATCGAGGGTGGCATCGTCCATCGCCGCAAGCGGCCCGAAACCGTGGTCGTTGTGGCCGGGCGCCGCCCGCCCCGGATGATTGCGGCGGATGACGAAAGGACCCATGCGGTGGACGAGCTGCGTGCGTTCGGCCTTGTGGATCATGGTCGTGCCTCCCTCGCGGCTTCGCTCAGCCCCGCACGAAGAAATAGGCGGCGAGGCCCAGCCCGACAGTGACGATGAAGCCCCGCATCACGCGCGGCGGGACCTTGCGGCCGAGGCCGACGCCGAAATAGCCGCCCGCGATGGCGGCGACACCGACGATCAGCGTCTGCGGCCAGCGGACCAGGCCCGCCCAGATGAACAGGACGATGGCGACGCCCTGCAGCAGGGTCGAGCACAGGTTCTTGGCGGCGTTGATCCGGTGGTAATCGTCCCCCTCGGTGATCGCCATGGCCGCCAGCATGACGATGCCCATGCCCGCGCCGAAGAAGCCGCCATAGATGGCGGTGACGAACTGGATCAGGAGGCCGATCGCCCACATGACGGCGGACGGCTCGCCCGTCTCGCCGCCGCGCAGGCCCGCCGCCGCGCGCACGATGAGCGGGCTGAACGCGAAGAGCAGCGTCGCCACCAGCAGCAGCCACGGCACGAGCACGCGGAAGGAGGCGTTGTCGATCCGCGTCAAGATGAACGCGCCGATGAGCCCGCCCAGGAGGCTTACGATGGCGAGCGCCCGGAACCGCCCCAGATTGTCGGCGATCTCGCGGCGATAGGCGTAGGTGCTGGCGAGGTTGCCCGGCGTGACAGCGACCGCGCTCGTCGCATTGGCGACGACGGGCGGCAGGCCGGTGGCGACCAGGGCCGAGAACGTGAAGAACGTGCCGCCGCCGGCGACCGCGTTGACGGCACCCGCCAGAAGCCCGGAAGCGGCGAGGATCGCCGCGTCGATGAGGGTCAGGCCTTCCATGGCCGTTCAGCGCGCCGGCCCGTCGCCGATCGGGGCGATCGGCTCGTCCTTGATCCGCTCGAGCGCCAGTGCGGTGCGCACGTTGCGCACATGGGGCAGCTGGGTCAGGTCCGCGACGAAGGCCTGGAAGGCGGCGAGGTCCGGCGTGACGCATTTGAGCATGAAGTCGATGTCGCCGGAGAGCGTCCAGCATTCGCGCACCGCCGGCATCGCCCGCACCCGCGCTTCGAAGGCCTCCAGGTCGCGCTCGGCCTGGCTCGACAGGTTGACCATGGCGAAGCAGACGGCGGCGTAGCCCAGCTTGCGCTCGTCCAGGACCGCCCGGTAGCCCTTGATGAAGCCGTCATCCTCGAGCGCGCGCAGGCGACGCAGGCAGGGCGGCGCGGAGATGCCGGCCCGCCGCGCCAGCTCCACGTTGGTGATCCGGCCGTCGGCCTGGATCTCGCGCAGGATGGTCCAGTCGGTGGCATCGAGGCGCGGTGACAAGGCGGGGAGCTCCCTTCGGCCGGCTTCGCAGGCGGCATTGCGCATTAGCGGCGCCGGCGGCTTTGGGCTAAACGTCAACGACTTGAGTAATGCCCGCGCCGGAACGGCGCAAGGCGGCCGGAGGGCGCGCGACCTTGACCGATAGGCCGAAGCCGCAACCGCCGGCAGCGACGCCCTGGCCGGCGACCGCGTGGGCGCTGAGCGACGGCAAGGCCGGCGACGAGGGGCAATGCATCGCGGTCATCGAGGCGCTCGGGCTGGTGCCGGACATCCGCCGTGTCATGCCGCGGCCACCCTTCGCCTGGATCATGCCCTGGGGCGGGATCGACCCGCGCGAGGCGGCGTCGCGCCCGGGCAGCCCCATCGCGCCACCCTGGCCGGACCTCGTCGTCGCCTCGGGCCGCCGGGCCGTGCCCTATCTGCGGGCGGTGAAGCGACTTTCGGGGGGGCGCACCTTCACGGTCTTCCTGAAGGATCCGCGCACCGGGTCCGGCACGGCGGACCTCATCTGGGTCCCCGCCCATGACCGGCTGCGCGGTGAGAACGTCGTCGTGACGGTGACCTCGCCGCATCGCATGAGCCCCGAGCGCCTGGAATCGGCCCGCGCCGCGCCCGATACGCGGCTTGCGAACCTGACCGCGCCGCGCGCTGCGGTGCTGGTCGGCGGGGACAGCCGCCACCACCGCTTCACCGATGCCGATAGGATGCGGTTCGCCGAGGCGCTGGAGCGGCTCGCGGCTTCGGGGCTCTCGCTGATGGGAACGCTCTCGCGGCGCACGCCGCCGGCGCTGGCTGCCGCGATGCGGGACCTGTTCGCCCGCCATGGCGGCTTCCTGTGGGACGGGACGGGGCCGAACCCCTATGCCAGCCTCCTCGCGCTCGCCGACGCCGTCGTCGTCACGGCGGATTCGGTGAACATGGTGGGGGAGGCGGCGGCGACGGGACGGCCCATCCTGGTGTTCGAGCCGAGCGGCGGACACGCCAAGATCAGGGCCTTCCTGGACGCGCTGCGCCGGGAAGGACTTGTGCACGCCTTCACCGGCTCCCTTGAAGGAGAGCCCTACGAACCCCTAAATTCCACCCGCGTCATCGCCGACGCCATCCTCGCCCGCGCCCCGCGCGGGCCCTGAAGCAGACGCCGCCGCAGCGGTTTGGAATCCCGTCATGGCTCATACCCACGCCAAGGTCATCATCATCGGGTCTGGTCCCGCCGGCTACACCGCCGCGATCTACGCGGCCCGGGCCATGCTGGAGCCGATCCTGATCTCCGGCCTGCAGATGGGCGGCCAGCTGACGATCACGACGGACGTGGAGAATTATCCCGGGTTCGCCGACGTGATCCAGGGCCCCTGGCTCATGGACCAGATGCGCGCCCAGGCGGAGCATGTGGGCACGCGGCTCGTCACCGACCACATCGTCAAGGCGGACCTCGCGGCGCGGCCCTTCCGCCTGACGGGCGACGGCGGCGCGACCTATTCCTGCGACACGCTGATCATCGCGACCGGCGCGCAGGCGCGCTGGCTCGGCCTGCCGTCCGAGCAGGCGTTCCAGGGTTTCGGCGTCTCGGCCTGCGCCACCTGCGATGGGTTCTTCTTCCGCAACAAGGACGTGGTCGTGGTCGGCGGCGGCAACACCGCCGTGGAGGAGGCTTTGTATCTCGCGGGACTGGCAAAGTCGGTGACCTTGGTCCACCGGCGCGACAGCCTGCGGGCAGAGCGCATCCTGCAGGACCGGCTGTTCAAGCACCCGAAGGTCCGGATCGTCTGGGACAGCGCGGTGGAGGAAATCTGCGGCAAGAGCGATCCGCTCGGCGTCACCCATGTGCGGCTGAAGAACGTCAAGACCGGCGCGCTGAGCGAGGTCCAGACCGACGGCGTCTTCGTCGCCATCGGCCACAAGCCGGCGACCGAGCTCTTCCTGGAGCAGCTGGAGATGAAGCCGTCCGGCTACATCTGGACGGCGCCCGATTCCACCGCGACCTCCGTGCCCGGCGTGTTCGCGGCGGGCGACGTCACCGACGAAACCTATCGCCAGGCGGTCACCGCCGCAGGAATGGGTTGCATGGCGGCGCTGGAAGCGGAGAAATATCTCGCCCTGCACGAGAGCGTGCGGGAAGCGGCCGAATGACGGCGACATAGACAACAACGCGGCCGCAAAGGCCGCCGGGGGACGGCGTGCTCGACTGGGACAAGATCCGCATCTTCTTCAAGGTTGCGGAGGCGGGAAGCTTCACCAAGGCCGGCGACGATCTCGGCCTCAGCCAGTCGGCGGTCAGCCGCCAGGTCAGCGCCCTGGAGCGGGAGCTGAAGGCCCCGCTCTTCCATCGCCATGCGCGCGGCCTCATCCTCACCGAGCAGGGCGACCTCCTGTTCCGCGCCGCGCGGGACATGACGATGCGGCTGGAGACGACGCGGGCCCGCCTCGCCGACACCCGCGAGCGCCCGTCCGGCGACCTGCGCGTCACCACGACGGTGGGCCTCGGCTCGCACTGGCTGACGCCGCGCCTGTCGGAGTTCATGGATCTCTATCCGGACATCCGCGTCGAGCTCATCCTGACCAACGAGGAGCTGGACCTGTCGATGCGCGAGGCGGACGTGGCGCTGCGCCTGCGCCAGCCGGTCCAGGCTGACCTGGTGCAGCGGCGGCTCTTCACCGTGCATTTCCACATCTATGCGTCCGACGACTACATCAAGCGCTTCGGCGAGCCGAAGACGGTCGAGCAGCTGGACGACCACCGTCTCCTGTCCTTCGGCGGCGACCAGCCGTCCTATCTGCTCGCCGTGCACTGGCTCGCCCATGCGGGGCGGGAATTGCGCGATCCGCGCGGCTACCATCTCATCGTCAACAACATCACGGCGCTGAAGAAGGCCGTGGAGAAGGGCGCGGGCATCGCGGTGTTGCCCGATTACCTCGTCGAGCCCGAAATGAAGGTCCAGCGCATCCTCACCGACATGGAGATGCCCTCGCTGGACAGCTACCTCGTCTATCCCGAGGAGATGCGGTCCATGGCCCGCGTCCAGGTTTTCCGGGACTTTCTGGTCAACAAGGCGCAGCGCTGGACCTACTGACGGCACGTGCCTGCGAAACGCGCATGACGTGCCCATGCGTTAGGCGCAAGGCTGGCATGAGCCATGTTGCGTTGCGAAGAGGCCTGCCGCGTCTCATATCCGTCTTGGCTGATTTGGCGGGCTCCGCTCCCCTCCCGGCGTAGAGCCCGTTTTTGGCCGTTCCCCTCTGGACGTACCGGCGCCTGAGCGCTGGTCCGCCCCATCTTTAGACCGGGCCCTTCGTGGACCCGGTCTTTTTTTATTCTGGATCAGCCGGCGGCGCGCCGCCCGGATCCCGCCGGCGGCAGGCTGGCCCGCGTCACGCGCACAATGTCGGCGACGATGGCGTCCAGCCGATAATCCTTGGGCGTGTAGACCGCCCGCACGCCGATATTGGACAGGACGAGGGCATCCTCCTCCGGGATGATCCCGCCGACCACGACCGGAATGTCGTCGCGCCCGGCCATGCGCAGCTTCGACACGACCTCGCGGACCAGCGGCACATGGGAGCCCGACAGGATCGACAGGCCGATCACGTCCGCCCCCGTCTCCAGCGCCCGCGAGACGATCTCGTCCGGCGTGCGGCGGATGCCGTCATAGGTGACGTCGAAACCGGCATCGCCGGCCCGCAGGGCGATCTGCTCGGCCCCGTTGGAATGGCCGTCGAGGCCCGGCTTGCCGACGACGAGGCGCGGCGCGCGGCCGAGATCGCCGGCCAGTTCCTCCACCATGAGGCGAATGTCCGGCGCGACCGCGCCGCGGCTCTGGGCGGCGACGCCGGTCGGCGCGCGGTATTCGCCGAACACGGCGCGCAGGACACCGCCCCATTCGCCGGTCGTGACGCCCGCCTTCGCGCAGGCGATGGAGGCCGGCATGATGCTCGTGCCCTGGCGTGCGGCCTCCTCCAGCGCCTCCAGCGCGCGGGTCGCGGCCTCGCTGTCCCGCGCATCGCGCCAGGACCGGATGCGCGCGACCGCGTCCATCTCCACCGTTTCCGGCACGGTCAGCACCGCGCCCTCGCCCGCGGTGAGGGGCGAGGCCTCGGTCTCGGTGAAGCGGTTGACGCCCACCACCGTCTGCCCGCCCGCCTCGATGGCCGCGATGCGGGCCGCGTTGGAGGCGACCAGCGCCTCCTTCATGGCGCCGGTCTCCACCGCGGCCACAGCGCCGCCCAAAGCCTCGATCCGCGCCATCTCCTCCAGCGCCGCCGCCTTCAGTTCGGCGACCTTGGCGGCGATGACGTGGCTGCCGTCGAAAATGTCCTCGTAGTCGAGCAGGTCCGTCTCGAAGGCCATGATCTGCTGCATGCGCAGCGACCATTGCTGGTCCCAGGCGCGGGGCAGGCCGAGCGCCTCGTTCCAGGCGGGCAGCTGGACGGCGCGGGCGCGGGCCTTCCGGGAGAGCGTCACGGCCAGCATCTCGATGAGGATGCGGTGGACGTTGTTCTCGGGCTGCGGCTCGGTGAGGCCGAGCGAGTTCACCTGCACGCCGTAGCGGAAGAGCCGCTTTCCCGGATCGGCGATGCCGTAGCGGTCGCGGGTGATCTCGTCCCACAATTCGCCGAAGGCGCGCAGCTTGCAGATCTCGGTGATGAACCGCATCCCCGCATTCACGAAGAAGGAGATGCGGCCGACGACGTCGGCGAAGGTCTCCTCGTCGACGCCCGCCGCCTTCACGCCGTCGAGGATCGCGACGGCGGTGGAGAGGGCGTAGGCCAGTTCCTGGACCGGCGTCGCCCCCGCCTCCTGCAGGTGGTAGGAGCACACGTTCATCGGGTTCCACTTGGGGATTTCCCGCGTGGTGAACAGGATGACGTCGGTCGTCAGGCGCAGCGACGGCCCGGGCGGGAACACATAGGTCCCTCGGGACAGGTACTCCTTGATGATGTCGTTCTGGGTCGTGCCCTGCAGGACGCGCCGGTCCGCGCCCTGTTCCTCGGCGGCGGCGACATAGAGCGCCAGAAGCCAGGGGGCCGTGGCGTTGATCGTCATCGACGTGTTCATCCGCTCCAGGGGGATGTCCCGGAACAGGGCGCGCATGTCGCCAAGATGGGCGATGGAGACGCCGACCTTGCCGACCTCGCCCCGCGCCAGGACATGGTCCGGGTCGTAGCCGGTCTGGGTCGGCAGGTCGAAGGCGATGGACAGGCCGGTCTGGCCCTTGGCCAGGTTCTGGCGATAGAGCGCGTTGGATGCCTCGGCGGTGGAATGGCCCGCATAGGTGCGGAAGATCCAGGGACGGTCGCGTTCGCGTCCGGATGTCGTGTCTGTCACGGCGACGTCCTCCGCCCGGTCGTGCTGCATTGCAGCAGCGTAACGGCACGGAACGTGCGGCGCCACAGGCGGGTTCCAACCGCAGCCTTAGACCTTGGCCGTGCTCCCTTCGGCGAATTTGCGCAGTGCACAATCACGCGGGATAGTGGAGCCCGACCGCACAGGGAGATCCACGATGAGCGCCCGACCGCAACGCAGTGCCGCCCTGAAGCTCGTGCCCCGCGAAGGGCTCGGCCGCATCCCGCCTCTGGGCGAGGTGCCTGAGACGATGAAGGCCTGGGCCATCCGCCGCGACCGGCACGGCCCGCCCGACCAGTCGATGCAGCTGGAGGACGTGCCCATGTGGGCCATCGGCGACGACGAGGTCCTCGTCTTCGTCATGGCGGCAGGCGTGAATTACAACGGCATCTGGGCGGGCCTCGGCCAGCCGATCTCGCCCTTCGACGTGCACAAGGCGGACCTGCATATCGCAGGGTCCGACGCGTCGGGCATCGTCTGGGCCGTGGGCAAGAAGGTGAAGCGCTGGAAGGTCGGCGATGCGGTCGTCGTCCATTGCAACCAGGACGACGGCGACGACGAGGAATGCAATGGCGGCGACCCGATGTTCTCGCCGACCCAGCGCATCTGGGGCTACGAGACGCCGGACGGCTCCTTCGCGCAATATTGCCGGGTGCAGTCGCGCCAGCTCATGGAGAAGCCGCCGCACCTGACCTGGGAGGAGGCGGCCTGCTACACGCTGACCCTCGCCACCGCCTACCGGATGCTGTTCGGCCACGCGCCGCACACGCTGAAGCCGGGCGACAACGTGCTGGTCTGGGGCGCCTCGGGCGGCCTCGGCGTGTTCGGCGTGCAGCTCTGCGCGGCATCCGGCGCCAACGCGATCGGCGTCATCTCGGACGAATCCAAGCGCGACTACGTGCTCTCGCTCGGCGCCAAGGGCGTGATCAACCGCAAGGATTTCAATTGCTGGGGCCAGATGCCCACGGTCAACAGCCCCGAATACGATGCCTGGGTCAGGGAAGCGCGCAAATTCGGCAAGGCGATCTGGGAGATCACCGGCAAGAAGGACGTCGACATCGTCTTCGAGCATCCGGGCGAGGCGACCTTCCCGGTCTCGGCCCTCGTGGTGAAGCGCGGCGGCATGGTCGTGTTCTGCGCCGGCACGTCCGGCTTCAACATCACCTTCGACGCCCGCTATGTCTGGATGCGCCAGAAGCGGATCCAGGGCTCGCATTTCGCCCATCTCAAGCAGGCGGCGGCGGCGAACCAGTTCGTCATCGACCGGCGGATCGACCCCTGCATGTCCGAGGTCTTCACCTGGGAGGAGATCCCGCTCGCCCACATGAAGATGTGGAAGAACCAGCACGCGCCGGGGAACATGGCGGTCCTCGTCAACAGCCCGCGGCCGGGCCTGCGCAGCTTCGAGGACGTGCTGGAGGCGGTGAACGGCGGCTGACGCCGCCGTTCGTTCCGGCCGCAATCAGCCGAGCGTCGCGTCCATCGTGATGGTCGCGTTGAGCACCTTGGAGACCGGGCAATTCTCCTTGGCGCCCTTGGCGATCTCCTGGAACTTGGCCTCGTCGAGGCCGGGGGCGGAGACCTTCGTCGTCAGGTGGACGGCGGTGATCGTGAAGCCGCCGCCCTGCTGTTCCATGGACAGGTCCGCCTTGGTCTCGATGCTCGAGGGCTCATGACCGGCGCCGGACAGCGCGAAGGCCAGCGCCATGGAGAAGCAGCCCGCATGGGCAACAGCGATCAGCTCCTCGGGGTTGGTCCCCTTCTCGTCGCCGAAGCGCTTCTTGAAGGAATAGGGCGTGCCGGAAAGCGTCCCGCTCTCGGTGGTGAGCGAACCGGTGCCTTCCTTGCCGGAGCCGTTCCAGACGGCGCTCGCGCTGCGCTTCATGATGTCGTCCTCTCGTTCGGGGTCTCGCCCCTGGCCTGGGCCAGGGCCGCGTTGAGCTCGCCGCCGACCAGGAAGATGGCGGAGAGCGTGTAGAGGAAGATAAGCGCGATCATCGCCGCCGCCAGACCGGCATAGGTGGAGACATAGGCGTCGGCGAAGCTGTCGAGATAGCGGCCGAAGGCGACGCCGCCCACCAGCCAGAAGAACAGCGTGAACACGATGCCGGGCCAGATCGCCCGCCATCGGCGACGCCCCGCCGGCAGGAACTTGTGCGCCAGGGTGAGGGCTGCGACGATGATGATCGTCGTCGTCGCCAGCCGCAGGATGCCGACCGTGAGCTCGAAGGGCGCCGCCGCCGGCACCCAGCGGATCGCGGTGCGCCAGGCGAGCGGCCCCAGCACGATCAGCACGGCGAAGACCAGCAGGACGCCCGCGCCGATGACGACATAGGCGATGGATTCCAGCCGCAGCAGCCACCAGGAGCGCCAGTCCACGACCTCGTAGGCGCGGTTGAGCCCGATCCGCAGCGCCTCGACGCCGCTGGAGGCGAAGTAGAGCGCGAAGATCGCGCCGACGGTGAGCGCGTCGGTGCGGCGCACGGTGAGCACGGTGCCGATCTCGCGGGAAATCGGGTTCGCCACCTCCGCCGGCCACGCCTCCAGGAGAAGCGTCGCCACCTCGTCGGCGAGGTTGGTCGAGCCGGCAAAGCCCGCGAGTGCGGTCACGACGATGAGGAAGGGGAACAGCGACATCAGGACCGAGAGCGCGATATGGCTCGCGATGGCCCAGCCGTCATGGATGAGGAAGCCGTTGAGCGCGGCGCCGAGCGCCTTCAGGAACCGGCCCGTCCGGGCCGTGACCGAGTTGTCTGGGGCCGCCATGCGGATGGATACGCGTTCCAGGCGGCGCCGGATCGGCCGCGGAGCCCGACTGTCGGCCAGCCGCCGCCGGCGCGCAAGCTCCGGCGCTCCTAGCGCGCCGCCACGTTCACCGGGTCGTAGACCCAGAGCATGCGCTTGGCCTTGGCCTGATAATAGTAGCCGGCCGCGTAATAGGCGACGGCGCGGTCATGGTTGCGGTCGGCGACCCTGTAGGCGCCCGCGAGGTACTTCACCGCGTAGCGCATGTTCTGGTCGGCATCGAGCAGGCCTTCCGCGTCGCCCTTGTAGCCGAGGCGCCGGGCGGTCGCGAGCTTGATCTGCATCAGCCCGAGCGCGCCGCCGCTGCCCACGGCACGGGGGTTGTATCGGCTCTCGCGCTGGATCACGCGGTGCACCAGGAGCTCCGGCACGTCGTTGGCGCGGGCATGGGACGCGATGAGCGCCCGCATATGCTCCGGCCCGGCGGCGATGACGGGGGCGGCGGCGGGCGCCTGTCCCGGCACCGAAGGCTGCGCCGCCGGAGGCGCGACCGCCGCGACCGCGACCGGCGCGGGGGCGACGGGGAGTTCGACGCGGCTCGCGGGCAGGTCGAACGGACGGGGCGGCGGCACCGGCGTCGACACGCCCATGGCGAAAGCCGGGGAGGCGAGAGCGGCGGCCACGAGCAGAGCTGCGGCGCAAGGCAGGGATCGGGCGTCCATCAGGGCCGCGTAAGGCCGCTTGATGGCCGGATCAAGGCAGCGCAGCGGCAGCAGGACACGCGGCTGGCGTGCCCTCGCCGCCGATGCCCATACCGGCTGGGAGCGAGGCGCATTTCGCTCGGCCCGCGGTTCGGCTATGCCCGGACACGCTTTCGGATCGCCCCATGCCCACCGACAATCCCGCCCTTCTCCGGCTCATGCCGGTGGTCTTCGTGCTGATCTGGTCCACGGGCTGGATCGTGGCGCGCTTCGCCGCGCCGCACGCCGACCCGCTGACCTTCCTGTCGCTGCGCTACGTGCTGGCGGGGATCGTCATCGCGGGCTTCGCGGTCCTGTCCGGGGCGCGCTGGCCGACGACCCGGTCCAGCATCGCCCACGGCCTCCTGTCCGGCGTGCTCCTGCACGGCATCTATCTGGGCGGCGTATGGTGGGCCATCGCCCATGGCCTGCCCGCCGGCATCTCGGCCCTGATCGCGGCGCTCCAGCCGATCCTGACCGCGCTGCTCGCTCCCGCCATCGTGGGCGAGCGGATCTTCCCGCGCCAATGGCTCGGCATCGCGCTCGGCTTCGGCGGCATCCTCATGGTGCTGGCGCCCAAGCTCGCCATGGGGCTGTTCGCCAGCGGCCTTGCCGCGCCGCTCGCGGTCAACGTCATCGCGATGGTCTCGGTGACGGCGTCGACCTTCTACCAGAAGCGCTACATCCAGGCCGCTGACCTGCGGACGGTCACCGTCCTGCAATATGCCGGCGCCTTCGCCGTGACCCTGCCCGCCGCCTTCCTGCTGGAGGAGATGCGGGTGGACTGGAACACCACGCTGGTCCTGACCATGGCCTGGTCCGTCCTGGCGCTTTCGATCGGCGCCATCGCGCTCCTGCTTCTGCTGATCCGGCGCGGCGCGGTGTCAAAGGCGGCGACGCTGGTCTATCTCGTGCCGCCGACGGCGGCCCTCATGGCCTATCTCTTCTTCGGCGAGACGCTGACCCTGCTGCAGGTCGCGGGGATGGGCGTCACGGCGCTCGGCGTCGCGCTCGCCAACCGGTCCTGAACCTGTCCGCCTTTCGGCTGTTGAGCGAAAGGCGCGGTTGGCGGCGGGGCGACGCTTGCTATGCTGCGTCGCACAACAGCCGGAGGACGACCATGACAGCGACCCTCAGGAAGGCCGAGACATCGTCCGCGCCGCGCGCCGCCCTGCCCGCGGACCTCGCAGCCGCTGCTGAAGCCGTGGCCGGCCTCGTCGCCCGGGCCCGCGATCACCTGGCGTCCCGCGTCTCGTCCGGCGGGCGGGTCTCGGCGGAGGCGCTGGAGCGCGAGCAGCATGCCGCCCACGGCCTCGCCTGGCTCGCGACCTATGCCAATGCGCTCGCCGAGCTCGCCGCCTATGGCGATCGGCTGGCGGGCGAGGGCCGGTTCGGCGAGACCGAGGACCTCCTGGCCCGCGTCGGGGCCGGCGACTACCTCGCCCAGGTCTTCGGCGGCATCCCCATGAGCCAGAGCGAGTTCGTGCGCCTGCCCGAGCTCGGCCTCACGGACGACGAGATCGACGAGGCGCGCACCGCCTCGGTGGAGGCCCTCATCGCCGGCAACGACGCGGCGACCCGGGCGCGCCTTGCGGCCCGCATCGCCGAGCGGCCCGGCGAGATCGTCGGCGATAGCGGCCTCGACGAGACGCTGGAGGCGATCCGCGGCGAGATGGCGAGATTCGCAGCGGCCGAGGTGGCGCCACATGCCCATGACTGGCACCGGAACAACGCCTACATCCCGCTGGAGGTCATCGCGAAGATGGCCGAGCTCGGCGTCTTCGGGCTGACGATCCCGGAAGAATATGGCGGGCTCGGCCTGTCCAAGGTCTCGATGTGCGTCGTCTCCGAGGAACTGTCGCGGGCCTATATCGGGGTCGGCTCTCTCGGGACGCGGTCCGAGATCGCCGCCGAGCTCATCCTGTGCGGCGGCACGGACGAGCAGAAGGCGCGGTACCTGCCGGCCATCGCCTCGGGCGAGATCCTGCCGACCGCGGTCTTCACCGAGCCGAACACGGGATCGGACCTCGCCTCGCTCAAGACCCGCGCGGTGCGCGAGGGCGAGGCCTACCGCGTCTCAGGCAACAAGACCTGGATCACCCATCCGGTCCGGGCCGACCTCATGACCATGCTGGTCAGGACCAATCCGGCGGAGCCCGGCCACAAGGGCCTGTCGATCCTCCTGGCGGAGAAGCCGCGCGGCACCGACGCCGATCCGTTCCCGGTGGAGGGCCTGACCGGCGGCGAGATCGAGGTGCTCGGCTATCGCGGCATGAAGGAATACGAACTGTCCTTCGACGGTTTCGCCGTGCCGGCCGCCAACCTGCTCGGCGGCGTCGAGGGGCAGGGCTTCTACCAGCTGATGCAGACCTTCGAGGCGGCGCGGATCCAGACGGCGGCGCGGGCGGTGGGCGTCGCCCAGTCGGCCTTGGACCTCGCCCTGCGATATGCGCAGGAGCGCGTGCAGTTCGGCAAGCCGCTGATCGCCTATCCGCGCGTGTCGGACAAGATCGCCCTGATGGCGGCCGAACTCCATATGGCGCGCCAGCTCACCTATTTCGCCGGCCGCGCCAAGGACGAGGGGCGGCGCTGCGACATGGAGGCCGGCATGGCCAAGCTGCTGGCGGCGCGCGCCGCCTGGGCGGCCGCCGACAACGCGCTCCAGATCCATGGCGGCAACGGCTTCGCGCTGGAATACGCGATCAGCCGCGTGCTGTGCGACGCGCGCATCCTCTCGATCTTCGAGGGCGCGGCGGAAATCCAGGCGCAGGTCATCGCCCGGCGCCTGCTGGAAGCGTGAACCGGGCGGCCCTACGGCGCCTTCGCCTCGATGGCGAGGGCGTGAAGCCCCCGGTCGAAAGCCTCTTTCAGCGCGCCGTTGATGCGCCGGTGCATGTCCACCCGCGTCAGGCCGCGGAAGGCCTCGGCCGCGATGCGGACGCGGAAATGCGTCTCGCCACCCTCCCGCCATCCGGCATGGCCATGATGGTGGTGCGATTCGTCGATCACCTGCAGCGCCTGCGGCGCGAAGGTCTCGGTCAGGCGGTGCTCGATCAGGGATTTGATCGTGTCGTCGTGAGGCATGACGTCATCGGGGCGTTGCATGGACGGGCCATCACCACATAATCAGGATGCGATGAACTACAACTCGCGCCTCTTCGACCGCATCCGCATCAAGCCTCAGGCGGAGGAGCCGCGCGAGGACGAGGTGCAGCCGCGGTGCCAGCATCCGGGCTGCGCCCTGCCGGGGCCGTTCCGCGCGCCGATGGGCCGCGGCAACGAGGGGCGCTACCTCCAGTTCTGCCTGGACCATGTGCGGGAATACAACGCCTCGTACAATTACTTCGCCGGCATGAACGACGAGGAGGTCGCCGCCTACCAGAAGGACGCGGTGATCGGTCACCGGCCGACCTGGTCCATGGGCGTCAATGCCTCGGGCCGCGCGCGCACCGGTGCCGCCGGCGAGCCGGAAGAGGGCGCCGACCCGGCCTATGTCGATCCGTTCGGCCTGTTCGACCGCATGGCCCGCCCGGCCCGCCGCGCCGAGGCGCCGCGCCGCCACCTGCCGCCGCGGGTCAAGGCCGCCTTCGAGACGCTCGGGCTCGAGGAGAACGCGGAGCCGGAGAAGATCAAGACGACCTACAAGACGCTGGTGAAGCGTTTCCATCCTGACGCCAATGGCGGCGACCGCAGCTTCGAGGCGCGGCTCCAGGAGATCATCCGGGCCTATGGCACGCTGAAAACGGCCAAGTTCGTCTGAGACCTGGACCTGCGCGGCGAAACGGCGCGGGGCAGGTCTGCGCGCAGACAAATTGCCTCGCCTCCTTCGCCTCTGTAAGACGGAACGATTGCAGCCCGCAGCGTTTGCAAATGGTAAGGACGGCACGCCGCCGCGCGCCGTCGCAAGAGGCCCCGATGCTCGCGACGAAAGACATGGCCGCCGGCCTTCCCGACCTGAAGGTCTCGGCCCGGCAGGTCTTCGGGATCGACACCGATCTCGAGGTGCCCGCCTATTCGGAGACCGATCCCCACGTCCCCGACCTCGATCCGGACTACCTGTTCGACCGGGAGACGACGCTCGCGATCCTCGCGGGCTTCGCCTTCAACCGCCGCGTGATGATCACGGGCTATCACGGCACCGGCAAATCGACCCATATCGAGCAGGTGGCGGCGCGGCTGAACTGGCCCTGCGTGCGCGTGAACCTGGACAGCCACGTCTCCCGCATAGACCTCGTCGGCAAGGACGCGATCGTGCTGAAGGAGGGCAAGCAGGTCACCGAGTTCCAGGACGGCATCCTGCCCTGGGCGCTGCAGAACAACGTCGCCCTGTGCTTCGACGAGTACGACGCCGGCCGGCCGGACGTGATGTTCGTGATCCAGCGCATCCTGGAGCAGTCCGGCAAGCTGACGCTGCTCGACCAGAAGCGCGTGATCCGGCCGCATCCGGCCTTCCGGCTCTTCGCCACGGCCAATACGGTGGGCCTCGGCGACACGTCGGGCCTCTATCACGGCACCCAGCAGATCAACCAGGGCCAGATGGACCGCTGGTCGATCGTGACGACGCTGAACTACCTGCCGCATGACAAGGAGGTGGACATCGTCTTCGCGAAGGCCCGCCACTTCCAGACGAAGGAAGGCGGCCGCGACACGGTGAGCAAGATGGTCCGCGTCGCGGACCTGACCCGCAACGCCTTCATGAACGGCGACCTGTCGACCGTCATGAGCCCGCGCACCGTCATCACCTGGGCCGAGAATGCCGAGATCTTCGGCGATATCGGCTTCGCGTTCCGGATCACCTTCCTGAACAAGTGCGACGAGCTGGAGCGGACCCTGGTCGCCGAGTTCTACCAGCGCTGCTTCGGCAAGGAGCTGCCGGAAAGCGCCGTCAACGTGGTGATGAGCTAAGCCCGGACGCCGGAGGCCGCGTGTCCATCTCCAACCGCAAGCCCGCGAGCCCCAAGGAAGCGCCCGCCGAGCCGCTGAAGCGGGCGGTGGCGGGCGCGTTGCGGGCGATCGCGCGCAAGCCCGACCTCGACGTCGCCTTCGCGGCGGACCGGCCGGCCTTGCTGCCGGACAAGGCGCGGCTGCCGGAGCCGCCGCGCAAGCTGACGCCGAACGACATTGCCATCCTGCGCGGCCAGGCCGATTCCATGGCGCTGCGGCTGGCGTGCCACGACAGCGCCGTGCACCGGAAGATGGGCCCGGAGAACCTCGCCGCCCGTGCCGTGTTCGACGCGGTGGAGCAGGCGCGCGTGGAGGCGATCGGCGCCCGGCGCATGAGCGGGGTCAAGCGCAACCTCTCGGCGATGATCGAGGACCGGTACCACCGAGGCGCCAAATACGAGGCCATTACAGACCGGGCGGACGCGCCGCTGGAGGACGCCGTCGCGCTCATGGTCCGCGAGCGGCTGACGGGCGAGCGCCCGCCCAAGTCGGCGGCCCGGCTGGTCGACCTGTGGCGGGATTTCGTGGAGGACAAGGCCGGGGCCGACCTCGACCGGCTGGCGCGCGACATCGAGGACCAGCGCGCCTTCGCCCGCGGCGTCCGCGACCTTCTTGCCGCGCTGGACATGGCCGACGAGGGCCAGTTCGATCCCGACGACAACGAGGACGACAGCGACGCCGAGGACGAGCCCGGCCCGGCGGAGAACCCGCAGGACGGGGAGAGCGAGCAGCAATCCAAGGGCGACCAGGCCGAGGTCGAGGTCTCCGACGATGCCAGCGAGGACATGGAGGAGGGCGCCGAGGAATCCGCCGACGCGCCCACCGGCGAGATGCCCGAGGAATCGGACGATTCGCAGGCCGAGGATGCCGGCGAGGCGAGGCGCCCGCCGCCCCAGCGCGGCATCGACCGGACGGGCCCGGACTACAAGCCCTACACCACGAAGTTCGACGAGGAGATCTCCGCCGACGAGCTCTGCGACGCCGAGGAACTGACGCGCCTGCGCGCCTATCTCGACAAGCAGCTCGCCAACCTGCAGGGCGTCGTGGCGCGCCTCGCCAACCGGCTGCAGCGTCGGCTGATGGCGCAGCAGAACCGGTCTTGGGAGTTCGACCTGGAGGAGGGCGCGCTTGATCCGGCGCGCCTCACCCGCATCGTCATGGACCCGTTCCAGCCGCTCTCGTTCAAGCGGGAGAAGGACACCAATTTCCGCGACACGGTGGTGACGCTGCTGATCGACAATTCCGGCTCCATGCGCGGCCGACCGATCACCGTGGCGGCCACCTGCGCCGACATCCTCGCCCGCACGCTGGAGCGCTGCGGCGTCAAGGTCGAGATCCTCGGCTTCACCACCAAGGCGTGGAAGGGCGGGCAGTCGCGGGAAGCCTGGCTGCAGGCCGGCAAGCAGCCCAGTCCCGGCCGGCTCAACGACCTGCGGCACATCGTCTACAAGGCCGCCGACGCGCCCTGGCGGCGCGCGCGCAAGAATCTCGGCCTGATGATGCGCGAGGGGCTGCTGAAGGAGAACATCGACGGCGAGGCGCTGGACTGGGCCTATCGCCGGCTGATGGCGCGCCCCGAGCAGCGGCGCATCATGATGGTGATCTCGGACGGAGCGCCCGTCGACGATGCGACGCTCTCGGTCAATCCGGGCAATTACCTGGAGAAGCACCTGCGGCACATGATCGCCGAGATCGAGCAGCGCTCGCCGGTGGAACTGCTCGCCATCGGCATCGGCCACGACGTCACGCGCTATTACCGCCGCGCCGTCACCATCGTGGATGCGGAAGAGCTCGGCGGCGTCATGACCGAGAAGCTCGCGGAGCTCTTCGAGGAGGATGGCGGCACCGGGTCCCGCCGGGGACGCCGCGCGGCATGAGGATCACGCGCCGCGGCGCGCTGATCGGCTTGGCCGCCCTCGCCGCACCGGTCGCCGCCGCTCCCTTCGCCGTCGGCCGCCCGCGCGGGCGGGACGAGGCGGGCTCGGCCGCGATCCGTGTCGATGCGACAGCGATCCGCGCCTTCGAGCCGCGCAATCCCGAGCGGCGGCGCTTCGGCGCGCTCACCTTCCGTTCCGGCCTCGTCCTGACGTCGCCCGACAAGCGGTTCGGCGGATTTTCGGCCATAGCCCGGCCGGGGGACGGGAGCGCCATCGTCGCGCTCTCCGACGATGCGACCTGGCTCACCGCCACCGCGACCTATGAAGGCGGGCGGCTCGCCGGCCTCGCTGACGCGGCCCTGGCACCGGTCCTCTCCGCCACCGGGCGGCCGCTGCGGGAGACCCGCGCCTACGACACCGAAGGCCTGACCATGGCCGGCGGGACGGCGTACCTGTCCGTGGAACGGGTTCACCAGGTGCTGTCAGGCGATTTCGGCCGCTCCGGCACGGCCGCGCGGGCCCGTCCGGTCGCGCTGGCCCCGTCGGTCGTTCCGGCCTTGCGGCGCCTGCGGTCCAATCGCGGGCTGGAGGCGATCGCCCATGCGGGTGAGGGCCCGCTGGCGGGCTCGCTTGTCGGCTTCGCGGAGGAGGACCGGGACGATCCCGCGATCATTCCCGGCTTCATCCTGACCGGCCCTTCGGCGGGCCTCTTCACGCTACGCCGCCGGGACGGCTTTGCCGCAACGGACGCCGCGTTCCTGCCGGGCGGCGACCTCCTCGTCCTGGAGCGCCTGGCGATGTTGCCGTTCCGGGTCGGCATGCGGATCCGCCGGATCGCGGGCGCGGCGATCCGGCCGGGCGCCGTCCTGGATGGCGAGGTCCTGGTAGAGGCCGATCTCGGCTACGAGATCGACAATATGGAGGGCCTCGGCGTCCATCGCGCCGCCGACGGCACGACCGTGCTGACGCTGGTCTCGGACGACAATTTCGCCTTCTACCAGCGCACGCTCCTGCTGGAATTCGCGCTGGGGTGACAGTGGTTGGCCGGCCTGGCCTGCCCCATCCAACCATGGCCGGTTGTGACACCCGCGCTGCGATCCCTCCCCGCTAGGGGAGGGTGGACGGCGCGCCAGCGCCGGACGGGTGGGCCCACCCGGCGCTTCGCGCCACCCTCCCATGTATGGGAGGGATCGGCGGCCGTGTCGACGCTCTACGTGCTTCGAGGCTCGCTTCGCTCGCACCTCAGCATGAGGACCGTTGCAAAGGTCGTGGCGCTTGCAGAAGCCTCATCCTGAGGTGACGCCGCGCAGCGGCGGCCTCGAAGGACGAGGCGTCGTCCTGCTTTTCCTTGCTGGGCCAGTCTGCGTCAGCCAACAAAAAAGCGGCCCGGAAGGCCGCTTTCCCGTCATCGACAGATCAGGTCCGCGCGATCAGTTCGCGGCGGCCTTCTTCTCGATCTCGCGCTTCAGGACGCGCGCGTTCTGCGACAGGTCGCCTTCGGCGGCCTTGGCCAGGAACGCGTCGAGACCGCCGCGATGCTCGACCGAGCGCAGGGCGGAGGCGGCGATGCGCAGGCGCACCGCGCGGCCGAGCGCGTCGGACTGCAGCGTGACGCTGCACAGGTTCGGCAGGAACTTGCGCTTCGTCTTGCGGTTGGAGTGGCTGACGAGGTGGCCCGACTGGACCGCCTTGCCGGTGAGTTCGCAACGGCGCGCCATCTGCGACGTCCTTGTTCTGGCCCGCGAAACGACGACAAGCCGGCACGACTTGCCGGGCGCCGACACCGCAGGTGTTCGGATTAAGTCGCGGTCGTATAGAGAGGCGGGCCGTCCCCGTCAAGGACTTAGAGCCGCGGGCCAAACCCCGTTCACGCAAGCGCGAGCCGCTTCGCCGCGCCACGATATCGGCCGATTCCGAACGCAGCTATAGTGCGGGGACAATCCGAATCGCGGAGCGGCTGGCGATGATCGCTGATCGAGGGACATGGCGGGTGCGCGCTGCCGTAGCGGCCGCGGCTCTTGCATGCACCGGCCCGGCCATGGCCGCCACGGTGGATGCGCAATATTCCATCTCCCTGATCGGCCTCTCCATCGGCACCGCCAACCTGCAGGCCAAGGTCGAGGCGAACCGCTACGATCTCGCCATGCAGGCCAAGCTCAACGGGCTCGTCGGCGCCGTGACCGGCGGCAAGGGCTCCGCCACCGCGACCGGCACGCTCGCCGGCGGGCGCGTCTCGCCCTCCACTTTCGCGGTGACCTCGCAGGCCTCCGACGACAGCCGCACCGTGCGCATGGCGGTCGCGGGCAATGCCGTGCAGGCGGTCGAGATCGTGCCGCCGCTGGAGGAGCGCCCGGACCGCGTGCCGGTGAAGGACAGCCACAAGCGCGGCATCCTCGACCCGATGGGCGCGCTGCTCATGCCGGTGCCCGGCCGCGCCGGGCCGAAGGATCCGGCCGTCTGCAACCGCACGATCCCGGTCTTCGACGGCGCCTCGCGCTTCAACCTCGTCCTTTCCTATTCCGGCACCCGCACGGTGAAGGCCGCCGGCTATTCCGGCGACGTCGCCGTCTGCAAGGCGCGCTACGTGCCGATCGCCGGCCACCGGCCGACGCGCCCGGCGGTGAAGTTCATGATGGAGAACCGGGACCTGGAGGCCTGGCTCGCGCCGGTCGGCAATTCCCGCATCTTCATGCCCTACCGCATCTCGATCCGCACGATGATCGGCACGACCGTGATGGAAGCCACGCGCTTCTCGGTGGACGGAGCGGCGGCGCCCGAGCTCGACCCGGCGCCCGAGCCGGCTTCCTTCGGCAATTGACGGCATAAGGCCCTCGCGCCTTCCGCCGATATGCTAGAGCGGGGATCCCTCCGCCCGGACCCGCCATGTTCCGCCGTTCCCTTCCTGCCCAGGTCCGCGCCCGCGGCGTCACCGCGGTGCTCGGGCCCACCAATACGGGCAAGACCCATCTCGCCATCGAGCGCATGCTCGGCCATGCCAGCGGCATGATCGGCCTGCCGCTGCGGCTGCTCGCGCGCGAGGTTTATAACCGCGTGGTGGACCGGGTCGGCGCCGACGCCGTGGCGCTCGTCACCGGCGAGGAGAAGATCAAGCCGCCCGGCGCCCGCTACTGGATCGCCACCGTGGAGGCGATGCCGCGGGAGGTCTCGGTGGAGTTCGTCGCCATCGACGAGATCCAGCTCGCCGCGGACATGGACCGGGGCCACGTCTTCACCGACCGGTTCCTCAACCAGCGCGGCACGGCCGAGACCCTGGTCATCGGCGCCTCCACGATGAAGCCGCTGGTGGACGCACTCCTGCCCGGCGCCCATGTCGTGTCGCGGCCCCGCCTGTCCAAGCTGACTTTCGCGGGCGAGAAGAAGATCACGCGCCTGCCGCGCCGCTCGGCCATCGTCGCCTTCTCCGCCGACGAGGTCTATGCCATTGCGGAACTGGTGCGGCGGCAGAAGGGCGGGGCGGCCGTGGTGCTGGGCGCCCTGTCGCCGCGCACGCGCAACGCCCAGGTCGCGCTCTACCAGAACGGCGACGTCGATTACCTCATCGCCACCGACGCGATCGGGATGGGGCTCAACCTCGATGTCGAGCACGTCGCCTTCGCGGCCGACCGCAAGTTCGACGGCCTGAAATACCGGCACCTGACGCCCGCCGAGATGGGCCAGATCGCCGGCCGGGCGGGGCGCTACCTCACCGACGGCACGTTCGGCACGACCGGGCGGTGCCCGCCGCTGGACGCCGAGCTGGTGGAGCGGCTGGAGGACCATGCCTTCGAGCCGGTCAGGATGCTGCAATGGCGCAATCCGGACCTCGATTTCTCGTCGGTCGCCGCGCTGCAGGTGAGCCTGGCGCGCACGCCCGCCGAGCCCGGCCTGACGCGCGCGCCTTTGGCCGACGACGAGCTCTCCCTGGAGGCGGCGCTCAAGGACGAGGACATCCGCCGGCTAGCGCGGGGGCTGACGGCGGTGGAGCGTCTCTGGGAGGTCGCGCAGGTTCCCGACTACCGCAAGGTGGCGCCCGCCGCCCATGCGGACCTGGTGGCGACGCTGTACCGGTTCCTGATGCAGGACCGGCGCATCCCGGAGGACTGGTTCGCGCGGCAGATCGCCCATGTGGACCGGATCGACGGCGACATCGACACGTTGTCGGCCCGGATCGCGCAGGTGCGGACCTGGACCTTCGTGGCCAACCGCACCGATTGGCTGGCCGATCCCGAGCATTGGCAGGGCGTCGCCCGTCAGGTAGAGGACAATCTGTCCGACGCCCTCCACGAACGGCTCGCCCAGCGCTTCGTGGACCGCCGGACGAGCGTATTGATGCGGCGGCTCAGAGAGAACGGAATGCTTGAGGCGGAAATTCAGGCGACCGGCGACGTCCTCGTCGCGGGCCAGCATGTCGGCACGCTTCACGGCTTCCAGTTCGCGCCCGATATCCGCGGCGACAGCGCCGAGGACAAGGCCCTTCGCGCGGCGGCCGCCAAGGCTCTCGCCGGCGAGATTGAGAAGCGCGCGGACCGCGTGGCGGAAGCCGGCGACGAGGCCTTCGTGCTCTCCACGGACGGCACGCTGCGCTGGAACGGCGAGGCCCTGGGCAAGCTCATTCCCGGCGAGAAGGCCCTGTCGCCGCGCATCCGCCTGCTCGCCGACGAGCAGCTCACGGGCGCCGCCCGGGACAAGGTGGAGAACCGCGCCCATGCCTGGATCGCGGCGCGGATCGGCAAGCTGCTGGGCCCGCTCATGGTGCTGGAGAACCCGCCGGACCTGGCCGGTGTGGCGCGCGGCATCGCGTTCCAGCTCGCCGAGGCGCTCGGCGTCCTCGACCGGACGCGGGTCGCGGATGACGTGAAGGGCCTCGACCAGACCGCTCGCGCCGCCCTGCGCCAGCACGGCGTGCGCTTCGGCGCCTATCATCTCTATCTCCCGGCCCTGCTGAAGCCCGCGCCGCGGGCCCTGGCCTGCCAGCTCTATGCGCTCAAGCATGGCGAGCCGGGCATGAAGGGTCTCGACGAACTGCCGAGCCTCGCCGCGTCCGGGCGGACCTCGATCGCGGTGGATGCGGAGATCGACAAGGGCCTCTACCGGGCCGCGGGCTTCCGCGTCTGCGGCAATCGCGCCATCCGGGTCGATATCCTGGAGCGGCTGGCGGACCTGATCCGGCCGGCGATCCAGTACCGGCCCGGTACGACGCCCGGCGAGCCGCCGGCGGGCGCCGCCGACAATGACGGCTTCGTCGTCACGGTGGCGATGACCTCGCTCGCGGGCTGCGCCGGCGAGGATTTCGCCGCGATCCTGAAGAGCCTCGGCTACGTGCTCGACCGCCGACCTGGCCCGGCCATCACCAAGCCGATCGTGCCGCTGGCGCCGTCCGCACCGGTCAGGGCCCCGACCGAGGGCGAGGGCGAGGGATCGGCCGTGCAGGAGGCAGCGGAGCCTGCCGCCGCAGAGCCGAAGTCCGAGCGGCCGCAACCCGAGCGGCTGCCGTCCGAGGAGCCGCAATCCGACGAGGCGTCGGCCGAGGCCGCGCCGCAGGAGGCTGCACCGGCATCGGACGACGTGCCAGCCGAGCCCGTCGCTGAAGCTCCGGCCGAAGCCGCCCCCGAGCCGGCCGCTGACGAGGCTCCTGCAGAGCCGGCCGCTGACCTGGCCGCCGCCGGCAATTCCGTCGCGGAAGCCGCCGGAGAGACGGCTCCCGCCGAGCCGGACCTCATCGAGGTCTGGCGGCCGCACCGGCGCAACCACCATGCCCAGGGCCGTCCGCAGGGTCGCCCTCATGGCCGCTCCGACAACCGGCCGCAGGGCCGGCGCGACGGCCGCCCGCCGCAGGGCGAGGCCGGGCAGCGGGCCGAGGGACGCGGCGGTGCCGGGGAAGGCCGTCCCGGCCGCGACCAGCGGCCGCGCCAGGACGGGGACCGGCGCCGGGATGACAAGCGCCAGGGCGACCGGCCGCGCGAGGCGCGCGGCGACCGCCAGAACGAGCAGCGCGGCCCGCGCCCGGAGCGCCGCGACGGCGGACGCGGGCGTCCGGACCGGCCGTTCGTCCACGACCAGAAGCCCAAGGCCGAGCGCCAGCCGGACCCGAACTCGCCCTTCGCCAAGCTTCTCGCGCTGAAGCAGCAGCTTGAGACCAAGGACGACGGCAAACGGTGAGCGCCGCGTGAGCCGCAAGGACGCCAGGGGCAGCCGCGACGCGGCGGCGCCGGACGCGTCCGCCGCGCGGATCCGCCTCGATAAATGGCTGTGGTTCGCCCGTTTCGCCCGTACGCGCACCCTGGCCGCGACTTACGTGGAAGAGGGCCGCGTCCGCATCGACGGCCGGCGCATCACCGATCCGGCCTATCGGGTGCGTGTCGGCCATGTGCTCACGCTCGCCTTGCCGGGCCAGACGCGGCTGGTCAGCGTGATGGACCTCGGGGAGCGCCGGGAGGGCGCCCCGTCCGCCGCGCTTCTCTATCGGGACCTCGACGACGAGCCCCGGCCGTGAGGCGCCTTCCTGCGACGGCGACGCGCTTGCACGGGCGGCGGCGAAGGGCTAGACGAGCGCCGACCGCGCGTCCGGCGCGGCAATGACATGATCCACCGACGGATTCTGCGAATTGGTGCCGCGCCGCTGGCCGGCCCGCGCAGGATCGCCCCGTCCGGAGACGCGCGCGGATGACCTACGTCGTCACTGAGAATTGCATCAAGTGCAAGTACATGGACTGCGTCGAGGTCTGCCCCGTGGATTGCTTCTACGAGGGCGAGAACATGCTCGTCATCCATCCGGACGAATGCATCGATTGCGGCGTCTGCGAGCCGGAATGCCCGGCGGAGGCCATCAAGCCGGACACCGAGCCGGGCCTGGAGAGCTGGCTGAAGCTCAACGCCGAATATGCCAAGACCTGGCCGAACATCACGCAGAAGAAGGACGCGCCGGCGGACGCCAAGGCGTTCGACGGCCAGCCCGGCAAGCTCGAACTCTTCTCGCCGGAGCCGGGCGAAGGCGACTGAGCGCGCCGCCGGGCAGGCTCGTCGGAAGCGGGACGGCGGCGTAACGCTCGATCCCGGGCCGTGGCGGCTGCCTTTGATTCGCTTGGGGTTTTGTGATATACACTTCCCCGAGGTCAAGTCCGTCCGGTGCGCGCCGGCTTTATCGATCCGGCAGCGCTCATCAACCCACGAGTGCCAGCCGTCGGCAGCGTCGATCGAACGCCGGATTCCGGCGTCTGGGTCGTCGCCGCAACCGTGGACTTCGCCTTCATCCGCGCCTCCGCATCGAGCGGGGGGCCCATTCATGAGGAGAGCCGGGCGTTCCCGGCTCAAATCCGGTCCGCCGCCCAGGCGGACGAGAGGCCAGGAGTCGAGCAGGTATGTCGAGCCCCAAGAAGACTGTCACGCGTCAAGGCTTCAAGACCGGCGAAGCGATCGTCTATCCCGCCCACGGCGTCGGCGAGATCGTCGCGATCGAGGAGCAGGAGGTCGCGGGCTTCAAGCTCGAGCTGTTCGTGATCAGTTTCCTGAAGGACAAGATGACGTTGCGCGTGCCCACCGCCAAGGCCGCGACGGTCGGCATGCGCAAGCTCTCCGAGCCGGCGCTCGTGGTGAAGGCGCTGCACACGCTGACCGGCCGCGCCCGCGTCAAGCGCACCATGTGGTCACGCCGTGCCCAGGAATACGAGGCCAAGATCAATTCGGGCGACCTGATCGCCGTGGCCGAGGTGGTGCGCGACCTGCACCGCTCGGAGGCCCAGCCCGAGCAGTCCTATTCGGAGCGCCAGCTCTACGAGGCCGCCATCGAGCGGATCGTCAGCGAGATCGCCGCGGTGAACAGGATCACCGAGACGGAAGCCACCAAGCTCGTCGAGGAGAATCTCGCCAAGGGTCCCAAGCGCGGCCGTGCCGCCGAGGAGACCGAGGCGGAGGCGGCCGAGGACGACGTGCAGGAAGAGGCGGCCTGATCGGCTTCGCCCTCTGCCAGAAACGAGAAAGCCCGGCAGCGATGCCGGGCTTTTTGCTGTGTCGGCCTGCCCGTAGCGGTCAGGCGAGCTCCTTGCGGAAGAAGGCGACGGTCCGCTCCCAGGCGGTCGCCGCGACCTTCGCGTCATAGCGCTCGGCGCTGGTATCGTTGTTGAAGGCGTGGTTGGCGCCCTCGTAGATGTGAACGGTGTGACGCACGCCGGCGGCCTTCAGCGCCGCCTCGTAGGCCGGAACGCCGGCATTGATGCGGGTATCGAGCCCGCCATATTGCAGCAGGAGCGGCGCCTTGATCCGCGCGACCTGCTCGGTCGGCGGCGACATGCCGTAATAGACGACGCCCGCGTCCAGTTCGGGCGCCTCCACGGCCAGGATATTGACCGTGCCGCCGCCCCAGCAGAAGCCGACGGCGCCGGCCTTGCCGTTGCCGCTGGCATGGGCCTTCAGGGCGCTCAAGGCCGCGCGGCCCTGAGCGACGACCCGCGCCCGGTCGAGCCGCGTGAACATGTCGCGCGCCGCGTCGGGATCGGCTGGCGTGCCGCCGAGGGGCGTCAGGAAGTCGAGGCCGAGGGCCAGGAAGCCGTCCGCCGCCATCCGGCGCGTCACGTCCTGGATATGGGGGTTGAGTCCGCGGTTCTCGTGGATGACGAGGACCGCCGGCGCCTTGCCGCCGGCGGCGGGGGCGGCAAGGTAGCCCTTCAGTTCGACCCCGTCGCGCGTCTCGGCGAAGGCCGAGGTCCGGATCCGCGGGTCGTTCTCGGCGACGATGGCGGCGCGGGCATAATCGGGTTCCAGCACCGCCAGCGCCGCCTGCGCGCCGGCGGCCGACCCCATGAGCAGGCCGAGCCGTTCCAGAAAGACGCGCCGCGGCAGCGGCTTGTGCGTGTACTCGTCGTAGAGGGCGATCACGTCCTGTCGAAGCTTCATCCTGGCCTCCTGCGTGTCGGCGAAAGCTAACGCGGGCGGAACTTCCTGTCTCCCCGGTCGATTGACGACAGGCCGCACGTGATCCGGTGGGATCGCAGCGGCGTAGAGACAGACGAAGCGGTCGCTCCGCTCCGGCCGACAGGGAGTAGCGCAGTGAACGACGTGGCCGATCCCCAGCGCCAGTTCGTGAAGGCCGCCATGCGCGCGCCTTTCCTGGAGCGCGAGGAAGAGCGCGCGCTGGCGGTGCGCTGGCGCGACCAGCGGGACCAGGCTGCGCTGCATCGCCTGACCTCCGCCCATATGCGCCTCGTCATCGCCATGGCCGGACGCTTCCGCAATTACGGCCTGCCGGCCGCGGACCTGGTCCAGGAAGGCAATGTGGGCCTGCTGGAGGCCGCGTCCAGGTTCGAGCCCGACCGCGAAGTCCGGTTCTCGACCTACGCGACCTGGTGGATCCGGGCCTCGATGCAGGACTACATCCTGCGCAACTGGTCCATCGTGCGCGGCGGGACGAGTTCGAACCAGAAGGCCCTGTTCTTCAACCTGCGCCGTCTGCGCGCCAAGCTGGCCCGCCAGGGCCAGGAGCGCATGAGCCAGGACGTGTATGCCGAGATCGCCACGGCGCTCGGCGTGGCCGTGGCGGATGTGGCGGCCATGGATGCGCGGCTCTCCGGGCCGGACATGTCGCTCAACGTCTCGGTGGGCGACGCGGACGAATCCGGCGCCGAGCGGATGGATTTCCTGAAGGACGACACGCCCCTGCCCGACGAAACGGTGGGCGAAGCGATCGACGGCGAGCGCCGCCGCAACTGGCTGCGCTCGGCGCTGCGCGTCCTCAACGAGCGCGAATTGCGCATCCTCAAGGAACGGCGCCTGCGCGATAGCGAAAGCGTCACGCTGGAATCGCTGGGCGGGCGGCTCGGCATCTCCAAGGAGCGGGTGCGTCAGATCGAGAACCGCGCGCTGGAGAAGGTCCGCCGCGAATTGCTCAACCGGCACCCGCAACTGGCGCAGCGCTACGCCTGAGCGCCCCTATTCCGTGACGATCTTGTAGCGGCGGCCCGCCTGCAGCGGCCCCGCGCGTTCCAGCCCGTTCAGCACCAGGAACCGCTCCAGCGGCCGGTCGACGCCCTGCATGCGCTGCGCCAGCGTCTCCGCGCTGTCCCCGGCGCCCGCCGCCACGACGGCGAGCTTGAGCGGGCGCGGCGTCTCGCCCGGCCGGATCGGCCTGACCGTGCGCATCGAGGTCTGGAAGGCCTGATCCGCTTCGGCGAGCGGGCCCTGCACGGCATAGATCAGGCGATAGATCGAGACCGGACCGCGCACCGCCACGAAACGGTAGTTCCAGGAGCGTCCGCTCGCCGTGGCGGTGGCGGCCGGCAAGCCGTTCAGCGAGATCGATTCCGGAGAGCCGGTGACCACACCCTCGATCCAGCCGGACGTGACGAAGGCTTCCAGGGTCTGGCCGTCCGGCACGTCCACTGCCTCGAAGCGCAGGGCCTTGCGGCCGTCGGCGTGGAGGCCGATGACCGCCTGCCCGTTTTCCAGCGTGAAGCCGTCCGGCGCGTCGAAGCCGATGCCGCCGCGGGGATCGGCGAAGCGCAGACCGCGGACGCCGCCCTTGGAGGGATCGTCGCCGAACATCATGCCCTCGATGGCGGCAAGATAGGCGTCGCGCTCCGCCTCGCCACGCCCGCGCATGTCCGCCTCGCGGCGGCGGGCGGCGGCGAGGGCGGTGGCGATCCGGTCCGGCGTGTTGGGATGGGTCGAACGGAAATCCGGGTTGCCGCTGGCGCCGCCGAGGCGCGCGCCGGAATTGCGGCCGAGCGCGGTGAGGAACCGGGCCGCGCCGAAAGGATCGAACCCGGCGGCCGCCATGGTGCGCACGCCGATCTCGTCGGCCTCCAGCTCCTGCTGGCGGGAGAAGCCGGCGAGGGTGGTCTGCCCCTGGGCGAGCGCGCGCTCGCCGCCGCCCCGGTCCTTCAGCAGTTCCGTGGACACCCTTGTGATCAGGGATGACCTGCGTTCCAGCTCCTGCCGCGCCATGGCGTGCCGGGCGGTGACGTGGGCGATCTCGTGGGCGAGAACGGCCGCGATCTCGGCCGAGTCGGAGGCCAGCGCAAGAAGGCCCCGGGTGACATAGACGTCGCCGGAGGGGAGGGCGAAGGCATTGGGCACGGGCGAGTTGAGGATCGTCACCCGGTAATTGACGCCCTCTGCATTGGCCGCGGCGGCGACCCGCGCCAGGATGCCGGCGAGATAGCGCTCGGCCGGGCCGTAGCGGTATTCGCCGCCGAATGCCTCCACGAGCGCCCGGTGCTCCCGGGTCTGCCCGCTCTCGATGAGGCCGGCGCGCGGCGCGGCGGGCGGGACGGGGGTCGTGAGCGGCGTGGTGTTGCGCACCGTCTGCTCGGCGCAGCCGGCGAGGATCGCGGCCATGGCCGCCGCCGCCAGCAGCGCGGGGCGGGTCTGCCCGGCCGATGCGCGGAACGCCCTCACTGTGCCTGGCCTCCCTCGCGCTCCGCCGGCGCAACGAGCGTTTCGACCTGCTCGGCCAGCCGGACCGCGATCATCGGTCCGCCGGCATTCTCCACGATACCGCGCACGCGCACCCGGCGCCCGCGCCAGGTGCCGTCGCCGATCCCGTCCCAGAGGCGTTTCGGCACGGTGACGGTAAAATCCTCGGACCAGCGCCGGCCGAAATTCAGGTAGGTGCGGCTGGCCCGCACGCCCACGGAGAGGATCCGGCCCTCCACGATGGCAGGCCGTCCCGCTTCGGCGGCGATCGCGTCCACATCCCCGGCGCGCAGCACCCGCAATCCCCCTTCTCCCCACACGCCCCGGCCGGCGGCCCGGGCGCCGCGCTCGAGCCGAAGCAGAGCGGCGGCACATTCGCGGCCGGCTTCGTCCGGCGCGACGACGGCCAGTCCGGCGCCCACGAGCCTGGCCTCGAGCCATTCGCCCTGCGGGTCCTTCCCTTCGGTGAAGACGATCATCTGGGCGAGAATGCGGCCCCAGCGATCCGGTTCCGCCTCGACCTTGCGATAAAGCACGCGCTGGCCGGGGCGCAGCCCGACGGCCGCAGCGAGATCGTCCGTGCCGGAACGGTTCGCGAGCCTGATCTGCGCGAGCTTCACGACCGCGCCGCCCGCAAGCCCGATCTCGCCATCGCGAGCGATCGTCTCCACGAGGCCAGCCTCCCGCGGCTCGCCCGGGCACGCGCCGGCCGGTGCCGCGGATGCGGCCAAGACGGTCGCGGCAAGAATGGCCGCGGAAACGGCTCTGGTCGTCGTATGCCTCATCCGCTGGCATGGATAGCAGCCGACCGCAGGCGAGGCGAGGGCGTACAGGTCCTGCAACCGCCGCATTGAGCGGGGCGCGCAAAGGCGCTACATCGCGATCACGCGGTTCCGTAGCTCAGCAGGATAGAGCAGCGGTTTCCTAAACCGAAGGTCACAGGTTCGAATCCTGTCGGGACCGCCACTAGAAAATCTAAGTTCCTGTTTCGTCTATTGTTTTTTCGATGTCGCCCGCACCGGGGCTCAAGGTGCGGGCGGTTTCGTTCTTGGCCTGTCCCGACAGGAGCGTGTGCATTGCGCTCGCGGCCATGCGCGCCTGGTTCGCCTTCTGGATGTAGGTCGCGCTTTCGCGGCTCCCCGGCGCCCAGCCGAACACCGCGTTCATCTGCGCTTCGGTGGCCCCGTTCTCTGCGGCCCGAGTGGCGCCGGCTTTGCGCAGGCCATGGGCGCTGCCGGGCACGCCCGCCTCGACGCATGCCCTTCGGAACCAGTTGCCGAAGCTCTCCTTGACGAATCCGGTGCCGCGGTCGGTCACAAGGAACGTCAGGTCGCCCGTCTTCGTGGCGGCGATCGAGGCGGCGAGCGGGGGTAGCAGCGGAATGACCACCTCCCGCCCCGTCTTCTCGGTGCGGATCGTGATGACGCCCTTTGCCACATGCTGGCGACCGAGGCGCGTCGCGTCGCCGCGGCGCAGGCCCGTATAAAGCAGGATGTCCAAGGCAAGGCGCTCGCGCGTGCCAGTCTTCCAATGAGCTTCGAACCTGGCGACCTCGTCCTCGGTCCACGTGTGGAAGCCGCCCGTCGCGTTCGCCTTGAGCTTGGCTATGCCGGCTGTCGGATCGGGCTTCACTAGGCCGCGCCCAAAGGCCCAGGCGAAGACGCCCCGCATGGCCTTCATGTAGTTGTTGGCGGCGTGGGGCGTCGCCTGCCGAAGATCCCGGCCGTGGAGGATGACGGCGGGCGTGAATGCCTTGATCGCGCGATCCCCGGCCTTCGTCTCGACCGTCTTCAGAATGTTACCGCGGCTCCGGCGCGTGCCGGGCGAGAGGTCGGACCATTCCGCGCTAACCATGTACTGCCGCATCAGCCAGGCGAACGTGCCCGGCTTCACCGCGGCGCCCTTGTCTGGCGCCGGCCGGCCGCTGATGGCCAGCCGATAGGCCTCCATGAACTCCGGCGAGCCGTACTCATCGCGCAACCGGATTCTCGGCCCCTTGCCGACGCGCACATACCAGACGAGCGTCCCGTGACGGGTCGTCTCATGGTTCAGATGGGGCAAACGGGGGCGTGGCACGGTGCGCATCAGGTGTCGAAAACGGCGCCTTCGTCAATCTGTAGGCTGGGGCGGTCGCGGTCGCCCGCGATCACATTGGAAGGCCTCGTCTCGACCGACACGCCATCCGGGCGCACGACGACCGCTGCAACGTCGAGGCCGACGGCCTGCACCGCGCGGATGGCCCGCGATACATCGGCTTGGGTGATGAGGGCGGGGCGCCTAGGCATGGGGCGGCTCCGGGGCGGCGGCGAGCATGGCGGCGTAGCGACGGGCTGCTACGTCACGACCGTCATGGATGCAGTCCAGCATGGAACTTGTCGGCTCTATCGGAACCAGCTTCCACCCCTGAGGCACCGCGCCCCCGGCGGCTCGCACGTCCTGCCGGGGGCTGGTGTCATCAGATCGGGCGTTGGCACCGGTTTCAGAAGGCATCACCTCCTTTCCGTTGATGAGGGCGAGGATGGCGTCGGCGGCTGCGGTGACGCTCTCTTTGTCGATCACAGCCTCGTCGTATCCGACCCAATCCAATTCGACTTTGGCCAAGATCACCCTTGCTACCGCCTCCCGATCCACGGCGGGCTTGGCGGCCTCGTAGGCGCGGATGGCGGCTGCGCAGATTTTGCGCATCGACTCATCATTCAGCGAATACGCGACACGAGTGTGCCCATCGCCGCTTCCGACGAGCGG
Organism: Hyphomicrobiales bacterium; assembly: GCA_027483945.1. Taxonomy (GTDB): domain Bacteria; phylum Pseudomonadota; class Alphaproteobacteria; order Rhizobiales; family Beijerinckiaceae; genus JAIXTM01. Next base: position 80,285 of record JAIXTM010000014.1, on the reverse strand, counting down.
ACCCCAAGTCGTTCGCCATGCGGCCTTCCTAGCCGCCTCTAGCGCCTTCGGATCAATCTGCATGTCCGCTCTCCTTAAGCAGGTGGCGCTCGGCCGCACGGCGGCTGCGCGCGTCGGTTCCGGCAAGGATCGGCTTGGCGGGGCACGCCCAATTGCCGCCGACTGTCCGCGTGAGGCACCTGTAGGTCGAGAAGACGTAGCGCCAGTTGAAGCGCAGTCGCGTCGGCTCGCCTCGTCGATTGTCGCGCCACCAGAGCAGGGGCTCGGTCAGGTCACTCGGGCGCATGTCCGCTCTCCTTCAAGGCTTGGCGGCCGGCGGGGGTGATGAGGCCGCGACGGGCGGCGTCTCGGATCATGTCGAAGCGGATGCGCCGGGTTTGCTCTGTCGCGATGCCGTCCTTCTCGTCGGCCTCGGCGAAGTCGATCTCGACCAGCACATGCTGCAGGGCTTGGAGCGCTCGCTGCGCCTTCGTCAGCTTCATGACGCCCCTCCGGTGCGGGTGGCGGCTCGGTCAAGCCGTTCGATCTCGGCAAGGATGAGGGCGGCGGCCTTCACGAGGTCGCGGCGGCGGGTAGACGGCTTCCACCACGAGCGGTGCCAAGGCCAAGAAAGCGGGGTGCCTCCGTTTTTTCTCCGATGGTGCGGCGCGCCTGCATGAAATGCATAGCAAGCCGCCGCTTTAGCCATATCGCCCCGGTCGTGAGCATCGTCATGCTCGGGCGTCCAGCCTTCCGCCTCGACCTGGCGGCGGCGTTCGGCGAGCACGTCTATAGCGGCCTGATTAAGCTGCATCGTTACCTCCCTCGCGTGCGGTCTCGTCGGTGGGGCCGAGGCCGAGCACGACATAGCCGGGCTCGATGCCGAACTGACCGCCGGTAAGGACGTAGGTGATGCGACGTTCAAGGGCGTATTTGGGCTTGCCGTTGTAGTCGTACTCGACCCTGTCCGAGCGATGGTCTTCGCGCGTCCGCAACAGCCGCACCACGTCACCTTTTTGGAAGCCCCGGTCGTCGCGGCGAACCTCGAAGTTCTTCTCGCCACGCTCCACTGCGTCGAAGTAGACCGGCCAGGTCTTCAATTCGTGTACCACGCTCATGTCCGCTCTCCCATCTCATCGGTGGGGCGATGGGCGTGGACTGGCAGCCCGAGCGTTGCGCGGATGCGCTTCAAGCGCCCACGGATCGCGCCAACGTTCTTGTCGCGGATGAAATCGCAATAGCGCTCAATCGCGGCGATATCCGCTTCCGCCTCCTCCAGCGCCGCGCACCGGGCTTCGGCAGAGAGAGTGCGATCCATCAGGACGTCGTATTTCTCTGAAAGGTCCGACAGCTTATCGGCGGCCTGCGATGCCAGGTCGGCCGCGCCTGACAGCTTCTGCTCCAGTTCCGCGATGCGGGCGGCTTGGGCTTCGAGGGCGTCGGCGCGGGCTGTTGACTGCTCTACAGCTTGTACAAGATGGGCGACAATTTCCCGCTCGGTTCTGAGGGCATCGGCGACACGCTTTGGCGCTGCCATGCCGCTGCCCTTGCCGTCCACGTCGACCATAACGAAGTTGCTAATGATACGCTCTCGGCTGCCCCGCGCCTCATCCCGCTCGCGCGTCAGTTCCGCGATCCGGGCGGCTTGGGCTTCGATGCGGTCGGCGGCTCCGACGTTGGAAGCCATGTTCTCGGGCTGGAAGTTCGCGACGAAAACGGGGTAGTAGTCGTCGGAATTGTCGGTGCCGACCTCCAGGACCGGCTTGGCAGTGGTGACATCGTAGAGCTTGAGGATGTGGGCCGCGTCGTAGTTGCTACGGTCGCAGTGGATGCCGAGCACCTGAACCGGCGAGAAGACGTTAACCATCTCTGCTTTCGGCGCGACCTTGATCTCGCGCATGCTGCTGCGATAGCCGTCGTTAGGGTCCTCGATCACGACGTAGACGGTGCCGTTCAGCCTGAAGCGGCAGACGTTGCAATCTTTGAGATCGTCCGCGTCCGCGCCCTCGTAGGCGGGAAGCTGGGCTGTCTCGAAATCAACGGCATCCAGCGTTGCCAAGCCGATAAGGTCTTTGAGTTCTAGTTGCGGCTTAACCACGAGCTTTCTCCTTGGCGATAAGGGCGGAGAGAAGGGCGCGGCAGAGGGCAAGAGGCAGCGCTTTGCCCAAGGGAACCCCGCGCCAGTTCTCGCCGGAGACTAGGTTTATCGCGTCGGCAATGATGCTGACCACTTTCCCCGGCAGCGCCCGCTCGACCAGCGCGACGGCGGCGTCGATGGAGGCGGTGTAATGGGGTGCGTGTTTGCTTGTCTTGGTGATGTAATGCAGCTTGCCAGTTGATCGAAACGACATGGCATCAGCAGCGACAGCGCCGGGATCTTTGGGCGAAGTAACCCAAGTTGGTTCGACCAGCGCGACGAATATAGCCGCATCCAACTCGCGATCCGGCCCCTTCGCCGCGTCCAGCCGGGCTTTCAGGTCTCGGAGAGTGGTGAGGGTGTGGGTCATGGCTGCTCCTGCATCGCCTGCGGGCCATCGACCCACGTCATTCCATCGGCCATGCGGTAGGTGACGGTGCCTGCGGCCTCGTCGGCGTCGATCTGCTCGCCAGCCACCAGCGGGGGCAGGTACAGGTGGACCGGGCATCCCTCGCCCTGATCGTGCTCATCCAGATCCACGCCGTGCCGCGCGCAGCCCCAGCCGCCTTCGGTCAGCGACGAGGCGAGGCAGGTTCGGCAGTTGCGCATGGCGGGCGCGCCGTGGTGGCAAAGATCGCGCGCCGGGCAGAACCGGCACTCGTACCAGTCGGGGCTATCGTTGATCCGCGGTGGCAGGGCTTCGCTGAACGCGATGCGCCGGGCCCGCTCGATCTGGGCAAGGGCAAAGGCGGGCTCGTAGACGATCCGCTCCGCCTCGATCTCCTTGGTGTCCTGGTTCTCGGCGACGAACAGCGCGCGATCGAGCCCCAGTCCGTGCATGTAGAGCTGCACCTGCACGAAATACTTCGGGTCGCTGACGCGCACGCCCTTGCGGCGCCAGGCATCCCAACGCTCGCGGTTCATGGTCTTGATCTCGAGCAGGTGCGGCGTCACCGGCGCCTCGGGCACGCCCGTCGCAATGCCGTCGCAGGAACCGGTGAGCACGCCGTCGATGAGCTCGACGCGCCATTGCTTGCCGGTCGCCGGATCGCGGTCCTGCACGTCGATTCCGGCCGCCTTGAGCATGGCGACGATGCGCGTCTCGCGGTCGTGGCCGTTGGCGAAAATGCGGCGGATGCGAGCGCCGAAGCGCTCCGGCTCATGCGCCCATCGAAAGGCGTACCAAAGCCGTCGGTCGCAACTCTCGCCCAGCCCGGAGCAGCGCAGAACCGGCGACAGCGGATCGGGCATAATGGCCTCGAGCGCAGCATCGATGGCCAACGCCGTACCAGAGCGGAGTTGGGGAAGGGCGGCCATATCTCGTCTCCAGGCAAGCCGCCGCCGTTCGCCGCGAAGGGGTCGCGGCGGCGGGCCTGCTGTCATCAGGGGTTGCTAGTTCAGGCGGTCAGGCCGCCAGCCTGGAACGCAGGAGGTACCCCTCGAGCGCCCAGATTTTGTTGCGCGCGTTGTCGCGAGCAATCTTGCGGCCGATCTCAGCGTCGAAGTTCTCTGGACTGGCCGCAGCGCTTTCGCCGGTCACCGTGAAGCCATTGCGCAAGGTCAGCGCGCAGATGGTCAGCGTGGTTCCGGGGAAAACGTAGAACGCCTCGTCGGCGATCTGGTCGTCGATGTGTTGCGGCGTGAGCCTCGGAGCGTTCAGGCCTTTGGCCTGAATCTCCTTTTCGATTTCAGCTTCGTTGTGATTGGCCATAGGGGCCTCCGTTCAACGGCGCGCGGACCCGGCGCGCCACGGGTCAGCGAGCGGCGCCCGCGCGGTTCATCCATCCGGGCCGGCCATTGCCGGCGGCAGGCGGCGGCGCGGAGGCGGTGCGCGGCGCCGGAGCGGTGCGGGAGGCCGCGGTGGCCGGCGCCGAACGCTGGACCGACGCCGCACCATCGCGCGCGAGGAAGCGCTTGATGACGTTCTTGTCGGCGTATTGGCCGTTCTTGTCGCTCTCGATGCCGACGCGCGCCTGATACGGGATGCCGTGAAGGTCGAGGCTGTCCTCGATCACGCCGGTGTGGCCGATCGCGCGGCACAGGTCCGAGATCTCGCGCTGCCCGATCTGCTGGGTGGTCGCGTTCTCGTGACGGAAGTTGTGCCGCGTCCAGATCTTGCGGTTCGCGAACGGGCCGCTCGTGATCTGGTGCGTGAGGTTGAGAATGTCGCCCTTGCCGGACTTGGTCGGCACGAGCTCGCTCTCGATCACTTCGAGCTCGTAGATGCCGGGCGGGACCGGCTCAAGGCTCACGCGCTCATCCGGCGGGACTTCATCGGGATTGAATCCACCAAGGTTCGCCATGTTCGTCTCTCCTGATCACGCGGCCTGATCGGCAGCGTCGTTGGCGGGTTGGGAGGGGAAATACTTGGCCAGCTCGGCGTAGCCGGAGCCGGGCCGGAACGTGATCTTCGCCGGCATGCCGAAGCGGTTCTTCGCCGTGAAGGCCGGGCGGCCCTCGCAATAGATGAACCGGGCGGACCCGCCCTCGGCATGGGCGCGCTTCTTGTTGAAGCCCTGATCCTCTTCCTTGACGCTCGCCTCCTGTTTCACCAGCAGGATCGCGTCGACCTCGTCCTCGACCAGCTTGCGGCCGCTCTTGTGGAGCCGCACCTGGTACTGGGAGTAGCTGACGCTCGTCGGATCATCGAAGCGCTCGACCTCGCTATGCGAGATCAGGACGATGTTCATGCCGCGCTCGACGCGCAGGGCGTTGAGCCCGTCGAGCAGATCGCGCCAGAGATAGCCGGTGGCGTTGTAGCCCTTGCCGTAACCGGGCGTTTCGATCGACGCCCAGTTGTTCTGGCGACAGACCGCGTCCCACAGGAGCGGCTCCATCTTGTCGAGGCTGTCGATGACGAGCGTCTGAAAATCGTGCTCGTCCTGGAACAGGCTCGCGATGGCCTCCATGATCTCTTCGAACGTTCCGGGCTTGAAGCCGGTCAGTTCGATGCCGGCGGGGGTGCCGTCTTCGGCCTGGATGAACACCGGCGCGGGGAACTCGCTGGCCAGCGTCGTCTTGCCCATGCCGGGCGGGCCGTAGATCAGGACGCGCGGCGGATGCTCCGCCTTGAGCGTCCTCAACTTGCTCATGAATGACATGTTCGTCTCTCGTCTCTTGCCTTCGCCGCCCGATGGATGGTCCGCGCGCCGGGGACCGGGAGACGAAGACCGGGTTTTGCGCCGCTTCGCGGCGTCCCCGGCGCTTGTTCTATGCGGCGATCAGATCGGCCTTTGCCCCTTCCGGGAGGGAGGACACCGGAAGGGGCGCCGGGCCGCCGCCGGCGCCTGCCGGCGCCGCGGAACTGGATCGGACGATGACGGTGCACAGGCCGGGCGGAACGCGCAGGTAGCGGCGTGCGCTCACGGCCTCGTTGTGCTTGTCGTCGTCGGTCAGGCCGACTTTCACGAGGATGTCCTCGACGGCCTTGATGCGGTTGCTGATGTCGCCGGCGCCGCGCGGCACCAGGATCGCAAGCTCGTAGGGCCCGCGCACCGGCGTCAGCTGCAGCGCGCGAAGCTGCGCTTCGGCGGCATGGCGCCACTCGACATAGGCCCGCGTCTTCGCGCGGCCGTGAGCGATGTTCTTGAACAGCTTGTTCGCCGATGGCGGCAGCGGAAGGGTAACCTCGAAGCCGCTCATGCCGCCCTCCCGTTAACCGTTTGGTAAGGTTCGGGTTGCGCTTCCTGCTCGCGGATGAACTTCTCCACCCGGTCAACAATTGCGAGGCTGGGGATGCGACCTTCGCGCAAATCGAACACGAAGTTCGGATCGCTGACGGCGGCTTTGCCCAGGGCAGTGGGCGCTGTCCCCGATTTCGCGAGGAAGGTCTCTACCCGGTCGAGGAAGGCTTGTAGCTGGGACATGACGATAGGCTTAGTAGGACTATTCCTATCTGTCAATAGGCGTCTTCCTATTTCATCCCGCGCCTCGCTGTCCCTACGGTGCTGACATGGATGACGTCCGCAAGCTGATCCTTGAGGCGCTTGAAGAGCGCGGCCTTACGATGGCCGATGCGTCGCGTCGCATGGGCCGCAATCACGCTTATCTTCAGCAGTTCATCCATAGGAACGTTCCGGACACCCTGCCCGAAAAGGTTAGGGCTCCGCTGGCAGAGATCCTGGGTCTATCAGAGGCCCAGCTCGGCGCCCCCGCGAGAACGGGTGAAACTGCGCTACCGAGCTCGATGATTACGATTCCGGAACACGATGTTCGCGCATCCGCCGGCCCCGGAACCATGGTGGATGGCGAGACGGAAATTGCCCGCTGGCCAATGCCTCGCAGCTATATTCGCGATTCGCTTTCGCTGCGCAGTTCTCAGCTCGCCATTATCGAGGTGATCGGCGACAGCATGGAGCCGACCCTGCGATCCGGCGACAAGATCATGATCGACCTGAATGATCGGAACGTGTCGCAGCCCGGCATTTTTGCTCTCTATGATGGTGACGTCACTGTGGTGAAGCGCGTGGAGAAAATCCCCGGAACGTCAAACCTGCGCATTCGGTCGGATAATCCCCAGCACGGCGTCTACGACGTCCCGGCCGACGTCGTCCTTGTGGCTGGCCGGGTTGTCTGGTTCGGCCGTCGCATATGAGAGAATGGTCGTCGTAGGATTTTTCCTATTTTCCTATTGACTAGGAAATAGGACTATTCCTATAGTCCGTCTCACCCAACCGGGAGAGACGAAATGACCAATCCCCTGCACAACCTGTCCAGCGCCCAGCTCGCGGACGAATACGGTTCCCTGAAGGCACAGAGCGACGCAATCGGCGAGCGCATCGACGCGCTCAAGGCCGAACTCGTGGCGCGCGGCGCCGATCGCGTCGAAGGCCACAACTTCACGCTGACGATCAGCCGCCAGACGTCCACGCGCCTCGATACCAAGGCGCTCAAGGCCGCGCTCGGCGACAGCATCTGCGCTGAATACGAGCGGTCTACCGAGAGCACCGTCGTGCGCGTCAAGCCCACGGCCGTCTTCGGTCAGCAGGCGGCGTGAGGCGATCATGACCGCAACCGCACAGCACACGCCGGGGCCTTGGTCGCCGCTCAAAATCTCTACGCACGTTCTGAACGTTGTCCGCATGGGCTCTGGCTTCGCCTGCCTAGTGGTCGATGACGTCGGCGACGCTGTGGCCCGCGCGAACGGGCGCACCGGGCGGGAATGCGAAGCCAATGCCCGCCTGATCGCCGTCGCGCCTGACCTGTTCGATTTCGCCGGGTCGGTCTCCGAGATCGGCGAAGCGCAGCTTGAGGCGATGGACCTTGCGCTTGCCCGCGACACGATCCGCACCATGGCCGCGCTCGCCCGCGCCGCCATCGCCCGCGCCGAAGGCCAGGAGGGCTGACCGATGCTGGAGCTCTTCAACCTTCACATCGGCGCCGCCCGCTCCTGGGTGCGTGTGCACCACGATCACCGCGGCGTCGGCTTCACGATGTGGCTCGGCATGGCGTTCGACGACGTGTCGCGCGCCCTGAGCGCTGCCAACGCCATGAAGGATCGCCGGCGGGCCGCATGCTGCCTGCGCATCCTGAACTGGCTTCGCGCTGCCCAGACGGCGGGGGCGTGACATGCACGCCCTCACCACAATCCTCACCATCTGCCTGCCGCTCATCATCATCGCCTTCTGCGAGGCGCTGATGCCCCCTCGTCGGAGGCGCTGAGCCATGCTCGACTTCATCGCCATCGCTGGCGGCCTGTTCCTCATCGGCTGGGTCGTGTTCATCGCCTCGACCCTGCTGGCGCGCCTCGTGCGCTTCGGCTGGGACTGGCTGCGCTACGCCTTGGAGCGCCGGCCATGACCGCGCTGCGCTCCTACCAGCAAGAGGCCATCGCGGCCGTTCATGCCTACTGGCACAACGGCGGCGGCAATCCGCTGATCGATCTCGCCACCGGCACCGGCAAGAGCGTCGTGCTCGCCCAGCTCGTGCGCGACGTCGTCGAGCAATTCGATGCCCGCGTCCTGGTCCTGACCCACGTCAAAGAGCTTGTGGAGCAGGATCTCGCCGCGACGCTCCGCCTCTGGCCGGAATGTCCGGCCGGCATCAACTCCGCCAGCCTTGGCCGGCGCGACACCCGCGCCCAGGTTCTCTTCGCCTCGATCCAATCCGTCTTCCGCCTCGATCACTATGAGCTGGGCAAGCGGCAGGTGGTCATTGTCGACGAGGCGCATCTGGTGCCGCGCGCCGGCGACGGCATGTACCTGTCGCTCATTAACCGGCTGCGCGAAGGCGAGCCCGACATGCGCGTTGCCGGCCTGACCGCGACGCCGTTCCGCCTCGACAGCGGGCGCCTTGACGAGGGCGACGGGCGGCTCTTCGACGACATCGTCTACACCTATGGCATCGGGGAGGGCGTGCGCGACGGCTACCTGTCGCCGCTGCGATCCCTCAACGGCGCCTCCGGCCAGATCGACGCGACGAAAGTCGCGCGGCGCGGCGGCGAGTTCATCCCGGGCGCGCTGGAGGCGGCGGCCAACACCGACGCGCTCGTCACGGCGGCGGTCGATGACATGATCGCCCGCGGCGCCGACCGGCGCGGCTGGATCATCTTCTGTACCGGCCTCGACCATTGCGAGGCGGTGCGTGCCGAGTTGGCCCGCCGCGGCATCGCGGTCGCCAGCGTCACCGGCGAGACGCCACGCGACGAGCGGGCCCGCGCCATCCGGGACTTCAAGGCCGGGCGCCTGCGCGCGCTGACGAGCGTCGGCGTGCTGACCACGGGCTTCGATGCGCCCCATGTCGATCTGATCGCCATGATGCGGCCGACGCTCTCGACCGGCCTGTATGTCCAGATGCTCGGCCGTGGCACGCGCCTCGCCTCCGGCAAGAGCGACTGCCTCGTGCTGGACTATTCCGGCAACGTTCGCCGGCACGGCCCGGTCGACGCCATCGAGGCGATGCGGGGCGAGCGCGGCAAGGCGGGCAAGGCCGAGAAGGCCGAGGTCGACACGGTGCGGGCCAAGGAGTGCCCGTCCTGCGGTTCGCTCGTCGCCCTGCGCACCATGGAGTGCGGCGATTGCGGTCACGCCTGGCCCGTCGAGCCGAAGCACGAGGCCAAGCCCGACGTCGAGGCGGCCGTCATGGTCCGCGAGGTCGAAGAGCGCTGGCTTCCGGTCACGGGCATCGAGGCGCGGCCGCACGAATCCGCCAGCGGCAACCTCTCCCTGCGCATCGACTATGTCGTCGGCCTGCGCACCTATCCCGAATGGCTGTCGTTCGGCTCGCTCGGCTGGGGCGGGGAGAAGGCACGCGTCTGGTGGCAGCGCATGACCGGCGACACGGCCGTCCCCGGTGACGTCGCCACCGCCGCCGAGCGGCTGCGCAGCGGCGCGGCCGAAGTCGACTGCACCGCGATCCGCATCAAGCGCGACGGCAAATACTGGCGTGTCCAGGACCGCCTGCGGTCGGACGGCCGCGCCGTCGATGAGCACCTGAAGATCCGCAACGTCGAGACGAGGGCCGCGGCATGAGCGAACATCTCGCATCCTATCGTGCGCTCTGTGCTTCGAAGCGCTCCGAGCCGATGCACGCTGGCATTACGCGCACGCCAGAGCTCAACGCCACGCTGCGCGACCACCAACGCCACGGTGTCGAATTCGCCCTGCGCGCGGGTCGATCCGCGCTCTTCTACGACACAGGCCTCGGCAAGACGCGCATGATGCTCGATTGGGGCCGCTGCGTCGTAGAGCACACGAACAAGCCCGTCCTGATGCTGGCGCCGCTGGCCGTCGGGTTGCAGCACGTCAAGGAAGCGGAGGCGATGGGCGTCGAGGCGTCGATCTCGCGCTTCGGCATGCCGCCGTCCAGCCCGCGCGTCGTCATCACAAACTACGAGCGTCTGGAGCGCTTCGATCCGGCCGACTATGCCGGCGTGATCCTGGACGAGAGCTCGATCCTCAAGAGCTTCACCGGCGCGACCACGCGCAAGCTGATCGAGACGTTCAAAGACACGCCGTTCCGCCTGGCGGGGAGCGCGACGCCGGCGCCGAACGACCACACAGAACTCGGTCAGCATTCTGCCTTCCTGGGCGTGATGCGCTCGAGCGAGATGCTGTCGCGGTTTTTCATCGCCGATCAGGCCAACGCTGGCGTCTATCGGCTCAAGAAGGCCGCCGTGCGCCCGTTCTGGGATTGGGTTGCGTCTTGGGCGCGGTGCGTCAGCAAGCCATCGGACCTTGGCTTCAGCGACGACGGCTATGACCTGCCGCCGCTCGATATCATCCGTCACGTCGTCCAGGCTGACCGCCTCCAGGACGCTGGCGAAGAGCGCGACGGCCAGTTCCGCATGTTCCGCATACCGGAACGTTCGGCGACCTCGATTCATAAGGAGAAGCGCCTTACCGCGGCCGATCGTGCCGCGAAGGTCGCGGAGATCGTGGCGGGGCTTCCCGCCAGCGAGCCGATCTGCATCTGGGTCGATACCGACTACGAGGCAGAGGCGATCAAGGCGGCGGTGCCGGCGGCCGTAGAGGTCAGCGGCAAGATGAATGCCGACGTCAAGGAAGATCGCCTGGCCGGCTTCAGCTCCGGCGAGGTCCGCATCCTTCTGACGAAGCCTTCGATCGCTGGCTACGGGCTCAACTGGCAGCACTGCAACCAGGCGATCTTCACCGGCCTCTCGTTCTCGTATGAGGCCTTCTATCAAGCGGTGCGCCGCTTCTACCGCTTCGGCCAGCGCCGGCCCGTGTCCGCGCATGTCGTGATGGCGGACACAGAAGCGGCCATCGTCGCTGCCGTTCAGCGCAAGGCCGGCGACCACGAGCGGATGAAGGCCGAGATGGCGGCCGCCATGCGTCGCGCCGCTGTCGAGCACGCCGTCCTTCAGACCTACAACCCCGAGAAAGAGGCCACGCTTCCCGCGTGGATGGCCGCATGAACGTCTTTGATCAGAAGATCGGCGACCGCTTCGCCGCCTACAACGTCGACACCGTCGAGTTCACGGCTGGCATGCCTGACAACTCTGTCGATCTGAGCGTCTACAGCCCGCCTTTCTCTTCGCTCTACACCTATTCGGAGAGCGAGCGGGACATGGGCAATGTCCGCAACGATGCCGAATTTCAGGAGAGCTATCGCCCGCTCATCCGCGATCTGTTCCGCGTCACAAAACCCGGCCGCCTGACGGCCATCCACGTCAAGGATCTGGTCTACTACAGCAACGCCAGCGAGCGCGGCGATCGCGGCCTGCGCGACTTCACCGGCGACTGCATCCGTACCCACATCGCGGAAGGCTGGACCTACCACCGGCGCATCACGATCTGGCGGTGCCCCGTCAACGAGATGCAGAAGACCAAGAGCGACCGCCTGCTCTACAAGAACTTCAAGGCGGATGCCGCGCGCACGGGGGGCGGCCTGCCTGAATACGTCGTCGTGTTCCGCAAATGGACGGACGACATGGAGGCCGTCGCGCCGGTGCGACATGACCCGGCCGAGTACCCGCTGCCGACGTGGCAGGCCTATGCGCAGCCTTCCTACCTCTACCCCAATCCCGCTGATCCGAACTTCGCGTCGTGGATGCTACAGGATCTCTGGACGGACACCGACGAGACCGACACGCTCAACGTCAAGCAGGCGCGCGACCCGGATGCGGAGAAGCACCTCTGCCCGATGCCGCTCGACCTCACCGAGCGGATCATCCGACAGTATTCCAACCCGGATGACGTGGTCTTCTCCCCGTTCATGGGAATCGGCAGCGAGGGTTATGTCGCCCTCCGCCATGGACGCCGCTTCATCGGCACTGAGCTCAACGGTAAGACCTACTTTCCGGCGGCAGTGCGTCACCTGGAACAGGCCGAGCGCGAAGGCCCGGCGACCGATCTTCTGGCGGGCATCGCGGCATGACGCGCCCCCGCAAATATGATCACGACGCAATCCTCGGCGACTGGCAGGCGGGGATGACCACGCAGGCCATCGTTCGGCGCTATGCGATGGCGAGCGAGCGGGCCTTGTGGAGCATTCTCCGACGTCGCCGCGTCGCCGGCGATCCGCGCGCTGTCTACCGCATCGAGGCGCCCGCCATCGACGCAGACCGGCGCTGCATCGCTGTGTCGGTCAGCGCTGCCGACTTCGACGAGCTGAGCGCCGCTGCGAAAGCCCGCGGGCAAACCGTCACCGGCCTGTGCCGTAAGATCGTCTCGACGATCGCAAGCGAGCGCATGGTCGATGCCGTGCTGGATGACCGGTCATGAGGGCGGCCGTCCTGATGCGCTGCGACGGCGACCCATGGGCACTCGGCACCTGCGCTGCCTGCGGGCGTCGCGCCAGCGGGATCGGCGTCCAAGGCCCCCGACGCGGCATGGTCGCCTGGGTCTGTTCCGTTCCTTGTCTCGAACCTGCAAAGGCCCTCGCCATGATGAAGGCGCAAGAGATCGACCGCGTCGAACAGGACGCGTGCAAGGCGGCGGCGGCCGTCGTCACCGAGGCCATCCTGACGGATGTCTTCGGCGCGCTGTGGGATGCGGGCGCCCGCGATCTGGCCAGCGTCGGCCCGGAACAGGTCGAGGCGGCCGTCGAGGCCTTGGCCAAGGGCCCGATGGGCGGGCACGTCCAGACCGCGCTCAAGAGTTTCGGCGATGCGGTGCGCGGCGAACTGAAGGGCGGCGTTCCGTTCTAGCGCTGCCCGGCCCGGTTAACGTTACCCCTTCACCCTCTCGCGGCGGACCACCATGACCAGCCACAACCTGGCGGCAGCACTGACGCTCGCTGGCCACGGCATCGCCGTCTTCCCCTGCGCTCCGGACAAGAAGCCTCGGCCGGGCGTGCGCTGGCGGCAAGAGGCAACGGCGGACGAAGCGCGAATCCGCTCCTGGTGGCGCCGTTGGCCCGACAGCCTCCCCGCCTTTGAGCCCGGCCGGCATCAGCTTGTCGTCATTGATTGCGATCGTCACGGCCAAGCCGACGGCGTCGCGGCGCTCGAGGCGATGGCTGGCGAACAGGGCGAGGATCACCGAGACTGGCCCACGGTCGAGACGCCGTCGACCGGGCGCCATGTCTTCTTCCTCCAGGACGGCAGCTTCACCAACGCCAAGGGCGCGCTTCCGGCCGGCATCGATGTGCGCGGAACGGGCGGCTACGTCATCGCCGAGGGCGCGACGCTTCCCGACGGCCGAGCCTACCAGCCGCTGGGCGACGGGCTTCTCTCCGCCATGGAGCACGATGCTGTGCCGCGCCTGCCCGACTGGCTCGCGGCCTTGATCCATCCGCCGGAGGAAATCACCCAAAATCCCAGCGCCGTCATGCCTTTGGCCGCGGAACGCCCGCGCAAGGAAATCATCTCCGGCGGGGGGCAATCGGAGTTCTTCCGGCGCACCAACGAGGAGGCGCTGCGACGGCTTGGCGAGTGGGTGCCGGCTCTGTTCCCGTCGGCCAAGCCCCAGCCCGGCACCGGCGCCTATCGCGTCACCTCGCGCGAGCTCGGTCGAAACCTGCAGGAGGATCTGTCGCTCGCGCCGACCGGCATCATGGACTTCGGCGTTCATGACATGGGCGATGCGCGCGGCGGCAAGCGCACGGCGATCGACATCGTCATGGAGCATGGCGGCGCGCCCGGGCCGATCGAGGCCGCCCGGTGGCTCTGCGATCAGCTCGGCATCGACGCCAACGCTGCCTGGGATGCGGCGCGGCCCGGCGATGCGGTCGAGATCAGGCTGAAGGTGCCGCCTGCGGTCGCCGAGCCCGAGGACGCGGGCCAGGCCGAGGTTGCGCAGAGCGACGAGTATGAAGAGGCGGAGCCGATCGACGAGCGGCTGACGCAGGTCGGTGGCGTGCTCGGCCAGGTCATCGACTTCATCGTCGCGACGTCACGGCGCCCCAACCGACGTCTTGCTCTGGCGGCCGCGCTTCCCCTTGTCGGAACGCTCGCCGGCCGACGCATGGCGACCCCAACCGGCGCGGCCTTGCAGCTCTACGTCATCGCCACCTATCCGACCGGCGGCGGCAAGCAGCATCAGATGGATGCGATCGACCGGCTCATGCGCTCGATCAGCCTCGACCGCCATGTGGGCCCGTCGCAGTTCATGTCTATGTCGGCGCTGGTCAAGCACGTCGCCGCTTCGCCCCTCTCGATCTGCGCCCAGGACGAGTTCGGCGCGCTGCTCAAGCGCCTGTCGCATCCCCGCGCCTCGACCCACGAGCAGGGCATCACCATGGTCATGCGCTCGCTCTGGGGCGCCAATTTCAGCACGGTCAAGACGCCCGCCTACGCGACGTCATCGAGCATCGACATCCCTGTGCCCGCCATGTCCGTCTTCGGCCCAACGACCGCGGCCGAGCTCTACGAGGCGCTCAAGGGCAAGGACGTGGTCAACGGCTTCCTCAACCGCTTCCTCGTCCTCGACGGTGGCCAGCGTGTGCCGGAGCACCAACCCAGCCGTGCCCTGAGGGATGTGCCGCAATCCCTGAAAGATGCGATGGCGGCGATCTACCGACTGGGGCTTAAGGGCAGGGGCAACCTGTCGGACAGCGTCTGCAAGAACACGGCACCAGACCCCGATTGCGTCATCGTCCCCTGGCAGAATCAGGAGGCTTCGGACTGCTATGCCGAGCTCTCCCGCATGATCCAGCAGCGCATGGACCTCGATCCGGAGGCGGAGCCGTTCCTCGCCAGGACGGCCGAGATTGCGCTGCGCTGCGCGACGATCCGCGCCTGCGGCGATGACGTGCAGGCCCCGACCGTGACGCTCGAGCATATGGAGTGGGGCGCCGCGATCGCGCTGCAATCCGCCGATCAGCTCATTGCCAACGCCTCGCGCTATATGGTCGATCCGCTAGGCGCCGCCGAGTTCGAGCGCAAGATCGTCACGAAGCTCCGCACGGCCGGACGCGGCGGGTTGCCCCTGCGCTCCCTTCATCGCTCCATGCAGAAGCACTTCCGCTTCGCCGGCGACATGAAGAACGCCCTCGACGCCTTGGCCCGATCCGGCTTGATCTTGGTCGAGACGCGCAAGGTCAATGGCGGCCAGAGCACTATCGTCAAGCTGACCTGAACCCGGGCGCCGCATTGGTCTGGACGAGCCGCCTCAGGGCGGCTTTTTCGTGCCCAAGGTTGTCACCAAAGGCTGTCACCAAGGTTGTCACCCCGGGTGACGACCTTTGGCCCAATTAAGGCAAGAATGCGGCAAAAAGACCAAAGGTTGTCACCCAAGGATGACAACCTAGGTGACAACCTTTTGAAGATAAATAATTGATATATATATATTATTTGGATTAATGAAGGTTGTCACCCTGTCAACTCGGATAAGGGTGCCTTAGGGGGTTAGCGCTACCCCCTAGAGGGGGTCTATTATATAAGGCGCTGACAACCTTTGCGGCTCTTGCCCTTCGGGGCGATTTCGGGCATCACCGTCCCGCCGCTTCCAAGCCTGCCAGCGCCGCTCCTGCCGGGGGCGGCCCATGCACGAACACCAACTCATTCAGGACCGACGCGAGTTCATCGCCCGCGCCTGGTCAGGCCAGATCGACGGGCGCTGCTGGACGGCCTTCCAGATCGCCGAGCGGCTCGATATCGAGCCCAAGAACGTCTACCGGCATCTGCGCATCCTGCGCGGACAAGGCGACCCTCGCGCCCATCACAGGCCGGAATACGCGAACCAGAGCCGCGCGCGTCGCGTCCATGCCGTTCCCGTCCTGCATCGCCGCAGTGCCGCCGTGGCGGCCGCCCTGTGCAGCGTGGGCATTCTCAACGACCTCGCCGCGCTGATCGCCGGCCCGGTGGAGGTCTGACATGCCCCGCCGCCGTGAGATGACCGAAGACGAGATCAAGGCCGCCGCCGATCGCGCGGAGGGCATCAAGCCTCCGGAACCCGAAGCCAAGCTGGGCCGGCCTCCCAAATACCAGCCCACCTACGCCGTCCAGGCCACCAAGCTCTGCGAACTGGGCGCGACCGACGCGGACCTCGCCGATTTCTTCGAAGTCTCGATCCGCACCATCATCCGATGGCAGAGCGAGCACGAGGAATTCTGTCACGCCGTAAAGGAGGCCAAGGAGGCCGCCAACGCCCGCGTTGAGCGCAGCCTCTACCAGCGCGCCACGGGCTACACCTACGACGCGGTCAAGGTCATGCAGTACCAGGGTGAGCCCGTCGTGGTGCCTTATCGCGAGCATGTCCCGCCCGACACGGCCGCCATGATCTTCTGGCTCAAGAACCGGAAGAAGGATCAATGGCGCGATCGCATCGAGCACACCGGCGAGGACGGCGGTCCGCTGACGGTCAAGATCCTGCGCTTTGGCGAAGGCGATGCCTGAGGTCAGCCTCCCGAATGGCTGGCGTCCGCGGCCCTATCAGCGGCGCCTGTGGTCCTATCTGGAGCGAGGCGGCACGCGGGCACTCGAGGTGGCTCATCGGCGCTGGGGCAAGGATGATGTCGCCCTGCACTGGGCGGCTTGCGCGTCGATGCAGCGGCCGGGCGTCTACTGGCACATGCTCCCGATGGCCAACCAGTCGCGCAAGGCGATCTGGGAGGCGGTGAACCCGCATACCGGCAAGCTGCGCATCGACGAGGCTTTCCCCCAGGCCATCCGCACCGGCACCCGCAACACCGACATGCGCCTCGCCCTGGCCAGCGGATCGGCCTGGCAGGTCGTCGGCTCGGACAACTTCAACGCCCTCGTCGGCTCGCCGCCCGTCGGCGTCGTCTTTTCGGAATGGGCGCTCGCGGACCCCAAGGCATGGGCCTATCTGCGCCCGATCCTGGCCGAAAACGGCGGCTGGGCGGTCTTCATCACGACGCCCCGAGGCCGCAACCACGCCGCTCGGATGTATGACGCGGCCGAGCACGACCCGGCATGGTTCGTGGAGCGGCAGACCGCGCTCGATACGGGCGTTTTCACCCAGGAGACGCTGGATCAGGAGCGCGCCGAGTACGTCCGCGACTACGGCGAGGAAGAGGGCGACGCCCTGTTCCGGCAGGAATACATGGTCTCGTTCGATGCGCCGATCCTTGGCGCCTACTATGGCCGCATCATCGAGCGCCTTGAGCAAGCCGGGCGCATCACCGACGTGCCGGTCGAGCCGCTCCTGCCGGTCCACACCTCTTGGGACCTCGGCGTCGGCGATTCCACGGCGATCTGGTGCTTCCAGGTGTCGGGCGGCGAGATCAGGATCGTCGACTGCATCGAGAGCCATGGCGTCGGGCTCGACTGGTATGCCGAGAAGCTGAACGAGCGCGGCTATCATGGCGTCGACTGGGTGCCGCACGACGCCCGTGTGCGAGAGCTCGGCGCGCCCGGCGCGCGCACCCGCGTCGAGACGCTTCAGATGCTGGGCCGCAAGCCACAGATCGTGCCGAACCAGAAGATCGAGGACGGCATCAACGCCTTGCGGCGCACGCTGCCTCGGTGCTGGTTCGACAAGAAGAAGACCGGCGGGACTGGGCTCGAGGCGCTGCGCAATTACCGGCGCGCCTATGACGAGGATCGCAAGGTCTTCGCCGACCATCCGCTGCACGACTGGGCGAGTCATTACGCCGACGCGGCGCGCTACCTGGCCGTGGCCTGGCAGGAGATGTCGGGCCAGTCCGCCGGCGCGCCGGCTCCGCCACGCGGGATCGAGGCCGCCCGGTTCGACGAGATCGGCCGCCTGGCGCCGGCGATGGAGGACTACCTGTGAGCGGTCCCGAACTGAGCCAAGAGGCGTGGATGCTGTTGCACGCTGCCATGTCGAGCCCGGCGCGAGCGATGCGGGTTCCTGACGGGCTGGCCGAAGCGCAGGAGCTGCAGGCGCGCGGCTTTGCCATGTCGCATGCCGGCGTGCTGCGCCCGACGGCTGACGGCGAAGCCGAGTTCCGGCGCCGCTCCTATGTGTCGTACCGCGTGGGATAGCTTCTATTCGCCGCGCACCGATGGTGGCGGCATGGCCAAGGACACCGACACCACCCAGGACGCGCTCGGAAAGGCGTATCAGCTCGCCGGTCGCATGGCGTTCGATCACGCTCAAGGGCTTCTCGCCGCCGACGATCCGCGCTGGGAGGAGCTCCTGAACCTCTTGTCCGGCGGGTCGGATGATGAGTGATCCGGTGACCGACGACGCCCCGGAAGCCGACGACGGCAGGCGCGAGAGCGAAGCCAAGGCGCAGGCCTGGCTGACGCGGCTCGACGAAGCCGAAAAGGAACTGGCGCCCTTCAAGGCTGACGTGAAGCGCGTCGTTCGTGCGTTCGGCCTCAATCGCAAGGATGGTGACCGCGCCAAGCGCCGCTTCGAGATTGCTTGGGCCAATCGCGAGATCCAGCAATCGGCCGTCTACGACCGTCCGCCGATCTGCGTCGTGAAGTCCCGCTACACGCAGGGCGACCAGCTCGCCCGCTCGGTGTCCGAATGCATGGAGCGGGGCGTCAACACGACGTTCGACCTTCACGACGCCCATGCCGCCCTGAAGGACGTGCGCGACCATCTCGTCGACTTCGCCCGCGGCACGGCCTGGGTCCGCTACGAGCCCACGATCGAGCAGCGCCCGGCCGATCCGGTCGCGGCCGCGCTTGCCGGGCTCGAGGCGAACGATGCTGAAGCGCCGACCTATCCCGTCAAGGTCGACGAGAAGGTCGTTTCCGAGTTCGTGTCCTGGGACGACTTCCGCCACGGCAAGGCCAAGCAGTGGCGCGACGTGCCGTGGGTGGCGCGGCGGGTCTATCGCACGCGCAAGGAATACGAGACGCGATTCCCGGGTAAGCCCTATTCAGTCGATTGGGCCGCCAAGGATGGCGACGGCACCATTCCGATCTGGGAGATCTGGTGCAAGGAGAGCGACCGGGTCTACTGGGTCTCGCCGGCCTGCCGCGAGCTTCTGGACGACGACGAGCCGCTGCTGAAGCTGACCGGCTTCTTCCCATGCCCCGCGCCGGCTTTCGGAACGCTGCGCAAGACGAGCGACGGCGAAGAGACGCTCGTCCCAATCCCGGACGCCATCTTCTACGAAAGCCAGATCCAGGAGATCAACCAGCTCACGGCGCGCATCCACGCGCTGCAGGACGCCCTACGGGTGAAGGGCTTCTATCCCGCCGGCGCATCGCGCGAGGGCGCGGATGCCATCGAAATGGCGATGAAGTCCAACGACGACCGCGCATACGTGGTGCCGGTCGCGGGTTGGGTGGCGTTCGGCGAAAAGGCGCAAGGCATCGTCTGGCTGCCCGTGGACACCGTGTCCAAGGTCATCACCGATTGCATTGCGGTGCGTCGACAGCTGATCGACGACGTCTACCAGATCACCGGCATCTCGGACATCATCCGCGGCGACAGCGAAGCCAGCGAGACGCTGGGCGCGCAGCAGCTCAAGGCGCAGTGGGGCTCGATCCGCATGCGCCGCAAGCAGAACGAGATGGCGCGCTTCGCCCGCGACCTGTGCCGCCTGACGGCAGAGATCATCGCAGAACACTTCGACCGCGAGACGCTGGCCAGGCTGACGCAGATGGAGGTGACCGACGAAATGGTCACCTTGATGCGCGACGATCAGATGCGCGGCTACGTCATCGAGATCGAAGCCGACAGCACCGTAGCCAGCGACGAAAGCCAGGACCGGCAGGACCGGATGGAGTTCGGCACGGCCATGACGCAGGGCCTGACCGCTGGCATCGGCCTGATCGCGCAGGCGCCGCCTGCCATGGCCGCCGATCTGGCCAAGATGGTGGGCGAGACGCTCAAGTTCGTCGTGCGTGGCTTCCCGGCCGCTCGCTCGCTCGAGCAAACCTACGAGGACGGCATCAACGCCATCGTGGAGAAGCTGAGCCAGCCCCAGCCGCCGGCGCCGGACCCCAATCAGGCCAAGATGGCTGAGATCGAAACCGACGCGAAGCTGCGGCGCGAACAGATGATGGTCGATGCCGAGTTGAAGCGCGAGGGCATGATGCTCGACGCGAACATCAAGCGCGAGGCCGGTGCCATGAAGGCCGCCATGCAACCCGCGCCTATGGCGCCCGTGGCCTAGGAGAAGCCGTCCATGCCCCAGATTGTGATTGTTGCCTACGACGCCGACGCAAGCCGCTGGTACGTCGCGGAATCTGACATTCCAGGCCTCGCTGCCGAGGCTGAAACACTCGACGTCTTGCGGGCAAAGATCGACGCTATTGTTCCCGATCTCATCGAAGCCGTGGGATAGCTTTAGCGTTTCGCGCTCGCATTCTGGCACCCGGACAACCACCGGACGGGCCATGCGCGAGCGCTACATCGTCGACAAGAAGACCGGCAAGCTGATCCCGCGCAATGAAGCCGCGCTGGAGAAGGCCGGCTTCCCGTCGATCATTCGCGACGCGATGGCGCCGATGCAGTCCATGGTCGACGGCAGGGTCTACGACAGCAAGTCGGAATATCTGCGCTCGATCCGCGAGGCGAATGCCCGCGACGGCGGCGATCGCGAGATCGTCGGGAACGACTACCGCCACCTCATGCGCGAAGCCCCCATGCAGTCCGGTCGAGACCTCGACCGGGCCATCGCGCGCAGCCTGGAGCGACTTTCATGATCTTCGACGAGCTCAGCCCACGCTCGTATCTTCTCCTGCGGTCGGCCGACGGCATCGACGGCGGCGGCACGCCCGATGTCGCTACCCCGTCCGAACCGGAAGCCTCTGGCGCAGGCCTCGATGATGCACTGTCCGCTGCCTTCGACCAGCTGTCGACGGCGCCGGCAGAAGAGGGCGGGCTGGTCCGCGACCCGGCGACAGGCCGCTTTGCGCCCAAAGCCGCCGATGCGCAGGCCACGCCGGACGGGCAGCAGCAGGAACAGGCTGAGACAGGGCAGGCGCAGCCGGGCGCCGTACCGCCGTCATGGTCCAAGCGTGCGGACCTGTTCGCCCAGGCGCCGCCTGAGCTTCAGGCGGCGATCGTCGAGCGCGAAGCCGAGATGGCACGCGGCGTCGAGCGCTTCAAAGGCCTCGCCGAGTTCGCCGACATGGCCGAACAGTCGGGCACCACGCTCCAGAATGCGCTGCGGTCCTACGTCAACATCGAACAGCTCCTGCATCAGGACTTCGTCGGCGGCATCAAGGAAATCTGCCGAAATATCGGGATCGAGCCCGCTGCCTTGGCGGCGCAGCTCGGTGGCGCGCCGGCTGCGGCGGGGGCTCCGGCTCAGTCCGGGTCGCAGCCGGCCGCGTCCGCGGATCAGAAGGCCGCCGATCCCGAACTGATCGAGCTTCGCCAGACGGTGCATTCGATGCGCCTCGAACAGGCGGGCCGCGAGGTCCAGAACTTCATGACGGACCCGGCGAACAAGTATTTCGAGGACGTGGCTGACGACGTCGCCCGCCTCATCAGGGCTTCGAGGGCCACGGGCGACAACCTGTCCCTCAAGGATGCGTACGAACAGGCGATCTGGGCCAATCCGACCGTCCGCGCGAAGCTCCTGGCGGAGCAGAAGGCGGAAGAGGCGAAGGCGCAGATCGCGACGGCGACGAAGGTGGCGACAACCGCCCAGCGCGCCGGCAAATCGCTTGCCGGATCGAGTGCCGGGTCACAGCCCGGGGCGCGGGGGCCGGTGAGCCTCGAGCAGCAATTGGCCAAGGCCTACGACGACCTTTCGGCCTGACCCGCACAAGGTGAACCATGCCTTCTCCCAATCCGAGCGTCGGCGACCTGATCGCCACCACCATCGAGAGCCGTACCGGCGAGCTTGCCGATAACGTCTCGATCCACATGCCGCTCCTGCAGCGGCTCAAGAAGCGCGGCAACATCGACCCCGTCACCGGCGGCACGAAGATCCTCGAGGAGCTCGAGTACGCCGAGAACGGGACCGTGAAGTGGTATTCCGGCTACGAGACGATGGACGTCTCGCCGCAGGAGCTCTTCACGGCCGCCGAGTACGACATCCGTCAGCTGGCGGGCACCGTCACCACGTCGGGCCTCGAGGACCTGATCAACGACGGCAACCGCGAGGCCAAGATCCGGCTCGCCAAGAAGAAGATCGAGAACCTCGAGCGTTCGCTCATGAACGCGCTGGCCCGCTCGGTCCATTCCGACGGCACCGGCAACAACGGCAAGCAGCTGCTCGGCCTTCAGGCCTTCCTGTCCACCGCGCCGACGTCCGGCATCGTGGGCGGCATCAACCGCGCGTCCTGGGACTTCTGGCGCAACAAGAAGTTCTCCGGCGTGTCGGACGGCGGCGGCGCGGTCACGAAGGACAACATCCGGTCGTATATGCGCCAGCTCGCGCTGCGCCTGGTCCGGAACGACGACTTCCCGGACCTGATCACGGCGGACGTCAACTACTACAACCTCTACGCCGAGAGCCTGACGCCCTTCCAGCGCGTCCAGGGCAACGACAGCTTCGGGTCGGGCTTCAAGTCGCTGAAGTTCTTCGAAGTCGGCAACGAGTGCGACGTGATCTACGCGGGTGCCGACGTCGGTATGCCGTCGAACACGATGTACTTCCAGAACACGCGCTACCTGCGGCTGCGCCCGCATTCGCGCCGCAACATGAGCCGCATCGGCGACAGCCGGCGCCCCATCAACCAGGACGCCCAGATCGAAATCATCGGCTGGGCCGGCAACATGACCTGCAGCAACATGGCGCTGCAGGGCGTGCTCTTCGCGTAAGGAGACGCTCCCATGACGATCGCTGCTTATGCGACCGGCGGCGCCGGTGTGAAGCTCAACCTCAACGAGGCCAAGGCTGGGCACGCGCTCGGCCAGACGGTCAAGGGCGAGGGTGGCGCCGAGTTCATCTACGTCCAGTTCGCCGGCGCGACCATCGCCGGTGACCTGGTGCACCTCAGCGCCAACCACGTCGCCACCCGCCTCGCCACCGCGTCGTCCCCGCTCGGCGCCCGTGTCGGTGCCGCCCGGGTGACGTCCGCCGCGGCCAACGAGTACGGCTGGGTTCAGATCGCGGGCCAGGCTCCGGTGAACGTCGCGGCCTCGGCTGCGGCCAACACCCGCCTCAACACGACCGCGACCGCCGGTCGTGCTGACGATGACGGCACCACGGGCGCCAAGGTCATCAACGACATGATCTTGCCCGCCGCCAACGGCGGTTCGGCGGCGGTGGTCGAGGCGACCCTGTCGTTCCCGACCGTCGGCGCCACCCTCTGACAATCAGGGCTCCAGCCCCCAACCCAAACAGGTGACCCATGCATAGCAACGTCCTGGTGCAATTCTATAGCGAGCCGGTCCTCAACGAGTTCAAGTCGACCGAGGAAGGCCGCGATATCTATGAGGACCGCGAACACATCCGCATCGTGGTCGCTGGCTCGCGCGACGAGATCGTGCGGCTGGCGACGCCGGAGGACCGCCGCGAGTTCAAGGCGCAGTACCAGCAGTATAAGGAGAACGCCTCTGCGCCGGTGGAGGGCACTCCTCTTGCCGAGCTTCCGGGCATCTCCGGTTCGCAGGTCAAGGAGCTGGCGTTCTTCAACGTGAAAACGGTGGAGGCGCTTGCCGATCTTTCGGAATCGTCCCGCGCCCACGGCCTCATGGGCGTTCGCGAGCTCGTCGGCCGGGCGCAGGGCTATCTGGCCAAGGCCAACGGCGATGACGCGGCCGTCAGCAAGATCGCGGCTGAAAACGAGGCGCTCAAGAAGCGGCTCGCGGCCATGGAGGCGCAGATTTCGGCGTTCAAGGGCGGGGCCGAAGTCATTCGCGGCGATGGCCCGGCTGCCGATCCCGACGCCGATGGTGACGGCAAGCTCTCGCCGCTTGAGCGCGGCATGCAGGCTGCTCGCGAGGGCAAGCCGCGCAACGTCCCGCCCGCCTACCGCGGCAAGCCCGCCGGTGAGGAATGGGAGCTCGGCTACGACGACGTGAAGAGCGGCGACAAGGCCGCGTGAAGGTAGGGCCGCGCCATGGCTGCGATCGACATCATCCAGGGCGCGGCCGATCTCCTCGGCATCCCGCGTCCGTCGTCCATCACGGCGACGGATGTGACCACTCGGCAGCTTCTGGCGCTGCTTCAGGAAGAGGGTGACGAGCTCTCCCGCCGCCACGACTGGCGCGCGCTCATCGTGCCGGCGCAGGTCGTCGGCGACGGCGCCTCCACCTCATTCGACCTGCCGGCCGATTTCCAGCGTCTCGCGACCGGGCCGGCCTTGTGGCGTGATCAGACGCTGATCGAACCCCTGACCGGCCCCCTCAACTCGGCCGAGTGGATCGCCTACACCAATTCGATCTCGGCCGGCGTTCAGAAAGTCTATCGGCTCATCGGCGGGACGTTGGACATCTACCCCGCGCTGGGCGCTGACGAGGTCGTGCGGCTCGAGTATTTTTCCAGCCATTGGGTGATCAGCGCCGACACGCTCACGCGACGTCTGGGCATCGCTCAGGACGATGACTTCCCGGCCATGCCGGAGCGCCTGCTCAAGCTGGGGCTCCGCTGGCGCTGGCGCATGCAGAAGGGCCTGCCCTACGAGGCGCAGCAGCTCGTCTATCAGAGCGCGGTGGAGCAGGAGGCGTTCGCCGACCGCGCTTATCGTGCCGTCACGATGGGCCGCTCGCCGGAGGACGATCTCGCACCCCTCCTGACACCGGACACGATCTCGCTGTGAGCGCGAAGGCCAGATCCCGCACCGACACCTACATCGCGCCGACGCGCGGGCTGTATGTTGGCGAGAACGTCGCCGATCAGAAAGAATGGAAGGCGCGCGCGATCGTCCTGGATAACTGGTTTCCGGAGCAGGACGACATCCGCATCCGGCGCGGATCGCAGGACTACGCCACCGACATCGACGATCCGGTCGAGACGCTCGTTTCCTACCTCTCGGGCGGCAATGAGAAGCTCTTTGCCGTCGCCGGCGGCGATGTGTTCGATGTCTCGGCGTCGGGCGCGGCCGGCTCGCCGGCCTTCACCGGCTTGACCGCCAGCCGCTGCCAGACGGCAACGATCACGACCAGTGGCGGCACCACCTTCCTCATGCTCGTTAACGGCGCTGATGACCGGCTTCTGTTCGATGGGGCATCGTGGTCCACCTCGCCGGCCATCACCGGCGTCGACAGCGACACGCTCACCGACGTGTGGGTCCATCGCAACCGCGTGTTCTTCGCCCAGGCCGATAGCCTGCAGGCCTTCTATCTGCCCGTCGACAGCGTCGGCGGCGCGGCGGCGGCTTTCAATCTCGGCGGCGTCTTCCAGCGCGGCGGCGCCCTTCTCGCGGGCTCGACGTGGTCCACCGAGGACAGCGGCGAAGGCCTCGACGACAAGTGCGTCTTCCTCTCGACGCTCGGCGAGGTCGCCGTCTACTCCGGCGGAAATCCGGGCGACGCGAACTCGTGGTCGCTTCAAGGCGTCTATCAGATCGGCCGCCCCCTTGGCCGGCGATGCTTCATGAAGGCGGGCGGCGATCTCGTCGTCATGACCGAAGACGGCATGATCCCGCTTTCGCAGGCGATCACGCTGGCTGAAGAGGCGCTCGCGGAGAAGGCCGTGACACGGCCCATCGCCCCCTTGTGGAAAGAGGCCGTTCAGGACCGGCCCGACCGCGACGACGAGTGGCAGGTCACGCTCTGGAAGCGTGAGAGCATGGCCATCATCACCGTGCCCTCCCTCGACGGCGCTTCCGCGATCCAGTTCACCGCAAACGTCGTGACGGGCGCCTGGTGCCGCTATGTCGGGTGGCGTGCGACGTGCTTCGAGGTTTACCAGAACCGCCTGTTCTTCGGCACTGCCGACGGCCAAGTGGTCGAGGCGGAAGTCGGCGGCACTGATCAGGGCCTCGCCTATTCCTGCGCCGTTGCCTGGCCCTTCTCGGCGAGCCGCGACGCCGCCTCGTTCAAGGTGGCGCATGCCGCCCGCCCTGTCATGCAGGCGAGCATCTCCATCGCGCCGGACGTTCAGGTCATGGCCGACTACCTGACCGATGTTCCCCAGCCGCCCGGGTCGCCGTCGAATAGCGACGATGGGGCCGTCTGGGGCGTTGCAATCTGGGGCGTCGATGTCTGGGGCGGCCTGTCGAAGCGCTATGCGGAATGGCAGAGCGTGGAGGGCATCGGCTCCGCCCTGGCGCCGGTCCTGCAGGTCACGATCGAGGCGCAGACGACGCCCGAAGTCCGCCTGTCGCGGCTCGATCTGTTGAGCGAATCCGGCGGCGTCCTGGTCTGACCGTGGGATAGGTTTCTCCTGCGCCGCACGTCAGCGTGACGGCATGACGCTCACGCAGAACAACGATGAGGCCGCCCGGATTTGCCGCGATGCGCTTGGCGCCGCGCCGGCGGAACCGTTCATCGGCTTCGTCATCCCGTCTGGCGGCGCCGTCATCATCAACGACTGGTCGCAGCGCAATGCCGAGCTTACGGCCGTCGTGAGCGGCCCGGTGCCCCTGCGCTTTGCCCGCGAAGTCGCCCGATACCTGTTCGGCCAGCTGGGCTGCGCCCGTGTCAGCGCCCGCGCCCGCGCGTCCAATGTCGCCTGCTTGAAGGCGCTCGCCCTGCTCGGCTTCCAGCCCGAAGGCGTGGCCCGCGCCTGGTTTGGCGATGAGGACGCCATCCTGTTCGGTCTTCTCCCGGGAGAGTGCCGTTTGCTGAGGAATGCCGCATGAAGACGCCGTCTCCGCCGCCCGCGCCAGATCCCGTCGCCACGGCGCGGGCCCAAGGCGCGTCCAACATCGGCACGGCCGCCGCGACCCAGACCATCAACATGGTGGACCAGTACACGCCTGACGGATCGCTCGTTTACGAGCAGGTCGGCACTGCCGGCGTACCCGACGGCTTCGGCGGCACCTCACAGGTTCCGCGGTACAAGGCGACGCAGACGCTTTCGGAGCAGCAACAGCAGCTGAAGGGCGTCAACGACGCCACCGACATGAATCTCGCCACGCTGGCGCGGGATCAGTCCGGCCGTCTGGGCTCGCTTCTGGGAACTCCGGTCAACATCAACAACGAGGCGACCGAGGCCCGGCTCATGGAGCTTGGCCGCAAGCGGCTCGATCCGATGTTCGACCGCCGCCAACAGGAATTCGAGACGGACATGGTCAACCGGGGCATCCGGCCCGGTTCGGCCGCCTATTCGGCCGCGCGCTCGGATTTCGAACAAGGGCGGAACGACGCCTACACGTCGCTCCTGCTTGGCGGACGCGGTCAGGCCGTCCAGGAGGCGCTGGCGGAGCGCAATCAGCCGATCAACGAGATCACGGCGCTCATGTCCGGCTCGCAGGTGTCGCAGCCGAACTTCACGAACACGCCGAACACGCAGGTCGCCGGCGTCGACTACACCGGCCTCGTCCGGGACAAGTTCAACGCTGACATGGCCGCCTATCAGGGCAAGGTGAGCGAGCGAAACGCCGCGATGGGTGCCATGGGCGGCCTCTTCGGCACCGCCGCCATGCTGCCGTTCAAGATGTCTGACCGCCGGCTGAAGAGCGCCGTCATTCGCCTGGGCACCCATCCGCTGGGCATCGGGGTCTACGAGTTCGAGGTCCTTGGCCGGCGTGAGCGCGGCGTCATGGCGGACGAGGTCGAGGTCGTGATGCCGGCGGCGGTCGCGCGGCACCCGCTGGGCTTCGCGGTGGTCGATTACGGCATGATCGGGGGCGTCGCATGAGCTTCATCTGGGGAGATGGCGGCGAAAAGGTCGCGCCCGACGCCAGCGCGCGACGCCGCAAGGTCGCCGAGGCGATGATCGCCAAGGGCACCGATTTCTCGCCGGTACAGCACTGGTCGCAGAGCGCGGCGCGCGTCGCGCAGGCCATGCTGGGCGGGCTCGAGACGATGCGCCTGGATGAGGCGGACAAGAAGGCCAAGGCCGAAAACGACACGCTGCTCGCCAGCCTCCTGGGCGGCGGCGGCGGTGCTCCAGCGGCACCGTCGGCGACCCCCGCTTCTGGCGGCACGACGCCGGCCGGTGGCGGAGCCTTTCCTGCATCGCTCATCCAGAACGAGAGCGGCGGCCGATGGGACGCGAAGAACGACGCCGTCGGCTCCGGCGGGAAGGTCGGTCACTTCGGCCGACTGCAGTTCGGGCAAGCGCGTTTGCAGGACGCCATGGCCGCTGGCGCGATTCCGGCCGGGACGACGCCCGAACAGTTCATGGCTGATCCTGAGCTCCAGAAGCGTGCCGAGCAGTGGCACTTCGCGGACATCGACCAGAACATCAAGGCGAGCGGCTTTGATCGCATGGTTGGGCAGCAGATCGGCGGCGTTCCGCTGACGATCGACGGCATGCGTGCCGTTGCGCACCTTGGGGGCTCCGGCGGCCTCAAGAAGTTCATCGAGACCGGAGGCAAGTACAATCCCGCCGATGCCAATGGCACGCGCCTGTCCGATTATCTGGCGCGGCACGGCGGCGCGACAATTGCCCAGGCAGACGCGCCGGCGCAGGGCGCGACCGAAGCGCAGTTTGTGATGCCGCCCGGACAGAACGGCGTGGTCGACGCCTTGGCCGCCCCAAGTGCCGCTCCGAGCGGTCCTGCCGGCAATGTCGCGCAGGCCCTGGCGGGCAACCGCGGACGGATCGTGGCCGCCCTGTCTAGCCCTTATGCCAGCGAGACGACGAAGAAGGTCGCGCTCGCCATGCTGGCGAAGCAGATGGAGGGCGAGAAGCCCCAACTTACGTCTGTCGCGCCTGGGTCGGCCGTAATCGACGCGCGCACGGGGCGAGTGGTCTATCGCGCCGACCCCAAGGACGAGCGCCCGACTGAGGTGAGGGAATTCGAATACGGGCAACGCAACCCCGAATTCGCCAAGCGTCAGATGGAGCTGAAGCGAGCTGGCGCGACGAGCGTCAATTTGGGTGGAGGTTCTGACAAGCAGATCTTCGACGCCATGCATTCGAGCGCGGAAAGTGCGCGGGCGGCGGTGACCGGCCTCAACTCCATTCGACAGGCACGCGCTGCGGTGCAGGGTGGCGGCATCTTTGGCGCGGGCGCCGACGCCCGGCTTGGACTGGCGAAGATCGGCGCGATGTTCGGCGCCGATCCGACCAAGATCGTCAACACCGAGACGTTCCGTTCGGCGATTGCCCCCCAGGTGGCTTCGCTGATGAAGGCAACCGTCGGCAGCACCCAGATCTCGAATGCCGATCGCGAGTTCGCGGAAAAGGCGGCAGGTGGCTCGATCAACCTTGATGAGAAGTCGATCACGCGGTTGCTCGACATCATGGAGCGGGGGTCCATGGCCGTTCTCGAGGGGCACACCAGCAAGCTGAACGCTGTCTACCCTGATGGCCAAAACTTCGGCCGGGAACGCTCTCTGTTTGGAGTCCAGACGCCGGAGGCTCCGGCAGCGCCGGGAGGGCCCCAGCCGGGTCAGGTCGAGAATGGCTATCGGTTCAAGGGCGGCAATCCCGCCGATCCGAGCGCATGGGAGAAGGTGCAGTGAGCGGCCCTTGGGAAAAGTACGCCAGCCCTGCGCCGCCGGTTGGCGATGGACCTTGGGCTCGCTACGGTCAAAAGCAACTGCCCCCGGGCGTCCTTCCCGAGGGCACCCTCGACGGCGTCGGTCCTGTTTCTTCCGCCCAGCCCGCGACCGAAGAACCGACGTACTCCGGCGGCATCCTGCCATTCAGCCGGTTCAAAGACGGCAGCGTTCGGTTCGATAGCAACGCTGGCGTGGTAGGCGCCGTGAAACGGGCGTTCACGCTTCCGGGCGATGTTGCAGCCGGCAAGGTGGCCGTGCGCGGCGAAGACGGGCGTCTGACAGACGAAGCGATCGAGCGGGCCACCGAAATGGCTGGCGTGGTGTCTCCGGCCGCGGCTACGGCGCGCATTCCCGGAGCTGGTATTAAAGCTGTTCGCGAACCGGTGCCCCCGCCCAGCGCAGAAGCCTTGAAGCAGGCCGCCGATGCCGGGTACAGTTCCGCTCGGGAAATGGGTGTGGTCTATAGCTCTGATGGCGTGAAGCGTGTTGCGGACACTATCGCCGCGAACCTCGAGAAGGATGGGGTCATTGCCGAACTTGCGCCCAAGAGCTTCGGCGTCCTTGGCAGGCTGCAAAAGCCACCCGCGGGCAGTGTCGCTACTATCGAGGGGGTCGAAGCCGCCCGCCGTGCCTTCGGCAACGCAGGCAAGGCCTTCGATAACCCCACTGACCAGATGGCCGCGGCGCGTGCGCGGACCGGGCTTGATCGCTTCCTTGAAAATCCTGATCCGACGGATGTTGTGGCTGGACCCGCTGCCGCCGCTGGAAAGACCCTTGCGGAGGCGCGTGGCAACCACGCCGCAGCGGCCCGCAGCAACACCCTCCAGGGAATCGACGAAGCAACGGGCTTGCGCACCGATGCCGCCAACTCTGGCCTCAATCTCGACAATACGTTGCGAGGACGTGTCGCGTCAGCCCTTCTTCAACCAAAAGCCATTGCAGGTTTCAATGATGCCGAAAGAGCGGCGCTCGAACAGGTAGTCAGAGGCTCGCCGGCACGAAACGCGGCAAGGAACATTGGCAATGCGCTAGGCGGTGGCGGCGGAATTCTTGCGTCGTTATATGGCCTTGGTGGGGCCGGATTGACTGCGAGCGGCGCGTCGCCGACCGCCGGTCTCCTGGTTGCTGGCGCACCGCTGCTTGGCTATGGCGCTCGTCGTGTAGCCAACGCTATGGCAGAGCGGTCGCTACACAAAGCCGACGTCATGGTCCGCCAGCGTTCCCCTCTTTACGAACAAATGCTTGCGGAAGCCCCACTGACCGTCGGCAGTGTCGAAAAGAAGATGGCCGTTATCCGTGCACTAGCTGGCGCGCAAGCTCAGCAATGAAATCAACCTCGACGCCCGTGCACCGCCTCCCAAACGAGGTAGGCGCCAACTGCCGAAATGGTGCCGCCGCCAGCCGGTACCCAAATGGGGATCTGTACTGCAATAGCCCATAGACCGAGCATAGCACAGCCGACGACCAATAACGCGCCCCCAGCGGCAAAATCTCGCCAGCGATCACTCCAGATACCGTTGCCGGTGTTCTTGAACTCGTGCGGGTCGTGATTGATTTGTTTCACTTGGAAAAGCCTTCAATCACCCATCCAACGGCGCGAATGCTGAGATACAAAGCTACAGCGGCCGTAGTTGTCCAAGCCATAAGAATAATAGTGTCGCTGTGACGATCATATAGTAACCAGTATGACGCAAAAAACAGCGTTAGAACGGCTGGAAACGCCGAAACTACGATAGCTAGGCGATTAAAACCTTGTCTTATATTCATTTTTTATTCGCCCTCTCCGCGCGCTTCGCTGCCAGAGCATCGCTTTCGCGGATGCGCTTTAATAACTCGCGCGTCAGCTCTTCAAGCATCTCAGATGTTGTCGGCTCCGGCTCGCCGAACGACGCCTCCAGCCTGGCGACGATCTCGGCGTTGAGTGAGCGCTTGTTATCTGCCGCAGCCGCCTTCAGCCGATCGCGCATCCCGTCCGGGAGGCGAACCACGTATTTGTCCTGCGGCTGAACAACATTGGCCATGCGGCTAGTAGCCATGAAATAGCGCTTGACACAATCATGGCTAGTAGCCACTAATGCGTTATGGCTAACAGCCACAACGGAGCTATCATGCGCCACGAAAGCGAAAAATACATCGTCCGCTTCCCCGAGGGGATGCGGGATCGGATCAAGGTGCGAGCGGCCATGAACCGCCGCTCAATGAACAGCGAGATCGTGCTTCTTCTGGAGCGTGCGCTGGAAACGAATAAGGCGACGGGGAAGAGCCTGGAAGCATCCCCCGTCGCCTCTGATGCCACCCAATCCTTCGGGGAAGGACAGAGCAATGCTTGAACAAAATACCACCATCGCCACGATCACGCCATCCCTCATCGAGGGCGAGCCTCGCGTCCGTGATATCGACCTCGGCGAGCGCCTGGGCTTCGAGCGGCCGCGAGTGATCCGTGAACTGATCGAGCGAAACAAGGCTGAAGTCGAGAGCTTCGGATTGGCGCCGCGCCGCACGGCGCCAATCACGAGCGGCAAGGGACGCGTCACGGAGGTCCAGGAATACTGGCTCAACGAGGAGCAGGCGCTGCTCGTCGCCACGATTTCCAACGCGCCCAAGGCCCCGCAGGTGCGGGCCATGCTCATCCGCGTGTTCGTCGCGTGGCGGCGCGGGGAACTACCATCGCCCCGCGGTGGAGCGCCAAAACTCAATCCCGCCACATTCCCGCCGGTCGAGCGGCACTACTGGACGGACGGGTCGCTTCGTCACGCGGTCCGCGCTTATGACGTCTACAGCTACCTCGACGCTCGACGGACCTTCATCAGCTGGATCAGGGAGCGGGTCGCCAAGTCGAACCTGATCGAGGGTGAAGACTTCATCGTCCAGCGCGTCACGGGAGAATCCGGCTGGGCGCGGAGCGAGTACATCCTCACCATCAGCGCCGCCCGCGCGATCGCGGCATGCTCTGGTTGCAGCAAGGGGCGGGACTTCGTCTGGCACCTGATCAATCTGGCCCATCCCGACGAGCCGGCGCCGGATCGCCTTGAGCAGCTTGAAGGCGACATGCGCCGCGTCCAAGACGCGCTCGCCGCCCTCGGGCAATTCCTGATCACCCAGAGCGGCGGGAGGGTCGCATGATCGCCAATCGGACCATCACCCCGCAAGCTTTGGCCGGCGATGACGAGCTCCAGCGCCTCCGGGGCCTGGAGAGCGAGGTGTGCGACCTCGCCAACATGGCCACGATCCTCGGCATCGTGCAGGAGGACATCAGTGGTGCCCGCACCGTTCGGGAGACGGGACAGGTCGAGCTCTTGCTGACCGCCGTCCAGGAGGACGCGCTGAACTTCGCCATCGCGAACCTGATCACGATGGCTCGCCAGATGCGCGTGAAGTTCTACTCTGCTGTGGGATAGCTTCCAGCCCAGCCCAACTGCACCGTCTGCCCCCTACGCATAGGGGTAGACGGTGCCTCGCTCGTCAAACGGAACCTTCACGTTCGCATCGATTCTCCGCGCCATCGCAGGCGCCGTCATCGATCCGAACAAGTACAATGCTGTTCTGGATGATGTCTCCCAAGGGCTGACGGACAGCCTGCCTCGTGACGGCCGTGCGCCGATGACCGGTCAACTGAAGCTGGCCGATGGCGCTGTCAACGCTCCAGCTGCGACGTTCGGGACCGCGCTCTCAACCGGCCTCTACAAGACCACTGACGGATTTGCGCTGGCCGTCGGGGGCGCGAAGATTCGTGACGTCCTACCGGCCGGCCTCGCAGCCTCGTGGGTCGATCTGGCTTCGGCCGACACAACCGATCTGGCCAGCACGCCAGCGGATTGCATTCGGGTCACCGGGACGACCGCCATCACTGCATTCGGAACGGCGCCGAGCGGCATCCGCAAGACGCTGCGTTTCGCGGACGCGTTGACCCTCACCTACAACGCCACGTCGCTTATCCTGCCGGGCGGAGCGAGCATCGTCACCGCGACCGGCGACACGCTCGATCTCGTGTCGCTGGGATCGGGAAACTGGGCGTGCATTGACTATACGCGCGCCACGGGGCGGGCGCTGATCGAACCGCCGACGCGCGACCCCTCTCGCAACCGGCTCATCAACGGAGCGTTTCAGGTCAATCAGCGACTTGCTGCGTCCTCGGCCGATGACACCTACATTCATGACCGCTGGTATGTCCTGACGCAGTCAGGGACGGTCGCGGCATCCACGCTCGCCAACGCCGAAAACGGCGCGCCGACCGCGCTTCGGATCACGCAAAGCCAGGCGGGCGCTCAGCGGTTTGGCGTCGCCCAGATCGTTGAAAGCGTCAACATCCGCGATCTCCGAGCGGCGGTGGCTATTCTTACCGGCCGACTGCGCGCCTCTGCATCGCAAGCGATCCGCGTCGCGATCCTTGAGCATACGGGAACGACGGACACAGTCACGTCGGACGTCGTCGCGAACTGGGCATCCACCACCTACACGGCGGGCAATTTCTTCGCCTCGGGCCTGAACGTGATCGCCCTGGCTTCCGTCACGCCGACGGCGAACACGTGGGCGAGCTTCCCGTCCTGCAGTGGCACGTTCGGCGGCGGCCTGACGAACGCTATCGTCTTCATCTGGACCGAGACAACGGCGGAACAGAACTTCACGCTGGATCTGAATCGCGTGGCGTTGAAGGCTGGCAACGTCGCCGTTCCGTTCGAAGAGGAGGATGCTTCTACGGTGCTGGCGCAGTGCCAGCGTTATTACACCAAGACGTTCCCCATGGCGATTGCGCCGGCACAGAACTCAGGCGTGGTTATTGGCGCGATAGCTACTCGCCCCTCCGGCGCTAACTGGTCGGTGGCCGGGAGCTGGCAATTTCCGTCGACGATGAGGACGACGCCGTCGATCACGACCTTCAATCCGGGCGGCACGAACGCCAACTGGCGCGATTGGTCGAATGGGTCCGATGCCGGCTCACCGACCGTCGACGTAATTTCTGATCGCTCCATGCAAGTCGGAACGGCCAACAGTCAGATTGCTGGCAGTCTGATTGCGATTCACGCTACCGCCGACGCGGAACTCTAGGCATGCCTGTCGTCCAGACCCTCCCGCCCGCGTCCCCCCAGGCCGGCCGTGACGTGCCGGCCAGCGGCACACTGGGCGCGACGCTGACCATCGGCACTGTCACGGCGTCTTCTCCAGGCTCCGAGGCGGCGGCAGCGATCCGTGACCAGCGGCCGGTCTATCTGCTAGACCTGGTCCTGCCGCGAGGCGCCGCAGGGCCTCAAGGAGCGCAGGGCATCCAGGGGGAGACTGGCCCGCAGGGGCCTCAAGGCGTGCAAGGACCCGCCGGCCCCACGGGCCCGCAGGGCGCGACCGGACCACAAGGCCCGGCGGGACCGACCGGCGCCACTGGCCCGCAGGGCCCCACAGGGGCAACCGGCGCTACGGGGCCGCAGGGCCCTGCCGGATCAACGGCTCTTCCGCGCGGCTATATCAACGGCCTGGAAATCACGGGCTTCTCGACCAACAGCGTGACCTTCGCGGCCGGCAAGTGCCGCTCGTCGGATGACACGATGGACTATGTCCTCGCGTCGGCCATGACGAAGAACTTCGGCTCGGCCTTTGCGGCCGGCACTGGCAATGGCGGGCGCGGCGTCGCGCTGCCCGCAACCGGCAGCTGGCACATCTTCGCCATCACGCGAGACAGTGACGGCGTCACCGACATCTACGGCGACACCTCCATCTCGGGAGCGAACAAGCCGTCAGGTTGGACGGTCCGGCGGCGCATCGCCTCCCTTGTCACGGATAGCGGCTCCAATCTGCGCCCCGTCGTTCAGCGCGACGACCTGTTTATCCACGATCAGAATGCCGTCGACGTGAACGTGTCCAATTTGGGCACCACGGCAACGCTCTACACGCTGGCCAGCGTGCCTGCGGATATCGAGGTCGTGGCGAAGCTCATCATCACCTACGCCAACGGCTCAGCCGCGAATTTCGGCGTCTTCGTCAATTCGCCTCTCGCCACGGCTCAAGCGGTCGATGGTTCGGGCTTCCGATGCCAAGCCGTGAACCCAGCCACCAACGTCTATGGCAAGGGCTCTGACGACATCCTGACGAACACGAGCCGGCAGGTCCGGGCAGTCGCCAGCGCTGCATCCTCAACACTCGCACTCATCGTCACGCAATGGCGTGACATTCGCCGGAGCGCCCCGTGATGCCCTACATCGAGCGCGACGAGAGTGGGGCGGTCGTCGGCTGGTATGCCGCGCCGCAAGAGGGGCGCGAATTGGAGTTCGTACCGCCAGGGCACCCGGACGACGCCCCGCCTTCGGTCGCCGCTCCGGTCCCCGATATCTCCGATCGGCAATTCTTCCAGGAGTTGGCGCGGCGTGGGATCATCACGTCCGATGAGGCGCTCGCCGCGGTGAAGACCGGCGACATTCCGGCCGCGCTGGCTTCGCTAATCGAGGGCATGAAAGGCGACGCCCGCTTCGCAGCCGAGATGCTGCTCTCCGGCGCCACCACCTTCCAGCGCAACCATCCGCTCACCGACGCGATCGGCGCCGCCTGGGGCATGACGTCCGCCGATATCGATGCCTTCTTCGCGGCGGCGCGCGCCCTCTAGTGGGATAGCTTGCGGCGCCCGGCGCCCGCACCGTCCACGGCAGCTCATCGGAGTTGCCCATGGCGTCGAAGTCCAAAGAGCGGTTCGCCGCCTGTCTGCCGGTCATCCTTCACCACGAAGGCGGCTACGTCGATCACCCGCGCGATCCGGGCGGCGCGACGAACCTCGGCGTCACGATCAAGACCCTCTCGGACTGGCTCGGCCGCCCGGCAACGAAAGCCGAGGTCAAGGCGCTCACGGTCGCGAAGGTCGAGCCGATCTACCGGCTGCGCTATTGGGATGCGGCTGGGTGCAGTGGCTATCAGCCGGGCGCGGATCTCTGCCTGTTCGATGCCGCGGTTAACAGCGGCGTCGGCCGCGCGACAGGCTGGGCGCGCCAGGTCAAGGCGGACACCGCCATCGCCTTCGTCCGGGCATACTGCGACATCCGCCTCGGCTTCCTCAAGCGCCTGTCCACCTTCTCGACGTTCGGCAAAGGGTGGTCGCGGCGGGTCGCCGACATCCGCGCCAAAGCGACCACGATGGCGCTGACCGGCATGGGCGCAACGGCGCCCCAGACGCGGGCCACGCTCAACGCCGAGGCCAACCGTGCGGACACCCTCGCCAAGCGCGACAAGACGGCCGCTGGCGCGACTGGCACGGCCGGTGCTGGCGGTGCTGTCGCGGTTCCGGCCGCGCCTGTCGAAGCCGCGACGAGCTGGGGCGTCATCGCTCTGGTCGGCATCGTGATCCTCGGCGCCGTCGTCTTCCTCGTCATCCGCTACCGCAACCGCCGCGATGAGGCGGAAGCCCTGCGCCGGGAGGCCGCCCTTGTCTGACATCCTCAACACGCTCGCCACGACCCTCGCAAAGCAAGGCGCCCCGATGCTCGGCACCATGATCGGCACCGCCATTGGCGGCCCGGCCGGAGCCGCTGTGGGCGGTGTGGCGGGAAAGGCCATCGAGATTCTCGCCGATGCATTCGGCGTCCCTGCTACACCCGAGGCCGTTGCCGATGCGGTCGAGGGCAAGGGCGCCACTCCGATCATCGCTCAGGCAGAAGCCCAAGCACTGAAGCTCTGGGAGATTGAGGCTCGGCGCGCGACGGATGCTCAGGCGGCCGAGATCGACCGCGGATTCGGCGCTTGGCAGTTTTGGCGTGGCGCATGGCAGGCGCTCATCATCGGTGGATGGACCATCATCCTGCTTTCGAGCGTTTTCGGGGGAGGGCGGGTCGTGCCGATGCTTCCCATGGCCGAGATCGTATCGGCCTGGGGCTCGGTGACGCTGACGTGGCTCGCGGTGTTCAACGGCGGGCATACGCTCAAGGAGATCGCGCCCTCGCTCGGATTCGGAAGGAAGAGATGATGGGCATGCCGCGCATTCAGTTCGATCCGAAGATCAGCTTTGGCAACCTGCTGACGATTTTCGGCGGCGTTGTGGTGCTCATTGTCGGATGGACGACGATGCAGTCCGACCTTCGCCAGGAGCGCGAGGCGCGCCTTGAGATGCGCGCCCGGGTCGAGCGCCTCGAATCCAAGGACGAGGTGATCCTGAAGGTCGTGACGGACAATCAGCGCGACGTCGGCGCCGTGCTGGCTCGCCTTGAGGCGCAAATGTCGATCTTGCTATCCAACGCCCGGCCACAGGTGCCGCGGCCCTAATGCGCCAATCGCAACCGACAAGAGGATAGATGCACCTTGCCCGCAGGCGCATCTCCATTCCTATAAGTAGGAATGTCTACCAATCACTCGGATATCGAGTTCGCCGCCCATCGCGACGCGCCAGAAAACCATCTCCTGCTCATGGATTGCGGA
This sequence comes from Hyphomicrobiales bacterium, assembly GCA_027483945.1. Classification (GTDB taxonomy): domain Bacteria; phylum Pseudomonadota; class Alphaproteobacteria; order Rhizobiales; family Beijerinckiaceae; genus JAIXTM01. The sequence continues at coordinate 42,527 of JAIXTM010000014.1, read as the reverse complement.
GAGGCCGTCGGTACGGTGCTGCGTCAGATCCAAGCTGCTACGATCGTCTGGCACTGGTCGATCTGCGTTGGCGGAGCCCACGGCTCCGGATCGGCGGGATCGAGGCCCGCGGCGCAGGAAGCTTGCCTCTGGGCCTGGCTGAAGGAGCGGGAGGCGATGGGCGCGCAAGGCTGGATCGCGCTCATCCAGCACAACGCCGAGGTCGCGTGGCGCTCATGGGAGTGGGAGGTCAACACAGGTCGCCGGCGCTGGTGACCTCCAGAAGGTGCGGGCGGCCCTGAAAATTGCTCAATGAAGTCAGAGGGGTCGAATTCGCCCGCACCCGATGCTAAGCACCTGACAATCAACGCGGGCCCAATTTCTGTCGGGACCGCCATTTCTCAGTCCGGCCGGGATGCCATGGTCAAGAAAATCGCCTCCAGCGGCTGGCGCGTCGGCGTGTCCGACGACGGCAAGGTCTTTTCCTTCGGCGTGCGCGCCGATAGCGGCCTGGAATACGAGACTTTCTTCGTCAGCGCCGATTCCTCGCCCATCGTCACGCAGCTCCTCAAGCGCATGGTCGAAGTCCATGCCGCGTTGCCGCCGCGGGATTTCCACGAGGGTTCGGGTCCGACCCATCCCCTGAGCGTGCCGGTGCGGCCGCTGGCGACGCGCGTCACGCCGGACGGCGAGGGCGCGGTGCTGGAGCTGGATTTCGGCGGCACGGTCCTGAAGGTGTCGGTCGATCCGGCCATGCTGATGGCGCGCCTCGCCGCGGCGAGCGATCGCTAGGCGTCGCGCTCGGCGGTGACGTGCAGCCAGCGCGTCGGCCGGCCGTCATAGCCGTCCCCGTCCGCTTCCGCGATGTCGAGCCGCGCCCAGCCCGTCCCGTAGGCCCCGGTCAGGTAAGCCGCATCCGGATAATTGTAGAACCGGCCGAGCCCGTCCCGCCCTTCCGCCTCGCCCGCCTTGTAGCTGGCATAGAAGCGCCCGCCCGGCTTCAGCGCCCGGCGCACGCGCGCCAGCACGTCGCCGAGCTCGGCGCGGGGCACATGGAGCAGGCAGGCATTGGCCCAGACCGCGTCGAAGGCCTCGACCTCTTCAAGGTCCCCGAAACGCAGGACAGCGACCGGACGGCCGAGGCGCTGCTCCGCCTGCGCGGCGATCTCCGGCACGCCGTCGGTCGGCGTCACGGCAAAGCCGCGCGCGATCATGGCCGCGCTGTCCTGCCCGCCGCCGCAGCCGAGCTCGAGGATGGACGCGCCGGGCTCCAGCCCTGCCAGGAAGAGGTCGAGCCGGTCGGAAGGGTCGCGTCCGGCGCGGTTGGCATAGACCTGTGCCTCGCTGCCGTAGAAGGCGCGGGTACGGTCGTCCATGTCACGGCTTTGGGTCATGTGTCACCGGAAGACGATGGTGCGGTGGCCGTTGAGCAGCACGCGTCGCTCCACGTGGTACTTCACGGCACGGGCCAGAACCGCGCATTCCACGTCGCGGCCGGCGGCCATCAGGTCCTCCGGGTTCATCGTGTGGTCGACGCGGATGACGTCCTGCTCGATGATCGGGCCCTCGTCGAGCTCGTCGGTGACGTAGTGGGCGGTGGCGCCGATCAGCTTCACGCCGCGCCGGTGCGCCTGGGTGTAGGGCGAGGCGCCCTTGAAGCTCGGCAGGAAGGAATGGTGGATGTTGATGATCCGGCCCTTCAGCCGCGCGCAGATGGCGGGGGACAGGACCTGCATGTAGCGGGCGAGCACAACGCCGTCGATGCGCTCGGCCTCGATGATGCGCAACAGGTCCTCCTCCCGCTCCGCCTTGGTCTGCGGCGTTACCGGCAGATGATGGAACGGCACGTCATAGGAGGCGGACAGGCGGTAGAAGTCCCGGTGGTTGGAGACGACGCCCGCGATCTCCGCCTTCAGAAGGCCGCTGCCATACCGGTAAAGCAGGTCGTTGAGGCAATGGCCGAAGCGCGAGACGAGGATGAGCAGCCGCGGCTTCTGGCCCGCATCCGTGAGGTCCCAGTCCATCCCGAAGCGCGTGGCGACCGCCGCGATCCGGGCGCGCATGGGCTCGGGCTCGCCCGCCTCCAGCGCGTAATGGACGCGCATGAAGAAGCGGCCGGTGTCGCGGTCGTCGAACTGGGCGCTGGCCAGGATGTTGCCGCCCCCTTCGGCGAGGGCGCCCGCCACCGCGGCGACGATGCCGATCCGGTCGGGGCAGGACAGGGTGAGGATATATTCGGCGGGTGTGTCGCTCATCGCGACGACATGCGCCGCAAGCCCCCGTTCCTGTCAATCCCGCCGCCGACCGCCGCCACAAACTCGCCCGCCTCGCCGCCTAACAGCCTCTAGCCGCTTGCGTCCGGCCTTCCGGACCGTCAACCCTGCCGCCGCCCCCAACGCGAATCGCGAGCCCCCATGCCAGACGCCATCCGCCAACGCCCGTACCGTCCCGGCGCCCTCGCGGTCCGGCTCTGCGCGATGCTCCTGGCGGTCCTCGTCCTCGCGCTGCCGGCCGGGGCCCAGAGCCCGAACGCCGAGGCCAGCGCCACGCTGGAGGCGGCGCGGCCCGTCCTGACGGGGATCGAGACCGCCCTGCAGAAGCCCGACCTGCCGGATGCCGAACTGTCGCGGCTGCGCGCCGAGGTCGATCCCGTGGCCGACAGGGTCCGTGCCGTGATCGAGGCCGTCCAGCCTCGTCTGGACGCCGCCAGGGCGCGGCTGGAGCAACTGGGCCCGAAGCCTGCCGACGGCGCGCCGGCGGAGAGCCCCGAGGTGCAGCGCGACCGCGAGGAACGGTCGCGGCTCCTGGCGGAGACCGACGAGATCCAGAAGCGCGGACGGGCGCTGCTGGTGGAGGCCGAGCAGATCGTCACCACGATCGCGGACCGCCGCCGTGCCTCGTTCACGCAGCGCCTCTTCGCCCGGTCCCAGAGCGTGCTCGATCCGGAACTGTGGCTGAGCGCGCTCGATTCGCTGCCGCAGGATCTGCGCGCGATCCGGGACCTCGGGGCCGATTGGGGCCGCCGCTTCGCCGACCGCTACGCCGAAGGCCGGCTCTGGCTGCTGCTGATCGCCTTCGTCGCCGCCGGCGTGCTGATCGCGATCAAGCAGCGCCTGCACCCGCAGCTGGCGAGCCGCCCGGCGGAGGCGACGGACGTGACGCCCCTGTCGCGGGCGGCGGTGGCGGGGTTCCGGGTCGTGTTCGGGACCATGCCCGTTGCGATCGCGTGCTTCATCCTCTACGCGGCGCTGGACGCGATCTATCTCCTGCCGCCCCGCGTCGGGCCCGTGATCCACGCCGTCGTGACGGCCGTCGCCTTCTTCGCCTTCGCGCGCGCGCTCGGCGATGCCGTGCTGGCGCCGTCCAAGCTGCAATGGCGCCTGGTGCGGGTGGACGACCCCACCGCGCAGCGCCTGATGCGGCTGATCTGGGCCGGCTCCGCCATCATCCTGGTGGCCCGGATATCCGAGGCGCTGCTGGCGGCCGTGGCCGCGGCGCTGCCGCTGACGGTGCTGGTGCGCGCGATCCTCGCGGCGGCCTTCGCGCTGGCGCTCGTGGGCACCCTGCGGGCCCTCGCCCAGCGGCCCGACCAGAGCGCGGAAGATTGTCTCGGCCCCTACGTGCCGTCGGAATCCAAGGTGGCCGCACCGCTGCGGCTCGGGGGCTGGATCGCGAGCATCGCCATCCTCGGCGGGGTCCTGTTCGGCTATGTGTCGCTCGCCTCCTTCATCATGGCGCAGATCGTCTGGATCGCGACCCTGGCGGCCGTCCTGGTGCTGCTGAGCGCGCTGGTCGACGCCTCGCTCGGCGCCTCGACGGCGGAGAATGCCCGCATCGCGCTGGCGCTCCAGTCGATGGTCGGCGTGCGTCGCCGATCGCTGGAGCAGCTTTCCGTCCTCGCGGCCGGCGCCATCCGCGTCGTCCTGATCGCCGTCGGCCTGCTGCTCGCCCTCGCCCCGTGGGGCATCGAGTCGGGCGACCTGTGGGGCTCGGTCAGGGCCGTCTTCTTCGGCTTCAAGATCGGCGACTACACGATATCCCTGTCCGCGATCCTGCTGGCGGCCTTCCTGTTCGGGGCGGGCCTTGCGGTGACGCGCGCCCTGCAGCGCTGGCTGGAGCGGCGCTTCCTGCCGGCGACCGATCTCGATGCGGGGCTGCGCAACTCGATCCAGACCGTGGCGGGCTATGTCGGCGTGATTCTGGCTGCCGCCATCGCCTTCGCGCAGCTCGGTCTGTCCTTCGACAAGCTCACCATCGTCGCCGGCGCGCTTTCGGTGGGTATCGGTTTTGGCCTGCAATCCATCGTCTCGAACTTCGTCTCGGGCCTGATCCTGCTCGGGGAGCGGCCGATCCGGGTCGGGGACCGGATCCTGGTCGGCAGCGACGAGGGCGTGGTGAAGCGGATCAACGTGCGCGCCACCGAGATCGAGACGGGCGACCGCGCGGTGCTCATCGTCCCCAATTCGACGCTGATCACCGGCGTCGTGCGCAACCGCGTGCGCAACGACCGCACGGCCCGCGTCGTCGTCACGCTGGTCATGCCGCGCGGCACCGATGCAGCCTGGGTGCGCGAGACGCTCCTGTCGGTGGCGCATGGGCACAAGGACGTGCTGCGCCATCCCGAGCCGGTCGTGCGCCTGAAGAAGATCGGCGAGGCGACGCTGGAATTCGACCTCATCGTCATCGTCGACGAGATCGACATCGTGGCGCGGGTGGCGAGCGACCTGAATTTCGCCGCCTTCGAGCGGCTGGGCATCGGCGAGGTGCCGGACGCCCCGGACCCGGAGCCGCAGCCCGACCCGCAGCCGGACGCCTCCGTCCCGCCCGCCGCGCCGCGGGACGAGGCGCAGGCCATGCTGGCGCCGAAATCCTGAACCTTTTCCGCCGTCCGAGGCCGCCAGAACGATGCGAAAGCCCATGACCTGTTCCGCCGCGATCGCCGCACTCGCCGCCTCGCTCGGCCTCTCGGCCTGCGAAACCGCGCCCAGCGGAGGCGGGCAGCCCGCCTTCTACCGGCCGCTGGCTTCCGCCTCGGCGCAGGTCGACCAGGAGGCGGCCCGGGCGACCATATCGGCCTACCGGCTGAACAGGGGGCTGAAACCCCTCTCGCTCGACCCGGACCTTGCCGCGACGGCGCTGAGCGAGGCCCGGGCCATGGCCGGCGCGGACAAGCCGGCCTCCGCCGATGCGGTGAAGGCGCGGCTCGCCAAGACGGGCGTGAAGGCGTCGGTCAATGTCTCGGCCGGCTACCGGACGCTCGCCGAGGCGTTCTCGGGCTGGCGCGAGAGCGCCCAGCACGACAGGACCATGCTCGATCCCGCCGGCGGGCGGATCGGCATCGCCACCGCCTATGCGCCAGGCTCCAAGTACCAGGTCTATTGGGTGCTGATCGTCGCGCCCTGAGGCGCGACCGTCACGGGCGCGCGTCGAAGGGCAAAGGCGGGGCTTCGCGCAGGAGCGTGATCGTCACGCGCCGGTTGGCGGCGAGGTAGGGATTGTCCGGGAACATGGGCGCGGTGTCGGCCTTGCCGATGACGGCGGCGAACCGGTCCTCCGGCACGCCCGACCCGGCGAGGATCTCGCGGACCACGTTGGCGCGGCCGATCGTGATCTCCCATTGCGACCAGCCGACCCGGGTCCCCGGGCGCACGGCCGAGGTGTGGCCGGCGACCTGGATGCGGTTGGGCATGCGGCGCAAGGCCGGCGCCATCTTCTGGATGAGGGCGCGGGTGCGCTCATAGGGCATCGTGGCGCCGTCGGCGAACATGGCGCGGCCGTCCTGGTCGACGATGGAGACGTCCAGGCCGTCCCTGGTCTCCTCCACGATGACGTTCTTGGAGGCTTCCGCGAATTCCGGAAGGTCGGAGAGCGCCTGGCGCAGGGATGCCGCGGCGAGGGCGAAGGCCCGGTCGAAGGCCGTCTGCGTCATGCCGTCGTTCTGGGTCGACGAGGAGGGGGCGGTGTAGTCCGAGCCGTCCTCCGGCGAGGCGCGGCGGGCATGTTTCAGGAAGGGCCGAGTCGGGATGCCGTCCTTCTCCACGATGCCTTCCATCCGGAAGTCGCGCTGGGTGCCGAAGGCTTCGCGCATGGAGCCGGCGACCGCCTGCATCTTCTCCTTGTTGGCGGTGGAATAGGCGGCCAGCATGACGAAGAACGCCATGAGCAGCGCCATCAGGTCCGCGAAGGTGACGAACCAGCCGTGACCGCCATGGGCTGCCTTCTTCTTGCGGGCCATCGGACGGTTCCCCGGTTCAGGCGGCGGCGGCCATCTCGGTGCGGTGGTGCTCCGGCAGATAGGCCAGCAGCATCTCGCGCACGAGGGTCGGGCTCTTGGCGTCGCGGATCTGCAGCACGCCGTCGATGATGAGCGAGCGCGACACCTCCTCCTCCTCCAGCTTGAGGTGGAGCTTGTCGGCGATGGGCAGGGTGATCATGTTCGCGATCACGGCGCCGTAGAGCGTCGCCAGGAGCGCTGTCGCCATGGCCGGGCCGAGCTTGGAGGGGTCCTCCATGTTGGCGAACATGGTCACCATGCCCAGGATCGTGCCGATCATGCCCCAGGCGGGGGCGCAATCGCCGATGGCGCGGTACACCTTGGAGCCTTCCTCCAGGCGGATCAGGAAGTTGTCGCGGTCGCGTTCCATCGTGTCGCGGATGAAGTCGCGGTCATAGCCGTCGGCGATGAAGCGCACGCCCTGGGCGAGGAACGGATCGTCCACCTGGACGTTCTCCAGCGCCACGGGGCCGGACTTGCGCACGATCTCGGCGACGCGGGTGATCTCGTCGATGAGCTCGCGCGGATGCATGGTGCGCATCGTGAACGCGAAGCGGATGCCCATGGGCAGGCCGTGGGCGATGGAGCTGAACGGGAAGCGGATCATCGTCGCTGCGGCGGCGCCGCCGAAGATGATGATGACCGCATGCTTGTCGAAATAGGCCGCGAAGTTGCCGCCGTCGATCATGATGATCGCGACGACGGTCGCCACGCCGCCGACGATTCCGACAGCCGTTGCCAGATCCATGGAAGGTCCTCCCCGCCCGGCGCCGGCAGGCGGGGGCGTATCTCGACGCCTCGACCCTAGAAGGCCGGGTTGAAGGAAGGGTTAAGCATGGCGGGGCGGCTTGCGCCGAAAGCCCCGCAAAGGCACAAGAAACGGCCTGCCCGGGAGACCTGCGCGCCATGAACCTGGTCCGAATCTACGGACGCGTCCTCCAGCAGCTCGGGCCGGAGATCAAGCTCGGCTACGTGCTGATGGGCGCCAATCTCGCCCTTGCGATCACGGCCTTCGCCGAGCCCGTCCTGTTCGGCTGGATCATCGACGCCCTCGCCCGCGGGCAGAACCCGGCGACGCCCGTGACGTTCGGCGCCATCCTGCCGCTCATCGTCGCCTGGGTCGTGTTCGGGCTGTTCACGATCGGGGCGGGCGTGCTGGTCGCGCTCCATGCCGACCGGCTGTCGCACCGCCGGCGGCTGGCGGTGATGGCGAACTATTTCGAGCATGTCCTGACCCTGCCGCTCGCCTTCCACATGCAGACCCATTCGGGCCGCGTCTTGAAGATCATGCTGGAGGGGTCGAACGGCATGGCCTGGCTGTGGCTGGGCTTCTTCCGGGAGCATTGCGCGGCCATCGTCGCGCTGATCGTGCTCCTGCCGCTCACCCTGTTCCTGAACTGGCGGCTGGCGATCCTGCTCGTCCTGCTCGTCGCGCTCTTCGCGGTGCTGACCTACTACGTCCTGCGGCGGACCTTCGCCCTCCAGGACGCGGTGGAGGGGCACCATTCGAATCTCGCCGCCCATGCCTCGGACGCGCTCGGCAACGTGCCGGTGATCCAGAGCTTCACGCGCATCGAGGCGGAGGCGCGGGCCCTGTGGGGCATCATGCACCAGCTCCTGGCGGCGCAGACGCCGGTCCTGTCCTGGTGGGCGCTGGCATCGGTCGCCACCCGCGCCGCGGCGACGCTGACCGTCACGGCGATCTTCCTGCTCGGCACGTGGCTCCACCTCAACGGACTGGCGACGATCGGCGAGATCGTCAGCTTCATGGCCATCGCGACCATGCTGATCCAGCGGCTGGAGCAGGCGGTGGGCTTCGTGAACTCGCTCCTGATGCAGGCCCCGAAGATGCAGGAATTCTTCGAGGTGCTCGACACCGTTCCCTCGGTCCACGACAGGCCGGGCGCGGAGGAGATGGGCACCGCGACGGGCGCGGTGCGGTTCGAGGACGTCTCCTTCTCCTATGACGGCAAGCGGGCGGCGGTGCTGGACCTGACCTTCGAGGTCAAGCCCGGCGAGACCATCGCGCTCGTCGGCGCCACGGGCTCGGGCAAGTCGACGACGCTCGGCCTCCTGCACCGGGCCTTCGATCCGCAATCGGGGCGCATCCTGGTCGACGGGCGCGACATCCGGGACGTGACGCTGCTCTCGCTCCGCCGCAACATCGCGGTCGTGTTCCAGGAGCCGATGCTGTTCGCCCGCTCCATCCGCGACAATCTCGTCGCCGGCAAGCCGGAGGCAACGGAGGAGGAGATGCGCGACGCCATCGTCCGCGCCCAGGCCGAGGACTTCATCGCCCGCCAGTCGGACGGGCTCGACACGATCGTCGGCGAGCGCGGCCGCTCGCTGTCCGGCGGCGAGCGCCAGCGGCTCTCGATCGCCCGCGCGCTCCTGAAGAACCCGCCGATCCTGATCCTGGACGAGGCCACCTCCGCGCTTGACGCGGCGACCGAGGTCAAGCTCCAGAAGGCGCTGGAAGAGGTGATGAAAGGGCGCACGACCTTCGTCATCGCCCACCGGCTCGCGACGATCCGCAACGCGACGCGCATCCTCGTCTTCGAGGCCGGACGGATCGTGGAAGCCGGATCGTTCGACCAGCTGGTCGCCCTGGGCGGGCGCTTCGCCGAGCTTGCCAAGGCGCAGTTCCTGGCCGGTGCCGCCGAGCGTCCCGAACGGCCTATCGCCGAGACCTGAGCACCGTCTACGCCGCGTCCCGCGCGATCCGGGCGCCGTTCTGGTCGACCAGCACCGAGAAGGTGCCGGCGCGGTCCCGAATCCCGTCGATCGACAGGTGATCGAGGAAATCCGGCAGGCGGGCTTGTCCCACGAGACGGGCGCGGCCGTCCTCGAAATCCAGGCCGATCCCGGCCGCGACGAGGGCGATGGGCGCTGCGGCCGCCCAGGCCTGCGGCGCGCAGGCCACGGGATAGCCGGTCGGGCCGGTGCGGCGGGCACGCTCGAAGCCGCAGAACAGTTCCGGCAGGCGGTCGAGCGGCAGGAAGCCGGCCGCGGCGGTCAGCGCCTCGAAGATCTTCATCACCGCCTCGACCTGCCCGTAACGGGCGAGGCCGAGCGCGATCATCGCGTTGTCGTGCGGCCAGACCGAGCCATTGTGATAGCTCATCGGATTGTAGCGGGCCGCGTCCGCCGACAGCGTGCGGATGCCCCAGCCGGAGAACATGTCCGGCTGGAGGAGGCGAGAGGCCATCCGGGCGGCGCGCTCCGGGTCGGCGATGCCGGTGGTCAGGGCATGGCCGGCATTGGAGGACACGACGCGCAGCGGCTGCTTGTCGCCGTCGAGGGCCAGGGCATAGACGCCGAGATCCTCCAGCCAGAAGGCCTCCTCGAAGCGGTCCTTCAGGCGGCGGGCGCGGGCGGCGCAGGCCGCGGCGGACGGCGCGTTGAGCGCGGCGCCGATACGCGCGGCGGCCAGCCAGGCCCCATAGGCATAGGCCTGCACCTCCACCAGCGCGATCGGCCCGTCCGCCAGGCGCCCGTCGGCGTGGGAGATGCTGTCGTGGCTGTCCTTCCAGCCCTGGTTGGCGAGGCCGGTATCGCGCTGGCGGGCATATTCGATGAAGCCGTCGCCGTCGGCATCGCCGAACTCCATCATCCAGCCCAGCGCCTTCTCGATGGCCGGCCAGAGGTCGCGCAGCGTGTCCATGTCATGGGTGCGGTCGAAATAGGCGCCGGCCAGCATAATGAAGAGCGGCGTGGAATCGACGCTGCCGTAATAGGTGCCGAACGGGACCTCCCGCGTCGCCGCCATCTCGCAATAGCGCAGTTCGTGCAGGATCTTGCCCGGCTCGGCGTCCTGGAACGCATCGACTCCCGTCGCCTGGCGGCGGGCCAGGAAGCGCAGCACGCCCCTGGCGATCTGCGGGTCGTACCAGAGCGTGAACAGCGCGGTGATGAGGGCATCGCGACCGAAGGGCGTGGAGAACCACGGGATGCCGGCATAGGGATAGGGTCCCTCCGGCGTCTCGGTCGTCAGCATCGCGAGGTCGGCATGGGCGCGCGACAGGATGTCGTCGAAGACGGTCTCCGACGAGGCGATGCGCGGCGCCCGCTTCAGGGCCTGGGTCAGGCTGCGGCGTGCGCCGATCATGGCCGCGAGGAAGGCGGCGTCGTCGAAGATCCCGGTGCGGTGCTGCGGCGCGCAGTCCACGCATAGCAGGATCTTGCACTCGCCGCCGGGTGCCACCTCGACGGTATAGGCCGCGCTCATCTCGTCGAGATGGTCGGGCCTGGGGTGGAAGCTCAGGCGTGTCTCCCGCGCCACGTCGTCCAGCCCGTCATAGCGCAGCGTCACCGAGGCGTTCTCCACGCGGGCGGCCTGCATGTGGCCGCGACGGGAGCGCACCTGGCCGCGCGCCTCGAAAAGGTCGGCGTAATCCGCGCCGAAGGTGAAGCTCAACCGCAGAGGGTGGGCCTTGCGGTCGTAGTTCTGGATCGTGATCCGCTCGTAGACCGCGTTGTTCCACGCGAATTTCAGCCGCTGCAGATGGATATTGTCCTTGGCGAGCGTGATCTCGCCGCCGGCATAGAAATCCGGGTTGGTGAGATCCGCGACGAAGCCGGAATTGTCGGTCTGCATGGCGGAGGTGAGCACGATCGGCCGCGCGCCGTTGATGCGCAGCTCGCAATGCGACAGGTGGCGCGTGTCGCGGTGGTAGATGCCGTCCGTGTTGCCCTTGAATCCCAGGATGTCCCCGGCCCGGTCGAAGACGCCGAACGTGTCGCCATGCTTCAGGCGTGTGGCGCCTTCCGGGTCGAGCGAGGTCCGGGCCGGAATATAGAATTGCGATTCCCGCTGCTCGTTCATCATCATCCGCTCAGGCGCCGAAATCAGGTCTGCGTCGCCGAGATCCGCTTGAGCGCGCCCGGGAAGAGCGGCACAACGGGCGCCGCCGTCCGGCCGCGCGCCATGCGCTCGTAGAGACCGACATAGTCCTCGGCCATGCGCCGGGCCGTGAACCGTTCCTCGAATGTGGCGCGGATCGCGCCGCGATCCAGCTTGAGCAGACGGGAAACCGTCGCCACGGCCTCCGGGACGGTCTCCACGATGAAGCCGTTGACGCCGGGCTCGATGATCTCGGGCACCGAGCCGCAGCGGAAGGCCAGGACCGGCGTGCCGCAGGCATTGGCCTCGATCATGACCAGTCCGAAAGGCTCGGGCCAATTGATCGGGAAGAGGAGCGCGGCGGCCTTCCCGAGGAATTCCTGCTTCTCCCGGTCGCCGATCTCGCCGACGAACTGGACGCCGGGATCGGCGAGGAGCGGCGCGATGGCGGTCTCGAAATAGGCCTTGTCCGCCTTGTCGATCTTGGCGGCGACCTTGAGCGGCAGGCCGACCGCGCGCGCGATCTGGATCGCACGGTCGAGGCCTTTCTCGGGGCTGACGCGGCCGATGAAGGCCAGGTAGCCGCCATCGCCCGGCCCCTGCTCCAGGAGGTTCGGCGGCAGGCCGTGATGGACCGTGGCCAGCCAGTTCGCCCAAGGCAGGGGCGAGCGCTGCGCGTCGGAGATCGACACGAGCGGCATGGAGGCGAAACGGTTGTAGACGACGGGCAGGTCGGGCAGGTCCTGCCGGCCGTGCAGCGTCGTCAGCGAGGGGACGTGGCTGCGGCCGAAGGTCGGGTAATGGATGTAGTCGATGTGGAAATGGATGACGTCGTACCGGCCCGCATCCTCCAGCACCCGGTCGACCATCACGGTGTGATAGGCCAGCGGATCCGCCACCGAGGGATCGAGGCGCAGGGCCTTTCGGCTGCACGGCACGAGCCGGGCCGAGGTCAGGCTGTCGCCGGCGGCATAGAGCGTGACGTCGTGGCCGAGGGCGACGAGTTCCTCGGTCAGCCACGAGACGACGCGTTCCGTGCCGCCGTAGAGCTTGGGCGGGCAGGATTCATAAAGGGGTGCGACCTGGGCAATGCGCATGGGACCGTTCCGGGAGGGGCGCGACTGTCAAGGTCGCCTCCCTCAACCCAGACGGGCGCGCTACAGTTCCGCTTCCAATGAGCGGAACCGTACGGACTTCTTACCGGCGCGGGTTGTCCGGCGGAGGCAAGATCGTGGCGAGCGGCGTGACCTTCAGCGCCGTGATGCGGTTGCGGCTCTTGCGCAGGACGCGGAAGCGGCAGCCGTGGAACGTGAAGGTCTGTCCCGTGTCGGGGATGGCCCGCGCCTCATGGATGACGAGGCCGGCGATCGTCGTCGCGTTGTCGTCGGGCAGGCTCCAGTCCATCGCCCGGTTCAGGTCCCGGATCGGCACGGAGCCGTCCACGTTGACGGAGCCGTCCGGCTGGGGCCGCACGCCCGTCACGGCCAGATCGTGCTCGTCCTTGATGTCGCCGACGATCTCCTCGAGGATGTCTTCGAGCGTGACGAGGCCCATGACCTCGCCATACTCGTCCACCGTCAGCGCGAAGTGGGTCTTCTTGGCCAGGAACGCCTTGAGCTGGGCGGCCAACGAGGTCGTTACCGGCACGAACCAGGGCTCGAGGGCGATCGCCGGCATGTCGAGCCGGGACGTGTCGCCCCCGACCGCGTCCAGCGCGCGCAGCAGATCCTTGGCGTGGAGGATGCCCACGATGTTGTCGGGCCGCTCGCGCCAGAGCGGCAGGCGGGTATAGGGCGAGGCCAGCACCTCGCGGACGATCTCGTCGGGCTTCAGGTCCGCATCGATGGTCCGCATCCGGGTGCGGTGGACCATGACGTCGGCCACCTCCAGTTCGCGAAGATCGAGAAGCCCGCCCAGCATGTCGCGGTCGGACTTCACGACGCCGCCTTCGCGGTGGAGCAGATCCACCGCCCCGCGCAGCTCGTCATGGGCGGACAGGATGTTCTGCCCGGCCTCCAGCGTGACGCCGAACGGCCGCAGCACCGCCTTCACGATATGCTCGATCAGCATGGTCAGCGGGCCGAACAGCGCGACGATCGCGGAGATCGGGCGGGAGACCAGCAGGGCCGCGCGGTCGGGGTGGTTGATCGCCAGCGACTTGGGCAGGACCTCGGAGAAGACGATGACGACCACGGACACGACGATGGTGGCATAGGCGATGCCCACATCGCCGAACAGCGACAGGAGAACGCCCGTCGTCAGCGAGGCGGCCGCCGTGTTCGCGAGGTTGTTGCCGATCAGGATGGCGCCGATCAGGCGCTCGCGGCCGTCCAGCAGCCGGTTGACGAGGGCGGCCTTGTCGTCGCCCGCCTTCTCCAGCGCGTGCATGCGGGCGCGCGAGGAGGCGGTGAGGGCCGTCTCGGAGCCGGAGAAGAAGAACGAGACCAGCAGGCAGGCAACGACCGCGGCGAAGGACAGCCAGAGCTCCATCGTCATGGCGTTCAGGCCTCCGCCGACAGCTCGCCGCTCAGGAAGGCCCGGACATCGGCCGGGTCGACGCCCTTGGCGATGAAGCTCTGCCCGATGCCGCGGGCGAGGATGAAGGTCAGCGCGCCGCGGGATACCTTCTTGTCCTGGAACATGGCATCCAGGATCGCATCGGCATCGCCGACGCCGCCCGGCACGTCCGACAGGCGGGTGGGCAGGCCGACCGAGGAGAGATGGCCGGCGACGCGGCTGGCATCCTGGCCGGGCCCGAGGCCGAGCCGCGCGGAGAAGCGGAAGGCGAGGGCGAGGCCGATGGCCACCGCCTCGCCGTGGACGAGCCTGGCGCCGTCATAGCCGGTGAGCCGCTCGAGCGCGTGGGCGAAGGTGTGGCCGAGATTGAGCAGGGCGCGGTCGCCGTCCTCGCGCTCGTCCCGCACGACGATGGCGGCCTTGGCGCGGCAGCTCACGGCCACGGCCTCGTCGCGGGCAGGCCCGCCGGCGAAGATGTCGCGCCAGTTCGCCTCGCACCAGGCGAAGAAGTCGGCCCGGTCGATGAGTCCGTACTTGACGATCTCGGCGTAGCCGGCGCGCATCTCCCTGTCGGGCAGCGTGTCGATGAGCGCGGTGTCGGCAAGGACGAGGCCGGGCTGGTGGAACGCGCCGACCAGGTTCTTGCCGTGCGGGGAATTGATGCCCGTCTTGCCGCCGACCGAGGAATCCACTTGGGCGAGGAGGCTCGTCGGGATCTGGACGAAGGCCGAGCCCCGCCGCACCGAGGCGGCCGCGAAGCCGGCCAGGTCGCCGACCACGCCGCCTCCTAAGGCCACCACGACGTCCCGGCGCTCGACCTTCGCCTCCAGGATGCCGTCGCAGACCTGCGCGAAATGGCGGTAGGACTTGCTGGCTTCGCCCGGCGGCACGACGACGAGCGTCGCGGCGATGCCGGCCTCGTTCAGGGAGGCGAGGAGCGCGTCGCCATGAAGGGCGGCGACGTTCGCGTCGGTGACGAGGGCGGCGCGGGCCGGCTGGAGGCGCTCGCGGATCAGCGCGCCGGCCCCGGCCGCGACGCCGCGGCCGATGAGGATGTCGTATTCGCGGCCGGGCAGGGGGACCGCGACGCGCGTCACGGCCGGCTCCGTCGGCAGGGCGGCGGGGCGTGCGCTCATGCGCGGGCCGCCTCGCCGTCGCCCAAAAGGCGCATCGCCAGCGCGTCCTCGATGGCGTCCACGACCTCGTCGTGCGGCACGTCGGAGGACAGGACGGTCATGTCAGCCAAGGCATAGACCGGATAGCGGGCGGCCATGAGGCCGCGCATCACCGCCTCGGGGTCCGCGCTCTGCAGCAGCGGGCGGTTGGTGCGGCGCCGGACGCGGCGCATCAGCACCGGCAGGTCGGCCTTGAGCCAGACCGAAACGCCGCGCGCGGCGATCGCGGCCCTCGTCTCGTCGTTCATGTAGGCGCCGCCGCCGGTGGCCAGGATGCGCGCGCCCTCGCCGAGAAGCCGCGCGATGACCTTGCGCTCGCCGTCGCGGAAGGCGGCCTCGCCATGGGCGGCGAAGATTTCCGCGATGCTCATGCCGGCGGCGCGCTCGATCTCGTGGTCGGCATCGACGAAAGGCAGGTTCAGCCGCTCCGCCAGGCGCTTGCCGACGGTGCTCTTGCCGGCGCCCATCAGTCCGACAAGCACGATGGGGCGGCCGCCGAGCGCGGCCCGGATCGCCTCGGAACGGCCGGACACGCCCGGCCGCCGGGGCGGCAGGTTCAGCGTCTCGTCCACCGTCGCGGCCCGGTCTGCGTCCATGGCGCGGTGACTAGCACGGGGCAGGGCTGCGAAACAATCGCGCGCCTGGCGTGTATCCCGCGCCGCGATCCTTGAGTTCGGGCTGGCTTTCGGCGACAAATCGCGGCCCGGAGACACGATCGGACCGCCTGCTCCATGCCGACCCTGCTGCGCTTCCTCGCCATCGTCGCCGTCATCGGCGGGCTCGCCTATGGCGGCATCCTGGCGCTGGCGCTTCTGGTGGAGCCCGAGCAGCGGGAGATCACCGCGACGATCCCGGCGTCGCGGCTCGGCCGCTGACCATGGTCCGCCGCTGATGGGCCGGGCCGGGACGGCGACGCCGTGGCGCCAGGCGCGGCTCTTCCTGGACATGATCGCCGCCGAGCGCGGTGCCTCGGCCAACACGCTCGACGCCTATCGCCGGGACCTGGAGGATTATCTGGGCTGGCTTTCGGGACGTTCCCGTTCGGCGGCCGATGCCGCGACGGATGATATCCGGGCTTATCTCCATGACCTCGATGCCCGCGGCCTCAAGGCGTCGTCCGCCGCGCGCCGCCTGTCGGCGATCCGCCAGTTCCACCGCTTCCTCTATGTGGAGGCGGAACGCGGCGACGATCCCACCGCGGCGCTGCAGGGGCCGCGCCAGGGGCGTCCGCTGCCCAAGACGATCGGCGTCCCGGAAGTGGACAGGCTCCTGAAAGCCGCCGCGCAGGCCGTCGCGGCGCCCGGCCTCAGCCCGGCCGAGAGGCTCAAGCGGGCGCGGATGCGCGCCTTGGTGGAACTGCTCTATGCCAGCGGCCTGCGCGTCTCCGAACTGGTGGCCCTGCCGGCCGCCGCCGCGCGCAGCCGCGAGGACATGATCCAGGTGCGCGGCAAGGGCGGGAAGGAGCGGTTGGTCCCGCTCAACGACGCCGCGCGCGAGGCGATGCGCGACTATGCGCGGCTGCTGGCAACGTCGCCGGCGGGCGCAAGCCCGTGGCTCTTTCCGGCGGACAGCGACAGCGGCCACCTGACGCGCCAGGCCTTCGCCCGGGACCTGAAGGCCCTGGCGGGGCTGGCGGGGCTCGATCCGGGCTCCTTGAGCCCCCACGTCCTGCGGCACGCCTTCGCCAGCCACCTTCTGCAGAACGGCGCGGACCTGAGGGTCGTGCAGGAATTGCTGGGCCACGCGGATATCGCGACGACCCAGATCTACACCCATGTGCTGGACGAGCGGCTGGCGGGCATGGTCCGCGACCTGCACCCGCTGACCGACGAGGATTGAAGCCGGTCAGTCCCGGCCGCGGCGCAGCAGGAACACGCCCTGTTCGCCGAACATGTTCCAGAACCACCAGGGCGCGGTGACGCCGACCTTCTTGCCGGATGGCCCCAGAGCGACGGCGCGCTCCACCGTCGCCCCGACCTCGTCGCAAAGGCTGACGAAGTCCCGGATCGTGCAGAAATGGATGTTGGGGGTGTCGTACCAGGAATAATGCAGGTTGCGCGTCACCGGCATGCGGCCCGTCACGGCCAGCATGGCGCGGATGCGCCAATGGCCGAAATTCGGGAAGGACACGATGGCCCGCCGGCCGATGCGCAGCATGTTCTCCAGGACGATGCGGGGATTGCGCGTCGCCTGGATCGTCTGTGACAGGATCACGTAGTCGAAGGCGTCGTCCGGATAATCGGACAGGTCCGTGTCGGCGTCGCCCTGGATGACCGAGAGGCCGCGCGCCACGCAGGCGCTCACCCCGTCCCGCGACAGCTCGATGCCGCGGGCATCGACGCCGCGCCGGGTCGTCAGGAGTTCGAGCAGCGCGCCGTCCCCGCAGCCGACGTCGAGCACGCGCGAGCCCGGCTCGACCATCTCGCTGACGAGGAGGTGGTCGATGCGGAAGCCCGTCTCGGCCGCGGTCAGGCTCATCTCAGATTCCCCGCGCGCGGGCGGCCGCGTCCAGGAAGCCGCGGGTCGTAGCGAAGAGTTCGGGGATGTCGAGCAGGAAGGCGTCGTGGCCCTTGTCGGTCTCGATCTCCACGAAGCTCACCGGCCCGCCGCCGGCATTGAGCGCATGGACGATGGCGCGGCTGTCGGCGGTGGGGAACAGCCAGTCGGAGGTGAAGGAGGCGACGCAGAACCGCGTCTTCGTGCCCTTGAAGGCGGCGGCGAGCGACCCGCCGAAATCGGCGGCCAGGTCGAAATAGTCCATGGCCCGCGTCACGTAGAGATAGGAATTGGCGTCGAAGCGCTCCACGAAGCTGACGCCCTGGTAGCGCAGGTAGCTTTCCACCTGGAACTCGGCGTCGAACGAGAAGGACGGGGCGTTCCGCGCCTGCAATTCGCGGCCGAACTTGCGGTGCAGGGCCGTCTCGGACAGGTAGGTGATGTGCGCGCCCATCCGCGCCACGGCGAGGCCCTTGGAGGGGCGCACCCCGTCGTCCATATAGCGCCCGCCGCGCCAGTCGGGATCGGCCATCACCGCCTGCCGGCCGACCTCGTGGAACGCGATGTTCTGCGCCGAATGCTTGGCCGCCGTGGCGATCGGCATGGCCGAGAAGACCCGGTCCGGATAGAGGGCCGCCCATTGCAGCACCTGCATCCCGCCCATGGACCCGCCGGCGACGCAGAACAGCGTCTCGATGCCGAGCCGGTCTATCAAGGCGGCCTGGGCGCGCACCATGTCCCGGATCGTCACGACCGGGAAGGACAGGCCGTAGGGACGGCCCGTCGCCGGGTCGGCCGAGGCGGGCCCGGTGGAGCCGAGGCACCCGCCGATCACATTGGCGCAGATGACGAAATAGCGGTCCGTGTCGATGGGACGGCCCGGGCCGACCATGGTCTCCCACCAGCCGCGCTTGCCGGTGACCGGGTGGACGTTCGCGACGTGCTGGTCGCCCGTCAGGGCGTGGCAGACGAGGACCGCGTTCGTCCTGTCGGCATTGAGCGTGCCATAGGTCTGGTAGGCGAGCTGCCAGGGCCCGAGGGTCGCGCCGCCGTCCATGACGAGGCTTTCGGCGGCGGAAAAGCGCGCGACGGGGCTCGAGGGCTGCTCGATCTCCGCCAGAGCCGCCTTCCAGAGCTCCGCGCTCTCGCGTGCCTTCGTTCCGCTCATCGGCCGTCGTTCGTCCTTCCGAACTCATTCCCTAGAGAAACGGGCTCGGGCGTGTCAATCTTGGCGCCGTCCCGCCGCAACCGCCGGGCGCAAACGGCTTTGCTTCGCGGACGCGCGCGGCTATGAGAACTCGCCCGCCGCAGCCGCGGCGGAAAGGGACGACGTCATGCCGCCGAAGCAGGACCCTGCCGAACTTGCCGCGCTCCGGGTCGAGATCGACCGGATCGATGCGGCGATGCACGGCCTGCTCATGGAGCGCGGCCAGATCATCGAACGGCTGATCGAGACCAAGAAATCGCGCGATTCCGGCTCGGCCTTCCGGCCCGGCCGCGAGGCCTCGATGATGCGCGCGCTGGTCGAGCGTCACGAGGGCCTCTTGCCGCTCGACACGGTGGAGAGCATCTGGCGCGTCATCATCGGCACGTTCACCTATGTTCAGGCGCCCTACAGCGTCCATGCCGACATCTCGGCGGGCGATGCCGCCATGCGCGACAGCGCCCGGTTCCATTTCGGCTTCACGGTGCCGTTCGTGCCGCAGGAGGATGCAGGCCGCGTGATCGCGGCGGTCGCCGGCTCGGCCGGCGATCTCGGCGTGTTCCGGATCGACCAGGACATGGCGGGCGGCGTCTGGTGGCGCGGCCTCCTCGAGCCCCAGGCGCCCAAGATCATCGCGCGGCTGCCCTTCGTGGAGCGCAGCTTCCATCCGGCGGGCACGCCGATCTTCGTCGTCTCCAAGCCGCTCGCGGACGCCGCCGTGCGCGACGTGCTGATCCTCTCGGTCTCGCTGGAGGGCGCCTCCCGGGCCGCCGATGCCGCGTTCGATCGGGCGGATGCGGACATCATCGCCGATGCGACGGATGCCGGCGGCCGTGCGCTTCTCGTCGCCGTCGATGGCGAGCGCGGCGCGAATGCCCTGGCCGCCGCGCTGAAGAGCGCGGGGATCGCCGCCAAGATCCACGAGGTGGGCGGGCACGCCCCCCGTTTCGAAGCCCCCGCCCGCAAGCAGGCCGTGCCGCGCGCGGCCCGCGCCTGATCGCAATCCTTCCCAACCGGAGCCCATTGTTCGCCATGGCGAGCCCAGCCCAGACCTCTTCCGCCGCGACCCGTCCCGTCCCGCGCCCGGGCGTGATGGACATCCATGCCTATGTGCCGGGCAAGAGCGGTTCGGGCCATGCGGGCAAGGTGCACAAGCTCTCCTCCAACGAGACGCCGCTGGGCCCGAGCCCGAAGGCCATCGCCGCCTACGCGCAGGTCGGCGAGGCGCTGGCGCTCTATCCGGAGGGCTCGGCCGGCGCGCTGCGCGAGGCGATCGCCGGCCGCTACGGCCTTGATCCGGCGCGGATCGTCTGCGGGGCCGGCTCCGACGAATTGCTGTCGCTGCTCACCGCCGCCTATGTCGGCCCCGGCGACGAGGGCGTGTTCACCGAGCACGGCTTCCTCGTCTACCGGATCGCCATCCTCGCGGCGGGCGGGACGCCGGTCGTCGCGCCCGAGCGCGACCTCACGGCGGATGTGGACGCGATCCTGGCGGCGGTCACCGAGCGCACGCGGATCGTGTTCCTGGCGAACCCGAACAATCCGACCGGCACCTACCTGCCGTTCGAGGAAGTGAAGCGGCTGCACGGCGCCCTGCGGCCGGACATCCTCCTCGTCCTCGATGCGGCCTATGCCGAATATGTCCGCCGCAACGATTATTCGTCGGGGCTGGAACTCGTCGCGACCAGCGACAACGTCGTCATGACCCGGACCTTCTCGAAGATCCACGGCCTGGCGAACCTGCGTCTCGGCTGGCTCTACGCGCCGGCGCATGTCGCCGACGCGATCAACCGCATCCGCGGCCCGTTCAACGTGTCCGGCCCCGCCATGGCCGCCGGCGCGGCCGCCATCGCGGACGAGGAGCATGTCGGCCGGGCGATCGCGCATAACGAGACCTGGCTTGCCTGGCTCGCCCGGGAGATCGCGGCGCTCGGCCTCAAGGTGACGCCGAGCGTCGGCAATTTCCTGCTCGTCCACTTCCCGGGTGAGGCCGGCCGGACGGCGCGGGACGCGGACGCGTTCCTGACCGCCCGCGGCCTCATCCTGCGCCGCGTCGACGCCTATGGCCTGCCGGGCGCCCTGCGGCTCACGGTCGGCGACGAGGAGGCGAACCGCCTCGTGGTCGCGGCTCTGTCCGACTTCCTGAAGGGACACAATGGCTGAGACGCTGCCCCCGGCCGACGATCTCGGCCCGCCGCGCGAGACGCCGCTCTTCGGACGCCTCGCGATCATCGGCCTCGGCCTCATCGGCTCGTCCGTCGCGCGCGCTGCGCGCCGGCTGAACCTGGCGGGCGAGGTCGTCGCCATCGATGCGGATGCCGACGTCCGGGCGCGGGTGTCGGGCCTTGGCTTCGCCGACCGGGTCGAGGGCGATGCGGCCATCGGCGTCGCCGGCGCGGACCTGATCGTTCTGTGTGTCCCCGTCGGCGCCTGCGGGCCCGTGGCGCAGGCCATGGCGGCGGGGCTGAAGGCGGGCGCCATCGTGTCCGATGTCGGTTCGGTGAAGGGCGCCGTCGTGCGCGACGTCGCCCCGCATCTGCCGGAGGGCGTCCATTTCGTTCCCGCCCACCCGGTTGCCGGCACGGAGAATTCAGGGCCGGAGGCCGGTTTCGCGTCGCTCTTCCTCGGCCGCTGGTGCATCCTGACCCCGCCGGAGGGCGCGGACGAGGCGGCCGTCGCCAGGGTCCAGGATTTCTGGGAAGGCATGGGCTCGATCGTCGAGATCATGACGCCCCAGCACCACGACATCGTCCTCGCGATCACGAGCCACGTCCCGCACCTCATCGCCTACAACATCGTGGGCACGGCGGCGGACCTGGAGGCGGTGACCCGCTCGGAGGTGATCAAGTTCTCCGCCGGCGGCTTCCGCGACTTCACGCGCATCGCCGCCTCCGACCCCACGATGTGGCGCGACGTGTTCCTGAACAACCGCGAGGCGGTGCTCGAGGTGCTCGGGCGCTTCAACGAGGACCTGGCGGCCCTGGCCCGCGCCATCCGCTGGGGCGACGGCACGATGCTGCACGAGTTTTTCGCGCGCAGTCGCACGATCCGCCGCGGCATCGTGCAGATCGGCCAGTCGGTGCCCTATACCGACCCGCCTGGCGGCAAGACGTCCTGATCCGATCTCAGTAGAGCGGCGGCAATTCGGCGACCGGCAGGGGGCCGATGGCGACGCGGCCGTTCTGGAAGCGCAGCGGCGGCAGCGGGGTCAGCCCGGCCGTCTCCGCGCCGCCCTGCGGCTGTTGGCGGCCGAAGGCGGCGAGACCGCCGAGGACCAGGGCCGTCATGCGCTGGTTGCCGCCGGTGAGCCGCCCCACGAGATCATCGAGGCCGCGCGCCGACAGTTCCAGCCGGCCGAAGGGCCGCCGCGTCTCGTCGATGGCGAGGGCGCCCCGTGCCTCCAGCGCCTGCCGGCCCTTGGCGATGGAGAGCGGTGCGAAGGTGATGGTCCCGCCGCGCGAACGCCAGGTCTCGGCGGCCGTCACCGGGTCGCGGGCGAGGGCGGCGCCGGCCTGCGTCACGGTCGACACGATGTTGAGGTCCGCCGGTTCGGCATTGCCGGCCAGGGCGTCGAGCGCCGGGAGCCTCGCCTTGTCGAGGGTCAGGGCGATGTCGACCGCCTGCTCGGCGGCGAAGCGCTCCGGGTGCGGGCGGCCCTGGAGCTCCACGCGTGCGGCGGAGAGCGCCTCCTGCGTGCCGTCGGCGAAGACGACGCGCCAGGCCGGGTCGCGGGTGACCAGGGAGACGCGTTCCAGCCTGCTCGGCGAACCGGACAGGCTTGTCCGTAGACCGTTCCACGTCCCTTCCACGCGTCGTCCGTCGGGCAGGGCGAGTGCGAAAGGCCCGGTCGCATCGATGATGACGCGGTTGGGCTGGTAGACCTGAGCCACAACCAGCAGGCCCTCGAGCGTCGCCGACAGGCGTGCGTTCTCCGGCCCCCAGGTCAGGGCGGGTCGCGCGCAGGTCAGCTCGATGCGGAAGGGAAAGCCCCCGACGCGCTCGTCCGGGCAGGTCCAGGTTCGGCCGGCGGCGGCCTCGCGCGCCCGGAAGGCGGCGGTCTCGGCCAGCACCCGACCCTGCGCCACGAACCAGCCGACGGTCCAGGCCGCCGCCAGCAGGATAAGCAGGACGAACGGGGCGTAGAGCCGCCAGCGGCGGGGTCTGGCGGGCAGCGGAGCAGCCATGCGTCAGCGGTCCTTCACGGGATGTTCAGGGGCCCTTATCTAGGCTGAACACGGCGAAATGACGAGACGGCCCGAGGCTTCGCGCATGAGCGCGCCGGATATCCCCCATACCAACCCCGCTCCCGACGATATCTGGGTTTTCGGCTACGGGTCGCTGATCTGGCGGCCGGGCTTCGCTTTCGCCGAACGCCATCCTGCGACCCTGCGCGGCTATCACCGGGCGCTCTGCATCCTCTCCCATGTCCATCGCGGAACGCGCGAGCGGCCGGGGCTCGTGCTCGGTCTCGACCGGGGCGGCGCGTGCCGGGGCGTCGCATACCGGGTCGCCGCGGCCGATGTCGTCGAGGTCATCGCCTATCTGAGGGCCCGGGAGCAGGCGACCGCAGTCTATCTGGAACGCTATGCGCAGGTGCGGCTGGACGACGGGCGGACGGTTCGGGCGCTGGTCTACGTCGCCGACCGGGGCCACGAGCAATATGCCGGCCGACTGCCGCAGGACGAGCTCCTGCGGCTTGTGCGCCAGGGCGTCGGGGTTTCGGGCCCCAATCCCGATTATGTCCGCCAGACCCATGCGCATCTCGTGCAGCTCGGCGTGCGGGACGACATGCTGGCCTGGCTCGACCGGGCGCTCGCTCACGCCGAGGCGGATGCGGCGCCCTTGGGTTTGGAGCGCGGCGGCGGCACGTAGCCGGTCTCGGCGATGGCCTCCGCCAGGAGGCGGTCGGAGCCTTCCTCGATGCGCCGCTGCAGCGTGTCGTAAAATTCCGCGCGCGACAGGCCGGGCGGAATGGGCTCCAGGAATTCCACCACGATCGTGCCGGGACGGCGCAGGAACTTGCGCCGCGGCCAGTAGACGCCGGAATTGAGCGCCACGGGCAGGCACGGCGCACCCGTGGTCGCGTAGAGATGGACGATGCCGTACTTGTAAGCCGGCTCGGCGCCGGCGGGGCGGCGCGTCCCTTCCGGGAACATGATGATCTGGCGGCCGGCGGCGATGACCTCGCGGGCGCGGGCGTTCATCTTGGACAAAGCGGCCGAGCCGCCGCTGCGGTCCACCGGTACCATGTCCTGCTTCCAGAGGTACCAGCCAAAGAGCGGGATCCAGGTCAGCTCGTGCTTGAGGATGAAGGCGCCGTCCTCCATCTCGGGAAAGAGCGCGAAGGTCTCCCAAAGCGATTGGTGCTTGGATGCGAGAATGAGGCCGCCCTTGGGGATGCGCTCCCGTCCTCGGAACTCGACCTTTGTCCCCACCACGACGCGCATGAGCCAGATCGACGTGCGTGCCCAGTTCTTCGCGACACCGACGAAGTGCCGGCGCGGCAGCGGCAGGAACGGCAGGGCGATGATCATCCAGCCGATGAGGTTGGCATAGAACAGGACGTTGAAGATCAGGGACCGCAGGACGAGCATGAAGGCCTCTCGCGCGTCGGCATGGCCTTCAAAGGCCGAGCGGCGCGCCGGTGACGGGTCTGCGTCCCCCCATCACGACGGCGAAGCGGGAATGTTCCGGGTCGCTTTCCAGCCGGGTGCGCAGGGACGCCACCACATACTTCACATATTCGACCGCGAGCAAACGCAGCGTCGGCGGATCGCGCCACCAGCCGGCGGGCACGGTATCGAGCCCGACCGGATGGGCGAGGAAGCGGACGCCGGGCAGGGCGTGGGACAGTTCCACCAGCGAGCGCGGCATGTGGTAGGCGGAGGTCACGACGAGGACCGAGCGGTAATCGTGGCCGCGCAGCCAGCGTCGCGTCTCGATGGCGTTGCCAACCGTGTTTCGGGCCCGATAATCGAGGTCGATACAGCATTCGAACCAGGCACGGTGCTCCGGGCTGGTCCGGATCATCTCGTCGCGCGTCACGCGCACATTGACCCCGCTGATGAGCAGGCGCCGCCCGCGACCTTCGGCGAGGAGATCGATGGCGTCAGCGATGCGCTGGGAGCCGCCGGTGAGGACGACGATGGCGTCCGCCCGCGCTCCGGCGAGCGGCACCGGGCGCAGCACATCGCGGACGAAGAAACCGAAGCCGACGGCCAGAACGAGGCACACGAAGATTGCCATCCAGCCGAGAGCGCGCACGACGATGCCGCGGCTGCGGCGCGGCCGCGCGGCGGCTTCGGCCGGTTCGCCGGTCCTGTGCTGCGGGTCGTCCATGCGGTCGAAAGCGATCATCCCCTCCAGCATGATGGCTGGCAATTAAGGCATTGGCTAGGTGGGCAGGGCCGGGACGCTTCGTCAGGCCATGGAACGCAGCTGGCGCCGGACCGTCTCGCGGGACACAAGAGCGGTGACCGCCGCGACGAGAGCCACCACCGCGCCGATGGCCCCGTAGCCCGACCAGCCGATCTGGAACGTTCCGAACAGGGCCTCGACCTCGTTGCCGCCCGGGCTGGCGCGCAGCGAGGCGGCGAGCCAGCCGGCGAGCGCGAGGAACAAGGCCGCGGCGCCCCCTCCGATGAGGCCGCCCTTGAGACCCAGACGCAGGAACCGCAGCTGGAACTCGCGTGCGATGAAGATGTCGTCGGCGCCGACGAAATGCAGAACCTCGACAATATCCTTTGCGCCGGCCAGGGCGCCGCGCGTGGCGAAGCCAATGGCGAGGGCCGCCGCGGCGATCACGAGGGCCAGGACGACGAGGCCGACCAGGATGACGCCGCCGGCCATGGTGGCGAGGCGTTCGACCCAGAGCCTGTGGTCGTCCAGGCTCGCCCCCGCGACGTCGCGGCGCAGCGCCTCCTTCAGCGTCGCGAGGTCGGCGCTCGCGGCCTCGCCAGTCAGCTTGACGACGATGAGACGGGGCACCGGCAGTTCCACGAGGTCCAGCCCGCTGCCCAGCCAGGGCTCCAGTAGGCGCTCTGATTCGCCCTTGGAGAAGACCCGGACCGACTCGACGCCCCGCGCGGACCTCGCGAGCGTGGCGGCGCGCGCCACGGCGGCCTCGACGTCGGTGCGCGCCTGGGGCCGGACCTGGATTGTCACCTCGCGGGCGATGGAGCTGCGCCATTCGGCCGATGCGTTGGCGACGAGTTGCGCGCCGCTGGCGGTCAGGGCTGCAAGGAAGGTCAGAATCGCGATGACGACGACGAGGGCCCGGCCGGCAATCGTGCCGGACGGCACGAGCGGCCGGCCGGGCCGCATGCGGGCCTGGCTCTCGGCGGCAGCGTCGAAGGGCGGCGCCTGCGGCGCGTCGACGGTCATCGCTCGTCCCCTCAATCGTCGATGTGAAGCTGGCGGTCCCCAAGGACCAGGCGGCGCGCGCCGATCTGGTCCATCAGGGCGAGATCGTGGGTCGCGATCACCACGGCGGTGCCGAAATGGTGGAGCTCCACGAAGAGGCGCAGCAGCCGGCGGGCCAGGCTCGGATCGACGTTGCCGGTCGGCTCGTCGGCGAGCAGAAGGTCCGGCCTGGTGATGAGCGCCCGCGCGATGGCCGCGCGCTGCTTCTCGCCGCCCGAGAGGACGGGCGGCAGGACATGCATGCGCTCGCCGAGGCCGACGAATTTCAGCAGATCCACCACCTCGGCCCGGTAGGACGCCTCGTCCTTGCCCTGCACCCGCAGCGGCAGGGCGACGTTCTCGTACGTGGTCAGATGGTCGAGCAGCCGGAAGTCCTGAAACACAATGCCCATGCGACGGCGCAGGGCGGTCAACTCGCCCTTGTCGATCCGCGACGTGTCCTGACCGAAGACGGTGACGAGACCGCGCGTCGGCCGCAGGGCGAGAAGGATGAGCCGCAGCAGCGTCGTCTTGCCGGCTCCGGACGGGCCGGTCAGGAACTGGAAGGAGCGCGGCTCGATCTCGAAGGAAATGTCCTTCAGGACCTCCGGGCCCATCCCGTATCTGAGGCCGACATTCTCGAAGCGGACCAAACCCTACGCCTTCCTGCCGGCTGCCATGCCGGCCCGATCCGCCGGCTCCGCGCCGGCTTCATGCTTCGTTAACCATGACAGGCGCCAATGGAGGCTGCCGCCGTCCGGCTTGTCCATAAACGATCGGGCCGGCGGAACCAGCCTGATTCGCCCATGCTCATCGTCTGTCCATCTTGCGCAAGACGCTACAACCTCCCGCCCGACTCCGTCGGGGCGAAAGGACGGACCGTGCGTTGCGCATCCTGCCGCACGCAATTCTTCGTCCCCCCTCCGGAAGATGCGATGGCGCCAGCCGAGCCGCCGCCGGACGATGTCGCCTTCCGGGACGACGTTCCGCCGCCGGCGCCGGATGTGCCGGTCGAGCGGGACGCCGTCCCGCCGCCACCGCGCCGGACTTCGCGCCTGCCGTCGATCCGGCTGCCGCACGTCACCCTGCCGCCCGTCGTCGCACGCTTCGGCGCGCCAGTCCTGCTCGCCCTCGTCCTCGTCGCTGGGGTCGTCGGGATCGTGAAACGCGAAGCGGTCGTCCGCATCGCGCCGCAGACTGCGAAAGTGTTCGCGGCTATCCGCATGCCGGTGAACCTGCGCGGCCTCGTCTTCCGCGACGTGAGGTCGGAGACGGTCTGGGAAGGTACGACGCGTTATCTCGTCGTGGAGGGCGAGGTGGCCAACGTCACCGATAGGACGGTCCCGGTCGCGTCGATCCTCCTAACCGTGCGGGGTGCGGAGGGCGACAGCCTCTACACATGGACCGTCGAGCCGATGCGGCCGCGGCTCGATGCCGGGCAGGCCATGGCCTTCCGCGCACGGCTTGCGTCTCCGCCCGCGGACGGCCAGAAAGTCGTCGTGATGTTCGCCAAGGACGGCGGCACCACCCAGGCCAACGCGTCCCCGAGATAAAAGCATGAAGTCCGACCTGAAGATCAGCGTCCTCTACGACGAGGACACCATCGCGCGTCGGAACGCGGATCTGGCGAACGCCATCGTGAAGGCCGACCCGCACGAATTGCTGGTCGTCGCGGTGCTCAAGGGCAGCTTCATGTTCGCCGCGGACCTCATCCGCGCGCTGCACCGGGCCGGTCTCTCGCCGCAGGTGGAATTCGTGCACCTGTCGAGCTACCGCGAGGCGACCGTCTCGTCGGGACAGGTCGAGATCCTCAAGGACATCGACAGCGACGTGCGCGACCGGGACATTCTGCTGGTGGACGATATCCTGGAATCGGGCCGCACGCTGGCCTTCGCCAAGGACCTACTGATGGCCCGCGGCGCCCGGCGCGTCATGACCGCGGTGTTGCTGGAGAAGCCCGGCAAGCGCGCCGTTCAGGTCGGCGCCGATTTCGTCGGCTTCGAATGTCCGGACCTGTTTGTGATCGGCTACGGCATGGACGTCGCGCATTCCTACCGCCAACTGCCCTTCGTCGGCTTCGTGGAACAGGACGGCTGAGCCGGCCATGGCGCGCATCCTGCTCGTCGATGACGAAGAGGGCGTCCGCGGCTTCCTGAAGCGCGGGCTGGAGATGGACGGCCACAGCGTGGAACTCGGCGTCGACGGGGCCGACGGACTTGAACGCCTGACCGCGGCGACAGAACCCTTCGACCTGATGCTGACCGACATCCGCATGCCGGTGATGGACGGGATCGCGCTGGCGCTCGCCGCCAAACGGGACTTTCCCGACCTCGTGATCCTGCTGATGACCGGCTATGCCGACCAGCGCGAGCGCGCGCGGGGGCTCGACGCCATCGTCGCCGATGTGCTGACCAAGCCCTTTTCGCTGACCGACATGCGGGTGGCGGTGAAGCGCAACCTGAGGGTCTGACCGCCTAGCCGTTCAGGCGCCAGATCGCGATGTTCAGCACGGTCGCGAACGACACCCAGGCGGCATAGGGCACGAGGAGCCAGGCCGCCGGCGGGTCCACGAGGCGAAAGCGCCAGATCGTCACAAGGATCATGGCAAGAAGCGGCAGGATCACGACCATGCCGCCGACCGTGCTGTTGGCCCCGAAAAAGGCAAACGACCAGGCGGCATTGAGCGCGAGCTGGACATAGAAGGCCAGCAGCGCGGGGGCGCGGCCCTCGGTGCTCCGCGGCAGTCCGAGCACCCGGAACGCGGCATAGGCCATCATGATGTAGAGCACGGTCCAGACCGGGCCGAACACCCAGTTCGGCGGGTTGAAGCTCGGCTTGACCAAGCCCGCGTACCAGCCGGGGATGTTCGGCATCGTCGCGATGTTGCCCAGCACGCTGGCCGCCAGGACCGGCAGAACGGCCAAGGCGAGGCGAACGGGCACGGACATCCGGGAGCCTGAAGCGGCCATTGCGGTCTCCTTCCGGTTCGTTTCCCTCGACGGACATGGGGCTGCGTGCCGTTTCGGCAAGGCCGCATTGCCGGGCTCGCCCATGGCTCGAGCCTTCGCGCCGGCGTCGCGCTGCGCTATCAGCAGGGCATGACAGACGCATCCCGCCGCCGCTTTTCCCGCCGCAGCCTCGCCGCCCAGGCGATGGGCCATGTCGATCCCGCCACCAGAGCGGTCGTCATGCCGATCCATGTGGCGACGACCTATATCCGCGACGAGGACAACGCGTATTCGTCCGGCTTCGTCTACGGACGGCCGGACAATGCCACGATCCGCGAGGCGGAGGGCGTCCTTGCCATGCTGGAGGATGCGCCGCAGGCGCTGCTCTTCGGCTCGGGCATGGCGGCGGCAACCGCCGTGTTCCAGGCGCTTGATCCGGGCGACCATATCGTGGCCTCGCGGGTCATGTACTGGGCGCTGCGCAACTGGCTGATGACGGAGGCGGTGCGTTGGGGACTTTCGGTCGACCTCGTCGACGCCGACGACCTCGATGCGTTGAAGGCGGCGGTGAAGCCGGGCCGCACCAAGCTGGTCTGGATCGAGACGCCCGCCAATCCGCTCTGGACCATCGTGGACATCGCCGGCGCGGCGGCGATCGCGCACGGGGCGGGTGCGCGTCTGGCCGTTGATTCCACCTGCGCCTCGCCGTTCCACACGCGGCCGCTGACCCATGGCGCGGACATCGTCATGCATGCGGCGACCAAGGTGCTGAACGGCCATTCCGACGTGGTGGCGGGCGTTCTCGCCACGGCACGGGAGGACGCCTTCTGGCAGCGGATCGGCGGCATCCGGCGTCAGCAGGGCGCGATCCTCGGGCCGTTCGAAGCCTACCTCCTCATGCGAGGCCTGCGGACCTTCCACATCCGGGCCGAGCGCCAGGCGGCGAGCGCCATGGACCTCGCCCTGCGCTTTTCCGCCCATCCCAAGCTGGCACGCGTCCTCTATCCCGGCCTGCCGCAGCATCCGGGTCACGACATCGCGCAGCGGCAGATGGAGAACGGGTTCGGCTACATGCTCTCCGTGCAGGTGACGGCTGGCGAGCGGGCGGCCGTTCGAGCGGCGGCCCGGGTGAAGCTGTGGAAGCGGGCGACATCCCTCGGCGGCGTCGAAAGCCTCATCGAACATCGCGCTTCCATCGAAGGCGCGGGTTCGCCGTGCCCGCCGGACCTGCTGCGCCTGTCGGTGGGGCTGGAGGACGTGGACGACCTGTTCGGCGATCTCGATCGGGCGCTTTCCGATTGACGCAAATCCGCATGGAGCCCGTCACCGATGCGAGCTAGGCTTGCTTCCTGACGTAACAGGAGGCGACCATGGCCAGCCGTGATCTCGATGGTGTCCTGCGTTCCATGCCCACGCGCCGCGAGGTGATCGCCACCGGCGCCGCCGCCATCGCTGCGGCTGCCGTGCCCGGGCTTGTCGCCGCCCAGGGCGCGCCGCGGGTGAGGCTGCGCGTGATGGAGACGACGGACCTCCACGTCAACGTCGTGCCGCACGATTATTATCGCGACGCCGCTGACGACACGCTGGGCCTCGCCAAGACGGCGACGCTGATCAAGGCGGCGCGCGCGGAAGCGCCCAATTCGATCCTGCTGGACAACGGCGACCTGATCCAGGGTTCGCCGATGGGCGATTTCATCGCCTACAAGAAGGGTCTCAAACCCGGCGACACGCACCCGATGTTCGCGGCCATGAACGGCCTCGACTATGCCTGCTCCACGCTTGGCAACCACGAGTTCAATTACGGCCTGGGCTTCCTCGACACGGCCCTCGCGGCGGCCAAGTTTCCGGTCGTGTGCGCCAACGTGTTCAAGCCCGACGGCACGCCGCTGGTGAAGCCCTGGACCATCGTGGAACGTGCCGTGGTCGACGAGGCCGGTGGGCGCCAGACGGTCAAGATCGGCATCATCGGCTTCACGCCGCCGCAGATCGTCCAATGGGACAAGGCGCATCTGGACGGCAAGGCGACGACGATCGACATCGTCGAGGCGGCGCGGCGTTACGTGCCGGAATTGCGTGCCGCCGGGCCCGATATCGTCGTCGCGCTGTGCCATTCGGGCATCGCGGGCGGGGAGCGCAGGGGCGGGGAGGAGAACGCGGCCCTCCACCTCGCTGCCGTCGAGGGCATCGACGTCCTGCTGACGGGGCACCTGCACCTCGTCTTCCCCGGCGACAAGAGCTTCAACAACATCCCCGGCATCGACAACGTGAAGGGCACGCTCCACGGAAAGCCCGCCGTGATGCCCGGATTCTGGGGTTCGCATCTGGGCATCGTGGACCTCGTCCTGGAGCGCAAGGGCTCCGGCTGGGGCATCGCCGACTTCAAGGTCGAGGCGCGGCCGATCTTCGAGCGCGTGGAGCGCCGCGTCGTGCCGAAGGCCGAGGCGGACGCTGCCGTGCTCGCGGCGGTTCGGGACGCGCATCAGGCGACGCTGGACTATGTCCGCCAGCCGGTCAGCGCCACTTCGGCGGCGATCACGAGCTATTTCGCGATGATCGCGGACGATCCCTCTGTCCAGATCGTATCCCAGGCGCAGAGCTGGTATGTGGCGGATCTGCTGAAGCAGACACCGCACAAGGACCTGCCGCTGCTCTCGGCAGTGGCGCCCTTCAAGTTCGGGGGGCGCGGCGGGCCGACCTATTTCACGGACATCAAGCCCGGTCCGATCGCCATCAAGGACATCGCCGATATCTACATCTATCCGAACACGGTTCGGGCGGTGAAGATCACGGGCGCGCAGGTGCGGGAATGGCTGGAGCGCTCGGCCGGCGCGTTCAACCGGATCGATCCCGCCAAGACCGAGGAGCAGGAGCTGATCAATTCCCGCTTCCCGGCCTTTAATTTCGACATCATCGATGGCGTCACCTACAGGATCGACGTCACCCAGCCCTCCCGCTACGACGACAACGGCAAGGTCGTCGCCCCCGATGCAAGGCGGATCGTGGACCTCGCCTACAAGGGCAAGCCGATCGACGACAAGGCGGAGTTCGTCGTCGCGACGAATAACTACCGGGCGTCGGGCGGCGGCAATTTCCCGGGTAACGACGGCACGACGACGATCATCGAGGCGCCGGACCTGACGCGGGACGTCATCGTCCGCTACCTGCTCGAACTGAAGAACGTGAACCCGACGGCAGACGGTAACTGGTCGCTGGCGCCGCTGCCCAAGGGCGTCAACGTCACCTTCGTCACCGGCCCCGCCGCCAGGGACAAGGTGCCCCCGGGATTG
This sequence comes from Hyphomicrobiales bacterium, assembly GCA_027483945.1. Lineage (GTDB taxonomy): Bacteria > Pseudomonadota > Alphaproteobacteria > Rhizobiales > Beijerinckiaceae > JAIXTM01. Next base: position 10,403 of record JAIXTM010000014.1, on the reverse strand, counting down.
AAGGTGGAGCCTGCGGGGGACGCCGCGGACGGGTTCATCAAGTACCGGCTCGCCGCCGGCTAGAGCCGGGTAGCAATCGCGCCCTGTGCGACGATGGCGGCCGCGTCCGGCCGCCGCGCCACCACCAGCACCACGTCAAGGGCGCCGCCGCTGCGGCGCCCCGCGACGATGGCCGAGACCGGCATCGTCCCGTCCGTGCGGGCCATGTCGACCGCCACGGCGGGGCGCCCGGCCAGAACGATGCGCCGGGCGGACAAGGTGGTCGCGGGCGTCTTCGCATTGCGCCGGCGTGTGGCCGCCTCGTTGAGCAGGCGCGCCATGCGGGCGGGATCGGCGAGGGCGGTCTCCAGGTCGCGGGCGGCGGTGCCGCCGGCTGTCAGGGCCGCGACGACCGAGCCCGGGGGGCAATCCCCGCCATTGCAGACGCTGACCGCCTCGACCTTGATATCGCCCTCGGCGATCCAGCCGGACAAAGGCAGTCCGTACCAGCTGGCATCGGCAGGAATGCCGGCTGCGCCGCGCGGCATGTAGATGCAGCCGGCCAGAAGGCCGGCCGAAACGAACACGGCCGCCAGGGCGGCCGTGGGGAAGCGATGGTCACGACCGGGCATGCCGGCTTCCGACGAGCGCGTCAGTCCGTCTGGACCAGGCGCGGGCCGCCGATGCCGGGCTTCTCGTTCTCGCCGAGGATGCCGAGGCGGCGGGCGACTTCGGTATAGGCCTCAATCAGGCCGCCGAGGTCGCGGCGGAAGCGGTCCTTGTCCATCTTATCGTTGGACTTGATGTCCCAGAGACGGCACGAATCGGGGCTGATCTCGTCGGCGACGACAATGCGCATCATGTCGCCTTCCCAAAGCCGGCCGCATTCCATCTTGAAGTCGACGAGGCGGATGCCGACGCCGAGGAAGAGGCCGGACAGGAAGTCGTTGACCCGAATGGCGAGCGCCATGATGTCGTCGATCTCCTGGGGCGTCGCCCAGCCGAAGGCCGTGATGTGCTCCTCCGACACCATCGGGTCGTTGAGCGCGTCGTTCTTGTAGTAGAATTCGATGATCGAGCGCGGGAGCTGCGTCCCTTCCTCGAGGCCGAGCCGCGTCGACAGCGAACCCGCCGCCACGTTGCGCACCACCACCTCGAGCGGGATGATCTCCACCTCGCGGATGAGCTGCTCGCGCATGTTCAGCCGGCGGATGAAGTGCGTCGGCACGCCGATATCGTTGAGGTGCTGGAAGACGTATTCGGAGATACGGTTGTTCAGCACGCCCTTGCCGTCGATGACGTCGCGCTTCTTCGCGTTGAACGCGGTGGCGTCGTCCTTGAAATGCTGGATGAGCGTTCCCGGCTCGGGGCCCTCGTAGAGGACCTTCGCCTTGCCTTCGTAGACGCGACGGCGGCGATTCATCGGCGTGTACCGTGTCTTGAGGAAATCCATGACCAGCCGGGGCTCCCTGGTGCGGTCCGCGGCAGGTGGCGGGCGGATCGTCGGCTCTCGCGCGAGGCCGTCGTTTCCGCCGTAAACCCGCTCGAACCTAGCCGATCCCCCCGGCCCGCACAACGACGCGGCCCGCTGCCGTCCGGGATGTCCCCAGCGCCTGCGGGCCGCAACTGCCGCGCCATATGGCCTTTTATGGCCGCCAACGCAAGCGAAGGGCGGGTTGCGGCCAGCGAGCGAGGCGCGGCGCCGCGCCCGAATTGACTGGCGGAACCGGTCCGCTGGTTCTATATCGGCGATGTGCGCCGCAGGCGCGCCGACCCTCGTTTCCCGGAGACCGATCGCCCATGACCACGTTCGACCAGCGCAAGGACAGCTTCGAGAAGAAGTTCGCCCTCGATGAGGAGCTGCGCTTCAAGGCCATGGCCCGCCGCAACAAGCTGTTCGGTCTGTGGGCGGCGGAGCGGCTGGGCAAGTCGGGCGATGCGGCGGCGGATTACGCGAAGACGGTCGTGCTGGCCGATTTCGAGGAGGCGGGCGACGACGACGTGCTGCGCAAGGTAAAGAATGATCTTGATGCGGGCGGCAAGCCCGCCCAGGACGGCGAGCTGCGGCAGGTCATGGACCAGCTCCTCGCCCGCGCCGTCGACGAGATCAAGGCCGGCCAATGAGCCAGATGGGCCAGACCGCGCCGATCGGACGGCTCACCGCGGCGATCGCGGCCGGACCGGTCCTTTCGGCTTGGTCCTCGGCTCCGACCCCGGTGACGGCGGGCGTTCTCGCCCGCGAGGCGTTCGACGCCGTGACGCTGGACATGCAGCACGGCGCCGTTGATCTTTCGGCCGTCACGGCCGCGATCCCGGCCATCCACGCGGCGGGCAAGCCGGCGGTCGTGCGCATACCGGTCGGCGAGTTCCAGACCGCGTCCCGCGTTCTCGATCTGGGTGCGTCCGGCATCATCGGGCCCATGGTCAACAATGTGGAGGATGCGCGGCGTCTGGCAGCGTTCACGCGGTTTCCGCCGGTGGGCGAGCGTAGCTGGGGGCCCTTCGGCGCGCTGCCGGCCTCGGGCCTGGAGCCGGGCGCGTTCCTCGCCTCGGCCAACCGGATGACGCTCGTTCTGGCGATGATCGAGACGCGGGCCGCGCTGGCCGCCCTCGATGACATCCTGGTGGTTCCGGGCATCGACGGCGTCTTCGTCGGACCCGCCGACCTTTCGATCGCGCTGTCGGACGGTGCCAATGTCGATCCGCTGCGCCAGGACGTGCAGGATGCCGTCGGTCATGTCGTCGCGCGCTCCCGCGCCGCCGGCAAGATCGCGGGCGCCTTCGCCTTTTCCGGCGGACAGGCGGCAGCGTTCCTGAAGCTCGGCCTTCGCTTCATCGCGGTCGAGAACGAGATCGCCCATCTCCGAGCCGGCGCGCGTGCCGCGCTCGCCGCCGCGCGCGGCGTCTGAGGCACCCGACTTCCGCTAGGGAACGATTCGGCCAAGCTTGCCGTTTGCGCTTCGTCTGACATCAGGTCAAAGGACGGGGCGGTACGCGTGGCGGACGATGCGCAGCAGTCGGTGCAGGAGCAGGTCCTCCGGCGCTACTGGGATTTCGTAAAGGGCTTCTGGACGGGGCGCACGAAGCGCCGCGCATGGCTGCTGATCGCGGCGGTGGGCGCCGCCGTGCTTTTCAATCTCGCCGTCCAGATCGGCATCAACCGCTGGAACGCCTATTTCTTCAACGCGCTGGAGCAGAAGAATACGGGCGCGGCATTCAATGCCGTCTTCATCTTCCTGGGGCTCACCTTCGCGGCGGCTCTGGCCGCCGTCTGCATGGTCTTCGCGCGGATGCGCCTGCAGGTGCGCTGGCGGGAATGGCTGACCGCGCAGCTGTCGCAGCAATGGCTCGCCGAGCAGCGCTTCTACCGGCTCAACATCGCCGCGCCCGAGATCGACGCACCCGAATACCGCATGGCGGAGGACAGCCGCATCGCCACCGAGCCGATCGTCGATTTCATCATCGGCCTGTCCAATGCCGGCCTCATGGCGGCGGCGTTCATCGGGGTGCTCTGGACCGTCGGCGGGTCGATCAATGTCGGCGGCTTCACGATCCCGGGCTATATGGTCCTGGGCTCGGTGACCTATGCGCTGATCGCCTCGTTCAGCATGGCCAAGGTCGGGCGCCCGCTGGTGAACAAGGTGGAGACCAAGAACGCGTCCGAGGCGCATCTGCGGTTCGAACTGTCCCGCATCCGCGAGAACGCGGAATCCATCGCGCTCATCGGCGGCGAGGACGACGAACGCGCCTCGATCCGCCGGACGCTGCGTCGCCTGGTGACGCACTGGATGGACGTGATCCGCCAGCAGGCGCGCATGACCTGGCTGATCAACGCCAACGGGACGCTGGCTCCGGTCGTGCCGCTGCTTCTCGGCGCGCCGAAATATCTCTCCGGCGAACTGACGCTCGGCGCCCTGATGCAGTGCGCGGCCGCCTTCGTGCAGGTCCAATACGCGCTGAACTGGCTGGTCGAGAACTATATCCGCATCGCGGAATGGATGGCCTCGGTGGCCCGCATCGTCGGGTTGTGGGGCGCGTTCGACGACCTCGATGCCTCGCTCGGCGCCACCAAGGACGAGCGCATCATCATCGACAAGAGCCCGGACGAGGCGATCCATCTCAGCGGCCTGTCGGTAGCGCAGCATAACGGACGGGTCGTCATCACGGATGCGGACGCGACCATCGCCCCTGGAGAGAAGGTGATCCTCACCGGCGAATCCGGAACGGGCAAGAGCACGCTGATCCGCGCCATCGCCGGGCTCTGGCCCTGGGGCCAGGGGCGGGTGCTCCTTCCCGAGGGACGCTCGCTCGCCTTCCTGCCGCAGCGGCCCTACATCCCGTTGGGCACGCTGCGCGATGCGGTGCTTTATCCCGACCAGTCACGCAAGCTGCCCGACGCCGAGCTCAGCCAGGCGCTGAAGCGGGTTGGGCTGGGGCATCTCGCCGATCGGATCGGCGAGGACGAGCGCTGGGACAAGGTGCTCTCCGGCGGCGAGCAGCAGCGCCTCGCCTTCGCGCGGTTGATCGTCGGCAGACCCGACATCGTCATCATGGACGAGGCGACGTCCGCTCTGGACGAGGCCAGCCAGGAAACGCTGATGGAGATGCTGATCGGCGAACTGCCCGATGCCACGCTGATCTCCATCGCGCATCGCCCGAGCCTGGAGCGCTACCATGAACGCAAGCTGATGCTCGCGCGCGAGCCGTCGGAGGCGCGGCGTTCGTCGGCGCGCGGCAAGGGGCGCGGCGCGAAGCTCCTGTCCAAGATCCTTCGGCGGTCGCTGCGTCCGCGGCCTTCTCCGGATCCGAGCGCGGACCTGCCGCCGGCCTGACGGCTCAGACCGGCGTGCCGGTCCGCGCCTTCTGCTGCCCATAATAGGCCCACAGCACCTTGGCGGCGGCGCCACGCCAGGGTCGCCATTGTTCCGCCAGGGCCAGCAGGGCCTTCGCATCAGGGCGCTTGTCGAGGCCGTAGGCCATACGCGCGCCTTCCTGCAGCGCCAGATCACCGGCCGCGAAAGCGTCCGGATTGCCAAGGCAGAACAGGAGGTAGATGTCGGCCGTCCATGGACCGATGCCCTTGACCTTGACGAGCGCCGCATGGGCCTCGTCAGCCGAAAGCCGATCGAGCTCGCCGATCGCAAGTTCGCCGGACGCAACAGCCTGGCAGACGGTGCGTAAGGTGCGGATCTTGGGACCCGACAGGCCACAGGCCCGCAGGTCCGCTTCGTCAGCCGCGGCGATGGCCGCGGCGTCGGACGCATCGAACCGCTCCGCAAAACGCTTCCAGATCGCACCGGCGCTCGCCACCGACAATTGTTGGCTGACGATGATCGCCGCGAGTTCTTCCAGGCCGGCCTGCCGCTTGCGCAGCGGCGGCCGGGCACCGTCCGCCAGGATGCGAGCCATGACGGGGTCGGCGGCGGCGAGCGCTTCGAGCGCCTCGGCGAGCACGACCTCATTGTCAAGGATGCGCATCGGCTCTTCTCTCCGCTAAAGTGGCATCGTGACGATCGGCCAGACGATTCCGCGTTCCATCATGCCCGACTTCCCCGCTGGCGGGACACCCGTTTTCCGATTCGCGCCGAGCCCGAACGGGCTGCTGCATCTCGGCCATGCTCATTCCGCCCTGCTCAACGCTGGGATGGCCTTGCGCCTCGGTGGCCGCTTCCTGATCCGGATCGAGGATATCGACGTCGTGCGTTGCGTGCCGGCTCTGGTGGGGGCGTGCCTTGCCGACCTAGCCTGGCTGGGCCTCGACTGGGAAAGACCGGAGCGCCGGCAATCGCAGCATTTCGCCGATTATGCCGCGGCGCTCGGCCGCTTGCGCGAACGTTCGCTCGTCTATCCGTGCTTCTGCTCGCGCCGTGCCGTCGTCGAGGCGGTTGCGGTGCGGGAGGAGGAAATCGGAGCGCCGTGGCCGCGCGATCCGGAAGGCGTGCCGCTCTATCCAGGCACCTGCCGCGCGCGGTCGCATATGGAGAGCGAGATGCTGATGGAGGGCGGTGCGCCCTTCGCGTGGCGGCTCGACATGTCGGCTGCCCTGGCCGCGGCCGGCAGCGAACCGCTCCGCTACACCCGCGTCGGCACGTCCGGCGAGGTCGAGGGCGAGGTGGTCTGCGATCCGGCGCGGTGGGGCGATGTGGTCCTTGCGCGCAAGGATGTGCCGACCAGCTACCACCTTGCTGTCGTCACGGACGACGCGATCCAGGGCGTGACGCATGTCGTGCGTGGTCTCGACCTGGAGGCAGCGACCGATATCCATGTCCTGCTGCAGCGCCTGTTCGGCCTGCCGACCCCGCTTTATCATCACCATGAGCTGCAGAAGGACCCCAGCGGCCACAAGCTTTCCAAAAGCCGAGGCTCGCCGTCATTGGCGGACCTGCGTGCCGGCGGCGTCACCGCGCCGGAGGTGCGCCGGAGCCTTGGATTCGCCGACGCTCTAGCGGACGCCCAGAACCCATAGCCAGGCGATGGTGGACGGGACCGCGAGCGCGGTCGACATCGCGATGGCGCTCGAGGCGAGGCCGACGCCCTGCCGGTAGCGCTCCGCGAAGAGGTAGGCGTTGATGCCGGACGGGGAGGCCGCGAAGAGGACGGCGACACCCGCCCAGGCCGGCGGCATGGAGAAGACCCGTGTCGCGAGCAGGTAGACGATGAGCGGGTGGACGACCAGCTTCAGCCCCGAAACGATGAGCGGCAGCCGCCAGCCTGATTCCAGCCCGTAGCGCCGCAGCGCGACGCCCATGGCGATGAGCGCGCAGGGTACCGCCGCCGAGGCGATGGTCTCCACGATGGTCCAGGCCGGACCAGGGATCGCCCAGGCCGGCAGCAGGCGCGCGATCCATCCCATGAACACGCCCAGGATGATCGGATGGGTGGCGAGCCGCTTGAGGATCAGGAGCGGAGACGCACCCCGGCCTTCGGCAAGCAGCGTCGCCACGGTCATCATGATCGGCAAATGGATCGCGAGGAGCAGGAAGAGCGGAACGGCGCCCTCGTCGCCATAAGCCTGCAGGATCATCGGCACGCCGACGAAGACGGTGTTGGACTGGCCCGCGGAAAAGCCCGTAACCACGCTTTCGGTCGGCGTCGCGTTGAACAGCCGTGCCGCGAGCCCCATCGCAACGATCCAGACGATCGTGACGCCGCCGAAATAGGCGATCCAGTAGCCCCAGGGCTGAACCACGGGCATGTCGGTGCGGGCCAGCGCCTTGAAGATGAGACACGGCACCGCGAGGGTGAACACGAAATCGGACAGCCCGTCGCCGGTCCGGTCTGACAGGATGCCGGCAAAGCGCGCCAGGTAGCCGATCAGGATCAGCCCGAAGACGGGCAGGACAATCAGGACGAGGCCGGTCACGTCACGACCCGTCGCGCTGGGCGAACCGGGCGGCGGTCGTGGATTTGAGGATCAGGCTGTCCGCCTGCTCGCGCTGGCGGCGGAATTCGGCGAGGGCGCGGCCTTCCAGCTCGCGGCTGCGCGGCACCTTGATCTTCAAAGGATTGACGAAGCGGTTGTTGACCAGCACCTCGTAATGGAGGTGCGGACCGGTGGAGAGACCGGAATTGCCCACATAGCCGATCACCTGCCCCTGGCGAACCTTGGCGCCGGGAGCGATGCCCTTGGCGAAGGACGATTGGTGGGAATAGGCCGTGACGTAGCCGTTGGCGTGCTGGATCTCGACGCGCCGGCCATAGCCGGAGTCCCATTCGGCCTTGATGACGGTGCCGTTGCCGGCGGACAGGATAGGCGTGCCGATCTTGTTGGCCCAGTCGATGCCGGTATGCATTTTCGAGTAGCCGAGCACCGGATGGCGGCGCATGCCGAAGGTCGAGCGGAGCTCGCCGTCGGCGATGGGCTTGCGTAACAGGAACTTCTTCAGCGAGCGGCCATCCTCGTCGAAATAGTCGACCGAACCGTCCTCCGGCGAGACGAAACGATAGACCTTGCGCGTCTCCCCGCCGACGGACAACGACGCGTAGAGGATTTCGATGCGTCCGTTGTTTTCCTCGTCGTCGGCGAAGAAGACCTCGAACGTGTCGCCGACCGAAACGCGGCGCTGGAAATCGACATCGTAGGCGAAGACCCGGATCAGTTCCTCGATAGCCGCCCGGGGCAGCTCGTAGCGCAGGCCGGTCTCGTAGATGCTTTCATAAAGCCGGACGCCGCCGCTTTGGCCGTCCTCGTCCTCGCCGGCAAGCTCCGCCTCCTGCCGCTCGGGCGCGACCTCGGGCACGGCGACTGGCACGAAGATGCCCGCATCCGTCATAGCCGCGATCGCCTCGATGCCCTTCTCGCCGTAGAGCATGACCCGGGCAACCTGGCGGGAGAGCGGCTGCGCCCCCGGCACTGTGAGGACCCGAACGCCCTGGCCCTCGGGCAGGGCGTTGACCTTGGCCCGGCCACCGAGGGCGGCGACGATGGCGGCAATTTCCGCCGGGGTGGCGCCTTGCGCCTTCAAGAGCGTATCGAGCGTCTCACCCTTGCGCAGCGGCACGACCAGTTCTTCCGGCGCCTGCTCGCGCACGTTGGGATCCGGCTTTGAAATCTGGGTGACGTTCTCCGGCACCACCCGGACCTCAATGGCGGAGAAGGTCGTCTCCAGCGGGCCCGCATAGCCCAGCGCAGCGCCGACCGGCTCCGGCGACCGTACCGCGCGCGACAGGAGGAGTTGCGGCGGGATTCGCAATCCGCCGCCGCGCGCCGGGGCGGAGGCGTTCTGGCGCTCCTCCTCGATCCGCGCCGCGATCTCGTCGTCGGTCGGTGCGGAGGCATCGGCCTGCGTTTCCACCAGCGACAGATCACGCTTGACCACGGACACTTCCGGGTCGGCGACGTCGGCCGGCACTTCGGCGAAGCGATCCGGCGTGCCGGAATCCTCGGCGAAGAGGCGCATCGGATTGAAGTCGGGAATATCGGACGCGTAGGTGCCGGTCGTCAGTGACAGGTTCGCCGCGATCCGCACGAACGGCCGGACCTTGATGACCTCGCGGTCGGCCACGCGGATCGTCATCGGCGATCGGAAGGTCTGCCGGGCGACCGCGGTCGTCTGGGTCTGGACGAGCTTGTCCGCCTTGCGGGCGCCGGCTCTCGCGGACGGCGCGGCCTTGGCCTGGGGTGCCGCGGCCTCCGGCCGTTCGGCGACGATCCCGTCTCCTTCCACCGAGATATGGATGGCGGCACCGATGAGCAGGGCGCCGCTGAGGCCGGTAAGCACGCTTCCCGCGAGCCAGCGCAGGCTTACGGCGCGGCGGTCGATCTCACCGGCCGACTGACCGGACGGAGAGAGGGGCGGCTCGTGGCCGAGATCCAGATGCGGACCGATGCCGGGCGCACGCTCGGCACGCGGGCCGGGCGCTTCGGCCACCATCGATCCCTGAACCTGTTCCGTCATCTCGCCCAAATCGTAGGACCCTGCCGAGCGGCGGGGCGCGGGGAGCCGCAAGATGCCCCCCGGAACCCCATAAATCAACGTTGCGCCCGCGCGCTCTACGCGAGCGCGTGAAAGCGCGCATCCCGTATCTGGCCAGCGGAGCGCGAAGCGCCGCCATGTCCGTTTCCGGATGCGCCACAGCCTCTGGCCACGGATTCATGGCGCAAACGAGGCCGATCGCCCCCTCTCATGGCGCGGATTCTGCGAAATTCTCCTTCATGATCAATCGGTTGCAACCTTTCCCGTCGGCAGTGCGAACTTTTTTTGAAGATTGGTGTTGACACCTGAACGGGCCTCCCCCTATAAACCGCCCATCGACGCCGCCGCTGACGCGAGACGGCGCCCATCGCTTCCTCTGTAAGCCGGGCCGCGCTGCCCGACCTCGGTCGGGACCAGACGCTCGTTTGCGGGTGAAGCGATTGCATCGAAAGATGCCGCTCTTTGACAATTGAAGACGAAAGAGAAACGTAGGCGGCGAAGTCCTTGCGGACTGTCTATGACAGTCAGAGAGACTTCGGCGGTACTACGTTTCGGAGCTCACATGACCGGCGAAAGTCGGTCGATGTGAAGTCTCCGTCAATTACGTAGTGACCAGCCGAGATCAAAATCTCATCCAACTTGAGAGTTTGATCCTGGCTCAGAGCGAACGCTGGCGGCAGGCCTAACACATGCAAGTCGAACGGACCCTTCGGGGTTAGTGGCAGACGGGTGAGTAACACGTGGGAACGTGCCCTTTGGTTCGGAATAACTCAGGGAAACTTGAGCTAATACCGGATAAGCCCTTCGGGGGAAAGATTTATCGCCAAAGGATCGGCCCGCGTCTGATTAGCTAGTTGGTGAGGTAATGGCTCACCAAGGCGACGATCAGTAGCTGGTCTGAGAGGATGATCAGCCACATTGGGACTGAGACACGGCCCAAACTCCTACGGGAGGCAGCAGTGGGGAATATTGGACAATGGGCGCAAGCCTGATCCAGCCATGCCGCGT
>JAIXTM010000010.1 GCA_027483945.1 Hyphomicrobiales bacterium | reverse complement strand
GCATCCCCTCCTCCCGCGCAGCGGCGGGGAGGGGCTTGGGGTGGGGGGTGCCGGGCGTCGAGCTCTTACCCGCAGGACGGAACCCCGTCCCACCGCCCCTCACCCCAACCCTCTCCCCGGGGCGGGGAGAGGGGGAAGAGCCGCAGCGGTCACCATCCCCTCGCCCCCATCGGGGGAGAGGGACAGGGTGAGGGGGCGCGGGCGTGGAGCTGGGACTCACGGCAATTGGCTCGCCCGTCTTCCACCCCTCCCGCCCGAAGCGGGGCGGGGAGGAACGCGGCTTGGCGGTCCCCGTACTCTCCCTGGCGCCTTCGCATGCGCCTGCAGAATTTGCCGCCGCCCTCCCTTGAATCCGCCCCGACCCATCCGCATGTTAATGTTGTTCACTTTAACATCGGAGGAGTGTTCGATGTCTCATGCGTCCGCTGCCGGGTGGTCCGGCGCGTCGAGCGACTGGCGTAACGGTCCGTTCCCGCGGCGCGGGCTGGAGATCGCGGCCATCGTCGGCGGCTTCGTCTTCGTCTGGCCGGCGGCTGTCGGCTATCTCGTGTGGAAATTCGCCGGATATCCGGTGCCCAAGGCCCTGGAGGGGTACATGAACCGCCATTTCGACCGCTCGGGAAGCTTCTGGCGCGGCTGCGGCGCCAAGATGCGCGAGAGCGCCCGGGACTTCGCGGACGGCACCTTCGCCCGCGATACCGGCAACCTCGCCTTCGAGGAATACCGGCAGGCCGAGCTGAAGCGGCTCGACGAGGAGCGCCGGCGCCTCGACGAGGAGGCCCGCGAGTTCACCTCCTTCGTCGAGGAGCTGAAGCGCGCCAAGGACCGCGAGGAGTTCGACGCGTTCATAAAGAACCGCCGCGCCGCGGCCCCCCGCGCCGACGCGTAACGGGCCGAACGACTTAGAAAGGAGCCCTCTCCCGTCTGGGGGGAGGGCTTTTTTCGTATGTGGCGCGGTTCGACCAACCGCGCTGTCATCCCCGGCGAGCGAAGCGAGAGGTGAGGGCCGGTCCGCGTCAGCGGACGAAACGCGGTCAGCGTTTCGAGGCATGAACGCCCGGAGCGCAAGCGAAGGGCCGGTAGCGATCCAGAACAATGTCAGCCACCGCGCTCGACGCTCGGCATTCTGCTGGATCCCCTTCCCGGCGCTGCGCGCCGCCGGGGATGACAGGTGCGCTATCCGAACAACGCGGCCGTCAGCTTCGCGAGGGCCCGGGCGCGATGGGAGAAGCGGTGCTTCTCGGCGCGGGTCAGCTCGGCGAAGGTGCGGGTCTCGCCATTCGGCACGAACATCGGGTCGTAGCCGAAGCCGGCTTCCCCCCGCGGCGGCCAGACGAGCGTTCCCGGCACCGCCGCCTCGAACAGGGCTTCCGTCCCGTCCGGCCACGCGACCACGATGGCGGAAACGAACTGGCCGCGCCGCTGGTCCGGCGCGGTCGCGCCGCGCTTGCGCAACTCCGCCTCGACCCGGCTCATGGCGCGGGTCCAGTCGCGCGGACCCTGGCCCTGCGCATCCAGCGCCCAGTCGGCCGTGAAGAGCCCCGGCGCCCCGAACAGTGCATCGACGCAAAGCCCGGAATCGTCGGCGATGGCCGGCAGGCCGGAGGCCTGCGCCGCCGCATGGGCCTTGATCGCCGCGTTCTGCGAGAACATGTGCCCGGTCTCGGCGGGCTCCGGCAGCCCGAGCTCTCCGGCCGAGACGAGCGCGACGCCGTGCGGCTCCAGGAGGTCGCGCATCTCGGCGAGCTTGCCCGCATTATGCGTGGCGATGACCGCCTTGGGCGCGAGCGGCGGAAAGCCGTCCATCAGCCGACCGCCAGCTTCTGCAATTCCACCAGGCGCTGCGTGCCCTGACGCGCGAGCTTGAGGAGCGCCAGGAGCTCTTCCTCGGAAAAGGGCGCGCCCTCCGCCGTGCCCTGCACCTCGACGATGCCACCCGAGCCCGTCATGACGAAATTCGCGTCGGTCTGCGCCGAGGAATCCTCCAGATAATCGAGGTCGAGCACCGGCGTACCGGCATGGATGCCGCAGGAGATCGCGGCGACATGGTCCTTCAGCGCCTCGCCCGACAGCATCGATCGCGCCTTCATCCAGGCCAGCGCATCGTGCAGCGCGACCCAGGCGCCGGTGATCGCGGCGGTCCGCGTGCCCCCGTCCGCCTGGATCACGTCGCAATCGACGACGATCTGCCGTTCGCCCAGAGCCTTCAGGTCGACCACCGCGCGAAGCGACCGGCCGATCAGGCGCTGGATCTCCTGCGTGCGGCCGGAAGGCTTGCCGGCGGTGACTTCGCGCCGGGTCCGCTCGCCGGTGGCGCGCGGCAGCATCGCGTATTCCGCCGTCACCCAGCCGCGCCCCTGCCCGCGCAGCCATGGTGGGGCCTTTTCCTCGACACTGGCGCAGCACAGGACATGCGTCTCGCCGAACTTCACCAGGCACGAGCCCTCCGCGTAGCGGGCGACGGCGCGCTCCAGGCTCACCTTGCGCAGCTCGTCGGCGGCGCGCTTGGAAGGACGCATGGGAATCTCCTCAGGAACGAGAGCGTCTTACGGAGGGAGTGGGTGAGGGGCAAGGGGAGGGGCCGCCCCTGTCATCCCCGGCCAGAGCACCTTCGGACGAGACCTGTCTCGTCATTGCGAGCGCAGCGAAGCAATCTAGCGGGCATGTTGGAGCCGGTGGATTGCTTCGTCGCTTCGCTCCTCGCAATGACGGTTGAGGATGACGCCTCGTCCTTCGAGGCCGCTTCGCGGCGCCTCAGGATGAGGCTTCGGTGGGCATCGCGCCCTGAACAACGGTCCTCATGCTGAGGCGCTCGCCGGAACGGCGAGCCTCGAAGCACGCACCGTGGCAGTGCGCGCATCCTCCGCGCAGCGGCGGGGAGGGAAATAAGCGGCGCAACCGGCGGATCGCCCGACGCAGCGCTTGCGGCACTGCCCGCGAGCCATCACATTATGCAGGCCATGAACCGATCCCGCCGTCACGGATGAACGAGCCGTTCCGCACCCGGCCGGTCGCGCCGCCCGATCCCGGCCGCTCGATCGCCGATCTCGACCGCCGCTCGCGCGAGATCTTCCGGCGCATCGTCGACAGCTACCTGACGACCGGCGAGCCGGTGGGCTCGCGCAACCTGTCGCGGCTGATCTCGGTCTCGCTCTCTCCCGCCTCGATCCGCAACGTCATGGCGGACCTGGAGGCGGCGGGCCTCATCTACGCTCCCCACACCAGCGCCGGCCGCCTGCCGACGCAGACGGGCCTACGCTTCTTCGTGGATGCGATGATGCAGGTCGGCGAGATCGCCCAGAGCGAGCGCGAGCAGATCGCGGCGCAGGTGCGGGCCGCGGCAGCCGGGCGCACATTCGAGGGCGCGCTGGCAGAAGCCTCCTCGCTCCTGTCGGGTCTGTCCCGCGGCGCCGGCGTCGTCGTCACCACCAAGCGGGACGCGCCGCTGAAGCAGATCGAGTTCGTGCGGCTCGATCCCGCCCGCGCCCTCGTCGTCCTCGTGGGGCAGGACGGCTCGGTGGAGAACCGCATCCTCGATTTGCCGCCGGGCCTGCCGGCCTCGGCTTTGGTCGAAGCGGCGAACTACCTGAACGCCCGCCTCGCCGGCCGGACCCTCGCCGATGCGAAGCAGGAGATCGACCGCGCGCGGGAGGCCATGCAGCGGGAGCTCGACAGCCTCACCGCGCGGCTGGTGGAGGACGGGCTGGCGGTCGCCGTCGGCCAGGCCGAGACGCGCCAGCTCATCGTGCGCGGCCAGGCGAACCTCCTCGACGATGTCAGGGCGGCCGAGGACCTGGAACGCATCCGCCTCCTCTTCGCGGACCTGGAGGCCCAGACCGAGGTCGCCGATCTCCTCTCCCGTGCCGAGACGGCGGAGGGCGTGCGCATCTTCATCGGCTCGGAGAACAAGCTGTTCTCGCTGTCGGGCTCGTCCATGGTCGCCGCGCCCTTCCGCGATGCCAACCAGCAGATCGTCGGCGTCGTCGGCGTCATCGGCCCGACGCGGCTGAACTATTCCCGCATCGTGCCGATGGTCGACTACACGGCCCGGGTCGTGGGCCGCCTGCTGGAGCGGTAGGCGTCAGCCGAGAAGGTCCCGCGCCGTGCGCGCGAAGATGCGGGCGCCGAGCGGGATCAGGTCGTCCGGGAAATCGTAGTCGGGGTTGTGCAGGGCGGGCACGTCCTCGCCTGTGCCGATGAAGAGCATCGCCGATTTCGACACGGTGCCGAACCGTCCGAAATCCTCCGAGGCGCGGATGGTCAGGCCGGGCTCGTGGGCGATGCCCTCCGCGTCGAGCGCGGCCCGCAGCCGGGCGGCTGCCTCCGGGTCGTTGCGCGAATGCAGGAACACGTCGTGGTAGCTGAAGGCGTGGTCCAATCCGTCCGCGGCGGCGGCCTCCGCCGCCAGCGCCTCCGCGGCCTGCGTCAGCGCCGCCATCGCCTCGTCGTGGATGGTGCGCAGCGTCACCCAGATCTCGGCGCGCGCCGGGGCGATGCCGAAGGCCGGTTCGCCGACGGCGATATGGGTGACGGTGGCCAGGACCATGTCCTCCCCGGCGATCGTGCCCCGGCTCAGGGCGGTGAGGCGCGGCGCGAGCCGCGCCATGGCGGGCACCGGCGAGATACCGGTCTCCGGCATCGAGGCATGGGCCGTGCGGCCGTTGAGCACGATCTTCAATCCGCGCGAGGCGCAATTGGCGATGCCGTCCTTCAGCCAGACATGGCCGAAGGGCAGGCCGGTCATGTTGTGCAGCGAGAAGCTGTAATCGGGCTTCACCGCGGCGAAGCGCGGATCGGCGATCACCGCCGCCGCGCCCGCTCCGGTCTCCTCCGCCGGCTGGAACATCAGGACGGCGCGCCCGCGCGCGGGACGCCGCCGTCCGAGCACCCGGCCGAGCGCGGCGAGGATCGCCATATGCCCGTCATGGCCGCACATGTGGCTCTTGCCCGGCACTGCAGAGCGATGCTCGACCGTCCCGGTCTCCTCGATGGGGAGCGCGTCGAGCTCGGCGCGAAAGAGCGCGGTCGGCCCGGGCTTGCCGCTGTCATAGACGACGGCGAGGCCCGTCCCGCCGAGGCCGGAATGAACGGCGTCCGGCGCGGTCCCGGCGAGGAACCGCTCGGCCTCGGACGCGGTCCAGATCTCCTCTCCGGAGATTTCCGGCATGGCATGCAGCCGTCGCCGCCACGCCGTGATCTCGGCCACATCCTCGTTGGTCAGCCGGTCGGATGAGGTCATGCGCGAGGGTCCCTGTTCGCCGCTGCCGCGAGGCGCCATGCTAAGCCCTCGCGGCGCGGCGCCGCCAGCCATTCCGGCGCCAGACGGATCCGGCCTCCCGCATCATGCCCGCAGCAGCAGCTGCATCAAGTTGAGGTCGAGCCGGCGGCCGAACTTGACGCCGACCTCCCGCAGCGTGCCGGCATGGGTGAAGCCGAGCCTGTCGTGCAGGGCGATGGAGGCGGCGTTGCCGGCCTCGATCCCCGCCACCATGACGTGAAGGTCCGCGTCTCTCGCCGCCCCGATCAGCGCCTCCATGAGCCGGCGCGCTATACCGCGGCCGCGATGGTCGCGGTGAACGTAGACCGAGTGCTCCACGCAGTCCCGATAGCCCGGCCAGGCGCGGAAATCGCCATAGGATGCATAGCCAAGCACCGCGCGGTCCGCATCCTCGGCCACCAGGAACGGGAAGCCGCGGCGACGCCTGTCGTCCAGGAGGGCGCGGCGGTTGGCGAGATCGGCCGGCTCCTCGCTCCAGATCGCCGTCGTCGTGCGCACCGCGTCGTTGTGGATGGTGAGGATCGCCTCCAGATGGCGTTCGTCGGCCGGGACGATGGCGGGCGTCACCGGCCGATCGCCTTGTAGAAGAAGGTCGCGGCCTCCGGGCGGCCGTCCGTCGTCAGCGCGTAGCCGGGCACCGTGCCGAAGGCGGTCCAGCCGCAGGCGCGGTAGAGCCGGTCGCCCGCCGAACCGTCGGCCGTGTCGAGGACGAGGAGCGTGCGCCCCGCGTCCCGCGCCGCCTGCTCCGCCGCGTCCAGCAGCGCCCGGCCAAGACCCCGTCCGCGATGGGAGCGCAGGACGAGCATCTTGCCGATCTCGCCCCGGTGCGGCTGGTTCGGCTGCTGGGCGAAGAACAGGATCACCGTGCCCACGACGCGCCCGGCCTCCTCGGCGACGAAGAGGCGCCGGTCGCCGCCGGAAAGCCCCGCCATCTGGCCGCGCCAGAAGCCCTCAGCCTGTTCGGGCGTGAAATCCGCCAGGAAGTTCACCGAGGCCCCGCCCTCCACGCAATCGTGGAGGACATGGGCGAGCTCCTTCAGGCGGGCCTGCACCTCGTCGGGTTCCAGGGCGCGGATGGCGATCGGGTCAGGCACGCGGGCTCTCCGGGGTGAGGACGACGACGTAGCGGATGGGCATGTCGGTCGGGTTTTCGTAGACGATGGGGCCGTCCACCCGCATGGCGCGGCAATCGCCGGCCTCAAGCCGGGTCGTCTCGCCCTCCACGGTGAGGTCGAGCGTGCCCTCCAGCACCCAGACCTGCTGATCGAGGCGCGGGGCGTCCCAGCCGGCATCGAAGGCGACGCGGCCGCGCGGCGGGAAATCGACCTCCACGATGGAGATGGAAGAGCGCCCCGGCGGCGAGACGGTGCGCCGGACATAGCCGCTGGACGGATCGCGCCAGACCGGCTGGTCCGCCCGCCGCGCCACCGGCCCGGCCGCCGGCGCGGCGGGGGCGAACAGGCTCGCCAGCGTCACGCCCAGCCCCGCGCAGAGCCGGGAGAGCAATATGGCGGTCGCGCTCGCCTCGCCCCGCTCGATCCGCGAGATCATGGCGCGGCTGACCCCGGCGCGCGCCGCGAGCTCGTCCAGCGTCAGGCCGCCAGAGGCCCGCAGCGCCTTGATCCGCTGCCCGATCAGCGCATCCATCGCCTCGGGCGGCACGGCCTGCGCCTGTGGCTCGGCGGTAAGCGGAAAGGACTGGGGGCGCGCTGTTTCCATGATGAGAGAGTAGATTCTCTCATAGTGGAGTCAAGCGGCTGGGAGCGGCTTCCCGCGCGACACCGCTCCCCTCGACGCCATCCTTAACGCCTGCTATCCCGCGCGCCATGGCGCAAGAGACGATCCCGAACATCCGCAACTTCTCCATCGTGGCCCATATCGACCACGGGAAGTCGACGCTGGCCGACCGGCTGATCCAGATCACCGGCGGGCTCTCGGCGCGCGAGATGACCGAGCAGGTGCTCGACTCGATGGATATCGAGAAGGAACGCGGGATCACCATCAAGGCGCAGACCGTGCGGCTCGACTACACGGCGAGCGACGGCAAGCCCTACATCCTCAACCTGATGGACACGCCCGGCCACGTGGACTTCGCCTACGAGGTGTCCCGCTCGCTCGCTGCCTGCGAGGGCTCGCTCCTCGTCGTCGACGCGTCCCAAGGCGTGGAGGCGCAGACCCTCGCCAACGTCTACCAGGCGCTGGACGCCAACCATGAGATCGTGCCCGTCCTCAACAAGGTGGACCTGCCCGCCGCCGAGCCGGAGCGCATCAAGGCGCAGATCGAGGAGGTCATCGGCCTCGACGCCTCCGACGCCGTCGCCATCTCCGCCAAGACCGGCCTCAACATCGAGGCCGTGCTGGAGGCCATCGTCACCCGCCTGCCCGCGCCGAAGGGCGACCGCAAGGCGCCGCTCAAGGCGCTGCTGGTGGATTCTTGGTACGACGCCTATCTCGGCGTCGTCGTCCTCGTGCGCATCGTCGACGGCGAACTGAAGAAGGGCACGACCATCCACATGATGGGCGCCGGCGCCACCTACAGCGTGGAGCGCATCGGCGTCTTCAAGCCCAAGATGACGAACGTGGACGTCCTCGGCCCCGGCGAGGTCGGCTTCATCACGGCCTCCATCAAGGAGGTGGCGGACACCGCCGTCGGCGACACGATCACCGAGGACCGCCGCCGCTGCGACGCGGCCCTGCCGGGCTTCAAGCCCGTCCAGCCGGTCGTGTTCTGCGGCCTCTTCCCGGTCGATGCCGCGGATTTCGAGGACCTGCGCGCCGCCATGGGCAAGCTGCGGCTCAACGATGCCAGCTTCTCCTTCGAGATGGAGAGTTCGGCCGCCCTCGGCTTCGGCTTCCGCTGCGGCTTCCTCGGCCTTCTCCACCTGGAGATCATCCAGGAGCGGCTGGAGCGCGAGTTCAACCTCAACCTCATCTCCACGGCCCCGTCGGTCGTCTATCGCCTGCTGATGCGCGACGGCGAGGTGCGGGAGCTCCACAACCCGGCCGACATGCCGGACGTGATGAAGATCGACACGATCGAGGAGCCCTGGATCCGCGCGACGATCCTGACGCCCGACGAATATCTCGGCGCCGTGCTCAAGCTCTGCCAGGACCGGCGTGGCATGCAGATCGATCTGGGCTATGTCGGCAGCCGCGCCAAGGTCGTCTACGACCTGCCGCTCAACGAGGTGGTGTTCGACTTCTACGACCGGCTGAAATCGGTCTCGAAGGGCTACGCCTCCTTCGACTACGCCATCACCGACTACCGCGAGGGCGACCTCGTGAAGATGTCCATCCTCGTCAACGCCGAGCCGGTGGACGCGCTCTCCATGCTCGTCCACCGCACCCGCGCCGAGGCGCGCGGCCGCGCCATGTGCGAGAAGCTGAAGGACCTCATCCCCCAGCACCTCTTCGTCATCCCCATCCAGGCGGCCATCGGCGGCAAGATCATCGCCCGCGAAACCGTCCGCGCCCTGCGCAAGGACGTCACCGCCAAGTGCTATGGCGGCGACGTGACCCGCAAGCGCAAGCTTCTGGAGAAGCAGAAGGAGGGCAAGAAGAAGATGCGCCAGTTCGGCAAGGTGGAGATCCCGCAGGAGGCGTTTATCGCCGCGCTGAAGATGGATGGGTGAGGGGCACCCCCTCCTTCTCCACGGACGTTCACGCTCGATGTCATCCCCGGCGGCGCGGCACGCGCCGGGAAGGGGATCCAGAAAACGTCGGGCGTGGCGCTCCATGCCGGGCGCTCGCTGGATCCCCTTCCCTCGCTTCGCTCGCCGGGGATGACAACGAGCGTGCGGCCGCGGGGGTGAGACGGGAGGGGGCCAAATATGTCGATCTTGACAAACCCACACATTGAATATATTCCTATGCGCCTCTCTCCACGAGGGGTGGCCGTCCGGAGGCATGCCTGACTGTCGGGGAGAGGCGGTTGCCTGCGGGCGGACTTGCAATCCGCTCCCGGGAGGACGG
>JAIXTM010000019.1 GCA_027483945.1 Hyphomicrobiales bacterium | reverse complement strand
ATGGCCTTGATGCCCTTGTCGGCGGCCTCGAAGGTCTTGATCGCCAGCCCGATGCCGTCCATGCGACGGGTCAGGTCGCTGGCGCGGTTGTTGAGCGAGGCGGAGGTGAAGAAGTTGCGCGGATCGTCGATCGCGGAATTGACCTTCTTGCCGGTGGCGAGACGGTTCTGGGCGACCGAGATGAGGCTTTCCGTGTTCTGGATCGCCAGGAGATTGGTGCGCATCGCACCAGTCAGAGTGATACCCGACATGACAGTTTCCTTTCTGGAATACGCAATGACAGAGCGAGGCTTCCTGCCTCGATCGCGCCCACCTTCGCAGGCGTGTGCTTAATGGTTCGTAAGCGCCGCGGGGCCGCGTGGCGAAAAGGTTGACGGATCCTGTCCGGCTTCTGGCAACAGACAGAAAAACGCAGGCGAAACCTGCGTTTCGCCTGCGTTCTGGTCTTGTCAGGAAGGGATCGCGCTCAGCTGAACAGGCGGAGGACCGACTGCTGCGACTGGTTGGCGAGCGACAGAGCCTGGACGCCCAGCTGCTGACGGGTCTGCAGCGTGAGCAGGTTGGCGCTCTCCTCGTTGATATCGGCGAGGACGAGGTTGTCCGCGCCGCCCTTGAGGTTCGCGATCATCTCCTTGGTGAACTCTTCGCGCGTCTTCACGATGTTCAATGACGACCCGAAGGCCGCAGCCTGCGTGCGCAGCGTCGAGAGCGCGGTGTTCACCGCGTTCACCGACGTCGTGATGTTCGTCGCGCCCGTGGCGAGCGTGGCGTTGTCCCAGTCGCCCGCGCCGGCGGCGACGCCGGCCACCGCGATCGAGACGGCCGCTGTGCCGCCGGTCGTCCAGTCAACGCCGGTCTGCGCCAGGGTGTTGGTGCCGGCCTCGTTGAACTGGACGGTGAGCGTGTTGCCGGCGAGGAGGTTGGTGCCGTTGAAGCCCGAATCCTCGGCGACATCGATGAGCTGCGCCCGGAGGGTGTTGAACTGCTGGCCAAGAGCCTGACGGTTCGTGGCCGACGTGGAGTCCAGCGCTTCCTTCGCGATCGCGGCCATGCTCTCGACGATCTTCGTGATCGCCTTGATGCCCTTGTCCGCCGCTTCGAACGTCTTGATCGCGAGCCCGATACCGTCCAGGCGCCGCGTGAGGTCGCTGGCGCGGTAATTGAGAGAGGCTGCGGTGAAGAAGTTCCGCGGGTCATCGATCGCGGAGTTCACTTTCTTGCCCGTCGCAAGCCGGTTCTGGGCCACGCCGATCATGCTCTCCGTCTGCTGGATCGACAGCAGGTTGGTGCGCATGGCGGCTGTGAGGGTGACGTCTGGCATGGGTGTCCCTTTCTGGTGACAAGATTCGCTTCTGCCACCGGGCCGCGCCTTCTGGGGCCCGGTCCGCCTTCACCGTGCACCGAACAGGGTTAATGTCCGGTAAAGCGTGACGCTTCATTAAGGTTAATCGACCCTGGCGGGGCAGCGGGCACCATGGCCCGCATCGGCCGGCGGCCCGTCAGATCTGGCGCGCGATTCCGGCCGGGGCCTCGCTCGAGCGGATCGTCGGCTCCGAGGCGATGGTGCGGGTGTAGATCCGCATCTTGAGCGCGGATTCGTTGGGGAGCTGGAAGACGACCTCGCCCGAGCGGGTGTCGACCGCCTGGTACACGACCTCGCGCAGTTCGGGGTCGAGCGTCAGGTTACGGTCGATGACGTCGCGCAGCAGGGCTTCGCGCTCCTGGCGTTCCCGCGCCGGGCCGGAGAGGGTCAGCCGCGTCGCCGGCGCGTCGAAGGGCGCCGGCTGGCCGGCCGCCACCGCTTCGGCAGCGGAGCCGGCAGGACGACCCGGCTGTCCCGCCGCCGCGAGAGGCGCGGGTTCAGGACGCGAAAATCCCGCCAGCGACATGTAGCCGGCTGGCGGAAGGCCTACGATCGGCGCGGTCTTCACGGCAACCTCCCATGGTTCTCCACGCGACGACACAATCCTCAGATCGAGTGTCGCAGCGAAAGTTCAAAGGAGCATTGAGAAGCGCGGTGAATCGAATCCTAATATTTCGCTAACATTTGAGCGATTTAGCCTGCCCAGATCGGCCGATCAGAGCTTGCGGGAAACCGCAATCGCCTGGACCGCGGGCCCGGTCGCGCGCGGTGCGGGGCCGGGGCCGTAGCCGGCTGCCCTGGGCGCGGAGGCCGCCTCGCTCGCCAACCCGCGGACGATGCCCTCGGACACGGCGTGGGCGGTGGCGAGGACGGCGTGGTTCAGCGCGATCGTCTGGCTGAAGGCCTCGTGGGCGTCCTTCAGTTCCGTCATCGTATCGGGGGCGTGGCGGGCGATGGCGAGCGCGTTGGCCTTGATGGCCTCCAGACCGCGCATATAGGCGCCGGCGAGCTCGCCCTTGCGCTGCTCCAAAGCCAGGGCGGCCGATATCTTGCCGGCACGCAGGAGGCCGGTCTCCTCGTCGAGCACCCGCGCCAGGAGGCGCATCGTGTCCATGACGCCGCCGGCAAGCTCGATGGCCTCGCGCGCGCCGTTCACGCGGGGAACGGCCGTCTCCGCGGCGGCCTTCATGCCCCGCCTCCCGCCGCACGCTCCTGGATGCGGATCATCTCTGCCATGACCGAGTTGGCGATGCCGACGCCGCCCGACTTGGTGATCGTGCGGGCATATTCGTTGACCAGCATCGACTTGTAGGCATCGCCGCCGGTGCCGTTCTGGCCGAGCGGACCTTCGGTGCCCGTGGAGGCGAAGATCTGGCCGAGCATGTTCTCCAGGAAGACGGCTTCGAAGTCGGTGGCGGTCTTCTCGATCTTGCCGCGGGCCTTGGGATCCAGCGCGGCAAGCTTCTCCTCCAGGCCCTTGGCCCCGGAGGTCGAGGAGGACAGCGCGTCGGCGACCTTGCCGGCCACCTTGGAGGCGACGTTGAGGGCGACGGGAGCCAGGGCGGCGAGGGGGGCGGCCATTACATCACCTCGATGTCGGCTTGCAGGGCTCCGGCGGATTTCACCGCCTGGAGGATGGCGATCATGTCGCGGGGACCGATGCCAAGCGCGTTCAGTCCGTCCACCAGATCCTTCAGCGTCACGCTGTCCTTGACGATGGCGAGCTTGTTGCCCTCGCCCGTATCGACCTTGACCCCGGTGCGCGGGACGATGGCGGTCTGGCCGCGGGAGAAGGGCGCGGGCTGGCTCACCTGGGGCTGCTCGGAGATGGTCACGGTCAGGTTGCCCTGGGCGATGGCGACGGTGGAGACCCGCACGTCCTTGCCCATCACGATGATGCCGGAGCGCTCGTCGATGACGATGCGCGCGCCGGTATCGGGCTCGATCTGCAACTGCTCGATCTCGGTGAGCAGGCGGATCATGTTGCCCTGGTAGCGGGCCGGCACCTGGATCACGATGCTGGCCGGATCGACCGGCTCGGCGGTGTCGGTGCCGATGAAATCGTTGATGGCGGCGGCGATGCGCCGGGCGGTGGTGAGGTCCGGATTGCGCAAGGCCAGGCGCAGCTGGCGCTGGTTGTGCAGCTTGAACTCGATCTCGCGCTCGATCATCGCGCCGTTGGCGATGCGGCCGACAGTGGGGACGCCGCGGGTGACCTTGGCCGCGTCGCCCTCGGCGGAGAAGCCGGCGATGGCCAGCGATCCCTGCGCCACCGCATAGACCTCGCCGTCTGCGCCCATGAGCGGCGTGACGAGGAGCGTACCGCCCTGGAGCGATTTGGCGTCGCCGAGGGCCGAGACGGTGACGTCGATGCGGGTGCCCTGCGTGCCGAAGGCCGGCAGGTTCGCGGTGACCATGACGGCCGCGATATTGGCGGTGCGCAGGGTGGCGCCGCGGGTATTGACGCCCAGGCGCTCCAGCATCGCCTGCAGCGACTGCTTGGTGAAGGGGATGTTGTTCAGCGTGTCGCCGGTGCCGTTGAGGCCGACGACCAGGCCGTAGCCGACGAGCTGGTTCTGGCGGATGCCCTCGACGCCGGCGAGGTCCTTGATCCGCGACATCGCGCCGGCCGGCACCGGCGCCCCGAGGGCGAGCGCGGCGGCAGCGAGCGGGCCTAAGACCAGTTTCAGCAGGCGCTTCATGGGCACGATCCGATTCATGACGCTCCTGTCGTAGCGATGTCCGTGCCAAGTCCCGGTTCACGCAAAGCATTGATTTCTATTGAGTTCCCGTTAGTCGCGACGCCGGACGATCCTGCCGGGCGGCAGTTTCTGCCGGGTCGTTCACAGGTCGTTAACCATAAGGCCGGAGATTGAGCCTCGCGCAGGAGACAAGCGTCATGCTGGTTGATCCCAAGGCGAACGTCGCGCGCACCAACGCCACGGCGAGCGCCCGCCGGCCCGCATCGGCCGGCCAGACTTTCGAACCCGACAGTTCGACAGCGACCGCGCGCGCCGCCAGCACGTCCTCCGTCGCAGCGCCCCAGAGCATGGATGCGCTCCTCGCGCTCCAGATCGGCGACGACCCGCAGGAGCGCCGCCGCCGGTCGGTGCAGCATGGCCGCGAGGTGCTGGACGAACTCGACCGGCTGAAGGCGGCGCTGCTCTCGGGCCGCATCCCGGCCGGCGAGCTGCTGCGGCTGGCGCACAAGCTCGGCCAGCGGCCCGCCTTTTCCGGCGATCCCCGGCTCGACGACATCATCGGGCAGATCGAGCTGCGGGCGCAGGTGGAGCTGGCCAAGCTGCAGCGCGCGCCCCGCTCGTCCTGAACCTCGCGTTCCGCTTGGGAACGGGTGGCCGGCGGCCGCTTGTGGAGCGGCCTTCCGCCGCTGCAATTCACGCGTTGTTCCGGCGGAGGGACGGGGATATAGAGAGGCCGCCCGACGCCCGGGGGGATGCGGCGGAAGGCATCGAACGGGGTACCAGGACGACCGGAGATTAAGGTCCACCCATGCCGCAGATCGTCATCGACGCCACCTATCGACCGTCCGACGACGAGCCCTTCATGAACGAGCGGCAGCGCGAATATTTCCGTCGCAAGCTGCTCGCGTGGAAGGACGACATTCTCAAGGAAGCGAAGGAGACGCTGACCGCGCTCCAGAGCGAGAACGAGAACCATCCCGACCTCGCCGACCGCGCCTCGTCCGAGACAGACCGTGCCATCGAGCTGCGCGCCCGCGACCGGCAGCGCAAGCTGATCGCCAAGATCGACGCCGCTTTGGCCCGGATCGAGGACGGCTCCTACGGCTATTGCGAGGAGACCGGCGAGCCGATCTCGCTGAAGCGCCTGGAGGCCCGTCCCATCGCGACCCTGTCGCTGGAGGCGCAGGAGCGCCACGAGCGCAACGAGCGCGTCTATCGCGACGATTGACCGGCGGCCGTTTCCGCCCGCGTCTTCTTCCGAAAAAGCGACGGCCCCGGCGGGAGCGCCGGGGCCGCGTTTTTGACGGCCCGCCTTGAACGTGGGGAGCGTGGCTGGCCGTCGGGAGCTCTTGGAACGGGCGTCAGAAGGGCAGCAGGATGTCCATCACCTGCTGGCCGTAGCGGGGCTGCTGGACATCGGTGATCTGGCCACGGCCGCCATAGGCGATGCGGGCTTGGGCGATCTTCGAGGAATCGATCGTGTTGTCGCTTTCGATGTCCTCGGGGCGGATGACGCCCGCGACGATCAGCTCGCGGATCTCGAAATTGACCCGGATCTCCTGCTTGCCCTCGACGACCAGGTTCCCGTTGGGCAGGACCTGCGTGACGATGGCGGCGACATTCGTGACGAGCTGCTCGGAGCGCGTCACCGAGCCGGTGCCCGAGCTGGACGAGTTGGAATCGGTCTTGAACAGCGAGCCGGGGACCGAGCCGTCGGGAAGGAACTTGTCGGCCTTGTTCTCCAGGCCGAACAGGTTCTCGACGCCGAAATCCTCGCCGTTGGTGCGGGCCCGCTTCGTCGTGTTGGCGATGTTGGCCTTGTCCGTGACGCGGACGCGGACGGTGACGAGGTCGCCCACCTGCTTGGCGCGCTGGTCCTTGAAGAAGGCGCGCGAACCGTTCCGCCACAGCGAATTGGCCTGGTAACTCGCCGGTTCCGGATGGGGCATCGGCAGGCTGACCGGCTTGTAGCCGGGCTGGGCCGTGGGATCGTCCACCGCCGAGAGGGCGGGGGCCCGGCCGACATTGGCGAGCCGATCGGCGGCACCGCAGGCGCCGAGCGAGACGGCGACGAAGCTGATCAGGGCGGTCCGGACGAGGAACTTCGACATGGCTTTCACTCTCGACTGGGCGTTCAGCGCGTGGCGGACGCGAGCGGACCGGGGGTGCCGGCGGTGATGCTGATGCGGCCCGGACCCGAGATCGTGCCCTGCAGCATGCGCTTGGACTGGATGTTCTGAACCGGGATCGTGTCGCCGACGCCGCCGGCCTCGCCGGCCTTGCCGCGGGTGGTGATGACGATGCCGCCGGCCTCATAGACGATGGTGACGACCTCGCCGCGCTGGACCACTTCCGGCTTCGCGAGGTCGGCGGCGCGGACCAGGCCGCCGGCGCCGAGCGCCCGGCGCGCCACCTGGCCGACCGCGTCCTTGAGATCGGCGATGCCGTCGGCCGGAACCATGTCGCGAGGCCGCCTCTCGATCGTGATGTCCCGCGCCTCGACGGTCTCGCCACGCCCGATGGCGCGGGAGAGGACGGCGACGGGGGCGGTCTCCACCACCGCGCCGACGATGCGGAAGGCGCGGCGCTGGCTGCCGTCGGCGGCGGCCACGGCGAGGTTCGCCGAGACACGGCGGGCGCGCGGATCGTGGACCATGTCCTCGACCTTGAGCGGACCGTCGACAGACAGGGGCAGCGCGAGCGCCGGGATCGGCCCGTCGAAGACGAGCGAGAGGTTGGACGCATCGCGGCCGAGCCGCGCCGACAGGGCGGCCTGGACCGCCGCCTCGACCTCGGCGGCGCCGATGCGGCGGGCGGGGCGCACCACGACGACCTGCGTGATGCCGTTCAGCTCGATCTCGTCGAGGCCGAAGGGACGCAGGGCGGTGAGCACCCGCGAGGTCTGGATCGTCCCGCTTTCGCCCAGGCGCGGCGCGCCGAAGAGCGGCAGCGCGGCGATCTTGGGATCCGCGCCTTCGACGAGGTCCCCGAGGGTGACGACGTCGCGGTGGACGCGGGTTTCGGCGCGCAGGGTCGGCTCGGCGAAGGCCTGTGCCGTGCCGGCGACGAGGGCGAGCTGGGCGAGGGCGGCGATGAGGAAGCGCTTCATGGTCGTCAGCCCCGGAACATCTGCGTCGTGGCCGAGAGCATCTGGTCCGCGGCCGTGACGATGCGTGCATTCATTTCGTAAGCGCGCTGGGCCGCGATCAGGGCCGAGATTTCGGTGACCGCGTTGACGTTGGCGTCTTCCAAATAGCCCTGCTGCAGGCTGCCGAACCCTTCCGAATTCGGCGCGCCATCGATGGCGGGGCCGGAGGAGGCGGTTTCCAGAAACAGGTTGTCGCCGATCGATTCCAGGCCGACCTTGTTGACGAAGCGGGCGAGCTGGAGCTGGCCGAGGTCCTGCGGCGCGGTCTGGCCCGGGATCTGGACCTGGACCTGGCCGAGATTGCTGATCGACACCTTCTGGGCGTTCTGCGGGATCGTGATGCCCGGCTCGACGAGGTAGCCGTCGTTGGTGACGAGCTGGCCCTGGGAATCGGTCTCGAACGAACCGTCGCGGGTATAGGCGGTGCGGCCGTCCGGCAGGCGGATGCGGAAGAAGCCCTCGCCGCGGATGGCGAGATCGAATTCCTTCTCGGTCTGCGTGACGCTGCCCTGCGTCATCACGCGGGGCGTCGAGGCGGTCTTCACGCCCGAGCCGATGCTGATACCCACCGGCACCTGGTTGCCCTGGTCCGACGAGGCGGCGCCGGGGCGGCGCTGGGTGTCGTAGAGCAGGTCCTGGAACTGCGCCCGCTGGCGCTTGAACCCGGTGGTGCGAAGGTTCGCGATGTTGTTGGAGATGACCTGGACGTTGAGCTCCTGGGCCATCATTCCCGTCGCGGCAGACTGCAATGCGCGCATGGTGTCAGTCCCTCACTCAGCTGTTCACGTCGCCGAGCCGCTGGATCGCGGTGCGGCGCAGTTCGTCGGCCCGTGTGATCATGTTCGCGAGCGACGTGTAGGCCCGGTTCACCTCGATCAGCCGGCTCATCTCCAGGATCGGCTTCACGTTCGAGCGCTCGACCGCGCCGCTCTCGATCCGCGCCGCCGTGCCGGCGGGCTGCGGAGCGACGGTGGCGGAGAAGACATTCTGGCCCTCGTTGCGCAGCGCCTGCGGGTTGTCGAACCGCACGAGGCGAATCTTGCCGCGCTGGCCCAGATTGGAGGTCACCGTGCCGTCGGCGCCGATCGCGATGCCAGTCTCGGTCGGGCCGAAGGCGATCGGACCGCTCTCGCCGATGACCGTATGGCCGTCGCTGTTCACCAGCTCGCCGCGATTGTTCAGATCGAACGAGCCGTTGCGGGTGAAGCGCTCGCCGGCCTGGGTGCGGACCACGAAAAACCCGTCGCCCTTGATGGCAGCGTCCAGCGGGTTGCCGGTGCGCTCGATGGCGCCGGTCGACATATCGACGGGCGTGCCCGTGTCGATGACGAAGGAGACGCGCTTGTCCGGCGTCGGGAAGGTCTCGCCCCGGGCATTCGTGCGCAGATATTCCTCGAAGCGCATCGAGCGGGCCTTGAACCCGTTCGTCTGCACGTTCGCGACGTTGTTGGCGATCACGTCCAGCTCGCGGGCCAACGCGATCTGGCGCGACAATCCGACAAGAACAGCGTTCTCCATCGGGTGCTCCCATTGCGGGCCACCATCGGCGGCCCTCTCGTCCCGCAATCGCCTCGACGCTCCCCAGCGCGATGATTGCGAAACCATTCCTGCATCCGCCGTGCCAACAGCCTGAGGGACGGAAAGACCCTTAAAATGCAGAGGGTTGTCGAAACCGAGCATCAACCTGGCCTCACGTTGTCCGTGCCGCCCGGCGAAATCGACCCGGCAGAAATTGCCTCCTTAACGGCGCGTTAACCATGAGCGCGCGACGGTGGCACGGGGCGGAATCGGCTGCTCCAGAGCTGTTTCGTCGGGACTTCACCATGGCCGGCAAGGACGACACGGAAGCGGAAGGCGACGAGGGCGCAAAGCCCTCGGGCGGCAAGAAGAAGCTGATCCTGATCGCTGCCGCGGCGCTGCTCGTGCTCGGCGGCGGCGGTGCCGGCGCCTATTTCCTGCTGAAACCCAAGAAGCCGGCGGAAGAGCAGGCTGCGCCTGCCGCCACGGCTCCGAAGAAGACCGTCGCCTTTCTCGACATGAAGGAGATGACGATCAACCTGTCGATCGCCTCCAACCAGGAGCGCGCCCGCTACATGAAGCTGAAGGTCGCGCTGGAGGTTTCCGACCCGAAGCTCGTGCCTGAGATCCAGCCGCTGCTGCCGCGGATCGAGGACACGTTCCAGGTCTATATGCGCGAGCTCCGGCCCAGCGACCTCGAAGGCTCGGCCGGCGTCTACCGGCTGAAGGAAGAGCTCCTGCGGCGCGTGAACGTCGCGGTCCACCCGGCCAAGGTGGACGCCGTGCTCTTCAAGGAACTGCTGGTCCAGTAAGGCTGATCCCGTGAGCGCATCCGACACGCCCGATCCGCAAGCCGGCCAGCCCGACGACCGGGCGCTTGCGCGCGAGTGGCGCAGCGCGCTGACCGAGCAGACCGGCGACCAGTCCCCGCTGCCGCCCGACTGGGCGAAGATGATCGGCGGCGAGGCCGGTCACCCGATGGTCGATATCGGCGGCGACCGGGTCCTCAATCAGGAGGAGATCGACCAGACGATGGGCTTCGTCGCCCAGCAGGCCGCCGTGGGCGGCGCTGGGGGCGTTCGCGCCATCGCCGACAGCGGCCGCGTGTCCCACGAACGCCTGCCGATGCTCGAGATCATCTTCGACCGCATCGTCCGGCTGCTCTCGTCCACGCTGCGCAGCTTCTTCTCGGACAATGTCGAGGTCACGCTCGGCGGCATCACCTCTGTCCGCTTCGGCGACTATCTCAACTCGATCCCGCTGCCCGCGCTGCTGGCCATCGTGCGCGCTGAAGGCTGGGGCAACTTCGCGCTGATGACGGTCGAGCCGTCCCTGGCTTATTCGACGCTCGATCTGCTGCTCGGCGGGCGCCGCTTCTCCGCAGCCGGCACGCCGGATGCGCGCGCCTTCACCTCGATCGAGGTCCGGCTGATCCGGCGCATGGTCCAGGTGGTGCTGGGCGAGATCCAGTCCGCCTTCAAGTCGCTGTCGCCGGTGGAATTCATCGTCGAGCGCATCGAATCCAATCCGCGCTTCGCGGTGATCACCAGACCGGCCAATGCCGCCATCCTGATCGGCCTGCGCGTCGACATGGAAGGCCGCGGCGGCATGATCCGCATGGTGCTGCCCTACGCCACGATCGAGCCGATCCGCGACCTGCTGCTCCAGAGCTTCATGGGCGAGAAGCTGGGCCGCGATCCGATCTGGGAGAGTCATTTCGCGACGGAGGTCTGGCAGTCGAACATCCCGGTGCGCGCCGTGCTCCACGAGATGAAGATGCCGCTGCGGCGGGCGCTCGCGCTCGAGGTGGGCGACACGATCATGTTCGGGAAGCGGCCCGACAGCATGGTCACCCTGCGTTGCGGCGACATGGAGATGACGCGCGGCCGCGTGGGGCGCATCCGCGACAAGGTCGCGATCCAGATCGCCAAGCCGCTGCGCAAGTCACGCACGACGCTGGCCACGTTCGAGGCCGCCGCAACCCTTCAGAAGGACAAGTGAGGACGCCATGTCGACCTTCGTGATCTTCGCCGCCGACGCCCTCGTGGCCGTTCTGCTCGTCGCCACCATCATGACCTGCTCGATGCTCGCCAAGCGCATCGCCAAGCTCAAGGCCGACGAGGAGATGATGAAGAAGACGATCGGCGATCTCGTCGTCGCGACGGACAACGCGCAGCGCGCGATTGCAGGCCTCAGGACCACGCTCGGCGACTGCGACCGGACGCTCGGCGAGCGGCTCCGCACCGCCGAGCGGTACGCATCCGATCTCGCGTCGCAAGTCGAGGCCGGCGAGGGCGTGCTCAAGCGCATCTCCCAGATCGTGGACGCGTCCCGCCTCGTGGCGCAGACCTCGCCGGAGGCCCAGATGGCCCGTGAGGTCATCCGCGCCGAGAACGAGGCAGCCGTCGTCGCTCCGGCTTCGAAGACCGAGGAGCGTCTGTCCAAGACCGCCGCCATCGCGCAGAGCCTGATGCAGCGGGCGGTGCGGCGCCTGGAGGGACAGCCTGCATGAGCGGTGGACTGCTCCACGCCGTCGCGGTCGGATCCTTCGTCCTGCTCGGGGTGAAGGTCGTCGCGATCTGGGCCGGTCCGACCGACCGGGCCCACGCGGACGTCGCACGCGCGACGCCGCAGGCCCTGGAGCGCGCGGCCTCGGCGGACGGGGCGGTCTTCGGACGCGCGCTGTTCAAGGCTCGGGGACTGACCGTCGCCGATCCGGACACCACCGGCTCCGTCGACAAGGAAAAGGACGGCAAGAAGGCCAAGGACGCGAAGGAGCCCGCAGCGCCGCCGCCTCCGGCGGGCACCAACAAGGCCGACATCTTCAACGGCGCGCAGCCCCTCTCGCCGGCGGAGCGCGCGCTCTACGAGCGGCTCGGCGAGCGCCGCGGCGAACTGGACCAGCGCGCGAGCGACCTTGAAACGCGGGAAAAGCTTCTTCAGGGCGTCGAGAAGAAGCTGGAGAGCAGCATTCAGGACCTGAAGGCGAACGAGGAGAAGTTCGCGGCGCTGCAGAAGAAGGAATCCGCCGCCAGCCAGACGCTGAAGAACCTCGTCACGATGTACGAGGCCATGAAGCCCAAGGACGCGGCGCGCGTCTTCGACAGGCTTTCGCACGACGTGCTGGTCCCGGTCGTGCTCCAGATGAACCCGCGAAAGATGGCCGAGGTGCTCGCGGCGATGAGCCCCGAGGCGGCCGAGAAGCTGACCGTCGCGCTGGCCATGCGCGGGAACGGGGACCAGCGACCGGCGAACACGGCGCTCCCCCCGAACGAGCTGCCCGCTCTGCCGCGTTGAAGCCTGCTGGCTAACCGCTTGTTAGGCCTGACCCGATAGGCTGCCGGAGAGTATGGTCCGTCCCGAACGGGCCAAGCGTTCCGAGTACCGGGTTCCGATGGCCGCATGGCGCCGATCCATCGTCGCGTCCGCGTCGCGTTTGACGGCGCTCGCGATGCTCGTGGCCGGCCTGGTCCTGGCCGGCCCCGCCGCCGCGCAGGTGAACGGCTCCGCCGCCGGGATCGAGCAGGGCGGTTACGGCCGCATGCTCTTCATGTTCGACAGCCCGGTCCGCGCGAGCGCCCGGATCAGCGGCGGCAGCGTGCTGGTCGTGACCTTCTCCGAGCCCGTCAACGTCCCCATCGACCGGCTGGCCGGACAGATTCCGGCGTATGTCGCGGTCGTGCGGTCGGACCCTGACGGCAAGGCGATGCGGTTTGCCCTGCGCCAGCCGTTGCGCGTCAATGTCATGGAAGCGGGCGAGAAGGTCTTCGTCGACCTGGTGCCGAACAACTGGACCGGGATGCTGCCCGGACTGCCCCAGGACGTCGTGGCCGACCTGGCGGAGCGGGCCCGCATCGCGGAAGCGAAGGTCCGGGACGTCGTCCGGGGCCGCGGCGAACGCGCCGCGCGGCCGCTGACATTCCGGATCGGGCGCCTGCCCACGCTGACCCGCCTTATCCTCGAGCCGCCGCCGGGCGTCATCGCCAGCGTCAGGCAGGGGGGCGAACGCGTAACCATCGCTTTTGATGCCCCGCTCGACCTTGATCTGCCCGCGCTTCGGAGAGCCCTTCCGGAGCCGGTGAAAAGCGTCAACGTCCAGGCCGCGCCAAACGGGCTGGAGATTGCGCTCGAACTCGAGGCCGACACCGACATCCGCGATTTCCGCGAGGACGACGCCATCGTCCTCGACATCGCGCGGCCGCGCGCGGCCGCAACCCAGCCCGCGCCGTCTGCGGAGAAGCAGCCCGAGGCCAAGCCGGGCGGGCGCGCGCCCGTGGCGAACGTGCCAGGCGGCCTGACGGAGATGAAGCCGCAGCAGCCGGCGCCCGCGCCGGAGCCTGCCACCGAGATCGCCGGCTCCGCGCCGGCGATGCCCTCCACGCTTCCGACGCCGCCGACCTCGCTCAACCAGATCGCTGCAGGGCTCCTGGAGCCGCGCGCCTCCGCGCTCCCGACCGGCATCAGGATCGATTTCCCGTTCAATGTCCGCACCGGCGCCGCCGCGTTCCAACGCGGCCGCGTCCTGACGGTCGTGTTCGACACGGGCGAGCGGATCCTGCCGCTGAAGGCGGACAAGGACGTTCCGGACCTCGTCTCCCGGGTCGAGGCCAGCCGCGAGAAGAACGCCGCGATCTTCCGGTTCCAGCTCAACCGCGAGGTGATCGCCCGGCTTTCCCCGGAGGGCAATGTCTGGAGCCTGACCCTGTCCGACGACGTGCCGGCGCCGACGATGCCGCTGCAGGTCGTGCGACAGACCGACCAGCAGGGCCGATCCGTCGTGGCACTGACGGGCATCGACGCGTCCCAGATCGTCTGGCTGGCCGACGACGTCATCGGTGACCGTGTTGCCGTCGCGACGGCGCATGGGCCGGCCCGCGGGGTCGCCAAGCCGCACAAACTGGTCGAGTTCACGGTCCTTCCCAGCGTCCACGGCGTCGCCGTAGCTGCGGTCGCGGACGACGTGACCGTCGAGAAAAGCGCGAGCCAGGTCTCGATCCTGCGCGCCCGGGGGCTGAACACATCCGGACCGGAGGTCGCGCGCGCCCTCACCAGACCGGATCCCGTGATCGACCGGACGAGCTGGGAGAAGCTGCGCGAGGGGCGGGTGCGCGACCGCTGGCGCGAGTTCGCCGAGGCCGCCGCCACCGCGACCACGCCTCGCAAGCCGGAGGCGCGCCTGGACCTCGCGACCTTCCTGCTGGCCAACCGCATGGCCATGGAGGCCGGCGGCGTCCTCGACGTCATGGCGCAGGACCACCAGGCCTTCCGCGCCGACCGCCGCTACGTGATCCTGCGGTCGCTGGCGGACATCATGCTTCATCGGAACCGCGACGCGCTGCGCCGGCTGACCGCTCCGGACCTTTCCAACGACCCGGAGGCGACCATGCTGCGCGGCGTCGCCGAGGCGCGGGCGGATCGCTGGCGCCAGGCCTTCGGCCAGTTCGTCCAGGTCGGCGAGGTGATGGACGCGCTGCCCGAGGATCTGCAGGAAATCGTCCGTCCGCTCGCCATCCGCGCAGCCATCGAGGCCCGCGATTTCAAGGCGGCCGAGATTGGCCTGAACCAGTTCGCCAAGCTGCCGCCGGACTTCGCATCCCGCCAGCAGGTGGCGCTGCTGCGCGCGCGCCTCGACGAGGGCCTGGGTCGCGCGGCCAACGCCATCGAAGGCTACCAGCTCGTCGAGAGGGACGATGTGAGGCCGCTCTCGGTCGAAGCGATGCTCCGCGGCGCGGAGCTCGGATTGCGGGTCGGCGCGCTGAAGCCGGACGAGGCCCTGGCCAAGTTCGAGACCCTGTCGATCATCTGGCGCGGCGACCAGACCGAGATCCGGGCGCTGAGCCAGATGGGCCATCTCTACGGTGAGATGGGCCAGTGGCGTCGCGCGTTTCAGGCGGCGCGGCAGGCCAACGACCTGTTTCCCGACCACGAACTGACGCGGCGGCTGCACGACGAGACGGCCTCGCGCTTCGAGGCCCTGTTCCTCGACGGCAAAGGCGAGTCCATCGGGCGCATCGAGGCGGTCGCGCTCTATTTCGATTTCAAGGAGTTCACGCCGGTCGGCCGGCGCGGCGACGAACTCATCCGCCACCTGGTGGACCGGCTGATCGATCTCGACCTGCTCGATCAGGCCGGCGATCTGCTGCAGTATCAGGTCGAGAACCGCCTGACGGGCGCGGCCAAAGCCGCGGTGGCGACGCGCCTTGCCTCGCTGCGGCTCGTGTCGCGCCAGCCCCAGGCGGCGCTGCAGATCCTGCAATCGACCCGCGTGCCGGACCTGCCGATGGAGGTGCAGCGGGCGCGGCTCGTGCTGGAGACGCGGGCCCTCGCCGACCTGAAGCGGGTCGACGTCGCCATCGAGATGCTCGACGGCGAGGCGGGCCCCGAGATCGACCGGCTGAAGGCCGACGTCTACTGGGCCGGCCAGCGCTGGCGCGATGCGGGAGAGACCGTCGAGCGGATGCTGGGCGAGCGCTGGCGCGACGACATTCCGCTGACCCCGACCGAGCGGCGCGACACGATCCGCGCCGGCATCGCCTATCTGCTGGCGGGGGAGGACCTGTCGCTGGATCGGCTGCGCGGCAAGTTCGCGCGCAAGATGGCCGACAGCGAGGACGCGGCGACGTTCGCGTTCCTGACCAATCCGGGCGCGGCAGGCACCAACCAGCTCCGGGCGCTGACGGGCGTCGCCAATGCCGACACGCTGGCCGAGTTCTTCGCCGATTACCGCAAGCGCTACCCGTCGGTGTCCACCGCCGCCCGACCGCGCCGGCAGACCAATCCGGCGGATATTCCAGAGGCCGCTCCGCCGCGCGCGCCCGGAACGCCGGGCAACGCGCTGGATGCCGCCAATGCACCGGCGCGGGGCTGAGCGTCAGGTGCCGTAGCTTCGCACCAGCGAGCCGGCAACGAGGCCCCATCCGTCCACCAGCACGAAGAAGATCAGCTTGAACGGCAGCGCCACGACGACCGGCGGCAGCATCATCATGCCGACCGACATCAGGATCGACGCGACGACGAGGTCGATGATGAGGAACGGGATGAACAGGAGGAACCCGATCTCGAACGCGCGCCTCAGCTCCGAGATCACGAAGGCGGGGACCAGCACGGTGAGGCTTGTCTCGGCAACGGTCGCCGGAGGCGGTTCCCGCGACATGTCCAGGAAAAGCGCCAGGTCCTTCTCGCGCACGTGGCGCAGCATGAAGGTCCGGAACGGCGCGGCCCCGCGCTCGAAGGCCTGGGCCGGCTCGATCTGGCCCGCGGCGAGCGGAGCAATGCCGTCGTCGTAGGCCTGCTTGAAGACCGGCATCATGACGAAGACGGTCAGGAACAGCGCGAGCCCGATGATGACGTTGTTGGGCGGCGAGGTCTGCGTACCGAGCGCCGAGCGCAGCAGGGACAGGACGACGACGATCCGCGTGAAGGACGTCACCATCACGAGCAGCGAAGGCGCCAGCGACAGGACCGTGATCAGCGCAATGAGCTGGATGGCGCGCTGGGTGACGCTCTGCCCCTGGCCGAGATCCAGCGAGAGCGTCTGCGCGCCGGCCGGCACCGCGGACAGGCCGATCCCGATCAGCGCCAGCGCGGCAAGGGAGGCGATCCGCCGCCGCCGCGCGGCCGCCATAGCCGGAAAAAGGTCCGCTCGCGCCAAGGCCGACTCAATTCAAGGGTCCGATGCGCGAGCGTTAATGGGCCACCGGCCGAAGACAAGGGCGACGGGCAAACGAGCGGTGGATCGGCCGGGCGCTCCGGTCAGCCCTCGGACTTGGGCGGGCCCGACCGGCCGAGCAGCCGGGCGAACTCCGCCTCGATCGCCTCCACGGAGAACGGATCGGCGGCTTCGGTCGCCGGCTTCGGCGCGGCGGGCGCCGCCGGCTGCTGCTGCTGGACGGGCTTGGCCGGCGGCGGCTCCGCCTCGACCTTCGGCTTCGCAGCGGGTGCAGCCGGCGCGTCCGGCATCGGCGGCCTGGCGGTCAGGTCGGGATCGGCCCGGACTGCCGGGACCTCCGCCTTCTGCTCGGTGCGGCTCTCCGCCGGAGGCTCGGCCTTGGGCGCGGCGGCGAAAGCGGGTTTCTCGACCGGCGGTTCGAAGGCGGGCTTGGCCTCGGGCGGGCGCGGCGCCGGCTTCATCTCGACCGGCGGCTTCGGCGGCTCGACGGGCTTGGCCTCCGCGGGGGCGGACATGCCCGGATCCATGGTGCCCGCGGCCGCCGACGGCTTGACCGCGGCGAAGGGGCGTTTCAGCGCCTCGTCGAGCTTGCGCGCCAGATCGTCTGAAGGCGGCGCGGCGCTCTGCTCGCGCGGCGGAACCGGCGGCACGGGAGCAGACTTGGCGGCTGGCGGCGGGGCGAAGGGTGGTGTGGCGGCCGGCGGCGGCGCGACCGGCGGCTGAACCGGGCGCGGGGCGGGCTCGGTCTTCGGCGGCGCCGGCGGTTCGGGGCGCAGGATCGGGCCGGGTGCCGCGCGCGGCGGCGCCGGAGGATCGGCCCTGGGCGGCTCGAAGCGCGGCGGCTCCGGCCGGACAGGCTCCGGCTGCGCGGCCGGCTCCAGGCGCGGCGCGCTGGCGACGGCCGCGGCGACGGCGTTCTCCAGGTCGGGCAGGGCGATCTGCGGCGGCGCGGCGCGCTCGGCAGGCTCCGGAGCGGGCGCCGGCATGCGGCTGACGGCGCGGACGATGTTGGTCTCGACCACCACGTCGTTGGGGCCGCCGATGAGGAGCAGGTGTTCCACGTTGTCCCGGCGCAGCAGGACCAACTGGCGCTGCTTGTCGAGATCGTAGATGTCGACGATGCCAAGCCGGGGCTGGCGGGCACGGGCGCCGCCCTGGCCCGCGAGGCGCATCCTGCCGCCATTGATGCGGCGGATGATGGCGCCGAAGACGAAGAGGAGCAGGCCGACCAGCAGCGCCGCGATGATGTAGGTCGCCCAGTAAGGCATCTGTACGCCGAACAAAGACTGCAACGTGGGATCCCTTCGATCGACGGCGCGGAGCCCCAATACGGTGCCCGCGCCGCTCCAGGCAGGCCATTCCTGTTACATTCTAGGCCTATACGAGCGCAAGCAAAGCCCCAAGCCCCGCCTGTCCCCGCGGATTTACATCTCGTTAACCATGAGGGCGGCAAAATCTGCCGAGCGCGCAAATCCGCGCGGCAAGGATTCGGGCCCATGGCCATCGGCGACATCCCGCTCTTCGCGATGATGAAGACGAAGATGCACTGGCACCAGACGCGGCAGAAGCTGCTGTCCGAGAACGTGGCGAACGCGGACACGCCCGGCTTCCGGCCCCGCGACCTGAAGGAACTGTCGGACACCGCGCCCGGCAGTACCGTCGCGCCGACGCAGACCAATCCGATGCACCTGGCGGTCGCGTCCGGCGACAACGGCTTCGGCGGCCGCGGCGGCAGCCGCTTCGAGACGACGCCCAGCGGCAACGCTGTGACGCTCGAGGAGGAGATGCTCAAGGTCGCCCAGAACCAGGCGGACTACCAGATGGCGACCATGCTCTACACCAAGAGCATGCAGATCCTGAAGACGGCCATCGGCCGACGCGCCTGAGGAACACGCTCATGGATCTCATCAAGAGCATTTCCGTCGCCGCCTCCGGCCTCAAGGCCCAGGCTGGCCGCATGCGGATCATCTCGGAAAACATCGCCAACGCCGATTCCACGGCGCAGCGGCCCGGCGCCGATCCCTACCGGCGCAAGGTCGTCTCGTTCCAGAACCGGCTGGACCGCGAGCTGGACGCGACGACCGTGTCCATGGCGCGGGTCCGCCGCGACACGACGCCGTTCAAGACCAAGGTGGAGCCGGGTCATCCGGGCGCGGACGCGCAGGGCAACGTCAAGCTGCCCAACGTCGATCCGCTGGTGGAGATGATGGACATGCGCGAGGCCCAGCGCTCTTACGAGGCCAACCTCAACCTCATCACGGCAACGCGGCGCATGATCAGCCGCACGCTCGACATGCTGCGCGTCTGAAGGAGCGCTGATCCGCCATGGCCAATCCGCTTGCAGCCGCCAAGGCCTATGCCGCCGCCTCGCAGGCCTTTGCCGGCGCGGGTCCCGGAGCCTCGCTCGCGGGCAAGGCGGCCGGCGTCGCCAAGCCCGATTTCGGCTCCCTCGTCGCCAATGTCCTGCAGACGACGGCGCAGACCGGCGCCAAGGCTGACGCCCAGGCGATGGCCGCGATCGGCGGCAAGGCCGACATCGTCGACGTCGTCACCGCGGTCGCCGAGAGCGAGGCCGCCATCGAAACCCTCGTCGCCGTCCGCGACCGCGTGATCGCGGCCTACGAGGACATCATGCGCATGCCGATCTGACCGGCAGGCCAGTGGACACGCCCCATGAACGCAGCAGACCTCCTCGACTTTGCCCGCGACGGCATCACGACCTTCCTCAAGGTCGGCGGGCCGCTCATGCTCATCGCGCTCGCCGTGGGCTTCGCGATCTCGCTCGTCCAGGCGCTCACGCAGATCCAGGAGCAGACGCTCATCTTCGTGCCCAAGATCATCGCCGTGTTCGCGGCCATGCTGTTCCTCCTGCCCTTCATGGGCGACGCGCTCGCGGCCTACATGGCACGCGTCGCGGAACGGATCGTCGCCGGCGGCTAGACGCCACGTTCCGGCCATCGCGTTCGCCGTGGCGGGAATCACCGCGCATCGGCATCCTGCGCGCCATGAACCTGACCATGATCCCGGACGTGGCGGCCCTGTTCGTGCTCGTCTTCGCGCGGGTCGGAACCATGGTCATGCTGATGCCGGGTATCGGCGAGCGCGCGATCCTCGCCCGGGCCCGCCTCGGCTTCGCGGTGCTCCTGACGCTGATCCTGACGCCGCTGGTCTCGCCCAACCTGCCGACGCCCAACGCCGCCTTCCTCGGCGGGCCGGTGATCGGCTTCATGATCGGCGAGATCGCGGTGGGGCTGCTGCTCGGCCTGTCGATCCGGTTCGTGACGTCGAGCCTGCATGTCGCGGGCAACGTCATCGCCCAGCAGCTCGGCCTCTCCTTCGCGATGCAGGTCGATCCCGGCGGCACGGGACAGAACGCGTCGATCGGCAATTTCCTCACGCTGTTCGGCGTCGTCATGGTCTTCGCGACCGATCTGCATCACCTCGCCATCGCGGCGATCCATGACAGCTACCGCCTGATGCCTCCCGGTGTGGAGCGTACCGCGGGCGATGCCGCCATGTTCGCGCTCAAGGCCATCGCGCGGGCCTTCATGCTCGGCATCCAGATCTCGGCGCCGTTCATCGCCTTCGGCCTCGTCTTCAATCTCGGCCTCGGCGTCCTGGCACGCCTGATGCCGCAGCTGCAGGTCTTCTTCCTGGCTCTTCCGGCGACGATCCTAATCGGCGGCTTTCTGCTCGTCGCGACCCTGGCGGTCATCATGAACGTCTATCTCGCGGACCTGCGCGACTTCCTGCTCCAGCTGACGGACCGGTGACGTGGCGGGCGAGGACGACGGCCAGGAACGCAGCCACGAACCGACCCAGCGCCGCCTCGAGGAGGCGGCGAAGAAGGGCGACGTCCCTCGTTCGATCGAGGTCAACACCTTCTTCATTCTGGGCGGCCTGACGCTGGTCCTCGGCATCGGCGCCGCCTCGGTGACGACCCAGCTCGCCGGGACGATGCGCTCGTTCCTGGCCAATGCGGACCTCGCGCCGGCTTCCGGCCAGGGCTTCCGGGATGCGGGACAGGTCGCGCTCACCGGCACGCTGACGGCGCTCGCCTTCCCGATGGTCGTCGCGCTGCTCGCCGCGCTCGGCGGCGCGCTGGTCCAGAACAAGCCGCTCTGGACCTTCGAGCCGATGGCGCCGAAGACCGACCGCATCTCGCCGCTGGCCGGCTTCAAGCGGATCTTCGGCAAGGAGGCCCTGGCCCAGTTCATCAAGGGCCTCGTCAAGCTCGCCATCGTCGGCGCGCTGGGCGGCGCGATCTTCTGGAGCGAGCGCGACCGGCTGGAAGCGCTCGCCCGGAACGAGGTCACCGAGATTCTGCCCATCGTCCAGTCGCTGTCGCTGAAGATGCTCGGCGGCATGCTGGCCCTGTTCTTCGTCGTGGCCGCGGCGGACTACCTCTACCAGCGCCTCACCTGGATGAAGCGCAACATGATGACGGCGCAGGAGCTGAAGGAGGAATACAAAGAGACCGAGGGCAGCCCCGAAGTGAAGGCCAAGCTGCGCCAGATCA
This sequence comes from Hyphomicrobiales bacterium, assembly GCA_027483945.1. GTDB lineage: Bacteria > Pseudomonadota > Alphaproteobacteria > Rhizobiales > Beijerinckiaceae > JAIXTM01. The sequence goes on along the minus strand of JAIXTM010000019.1, from coordinate 32,259 downwards.
GGATGTCGCGGGTGCGGCGGCGGATGATGCAAGCGGTGCCGGAAGCCACCGTCGTCATCATGAACCCGACCCACTATGCCGTGGCGCTGAAATACGAGCGCGGCATGCCGGCGCCGATCTGCGTCGCCAAGGGCCTGGATTCGCTCGCCCTGCGCATCCGCGCGCTGGCCGAGGAGCACGACGTGCCGGTGATCGAGAGCCCGCCGCTCGCCCGCGCGCTGCATGCGTCCATGGATATCGACGACGAGATTCCTGTCGAACACTTCAAGGCCGTTGCGGAAATCATCGGTTACGTCTTGCGGCTGCGGACGCGGGCGACATAACCCTTTGGAAGGATTCCTGATATCCAAGGTCGTCCAGTCCGCCCGATTCTTGCGGACGAGCGGAGCGAGGGCGGGTTGAGCCGGAACGGGTCGAGCCAGGGTCACGCAGGCGAGGCGTCGCCCGCCGCCGGTCTCGGCAGCCATGCCGAGCCGCCGGTGCCCGGCGCCATCGACCGTTCGGACCGCCCCGGCCGCATCGGCCTGCTGCTCGCCTTCGCGATGGTGATCGTCGGCGCCGCGGTCGTGGTCTCCTTCGGCGCCGCCGAGCACGTCCAGTCGCTCATTGTCGGGCTCCTCGCGCTCCTCTCCGTCATCGGCGTTTTCGGGCTTTTCGCCTTCTCCATCGGCATCGTCGGCTTTGCTGGCGCGGCGGCGCGCAACGACCTCACCAAGCTCATCGCCGACGGGGCGACCGAGGGCCTTCTGGCCGTCGAGGAGACCGGCCGCGTCATCTACGCCAACGAGGCCTACCTGCTGCTCGCGCAGGCAGACGGACCGGCCGACATCCGCCCCGTCGACCGTCTGTTCTCCGGGGCGCCGGACGTGTCGGACGCGGTCTACCGCCTGACCCAGGCGGCGCGGGAGGCCAGACCCGCGAGCGAGGAGATCCGGCTCGCGCCCGCGCTCGGCGGACGCGGCAGCGTCGGCTGGTACCGCGTCGGCGTGCGACCCGTGCAGCGCCCGTCCGGCCGGGTGACGCTGTGGAGCGTGGCAGACGTCACCCACGAGCGGGAGCGCCAGGAGAACGTCTTCCAGGAGCTCCAGCACGCGATCGACTATCTCGACCACGCGCCGGCGGGCTTCCTCTCCGTCAGCCGCGACGGCGACATCGTCTACATGAATGCGACGCTCGCCGGCTGGCTCGGCCACGACCTCGCCCAGGTCGGTTCCGGCGGGCTGAAGATCCACGACATCGCGTCCGCCAACGCGGTCGCGTTGATCCGCGCCGTGCATGGCGGGCCGGGCGACGTGAAGACCGAAGTCCTGGACCTCGACCTCAGCCACCGCACGGGCAAGACCGTGCCGGTGCGGCTCTTCCACCGCGTCGCCTATGGCGAGGACGCCCAGCCCGGCGCCTCGCGCACGCTCGTCCTCAACCGCTCGCCCGGCGAGGACGTGGCGGAAGGCCAGCGCGCGGCCGAGGTGCGCTTTGCGCGCTTCTTCAATTCGACGCCCGTCGCCATCGCCGCCGTCGGCCGGACCGGGCGCGTCACGCGCTCCAACGCCTCCTTCGCGCGCATCTTCGGCGCGCTCGTCGGCCCCGATACCGGCGGCAATTCACGCTCCATCTTCTCGGTAGTCGCGCAGGCAGACCAGGAGCGGCTGCAGCGCGCGCTCAACGATGCCATTGCGGGTCGCAACGACATCCCGCCGGTCGACCTCAACGTCGCGGGCGAGGGCGAGCGCTCGGCCCGCTTCTACCTCAGCCCGGTCGGCGAGGACGACGCGGACGCCGACGGCGAGGCGGCCATCGTCTACGCGCTCGAGACCACCGAGCAGCGGGCCCTCGAGGCGCAGTTCGCCCAGGCCCAGAAGATGCAGGCGGTGGGACAGCTCGCCGGCGGCGTCGCCCACGACTTCAACAACGTGCTGCAGGCGATCATCGGCTATTCCGATCTCCTGCTCACCAACCACCGGCCGACCGACCCCTCGTTCCACGATCTCATGCAAATCAAGCAAAACGCGAACCGGGCGGCGAGCCTCGTGCGTCAGCTCCTCGCCTTCTCGCGCCGGCAGACGCTGCGCCCTCAGGTCGTCGAGCTTGGCGATGCGCTCACAGACCTCTCGATGCTGCTCAAGCGCCTGCTCGGCGAGCGGATCGAGCTCGACCTCAAGCACGGCCGCGACCTGTGGCCGGTCAAGGCGGACGTGAACCAGTTCGAGCAGGTCGTCGTGAACCTCGTCGTCAATGCCCGGGACGCCATGCCGGGCGGCGGCAAGGTCACGATCCGCACCGCCAACGTCACCGAGGCCGAGAGCCGCACGCTTGACCTCAAGGGCCTGCCGCCGGCGGACTACGTCGCCATCGACGTGGAGGATACCGGCACCGGCATCGCGCCAGACGTCCTGACCAAGATCTTCGAGCCCTTCTTCACCACCAAGGAAGTGGGGAAGGGGACAGGCCTTGGCCTCTCCACCGTCTACGGCATCGTCAAGCAGACCGGCGGCTTCATCTATCCGCTCTCGGAAGTCGGCCGCGGTACGACCTTCCGCATCTTCCTGCCCCGCCACATCCCCGACGCGGCGGAGGAGCCGCAGGTGCAGGAAGAAGAGGCCAAGCCCAAGGCGACCGACCATACGGGGCGCGGCGCCATCCTGCTGGTCGAGGACGAGGAGGCGGTGCGCGCCTTCGGCGCCCGCGCGCTGACCGCCCGCGGCTACACCGTGCTGGAGGCAGGCTCGGGCGTCGAGGCCCTGGCCATCGTCGATGCGCGGTCCGAGCCCGTCGACCTCGTCGTCTCCGACGTCGTCATGCCGGAAATGGACGGCCCCTCGCTCCTGCGCGAACTGAGGGCCCGCAACCCGGCCTGCAAGATCATCTTCGTCTCCGGCTATGCCGAGGACGCGTTCAAGAAGAACCTGCCCGAGGGCGAGGATTTCTCGTTCCTGCCGAAGCCCTTCAGCCTCAAGCAGCTGATCGAGGCCGTGAAGACGGCGATCGGGGAATAACTCCCCTTCTCCTGCATCCGTTGGCGCGGTCCGGCGCTATCCCTCTCGTGCCATCGAAGGGGAGCGTTGCCATGGTGCGTAGTCCGGCTTTCCGTCCGTCAGGTCTTCTCGGTCTCGTCCTGCTCTTCGCCGGTCCCGCGCAGGCCCAGGCGCCGGCGCAAGCCGAAGAGAACTACGCGACCTGGCCGCCGTTGCGGTCCGAGTTCCCGTCGACGGGTGGCGGCGGCATCGTCATCCGCGGCTACAATCCCGTGGTCGCAGACCCGTTCTGCCGCACGGATTTCACCGCGACGGAGCCGAACGGCACCGTCTACCGCAACGCGGTGGAGTTCGACGCGGTGCCGATGCAGGGCGGCGTCCTGTGCACCAATGGCCGCTGGCGGGCCCTCGACGGATCGGCCTCGGGCACGACCCCGTTCCGGGTCTTCATCAAGGACGGTGTCTCCCGCGCCCCGGAATAGAGGCGCGGCGCGGGAGACGCGGTCCCTGCGTCGTCATCTCCGGCCCGAGCCGCGACAGCGGCGCAGGGAAGGGGAGCAGACCAGCACAGCCGCCGCGCTCCACGCCCGGCCTTTTCCTCAGGTCCTCTTCACAGCGCTCCGCGCCGCCGGGGATGACAATGGAGGTTGGTGGACATTGCGCACGATGACCGGCGAGGGAGGCCCGCTCGCTATCCCAGCGTGAACGCCTCGTGCACCGCGGACTGAACCGAGCCGCCGAGGACGACGCCGCCGCCGGCGACGTGGACCCAGTCGCCGAGGAGGACGGCGGCGACGGCATGGCGCGGGGTCGGCATCGGGGCATGGCTGGCCCACGTGTCGGCCGCGGGATCGTAGCTTTCCATCTGGCCGAAGACCTTGGCCTGGCGAGGCACGCCGCGTTCCAGGAAACCGCCTTCCCCGCCCATGGCGAAGAGGCGCCCGCGATAGACGACGAGCCCGTGCCCGGAACGCGGCGTCGGGAGCGGCGCTCGCTCCTCCCAGGTGTCGCGGGCCGCTACGTAAACGTGGTGCAGGCCGGTATTGTATTCGAACGTGTTGAACCGGCCGCCGACGACATGGATGACGCCGCCATGGGCGACACAGCCCACATGATCGCGGGCGCCGGGCAGGGCCTTCAGCATATCCCAGCGATCGGCCTTGGGATCGTAAACCTCGTGCCAGCCGACGCTGGCGCGCTCGCGCACCGGTTCGGAGGCGCCACCGATGAGATGGATGCGCCCGTCGAGCGCCACCGCCGCCGCCGCGCCGCGGGAGCGGGGCAGGGGCGCGATCGCCTCCCACCGGTCGGTGCCCGGGTCCCATACATAGGCCTTGGTATCGGAATTGCGGTTCTGCTCGATGAAGCCGCCCATGGCATAGAGCCGCCCGCCGAGGCTGGCGACCGCCACGTGGTTGGCCCCGCGCGGCAGGGCCGCGGCGTCGAACCAGCGGTCGCCAGCAGGGTCGTAGACATGATGATAGGGCCGGTCCACCCGGCCCTCGCCATAACCGCCGACGACGTGCATGCGCCCGTTCAGTTCCGCCGCCCAGGCCATTTCGCTGCGGGGCAAGGGCATGGCGGCGCGGGCGATCCAGCGGCCGGCCTCGCCCTTCGGCGCCGGGCTGTCGACGAAGCGCTGCGCCTCCTGCTCGGGCGAGAGGTGATGAGGCACGCCGCCCTGGAGGCGGTGATAAGCGTCCGGCGAGGGCGTCGCCGGCTTCAGCGGCGCGTGACCCGCATGTTGGGCGACGACCGGCCCTGCGACGGCAGCGGCGGCTCCAGCGAGGAAAGCGCGGCGGGGCATTCTCGTCGGGTCCATGGTCGCCCTCCCGTGGCGTTGTCGGCTGCGGAAGTCAGGCTAGCGCAAAACGCGCGCGCCACCAGGGTCGGGATGAGCCGGCCCCTATCCAGTTGTGGACGATGAGAACAAAAAAAGAACTTGCGTGTGAGAACAAAGAGGGTACATTCCTCTCACAGCATCGTTGCAGACTCAATTGAACCCCGTGCATAAGGACGAACGCCATGTCCCAGGCGGCTTTGCGGTTGGTGGAAGGTTCCATGGATAAGGCCAAGGCGCTGGATGCGGCGCTGTCCCAGATCGAGCGCGCGTTCGGCAAGGGCTCGATCATGCGTCTCGGCGCGAACGACAAGCCGGTGGAGATCGAGACGATCTCGACGGGCTCGCTTGGCCTCGACATCGCGCTGGGCGTCGGTGGCCTGCCGCGCGGGCGCATCGTGGAGATCTATGGGCCGGAATCCTCGGGCAAGACGACGCTGGCGCTCCACACAATCGCCGAAGCGCAGAAGCGCGGGGGCGTGTGCGCCTTCGTGGACGCCGAGCATGCGCTCGATCCGGTCTATGCCCGCAAGCTGGGCGTGAAGCTGGACGACCTGCTCATTTCCCAGCCCGACACCGGCGAGCAGGCGCTGGAGATCACCGACACGCTGGTCCGCTCCGGTGCGATCGACGTGCTCGTGGTGGACTCGGTCGCCGCCCTCGTGCCGCGCTCGGAGATCGAGGGCGAGATGGGCGAGGTGCAGCCGGGCCTGCAGGCCCGTCTGATGAGCCAGGCCTTGCGCAAGCTGACCGCCTCGATCTCGCGCTCCAACACGATGGTCATCTTCATCAACCAGATCCGGATGAAGATCGGCGTCATGTACGGTTCGCCGGAGACGACGACGGGCGGCAACGCCCTGAAGTTCTACGCCTCGGTGCGCCTCGACATCCGCCGCGTCGGCGCGATCAAGGAGCGCGAGGACGTGGTCGGCAACACGACGCGCGTCAAGGTGGTGAAGAACAAGGTCGCCCCGCCCTTCAAGCAGGTCGAGTTCGACATCATGTATGGCGAGGGCGTGTCCAAGGCGGGCGAGCTGATCGATCTTGGCGTCAAGGGCGGCATCGTGGAGAAGTCCGGTGCCTGGTTCTCCTTCGACAGCCAGCGCCTCGGCCAGGGCCGCGAGAACGCGAAGTCCTTCCTGCGTGAGAACCCGGACGTCGCCGCGAAGATCGAGCAGGCGATCCGCCAGAATGCCGGCCTTCTCGCCGAGCGGATCCTCGATCAGGTGGACCCGACCGCCGAGGACCTGGACGAAGGCGAGGCCTGAGCCTGCCACGCGGCAGACTGAATGTATGACAGGAGAGGGCGGCCCCGGGCGGGCCGCTCTTTTCCGTTGCGGCGGCCGGCCGGTCGTGCACGGGAGCGAGGCGGCGGAGCGGCGCGGCGCCACGTGCGTCTCACTCGACATCGCAGCCCGCGCTCCGTAAGAAACGGCCCGAAACGACATTTCCGACACCATGCCGTGCTGACTTACAGGGTCGGCCCGGCGCAGCAGCGAAGACAAGGCCCGATGAGCGGCGTCAACGAGATCCGGTCCACGTTCCTGAACTATTTCGGCAAGCACGGCCACGAGGTCGTTGCGTCGAGCCCGCTCGTTCCGCGCAACGACCCGACGCTGATGTTCACCAATGCCGGCATGGTGCAGTTCAAGAACGTCTTCACGGGCGTCGAGAAGCGCCCCTACAGCCGCGCCGTCACCTCGCAGAAATGCGTACGCGCCGGCGGCAAGCACAACGACCTCGACAATGTCGGCTACACCGCTCGGCACCACACGTTCTTCGAAATGCTTGGGAATTTCTCCTTCGGCGATTATTTCAAGGACCTCGCCATCGAACTGGCTTGGAACTTGATCACGAAGGAATTCGGACTGCCCAAGGACAAGCTGCTGGTCACCGTCTATCACGACGACGATCAGGCCTTCGACCTGTGGAAGAAGATCGCCGGCTTCTCCGACGACCGCATCATCCGCATCCCGACCTCGGACAATTTCTGGGCGATGGGCGATACCGGGCCGTGCGGCCCGTGCTCGGAAATCTTCTACGATCACGGCGACAAGATCTGGGGCGGCCCGCCCGGTTCGGCCGACCAGGACGGCGACCGGTTCATCGAGATCTGGAACCTTGTCTTCATGCAGTTCGAACAGCTCGCCCCCGGCGAGCGGGTCGGCCTGCCCAAGCCATCCATCGATACGGGCATGGGGCTGGAGCGCGTCTCCGCGGTGCTGCAGGGGACGCACGACAATTACGCCACCGACCTGATGCGCGCGCTCATCATGGCGGTGGCGCAGGCGACGGGTGTCGATCCCGACGGACCGCAGAAGGCGAGCCACCGCGTGATTGCTGATCATCTGCGCGCCTCGTCCTTCCTTGTGGCGGACGGCGTGCTGCCGTCCAACGAGGGCCGCGGCTACGTGCTTCGCCGGATCATGCGCCGCGCCATGCGCCACGCTCAGCTCCTTGGCGCGCGCGATCCGGTCATGTTCAAGCTTGTGCCGGCTTTGGTGCGCGAGATGGGGCAGGCCTATCCGGAGCTGATCCGGGCCGAGCCTCTCATCACCGAGACGCTGAAGCTGGAGGAGACGCGCTTCCGCACCACGCTGGCGCGGGGGCTCTCCATCCTCGACGAGGAGAGCCGGGGCCTCAACGAGGGCGGGAAGCTCTCCGGCGAGGTCGCCTTCACGCTTTACGACACCTACGGCTTCCCGCTGGACCTGACGCAGGACGCGCTGCGCGCCCGCGGCATCGGCGTCGACACGGACGCGTTCAACGCGGCGATGGAACGCCAGCGCGAGAAGGCGCGGGCTGCCTGGGCGGGCTCGGGCGAGGCCGCGACGGAGACGGTCTGGTTCGGCATCCGCGAGCGCGTCGGGGCTACCGAATTCCTCGGCTACGACACCGAGACCGCCGAGGGCGTCGTCACCGCCCTTGTCGCGGGCGGGGCCGAAGTGAAGGCGATCAAGGCCGGCGAGAGCGGCCTCGCAGTGCTCAACCAGACGCCCTTCTACGGCGAATCGGGCGGCCAGGTGGGCGACGAGGGCGTCATGACCGGCGCAGGGCTCAAGGTCCGCGTCACCGGCACGGCCAAGAAGCTCGGCGACCTCTTCGTCCACAGCGTCACGGTGGAGGAAGGCACGCTGCAGGTCGGCGCCGCGCTGGAGCTTGCGGTCGATCACGGCCGCCGCGGCGCCATCCGCGCCAACCATTCGGCGACGCATCTCCTGCACGAGGCGCTGCGGCAGGTGCTCGGCGACCATGTCGCTCAGAAGGGCTCGCTCGTCGCGCCGGAGCGCCTGCGCTTCGACTTCAGCCACCCCAAGCCCATCGGCCCGGCGGAACTGGAGACGATCGAGGCCATCGCCAACCGCGTCGTCACGCAGAACGAGCCGGTCGTCACGAAGCTGATGGGCGTCGATGACGCCATCAAGTCCGGCGCGCGCGCCCTGTTCGGCGAGAAATACGGCGACGAGGTTCGCGTCGTCTCCATGGGCACGAACCTGGAGGGCGAGGCGGCGGGCAAGACGTTCTCCGTCGAGCTTTGCGGCGGCACGCATGTGAACCGCACCGGCGATATCGGCCTCGTCACCATCGTCGCCGAGGGCGCGGTGGCCGCGGGCGTGCGACGCCTGGAAGCGATGACGGGGGAGGCCGCGCGCCGGCATCTCGCCGAGGAGAGCCGCCGTCTGAAGGACCTCGCGGCCCTGCTCAAGGTGCCGCCGGCCGAAGCGGCCGACCGCCTCGCCGCGCTCATCGAGGAACGCCGCAAGCTGGAGAAGGATCTCTCCGACGCGCGCCGCAAGCTCGCCATGGGTGGCGGCGGTGGCGGCGGCGAGCAGCCGGTGCGGGACATCAACGGCATCAAGCTCTTCGCCCGGGCCATGGACGGCATCGAGATGAAGGACCTCAAGAGCCTCGCCGACGACGGCAAGGGCAAGGTCGGGTCTGGCGTCGTCGCCATCGTCGGCGTCTCGCCGGACGGCAAGGCCGGCATCGTCGTCGGCGTCACCGAGGACCTGACCGCCCGGCTCGACGCGGTCGCGCTGGTGCGCGCCGGGGCCGAGAAGCTCGGCGGCAAAGGCGGCGGCGGGCGGCGCGACATGGCGCAGGCCGGCGGCCCGGACGGCTCGCAGGCCGATGCGGCGCTCGCGGCCATCGAGGCGGCCATCGCAGCCTCGTAGCCATTGCGGTCCGCCGCGCTCTGCCCGATCCTCGCAGAAGCTGGAATCGGGGAGGGCTTGGGCTCATGGGGCATCGGAAGCGCGGCGCCGTCGCGGCATTAGGTGGGGCGGTCGCGATCCTGGCGGCGAGCCTCACCTCCGCTGTGGCGCAGGCACCCCGTGACACGATCCTGATCCTGGATGCGTCGGGCTCCATGTGGGGCCGGGTCATCGGCAAGCCGAAGGTGGAGGCCGCGCGCGAGGCGGTGCGCGACCTCATCGGCGGGCTCAATCCCGCGACGCGGCTCGGAATCGTCGCCTATGGCCACCGGCAGGCAGCAGATTGCCGCGACATCGAGACGGTGCTGCCTCTGTCGCCGCTCGACCGGGCGCGCGCCATCGCTGCCGCCAACCGGCTGAGTCCCAAAGGCAAGACCCCGATCACGGCGTCGCTGGAGGAGGCGGCCCGGCAGATCGACCCGGCGCGCGGCGGCACGATCGTGCTCGTCACCGACGGGATCGAGACCTGCGGCGCCGATCCCTGCGCCGCAGCCGCGGCCCTCAAGAGCCGCAACGCGAACCTGGCCGTCCATGTGGTCGGCTTCGACATCCCCAACCGCGCCGACAGGGCGCGCATCGCCTGCATCGCGGAGCGCACCGGCGGCACTTTCGTGCCCGCCGACAATGCGCGGGAACTCGCCTCGGCGCTGAACCGGACGGTGCAGGCGCCGCCGCAGCCCGTGGCGGCGCGCCGGACCATTGCTCTTCGGGCGACCGATGGCGGGCGACCGGTGGCCGACGCCGTCTTCTCCATCCGGCGCGGCGACGACGGCGCGGTGGTGGCGGAAGGCGTTTCCGGCCCGGTGACGCTGGCGCCGGGGGGCTACCGCGTTCTCGCCGGCACGGCCGGACGCTCCGGCGCGGTGAACGCGCAGGTCGCCGCCGCGACGGCCGAGATCGTCGTGCCGCTCGTCTCGACCGTTCCGAAGGCGACCATCGTGCCGCCGCCGGGGCCGTTGGTGGCGACGGGCCGCGTCGACGTCACCTGGACCGGGCCAAAGGCGGAGGGCGATTACATCGCCTTCGTGAAGCCCGACGGCTCGGCGGGGGAGGAACGCCAATACGCCTATGCCGGCGACGGAAGCCCCGCGCGGCTGCGCGTTCCCGGCGAGCCGGGCCGCTACGAGCTTCGCTACATCCATCCCCCGGGCGGCGGGCAGGCGCTGGCACGCGTTCCGGTGGAGGTCGTCGCGCCCTCCGCGACGCTGGACGTGCCGGCGGAGGCCATCGCCGCGAGCGAGATCACCATCGGCTGGACCGGCCCCGGCGCCGAGGAGGACTGGATCGGCGTCGCCGAGCCGTCCGCGCTGCCGGGCGATTACGGGACGGGCTGGACCGCTTTGGGCGCCGCTCGGACCGTGACGCTGCGCATGCCGGCGGCGCCGGGCGCATACGAAATCCGCTACGTGTCCGGGCTCGACCCGCGCGTGCTGGCGCTGAAGCCGATCCGGATCGTCGCCGCGCAGGCGGTGCTGGAAGCCTCCGGAACGGCCATGGCGGGCTCGATGCTGACGGTGACCCATCGCGGACCGTCCAATGGCGGGACCTTCGTCGGCATCGTGAAGCCGGCGGACCGACCCGGCGATTACATCAACGGCGCCTGGGCCAATGCCTCCGACGAGCGGATCGTGCTGCATGTGCCGGGCGAACCCGGCACCTACGAGCTGCGCTACGTCCTGGAGGGTTCGGAAGGTCACACGATCATCGCGCGTCGGCCGCTCACGGTGACGCCGGCCGCGGCGGGCCTCAGGGCTCCGGACCGCGCCGCGAAGGGCGAGACGATCCGGGTGGAAGCGACAGGGCCCGGCGGCGCCGGCGACTTCGTCACCATCGTGGAGCCTTCGGCGGAGCCCGGCGCCTATACGGACTATTTCACCTTCACCGAAAGCCCCGCCGCCGATCTCAAGGTGCCGGACCAGCCCGGCGCCTACGAGATCCGCTATGTCAGCCAGGCGCCGCTGACGGGCGACGTGGTCGTCGCGCGGCGGCGGCTGATGGTGGAATAGGGGCAGGTGTCGATCCGGCGCTGCGCGCCGCCGGGCAGCCGGGAATCGGCTCTGGCGGGAAGACGCCCCAAACGGAAACGGGCGCCGCGAGGGCGCCCGTCCGGTCCGTGATGGCGACGGCTCTCAGGCCGCCATGGCCTTCTTCAGGTTCTCGTCGATCTTGTCGAGGAAGCCGGTGGTGGAGAGCCACTTCTGGTCGGCGCCGACCAGGAGCGCGAGGTCCTTGGTCATGTAGCCGGCCTCGACCGTCTCCACGCAGACCCGCTCCAGCGTCTCCGCAAAGCGGGCGAGCTCGGCATTGTCGTCCAGCTTGGCGCGGTGCTTGAGGCCGCCGGTCCAGGCATAGATCGAGGCGATGGAGTTAGTGGAGGTCTCCTTGCCCTTCTGATGCTCGCGGTAATGGCGGGTCACCGTGCCGTGGGCGGCTTCCGATTCCACGATCTTGCCGTCCGGCGTCATCAGCACCGAGGTCATGAGGCCGAGCGAGCCGAAGCCCTGGGCGACGATGTCGGACTGCACGTCGCCGTCGTAGTTCTTGCAGGCCCAGACATAGCCGCCGGACCACTTGAGGGCCGAGGCCACCATGTCGTCGATGAGCCGGTGCTCGTAGGTGAGGCCGAGCGCCTTGAACTGGCTGGCGAACTCGGCGTCGAACACCTCCTGGAAGATGTCCTTGAAGCGCCCGTCATAGGCCTTGAGGATCGTGTTCTTGGTCGAGAGATAGACCGGGAACTTGCGCGACAGGCCGTAATTGAACGAGGCGCGCGCGAAGTCGCGGATCGACTCGTCCAGATTGTACATCGAGAGGGCGACGCCGGCGCCCGGGAACTTGAAGACCTCCTTCTCGATGACCGTGCCGTCCTCGCCCTCGAACTTGATGGTCATGCGGCCCTTGCCGGGGACCTTGAAGTCGGTCGCGCGGTACTGGTCGCCGAAGGCGTGACGGCCCACGATGATCGGCTGGGTCCAGCCCGGCACCAGGCGCGGGACGTTCCGGCAGATGATCGGCTCGCGGAAGATCACGCCGCCCAGGATGTTGCGGATCGTCCCGTTCGGGCTCTTCCACATCTCCTTGAGCTTGAACTCCTCGACGCGCGCCTCGTCCGGCGTGATCGTGGCGCACTTGACGCCGACGCCGTGCTTCTTGATCGCCTCGGCCGCGTCCACCGTCACCTTGTCGTTGGTGGCGTCGCGATGCTCGATCCCCAGGTCGTAATAGTGCAGGTCCACATCCAGATAGGGGTGGATCAGCTTGTCCTTGATGAAGGCCCAGATGATGCGGGTCATCTCGTCGCCGTCGAGCTCGACGACCGGGTTGGCGACCTTGATCTTCTGCATGGGGGGAAGTCCTCCTGAGGCGGGAGCAGCGGCGGGCGGAGCCGCGCTTTATGGGGTCCGCGCGGCTATAGCTTGATCGCGGCGCGGGCGGAAGGGGAGCGGGGCGCGCGGCGCCTCACGCTTTGGTCGCGTCGTGCCGCATCGACCATCGGGACAAGGCGGTGGCGGCGTCGATGACCTCCGGCGCGGCGCCGCGAGCGGCGGGCGTGCGCGAGAAGCGCGGGGCGGGGGCCGGCACCGGGCCCTCGGACGTTGGCAGGAACGTGCCGCGCGCCGCGTTGTGCGGATGGCGCGGGGCCTCCTCCATGGCGAGGACCGGCGCGACGCAGGCATCCGTGCCCTGAAAGATCGCGATCCATTCGTCCCGCGGACGGGCAGCGAAGGCGCGGGCGAAGGCCTCCCGCATGGCGGGCCACGAGGCGCGACCGGCCTGGTCGAAGTCCGCCGGATCGAGCCCGAGGCCCGCGACAAGCTGCGCGAAGAATTGCGGCTCCAGCGCCCCGACCGCCACGTGGCGCCCGTCGGCACAGGCATAGCACGCGTAGTATGGCGCGCCGCCGTCGAGCAGGTTGTCGCCTCGCGCGTCGGACCAGCGCCCGGCATTGCGGAAGGCGTAGGCCATGCCCATCAGCAGGGCCGCGCCGTCGGTCATGGCCGCATCGATGACCTGGCCGCGTCCGGAGCGGGCGGCTTCCAGCAGCGCGGCGAGCAGGCCGGCAACGAGGAGCATGGCGCCACCGCCGAAATCGGCCACGAGGTTGAGCGGCGGCGTCGGCGGGCGGTCCCGGTCGCCCATGGCGCCCAGCGCCCCGGTGAGCGCGAGATAGGTGATGTCGTGTCCTGCGCGGGCACTGAGTGGTCCGTCCTGGCCCCAGCCGGTCATGCGCCCGTAGACGAGGCGGGGATTGCGGGTGAGGCAGGTTTCCGGCGAGAGGCCAAGCCGCTCCATGACCCCGGGCCGGAAGCCCTCAATCAGCGCGTCGGCGCGGGCGATGAGGGCGAGGGCGGCCTCGCGGTCCTCCTCCCGGCGCAGGTCGAGCGTGACGACCGGTCGGCCACGATTCATAAGCGTGCCGCCCGCGTCGCCGATGACGTCGCCGCCGCGCTCGGCCCGCCGGGCGATGCGCACGATATCGGCCCCGAGATCGGCGAGGAACAGCGCCGCGAACGGCACGGGTCCGAGCCCATCCATCTCGACGATACGGATCCCCGTCAGCGGCCCGGCCATCGCTGCCTCAGGCGTTCAGCCCGCGGGCGATGATGATCTTCTGGATGTCGGACGTGCCCTCGTAGATCTGGCAGACGCGCACGTCGCGGTAGATGCGCTCCACGGGGAAGTCCTCCAGATAGCCGTAGCCGCCGAAGGTCTGGAGCGCGGCTGATGAGATGCGCTCGGCCGCCTCGGAGGCATAGAGCTTGGCGATGGCCGCCTCGGTGAGGCAGGGAATGCCCGCGTCTTTCATCCGCGCCGCGTTGAGGACGAGGAGGCGCGAGGCCTCCAGCTCGGCCTTCATCTCCGCCAGCCGGAAGGCGACGGCCTGGTGCTCGATGATGGCCTTGCCGAAGGTGCGGCGCTCCTTGGCATAGGCGAGGGCGGCATCGAAGGCTGCTCGGGCCATGCCGACGCTCTGGGCGGCGATGCCGATGCGCCCGGTCTCCAGGCTGGACAGCGCGATGCGGTAGCCTTCGCCCTCCTCGCCGATCCGATATTCGTGCGGGACCTCCAGGTCCTCGAAGCGCAGGGAGCATGTGTCGGACGCCCGCTGGCCGAGCTTCTCCTCCACCTTGGCGACGACGTAGCCTTTGGCCGAGGTCGGCACGAGGAAGGCGGTGATCGGCGACTTGGTGGAGGCGCCTTCCACCGCGGCGAAGACGATGGCCCAGCCGGCGATGCGACCGGACGTGATGAACTCCTTGCCGCCGTTGAGGACGTAGCGGTCGTTCCGACGCACGGCCCTGGTCTTCAACGCCCCCGCGTCGGAGCCGGCGTCGGATTCGGTCAGCCCGAACGCGCCGATGAACTCGCCGCGCGCGGCGGGCTTCAGCACCTCGTCCTTCTGCGCGTCCGAGCCGTAGCGCTCCAGGATTGCGTTGAACGGGGCGTTGTGGACGCTCATCACGGTGGAGACCGCGCCGTCGCCGGCCGCGACCTCCATCAGCGCGAGAGCGTAGCTGACATAGTCGGCGCCGGCGCCGTCATGGTCCGGCGAGATCGTCATGCCGAGGAAGCCCAAGCCCGCCATCTGTTCGAAGACGGCCGGCTCGATCGCCTTCTCGCGGTCGCGGCGCGCGGCACCCGGCGCCAGCACGTCGCGCGAGAAGGCGGCCGCCGTCTCCGCCACCAGGCGCTGTTCCTCGGTCAGGTCGTGCATCGATAGCCTCGCTTGCGTCGTGCCGGAGCATCCTCGCCAGAGCGGGCCCGCTGGCAAGGCGGGAGAACGCAAAAGGCCGCCGGGCAGGGACGCCCGGCGGCCTTCGGTGCAATCGCGGGATCGATCAGGCCGCGCGGCGGCGGGCGGCGCGCTGGGCGTCCTCGAAGGTGAAGCGGGCCATGAGCGCGGCGACCTCCGAGGCCCGGTCGTTCAGCGAGCGGCTGGCGGCGGTGGATTCCTCCACCATCGCGGCGTTCTGCTGCGTCACCTGGTCCATCTGGTTGACCGCGTTGTTGACCTCGGCGAGGCCAGTCGCCTGCTCGTGGGCGGAGGCGGCGATCTCGCGGACCGTGTTCGCGACTTCCACGATGCGGCCGGCGATGCGCTCCAGCGCCCTGCCGGTCTCGCCGACGAGGTCGACGCCGCGGCCGACCTGCGCGGTTGAGGCGGAGATGAGGCCCTTGATTTCCTTGGCGGCTTCCGCCGAGCGCTGGGCGAGGGCGCGGACTTCCGTCGCGACGACCGCGAAGCCCTTGCCCGCCTCTCCGGCTCTTGCCGCCTCGACGCCGGCATTGAGGGCGAGCAGGTTGGTCTGGAACGCGATCTCGTCGATCACCCCGATGATCTGGCCGATCTCCTTGGCGAAGCGCGCCATGTCGGACATCGCGGTCACGGCCTCGGAGACGACACGGGTGCCGTCCTCCGCGTCGCGGCGGGCCGCCTCGACCGCGTCGCGGGCCTGAAGCGCGCCCTCGGCGGTCTTGCGGACGGTGGCCGTGATCTCGTCGAGCGCGGCGGCAGTCTCCTCGAGGGAGGCGGCCTGCTGCTCGGTGCGGCGCGAGAGGTCGTCGGCGGCGCCGGAAATCTCGGTCGTCTCGTTGCGCACCGCGCTCATGCCCTCCGCCACGGTGCCCAGGGCCCGGGCGAGGTTCTCCATGGCGATGTTGAAGTCGGCGCGCAGCTTTTCGTAATCGGCGGCGAAGGTCTCCTCGATGCGGAAGGCGAGATTGCCGCCCGACAGGGCCGACAGGCCCTGGGCGAGGCTGGCGACGACGATGGCCTGGTCGCGCTGGGCCCGTGCCCGCTCCGCCTCGGCTTCGGCGCGTTCGGTGTCGGCGATGCGGCGCTGCTCGGCCCGCTGGGCGGACGCCGCCTCGAGCTTCTCCACCGTCCGGTTCTGGAGGTAGTCGACGGCGCGGGCGATCTGGCCGATCTCGTCGCGGGCGTCCTGGCCTTCGACCCTGGCATCGCCCTCGTCGTCGGCGATCTGGCGGATATTCTCGTCCAGCCGGCGGATGGAGACGATAATGGAATGGGAGAACAGGGCGGACGTGGCGAAAGCGACCAGGACGATGGCGCCGGCAATGCCGAGCATGGTCCAGAGCCTGGACTGGAAGCCGGCGATGCGCGCGGCCAGCAGGCGGTCGAGGTCGGCGGTGGCGGCGCGCCAATAGGTGTCGGTCGAGGCCTGGACAGCCGCATGGGCCGCCTTCAGCGGGGCGAGGTCGGTGGACGCACGCGCGGATGGATCGGCGAAACGGTCCGCGGCCGCCTGGAGCGCGGCGACATACTGGCCGATGTCGCGGGTGAGCTTCTGGCCATGGACGGCCAGCGCTCTGGCGACCGAGCCGTCGGCGCTGGCTGCGGTGCCTGAGGCGAGCGAGGCGGTGACCGCCTCGGAGGCCGCCGTGAGGCCGCCGAGGCCGGCGAAGAGCTTCAGGCGCTCGGCCTCCGGCAGGTCCGCCATCTTGGTCTGGGCCAGAACCGTGTCGTAGAGCGATGCGGCGCGGTCGGCGACGTCGGGCAGCTTCATCAGGACGAGGTCCATGACGTAATAGCTGTCCAGGTCCGGATCGAGGATCAGGTTCGACCCGTCGCCGGCCTTGGCGAAGACCTGCTTGAGCAGGGCGATCGTCTCGTCCTCGCGCTGGCTCACCGCGTTCATGGAGCGGCGGAGGGCCATGTATTTGCGGGCGAGCTCGCCGGTGCCCAGCGTCTCGTCGTGCTCGGTCATGGCAGCCTGGGGCCGCGCGGCCGGCGGCATCGTCACCGTCTCGGAGGCGGCCCGCTGCAGCGCGGTGAAATCGCCCCAGAGCGCGCCCAGATAGGCCGTTCCAGCGGTTTCCTTGCGGGCGAACAGGATGTCCTTGCGGCTCTGCTCGACGAAGAGGAAGGCGAGAAGGGCGATCGGCAGCATGAGCAGAGCCACGATCGTCAGCAGCTTCATGCGGATGGAGAGCGACATGTGTTGCGGACCCACCATAAAAGTTCGCGTCAAATTAAGCAGGCAAGTGGTGTAAAAAGACTGAACCGGGAGTTGCACGCGGTCGCATGATGACGGGAAGCCGCTTCGGACGGCCGCCCATCGGCTGGTGCTGACCGGCCTCGCGGCCGCGCCCCGCTTAAGGACTTGCAAGGGATTGCGGGCGACCATGCGCGGTCTGTCCGCTTCTGGAACCGAACCCGTGCCGAAATCCCTCGCCTTCGACCTGTCGCGCCTGTCCCGCGGGCACGTCATCGGGATGAGCGTCTTCGTGTTCCTGTCCCTGGCCGCGATCGTCGCCGCGATCAGCGTCTGGCAGCGCAAGGTCGTCCTGACGCGGGCGACGTCGACGGTTTCCAACATCGCCCTGTCGCTGGAACAGCACACGGCCCGCACGCTGGAAGCGGCCGACCTGACGCTGCAGGTCGTGGCGGCGTCCTTGGAATCCGGCCAGTTGGGCCGGCTGAGCCCGGGCGAGGCGCACCTGTTCCTGCGCCAGTTCGCGGACAATTCCCCCGCTTTGCGGTCGATCTTCCTCATCGATGCCGCCGGGCGCGCGACCCACGATTCCGGCGCGGAAAAGCCTCGCTTCACGGGCGTGACGGACCGGGACTATTTCACCGTCCACCGCGACAACCCCGATGCCGGCTTCTTCATCACCGAGACCCGTCAGAACCGCATGGCGGGCGAGTGGAGCATCTTCATATCCCGCCGGATCAACGGAGCCGGCGGCCGGTTCGAAGGCGCCGTCGTGGCGATCGTCGAGCCGGCATATCTGCTGCGCTTCTACGAGACGTTCGACATCGGCGAGCGGGGCAACATCACGCTGTTCAACCACGACGGCGCGATCCTCGTGCGACGGCCTTGGGTCGACTCCGTCATCGGGCCGGCAAAGGGCGAGGCCAACCGCGCGATCCGCCGGGTGATGGCGCTCCGTTCCGGCGTCTACGAGAGTCCCTCGCCGGTGGATGGCGAGTTGCGGATCAGCGCCCATCGGACGTTTGCGCCCCTGCCGATCAGCGCGATCGTCGGCGTCTCCAAGAGCGAGGTGTTGAGTGCCTGGGAGCGGCAGACGATCGCTCTTGCCACCGTCGCGATGCTGATCTGGGTACTGGTCACGCTGCTGGCGGCAAGGCTGTTCAAGACCGCCCGCGTCCTGGTCGGCCGCAATCACGAGCTGGAGGCCGCAGAGGCGCGGCTGGCCGAGCAGTCCGGCCTGCTCAGGGCAACCCTGGACCGGATGGAGCAGGGGCTGATCTATATCGATCCGTCCGGGCGGGTCGCGGTCGTGAACGAGCGTGCCAACACGCTGCTGGGCCTGCCGCCGGACCTGGCCGAGCGCCAGGCTCATTACCTGGAGTTGCGGGCTCTGTTGCGGCGCTCGGGCAAGTGGGCCCGCCTGCGCCCGCCAACGGGCGACCGGCGTGATGGCGACAGCGAACTGATGTTCGAACGGATGACGGCGGACGGGGGCATCGTCGAGGTGCGCACGGTGGCGACGCCGGACCGGGGTTTCATCCAGACCGTCACGGACATCACCGAGCGCCGGCGCGCGGAAAGCAAGCTTCAGGAGAGCGAGGCACGGTACCGGCTGATCGCCGCCAACATGAACGACGTCATCGTCATGATGCGGCGGGCCGACGGCTGGCGCAGCTACGTCTCGCCCTCGATCACCAAGCTGCTGGGGTATACGCCCGAAGAATTCCGCGCGCAGCCGCAATACGGCCTGGTCCATCCCGACGACCTCGGCGAGCTGACGCGGCAAGTGGCCTCGCTGACGCCGGCGGAGCCTTCCTGCACCAACCGGCACCGGCTGCGCCGCGCCGACGGCGAGTGGCTCTGGGTCGAGACGGTGTTCAGCCTCGTGCCTGATGCCGCGGCCGACAGCGCAGACGTGGTGGCCGTGCTGCGCGACGCGACGGATGCCGAGAGCAGCCGGGCTGCGATGGAAGCCGCACGCGAGCAGGCGGAGACCGCCAGCCGCGCGAAGAGCGATTTCCTCGCCGCCATGAGTCACGAGATCCGCACGCCGCTCAACGGCATCCTCGGCTATACTGAACTGATGCTCGGCGACGCGGCGCTGGGCGATGAGCAGCGACGCAACGTCAACCGGATCAACGGCGCCGGCCAGGCGCTATTGACCATCGTGAACGACATCCTCGACCTGTCGGTGATCGAGGCCGGCAAGCTCGTCATCGACGACCAGCCCTACCGGTTGCGGGACACGGTGGACGTGGCCGCGTCGATCGTGGAGCCCCAGGCGCAGCGCAAGGGCCTCGCTTTCCACATCCAGCTCGACCCCGCGCTGCCGGACCAGCTGCGTGGCGACGAGGGACGGGTGCGGCAGGTGCTGCTCAACCTCCTCAACAACGCGGTGAAGTTCACGCATGTGGGGGAGGTGACGCTGTCGGCTCACCGGATCGAGTCGGCGCGCGGGCCGCGCATGCTGATCGAGGTGGCCGATACCGGTATTGGTATCCCCTCCGACAAGGCGGCGAACCTGTTCCAGCGCTTCACCCAGCTCGACGGGTCGATCCGCCGCGAGTATGGCGGCACAGGACTTGGCCTTGCCATCTGCAAGAACCTCGTCACCCGCATGGGTGGCACGATCGGCGTGCGCAGCCATAAGGGCGGCGGCAGCGTATTCTGGTTCGAGCTTCCCGTCGTGGAGGCCGAGGCGCCGACCTGGATGTTCCAGTTCACCACCTGCGGCGCGTCCCGGGGCGTTTCCGTCCTGCTCGTGGAGGACGTCGAGATCAACCAGGACATCGCGGCCCAGATGCTCCGCAATGACGGCCATAGCGTGGACATCGTGTCCGACGGGGCGGATGCCGTGATGGCCGTGCAGGCCAATGCCTACGACGTCGTGCTGATGGACGTGCAGATGGGCGGTATGGACGGCCTCACGGCCACCCAGCGCATCCGCGCCCTCGATCACCCGGCCCGTGACGTCCCGATCGTTGCGCTGACGGCCAACGTGCTGCCCGATCAGGTGGCCGAGCTCAAGGCGGCGGGCATGGATGGCCATGTGGGCAAGCCGGTGCGCGCCGCCGAACTGTGCGAGGCGGTGCGCCTGTTCGCACGGCGCCGCGAGCTTGAGCCCGAACGGGCCGCGCCGGCCTCCACGGGACCGGAACCGGCCGTCGCGGGCGATGCCGCGGCCGCGCGCGATCCCTTCGACGCCAAGGTCATCGCGGAACTGCGCGAGATGCTGGGACCGGAGCGGCTGACGGCGCTTCTGGGCCAACTCGCCGAGCAGACCGAGGCCCTCGACCTCACCGCGCCCGCTGCCACGCTGGCGCCGGCGGCGCACAGGCTGGTCTCGGCGGCCGGGATGCTGGGCTTCGCGGAGCTTTCGGCGGCGAGCCGCACTCTGGAGGAGGCGTGCATCACGGGTGGCTGCGTTGCAGAAGCCGCGGAGGCATTCGACGCCGCTAGGCAGGCGGCACGGCCTGCCTGGGACCGGCTTTGCGCCGCTTGAAGTCCGGCGCGAGGACGGCGAGCAGCTTGCCTTTCAGCTGGTCGCGGGTGAACGGCTTGATCAGGTAATTGTCGACGCCGAGCTCACGGGCGGAGACGACCGCCTCCATCTCGAGCCGGGCCGTCATGATCAGGAACAGCACGTCGCGGAAGCGCTCCTGCGACCGCACTTCACGCAGAAGGTCGAGCCCCGAGATCGGCTCCATCTGCAGGTCGGCGAGGATCAGCCGGTAGGCCTTCCCCTTCATTTTCTCCAGCGCTTCGGCGCCGTTGGCAGCCGTGTCGACCTGGGGGAAGCCGAGCGAACGGCAGATGCCGGAAATCAGGTCGCGCATCAGCGCGTGGTCGTCGACCACAAGCACCGCCGGACCGATCGCGCCGGCCGCCGCCATGTCGGGCGCTTCGGTCACGGGCGGGACTCGCGCGCAGGGTCTTCGCGAGCGAGGTTCTCACGGGCCTGATCGTCGCGCACCTGGTCGTGATGGGCCTGGAGGCGCCGGAGCTCGTCCAAGATCAGAGACGGGTGGCAGGGCTTGCGCAGGAACACGCTGCCATGGGCCCGGGCGTTCGAAGGCGCGGCCGCGGCCGTCATGTACAGGACAGGGCGGGTCGGGTGCGTGAGATGGAACTCGGCCGCCACGACCCAACCGTCGATCGTGCCGGGAAGCTTGATGTCGGTCACCAGCCAGTCCACGTCCTGACGCCTCAGGGTGTCCAAGGCTGCCTCGCCGGTATCGGCGCGCAGGACGCTTAACCCGCTCTGCGCAAGGTAAGTGGATGCGATCTCGGCTGTGACGGGATCGTCCTCGACGACCAGGACACGAGCGGTCGCGTTGGAGCGGACTTGGGTCATGATGTGGCAGGATTGCTCGTCGCGGTTGATAAAAGCTTGACGGCACCCTGCTGCTTTCGTCGCGGTGAGAGCTTGCGAAGCGATGCGCGGGGCGCCATGGTCCGCCGCCTTCCAGACGAGCCGATCGCATCCCATGGCCGGAACCGACGCCAGCAAGACCGCGCCCGCCCTCGACGGCCCGGCCGTCATCCTCGTGGAGCCCCAGCTTGCCGAGAATATCGGCATGGCGGCCCGCGCCATGGGCAATTTCGGTCTGACGGACCTGCGCCTCGTCGCGCCGCGGGATGGCTGGCCGCAGAAATCGGCGCACAAGAAGGGCGCACACCAGGCGGCCTCGGGCGCCGCCCATATCCTGGAGGCGGCGCGGCTCTATCCGGACGTGCCGTCCGCCATCGCCGACCTCAATGTCGTTTATGCAACGACGGCG
Source organism: Hyphomicrobiales bacterium (assembly GCA_027483945.1). Taxonomy (GTDB): domain Bacteria; phylum Pseudomonadota; class Alphaproteobacteria; order Rhizobiales; family Beijerinckiaceae; genus JAIXTM01. The sequence goes on along the minus strand of JAIXTM010000019.1, from coordinate 10,494 downwards.
CGGGAGCGGGGGCAGCTCAAGCGCGTCGTCGGACCGCAGGAGGCGGCGGCCGACTGCATCGCTCGTGCCGGCGCCGGCCAGAAGGCGGGCATCCTGTTCGGCCGGGAGCGCACCGGGCTCACCAATGACGATGTATCCCTTGCCGACGCGATCCTGACCTTCCCGGTCAACCCGGCCTTCGCCTCGCTGAACCTTGCTCAGGCGGTGCTGCTCGTCGGCTACGAATGGTACAGCCAGGCGACGGGCGCGGTGCTGCCCTTCGCTCCGGTGCGCGAGGGCCTCAACGCGGTGCCGGCCCGGCGCGAGGCCGTGACCTCCTTCTTCGACTACCTGGAGGCCGAACTCGACGCGGCCGGCTTCTACCCCCCCGACAAGAAGCCGATCATGGCGCGCAACATGCGCGACATCTTCCACCGTCTGGCGATGAGCGAGCAGGACGTCCGGACCCTGCGCGGCGCGCTCGTCGCCCTTGTTCAGGGCCGGCGCGGGGGGCGCAACCAGCCCCGCCCGTCCCGCCGCAAGACCGCGTCTGCCGAAGAGGCCTGAGGCCGCACGCACCGATTGCGCCAGGAGACGCGTCTTCATCTTTGCGTTACCTTGACCGCGCGATAATCCGGAGCCGCTTCGCGCTGCCCGTGCTTCAGGAAAGACCGCGCCATGGTCCATGCCCGTTCGCCTCTTTTCGCCATGCTCCTGACGGGGCTGGCACTAGGGCTTCCAGCCGCCGGACCGGTCGCGGCCGCCACCCTGCCGGGCCAGCCGGCCAAAGGGCCGGGCGGATCGGACTACCCCGTGGCCTCCGTGGTGAAGAAGGCCTACGGCTTCGGCAGTGCCCAGGGCATCGTGTTCCGTCCCGCCGACGCGCCCGGCGCCTTCGTGAAGGCGCGGCCGGTCGTGGTGCTGGTCCATGCCTGGGGCGCGGTTTCGCCCAAATGGTACGGCGCCTGGATCGAGCATCTCGTCCGGCGCGGCAACATCGTCGTCTATCCGCGCTACCAGGAGGCCGGCGGCGGCACGGGCTGGAACGAGGCGACCGGCGAGGCCGTCAAGGGCATCCGCACCGCGCTCGATGCGCTGAACGCCATTCCCGGCGCGAATCCGGACCTCGCCAAGGTCGCCTATATCGGCCACGGGGCGGGCGCCGTAATCGCGACGAACCTCGCCGCGCGGGCGGCCACGGACGGGCTGCCGGTGCCGCGGGCCGTCTTCGCCATGATGCCGACGCGCGTGCCATCCGACGCCAAGACGCGCGCGGTGCCGCTGACCGACCTCGTCGGGCTTGATCCTTCCGTCAACATCATCACCATCACCGGCGACCGGGACACGGTGGCCGCCGAGGCGGGCGCCCGTTCCATCCTGCGCGCGGCCTCCGCGGCGCTGAAGGCGGACCATCGCCTGCTGATCCGCATCAACTCGGACAATCACGGCCAGCCGCCGCTCGTCGCCGCCCATTATTCGCCGGCCGCGCCGAACGACGCCTACGACCTCGACCGGATCGAGGATGCCAACAAGGCGCCGCCGCCGGCCGCGCCGGTCGTGCACAAGGACAAGGCCGCCGAGCGCGCCGCCCGCGAGGAGGCCCGCCGCAAGGCGAGCGAGCGCTGGTGGGTGGCCCGGCAGGAGCAGCAGGATCTCCAGATGATGGAGATGCAGAAGGTGGACGCCTTCGACCATTACGGCATCTGGCGGACGGTCGACATCGCGCTGGAGCGCACCCTGGCGGGCGGAGACGCCATGTCGGTCCGACGCGATCCGCGCATCTACGATATGGGCCTGTGGACCGACGGCTGGCCCATGAAGCGGCTCACGATCGAGAGCCCGAAGGACGCGCCGCCGGCCACCGGCGGCATCGCCTCGCCGAGCCGCTGACCGCCGCCACGTTTTTTCCTCACCATCGTGTGAATTGAACCGCAACGCCGGAGCACCATCTGCTCCGGCAGGCGGCGCCGGCGGTTCAGCCGGGGCTGTCCAGTCCGGCCTGGCGCTTGCATCGCCGGCATCGGACGGATCGGGCGGGCGTGGCATGACCAATGAACGGGGCATTTCGCGGCGGAGCGTGGCGGCCGGCCTGGCGGCAGGGCTCGCGATGCCGTTCCTGCGCCGTCCGGCCTTCGCCCAAGCCAACGACGCGGACGTCGTCGTGGTCGGCGCGGGCGCGGCGGGCCTTGCCGCGGCGCGCACCCTGCGGGAAGCCGGCTTGTCGGTCATCGTCATCGAGGCGCGCGGCCGCATCGGCGGGCGCGTCTTCACCGATGCGAGCCTCGGGCCGGCCTTCGATGCCGGCGCGCAGTTCATCCACTGGTCGGAGACCAATCCGTGGATCGGCATCGCCCGCGACCTAGGCCTGACGCTGACCGATGACGGCGGCTGGACCGGGCCGCCGGATTCGTTCGTGGACGGCGCGCGGCTGACCCCGGAAGAGCGGGCCCAGCGCGGCAGCGGCTTCTCCGCGCTCTCCGCCTATACGCGCATCAAGGCCGGAGCGCCCGACATCTCGTTCGCAGACGCGGTGCGGGAGGCACCCACCCAGGTGGCGCGCGCGGCGCGAAACCTGACGCGGTTCAACCTCGGCGAGGAGCCGGAGCGTTGCTCGCTCGCCGACTGGGACTCGCTCTGGGCCGGCGAGAACATGATGGTGCGGGAGGGCTACGGCACGCTCGTCGCCCGCTACGGCGCCGGCATACCGGTCTCGCTGGACAGTCCGGCGCGCGTGGTTCGCTGGGCCGGCGAGCGGGTCGAGGTCGAGACGGACAAGGGCACGATCCGCGCCGGGCGGGCCATCGTGACCGTGCCGCTCGGTGTCCTGGCGGCGGAGGGCGTCCGCTTCGAGCCGGCCTTGCCGGCCGCGACCCGCGACGCCATTGGCGGCCTGACCATGGGCGCTTTGACCAAGATCGCGCTCGCCTTCGAACCGGAGGCGGTCCGCGGGCTCAATCCCGGCGGCTATTTCGATGTATGGGGCGAGGAGCGGAGCCTGAGCCTGGAGCCCGCGCATAAAGGGCAGCCGGGGCTCGTGCTGGGCATGCTGGGCGGCGCCTATGCGCGGGCCCTGTGCGAGGCCGGGGAGCGCGAGGCCGTGGCCCACGTGCTCGACCGGCTCGTCGCCATGGCGGGTTCGGACATCCGCAAGGGTTTCGTCGGGGGCCGGCTGACGCCGTGGTGGACGGACCCGTTCGCCCGCGGCTCCTATTCGCTGGCACTGCCAGGCCGTCTCGCGACCCGGGACGCGCTGCGGGAGCCGATCGGCGAACGCGTGTACCTGGCCGGCGAGGCAAGCGCCGGAGGCGGGGCGATGACGGTGGGCGGGGCGCTGCTCGACGGGCAGCGCGCGGCGCGCGCCGTCGCCGGATTGAAGCGCGGCTGAACAAAAGCCGCTCACCATCATTTAACCACGGTCTGTCGTGATGAGCGCGGCAGGACGGTTTGGTGATGCCGACGGATTCGCTTCCTCCCACCCATTTGATCGCCGGCGCGGCCGCGGGTCCGACCTTGGAAGGGGCGGGAAGCCGCGCGCAGACCGTGCTCGTCTTCGATTCCGGCCTCGGTGGGCTCACCGTCCTCGCCGAAGTCATGCGCGCACGGCCGGACGCGCGGATCGTCTACGCCGCCGACGACGCCGCCTTCCCCTATGGCAGGCTGTCGGAGCAGGAGCTCGTTGCGCGGGTGCTGACCGTGATGGGCCGGCTTATCGCGCTGCATGCCCCCGACATCGTCGTCATCGCCTGCAACACCGCGTCCACGCTCGTCCTGCCGCATCTGCGGGCGCAGTTCACGCTGCCCTTCGTTGGCACGGTGCCGGCGATCAAGCCGGCGGCGATCGCCTCGCGCACGCGGCACATCTCGATCCTCGCGACGCCGGGTACGGTGGAGCGCGACTACACGCGCGATCTCATCAAGGCCTATGCCGACGATTGCCTCGTCACCCTCGTCGGCTCGGCCAACCTCGCCGCCCTGGCGGAAGCCGAACTTGCCGGCTCGCCGGCGCCCGATGCCGACATCCTGGCCGAGGTGGAGGCCTGCTTCGTGACGACGCCCATCGGGCGGACGGACACGATCGTGCTGGGCTGCACCCATTACCCGCTGATCAGGCACCGGATCGAGCGCGTCGCGCCCTGGCCGGTGGCCTATATCGATCCGGCGCCCGCCATCGCCCGCCGCGTCGTGCAGCTTCTCGGCGGGCCGCTGATCGGCCACGAGCCGGATGGACATGTCCATGGAACAGCCCTGTTCACGGGGCGGACACACGTGCCCGTGGAACTGGCGCGGGCGCTCGCGGCCCGGGGGCTGCCCACCATCGTGCACGAGCCGATGCCGCTCGCCACCGCCGCGGCGGCCTGACGTTTGACATTCCGCGCAGGCCGCACTAGGGACAACTCGCTGCGCGGGTCCTGACGGGCCCGCGCGGCGTTTTGCGCACCCGTGGCCCCGCAATGCCGGGTCCTGTCGGTTCCGAGAGGAACAGAGGAGGGCGCGTTCCTCACCTGTCGTACCAACAGAGGATACGCGACATGTCCAAGAGAATTGCGGCGAAGCACAAGCTCGACCGTCGTATGGGCCAGAACATCTGGGGCCGCCCGAAGAGCCCCGTGAACAAGCGCGAATACGGCCCGGGCCAGCACGGCCAGCGCCGCAAGGGCAAGATGAGCGACTTCGGCACGCAGCTGCGCGCCAAGCAGAAGCTCAAGGGCTATTACGCCAACATCACCGAGAAGCAGTTCCGCCGCTATTACGCCGAGGCGATCCGCCTGAAGGGCGATTCCGGCGAGAACCTGGTGGGCCTGCTGGAGCGCCGCCTGGACGCCGTGGTCTACCGCGCCAAGTTCGCGCCGACCCCGTTCGCCGCGCGCCAGTTCGTCAACCACGGCCACGTCAAGGTCAACGGGCGCCGCGTGAACATCCCGAGCTTCCTCGTGAAGCCCGGCGACGTGATCGAGGTTAAGGACCAGTCCAAGCAGCTCCTCGTGCTGCTGGAGTCGGTCGGCCTCGCCGAGCGCGACGTGCCGGACTACATCGAGGCCGACCATTCCAAGATGGTCGCCAAGTACACCCGCGTCCCGTCCATCTCCGAGGTCCCGTACCCGGTGCAGATGGAGCCGAACCTGGTCATCGAGTTCTACTCGCGCTGATCGGTTCCGGACTGCCGGAATGGGAAAAGGCCGCTCCTCCGGGCGGCCTTTTTCGTTGGGTCATTGTTTCTGCGCTGCTGTCATCCCCGGCCGGAGCGAAGCGGAGGGGAAGGGGATCCAGAACGATGCCTGCCAGCGCATTCTACGCCCGGCTTTTTCTGGATCCTCTTCCTCGCTTCGCTCGCCGGGGATGACAGCGAAAGAAAACCCGCCCGTTGCCGGGCGGGTAAAAGTCGGGGTCTCGGAGAGATCGGGACCGGCGGCGTCGCCGATCCCGTGAGTGTCGTCAGAGGCGCTCGCCGCGATGGTGGCCGTGATGGCCGCCCCAGCCGCGATGCTCGCCGCGGCCGCTGTGCCAGCCGGCCATGTGGCGGCCGCCGGCCGGGCGCATCAGCACCGGAAAGAGGCGCTTCTGGCGCTCGTCGAGCGAGGCATAGAGCGGCTTCACCGTGTCGGCGAAGGCCTTCATCGCGGTGGCGCGCTCGCCCATGCGGTCCAGGCGCTCGCCGAAGTCGCGGCGTTCGGTCGTCCGCTCGCGCATACGCTCGCGGCGCTGCTCGGGCGTCATGGACTGCATCGCCTCGCGTCGTGCGCGCATCTCCTCGAAGCGCGTGGCGCGGTCGGCGGCAGTCTTGCGGATGAGCGCCTCGACGGGCTGCCAGAGCTTCTGCTGCTCGGCGGTGAACTTCATGCCGGCCTGGATCGCGGCGATGCGGGCATCAACGAGGGAGGCCATGTCCTCCTTGGTCAGGCGCTCCATGCGCGGTCCGCCGGGGCCGCCCGGAGCGGGACCCGCGCCGGGTGCAGGGCCGGCATTCTGGGCGATGGCGAAGCTCGATCCGGCGGCGATCAGGGCCGCGGTGGTGGCAAGCAGGATGCGGTTCATGATGGTCGTCCTTCGGGTTCAGCAACCGATAGCGAAACGATGCACCCCTGCCGCTTCCGTTACGATGTCCGGAACATGACAGTTTGGACAGGTTCGGCTTGATCGCCGCAGCGGGCGGGCGCAGGCTGAGGCCATTGAAGACAAGGCATTTCAGCCGGGGGGCTTGGGGCATGCCGGACGCGAGCAGCGCGGGGCGCAACATCGTGCTCCTGTCGGACGGGACCGGAAACAGTTCGAGCGCGCTGTTCCGCACCAACGTGTTCCGGCTTTACGAAGCGCTGGAGCGATCCGACCGGCAGATCGTCCATTACGGGGACGGGGTGGGCACCTCCTCGTTCCGGCTTTTCGCGATCCTGGGCGGCATCTTCGGCTTCGGGCTGAAGCGCAACGTCATCGACCTCTACGTCTTCCTGTGCCGCAATTACCGGCCGGGGGACCGGATCTTCCTGTTCGGCTTCAGCCGGGGTGCCTTCACCGTGCGGGTCCTGGCGGGGCTGATCGCGTGGCAGGGTGTCCTGTCCGGGCTCATGGGCGAGGGCGACCTGAGGCGCTATGCGGCCGATGCCTACCGGGCCTTGCGGGCCCGGCCGACTGATTTCGACGTGACGATGGTGCTGGTGTTCCTCGCCCGGAAAGTCCGCGACGGGTTGATCGGCCTGTGGCGGCGCCTCCGCGGCATCCGCGCCTATGAGGACGTGCCGCGCCGGACGGACGTGCCGATCCATTTCGTGGGCGTCTGGGACACGGTGGCCGCTTATGGCGGGCCGATCGAGGAACTGGTCCGCGGCATCGATTTCTGGATCTGGCCGCTCTCGATGCCGGACCGCTATCCGTCGATCCGGATCAACAGGGCGGTTCACGCGCTGGCGCTGGACGACGAGCGCCACGCCTTCTGGCCCGTGCTCTGGGCGGACGATGCCGTCCCGCCCGAGGACTGGCAGCCGCCCGAGACCGCCAGCGCGCCGATCGACCGGGAATGGCTGACGCAGGTCTGGTTCACGGGCATGCACGCCAATGTGGGCGGCGGCTATGCGGAGGACGGGCTCGCCTTCGTCTCGCTGCGATGGATGATCGACCGCGCGGCGGTTTACGGGCTCAGCGTGCGGCCCGAGGCGCAGGCTGCCTTCGCCGTGCAGGCCGATCCGCTGGCGCGGCTTGCCAATTCCCGAGCCGGGCTCGGCGCCTATTACCGCTACCGGCCGCGCGACCTCGACAGCCTCTACGCGGCCGATCCGCGCCGGCCTGCCCTGGTGCGCGACATCGCCAACGCTTCGCAGCGGGACGAGGCGGTGCGGATCGCCTTCGCGCCGGCGCCCAAGATCCACGACAGCGTCTTCCGCCGGATCGTCGGAGGCACCGACGGCTACGCGCCACTCTCGATCCCCATGGACTACCAGGTGGTGACGGAGGCGGGCGACATCGTCAGCCTCGCCTACGAGACGCCCGAAGATCGGTATCGCCGCGCCTCCTCGCAGGACATCGTGAGGAATCACGTCTGGCTGCGGCGGGTGGCGTATTTCCTCACGGTCTTCGCTTCCCTGTTCCTGGCGGCGATGCCGCTGATGGCGCCGCCGCCCGGCGGCGGGCACGGAAGCGCCTTCGCCTTCCTCATTCCTGCCGTCGATCTCGTCGCGGGTTTCCTCCCGGGCCTTGCCAAGCCGTGGCTCGACGCCTTCCGCGCGATGCCGGAGCGGCTGGCGGCGGGGCTCGCGCTCATCGCTTTGTTCATGCTGTGGGGCCTGTCGCTGGAGCAGCGCATTCGCGACGGGCTGCGCATCGTCTGGAGCCGGATCCGGACCGGCGAGCCGGCCTCCGTGCCGCCGCAGCCCGTGCTGGGCGGCTTCATCCAGTGGCTGCGCACGCGCCGGCTTTATCGCGGCGTGTTCTATGCGCTGCACCAGTGGATCGTGCCGTTCCTCTGCGCCCTGGCGTTGGTCTATGCGGGAGGCGCCATCGCCGCGCGGGTGCTTCTGGCGGCGGGTTCGTCGCTGGGGCTCGTCTGCCCGGCGCCGTCTGCAGCGCCCGCCACGTCCTTCGATACAAGGGCGCGATGCGCGCCGCTCGGCGTCGCGCTGGAAGCGGGCCGCAGCTACACACTGCGCCTGAGGGTTACGCAGGACTGGTCCGATGGCGGTATTCCGGCGAGCCCGCTGGGCCTTGCGGACGGCGATGCGACCCGGCTCATGGCGCTCGGCGTCCCGCTGCGGCGGGACCTTGGCGCGCGCTGGATGCAGCCGGTGATCCGCATCGGCCAGGGCGGCAGCCGGGAGCTGCCGCTGGCCATGATGCGGGATGCCGACGGCACGTTCAGCGCGCGCTTCGTCGCGCCGGCCAGCGGGCCGGCCTACCTGTTCGTCAACGACGCGCTGCTGCCGCTGCCCGTCGTGACGGACCTGTTCTACGCCAACAATGCCGGCTCGGCGCAGGTCAGGCTGGAGCCTTCCCAAGCCCCTTGAGGAAGCCGGCAAAGCGCATCAGCCCCTCCGGCCACGGGCCGTGGCCGGACGCGGAATTGACGTGCCCGGACTCGCCCGCATCCGCCAGCGCCGAGCCCCAGGCAAGGGCGAGGTCCGCCGTTTCGTCGAAGCTCGCGAAGTCGTCGTTGCGGCTGGCGACGAGCACGGACGGGAAGGGCAGCGGATCGCGCGGGACCTGCGCGAAGGCGCGATCCACCTCCTCCAGCATCAGCAGCGCACGCGCGGATGGCGGCGCGACGAGGAAGGCTCCGCGCACGTCCACGTCCGCCAAGGCCGGCGCCGCATGGGCGAGCGCCAGCGCGCCGAGCGAATGGGCGATGAAGACGACCGGACGCTGCGCCTGACGCGCTCCGTCGACGATCCGGGCGGTCCAGTCCGCCAGCGACGGCCGCTCCCAGTCCGCCTGCTCGATGCGGCGGGCGGTGGAGAGCTTCTCCTCCCACCGGCTCTGCCAATGGTCCGGACCGGAATTGCCGAGGCCGGGCACGAGGAGGATGTCGAGATCGGTGGTCTTCATGGCTGTCATCCCGAGGGGGGAGGCGCCTATCTAGGCACGGGCCTCGTGCGCCGCAATCGCACCGGCTCATGCGCCCAGCGCATGGCCGAAATCGGCATAGCCGCGGGCGGCGTGGACGAGGGTGACGCCGCGCCCGGCCTCGCCGTCCGGCGCGATGGTCCAGTCCCAGGCGGTGTCGGGGGCCGGAAGCTCGTGACCGCGCAGCAGGTCCGTGCGGTCGATGAGCGTGCCGCCGGCATCGTATTCCCGCTGCTCGGTGTCGGTCAGCAGGCAGACGCGGGCGGTGAAACGGGCCAAGTCGTCGATATGCCAGCCGACAAGGGCGCGGGCGAGAGTCGCGGGCGGCACGAGCGACTGATCCGGATGGTCCTCGGCCCAGCTTTCCGGGCCGATGGGAAGCTGCGAGAGCAGGTTGGCGGAGATGACGAGATCGACCTCGCGGTCGTCGCGCCAGGCGGCGAGGGCGTCCGCCCGCGTCTTGGCAGAGCCGACGAGCCAGTCTGCGATGCCGGCAATGTCGGCGGTGACGAAGCGCAGGCCCGGCACATGCCGCAGGCGCCAGCGCGTGACGGGAAGATGCACCGCATCGACCAGCACGACCTCGCGGAAGGCGGCGGCGAGCGCTTCGACCGGGACGTCCCGCACCAGACCCGAGCCCAGGACGACGACCTTGCGCCGGCGCGGCAGGCCTTCCAGCGCCTTCAGTACGACACCGTGGCAATGGGCCTCGTGGGCCTGCCATTCGCGCAGGCAGCGCCGCCGCCGCGACCACAGCCTCACGCCGTCCGCGACCAGCCCAATGCGCCGCAAAGCGGGGCTGGTGCGCGTGGTGGCGAGGAGGGCGAGTTCGGCGAGCATGCCCTGCCTCATACCATTCGGATGGCGTCACGCCTCGCCGAACACCCGGGCGAAGATCGTGTCCACGTGCTTGAAATGGTAGCCCTCGTCGAACATCTCGGCGAGCTCGGCGGGGGAGAGGCGGCCGGTGACCTCCGGGTCGGATTTCAGCTCGGTGAGGAAGTCGGCCCCCTGCTCCCAGACCTTCATGGCGTTGCGCTGGACGAGCCGGTAGCTGTCCTCGCGGGAGACGCCCTTCTGCGTGAGGGCGAGCAGCACGCGCTGCGAATTATGCAGCCCGCCGAGGCGGTCCATGTTGCGGCGCATGTTCTCGGGATAGATCAGGAGCTTGTCGACGACGCCGGTGAGGCGCGCCAGCGCGAAATCCAGCGTGACGGTGGCGTCGGGCCCGATCATCCGCTCCACGGACGAATGGGAGATGTCCCGCTCGTGCCAGAGGGCGACGTTTTCCAGCGCCGGCGTCACGAAGGCGCGGACCATGCGGGCAAGGCCGGTGAGGTTCTCGGTGAGGACCGGGTTGCGCTTGTGCGGCATGGCCGACGAGCCCTTCTGGCCCGGCGAGAAATATTCCTCGGCCTCGTAGACCTCGGTGCGCTGGAGATGCCGGATCTCGGTCGCCAGCCGCTCGAT
>JAIXTM010000009.1 GCA_027483945.1 Hyphomicrobiales bacterium | reverse complement strand
GGACATGGATGGTATCGCCTAACGCGCCTGCCGGCGCTCCGCCTACCCCTCACATCACCCGACGCGCCAGCGCGGCCGGAGGCTTCCACGCGTCTTCCCCTCCCCGCAGGGGGGAGGGGCAGGGGTGGGGGGCGGGAGATAGTGAAGCTCGATGGCAGGGCCCTCATGGATCCCCTTCCCCTGCGCGCCCGACAGCGCTCTGAGCGGGGACGACAGGAAAAGACGAGCGCCGGCCTAGCCCTTCTGACGCAGGAGGCGGGCCTTGTCGCGCTGCCAGTCGCGGGTCTTCTCGGTCTCGCGCTTGTCGTGGAGCTTCTTGCCGCGGGCGAGCCCGATCTCGATCTTGGCGCGGCCCTTCTCGTTGAAATAAAGCCGCAGCGGCACCAGCGTCAGGCCCTCGCGCTGGATCGCGCCGAGCAGCTTGTTGATCTGGTTGCGATGGAGCAGCAGCTTTCGGGGCCGGCGCGGCGCGTGGTTGAAGCGGTTGGCTTCCAGATATTCCGGGATGTTGGCGTTGATGAGCATGAGCTCGTCGCCGTCCGCTCCCGCATAGGACTCGGCGATGGTCGCCTTGCCGGTACGCAGGGACTTCACCTCCGTCCCGGTCAGGACGAGGCCCGCCTCGAATGTGTCGAGGATCTCGTAGCTGAAGCGGGCCTTGCGGTTGTCGGCAACGACCTTGCCGACACCCTTGACGTCCTTGACCATGGCTCAGCCGTTCAGGACGCCCGCATGCACCATGGCATCGCGGATCGCGGCCTTCGCCGTGTCGGTGGCCGGCATGAGCGGCAGGCGGACCTCGTCGCGCACGCGGCCGAGCATGGACAGGCCGGCCTTGGCGCCGGCGACGCCCGGCTCCTGGAAGATGGCCGCATGGAGCGGGATCAGGCGGTCCTGGATGGCGAGCGCGCTGGCATAATCGCCGGCGAGGGTCGCCTCCTGCAGGTCGGCGCACAGGCGCGGGGCGACATTGGCGACGACCGAGATGCAGCCCTGGCCGCCGGCGGCGTTGAAGGCGAGCGCCGTCATGTCCTCGCCGGAGAGCTGGATGAAATCCGGCCCCATCGCGTGGCGCTGCTGGGAGACGCGGGCAAGATTGCCGGTGGCGTCCTTGACCCCGGCAATGTTCTTCAAGGCGAAGAGCCGCGCCATCGTCTCCACCGACATGTCCACCACGGAGCGCGGCGGGATGTTGTAGATGATGATCGGGATGCCGATGGCGTCGTTCACCGCCTTGAAGTGCGCGTAGAGCCCTTCCTGCGTCGGCTTGTTGTAGTAGGGCGTGACCACGAGGACGGCATCGGCGCCGGCCTTCTCCGCATGGCGGGCGAGGTCGACGGCCTCGATCGTGTTGTTCGACCCGGCACCGGCGATGACGAAGGCCTTGCCCTTCGTCTCCGCCACGCTCCATTCCACCACCTTCTTGTGCTCGTCATGGGAGAGCGTCGGGCTCTCGCCCGTCGTGCCCACGGGCACGACGCCGCGCGTGCCGCTCTCGATCTGCCAGGCGACGAGGTCGCGGAACGCAGCCTCGTCCAGCGCGCCGTCCCGGAAGGGGGTGACGAGCGCCGTAATCGAACCCTTGAACTCAACGCGAGCCATCGCGCCTGCCCTGTCTGTGTCTGTTCGGCGGCCATAAAGACGCCCGGCTCTGCGCATAAAGCGCGAGGCCGCTTGCGGGGCGCCTGTCATATCCGGTCTCGCCGGCTCGCGCAAAGCACGCCATTATGGGGATGCCGGGCGCGGATGCCGACTTAAGTGTTCCGTCAGCGGTCGGCGCGATCCTGATCGCAGCCCGCCCGACCGATTCGTGAGGTGCGATGCATCGCTGGCTGACATTCGCCGCCGCCGCAGCCCTGGCCGGCCTGACCGTCGTGTCCGCGCGGGCCCAAGGCGATGTCGCGATCGCGATCAGCGTGCCGCCGGTGGGCGACGCGGGCGCCACAATCCTCGCGCAGCTCAAGGCGGAGGGCACGAGCCTGCGCGCCGCGCTCGATTCCTATCGCAGCCGGGATGTCGCCACCGGTGACCGGCTGGCCGCCCGCTTCGCCGATCCGGTGGAACGGGCGCTCCTGGAGGCGATGGCGGTACGCTTCAACGCCGTGTCGTCGGAGCGGATCCGGGCCTTCCTCGCGGCCCAGCCGGACTGGCCCGGCCGGGCGATGCTGGAGCGCAGGCTGGAGGAACGGCTCCTGTGGGAGCGCGCCGCGCCCGCCGAGGTGCGCGCCTTCTTTCAATGGCGGGAGCCGCAGACCGGAGCCGGACGCGTCGCGCTGGCCCTCGCGCTGGCCGGCATCGATCGCGGCCGCGGCGCCGGGCTCGCCCGGGCGGCCTGGCTGACCGAGCCCCTGAGCGACGGGATCGAGGAGCGAATTCTCGCCGTCTATGGCGAGGAGATTGGCCGGCGCGAGCACCATCTGCGGTCCGAGATGCTGATCTTCCGCGGCTCGTCGGGCTCGGCGCTGCGCGCCGCGGCGCGCGCCGGCGACGATTACACGCTGCTCGCCAAGGCCCGGATCGCCGCCGGGCGCGGCGGCGGGAAGGCCGTGGAGAAGGCGCTCGGCGCGGTGCCGAGTTCGCTGCGTGCCGAGCCTGCCTATCGCTTCGCCCGCGCGCAGTTCCTACGCCGCAAGGGCGAGCACGAGGCCGCTGCGAAGGAGCTGGTGCCGGCCAAGGCCGATCCGTCGGTCGGCGACGGCTGGTGGCAGGAGCGGCGCTATCTCGCCCGTGAGCTGCTGGACGAGGGCAAGCCGCAGCTCGCCTACGACCTCCTGAAGGGCCACACGGCGCAGAGCGCGGCCAACCTGGTGGAGGCCGAATTCTTCTCCGGTTGGGTCGCCCTGCAGTTCCTCAACCGCGCCGGCGACGCGGCGCGCCATTTCGCGGCTGCCGATCTTGCCGCCTCGACGCCGATCTCCACGGCGCGGGTGGATTACTGGCTCGGGCGCGCGGCCGAGGCCGACGACCGGATGCCTGACGCCCTCGCCGCCTATGCCAAGGCGGCCGACGCCGGCATCACCTATTACGGACAGCTCGCCCGCGGCCGGCTCGGCCTGCCGGAAACCGCGATCCGGGCCGCGCGGCAGCTCGACGGGCCGGAGCTTGCTGCTTTCTCGGCGCGGCGGCCTATCCAGGCGCTGCACCGCCTGCGCGCGGCGGGCGCCGAGGACAGCCTCGACATGCTCTACCGCGACCTCGCGCAAGGCCTGGAGACGGAAGAGGAACTCGCTGCGCTGGCCACGATCGCCCGGCGCCAGCAGGACGCCAAGGTGACGCTGGCGATCGGCAAGATCGCCACGCAACGGGGCTTCGCCCTCGACGAGGCCGCCTTCCCCACTTTCGGCGTGCCGGAGGTGCCGGTGGCCGGCGCGGTCGATCCGGCCATGGTCTTCGCCATCGCCCGGCAGGAAAGCGCCTTTGCCATCGACGCCCAGTCCCATGCGGGCGCACGGGGCCTCATGCAACTCATGCCGGCGACGGCGGCGGCAACGGCCCGCCAGCTCGGCGTGAAGTTCGAGCTCGACCGGCTGACCCGCGACGGCACCTACAACGCCACGATCGGGGCGGCCCATCTGGCCGACCTGATGCGCGACTGGCGCGGCAACTACGTCCTGACCTTCGCATCCTACAATGCCGGGCCCGGCAACGTGCGCAAATGGGTCAAGCTCTATGGCGACCCGCGGGACGGCAAGGTCGATCCGGTCGACTGGATCGAGCGCATTCCGTTCGGCGAGACGCGCAATTACGTGCAGCGGGTGATGGAGAACCTGAAGGTCTATCGCCACCGGCTTCACGGCCACCGCGTGGTCATGTCGGAAGCGGACCTGCAATTCGGTGCGCGTTCGCGCTAGGGTCGCGCCGAGGCGCAACCAGGCAAGCGGGGCAGGCCTTCGTGGAGACCTATGACAGCATCTTCGTGACGGCGGCGGACGGCCTGCGTCTTCATGTCCGCGATTACGGCCCGCGCAATGCGGACGCGCTACCTGTGATCTGCCTGGCCGGTCTGACGCGCTCGAGCGGCGACTTCCACGAACTCGCTCTGGCGCTCGCCGGGGACGCGCGCCGTCCGCGCCGGGTGATCGCCCCCGATTATCGCGGCCGCGGCCGGTCGGACTACGACCGCAAGTGGACCAATTACGATGTCAAGGTCGAGCTCGGCGACGTGACGCAGATCATGACGGCGCTCGGCATCGAGCGGGCTGTCTTCGTCGGCACCTCCCGCGGCGGCATCATCACGATGGCGATGGCGGCAGCGCGCCCCGCGGCGATCGCCGGCGCCGTGCTCAACGATATCGGCGCGGTGGTCGAGACGAAGGGCCTTATCCGAATCCGCGGCTATGTCGGCAAGATGCCGGCGCCGCGAAGCTACGAAGAAGCCGTCGCGATCCTCAAGACGCTCTTCAGCGCTCAGTTCACGCGGATGAGCGATGCGGACTGGGACGCCTATGCACGCCTGACCTGGAAGCAGGAGGGCGCGACGCTCAAGCCGGACTACGATCCGGCCCTGATGAAACCGCTGAAATCGCTCGACCTGGAACGCCCCCTGCCCGTGCTATGGCCGTTCTTCGACGGCCTGAAGGCCGTGCCGGTCTTCGTCCTGCGCGGACAGAATTCCGACCTCCTGAGCGAGGAAACGGTCCGGGTCATGGCCGAGCGGCACCCAACGCTCGATGCCTACACCGTGCCCGACCAGGGCCACGCCCCGCATCTCAGCGGTCGCGACGTGGTGGGGCGCATCCAGCGCTTCATCGCCCGCTGCGACAACGCGGCCTGATCCTCGGACGCAGGCAAAAGAAAACCCCGGCGCAAGGCCGGGGTTTCCCGATCCTGACGGGGGCGTTTCGTCAGAAGTCGCGCTGGAAGCGAAGGCGGGCTTCCAGGATGTCATCCGAACCCTTGACGACCTGCGGCAGGATGACCTGCACGCCCTTGGGATCGAGCTTGGAATAGGCAAGTTCGACGCCGATATCGAAGTTCGCCACCGGCGACCACACCGTCTGGACGACGCCCGTGATCACCCGGGTATCGACTGCGACGGCCGCGGCAAGGCGGGAATAGTCGATATAGGTGTAGTTGCCGAGGATCGACGACCGGACGGTCGGCGTCCAGTAATGGGTGAAGGCCGCGGTGGCGCTCCAGCCCTTGGTGGTGGACAGACCATTGCCGATGACGAGAGCGTCGGTGGCGAAGGTGCCGACCTTGCCGGCGGCGAGGTTGCCGGTGACGCCGAGATAGCTGAGCGCGCCGTCTGCGTAGGCGGCCTGGAGCCACAGCACGTCGCCGGCGGCGAGCATGGGCAGGTTGATCTTCGTGCCGGCCTGGATGGCGAAGCCATACTCGGTGTCCGCGAAAGAGCCGCCCGGTACGATTGTCCGCGACCGGAGCTGGTGGACCGCGGCCGAAAGCTGGGCGGTACCCCAGGTGCCTTCATACAGAAGGTTACCGACGACATCCGGCGCGCGCGTGCCGGCGCGGGCATAGCCGACCACCGAGTTCACCTCGCGGATCGTGGGATCTTCCAGCGAGATCGTCGCCGAGAAGCCGCCACCGAAGGTCGCCGTGTAGGCGAGCACGTTGCTGTTGCCGGAATCGGAGCCGAAGCCGCCGAGGATGCCGGTCGAGTAGTTCCAGTCATTGGCATAGAAATCGAAGAAGGACTGGACGCGGCCGGCGGTGATGCCAGCGAACTGGATGAACGCCTTGTCGACCACCGAGAAGCCCGGCGCGCCGTAATTGCCCCGGTCGCCCGTGAGCTCATAGCGGATGAAGGTCCGCAGCGTGCCGTAAGCTGTCGCGGTACGGGCATCGATATTCAGACGGCCGAGCGCGCGGAAGCCGATGGCATCGTTGCCACGGCCGAGGCCGGGGAACGCACCCTTGGGATCGACATAGCGATACTCGGCGCGAACGCGCCCGCCGATCTGGATGCAGGTCTGCGTGCCGGGGATATAGAAGAAGCCCTCGCCGTGCGCGGAGCAGATCCGCACATACTCGACCGGGGCCGCCTTGCGCGACGGCAGGTCAGCGGCCATCGCGGCGGCCGGCGCCATTACCGTAAAGGAAGCCAGAAGAAACGAACGTCCGAAACCCATGCCCTATCTCCCGCTATGGGGCCAGCCCCGTTACCGAGGGTCAGGATGAAGATAACGAAGGCATGGTGCGTCGCAACAATATCATGACATTTGCGCGCCTGTGCGGTGAAGCAAGTTCATGACTGTGATGATTCCAACACATTACATATGTGTCCAAGTATTCGATTGACGTCTACTTAAGCATTTTGATTATTTTTTGAGCGCGTAAATGATGCTTTTTTCAGCTTCGATAGTGCGCCGGCAGAGCGTAGACGCCGAAAGATGTGGCGAAAGTCCAAACGAAAAACCCCGGCCTTTCGGCCGGGGTTTCCGAACTCAGACCTCTGTGAAGAGATCAGAAGTCGCGCTGGAAGCGCAGGCGGACGTCGAACTGGTCCTCAGCACCAACCGCAACCGTACCGAGCTGGTTCGGGTTGTTGGTGAACTGACGGCCCTTCGGGTCAACGTGGGTGTAGAACACCTCGACGCCGATGTCGAAGTCACGGACCGGCGACCAGATCAGGTTCGTGCCGACCTTCCACTCGCTGGTGTCGCGAACGGCGAGCGCCGGAGCGATGCCGAGGGCATTGACCGGGGTCTCGACCGAGGCGGCGTAGTCATAACGAGCGTACGACGCGAACAGGGCCTGGCGAACCGACGGGGTCCAGTAGTGCAGGAAGGCACCCGCGATCGCGTAGGCCTTCGTCTTCTTCACGTTGCCGAACGCGTCGACATAGGCATCCGCGTGACGGATGAGAACGCCGCCGAAGTTGTTCGGAGCGCCGCCGACATACGACAGAGCGCCTTCGGAGTACGAAGCCTGCAGCCACAGGGCATCGCCAGCCGCGAGCATCGGCAGGTTGATCTTCACGCCACCGGTAAGGGCGAAGCCATACTCGGTGTCGACAAAGTTACCAGCCGGCGTGCGGTTGGTGGCGAAGAGCTGATGCACAGCACCGGCGATCTGAGCCGAACCCCAGGCCTGGTCGACGCGGAGATTCGCGACGATGTCGGGCATACGGGTGCCGCCATAGGCGATCACGTTGGCGAAGCCAGCGGCCGCCGTCTGACGCTGCGTCTGGTCCTCGATCGAGATCGTGGCCGAGAAGCCGCCGCCGAACGTGGCGGTGTATGCGAGGAGGTTCTGCGTCGTCACGTCGGACGCGCGCAGGTCAGCGCGCCAGTCATAGTCGTGCGCGTAGAAGTCGAAGAACGACTGAGCGCGACCGGCCGTGATGCCAGCGAACTGGATGAAGGCCTTGTCGAGAACCGACGTCTCGGCGCCGTACACGCCGCGGTTGCCCGTCAGCTCGTAGCGGAAGAACGTGCGCAGGGTGCCGTAGGCGGTCTGCGTACGGGCGTCGATGTTCAGACGACCGCGAGCGCGGAAGCCGGTGGCGTTGTCAGCGCGGCCGAAGGCCTCCTGCCAACGATACTCGGCGCGGACACGACCACCAACGCGAAGGCAGGTGTCGGTGCCCGGGATGTAGAAGAAGCCTGCGCCGTAAGCGGAGCAGATGCGAACGTACTCAACCGGCGCGGCCTTCTTCGACGGAAGATCCGCAGCCTGAGCCCCGGCGACAGCGGCGATACCCGCCACCGAACCGAGGAGAAGGCTCTTCACGAGCTTCATATTGACCTCCAAAGTTTCGAGACCCTATCGGGAGCGGGTTTTAACTTGGCGGGCCGGACCTCTGGCCCACCCGTAAGCCTTCCCTTTTCCCGGTCTTCACGCTCCCTCCCTCAAGGAGTTGCGCAAAGCGGTACGACCGGGACGCCCCCGTCGCACCGTCACCATATCCAGCGAAGCCTTCCGATCAACCGCGGGATGCCTGAAACGAGGCATCTCGGGGGCGTTTTCAGGGTCGTGTTGCACAAACGCCACGAAGACGGCACCAAGGTACGCGGGTAACGGCTTGAAACGTAAAGACTTTCTAAACCATGCCGGCGAGGCCGCGATCCGCCGGACGGTACCGCTCATTCGGGCAGTTGCCCGATTCTGCCCCAAAGAGCGGACCTCCCGGAGCCGGCCGGCGGAATCAACGCGCGTCAGGGCGCCCCCTCACGGATGGGGTCGGCGATCAGTACTCCCACTCAGCGCCGATCCCGATTCCGGTGGAGCCGTTTCCGGTGACTTCGCCCTGGATCCGGATCCGGCGGGTCACGTCCACGTCGATGGAGACGCCGGTTTCCTCGGGCGTGGCACCGGCCTTAACGCCGACGCTCACCCGGTCGCTGATCGCGCGGGACAATCCGACAGCGGGGCTGCCGCTGGCGCCGAGAGAGATGTCCAGGCTGTCGACGCCCAACGAACGGCGCAGGCGCTCGAACGCGTCACCGCCGCTGCCGCCGGAAAACTGAGCCGCCACCTGGGCAAGCTGCAAGGCCTGGCCGGCGGACAGTCCGCCGGATGCCTTGGCGAAAAGCAGCCGGGACAGGACCTCGTCCGGCGGCAGGGACGGTTCGGAGGTGAAGGCGAAGACCGGTTCATCCGCCGGTCCGCTCACGCCGATCCGCGCGGTCACGTCGCCCGCCCGCGTTTCCGCCAGGAAATCGAGCTCGGGGGCAAGCGTGCCCGTGAAGGCCAGCCGCCCCCGGGTGAAATCGAGCCGCTGCCCACCGATCTGGAGCCGGCCACGCCTGAGGTCGAAGGCGCCCACGGGCTGCGGGGACGAGAGCGTACCGGTCAGCCGGAGCTGGCCGCCGAGTTCGGCGTCCACGCCGCGGCCGCGCACGAAGATCCGATTCGGCGCAGATAAGGCCAGGTCGAGCACTGCGTCGAAAGCGGGCGCCCGTCCCTGCCGGGCGCGGGCCCGGGCGTCACGGGCCAGCTTCGCACGGACCTGGGGCGGCGGGGAGACGTGCCGCACGTTCTGCAAAGGACGCGTCGTCTGGGGCAGGCGCTCGGGGATCGTCACGTCCAGCGCCGTGAAGTCGATCCGGCCGGATATGACAGGCCGGCGCAGGAGCGGACCGTTGATGTCGAGGGACAGATTCGCCACCGCGGTGGCGAGGCTGGACGCGACGATCTGGGCGCCCTGCCCCGTCACCCGGATGCGGCCGGGCATTCCACGGACAGGACTGTTCACCACCTGTCCGCTCGCGGACAGCGTTCCACCGTTCCGCGTACGGGCGGAGGCGCGCTCGATGACGATCGTATCGCCGCGGGCGACGAGCCGGAGGTCTATCGCATCGAGCGCAAGGCCGAGCTCCGCGTCCGTGAACGTGCCGCCCGAGAGCGTGGCGCTGCCCTCGATCCGGGGTTCGTCCAGCTTTCCGCCGATATCGGCGTCGATCCGGACGAGCCCGGAAGCCCGGCGACCGCTGATCCCCAGCGTCGCGTTGGCCAGAGCGAGGTCGACCTGGCCGGCGACGTCGATGTCGAGATCGCCGCCCGCGACCGGCACCGAGCCGGTTGCCCGGAGGTCGACGGCGCGGCCGCCCTGGATCCGCAGGTCGAGGCTCGAGCGGCCATCCGTCAGGCGGCCGTCGCCGGTGACGGTCAGCGCGGGAACGCCGTTACCGCGCAGGGCCGGTGCCGAGAGGCCGGCGATGGCGAGGCGCCAATCGCCGCGAGGCGCCGAACGGGTGCCGGTGACGGTCGCCGTGGCGTCGAGCGTGCCCGAGAGGCCGAGGCCGGGCTGGACCAGCTCGGCGATGCCGAGCGGTACGCGAATCGCCGCCAGTGTCAGGTCGAGGCTTTCGCCGACGAGGCCGTCGACCTCCAGCCGCCCGCCGTCGAGGGCGAGCGCGACGCCGGACAGGCGGATGCCTTCGTCGGGGAAGGCGATGGATGCCGGTTTTACGAGGGTGACCCGCTTGCCCGCCCGGCGCGCCTCGAGCCGGGACAGGTCGAGCCGCGGCGTCGCCTCCGCCAAGAGACGGCCGGCAAGAGAGAGGTCGAAGCCCCGCGCATCGGCGGACAAGGTCAGTTCGCTCGCCGCGCCGTCGCGCCGCGCATCGAAACGGATGCGCGACACCGTCTCGCCGGCGATGACAGCCCGCTCGACCGAGGCCGAGCCGGCGATGGCGGGCCGGGTTCTCAGCGCGGTGCCGGCGAGGTCGGCGTCCAGTATCTCGATTCGCGTGTCCCCGACGCGCAGGGAGCGGCCGCGCGCGCGGATCGCCGCGTCCTGCGCGCCGTCGCGTACAGCGAGCGAGACCTGCGCGTCGATGTCGCCCGCCAGACGCGTCAGGACGAGCGGCGACAGGTCGTCCAGGTTGGCGGCGGTCAGGGCGAGCCGGCCGGCGGCACGATTCTCCGCGTCCAGGCCCAGCGCGCCGCGCAGCTTGACCGACCCGACACCGAGATCGACGTCCGACAGCTGCCAGCCGCTGGCCTGGATGCGGGCGAGGCGCAGGCCGCCCCGCGCCGGCCGGCCGGCGATGTCGCCGTCGAGGTCGAGCCGGGCGTCGACGAGCCCGGCAATGTCCCGGGCGTCGATGCGGATGGCCAAGCGCGGCACCGGTCGGTCCAGCATCGTGGCGTTCGCGACCGCGAGCGCGGCGGTGAGGTCCGGGCGCTCGCTCGTGCCGCCGAGGCGGCCGGTGAGATCGGCGCGTCCGGTCAGGCGGCTGTCGAGGCGTTTCAGGTCCGGAAGCGTAGCGGTCAGATCGATCGCCGCCTCGCGCACCGTCGCGGTCCCGTCGAGCCGGGCCGACACATGCGCGCCCTCGATGCGCAGGTCGCGGAAGCCGTAGCCGCCGGCAGGACGGGTCAGGATCGTGCCCCGCGCCGTTGCACGGCCACCGAAAGCGCCGTCGAGGGGGGCGATGCCGGTGCCGAAATTCGTGGCGGCAAGTTCAGTAGCGGCTTCGACCAGGCTCTGGGCAGGATTACCGGTCAAGCGGGCGGAGCCGGAGACGGCGCCGCGCAGGTCGAGGCCGGCGAGCCGGCCGAAACGCGTGAGATCCGGGGCTTCCAGGGCGAGCCGTCCGTCGAGGATCCGGGACCCTGCGCGGCCCGTGAAATCGGCCCGAACCGTCCCGGCATCGAGGCGCAGCGTCTCGAAGCCGATGACGCCGTCGGCATCGCTCGCGCCGCGCAGCCGCAGGGTCAGCGTCTCGCCCAGCGCCCTGGCGAGGGCCGGGTCGGACGGCGCGAGGCCGGTAGCGCGCGCGTCGCCGACGAGAGCGATCTGCGCGCGGGTATTGCCGGCCGGCCCGCGCGGCGTCGCCGTGAACGTCGCCTCCGCCCGGCCAACGCGGCCGGAAGGCAGCTCCGCATCCTCCAGGTCGAGCTTCGCGGCGACGCGGGGGCCCACGACGGGGCCGTCGATCGTGGCATCGAAGGCCAGGCGCCGGATCGAGCCGCCGCCGGCCACCGTGCGTGTGCCGTCGGTCGGCAAGGCCCGCGCGGCGACGCGCAGGTCCAGGACCTGCGCCGCGGACATCGTGCCGCTGACATCGAGGCGGGCTGTGGTGGACGCGACCGAGAGGCCGGGCACGGTCACGGCGCCATCATCGGCGAAGGCGATGTCGCCGCGCAGCTGGGTGATCCCGGCGAAGACCGGCGCGGCGATGGCCGGAAGAAGGCCCTCGATGCGAGCGTCCAGCGCCAGGTTGAGCCGACGGGCATCGGCCTGCCGGTTGAGCCTGGCCTGCCCGTCGGCGCCGATCCTGTCGCCGGCGGTGAAGGCGAGCGTGGCCGCGAAGGCGTCGAGCGTGCCGGTCCCGTTCAGCGTCAGGCGCACCGGCGGCAGACCCGGCAGGTTGGCGGCGCGGGCGGCAATGCCGCCTTCGGGCTCGTCGAGAGCCAGGTTCAGCTGGAGGGCCTGGGTCTGCGGCACCAGGGTCAGCCCGACATCGAACGTGCCGGGCCGGTCGAGGCGGCGCGCACCGAGGCGCAGCAGCAGCCCTTCCGCCGGCGGGCCGAGCGTGGCGGCGCCTTCGGCTCCCACGCGCGCGGCCGTGCCGAGGATCGGCTCGCCGAGGACGAGCTCGTTCAGCGCGAAGGCGGTGACGATCACCTTGACCGGCAGGTCCGGGAGGATCGGCTGGTCGGCGCCCGGCACCACCTCCTCGCTCGGCAGCGGGCGGCGCAGGATTTCCAGGCGGCCGACCTCCAGCCGGTCGATCTCCAGCCGCCCGCGCAGCAGCGCCAGCCGGCGCCAGACGAGCCGCGCCCGGTCGAGGCGCAGCCACGGGCCCTCGCGGTCGGAGATGACGATGTCGCGGACCGTCGCGTCCGAGGACAGCGCGCCGTCGATCGCGCCGATCCGGACGCGGGTGGCGGGCGTCGACAAAGCCCGGGAGATCAGGTTGCCGAGGACGGTGGAATCGGCCTCCTGCGCCAGGGGGCGCCCGAGCATGAGGAGACCCGCGCCGAGGGCGAGAACGACGAAGGCGATGGCCAGGACGCGGCGCATCAGAAGGCCTGACCGATGCTGATATAGACGGCCACGGGCCGGTCGCCGTTTCGCCGGTTGAGCGGCGTCGCGACGTCGAGCCGGATCGGGCCGACCGCCGTGTAATAGCGAAGGCCGAGGCCGGCCGAGACGCGTATCCGCTCGTCGAAGTCGGGATATTCGCCGGAAAAGGCCCCGCCGGCATCCACGAAAGGCACGATCCCGATCGTGTCCGTCACCTTGATCCGCGCTTCCAGCGAGCCTTCCAGCAGGCTGCGGCCGCCGGTGACGATGCCGAACGGGCCGCGCGGGCCCAGCGAACGGCTGCGATAGCCGCGCACCGATCCGCCGCCGCCGGCGAAGAAGCGGTGGTTGGCGGGGACCTCGTCGAGATCGGCGCCGACGACCGAGCCCAGCCCGACGCGTCCGGCAAGGACGAAGCGGGCGTCCTCGTCGAACGCGAAATAGGTGGAGGCGGAGGCCCGCGCCTCGGTGAAGCCGACGCTGGAGCCGAGGAAGGACGGGAACGGCGTCACCGAAGCGGTCAGCTTGATGCCACGCGTGGCATCGAGGGGATTGTCGGTGGAATCGTAGGTCAGCGAGAGCGGGACGCCGATCAGCCGGTAATCGATATCGCCCAGCACGTCGCTGGTGCGGCCGCGCTCGTATTCGAGCCCGCCCTGGACGGAGAACGTGTCGGAGAAACGGTGGCGGATGCCGGCCGTCACCTCGCCGACGCGGCTCGTATAGCCGCCGAACCGGTCGCCGCCGGTGCGGTCGCGCTCCAGCAGGCCGCCGACCAGGAGGTCGTTTCGGGTGCCGCCCAAAGCCGGCTTCACGAACGTGGCGCGGAACCGGGCGCCGATATCGGAGCGCTCCAGATCGCCGGGCCGCTTGATCGAGGTGCCGTCATTGCGCTCGGCGAGGAAGGTCTCGCCTTCCAGCCGCAATTGCTCGGCGCCGCCGAAGAGATTGCGATGCTCCCAATAGGCCCGCAGCGCCGGACCATCGAGGGTCGAGTAGCGGGCCGACACGCCGAGCACCCGGGGCGGCCGCTCGGTGATCTCGACGAAGAGCGGCAATTGACCCTGCTTGTCCAGGCTCTCCGCCTCGCGCACGCGCACGGAGGAAAGAGCCGGGATGCGCGCGACCGACTTGCGGATGTCGGAGATGGCCTGCGGCGAATAAGGGTCGCCGGGCCGCGCATAGATGAAGGAGCGGATGACGCGCTCGTCGACGTTAGGCGGCGGGGACACCGAGATCGTCCCGATCGGCGCGACGGGGCCCGGCGAGAGGATGTAGGCGACGTCCATCGCATCGGCGGGATGGTCGACCACGGCCGCGATCGTCTCGGCGCGGGCGAGCGGCCGCGACTGGGCGCGCAGATAATCAACCATGCGGGCCTGTGCGGCGCGAAGCTCGGCGGCGCGGGCCGGATCTCCCGGCTTCAGGCGCACGATGCGGGGCGGGATGTCCGACAGCGTCCGGCCGGTGGCCCGGTCCTGCCGGACCTCGATGCGCCGGAGCACGAAACGCTGGCCTGGAACGGCCCGGATCGTGATGGGGATCGCGGCGCGACCCTTCAGGGCGGCGGCGGCCGTGACGGCGCCTGACGAGGGGAGCGGCCCCGGCGGCCGGACGGGCTGGCCGGCGACGAGGATCTCCACCGTGCCGTCGTAATAGCCTTCGCCCCAGAGCGCGTCGGTGAGCGGGTTGAGGTCCGCTTCGGCGCGGCGCACCAGCGTGTCGGCATCGGCGGGCGGGTCGTCGCGCAGCCGGTAGAGGCCGGACGCATCCCGGAGGCGATCGCGCAGGGCGCGGTCGCCGGCCGCCTCGATGGTGACGCTGTAGGGAAGCGAATCGGCGCGCGGCTGCGGCGTCCGCTCGCCGAACAGGCCGAACAGATCGAAGGCGAGGACCGGAGACGCAAGGGCGGTCGCTCCGGCCAGGACGGCGCAGGCTACCAGCCGCGCCGGCCGGACTTGCAGAAAACGCAACGATAGCAACGCTGAAGCTCCGCAATGGCTTCGTGTTGCCCCCGGCCGCACTCTAGGGGGCCGGATTCCCGGTGCCTAGCCCCGGCGGCCGCAAATGTCGGTCCGCCGTGGACAGGCGGCAGGTCGAACAGGCGCAAAAAGCAGGAAGCGAAGCGGGTAAAGTGGCGGAGACGGAGGGATTCGAACCCTCGAGGCCCCTTTCGGAGCCTGCTCATTTAGCAAACGAGTGCCTTCAGCCTCTCGGCCACGTCTCCGGCGGATGCCGCGGGCATCCGGTCACGGGTCTAGAGGCAGGGCGCCGCGAGATCAAGCCTCGCGGTGCGGGCCTGACGCATAGGCTCCGCCGGTGCCAGAACGGGGATATGCTCGGGTTCCACCCCGAAGGCCCCGGCGATGGCGGCCGGCGTGCCGGGGCCGACGGCGCCATGCGCCGCCAGCCGGCCCTCGCGCATGACGAACAGCATGTCGGCATAGCGCATGGCCAGGTGCAGGTCGTGGATGATGGCGAGGACGGCGTTGCCGGCCCGCGCCACCGTTCGCGCCGTCTCCAGCAGCGCCATCTGGTGGCGGATGTCGAGGCCGGCGGTGGGTTCGTCGAGGAACAGGACCTGTCGCCCCTCGATGCTAGCCCCGGCGGCAAGCTGCGCCAGGACGCGGGCGAGGTGGGCGCGCTGGCGCTCGCCGCCGGAGAGACGATCCACCGAGGCATCGGCGAACGTCGTCAGTTCGGCCGCAGCGATCGCCTCGGCGGCGATGCGGGACCGGTCGCGGGCCGAGAGCCCCTGCCCGATGCCGTCGACGCCGATGGCGACGAGTTCCGCCACGGTGAAGGCGAAGGCGAGCCGGCTGGACTGGGGCAGGATGGCGCGCTTGGCGGCAAGGCGCCAGCCGGGCCAGGCGCCGAGCGGCCGCCCATCGAGCCGCACCTCGCCCGATATCGGCCTGATCTCGCCGGTGAGAAGACGCAGCAGCGTCGACTTGCCGGCGCCGTTGGGGCCGACGAGAACGGCGAGCGAGCCCGGCGCGAGGACCAGCGATACGTCGTCGACGAGGCGCCGGCGGCCTGCGGCGTAGACGAGGTTCTCGGCGGCGAGGATCGGCTGGGTCATGACAGCGTCGTCCGGCGGTCGAGGAGGAGCCACAGGAAGAAGGGCGCGCCGGTCGCGGCGGTCACGATGCCGATGGGCAGTTCGGCGGGCACGACGAGCGTGCGGGCGAGGATGTCCGCGCCGACGAGGAACGCCGCACCGAGAAGCGCGCTGCCCGGCAGGACGAGCCGGTGGTCCGGCCCCGCCGCGAGGCGCACGAGATGCGGCACGACGATGCCGATAAAGCCGATGGCGCCGGCGGCCGCGACGGAGGCGCCGACCGCGAGCGCGGAGGCGACGACGAGCAGCGCCTTCAGCCGCTGGACCGGGATACCGAGATGGTGGGCCTCCGCCTCGCCGAGGAGCAGGGCGTTGAGGCCGCGGGACAGGAACGGCACGGCCAGGAGGACGGGAAGGATCGCCGGCGCGGTCGCGGCGACCTTCGGCCAGGTGGCGCCGCCAAGGGAGCCGAGGGACCAGAAGGTCAGGTCCCGGAGTTGGCGGTCGTCGCTGACATAGGCGAGGAGCCCCGTGAGCGCGCCGGCGAGCGCGCCGACGGCGATGCCGGCGAGCAGCATCGTCGCGACCGAGGTACGCCCGTCGCGGGTGGACAGGCGATAGAGCAGGATCGTGACGGCAAGGCCGCCGAGGAAGGCGGCAAGGGGCAGGATCGCCATCGGGTCGAGCCCGCCCAGCGGCAGGTTGTGGCCAAGGACGATCGTCGCGGCCGCGGCGAGACCGGCGCCGGACGACACGCCGACGAGGCCGGGATCGGCGAGCGGATTGCGGAAGAGGCCCTGCATCAGCGCGCCGGAGACGGCGAGCCCGGCGCCGACCAGGGCGCCGAGGATCATCCGAGGCAGCCTGATCTGCCAGACGATGGCGGCATCGCCCGTGACGGCCGGATCGGCCTGACCGGCGAGGATCGCCAGGACCCGCGCCGGAGGGATACGCGCCGCGCCGAAGGCGAGCGCGGCGATGGCCGCCAGAAGCAGGAGGGCCGCAAGGCCCCCCAGGAACAAGGCCCGCCCGCCCGGCCGGGCGAGCGCCAGCCGCAGGCGCGGAGCGGCCTCGACGGCCAGCGTCACGAGCCCGACCCCGCCGCCCGCGACAGGGCGTTCCGCAGGTCGCGGATCGCGTCAGGGGTCCGCGGGCCGAAGCCGAGGAGATAGAGCCCGTCCATGACGACGAGCGCCTTGCGCGACGCGGCCGGCGTGCGGGCGAAGGCGGGCAGCGCGAACAGCGTCTCCGGCGCCATGGCGCTTCCGGCCCGCTCCATCATCAGGACGACGTCCGGCCGGGCGGCGGCGACCGCCTCGTCGGTCAGCGGCTTGTAGCCCTCGAAGCCTTCCGCGGCGTTGGTCGCGCCGGACAGGCCGATCATGGCGGCGGCGGCGGTGCCCGATCCGGCGGCCATCGGCCTGCCGCCCTGGAGGCTGATGAGGAAGAGGACGCGCAGGGGCTTGGGCGGCGGCCCGGCGGCGAGCGCGGCGAATTTCGCCTCGACCGAGGCGGCGAGCGTCTCGCCGGCGGCGTCGGCGCCGATGAGGGAGGCCACGCGGCGGATGCGGCGCACGACGCCCTCGGGGCTCGGTTCGTCCGGCAGGATATGAAGCGGGATGCCCGCGCCGCGCACGAGTTCCAGCACGGCCGGGGGGC
This sequence comes from Hyphomicrobiales bacterium, assembly GCA_027483945.1. GTDB lineage: Bacteria > Pseudomonadota > Alphaproteobacteria > Rhizobiales > Beijerinckiaceae > JAIXTM01. The sequence goes on along the minus strand of JAIXTM010000009.1, from coordinate 273,292 downwards.
CGGAGCCTTCCTGCGCCAGGACGGCGCTCGGCCTGAGCGACAGGATGCCCTCCGCGGAGAGGGCCCGCATGTAGCCGACATTCGGCCGGGCGGCGGGCTCGGGCGGATGGGTGCTCGTCGTGTCCACAGCGACGAGCCGATCGCCGGCGCCAAGGGCATGGACGATCTCGGTGATCGTGCCGCCGACCGAGACGATGCGCGAGCCCGCCTCGTCGCCGGCATGGGCGGCGCCGGCCGCGAGGATGGCCGCCGCGGCGAGCGGGGCCAGAAACCGGCGGAACTGGTTCGGGACGGCCATGGCGATGCTCACTTGGTCAGGATCAGTTTCTGGTTGGCGGTGATGCGCAGGCGGTAGCGCTCGCCGTTGTGGCGGATGACCGCCTCGCGGGCGGTGCCCACGATGTCGCGCACGTCGAGTTCCGGCGCCTCTACGGGCGCTGCCGCGGTGGAAGCCGCCTCGGCGTGCGTGCCGGCAGGACCGCCCTTCAGTTTAGATTCGTTCAAGACTGTGATCCCGATAGTCAGGAAACAGACATCGCAGTTTAGAATGATGTAAAACTGCTTTGTTTCCAACGCTCTATTGACGTCGATAATGGAAATCGGTAGGAGGCGCAACGTCTGTTCTAGCGTAACGCCAACAGACAAGCCAGCCAGCAGAGCCAACGCCGCTCTCAAGCCAGCCATCGACAAAATTAGAATGGCTACAAACTTGGGGCGCGCGGATGAATACTATCCTGCGCGGATGCCTGCTTGCATCCGCATCGTGGCTGACATGGACGCTTTCCTGGCCGGTCGCGGCCCAGGAGGCGGTCGAACTCGACACGATCACCGTCACCGGGACGAAGACCGAGGGCCGCGTCGTCGACCAGCTCGGCGGCGCCAGCGTGGTCACGAAACCCGAGATCGACCGCATCCAGCCGCGGCGGACCTCCGACGTGCTGCGCAACGTCCCCGGCGTCACGACGCAGGAGAACGGAAACAGCCCCGCCACCGCGGTGAACGTACGCGGCCTGCAGAATTTCGGGCGCGTGGCGGTGACGGTCGACGGCGCGCGGCAGAACTTCCAGCAGACCGGCCACGCCGCGTCCGGCACCTTCTTCCTGGACCCCGCCTTCATCGGCGGTGTGGACGTGGTGCGCGGGCCGGTCTCGACCATCTACGGCTCGGGCGCGGTCGGCGGCGTCGTCGCCTTCCGCACCCGCTCGATCGACGACATCCTGGCGCCGGACGAGCGCATGGGCGTCGAGCAGACGCTGGGCTTCGGAACGAACGGCGCCGGGCCGCTGAGCTCGACATCGGCCGGCATCCGGATCGGCACGTTCGCCGACCTGTTCGGCCAGTTCGTGGTGCGCGACACCAATCCCTATCGCGACGGTTCCAACCGGGAGATCCCGGACAGCGGCACCGACCTCGCCGGCGGCCTGGTGAAGGCCAATATCCGCCCGGCGGACGGGCACACGCTGAGTCTTAGCGCCCATGTCCAGCAGTTCAAGTTCACCAATAACGGCACGTCGGCGGCGGGCACGCGGTTCAGCCACGACGTGGCGACCGGCAATTACGTGCTGGGCTACCGGTTCAACCGGCCCGATACGCCGCTCGTCGATTTCAATGCCAAGGTCTACCACACGACGACCCGCGACGAGCAGCGCGTCGTCCTGCCGACGGCAACCTACCGCTCGCTTGGCGTCACGGTCGGCGCGCCGCTGACCTACGATATCGGCACGAGTGGCTTCGACCTGTTCAACACGTCGCGGTTCGACACCGGGCCGTTCCAGCACGCGCTGACCTACGGCATCGACGGCGTCTTCGACGAGGTGACGACGACGGACGCCGCCGGCGGCTATGGCGCGGCGTTCACGCCCTCCGGCAAGCGCCAGCTCGTCGGCGGCTTCGTGCAGAACGAGACCCGCTTCGCCGGCTGGCTGCGCGTGCTCGGCGCCCTGCGCTACGATACCTACGAGCTCAAGGGCGGCACGCTCGAGGCGGATGGCAGCCGCCTGTCGCCCAAGATCACGGTCGGCGTCACGCCGATCCGCGGCATCGAAGTCTACGGCACCTATGCGGAGGCCTACCGCGCACCGGCCTTGTCGGAAACGCTGATCAACGGCATCCACCCTTTCCCGCCCTTCCGCATCCGGCCGAATCCGGCCCTGCGGCCGGAAACGGCCCGGAGCCTCGAAGCGGGCGTGAACATCTCCTATGACGACGTATTCCGGCCGGGCGATGCGCTGCGCGGCAAGGTCTCCGCCTTCACCAACCGCATCGACGACTATATCGACCAAGTCTCTCTGCCGGGGACGGTGCCCTACAAGGTGTGCCCGTCGCCCTTCTGCCCGACGATCTTCCTGCCGGACGTGCAGTACCAGAACGTGTCGCGGGCGCGGATCCACGGCGTCGAGGCCGAAGCCAGCTACGATTGGGGTGACGGCTTCGTCACGCTGGCGGGCTCGCGCCTCGCCGGGCGAAACCTCGTCACCGACACCAAGCTCGTCTCGGTCCAGCCGGACAAGATCGGCGGCACGGTCGGCCTGCGCTTCCTCGACCGTCGCCTGACGATCGGCACGCGCTTCACGGTCTTCGACGAGAAATGGGTGCCGCCGGCGGCCGCGGCGACGTTCCCCGCCAGCAAGGCCTACGGGCTCGTCGACGTCTTCGCCTCCTACAAGGCGAGCGAGACCGTGCGCGGCGACTTCATCGTCGAGAACCTGTTCGACCGCCGCTACCGCAAATATCTGGACAGCGACAACGGCGCGGGGCTGACCGCCAAGTTCGCCGTCACGGTGAAGTTCGCGTCCCGATGAGCGCGCGGGCGGCCCTGCGACGCGAGCGGCCGATGCGGATGGCCCTCCCCGGCTGGCGGCCGGCGGACGCGTCGGCGCGTCGCCCGCCCATGTCCGCGCCGCCCGTCCTGCCCCCGGTCCGCTCGGCGCCGGATCCGGGGTCTGCGGAAGTCCGCGCGCTTCCCGGCGGGGAGCGGCCGGCGCCGCTCTTCGCTTCCAAGAGGCGCGAAGCCGGCCTCGGGGCCCTCGCATCGGTCGCCCTCCACGGCGCGATCCTCGCCGCCGGCATCGCCCTGACGAGCCTCGTGCCGCAGGACCCTCTGGCGCGCGGCGGCGTCGAGGCGATCCCGGTGGAGTTCATCCTGGTGGGCGAGGAGGACCGGCAAGCGAGCATGGCGGCGGCGCCGGCGGCCGAGATCGCGGTTCCGATGCCGGAGATCGCCGAGCGCCCGGATTTCCCGCTGGAACCGGTGCCGGAAGCGGCCGATTTCGCCGTCCCGGCCAGCGACGTGCCCACTCTGCGCGCGGCGGACTTCGCGCAGGCACCGGCTCCGGAGGCCGACATGCCGCCGGCCGCACCCCGGCCGCAGCCGGAACAGACGAAACCGCTGCAACCCACCCAGCCAGAGCCACCCAGGCCGCCTCAGCCGGCCAAGCCTCAGCCCGTCAGGCCGCAGCCCCAGCCGCCCCGCACGAAACCGGCAGCGCGGCCGGCGAAGCCCGCTCCCGTCCAGGCGGCGCAGCCTTCGCCGGCCACCACCGCGAGCGTGCGCGGGGGTAGCGGCGGCACGCAGGGCACCGCCGGCAATGCCGACGTCGTCAATTCCTATGCGCGCCAGGTGCTCGCTCATCTGGCGCGGCAGAAGCGCTATCCGGCCGCTTTGCGCGACCGGGGCGTCACCGGCACGGTGCGCGTCAGCTTCACCATCGACGGCAGCGGCGCGGTGCGCAGTGTCGCGCTGGCCGGCAGTTCGGGCGCGGCGCCGCTCGACGAGGAGGCGCTCGCCATGGCGCGACGCGCCTCGCCCTTTCCGCCGATTCCGCCCGAGGCCGGCCGGACCACGATGGCCTTCACGGGCTCGGTCCGCTTCGACCTGCGGGACTTCTGAACCCAGGCTTCCGCCGCAACGCAAGGAGACGACAGCCATGTATATCGCGATGAACAGGTTCCGGGTGACGCCCGGCCAGGAAGCCGAGTTCGAGACGGTCTGGCGCACGCGGGAGAGCTATCTCTCCGATATGGGCGGCTTCGTCGCCTTCCACCTGTTGCGCGGGGCCTCGCACGAGGACCACACGCTCTATTCGTCCCATACCGTCTGGGAAACGAAGGCCGATTTCGAGGCCTGGACGAAGTCGGACGCCTTCCGCAAGGCGCACGCCCGCGCCGGCAACACGCGCCCGCTCCCCATTGCCGGCCACCCGCAGTTCGAAGGTTTCGAGGTGGTGCTGGAGGAACTGCGCCGGCCGGGAGTGGCGGCGTGAGCGCGGTGGCAGCGGTCAGGGCCGGCGACCCGATCGGTGCGGCGCTCGCCGCCGACCCCGACGGCGTGCTGGAGCGGATCGCGGACAGCGTATCCGTCACGATGCGGGACGTGCTCGACCGGCTCGGCGCGCCTCAGGCGGTGCGGATCGAAGGCTCGCTGTTCCAGGAGGTCTGGGCCGAACTCGCCAGCTGGGGCGAGATCATGTTCATCGTCCACACGCGGGACGGCGTGTTCGAGACGAAGGGCTCGCTGCCGCACGGCACGCTGGCGCGCGGCTATTTCAACATCCACGGGGACAGCCCGATCGGCGGGCACCTGCGCGCCGACAGGTGCGCCGCGATCTACCTGGTCGACCGGCCCTTCTTCAAGCGCAGGTCCTGCTCGGTGCAGTTCGTCAGCGTCGACGGGGATGTGATGTTCAAGGTCTTCGTCGGCCGCGACGCCGAACGCAACCTCAAGCCGGAGCAGCTCGCCGCCTTCGAGACCCTGCGGCGGGTTCACACGGAGGCGGCGGGCGACTGAAGCCCGCCGCCTGAAGTCCTGGTCCGCGCTCGTTCGGCAAAGGGTGCGGAACCGGACCGTTCCGGAACATGGCCGGTGATGCGGGCTTTGCCGGAACAGGCGCGCCGCCGGCGGGACCGCATCCTGCGCGCCCGCGGCGGCCGGGCCACGGCGGGACATCCATGATAGACGCAAGGCCAGGCCTCCGCTCACCGGCGGTGGCCGGCATATTCCTGGGCCTCGGGCTCGGCGGCTTCTTCGACGGCATCGTGCTCCACCAGGTCCTGCAATGGCACCACCTGGCAACGAGCGCGGGCTATCCGGCAAACAGCGTTTCGAACCTGGAATGGAACACGCTGCTCGACGGGCTTTTCCATGCCGCGGCGTGGACATTCACCGCGCTGGGAATCGTCCTTCTGTGGCAGGCGGGGAACCAGGGGCGCACCGGTTCCAGCCGTCAGCTCGCCGGGTGGATTCTCACCGGGTTCGGCACGTTCAACCTCCTGGAGGGAACCATCAACCATCAGCTTCTCGGCCTACACCATGTCAACGAGACGGCGCCGCGCGAGACCTGGATCTACTGGGACATCGGCTTTCTGGCCTGGGGCGCGGCCATGATCGCCGGCGGCCTGTGGCTTGCCAGGGCGCGGGGAACGGGGCGGTGACGCGATGGAACCTTCTGCCCCCAAACGCGTTCACCATGATTGGGCGCCCTCAGCGCGAAGCCAAAGAGCGAGCGCTGGTCATCCTCCGACGCCCCTTCCGACAGCTTGGGCGGTGCCTCAACAGAACGGGCGGTCAGCCGCCCGGTTTCGCCGGAGGCCGGCACCATGACATCCTTGACCCAATCGTCCTGCAAGAACCGCCTTCTGGCGACGATCGAGCCTGCAAGCTTCGACCGGCTCGCACCTAACCTTGAACGCGTGGACCTGCCGACGAAATCCGTGCTTATCGTGCCGCGCCGCGCCACCCGCCACGTCTTCTTCCTCGAGCGAGGGGTCTGCTCCATCATCGCAGAGGCCGCCCGAGGCCGGCGGATCGAGGTGGGGCTTTCAGGCTGGGAAGGCATGATCGGCTCGCATGTCCTGCTCGGCGTGGATCATGTCCCGTACGAGGTGCTGATGCAGGTTCCAGGCTCGGCCCTGCGCATCGAGGTCGAGCACCTCAAGGAAGCGACGCGCATGGACGAAGCGCTGCGGGGCATGCTGCTGCGGGGCCTTCATTGCGCGAATGTCCAGGTCGCCTACACGGCGCTCGCCAACGGCCGCTACAGCCTCAACCAGCGGCTCGCCCGCTGGCTTCTGATGTGCCACGACCGCACCGAGGGCGACCAATTGCCCCTGACCCATGAGTTCCTGGCCCTCATGCTCGGCGTGCGCCGCGCCGGCGTCACCGACGAACTGCATATCATCGAGGGACTGAGGGCCGTGAAGGCGCGACGCGGCGACATCCAGGTGCTCGACCGGCAGTGCCTGGAACGGCTCGCCGCCGACAGCTACGGCGTCCCGGAACAGGAATATGAGCGGCTGATGGGCCAATCGCCGCGTTGGGCCGCGATCGCGGCTGCACAATAACGGAAAGTGCCGCGCCCGTACGCCATCGTACCAATCTGTCCGCCCAAGGAACGTAGCGCAGCCGCCGTCTGTTAAATTCCTGCGTCGCCGACTCTCCGGGTGGTTTCCCCCGCGTCGGCCACCCTCGCATCGTGCCCGCAATACGTCGCCGCTGGGCGGCAGCCAGGACATCATCATGGATATTGAAGACTTCACGCTCGGTGAAGACGAGCGCGTTCACGGATTTACTGTGATCTGCTTCTCCCATCTGCGGTGGAACTTCGTGTTCCAGCGGCCGCAGCATCTCCTGAGCAAGGCCGCCGCCGACAACCGGGTCTACTTCGTCGAGGAGCCGGTCTTCGAGGAGAACGCGCGGCCGCATTTGACCACCACGATCAGCCCCGAAGGCGTATCCGTCGTCGTGCCGGTCCTCCCGCAGGGCATCGACGGGCCGCGCATCACCCGCATGCTGAAGGGCCTGGTCAACGGCCTCGTCGCATCCGTGCCGGCCTCGCGGACCGTGCTCTGGTACTACACGCCCATGGCGCTGCCCTTCACGCGCCACCTCTCCGCCGATCTCGTCGTCTACGACAACATGGACGAATTGTCCGCCTTTCGTGGCGCCCACCCGCGCATGCTGGCGATGGAGCGGGAGCTGTTCCGCCGCGCCGGCATCGTCTTCACGGGCGGGCAGAGCCTGTACGAGGCCAAGCGCGGCCGCCACGGCAACGTCCATGCCTTCCCCAGCAGCATCGACAAGGCCCATTTCGGCAAGGCCCGCCGCCGCCGCAGCGCCGACCTCACCGATCAGGCCGCCGTCGCACGGCCGCGCCTCGGCTTCTTCGGCGTCATCGACGAGCGCATGGATGTCGACCTGGTCGCCCGTGCCGCGGCGCTTCGACCCGACTGGCAGTTCGTGATGATCGGGCCGGTCGTGAAGATCGATCCGGAGACGCTGCCGCGGCTGCCCAACATCCATTGGCTGGGCACGCGGTCCTACCAGGACCTGCCCGCCTATCTCGCCGGCTGGGACGTGGGGATCATGCCTTTCGCGCTGAACGAGTCGACGCGCTTCATCAGCCCGACCAAGACGCCGGAATTCCTGGCCGCCGGCGTACCCGTCGTCTCCACCGCCATCACCGACGTGGTGCGGCCCTATGGCGAGCTCGGCCTCGTCGAGATCGCGGAGGGAGCGGAGGATTTCGTCGCCCGTGCCGAGACGCTGCTCGCCGGCCTCGGCGAGGACTGGCTTGCCCGCGTCGACCGGCATCTGTCGGGCATGTCCTGGGACCAGACCTGGGACGGCATGACCCACCGGATGGCCCAGGCCATGAAACGTCCGGACCGCAACCTGCCCGCAGCCGCCATCGGGGAGGCCGCCCATGTATGACTGGCTCATCGTCGGAGCGGGCTTCGCCGGCAGCGTACTGGCCGAGCGGCTCGCCACGGAACGGAACGAAAAGGTCCTCATCATCGACAAGCGGCCGCATATCGGCGGCAATGCCTATGATTGCCACGACCGCTCAGGCGTGCTCATCCACCGCTACGGCCCGCACATCTTCCACACCAACGCGGAGGCGATCTTCGCCTATCTGTCGCGGTTCACCCAGTGGCGGCCCTACGAGCACCGGGTGCTGGCGCAGGTGGACGGCCAGCTTCTGCCGATCCCGATCAATCTCGACACGATCAACCGGCTTTACGGGCTCGACCTGACCTCCGAGGAGCTGGAGCGATGGTTCGCCGAGCGGGCCGAGCCGGTGGACGAGATCCGCACGTCCGAGGACGTGGTGGTGAGCCGGGTCGGCCGCGAGCTCTACGAGAAGTTCTTCCGCGGCTATACGCGCAAGCAATGGGGCGTCGATCCGTCGGAACTCGACAAGTCGGTCACCGCGCGCGTGCCGACCCGCACCGATCGCGACGACCGCTATTTCTCCGACCAGTTTCAGTACATGCCGCTCCACGGCTACACGGCGATGTTCGAGCGGATGCTCGACCATCCCAATATCGAGATCATGCTGGAGACGGATTTCCGCGCCGTGCGCGGCGATATCCGCTACCGCCGGCTCATCTTCACCGGGCCCATCGACGAATATTTCGACTTCCGCTTCGGCGCCCTGCTCTACCGCTCGCTGCAGTTCCGGCACGTGACGCTGGACCAGGAATGGCATCAGCCGGTGGCGGTGGTGAACTACCCGATGGATCACGCCTATACGCGGGTAACCGAGTACAAGCACCTCACCGGCCAGCGGCACCCCCAGACCAGCCTGACCTTCGAATATCCGTCGGACACGGGCGATCCCTACTATCCCGTGCCGCGGTCGGAGAACCAGGAACGCTTCAAGCAATACGAAGCGCTGGCCCGGGAAACACCCGACGTGTGGTTCGTCGGCCGGCTCGCGACCTATCGCTACTACAACATGGACCAGGTCGTGGGGCAGGCGCTCGCCACGTTCCGCCGCATCGAGGCGGACGTGCCGCGCGCCCCGTCCCGAAGCCCGTCCCTGGTGGCGGTCCCCGCCGCCGCGTCGCTGCAATCATCATCATGACGAAGGCCCGCTCGAACCGGCCGGAGGTGTGGGGCGGCGTGGAATGCACGGTGGCCCGGATCCGGAACCGCTGGCGCGACCAGCTGGCGGAGACCGGGCACCGCGACCGGCCTGACGACATCGCGGAGATCGCGGCGCTCGGCATCCGGACGCTGCGCTATCCCGTGCTATGGGAGAGCGTGTCGCCCGAGACACCCGGGCGCGCCGATTTCAGCTGGCACGACGACCGGATGCGGCGGCTGCGGGACGCCGGGATCCGTCCCGTGGTCGGCCTTGTCCATCACGGCAGCGGTCCGCACTACACGAACCTGCTCGACCCGGCCTTCCCGGACCTCCTGGCGCGCCACGCGGCGCGGGTCGCCGAGCGGTATCCGTGGGTCGACGCCTATACGCCCGTCAACGAGCCGCTGACCACAGCCCGGTTCAGCGCGCTTTACGGGCACTGGTATCCGCACCGGCGGAACGTCCGCGACTTCGCCCAAGCGCTGGTCAACCAGTGCCGCGCCACGGCAGCCGCGATGAAGGCGGTGCGCCGGGTCAATCCGCAGGCCGCGCTGATCCAGACCGAGGATCTCGGCCGGACGTTCAGCACGCCGCTCCTCGGGTACCAGGCCGACTACGAGAACGAGCGGCGCTGGCTGACCTTCGACCTGCTCACGGGCCGCGTCGGCCCGGACCATCCCTGGTTCGAACAGCTGCTGGAGCACGGGATCGAGCGGGGCACGCTCCTGGCGATGCGTGACCAGCCGTGCCCGCCGGACGTCATCGGCATCAACCATTATCTGACGAGCGACCGCTTCCTGGAGCACAGGCGCGGCCGCTGGCCGGCGGGCCATCGCGGGGGCGGCAACGGGCGCCATCGCTATGCCGACCTGGAGGCCGTGCGCGTACCGCTGCCGCCGGGATCGACCGGCGCAGAGGCCCGGCTGCGCGAGACCTGGGACCGTTACCGCCTGCCGATCGCGATCACGGAGGCCCATCACGGCTGCAGCCGCGACGAGCAGTTGCGCTGGCTGCACGAGGTCTGGACGGCTGCGAACACGCTCCATGGGGAGGGGGTGGATATCCGCGCCGTCACCGTCTGGGCACTCTTCGGCACGATGGACTGGAGCAGCCTGCTGACGCGGCGGGACGGCTGCTACGAACCCGGCGCCTTCGATGTCCGGTCGCCTCGGCCGCGCCGCACCGCGCTCGGCCGCGCGGCCCAGGCCCTGGTCCGGGATGGCCGTTTCGACCATCCGGTCCTCGACACGAAGGGCTGGTGGCTGCGCGACGAACGGTTCTACCAGCCATCCGTGACCGTGCCGGCGCCGGAAGCCCGTCGCCGCCGCCCCGTGCTCATTGTCGGTGGAGCCGGCGGCCTCGGGCGGGCGCTGGCGCGGATCGCCGACCATCGCGGGCTGGAACATGTCCACGCGGAGCGTAGCGTGGCGGACGTCCCGGCGGCTCTCGACGGCCTTCTCGCCGGCCACGAGCCATGGGCGGTGATCCATGCCGCCGAATACGGCACGGAGACGGGCCCGGAAGCCATGCAGCGGCGGAGCCGGGAGGCGGACGCGGCCGTCGCGCTCGCCGCCGCGTGCTCCCGCGCGGACATCGCCTTCGCGGCCTATTCGACCGACCAGGTCTTCGCCAGCCGCGCCGGTCCGCGGCCGGAAGGCGACGCGCCCGACGCCGCCGGGTCCGGCGGAACGCTGGCCGCGCAGGCCGAGCGGGCGATCCTCGAAGGCCATCACGACGCGCTCGTCATCCGGACGGGGCCGACATTCGGCCCGTGGGACAACGGCGACATCCTGGCGAGGGCTCTGCTGCGCCTGGCCTCCGACCTCCCGATCCGGATCGCCGACGCGCTGGAATCGCCCGCCTACCTGCCGGACCTCGCCCATGCGACGTTCGACCTGCTGATCGATGGCGATCGCGGCATCTGGCACCTCGTCAATGACGGCGCCGTCAGGCGCGCGGACCTGATCCGCAGCGTCGCGCGGGCGGCGGGGCTCGATGCCTCGCTGGTGGACGCCGATGGCGGGCCGACGGTCGCGACGGCACTCACCAGCGAACGCGGCCGCGTCATGCCGACGCTGGACAGCGCCATCGCCCGGTATCTGCGCGACTGCGAGTTCATCCGGCACCTGCGGGAGGTCGCAGAGGCGACCCCTCGGGCGGCTCCGGCCAAGGCGATGCCGCGCCGTCCCGCCGATTCGGCCCTGCCGGAATGGTCGGCTCCCAAATGAGCGATACGTCGCCCTTCGCCACGCCGTTCCTCGGCGGGTTCGAATGCTCGACCCACCGGCGGGCGGACGGCACGCGCCTCGACCTGCTGGCGGCCACGGAGCACGACCGGCTGGCCGAGGCCGATTACCGCCAGCTCGCCGAACACGGCATGCGGACGGTGCGCGACGGCATTCGCTGGCACCGGATCGAGACCCGGCCCGGCCATTACGACTGGTCGAGCTTCCTGCCCATGCTCAAGGCCGCCAGCCGCACCGGCACGGAGGTGATCTGGGACCTGTGCCATTACGGCTGGCCCGACGATATCGACATCTGGTCCGAGGACTTCGTCGACCGGTTCAGGCACTTCGCCGCCGCGGTGGCACAAATGGTCAGGACCGAAGCGCCCGGGCCCCGGTTCTATTGCCCCGTGAACGAGATCTCGTTCTGGGCCTGGGCCGGCGGCGAGGTCGGCCACATCAATCCGCTGGCGACGCGGGCCGGCCATCCGCTGAAGCGCCAGCTGGCGCGTGCCGCGATCGCGGCCGTCGACGCGGTCCGCGCGACGGATCCGGAGGCGCGGTTCGTCACCGCCGAACCGCTCATCCATGTGGAGAGCGGCTCGCCCGCGCCGGACAGCGTCGCCGAGGCCGAGCGCTACCGGATTTCGCAGTTCGAGGCCGTGGACCTGCTCTGCGGCCGCCAGCAACCGGATCTCGGCGGGCATGCCGGTTGCCTCGACATCGTGGGCGTCAATTTCTACCCCCATAACCAATGGTATCTCGGTGGCTCCACCATCCCCATGGGCCACCACGCCTATCGGCCGCTGGCGGACATGCTGGCCGAGGTGCATGCCCGCTACGGGCGACCGATCCTCATCGCCGAGACGGGCGCGGAAGGCAGCGCCCGCGCCTCCTGGCTGCATTATGTCTGCGGCGAGGTGAAGGAGGCACGGGAGCGCGGGGTCCCGGTCGCGGGCATCTGCCTCTATCCGGTTCTCGATTATCCCGGGTGGGACAATGGCCGCATGTGCCGGGTCGGCCTTCTGGGCCAGGCCGGGCCGGACGGCACCCGGCCGGTCTGCGAGCGCACGGCCCGCGAGCTGCGGCGGCAGACGGAAGCGCTGCGCCTCCCCAGCGCCGCGGCAGCATGAGGAACGCGCCATGGTCGCGCGCAAGGTGCGGTCGCTGTCCAGAGACCTGCGCAGGCTGACCCGCCGGGACAGCCGACCGCCGTTCCTGCGTGGTCCCGCAGCCTTCGTGACCCATTACGTGCTGGCGCGCCCGGCGCAGTTCGCGCTCCTCATCGTCATGGTGCTCGGCGCCGCCGCCTGCGCGGTCGCCGTGCAATACGTGATGAAGCTGCTGGTCGACGCCATGGCCGGTCCGCGCGACCAGTCGGGCGCCTGGACCGCGCTCTCCATCTTCATCGGGATCATCGCGGTGGAAAGCATGTTGTGGCGATTGAGCGGCTGGCTCGGTTGCCGCGTGACGGTGGGCGCGGGCGTCGACATGCGCCTCGACCTCTTCGAATACCTGAACGGCCAGCCGATGCGCTATTTCGCCGAGAACCTGGCCGGTTCGCTCGGCCAGCGCATCACCTCGACGGCCGGGAATTTCGGCGCGTTCACCAACACGGTCGTCTGGCGCATCCTGCCGCCATGCGTGGATTTCGTGGGTGCGCTCCTGATCTTCGCGACCGTCGACTGGCGCATGATGCTAGCTTTGGCCGCCGCCGTCGTCGTGATCATGGCGGGGCTCATCCTGTTCGGCGAGCAGGGACGGCACTACCACCGCGCCTACGCCGCGCAGGCGAGCCATGCCGGCGGCGACCTCGTCGACGTCATCGCCAATATGTGGGCGGTGAAGGCCTTTTCCGCCCGCCAGCGCGAGCGCGACCGGCTGACCGGCCATTTCGAGGCGGAGGCAGACGCCCAGCGCGCGAGCTGGATGTATACGGAGAAGGCGCGGCTCATCCACGACGTGGCCCTATGGGTCATGGCGGGCGGCATGCTGTTCTGGGCGGTCGACCTGTGGAGCCGCGACCGCATCTCGCCCGGCGATGTCGTCGTGGTGAGCGCCCTCACCTTCCGCATCCTGCACGGCTCGCGGGACATGGCGCTTTCCCTCGTCGACATGGTCCAGCAATTCGGCTTCATCGAGGACACGCTGAGGGTCATCGGCCAGCAGCAGACCGTGCGCGACCTGCCGGACGCGCCGACGCTGAAGCCGCAGGGCGGCGAGATCGTCTATCGCGACGTATGCTTCGCCTATGGACGCGGCGGAGACGCCCTGCACGGGCTGAACCTGCACATCCCCGCCGGGCAGAAGGTCGGCGTGGTCGGCCCCTCGGGCGCCGGCAAGTCCACCTTCATCCACCTGCTGCAGCGCCTTTACGACGTGCAGGAGGGCGAGATCCTGATCGACGGGCAGCCGGTGGCCGGCGTGACGCAGGACAGCCTGCGCGAGAGCCTGGCGGTGGTGCCCCAGGAGATCACGCTCTTCCACCGCACGGTCCTCGACAATATCCGCTTCGCCCGGCCGGAAGCGACGGATGAGGAAATCCGCGCCGCGGCGAAGGCGGCCCATTGCGATGGCTTCGTGCGATCGCTCAGCGACGGCTACCAGACGGTCGTGGGCGAGCGCGGCACCAAGCTCTCCGGCGGGCAGCGCCAGCGCATCGGCATCGCCCGCGCTTTCCTGAAGGCCTCGCCGATCATCATCCTGGACGAAGCGACCTCGGCCCTCGACACCGAATCGGAACTGGAGATCCAGCACGCCCTGGTGCGCATCATGCGCGACCGCACGGTGATCGCGGTGGCGCACCGGCTCTCCACGCTCTCCAGCTTCGACCGGATCATCGTCATGAGCGGCGGGCGTGTGGTGGAGGACGGCCCCGCGGCCGACCTGCGCGCCCGCGGCGGCCTGTTCGACCGCATGTGGCGGCTGCAGGCGGACGGGCTCTCGCTGCAGGAGGCGGTCTGACTTCCGGCGTGGCCTGGTGCCTGTCCGAGCGGCGGCCCCAAGGCTTCGGAGCGCAAGAACGCGGACGGGATTGGTGCCACGGCTCCGCGGCGCGATGCTAGAAGCGGTCACGTTCGCGCCGACGTCCGGCGCATCCAAAACAGGGATCGGCCGACCGTCATGCCCGAGAGCTCAAGCCTGCTCGCCTTCTCTGCCGTCGCGCTCGGCATGGTCCTCACGCCGGGGCCGAACATGGTCTACCTGATCTCGCGCTCGATCTGTCAGGGGCGCAAAGCGGGCCTGATTTCGCTGGGCGGCGTGGCGCTCGGTTTCGTTTTCTACATGCTCTGCGCCGCGTTCGGCATCACCGCCATCGTCATGGCCGTGCCCTTCGCCTACGACGCCCTGCGGATCGCGGGCGCGCTCTACCTGCTCTATCTCGCCTGGCAGGCGGTGAAGCCGGGCGGGCGCTCGCCGTTCCAGGTGCGGGACCTGCCGCAGGACAGCCCGCGCAGGCTGTTCGCCATGGGCTTCGTGACAAACCTGCTCAATCCGAAGATCGCGGTCATGTATCTGTCGCTCCTGCCCCAGTTCATCGACCCGGAACGCGGCAGCGTTCTCCTCCAGTCGCTGGCGCTGGGCGGGACGCAGATCATGATCAGCGTAACCGTGAACGCCGTCATCGCCATCGCCGCAGGATCCATCGCCGCGTTCCTGGCGACACGCCCGACCTGGCTCGTGGTCCAGCGCTGGCTGATGGGCACCGTGCTGGCGGGCCTCGCAATCCGCATGGCGACGGAAGCGCGGCGGTGAGGTTTCAGCCGGCCCGGACGTTCCGCGGTTGAGGACGACTTAGGAAAGTGGTGCCCAGGGGCGGAATCGAACCACCGACACTGCGATTTTCAGTCGCATGCTCTACCAACTGAGCTACCTGGGCGAACCTTTTCGGCCGTTTCCGGCCGCACCGTGCGGCATGCCGCGCGGGTTGGTGGCGGGCTTATAGTCAGTGGCGCGGGGCGTGTCCAGCCGGGTCGGCGGAGGATTTGCCGTGCCTGCCGGTGAAGCCCGGGCAGACCGTAGCGGGCTGGCGGCTAGCGCCCGCCCTGGTCGTCGCCGTCCTCGGAGGAACCTTCGTCCTCGCTGAGCGGGATGGCGTAGGAGCCGGTGAACCAGCGCTGGAGATCGACGTCCGCGCAACGCTTCGAGCAGAACGGCCGGTACTCCTTCAGAGCCGGCTTGCCGCAGATCGGGCATTTCCGGACGGGGCGCGGGGCCTGGGCGTCGGCGGGTTCGGGATCGTTGGGCATGGCGTGGATCGCAGCCGGGCTGCCGCGCTCAGGCGGCGTTCAGCCACGAGAGGCGGATCGGGTAGCCCTCGCCTTCCAGAAGCGAGGCGGCCTCGTAGAGCGGCAGGCCGACCACGTTGGGATAAGAGCCCTGGAGCCGCGTGACGAAGGCGCCGGCCAGGCCCTGGATCGCGTAGCCCCCGGCCTTGCCGCGCCATTCGCCGGAAGCGAGATAGGCTTCCAATTCCTCGCGGCCGATGCGCTTGAAGCGCAGGCGCGTCTCGACGATGCGCTCGCGGATGGCACCCTTCGGCGTCATCAGCACGACGCCGGTATAGACGCGGTGGGAGCGGCCGGACAGGAGGCGGAGGCAGCCTGCGGCCTCCTCGACGACCTCGGCCTTGGGCAGGACGCGGCGTCCGACGGCGACGACGGTGTCGGCGGATAGGATATAGCTGCCCGAAAGCTCCTCGCGGCCGTCGGCGATGCGGCGGGCGGCCTGCGCCTTGTCGCGGGCGAGCCGACGCGCCAGCTCGCGCGGCTTCTCGCCCTTGACGGGCGTCTCGTCCACATCGGCGGGAAGCAGCATGTCCGGCTCGATGCCGATCTGCTGCAGGAGCGCGAGCCGCCGGGGAGAACCCGACGCGAGGATCAGCTTCGGACGCCAGCTCTGCGCATTCATGGGCAGGGGCCCTTCCAGGGGCCGGCGCGGTGCGCGCCGCCTCCCCTCACTTGAAGCGATAGGTGATGCGGCCCTTGGTGAGATCGTAGGGCGTCATCTCGACGAGGACCTTGTCGCCGGCCAGCACGCGGATGCGGTTCTTGCGCATCTTGCCGGCGGTGTGGGCGATGATCTCGTGGTCGTTCTCCAGCTTCACGCGGAACATCGCGTTGGGCAGGAGCTCGGTCACGGTCCCCGGAAATTCCAGGAGTTCTTCCTTCGACATAGAGCTCTTTCGGCGTTGGAGTCGCGCGCTTCTGTACTTGAAAGGGCGGGTGTTGTGAACTGGCTCGTTCGCATGGGCCCACGGCGGGCGCAGGACTTGCATCGTGCCGCTGGTGCATGGGCCCATGACCGCCCGGCGGGGACCCGCCGGCCGGGCGGGCGCGTTGCCGAAGGCCGGATCAGGAGGACCCTTATGCTGAACCTGCCCTACGGATTATTCGTCGAGGCCGCCTTCGCACAGGTGACGGCGGCGCAGGCCGCCTGCGCGACGATCGCGTTCCGCCTGCCGATCCTGGCTCAGGCCGCCGCCGCGGGCGATGCCTCCGCCCAGCGCGAGGCGCGCCTGATGGTGCGCGAGAAGGTGGCGGCCGCCATCGAGGGATCGGTCGCGGGCACGCTGGCGATGCAGACGGTCTGGCTCGACATGGCGTTCGGGCGGATGACGCCTGCCCGCGCGGTCACCACGGCGCTTGCGGTCGCGACGGCCGCGAGCGCGCCGGGACACCGGCGGGCGGCGGCCAACGCCAAACGGCTTACGCGGCGGGCGGCGGCGGGGGCTCGTCGGCGGTGACCGCTGCACCGGCGCCCTCGCCCCTGGCGCGGTCGCCCTTCGCGTGGGCCCGGTAGCGCGCGATGCTCAGCGGGATGAGGCCCAGATAGGCAAGCACAATTACCGTCAGAACCTCGAAGGGGAAGCTGACGAGCAGCGCCACGAAGGCGACCGACGCCACGAAGATCGGCAGCACCCAGTGGCGCGGGATGCGGGCGCCGAGGGTCTTGCCGGAGAAGGTCGGGATCGTCGACACCATGAGGAAAGCGACGAGCAGGAGATAGACCGCGATGAGCGGGGAGACGATCCGGCCGATCGGCACGCCGATCAGGTAGAGATAGATCGGCAGCATGGAGACCAGGGCGCCCGCCGGAGCCGGCATGCCGACGAAATAGTTCTTCTGCCAGTCCGGCCGGTTCGGGTCGTCGTTCATGACGTTGAACCGGGCCAGCCGCAGCGCCATGGCGCAGGCGAAGACAAGCGCCGCAATCCAGCCCAGCGACTTGATGTCCTTCAGGCCGAAGGTGAAGAGGATGAAGGCCGGGGCGACGCCGAAGGACACGAAATCCGCCAGCGAATCCAGCTCCGCCCCGAAGCGGGACGTGCCCTTCAGCAGCCGCGCCAGCCGCCCGTCGACGCCGTCGAGGACGCCGGCGCCGAGAACCGCCATGACGGCGAGTTCCAGCCGCCCTTCATGGGCGAGCCGGATGGCCGAGAGGCCGAGGCACAGGGCGAGCAACGTGACGAGGTTCGGCACGATGACGCGCAGCGGAACGGGCCGGAAGAGGCGGCGCTTGGGTTCGTCCCGGTCGGGGGCGAAAGGCGGGAATAAATCGCTCAAAGGGCGTGTCTCTGACCTGTCCTCAGGAGCGCGTGACAATAGGGAGGGCGTCCCCTCCCGGCAAGCTGGCCCGCGTCCGGCCGGCCTCAGCGCCCGGTGAAACGGGGCGGACGCTTCTGCAGGAAAGCGCCGACCCCTTCGGCGAAATCGTCCGTTCGGACCGCCTTGGCCTGGAGCTGTGCTTCCAGGGCGAGCTGCTGCTCGAGCGTGTTGGCCTGGCTGTCCCGCACAGCTTCCTTCATCCAGCGATAGGCCTGGGTCGGGCCGGCCGCCAATTCCGCCGCCATGGCGAGCACCGCCTCGCGGAAGCCCTCGTCCGGGAGGACGCGCGCGACGAGGCCCATGGCAAGCGCCTCCTGCGCCGGCACGGGCGCCGCGGTCAGCATCAGGGCGAGCGCCCGCTTGGGACCGACGAGGCGCGGCAGGATCCAGGTGCCGCCGGCATCGGGGACGAGGGCGATCTTCGCAAAGCCCTCCTGCAGATAGGACGACGCCGCAGCGACCACGATGTCGCAGGCGAGCGCGATGTTCATGGAAGCGCCGACGGCCGGTCCGTTGAGCGCGGCGATGGTGACCTTGGGGAAATCGGCCAGCGTCAGGACGAGCGGGTTGTAGTCGCGCTCCAGCACCTCGCCCAGCTGCGGGCGGCCGTCGGCACCGCGCGGCAGGTCCTCGGTCAGGTCCTGGCCGGACGAGAAGGCCCTCCCCTCGCCGGTCAGGACCACGACCTTCACCGCCTCGTCGTCACGAGCCTCCGCCAGAGCCTGGCGCAGATCGGCATGGAGCCCGGCGGTCATGGCGTTGAGCCGTTCCGGCCGATTGAGCGCCAGCACGGCGACGCCGCCGCTCCGGCTGACGACGAGGTTCTTGTAGGTCATGCGATGTCCTCCGCGGGGAAGAGCATCACGGCGGCGGCGGCGGCGCAACGGGACGGCACGGCCAGACCGTATGGGCGGGGCCGGACAGGAAAAGACCGGCCGCGGGGGCGGCCGGTCGTTTGGAGTGGGGAGGTCGTCAGGGTGATTGCATCATGCCGGAGGCCCGAACGGACGGCGGTGCGCGGGCGCACGCCGACCGACGCAGCCGGCGCAAAGAAAAAGCCGGCGGGATGCGCCGGCTTGAGAGGGGGGTCGGGGCTGAGACTGGAGGTCGTCAGTGAGGAGAGAGTAGGCCGACGCGAAGCCCGCCGATGTGCGATGGCGCACATGCCGCCGGGGTCTAGCGCGGATGGCTGCGCCGCCAGTCCTGGGGCCGCTCGAAAGAACCGGCCCAGACGCCGCGGCGTCCTGCTCGCGCCTCCCGCTCCTGCGCTTCGTAGGCGCCGTAAGCGATCGCCATCCCGTCGCGCACCATGGCGGCGTTGATCTCGACGCCGCCCGCAAAACAGCGCGCCAGGGCCCGGCCATACTGGTCCGTGCCATGCTTCCGGCAGACGACGTCGCCGCCTCTCAGCAATGCGGCGAGATGAGCGCGGCTTTCGCGACCGCAGGCAACCTCGCGTCCATCCCTGCCGCAGGTCTGGGCGAGTTCGGGGGCATCGATCCCCTCCAAGCGCATCTCGATCCCGTCGAGGCGCAGCGAGTCGCCGTCCATGGCATGCGCGCGGCCGGTGAAGCTGGGAGCGCTGAGCCGCTGATACGCTTCCCAGGCCATGGCGCAGGCGCCGATCGCCAGCACGGCGGCCAGCGTGGTGAAGGAGCGCGAAGGCCCCCTCGCCCGCGCACGCCCGAAATGCGGCCGGATGATCCTCGCCATATGGTTCCACCCGAAAGAGGCAGCTTCGCCGATTATGTGAATGAGGAATTAAGATTTCCCGCGCAAGGATGCCCCGGGCTTCTGCGTGCGCGCCTCGTCTGGACGCAGGGGAGGCCGCCAGTCGGGTTGCGTGACGTTAATGGCCGAACTCACCGCCGAGATGATCCAGCGAGGGCGCGGCGCCGACCCCAACGAGGTCGCGCGCCGGCGCAAGGCCTTGTCCAATGTCCGGGCCGCGCGTGAGAAGCTGGTCTCGTCGGTCGGCCTCGAACGGTCCTTCGAATACGAGCTGCTGAAGGCCTATGCCGCGCAGCAATACAGCGCCGCGGCCGCCATGATTGTGCTGGCGGTCGCGATCGGCGCGGTGGCAACCGCCTGGGTCGCGGTCGAGCCCGTGCTGACCTGGCTGTGCTTCGTGCTCAGCTTCACCGGCGTCAACGCGCTGATGAGCCGCCGTTTTCTGGCCATGCCGGAGGAGACGGTGGAAATCCGTCCCTGGCGGCGGCGCTTCGTCCTGGCCGAGACGCTGCGCGGCGCCAGCTGGGCGCTCATCGTCCTCGTCATGCTCACCGCCGGCGGGGCGAGTGCCAAGGTCTTCGTGCTGTTCACGCTGCTGATGGTCGCGGCCGTCACGTCCATGCTGTCGGCGGCGATCAAGACCGCGGTCTACGCCGTCCTGGCGGCGTTGGCGCTGGCCATGTTCGGCTTCCTCGATCCGCGCGCCAGCCTGGATTCGGCCGCGATGACCGGAATGGGCCTGAGCGCCCTGGCCTATTTCGCGTTCATCACCCATCGTCTGCACGCCACGATGCTGGCCGACGTGGAATCGCGGGCCGAGAAGGACCAGCTCGTCGCGGAGCTGGAGGAGGCCAAGGCCAATTCCGACGAGGCACGGCGCAAGGCCGAGGAGGCCAACCTGGCGAAGTCGCGATTCCTGGCCACGATGAGCCACGAATTGCGCACGCCGCTCAACGCGATCCTCGGCTTCTCCGAGGTGTTGAAGACCGAGATGTTCGGCCCGCACACGGCGCCGTCTTACAAGGAATACGCCGCCGACATCCATGGGTCGGGCGAGCATCTGTTGAATCTCATCAATGAGATCCTGGACCTCTCGCGCATCGAGGCAGGGCGCTACGACCTGCAGGAGGAGGCGGTCTCCATCGCCCATGTGGTGGAGGAGTGCCGCCACATGTTGATGCTGCGCGCCAAGGGCAAGGGCCAGAGCATCAAGGAGATGATCGAGCCGAGCCTGCCCCGGCTCTGGGCCGACGAGCGCGCCGTGCGTCAGATCGTGCTCAACATCCTCTCCAACGCCATCAAGTTCACGCCGCAGGGCGGCGAGATCGTGATCAAGGCGGGCTGGACGGCATCCGGCGGGCAATATGTCTCGGTGCGCGACAACGGACCGGGAATCCCGGAGGACGAGCTCAACACGGTGCTGTCGTCGTTCGGCCGCGGGTCGCTGGCGATCAAGACCGCCGAGCAGGGCTCAGGGCTGGGCCTGCCGATCGTGAAGGGCCTCATCGACCTCCATGGCGGCGGGTTCCACCTGAAGTCGAAGCCGCGCGAGGGTACCGAGGTGATCGTGACCTTCCCGTCCTCGCGCGTCATGGATGCGCTGGCCGCAGTGCGCAGCGACCGCGAGACGCCGGCCGATCCGGCCGCGCCCCGCTCGACCCTGCGGCAGCGCCTGAACTCGGCGGCCTGACAGGGCTCAGCCGGCGCGGGAGACCTGCGCCTGGTCGAACGTCGCCATGCCGCGATGGCAGGCGACTGCCGCCTTGACGATCGAGGCCGCAAGGGCCGCGCCCGATCCCTCCCCCAGCCGCATGCCGAGGTCGAGGACCGGCTTCAATCCGATGCGCTCCAGCACCTCGGCATGGGCGCCTTCGGCCGAGATATGGCCGGCGATGCAATGGTCGAGGGCGTGCGGGTCGAGCTTGTGGAGGATCGCCGCCGCGGCGGTCACGACATAGCCGTCGATGATGACGGGGATACGCTGGAGGCGCGCCGCGAGGATCGCGCCGGCGGCTGCCGCGATCTCCCGCCCGCCGAGGCGCCGCAGCACTTCGAGCGGATCGGTGAGGTAGCGCTCGTGGACGGCCAGCGCCAGTTCCACCGCACCGATCTTGCGGGCGAGCCCGTCGTCGTCGACGCCGGTTCCGCGGCCGGCCCAATGCTGGGCCGAGCCGCCATAGAGCCCGGCATAGATCGCGGCCGCGATCGTCGTGTTGCCGATGCCCATCTCGCCGACGCACAGGAGATCGGCGCCGCCGGAGATCGATTCCATGCCGAAGGCCATGGTGGCCACGCAGGCCCGCTCGTCGAGCGCCGGCTCGCGGGTGATGTCCCCGGTCGGAACGTCGAGCGCGAGGTCGAACACCTTGAAGCCGAAATCGAAGGCGGCGCAGATCTGGTTGATCGCGGCGCCGCCGGCCGCGAAATTCTCCAGCATCTGCCGGGTCACTTCCGGCGGATAGTTGGACACGCGATGCCTGGCGACGCCATGATTGCCGGCGAAGACGCATACGAGCGGCCGGTCGACCGTCGGCTGGGGCTTGCCCTGCCAGGCCGCCATCCATTCCACGATCTCCTCCAGCCGCCCCAGGCTCCCCGGCGGCTTGGTGAGGTTCTCGTCCCGCCCGCGCACGGCCGCCATGGCCTTGAGGTCGGGGCCGGGCATCGCGGCGACGAGCCGCCGGATATCGTCGAAGGGCAGCCCGGTGGCGCTTGCCGTCATGAAGTCCTCCACAAGGCGCGGCTGGCGGAGCGCGCGCGGGGCGAGCTATAGCGGGGCGGCCGGCAGGGGTGAAGCCATGGATGCGCGACACGACGACACGAAGCGCGAGTCCCTTGGCGCGGCCGCCCTCGCCTATCTCCACGACATCGCACGGACGGTGCGCTTCTATTCGCGCTTGCGCGTTCCGGCGCTTCCCGGAGAGACCGATCTCCACGGCGTGCCGGACGCGACGCGCATGGCGCGGGCGGTGCCGTTCGCGGGTACGCTGATCGCCGTGCCGCCGGCGCTGGTCCTTGCGGCGACCCTCGGCGCCGGGCTCGGCCCGCTTCCCGCGGCCGCCATCGCCGTCGCCGCCTCGGTCCTCACCACCGGCGCCTTCCACGAGGACGGCCTTGCCGACACTGCCGACGGGCTCGGCGGCGGCCATACCCGAGAACGGCGTCTGGAGATCATGAAGGACAGCCGGATCGGCTCCTATGGCGGGGCGGCCATGATGCTCGCGCTCATCATCCGCGCCGCCCTCGTCGCCGATATCGCGGCCCGCGGCGGTGTGTTGGCGGCTTGCGCGGCCCTGATCGCGATCGCCGGCCTGTCCCGCGCCGCGGGGCTCACGCCGCTGGCGCTGCTGCCGCCGGCTCGCAGCGACGGCTCGGCCGCCATCGCCGGAACGCCGGAGCGCCCGGCTTATTACGTCGCACTAGCAGCGAGCGCCGCCATCGCCGCGCTCGCGAGCCTTGCCGGCGGGTTGAGTCTCGCCGGGTTGGCCGGTGGCATGGCACTCGCAGCGCTCGGCTCCGCCATCATGACGCGCATGGCGCGGCAGCTGATCGCAGGCCAGACGGGCGACATCGCGGGCGCCACCCAGCAGATCGCGGAGTTAGCGCTGCTGGCGGGGCTGGCGGCCGGGCTGTCCTGGCGCTAGACCCTGTCGATGCGGACCAATGCCGCCTCCACGCCCTGCAACAGGATCTGCGTCATCGACCGCGCGCGCGGGCTCTGCGAAGGCTGCGGGCGGACGCTGGCGGAGATCGCGCGCTGGTCGTCGATGAGCGAATCGGAGCGCCTCGCCGTCATGGCGCTGCTGCCGGAGCGGATCAGGCGATCCCGGCCAAAGCCAGGATGAACCGCGTCCCGACCAGAAGCAGGAAGCATCCGAAAGCCACTTCCAGCCGGCGCCGCGAGAAGCCGTGGGCGATGCGGACACCCACCGGGGCCAGCGCCACGCTGGTCGGGATGATGAGCAACGCGCCGATCAGCGAAACATAGCCGAGCGACAGGGGCGGCAGTAGATCCAGCTTAGGCCAACCCGCCGCCACGTAGCCCAGCGCGCCGGGGATCGAAATCAGGACGCCGAGGCCTGACGACGTCGCCACCGCCTGGTGGATGGGCCGGTTGTGCAGCGTCATGATCATGTTGCCGAAGACGCCGCCGCCGATACCCATCAGCGCCGAAAGCACGCCGATCGCCGCACCGTAGAGGCTCGTGCCGACGGGTCCCGGCATGTCGTCGGCAACGCGCCAGTCCTCACGGCCGAACAGCAGCTTCAGTCCGTTCAAAGTGGCGACGACGGCGAAGACGGCCTGCAGCGCCCGCGTGCCGGCGAAGGCGGCGATGAAGGAGCCGCCGATGACGCCCGCGACGACCGGAACCGCCCAGGTCTTCAGGAGCGCGACATCCACCGCGCCCTTGCGCATGTGGCCGCGCAGGGACCGGATCGAGGTCGGGATGATGACCGCGAGCGAGGTGCCCACGCACAAATGCATCCGCACATCCGTCGGGACGCCGATGACGCCGAAGAGCTCGTAGAGGATCGGCACCATGACAGCGCCGCCGCCGACGCCGAAGAGGCCTGCCAGGACGCCCGTGATGACACCCGCGGCCAGGAGCGCGACGGCGAGCCAGATCAGTTCCGAAACGGGCAGGTTTGCGAGCATGCGACGAGGTCCGGACGACGGGGTTCCGGTCTCCGCCATTCAGGCCGGCCATGCAAGCGGGGTTTTGGCGCTTCGGACAGGGCGGACCCGCCAGGTCAGTCGACGACGTCGTCGCGGCCCTCGATGGTCATGAGTGTCGCGGTCATGAGCGCGACCGTCTTGCGATCGCCCTGGGTCTCCGAGAAGACCTCTGCCTGCGCGACGGTGAGCGTGCGGCCCGCCCGCACCACGCGGCCCTCCGCGATGAGCCGCGAGCCGGAAGCCGGCGCCATCAGGTTCACCTTGAACTCCACCGTCAGGACGCCCGCGCCGGGCCGCATCAGCGAGAAGGCCGCGTAGCCGCAGGCGCTGTCGGCGATGGTGGAGACGATGCCGGCATGGACGAAGCCGTGCTGCTGGGAGATGCGCGGGGAGACCGGCAGCGCGATGGTCACCCGGCCCGGCTCCACATGGTCCAGCGTCGCGCCGATCGTGTCCATGACGGTCTGGCGCGCGAAGGAGGCGCGCACCCGCGCCAGCTGATCCGGATCGGGCATCGGGTCGGGTCCCTTCTCAGGCGGCGGCGCGGCCAGAATCGGGCGCGTCGGCGACAGGGTCCACGAAAGACGCCGCCTGACGCAAGACCTCGATCCCCGCGCCCGGCTTGACCCCTTCCACGGCAAGGTGACGGCGGAACTGCCGCGCGCCCTTGCGGCCCGGGAAAAGCCCTACCAAGTGGCGCGTGATCGCGTGGAGGCGCGTACCTTCGGCGAGGCGCGCCTCGATATAGGGCGCCAGCGCCTCGACAAGGGCATGGCCGTCCCGCAGCGGAGCCGGCGCGCCGAAGAATTCCGGGTCGACGCGCCGCAGCAGTTCCGGGTTCTGGTAGGCCGCGCGGCCCAGCATCACGCCGTCCACGTGCTCCAGATGACCGAGCGCGTCCTCGATGGTCGCGATGCCGCCATTGATGGCGACCGGAACGTCGGGCAAGGCCGCCTTCAGCCGGTGGACGATGCCGTAATCGAGCGGAGGGACGTCGCGGTTCTCGCGGGGCGAGAGGCCCTTGAGCCAAGCCTTGCGGGCATGGACGATGAGCCCGTCGGCGCCTGCTGCCACGACCGCGTGGGCGAGCGTCGGCAGGGCTGCTTCAGGATCCTGTTCGTCGACGCCGATGCGGCACTTGACGGTGACCGGCACCTTCACCGCGGACTTCATCGCGGCGACGCATTCGGCGACCAGCAGGGGCTCGCGCATGAGGCAGGCCCCGAAGGCCCCGCTCTGCACCCGGTCGGACGGGCAGCCGACATTGAGGTTGATCTCGTCGTAGCCGAAGTCCTCGCAGATGCGCGCGGACGCGGCGAGGTCGGCCGGATCGGAGCCGCCGAGCTGGACGGCGACCGGATGCTCCGCCTGATCGTAGCCGAGCAGCCGCTCCCGGTTGCCGTGGATGACCGCGCCGGTCGTGACCATCTCGGTGTAAAGCAGCGCATGGCGCGTCATCAGGCGATGGACGAACCGGCAATGCCGGTCGGTCCAGTCCATCATAGGCGCCACGGCAAATCTAAGCTCTTGATTTTTCAGCATTTTTCGAGTAACTTCAGAATGTTGAGACCCGGCGTGTGCACTCGTTCATACGCCACAATGCGACGCTTTTTCGCGTTGTGCGACGTCTCGGTGCACACGGAGCGCACACGAAAATGGCGACCTTCACGAAGCTCAGTTCCGGCTCTTGGCGTGCCCAGGTTCGTCGCAAGGGACGCTATGCCAGCGACACGTTCAAGCGACGCCGCGAGGCAGAGATGTGGGCACTTGAGGCCGAGCGGCGCATCGATCGTGGTGAGCCGCCTGTCTCCACCGCGGCGAGCGAGGCGAGAACCTTCGGCGACTTGGTCAAGCTGCATCGTGACGACCTTCGAGAGGTGGGCAAGCGGATCGGGCGTTCGAAGAGTGCTAGCCTGGACTTCCTTGAAAAGCGATTGGGCAAGCTCAGACTACCTCAACTCGACCGCGAGCGCCTGATCGAGTTCGGCAAGGAACGCGCGAGGGACGGCGCAGGCCCCGTCACGGTGGGCATCGACCTTGGTTACATCAAGACCATCCTGACCCATGCGGCGGCCGTGCACGGAGTGATCACCTCAACCGAGCCTGTGACGATGGCACGGCATGCCCTCTCCAGACTGGGGCTCGTCGGAAAAGGAAACGAGCGCGACCGCCGTCCGACACAGCACGAACTTGATGCGATCATCCAGGCGCTCGAGGACAACCCTCGCCAGTCCATTCCGGTGGGCCGGATCGTGCGCTTCGCCATCGCGACCGCCATGCGTCAGGACGAGATCTGCCGCGTCTCGTGGGACGATATTGATCGTCGCACCAAGATGCTCACCATTCGCGATCGGAAGGATCCCCGCAGGAAAGCCGGCAACCACCAGCGCATCCCCCTCCTCTCCGTCAGCGGCTACGACGCATGGGACATCGTTCTCGAGCAGGAAAAGGCGCTCGGACACGCGCGCGGGCGCATCTTTCCCTACAACGGCCGCTCGGTCGGCACCGCATTCCGCCGGCAATGTGCCGATCTCAAGATCGCAGACCTTCATTTCCACGATCTACGGCATGAGGGCACGAGCCGCCTCTTCGAGGCAGGCTTCTCGATCGAGCAGGTGGCGCTCGTGACGGGTCACAGGGATTGGAAGATGCTCCGTCGCTATACGCACCTCCGGCCCGAGTTGCTGCATGCGATCGCCGCGTCGAAGGTGGCGTGACGCGAAGCAGATGTAGTTGTTTGGGCGCCTAAAGTTTTTGACCGCTTACAAGGGCTGTGTACCACACCGCATAGGGCGTGTTCGCTGCCATGTGCTGGTTGTAGTCTGGGGCGCCGTCCGTCCACCACACCGGCCCGCGCTCGCCGAGCGCCCGCTTCGCAGCGTCCACCTTGGCCCGCGCATTGGCAATCGCGGCAGGATTGCCTTGGGCGTCCTTCACGGCCCGGCGCGCCGCCGGCTTGAAGTCTGTCGGCAGTCGCTCATGTCCGAAATATGTAGTCCATCGGACGCGCCAATGAGGTTGTCGAACAGCGTATACAATTTTGGCCAGCGATCCGATCTCTACGATCGCGTAAGGCAGAAGTGTGGAGTAGCGCCGGATACCCTTGACGGCACCACAATACTTCACTATCGTCACATATTATAAGTGAGGATAGTGAAGTGCGGCATCGACTGATCCATCTAACCGGCGGCCAGACCGTCCTCTCGGGCGCCATCCCGGGACGAAAGCTGCTGAGCACGCTGATCTCGGCGACGCTGTCGTCGGAGACGCCGGCGCCCGCCTTCCTCGACTTCGACCGGGTTGAGGTCGCGACCGCCTCCTTCCTGCGCGAGGCCGTCATCGGGTTCCGCGACTACGCACGACAAACCCTGCCCAACATCTACCCCGTCGTTGCCAACCTCCTCCCGGCTGTTGCTGAAGAGTTGGAGTTCTTCGTTCGCGCCCGTGGCGATGCGCTCTGGACCTGCGAGCTCGACGCCAACGACCGGGCCCTCGACGCCCGGCTGATCGGCGACCTCGATCCCGTCCAGCGCTCGACCTTCGAGACGGTGATCGAACTTGGCGCCATCACCGCCCCCGAGCTCGCTGCCCGCTTCGCCAGCCAGCGAATCGGGCCGACCGCCTGGAATAACCGGCTGTCGGCGCTAGCCACCAAGGGCCTGCTCGTCGAACGCAAGCAGGGCAAATCGAAATCGTTCAGCCCGCTTCTGGAGATCGCCTGATGGGCCTCGACTATATCCGTGCGCAGACCGGCAAGTCCTGGCGCAAGCGCTGGAACGGCGGCCTCGACCGTCTGAAGGTGCCAACGCTCCTCGACCTCACGATGTCAGAGGCCGCTCGCACCGTTACCGCCGAGTTGAACGCCGGCTCCCGCGTCAGGGCTGGCGACACGCTGATCGTACAAAGCGCACCTGACGGCCTGATCGTCAGCGACGGCCTGCGCGCCATCGGTCGGGTGGCCAACCCCTCGCCCGAGCTGACCACTGCCGTTCGCGACGGCGGCGGCTACGCCGAAGGGGTGCTCCAGCGCGTGGGGCTCTTCGGCGACACCGCGGAGATCAGCGTGAAATGAACCGCCGACCGTCCCATGAGCCCTCGCGCCACTTCCCGCAGCCACGGCGGCTCTGGGACGACGCCACGCGCCACGCCCCGTCGCTGGGCTGCCCGACCTGCCTCGAACGCGATCGCTGCGGCGGCGTCCACACCGACGCCGGCGTCCTCGACTGCCGCGACCTTTGCTCATGCCGGGACAAGACCAAGTGCGACATGGTCTGCCGTTTCAATCCGCGCACCTTCGTGGCCCGGATGCGCGAGGTCGAAGGTCTCGGTTTCGAAACGGCGCCGCGCGCCGTGGCCAATGGCGTGCCCCCACTGCCGGCGATCGTCCCCTTCGTCGACCACCGTTATGGACGCGCGGCGACCCTCGACGAGCCGGCGGTCGCGATCTCGCTCTACGAGCTAGTCAACCTCGCGACCGGCAAGCCGCACGTCGCGTCCCGTGCCGACCTCGCGGCGCGGTTCCTGATCCCCGAAGGCGCGGCGATCGTGGTGTCCGGCGTCGACAAGGACGGGCCCATCGAGCGCTGGTGGGAACTCAAGGACCGGCCCGCCATCCTGGCCGCCTTGCGGGCGCTCGGCGTCACGCTCGTCACGACGCCGAACTACAGCGTCCTGACGGACGTGCCGCGCACTGACAACCTCCACGCCATGAAGCGCATCCTGCTGGCCTGGACGGAGATGGCGGGGGCGGGCCTACCGGCCGCCCTGCACGTGAACGGCCGCACCCAGCACGACTACGCCAGGTGGGCCGAGCTCATCGCCGACCGACCGGAGATCGAGATCCTCGCATTCGAGTTCGCGACCGGCTGCGGCCGGGGCGAGCGGATCGACTGGCATATCGCCCAGCTCTGCGCGCTCGCCGATCGCGTCGGCCGGCCGCTCGCGCTCGTCATCCGGGGCGGCGGCCGCAAGCTGGACGTGCTGCGGCGGCACTTCTCCAACGTCACCCTGGTCGAGACCGAAGCCTTCTCGCGCACCATCCGCCGGCGGCGGGCCCATCTGACCGAATCGGGGCGGCTGAAATGGGTGAAGTTCCCGACCCCCGAGGGTGCGCCGATCGACGACCTCCTCGCGCACAATGTCGCGCTGGTGCGCGCCTCCTATGAGACCTCCAGGCCCGCCCTGCGCCTACGCCCGCCGACGCGGCGCATTCGGCGCGCAGCGCACCGAGACGGTGAGCCCATCCAGCCAGGCCTTCTGCGCCAACTCCACCTGCCCAGTGAGGCTCGGGGCGTCGCCCCAGAGCCGCAGGGCGTGGTCGCCGCTGCGAAATCGTAACTCGGCGGCGTCATGGGCGAGTGCGCGAAACAACCGACCGATGCCGTAGCCGTGCCCCGTGCTTCGGGCATGTCGCGACGCGCCGTCGGACGCGGCCACCCGCAGCGCCGTTCCGGAATCCGTCAGACCGACGAACTCGGGGTTCTCGCGCAGGCTCGCAAGCACCCCGCGCCCCGCGTCGGCGACGACGAACTCGAAGGCGCCGTCGCTCGCGGCATAGGCCACGACGCCGCTCTCCGGCCGGCCGCTATGCTCGAAGACATTGTCCAGCAGCTCGCCGAGGGCGCCCATGAGCCCCGCTGCCAGTCCCCGCGCGAGACCCGCCGCGAGGGCCGCGTTCTCAGCATGCTTGGCCCACTGATCCCAAACCAGACGTTCGGGCCCATCACCCTCCGCGTCGTGGCGCGACAGCGGGAACACGCCCGCTCGATCACGGGCGCCCGCGCCGCTGACCGTTCCCTCCCGAAGTGCGCGATTGATCTGATGAAATACGGGCGGCTCGACCGTCACGGCGCTATAGGCGTCGGGCAGGGCCGCCACCGCGGTCGCCAGTTCGACCAGCGGCCCGATCCGGCCAGACCGGGCCAGCGTGACGGCGCCGAGCGTCGGCAACCGTCCGGCCACGGCCTGCCACAGCAGGTCGTCGGTCGCCTCGAAGCTGGCACTGACCCTCTTCGCCTCCTGGTTCACTCCGCCCCCCGCCCTCGCCTCGGACTTACCCGGAGCGTCTGCTTCGCCCGCGTCTCCCAAAACCGACTTCACGTGATGGTTGTAATGTCGTGGGCTTCAGCTTCAAACACCACCGTATTCGGCCCGCTTTTCACTTGAGGACAAGCCATTAGCTCGATCCGCTCCATTGATCTGAGACTTGTTGACGACCTCGTCGCGTTCGTCCGAGGTCCCGGCTTTGTGCTGGATTTTTCCGACACGAGTTTCGCGGACTTTTTTGCCTCCGAGCTCAAGGTTAACATCGACGACCCAAAATACTCCGCAAACGGAGGCTCGAAGGGTAAGCGCCTGCGCTACTTTTTGCAGACTTGCGACGAGGCAACTGCCGTCCGTACGCTTACGGCTATCTGGGAACATCGCCGTGAGTACCTCGCTCGCTCTGGCGACGCAGATCCCGTCAGCAATGCTGAGACGCGTTATCTCGGGCTGATCAGCCGATTGTCGGGTGGCACGGCGTCATCACAAACGACGGCCGCCCAGCAAGCCGCCGCTGTTGATCGCCAGACCATCGCAAAATTCAAGGCAGAGCTTATCCAGGTGTCCTCGCTTGCGCCGCAGGCACGCGGCTACGCTTTCGAGGCTTTCCTTAAAAGGCTGTTCGACGCCTTCGGCCTGGCCGCGCAAGAGCCCTTTCGGCTGCGCGGCGAGCAGATCGACGGCAGCTTTCAGCTCGCGAGCGAAATCTACCTGCTCGAGGCGAAGTGGCAGGGCCAGCCGATCGGCGTCGCCGATCTGCACACCTTCCACGGCAAGATCGAGCAGAAGGCTGCATGGACCCGCGGGCTGTTTGTCAGCAACAGCGGGTTTACTGAAGAGGGCCTCGCGGCTTTTGGACGTGGCAAGCGCGTTATCTGCGTTGACGGCCTCGACCTGTACGAGATGCTCGACCGCGAAATTCCACTTGCGAGCGTTCTCGAGCGCAAGGTGCGCCGGGCCGCTGAAACCGGATCGCCGTTTATTCGCCTCCGCGACCTCTTTCCTTGATGACCGGGAGGAGTGAGGTTGGCGCAGTTCAATGATTGGTGTCTGACAGTTGATCTGCCCGTGGGAAACCACCTGCGCAGGGTGATGACCGTGCAGGCCGCAAGTATCGCCACCGGCATCCAGGCGACGTCAGCCATTGTCCCTGCCCACTATGCATCCGAGGAGCAGGTGGCACGCGCGCTCGCGCGGCTCGGCAAGCCACTGGCCGCGGCGCTCATTGAAGGCAAGTTGCCGACGACCAAGGCGATCCGCTCAGGCGACCTAGGCGAGATCTACGCGACCGAATGGATCGATGCCCATAGTGGTGGCTACCACGCGCCGATCAAACGGCTCCGCTGGAAAGACCATCGCAACATGGCGATGCGCGGCGACGACGTGATTGGGATAATGCAGGATGCTCAATCGCAACGCCTTCAGTTCCTCAAGACTGAAGCGAAGAGCCGCGCCGCGCTCACCGCGCAGGTACTCACCGACGCGCGCACCGCGCTCGACAAAGATGGCGGTCTGCCCTCAGCGCACGCTCTGTCCTACATCTCGGCGCGCCTTCTCGAACTCGACAATCTTCCGCTAGCCGATGCTATCGACGACGCGCTGTTGAAGCATGGCATCCCGCCGCAAAGCGTCCGGCATCTGCTTTTCACATTCTCCGGCAATGCCCCAGACGCGCTGCTGACCGCATCCCTTCAGGCCTATCCTGGCCCCATAAATCAGTGGGGCATTGGACTGCACGTGGAAGGACACGGCGCCTTCATCGGCGCGGTCTACGATCGAGTGATTGCCGATGCCAACAACCCCTGACGCCATCGCCGCCGATATCGCGGAAGCGGCGACCGCCGGCTTCCGGGGCAGGCTGATCGCTCGAGGTGAGGCCCGCGCCATCATCTGGCGCGATGGTGCCCTTCCGCCCGACGCGCCAGCGTTCGCGCCACAGCTCAGCTACGATCTGCACTCCTACGCCTACGCCCTTCTCGGCCTTGGTCTTCGTCTTCGCGAGCTCAACGGCGATCCAGCTCAGGCCCGTACCGCGTTCGAGCAAGCGGCCACCGCACTCGAGGCCGTCATGGCGAAAGGCAACCGCCAGGAGGTCGATCGGGACTTCCACTTCGTCATGGCCGCCGCAGCGTATCATCTCGCGCACCTCTCAGCGCGGGCCTATTCCCTATTGGCGATCGTTGCGGCCGACGAGAACTTTTCGCCGGTCGAGCGGATCTTGGCGCTGTTGATGCGACGCAACTTTGCTGCCCTGCGCGAGAGCGTTCTCGGCTATCGAGCCTCAGGCGAAGGCAGTGACCAGCGGATCGCCGCTGGCATTCAAGCTCGGCTCGATCAAGCGAAAGGGGCCGCCGACGCGGGCGAAGGCGCCAACGACTTCCTCTTCGAAGGGCTCGACGTTGCCCTGACGGACGCCTTCATGTCCGCCCTATCGCTCTTCCTGCTCGCGCTTGAACGCGGTGAGCGGCCTTTGGTCGATCAGGCTCTGGAGCGGCTACGCCTCAATCTCGCGATCTGCAGCGAAATGAACCTACTGCCGCAGTGGTGGGCGCATCGCGTTGCCATCCATCTCCTCTCAGACCTCTGGTCAAGCACCTTCCATGTGCGGGTGCCCCTTCAGCCCACGGGCGGAATCGCGGCCGACTGGCCCCGGCTGCGTCAGATCTTCATCGCGACACTGCAGAGGCGTGCTAAGGCGGAGATCGACCTTTGGCCGTCCCAGACGGAAGCCGCGGCTCGCGCCGTCGACGAATCCGATGATCTCGTGGTGTCGCTGCCGACAAGCGCTGGCAAGACACGCATTGCCGAGCTGTGCATCCTTCGTTGTCTCGCGGGCGGCAAACGCGTCGTGTTCGTCACACCGCTGCGCGCCTTGTCGGCGCAGACCGAGACCACGCTGCAGCGGACCTTCGGGCCGCTCGGCAAGACCGTCTCGGCGCTCTACGGCAGCATTGGGGTGAGCGGCTTCGATGAGGACGCGATCCGCGACCGCGACATCGTCGTCGCGACGCCCGAGAAGCTCGATTTCGCGCTTCGCAACGACCCTTCGCTTCTTGATGACGTCGGCCTGCTGGTGTTCGACGAGGGGCACATGATCGGCCCAAACGAACGGGAAGTTCGCTACGAGGTCCAGATCCAGCGGCTGCTGCGCCGCGGCGATGCGCAGGCGCGTCGAATTGTCTGCCTTTCGGCGATCCTACCCGATGGCGATCAGCTCGATGATTTCGCCGCCTGGCTGCGCCGAGACCACCCCGGCGGGCTGATCAAGAACGATTGGCGGCCGACCCGCTTGCGCTTCGGTGAGGTCGTTTGGACCTCACCAAACGCACGGCTCAATCTACGGGTCGGCGACGAGCGGCCCTGGGTGCAGCGGTTCTTGACAGGCGTCGTGCCGCCGGATCGCGTCCCGCCGAGGCGATTTCGGACGCGCCTTTTCCCGGACAACCAGCGAGAGCTCTGTCTTGCGACCGCGTGGCGGCTCGTCGACGACGGACAGACGGTGCTGATCTTCTGTCCGCAGCGGCGCAGCGTCGAACCGTTTGCAGATGTCATCGTCGACCTTCACGAGCGCGGCGCCTTGCGATCGCTGCTCGACGCAGATCCTAACATTCTCAACACCGCGATCGCGCTCGGCGAAGAATGGCTCGGCACCGACAGCGCGATCCTCAAATGTTTGCGCCTCGGTGTGGCTCTGCATCATGGCGCGCTGCCGACCGCCTATCGCAAGGAAATTGAGCGCCTGTTGCGCGAGAACGTCCTCAAGGTCACCATTTCCTCACCGACCCTCGCCCAGGGACTGAACTTGTCTGCGACGGCCGTGGTCATGCATTCGCTTCACCGCAGCGGCGAGCGCATAGAAATCAGCGAATTCAAGAATGTCATCGGCCGCGCCGGCCGCGCCTATGTCGACGTCGAGGGCATCGTCCTCTTTCCGATGTTCGACGACATCGCGAAGAAGCGGCGGGCGTGGGAGGCGCTCATCAACGACCTCGGCGCACGCGAAATGGAAAGCGGTCTCGTTCGCTTGGTCGCGGAGCTGCTCAAGCGGATGCGGGCGCGGATCGGCGGAGATCTGAATGCGCTAACCGAACATGTCCTGAACAATGCGGCGGCTTGGTCTTTCCCCGAAGTCGCCAACGAAAAGCCCGAAGACCGGGAGCGCGCACTCGCGGATTGGGAGCGGCACGTGGCGACGCTCGACACGGCGATCCTCAGCCTGATCGGCGAGAATGACATTCCCGACGACGGTATCGAGGCCGCGCTGGACGACATTCTTCAGTCGTCGCTGTGGCATCGCCGGCTTCAGCGACAGGACGGGCCAATTCAGCAGGTGCTTAAGGCTGGCTTATTATCGCGCAGCCGGCTGATCTGGAGCCAATCGACGGCCGCCCGGCGGCGCGGCTATTTCCTTGCAGGGATCGGCTTGACGACCGGCCACGCCCTTGATGCTATCGCGGCTGACGCGAACCTGCTTCTTATTCAGGCCAACGGAAGCCTGTTGGCGGGCGACGCTGAAGGCGCGATCACGGCCATCATGGAGCTCGCCGAGCGCGTGTTCGCCTTCTATCCGTTCACGCCTGACCCCTTACCGGCAAACTGGCGCGCCATCCTTCGAGCGTGGCTGCTCGGTCAGCCGCTCGCTGCGCTTGGCGCGGCCCGATCGTCGGAAACCCTACAGTTCGTCGAAGGCGGTCTGGTCTATCGCTTGCCTTGGGCGATGGAGGCGATCCGCGTGCGGGCCGCCGCCAATGGCGACAAGATCGGAATGTTCGACCTGCTTTTGGAAGACCATGAGCTTGGGCTCGCTGTGCCGGCCGTCGAAACCGGAACATTGAACCGCTCCGCGTCAATCCTCATCCAGGCTGGCTTCAACTCACGGCTCGCAGCGATCAAGGCCGTCACCGGCACTGGTGCCACTTTCACAACAGGAGCCGAACTGCGAGCCTGGCTGCGCACGCCCGAAATGGCGCTGTGGTCGGCTCAGCCCGATTGGCCGACGGCGGAAACCAGGGCTATGTGGCTCGACTTCGTGCAAGAGTTCGAGCCAGCCGATAACCGAACCTGGGCCGAACGCGCCTATGTCGGGAATGTCAAATGGTTCGCGGGAGCAGCGCCGACCGGCTCGCCGCTCCACGTCCAGCATCACAACGGGCAGCCGCTTATCCTGTCGTCTGATGGCCAGCCGATGGGCTTGCTGCCGCATCCGCTCAACCCTCGTCGCCGAGGCTTGTTGCGCGCGAGCGTCGCGCAGAACCCAACGCAGCTTGATCTTAGCTATCTTGGCCCCGATGATCTATGGACGGGTTGAACTTGGACAAGTCGCCGTAACGGAAATCCCGGGCCCTGTCCGGATCGCTCCCAGCGAGAGAGCGCGGACGTAGATGTCGCGCACCTTCGCCGGGTGTGTGTGTCGCGCACGTCCGGACCGCCGCCGCGCCTGGCCTCGTCCCCCAGCCATGCGGCAGCGGAAAAGCGGCCTCCCGATCGTAGACGCTGCCGAGCAGCGCCGACAGGTCATGCAGGCGTGGCGACGACGTGGACCACGTCGCCCTCGTGCCGGACGCGACCGTCAATCCCCAGCATACCAGCCGCAAGCACCACGCGACGCTGCTTCTCGAACAGTTGCGACCAGACCACGAGATTGGCGATGCCGGTCGCCACCTGGCCTTTGGTCAGAGAACAGAGGTTGCACTGCCCTGGCCCAAGTTTTCGTAGGCCCGACGATACGGATCGGCGGGCTTGAAGAAAATCGGGAGTTGAGGGGAAAGCCTTCCCCTGCGGCCGAGCCCGACCCCTTCTGCGGGGATACCCCGCAACGCCCCGAGAGGAAGAGGACGGCGGCTGTCGCCGTGACGGGTCGAGGGTCGAGAGAGAGGCTCCCGGCAGGCCCGTCGCGGGAGACCCGAGATGACCAATGTTGAGGTTCTGGAAGCCCGCCCCGATCCGCGGGGCGGCTACCGTGTCGATGTCAGCCGCGGTGAACGCGTCGGGCGAGTATCGTCCGAGTGGTTCAGCCGCCCGGCCGACGAGCGCTACCTGTCCTTGTCCGAGCTGATGGCGGCGGTGAAGGGCCGCGCCGAGCGCAGCCGCACGCGCACTGTCGAGAGCGCGGCCGTGCGCGTCGAGGCTGAGCGCAGCGACACAGAGCGGCTCGCCCTCGTGCTGCCAGGCTCGGACCAGCCGATCGCCCCCACTCACTGGAGCTTCGGCCAGCTGGCCGCCCTCGTCGGCGCCCCGGCCGCGTACCTGCGCCAATTGCCCGCTCCGCTCGCCGGCATCAATCTCCAGTACGGCCTCACCTCCCACCGCGCCGAGCAGGTAAAGACGCTCGAAACCAACGACGGGCGTGCGGAGCTGCGCGCCGTCACCGGCCCCGACTATGGCCGCATCTACGACCATGAGCTGGTCGCGGCCGTGCAGCGGATCGCCGGCAACGGCACGGGCGACACGCGGTGGAAGGTGCCGGGCGTGCTCGACTGGTCGACGGGCGTCTACAACCCGCTGGTCGATATCACGCAGGACACGACCACGCTTTACGCGTCCGACCGCGACGTCTTCCTGTTCCTGGTCGACGACCTGAACCCGATCGAGGCAGGACGCCTGCCCGACGGCTCGCCCGACCTCTACTTTCGCGGCTTCTATTGCTGGAACTCGGAAGTGGGCGCGAAGACGCTCGGCATCGCGAGCTTCTATCTCCGCGCCGTCTGCCAGAACCGCAACCTCTGGGGCGTGGAGGACTTCGAGGAGATCACCATCCGGCACTCGAAGTACGCCGCCTCGCGCTTCGCGCACGAGGCGGCGCCGGCGCTCACCCGTTTCGCCAACTCCTCGCCCCAGCCCTTCATCAACGGCATCCGTCAGGCGCGCGAACGCATCGTCGCGCGCACCGACGAGGACAGGACCGAGTTCCTCAGGAAGCGCGGCTTTGGCAAGGCCGAGACGACGAAGATCATCGAGACGGTGCTCGCCGAGGAAGGCCGCAAGCCCGTTTCCGTCTTCGACTTTGTCCAAGGCATCACGGCGGTCGCGCGTGACAAGCCACACCAGGACGCACGGCTCGACCTAGAAGCCCGGGCCAAGAAGCTGCTCGACCGGGCGGCCTGACATCCGCCGAGCCGGATCGGCGGACCTCAGGGCCTCCGGCTTTCCGGCTCTGCGCTTCTCCTGATCCACGTCTCTGCGGCGTCGCCCTTTCAGAGTGAGAGGGCGGCGCTGCGCTTCGTGACGGGTTGAGGGTCGGGAGAGAGGCTCCCGGCCGCCCGTCGCGGAGTGAAGACCATGGCGACTGCCGTTAAGAAGATCACCCTCGCGGCCTCCCGCGACATCCCCTTCAACAAGCTCCTGCTCTCCCAGTCGAACGTCCGGCGCGTGAAGGCCGGCGTCTCGATCGAGGAACTCGCCGAGGACATCGCCCGGCGCGGCCTGTTGCAGGGCCTGTCGGTCCGCGCTGTCACCAACGAGGCGGGCGATGAGACGGGCATGTTCGAGATCCCGGCCGGCGGTCGCCGCTTCCGGGCGCTCGAACTGCTCGTGAAGCAGAAGCGCCTGGCCAAGACCGCGCCCGTGCCCTGCATCGTGCGCGAGGGCGGCGTGGCCGAGGAGGACAGCCTCGCCGAGAACGTCCAGCGCGCGCCGCTCCACCCGCTCGACCAGTTCCGGGCGTTCCTGGCGCTTCGCGAGAAGGGCCAGTCCGAGGAGGAGATCGCCGCCACCTTCTTCGTCTCGGTCCAGGTGGTAAAGCAGCGGCTGAAGCTGGCCTCAGTCAGCCCGAAGCTTCTCGACGTCTATGCCGAGGACGGAATGACGCTCGATCAGCTGATGGCCTTCACTGTGTCGGGCGACCATGCACGCCAAGCGCAGGTGTTCGAGCGGCTGACCCAGTCCTACGACAAGCAGCCCTACATGATCCGGCGGTGGCTGACCGAGGGCGCGGTGCGCGCCGCCGACAAGCGGGCGCAGTTCATCGGCGTTGACGCCTATGTGGAGGCCGGCGGCTGCGTGCTGCGCGACCTGTTCCAGGGCGACGACGGCGGCTGGCTGCAGGACGTCGCGCTCGTCGACCTGATGACGGCCGAGAAGCTGCGCGAAGAGGCAGCCCAGGTCGAGGCCGAAGGCTGGAAGTGGGTCGAGGCCGCACCCGACTTCCCCTACGGCCACAGCTTCGGCCTGCGGCACCTGCGAGGCGAGCCGATCGCGACCTCCGAGGAGGAGCAGGCCACCCGCGACGCGCTTCAGGCCGAGTATGATGGCCTCGTCGCCGAATACGAGGACGCGCCCGAGCTCCCCGAGGAGGTCGACGCGCGTCTGGGCGAGCTCGAGACCGCCATCGAGGCGATCGACACCCGTCCGCTCGCCTACGATCCGGCCGAGGTCGCACGTGCCGGCGCCTTCGTCAGCATCGATCGGAACGGCGCATTGCTCGTCGAGCGCGGCTATGTCCGGCCCGAGGACGAGCTGCGGGTCGAGCCCGAGGCCGAGCCGGAAGCAGCCGAGGAGACCCGCGCCTTGGCGGCGAGCAACGGTGGCGGCGAGAGCATCACGGCCGACGATCCGCCGCCCGCGCCCGAGCCGGAGGAAGACGAGGGCATGAAGCCCCTGTCCGACCGGCTCGTCTCGGAGCTGACCGCGTATCGCACCGTCGCGCTCCGCCACGCGGTGAGTGAGCGGTCGGACGTCGCCTATCTCGCCGTGCTGCACGCACTGACCCTGAAGGTGTTCTACTCCTACGCCCAGGACAGCTGCCTCGAGCTCGACCTGCGCGCCGTCAGCTTCCCGGCCCAGACGCCCGGTCTGACCGACAGCGCGCCGGCCAACGCGCTGCGCACCGCGCACGAGAACTGGGATCAGCACCTCCCTGGCGAGCCGGAGGCGCTCTGGGACACGCTCGCCGGCTGGGACCAGGACAGCCGTGACGCGCTGTTCGCCTATGTGGTCAGCCACGGGGTGAACGCAGTCGTCGAGCCCTACAGCCGGCGCCCGCGCGCCATCGCGCATGCTGACAAGCTGGCGCAAGCGGTCGATCTCGACATCGCGGCAACCGGTTGGAGCCCGACCGCCGACACCTTCCTCGGCCGGGTCACCAAGGCGCGCATACTCGCCGCGGTGGCCGCGGCGAAGGGCGAGCGCGCCGCCGACCGCATCGAGCACCTGAAGAAGGGCGAGATGGTCGAACACGCGGCCGAGCTGCTCGCCGGCACAGGCTGGACGCCTGAGCCGCTGCGCACTCGCGGCCGGCTGCTCGCTTTCGAGCGGCGCGATGGCGGTGATGTGGTGAGCGTCGACCAGGCCGAACCGGTCACGACCGAGTCGGCCGACGCGGTCGAAGAGACGGCGGAGGACGGCGGCGAAACGGCCATGGGCGAGGACGAGCTCTCGGGCGAGGATGGCTGGGCCGATGCGGAAGCCCCCCACGCCGTCGCGGCCGAGTAGGAGAACCAAGCCCGTCCGCCTTGGGCCCGTCGCGAAAGCGGCGGGCCCTTCTTCGTCCGGGAGCATGACTATGCCTGACACCGCAGCCGAGATCGCCCGCCGGCTCGCCCGCGAGGCCGAGGCGGTCTGCCGGCACTATCTCTCCAACGGCCGGCGCGAGGGCCGCTACTGGCTTGTCGGCGACGTCGAGAACACGCCCGGCCGCTCGCTGTTCGTGCGGCTGACCGGACCTGAGTCCGGCAAGGGTGCAGCTGGGAAATGGACCGACGCCGCCACCGGTGAGCACGGTGACCTGCTCGACCTGATCGCGGCCGCCCGCAAGCTCGACAGCGTAGCTGCCACTCTCGACGAGGCTCGCACCTTCCTGCGCCTGCCATGGCCCGAGCCGCAGCTCCGGAGCAAGCCCGACCCGGCCCCGCAGGGCTCGCCCGAAGCAGCGCGACGGCTCTGGGCCATCTCGCAGCCGATCCATGGCACGGTCGCAGAAGCGTATCTCCGAAGTCGCGGCATCACAGATCTACGGAATTGCGGCTCGCTCCGCTTCCACCCGCGCTGCTGGTATCGCGGCGATCCCGACGATCCGGTCGACCGCGTTCGGGACGCCTGGCCCGCGCTCATCGCCTTCGTCCGCGATGGCTCCGGCAAGCTCACCGGCGTCCACCGCACCTGGCTCGCCCTCGACGGCTCCGGCAAAGCGCCCGTGTCGACCCCACGCCGCGCCATGGGTCAGCTGCTCGGGCACGGCGTCCGCTTCGGCGTGGCTGACGATGTGATGGCCGCCGGTGAGGGCATCGAGACGATGCTGTCGCTCCGACAGGTCACGCCGGCCCTGCCGATGGTCGCCGCGCTCTCCGCCAACCACCTCGCCGCCCTAGAAATGCCGGTCGGCCTGCGCCGGCTTTATCTCGTGCGGGACGACGACTCTGCCGGCCATGGTGCGGTGGAAGCGCTGTCCGACAGAGCGACTGCGGCCGGGATCGAGGCCCTGACGCTGGACGCCAGCCTGGGCGACCTGAACGACGATCTTCGGCTGCTCGGCCGCGATGTGCTCGCCGCGGGCATCAGGCTGCAGCTCCCCCCGGAGGACGTCGATCGATTCCTTGTCGTGGATTCATCATCCCGCAGCGCCGCCTGAGAGGTTCGCTCGCCGCATCAGGTCACCGCCTGATCGGGAGAGCCGCGCCTTCGGCCTTCCGAGAGGGGCGATCGGACCGGAGCCAGCCCAGTCCGGCAACGGCTGCGCGCGACTTTCTTCCCCGACCTGCGGCCTTCCTCGCGGGACAAGAAAGCCGCGCTCGCCGTCCTCCGCTCCGCTTCGGCCGCGGTGAGAGCACCGCGGTGCGGGCCCGGTCCGCCCCCGCTCTTCGTCACCCATGGAAGGCCGCGAGAGGCGCGGCCCCGAACCGGAGGTGACCATGACCGACCGCGACGAGCTTCATCAGTCTAGCCCCACCGCCGAGGTCCTCCACGAACTCCAGCTCTACGGCTTCCGCCCCTTCCAGGACGAACTCGACCCGCGACCGCTGCCCGAGAGCCGCCTCGTCAACGGAGCCCTCGCCGACATCTTCGACGCGCTGGTCTCGACGCTTCAGGACACGCGCCTCGAGCCCGACCTCGAAGACCTGCTCTGGGGGCAGGTGAACCTCTTCCACCGCGCCGCCGAGCGGATCGAGCGCGAGCTCGACGACAACGAGCAGGCGCAGCGCCGCTCACAACGCGAGCAGGACGGCTCCGAGGTGCGCTCGGTCGAACTGGAACGGCTCACCGCCGAGGGCCTGACGCTGATCGAGCGCCGCAACAGCTTCGAGCTGATGCGCGACACCGCCGCCGACCTCTACCGCACCCACACCGGCTCAGCCTGGCTGCCCCGCCACGGCTCACTCGTGAACCGCAAGGCGCTCACCGCCGCGATGATCGACAGCCGCGACTTCATCGCCGCCCGCCGGCGCGCGGAGACCGAGGTAATGCTGCCGGCAGGTCCCAAGGTCGCCTTCACTGGTGGCGAGTTCCAGGACGTGCAGGCGATCTGGTCGGCGCTCGACCGGGTGCACGCCAAGCACCGCGACATGGTGCTCCTGCACGGCGGCAACCCGAAGGATGCCGAGAAGATCGCGTCCCGCTGGGCCGATCACCGCAAGGTGCCGCAGGTGGCGTTCAAGCCCGACTGGGCCAAGCACGGCAAGGCCGCGCCATTCAAGCGCAACGACCAGATGCTTGAGGTGCTGCCAATCGGGGTCGTGGTGTTTCCCGGCACCGGCATCCAGGACAACCTAGCCGACAAGGCACGGAAGCTTGGCATCCCGCTGTTCGACTTCAGGAAGGACGGCG
This sequence comes from Hyphomicrobiales bacterium, assembly GCA_027483945.1. Lineage (GTDB taxonomy): Bacteria > Pseudomonadota > Alphaproteobacteria > Rhizobiales > Beijerinckiaceae > JAIXTM01. The sequence goes on along the minus strand of JAIXTM010000009.1, from coordinate 231,385 downwards.
CATAAGCGCCTCCTATATTCACGCCCTCGCCTACCGTGCGCGGGCTATTCACTTCATACCCGTCAGGGGGAGATCAGTGACGATGCCCAAGCCTCCACGAAAGCCTGCACGTCCGGTGACGATGGACGACATCATGTCGTCTGCATTTGAACCAAACCCGGATTCGCTTCTAGACCCGACTCTTCGCGGTCATCTGACGATCGAAGCTTTGCTGATCGAGTTCATTCAGCTCCGGCGTCAGGACGACAAAATCTACCGTCTAAGCTTTCCCGACAAAGCAGATTTCCTGGCGCAAGAGGGCCTAATCCACTCAGGGCTGCGGGATGCGCTTATAGATTTCAACGAATGGCGGAACGACTTCGCCCATGTTTTCGGCCACGACGCGAAGTTCGCTGACGTCCACGCTCTGGCTCGACAGCTGGAGATGCACGGAGTTGATTTCAGTGACTCCGTCGGCCGGCAACCGCCGGACGAAGCAGCTCGCAACTATGGGGGCGAGCTCGGGGTACTTGCAGAGATCCTGTGGTGCCTGTCGTTCGAAGTCGCCCACGCCATGATGGAAGCCGGCGGCCGCGACTTGTTCGCAGGATGACCAGGGTCAACGCCTGTCACTGACTTTCTCGTCGAGCACCACCCCGCTCTCATAGTCGCTGATCCTTGGTCCAACCCAGGACCTCATCACGATCAACCCGCAAGGGGTCGGTACGCTGACGCTACCGCCGCCAGAGATGCTGCCGGTGATCGCGGCCCTGCGCCGGACACGTCGGGCGCCTGTCGAGCGGGGGCGGTCCCCGCTCCCGAACAGGAGCCGGTCAGATGCCCTTGTCCCTCGCTCAGCGTCGTGCCTACGACCTCGCCAAGACGCTCATGATCTGCGTCGTGCTGATCCAGACCGACGGCGGCTACGGCGTCATGCCGGCCTCCGAGTTCGACGGTCCCGCCGAGGCGATCGTCCACGATTATGATCCCTTCGAGATTATGGAGAGCTCCGACTGAGAGCGCCGGGACTGGCGCAGCCCGGCCGGAAGTCGGGCTGCGCATAATCAGAGCGCCTGAAGGAAGGCCATCAGCTGATCCGGTGGCCGATACCGCGTCGGCGCTGCTGCGATCGGTTCAAGCCGGCTCAGCGCCTCTTCCTTCATCGCAAGATCCGCCTCCAGGTAGATATGCGTTGTGCTCGGGTCCTCGTGGCCGAGCCAGAGCGCGATCACGGTGATGTCTACGTCCGACTGGAGCAGGTGCATTGCCGTCGTGTGTCGGATGGTGTGCGGTGAGATCACACGATCCGACAGCTTTGGGTGATGCCGGGCGGCACTTTCGACCGCCAGCGCGAGGCGCTGGGCGACGCTTGACCGCGATAACCGTCTCCCGGCGCTGCTCGGGAACAGGTACGCTTGCGGGCCAGCGTCTGGCAGGTGGCGCAGCCAGTGCCGGAGCGTCGCGGCCGTCGCCCTCCAGAGCGGCACGCTTCGCCGCTTTCGGCCCTTGCCGTAGAGGTGCGCGACCGGCGACACGTCGAGCACCACGTCACCGACCTTGAGGTCGATAACCTCGGAGACCCGCGCGCCGGTGTTGTACAGGAGCGAGAACAGCGCCTGATCCCGCCGGCCTGCCCATGTCCCACGATCGGGTGCGCCGATGATCGCCTCCATCTCAGGTCGGGTCAGGAAGCCGAGCACGACTTTGTCGTGCCGCTTCTGCGGTATGGCGAGGCACCGCTCGATCGTCGCCAGCGCCGTGAGGTCTTCGTGCGCCGCATACTTCAGGAATGAACGGATCGCAGACAGGCGGGCGTTGCGGCTCCGGGCGCTGCTCTTCCGCTCGCGCTCGAGATGATCGAGGAAGGCCAGGATCAGCGTGGCGTCGAGGTCGGCAAGGGTCAGCTCGGTCGGCGACTTGCCGATCCGGGCTTGGGCGAACAGGAGCAGCAGCCGGAAGGCGTCCCGGTAGGCCGCCACCGTGTGCGGGCTGACCGCGCGCTGCTGGCGCAGGTGCTCGGCGAAGAAGCGCTGGAGCAGCGTCGGGAACGAGGGGGTCGCGTCAGCCATGGCGCGCCTCCGTCGTCAATCCAAAGCTCTCGAACCGGTCGCCAGCGAGCGCCATGAGCTCCGGCACGGCCTGCAGATACCAGTAGGTGTCGGCCAGGCTGAGGTGGCCGACATAGGTCGAGAGTGCGAGCATCGCGTTGTCGATGTCGGCCCCCTCGGCTTGCCAGATCATCAGCCGACGGCAGATGAAGGTATGCCTCAGATCGTGGATGCGGATGAACCGATGCCCACCGCGCGGCAGGATGCGGAGATCCGCCGTCAACCGAAGCCACGCTCGACGTACGGCGTCGTATCGCAGCGCCTCACCGCTGCGCTCGTCGAGGAAGAGCGGCGCGGCAGGGCTGACTGGGCCGAGCCTCGCCCGCTTCCGCATGTAAGCTCGCAAGGCAACCGACGCCGTCGGGTGCATGGGGACCATGCGCGTGCGCTTGAACTTTGAGTGTCTAATGGTGAGCTGAGTTGGCGCAGCGTCGAGATCGCTGCACCGGAGGCGCAGCGCCTCGGAGATGCGTAGGCCAGTGGCGGCGAGCAGCGCTAGGAGCGTCGGCAGCGTGGCGCGGCCGGCTCCGAAGCCAGTCGGAAGGGCACGCGCTGCCGCGACCAGCGCGTCTACCTCGGCCGGCGTGTAGATGTGCGGCGGCAGACGACGGTGAGATCTTCCAAACGGCGAACCCTCCGGGAACCTGGTTCCCGGCTCGTCATCGGCCAGGTGACGCGCGAACGGCCGCAGCACGTCCACGCGCTTCGCCCAGGTGAAGGGGTCTGCGTACTTCGCCTCTTCCTTGGCCCATCGCAGCACGATGGCGGCGGTGAGCGGACCATCGTGGCCGTTCGCGTCGGCGAAGCGGGCGAAGGCCAGCGTCAGGCTGCCTGATCGGTTCAGCGCAAAGCCGAGACGGCGGCGCTCGGCTAGATAGGCCTCGGCACGTGCGAGCATGGTGACGGCCGCGCTCATGCGACCGCTCCCGGCCAGGGCAGCGCGACGGCGGACAGCCTGGCGGCATCGACACGCGCGTAGCCGGCCGCGGTGACGATGCTGGGTGACGCAGAACGTCGGCCACCTGCCTCATGGGAGCGCCAGTGTTGACCAGACGGCTCGCGAGAGTGTGGCGCAGGATGTGCGCCCGGGTCCGGCCCCAGCCGAGCCGAGCGTAGGCGGCGTGGAGCGCGCGTTGCACCACGCGCCGCCCGACCGGCTGGCCGACAGGTGCGACGTGGCGCACGAACACCTCGCCGTTGCGTCGCCGGCCGTTCGTGGACGATGTAGTCCGCGATCGCGTCGCCCGTCGCCGGCGAGAGTGGAAGCACGTCAGGTCGCCGAACCTTGCCCGCAGCGACCCTGACGACACCTTCCTGCCAGTCGATGTCGTCCAGGGTGAGCCGCACGACCTCGCTCGATCGCAAGCCGAGATCGGACAGGCAGCGGACAATGGCGTAGCCTCGCCGCCGCGACGGGCAAGGCTCGTCGAACGCCGAGAAGAGCTGTTCGAGGTCACCTGCCGTCAGCGCTTCCGGGATCTCTGCGTCGCGCCAGAAGGCCGGCCGTGGAACGGCCCTGTGAAGATGCGCGACATCATCGCCGCGCAGCTCGCGGTGGCGCAAATAGCAGCGGACCGCCCCGCCCATTACCCGGATCGTGCTAGTGCTCCAGCCCACCTCGCCGAGCACGAAGGCGCGGATCGAGGCGGGCGTGATCGCGCCGAGGTCGATGGGACCCGCCCCAAACTGCGCCCGCAGAAGCCGGCGCAAAATGCGGCAGCGATGGTCGCGAGTGCCTCTAGCAAGGCCCCAGACCTCGCTCATGCTGGCGTCGAACGTGGCGAGCTCCTGCTCGACAGCGTCGGACGGGCGCGGAGCCGCAATCCCATGCGTCCTCAATAGCCGCAGGAGGTTGTTGATCGCCGCACGGTTCATGATGCGGCAGTGCGGCACAGGGTAGCCGCACGTGCAGCCCGGAAGGTGCTCGCTCAGGAAGCGGCCAACGCTCGCCTCGTCGACCTCGGACGGGTCCGATCCGACGAGGCGGAGCCAGTGGCCGAAGTGGAGAATGCACGCCGTATAGCGGCGGTGGCGCTCTCGACCATAGCGGCCGCTCGCGAGGTGCTCGCTGTAGAGACCCATGAAGGGCCAGAGGATGTTGTCTGGCTCATGGACGCGGAGTTGGAGGCGTAGAGGAGTGGGCACGATCGGTCTCCCGTTGGTGAGAGATCGAGCTGTCCTCCGGATTATGTGCAGCTCAACTGGAGAAGCGCCGAGCCAGGGGCTCGGCGTTCCCGGGAGGCCGAACCCCACGATGGTCGCACCCGGCGCGAGCTGCTCAGCGTCAAGGCAAGGGTACCGCTGCCACAGCCCACGTCGACGATAACGTGGCCCGCCTGAGGCGCGATCTGCGCGGGCATCGTGGCCCGCCCGCGCCGCTCCCGCGTGAACAGGCGCAGCGCTGTGTCGTACACGCCGGTCCATTCCGAACGGCCAAGTGCGGGAGTGAGCGCCTCAGCCACGTCAGGCGTCCGCCTTGTGCAGCGCGGGCCGCGGGTCGCTTGGCGGCTGGTGCCAGCTATCGACAACGAGCAGCGCGACGCCGATGACGATCCCCGTGTCGGCGAGGTTGAAGGCGGGCCAGTGAAGGCCGGCGAAGTGGAAGTCGAGGAAGTCAGTGACGGCCCCGTGTCGCATCCTGTCGAGGACGTTCCCGAACGCCCCGCCGATGACGAGCCCTAGCCCCGCTGCCAGCCAGCGGCTCTGCGCCTGCCAGAGCCAAACGGCGAGGATCCCGGCGATGGCAAGGCCGAGCGCGCTCAGTCCCCACCATGGGACGAGGCCGAGCAGGCCGAAGCTAACGCCTGGGTTGCGGATCAGGACAAGGTCGAAGAAGGGCAGCACCTCGAGGCCACCGAGCAGCAAGGGCACAGACGCGAGCGCGACCTCCTTCGTGGCCTGGTCCAGCCCAAACGCCAGGAGCATGCAGGCCAGACCGGTTCGGCGGGCCGAGGTTGCCGTCCCTACTTTGGCGTCTGCCAAGTCGTCCCGCGCGTCGCGGATGATCGACCAGGACGATTGCAGGAACAAGGCGGCGATCACGACCGCCACGACGAGGTCCGGCCAGGGCGTGCCGGTCCAGGCCACGAGCCCCGCCGCAATGACAACTGCCAGATTGCCGATTGCGTCGTTGCGCGAGAACAGCCAGACGGCCCGCACGTTGGCGTCGCCCGTCCGGTGAGGTATCAAGACGGCGGCGGCCGCCACGTTCACCACAAGAGCGATCGCGCCGAAGATGCCCATCAGCTCGGCTTCCGGCTGGTTTAGCACGAGCACGCGGTATCCTGTGGTGACGAGGACGCCGAGACCGAGGACGCCGAGGAACAGGCCCTGGATGAGTGCCGACCGGGCGCGCCACGCCAAGCTCCAGCCAACCGCGAGCAGGCCAAGGAAGGTGATGAGGCCGTCGCCAAGGAAGTCGAGCGCGTCGGCCTTGAGCGCTTGGCTGCCGGCCACGAACCCACCGACCATCTCAACCACGCCGTAGCCGACGTTCAGGAGCACCACGATCCACAGCGCCCGCTTGTAGGCCGGTGTGACGTGGCTGAGATCAGGAAGCTTATCGTCATCATCGGCGCTGGCCGCAGCCGCCCTGGCGGGACGGTCAAGCCGGGCGAGCTGATAGCCGAGCCCGGCGACCGCCTGCTCAACCTGCTGCACGGAGCCCGGCTCGGACGCTTGCAGCGTCATGATTTGACTAGCGATGGAGACCTTGACCTCCTCGACGCCCGCCACCTTGCGCGCGGCGCCCTCGATCTTGGCGGCGCAAGATGGGCAATCCATGCCGGTGACCCGGTAGCGGGCAGTCTCGGGCGGGGCGTTGGCGTGGGGTGCGGTCATGCCGACTCCGAAGGTGCTGTTGCGATGCTGGCGTCCAGCCTACATCCTGTAGCGACTACAGGATCAACCCCATTCGAGCGGCCATGTTCACCATTGGAACCTTGTCGAAGAGCACCGGCGTCAACATCGAGACAATCCGCTACTACGAGCGCGTCGGGATCCTGCCGAAGCCGCCTCGGGCTGCGAGCGGCCGACGCATGTACGACGAGGACACAGTGCGCCGGCTCGCCTTTATCCGGCACGCCCGCGACTTGGGCTTCGGCTTGACCGACGTTCGGGCGCTGCTTGCCCTGCAAGATAATCCCGAGGTGCCCTGCGCCGAGGCGAGCCACATCGCTGGCGATCAACTCGCGGCGGTCGAGGCGCGCATTGGGCGGCTAGAGGCGCTGCGGGCCGAGCTTATGCGCATGGTGGGAGCATGCGCGAACGGTCGCGCCGCCGACTGCAGAGTCATCGGGGCGCTGGCACATCCGGCGGAGACTGGCGCCGCCGGACAGTCAGCTCAGTCGGAGCTCTCCATAATCTCAAAGGGATCATAATCGGTGTTATGCCCAGCTCCGCATAACCGCGAATATGACCCGTTCGGATGATGGGCCGGCATCACCTGATGCACGGCGCAAGCGTCCGATCGGGATTCCGGCGCCGCCGATCCTTTCCTATTCTACGCTCACGCGCTGTGGAGGTGGTGGATGCGCGTCCTGACCATTCGCATGGAGGACGCCCATGATCATCGCCACCGCTGCCAGCATCGCCGTCATCGGCGCGCTGCTCTGGCTTCTCTTCAGCCTCGCGGTTTTTGCGCTGCCCTTCTACGCCGGGCTGTCGGCGGCGATTTGGGCCTATGCCCAAGGCGCCGGCCTGGTCGGCGCTGCCGTGGTGGGCATAGCCGTTGCCGCTCTCACCTTCGGCATCGGCCAGGTGCTGTTCGCGACGCTCCGGTCGCCCTGGCTCCGTGCGCCAGTCGCGGCGATCTATGCCGCACCAGCTGCGGTCGCCGGCTACTCGGCCGTTTACGGTGTCTCCGGCATCGGCGGCACGGGCGAGGCCTGGCGTATCGCCTTCTCCGTCATCGGCGCGATCGTGGTGGCGGCCGTCGCCTGGGCGCGGGTGAGCGCCCTCTACCCGGGAGACCGGCCGAGGCATGTCGCCTTACGAGTGGCCCATACTGGCAACCTGATCGGTGCGGCCAACGACGGTTGAGGCCAGTACCCCCTCGTCGAGAGGGGTGGATTGGCTATGGCTGCTATCGAACCACCGCCCGACCGATCTGAACCGCAGCTCTAGTCGCGCTTTCCGGGCCCTTCCTCTATCCCGGCACCCGAACGACTCCGCGGCAATGGCGACCCTCGAGTTGCGGAAGCTCGGAGATCCGGTCCGCCCGTCAGCACGCCGGAGCCTGTCTTCACGCGCTCGGTGACGTACCGCTGTTGGCGGCGTCTTCTCTGGTCGGCCAGGTCTCCCGTCAGGACGCTGTCGGCCCACGCTCAGTGCGGCCTCTCCAATGGCTTGATCTGGCCGAGGGACGGCTGCGCCTCGATCGCCTGTGCCGCAACGGAGGACCCGCAACTTTCTTCCCCTGACCTGCCCACCCCACGGACAAGCCCGCGGGGACCCCGAGCGGACGGTCATTCCTCGCGAGGCAAGAAAGCCGCGTCTCCCCGTCCTCCGCTTCGCTGCTGGCCTGAAGGCTGCGGCGGCGACACGCCCCCGGCCGGACGATCGCCATCGAGGCCGCGATGGGCGCGGGCTCGAGACAGCAAGACAGGAGACTCCACATGGCGACCATCGGCACCTTCAAGAAGAGCGGCAACGAGTACACCGGCGACATCGTCACCCTTTCGGTCCAGGCCAAGGGCGTCCGGATCGTCCCCGAGGCGAACCGCGCCAACGAGAACGCCCCTTCCCACCGGGTCTTCGTCGGCAAGGCCGAGATCGGCGCCGCCTGGGAAAAGCGCTCGAACGAGGGCCGCGACTATCTCGGCCTGAAGCTCGACGACCCGAGCTTCACTGCTCCGATCTACGCCAACCTCTTCGACGACGAAGACGGCAAGGGCTACAGCCTCATTTGGTCCCGCCCGAACGGCAAGCGGGACTAAGCACAGCCCACCGATGCCCTGCCCGGCTTCCGGGTAGGGCATCACCGTTTCAGCTCTATCAAGCACTGCGCCGCTATTTCGGCTTTGAGCGTTTCCGTTCCAGAAGCGTGGCGCGCTCGGCACGCGCCTCGTCATCTGGCGCGAGGAGAACGTCGTGCTCGACACCGAGCGCCTGAGCGATCTCATAGACGGTGACGATCGTCGGATTGCGTCGGCCGTTCTCAAGGCCGCTGATGTATTGCTGGGTGAAGCCAGACATTTCGGCAAAACTCTCCTGGCTCAGACCCGTCTCGAGCCTGATCCGCCTGACATTCCTGCCGACGAGTCTTCGCATGTCCATGCGGAGACCCTGGCCAACTACACACTATGAGGTTTATCCACTATATGATGTGGCCTTGGCAGGATACGCTTCGGATATGAGCTTGGCGGTCTGTTGTCGCTTTGTGATGTCAGGCGCTTAAGTGAAGTGACGCTCCTTCAACGAACTTTCTTGAGCGATGACGAGATGGGCTCCCACTCCTTGCCAATCGCCGATCCGCCCGATGCGGACACTCTGACCGAGTATGATCGCGCGCATCTGAAGCTCTACGTTCGTCTCCTCGATGCGGAGAAAGCCGGCGCCGACTGGCGAGAGGTAGTCAAGCATCTGTTCGGAATTTCGCCGGACAGGGAGCCGGAACGGGCTAAGCAGTTGCATGCCAGCCACCTCGCGCGCGCGCACTGGGTCACTCAGCATGGCTATCGTCAGCTTCTTCGCGAGCGCTGATCATCGGGCAAACCTTGGGAAACGCTTGAGATACTGAAAGGTGACGTGTCTGACCGTCACATCGCTGTGCCGTCTCGGCGCATAGCAAATCGTCGAATTTGATCGATCTTTGCGCACATTGCGATGCAGAGGGCACGCCCGAATGACATTCGAGACGTGGAAAGACGATTCAGCCTACGCGTATTTCGATGACCTTGATGTGTCCGGCTGGGCTTGGGAATGCCTGAGGCGGAACTCAGCCTATGCTGATGATTATCGAGCAGAGCTTGGAGGAGCGGGAGGAATGACCGCCCGCTGGAACCTGCGATTTCCCGGTCGACCCTGATCTGCCGGCAACGGCGGCGCCGGTGTTTTGGACGCCCGAATGCGCCCCAGCCATCGTCACTGTCCTCACGCCAGCGACCGAGTGCCACTCCAGCGTGATTGCCCTGCCGCAGCCGGATAATATCGCCATCATCGCTGAGGATGGGATTCACCTCCGTATTGCCGGCCATCAAGTGCTGCTGGCAGGCGGAGCGACGCCGTCCGATCCAGTCGCGGCATCGATTCCGCTGACGTCAGACTTTCTAACAAGGGCTGAGACGGCCGTACGGCTCTGGCATACGTTACGTGGCGAGCCGAGCCAGGAGCAGTTGACCCAGCAACGTCGCTGGCGGATAGGCAGGAGCTTGCGAGCGCTCGACGGCGCTACGGCAGGAGCGTCCTACAAGGCCATCGCCATGGTCTTGTTTGGGACGAAGCGTGTGGCGGCCGAGCACTGGAAAACGAGCTCGCTCAAAACCGCGACGGCGCGTTTGGTCACGACGGGTAAAGCGCTGTCAAGAGGCGGTTACCGTAACCTCATAAAATGATAAGCCGTCTCTATCCTTCGTTTTTTAAGCGACCTTGTAATCGTGTTTGATGTCAACCCAAATGAAATAGCAGAACTTAACGACGTAGACCTGAGAGAGCTCATTGGTCGCCTGTGCGAGGCCGAGCTAGCGAGCCGGAGGCTGTCGACCGCCGCGGTAACCTGGGGCGGCAATCAGACCGCCGCAGACGGTGGCCTCGACGTGCGTGTCGCGCTGCAGGCGGGGCCCCCCATCGACGGCTACATCCCAAGGCTCTCGACGGGATTCCAGGTCAAGACACCAGACATGCCGAGGGCGGCCATCCTCGCCGAGATGCGGCCGGCTGGTGCGATCCGGCCCGTCATTCAGGAACTCGCCGACGAGGCGGGCGCCTACATCATCGTCAGCTCGCACGGATCAACGGCCGACATCGCCCTTCGTAATCGGCGAGGCGCTATGCGCGAGGCCCTGACCGGGGTCGCGAATGCCGCTCAGCTCCACACCGACTTCTACGATCGCACGCGACTTGCGAGTTGGGTGCGACAGCACCCGGGTCTGATCACCTGGGTCAAGGAGAAGGTGGGCCGCGCCCTTGTCGGCTGGCGTCCTTATGGGCCGTGGAGCGGCGCGGCGGAGGGCGTCGAGGCCGAGTATCTGCTCGACGACAAGCTGCGTCTCCATCTTGGCGGACACCGCGACGCGCCCGCGCAGCCCGTCGCTGACGCCATCGACGAGCTGCGCGACGAGTTGGCCCAACCTCGCAAGATGATGCGCTTGGTCGGCCTGTCGGGGGTAGGCAAAACCCGCCTCGTCCAGGCTCTCTTTGACGCGCGCATCGGGTCGCGCCCTCTCCCGCCGTCGCTCGCCGTGTACACCAACCTGTCGGACAACCCCGACCCGCAGCCAACCGGCCTCGCCTCCGACCTGATCGCGACCCGCACGCGTGCCATCCTGATCATCGACAACTGTCCTCCGGATCTCCACCGCAGGCTCTCGGAGCTATGCGCCGCATCGGGCAGCACGGTCAGTGTCCTCACGGTCGAGTACGACGTGCGCGACGACCAGCCCGAGGGGACGCAGGTCGTCACCCTGGACACGTCCTCGCCCGAGCTGATCGAGAAGCTGATCCGACGCCGCTTCCCGCACGTGTCCGAGGTTGACGCGCGCACCATCGCCGAGGCGTCCGGCGGCAACGCCCGGATCGCGGTCGCCCTCGCCGGCACGGTCGAGCAGTCCGAGACGGTTGCCGGCCTATCGGACGACGAGCTCTTCCAGCGCCTCTTCCGCCAAAGGCATGATGCGAACGATGCGCTACTCCTCGCGGCCCAAGCGTGCTCGCTCGTCTATTCCTTCCAGGGCGAGGCGCTGACGGGCGATGGGGCAGAGCTGCCGCGCCTCGCGGTGCTCGCGGACCAAGCGCCTCGGGAGCTCTACCGACACGTGGGCGAGTTGCTCCGGCGGGACCTCGTCCAGCAGCGCAGCGTGTGGCGCGCCGTGCTGCCGCACGCCATCGCGAACCGGCTCGCGGCACGCGCTCTCGAGGACACGCCGTACGACCTGATCGATCAGCAGTTGGTGACGGGCGGAACGGATCGGCTCGCCCGCTCCTTCTCGCGGCGGCTGGCATTCCTGCACGAGCATCCGCTCGCCATCGCCATCGTCGAGCGATGGCTCGCGGCCGGTGGCTTGCTGGGCGATGCGACGGCTCTCAACGACCTCGGCCGAGCGATGTTCGAGAACGTCGCCCCAGTGTCTCCCGGAGCCGCGCTCGCGGCTCTGGAGCGGGCCAGCGGCGGCGATCCCGAGGTGGCCGTGATCGTCTTGAGGCAGCATCGGTCGTTGCTGCGCTCTCTGGCCTATGACCCGCCCCTGTTCGAACGAAGCGCCTCTCTGCTGGTGCTGGCGGCGACGCAGGGCTCGGACGAGCGCGAGGCTAAAGAAGCTTTGGACACGTTTGTCTCGCTCTTCACGATCTACTTGTCAGGAACGCACGCTACCATCGAACAGCGCCTTAGGCTCATTGAGCGACTGCTCCGATCCGGCGATAGAAAGCAGCGCTCGCTCGGCTTGGCCGCCCTGGACGAAGTTCTGGAAGCGACGCACTTCAGCTCCGTCCATCGCTTTGAGTTCGGGGCGCGATCGCGGGATTACGGTTACCGGCCCGGGAGCGACGAGGACGTCACCCGATGGTACGGCGCCGCGCTCGCGCTGATCGAACGGTTGGCGTTCACCGAGGGGGTGCTCAAGCCCGAGTTGGGCGGTCTGCTGGCGCGGAACTTTCGCGGGCTGTGGACCTCGGCGCACATGCTCGATGAACTCGAGGGCCTGTCCCGCCGGTTCGCCGCAGACGGGTTCTGGCGAGAGGGCTGGGCCGCGTGCCGGCAGACCATGTTCTTCAACAAGGAGCGGCTGAAACCAGACAGTTCGTCTCGCTTGTCCGCCTTGGAAGCCGCGCTCAGGCCGTCCAACCTATCGGATCGAGTGCGAGCAGTGGTGCTAGGCGACAGGTTAGGCGGACTCGACTTTGAAGACATAGACCCTGAAAGCGACATCACAAACGAGTTTGAGCGACTGGAGGCGATCGCGACCGAACTCGGGGCAGCGGTTGCCGCCGACGAGGCCTTGTTCGCAGATCTGCTACCTGACCTCCTCCGTGGCGGGAACAGGGTCTGGGCGTTCGGTCGTGGGCTCGCCGACGCATCGGAAAACCGCCGCGACACTTGGTCAAGGCTGGTGGGGGAACTCGAGCAGATCCCGCTGGAGCAGCGCGACGTTCAAGTGCTTCGAGGCTTTCTCAGCAAACTTTGGGAGCAAGAGAGGGATCTCGCCCAAAATCTCCTCGATATGGCTCTCGACCAATCCACCTTGATCGTGTTCGTTCCAGTACTGCACTCGGCGGTGCAACTTGATGCACGCGGTGTTGAGCGACTTAAGCGGGCTCTGATCTCGGGCCAGGTGCCGGTTTGGATGTATCGGAATCTGGCGTTTGGGCGAACGACTGACCAATTGGCAGGCGCAGATTTGAGAGATTTGCTCCGGCTCATTACCGAACACTCCGATGGGTTCGACGTGGCGCTGGAAATTCTATCGATGCGATTTTACTCGGACCGTTCGGCACAAAAGCAATACGAGCCGGAACTTCTAGAGGCCGGTCGAGAACTGCTTTCGCGCGTCAGGTTCAGAAGAGCCAACCAGAACGGCGACTACAGATTAGCGGGAATTGTGCGAGACTGCCTAACAGGTCCAGAAGCTGCGGCATTGGCAGCGGAAGTAGCTGGTCGCTTGAGGCGGGCCGTCATCGCCAATGAGACCTACTCATTTAACAACGACCACCTGTTGAAGGCCTTACTATCGGTTCAGCCAGTGGCGGTCCTAGATGCATTGTTTGAGGGAGATGCCGATGAACAACAGTTGGGTGTCGACGTCTTCGATCATCTGCATGGTCACCAGTCCAATCCAGCAAATGAAATTTCGTGCGAAGAGTTGATATCGTGGTGCAATCAGGATGGCGAGAGGCGCTATCAGTTCGCGGCGTCCTTTGTCACGTTTGCACGTCGCGCTGACAATGGCGGACCCCAGGTCTGGTCTGAGCAGGCGAAGGCTCTCCTCGCGCATGCACCTGACATCAGAAGCGTACTTGCAGTGTTCATTGAGCGGTTCCGGCCAAGAAGTTGGAGTGGTTCCCGAGCTGCAATAATGGAGTCGAATGTAAATTTATTCGATGATTTTGAAGGTGTCCCTCCAACGCTAGAGGCGTTCATCAAAGATTCGAAAGACCGGCTTCTGCAAGAGATAGCTACCCAACGCCAATGGGAACTTGACTATGACAGGCGACGGGACGAGCGATTTGAATAGCTATTTGTGAGAGGGTGACAGCTAGCTTTCGCTCTCTTCGTCATCCCCCTCCCCTGCGTCCCTCCGCTTGTGTTGCCGCCGACCGCCGTCGCGATCCTGTGACGGCCGGCAGACATCGGAGGCACGACCATGGCCGATCCCACCGCCGCCCTTCCGCCGCGCTACCTGCGCACGCCCGAGGCCGCCCGTCTTCTTGGGCTATCCGGCCGGACGCTCGAGAAGCATCGCACCTACGGAACCGGGCCGAAATATTCCAAGCTTGGCGGCCGCGTCGTCTATGCGGTCGCTGACCTTCAAGCCTGGGTGAATCGGGGCGCCAAGGAGTCGACCTCAGACGAGCGCGGCGAGACGGTCCTGCCGGCCAAGCGGCATGCCGCGATCGCGCCCGCCTATGCCGGCCAAGCCCGTCGCTGATCCACCCTCATGTCGATCAAAAGCCGCCTGTCCGAGCGAGCGCAACTCGATCTGTTCCGCGCGCTCCCGAGCTGCCTGCGCGCGCGGGATCAGCAGGACCTCATGGCCTATCCCTTTTTCAGTCTATCGAAGTCGCCGCGGGTGAAGCCGATCGACTTTCGCGCCGGCAATATCGCGATCCGCGTCGAGGCGGTGCCGGAGCACGGCATGGCGACCATCTGGGACGCCGATGTGCTCATCTGGGCGGCCTCGCAGATCGTCGAGGCGCGCGATCGCGGCCTGAAACCATCCCGGTTGATGGCAGCGACGCCTTACGAAATCCTAACCTTCGTCGGTCGCGGCACATCCTCCCGCGACTACGACCGGCTGAAAGCCGGGCTCGACCGTCTCCAGTCGACGACAATCGCGACCTCGATCCGTCAGCCATGCGAGCGGCGGCGCCATCGCTTCTCCTGGATCAACGAGTGGAAGGAGCGCGCCGACGCGCACGGCCGGCCGCTCGGGATCGAACTCATCCTGCCGGACTGGTTCTTCGCCGGCGTGCTCGACGACGCGCTCATCCTGACCATCGACCGGACCTATTTCGATCTAACCGGTGGCCTGGAGCGCTGGCTCTACCGCGTCGTGCGCAAGCATGGCGGCTCCCAATCGGGCGGCTGGAGCTTCGACGTCGCCTATCTTCACACGAAGTCCGGGAGCCTTTCGGCCCTCAAGCATTTCGCCTGGGACCTGCGCGAGATTGTGCGCCGGCAGGCCCTGCCCGGCTACCGGCTGACGATCGAGCATCACCCCCGGCGCGGTGAGCGGCTCGCCTTCGTACCCCTGGTGACCGATCCCCTTGAGCGCACGGTCCTGCGCACGCTCGGTCCTATCGATGGGAACAAGCTGTGAATCCGCTCGTGCCATCAGGGACCGTCGCCATCGTGCGATCAGGGACCCAATCCTCGTGCCATCGGGGACCGGCTTCAGGGGAATACCTTATCCGCTCAATCGCTTGGCGGATGCGTAACGTTCCTAATCTGGATTCCTTCGGAATCTGTCTAACGGCCGCCCGGCACGCAGCGCATCCGCTCACGGGCTTGCGCGACGCAGGCGCGGACACTGGGCGATCCGCGTCCATCAACCTGACACCGATAAGCGAGGAAGCGGCGCCATGACCGGTCGAACCCGCGTCGAGCTCATGCATATCGAGGGACGCATCGAGCGTTGGATCCGCTTCGGTCGTCCTGTCGAGGAGGAAATCCTGGATGCTCGGCGGCGCGCTATCTGGTTCGCGCCAGGCACGATCTTCGCCTTCGTCCGCTGGGCGGCCAATGACTACGGCACCGCCGTCTCGCGGATCGACATCCTGCGCGCCGTCCTCCCGGGCAAGCCCATCACCACTATTCCCGGCGTCACACCCGGCGGCGAGGTGCTGCTACGGCTTTCCGACTGGCGGCGCGTGGAGCGTGTCCTCCAAGCGATCGATCAGGTGGAGGCGCTCGGCATTCATCCGGCCGATGCCTGTCCCGACCATTGGCAGCATGTCCAGAATCGCGTGGCGGTGGGCGAGCAGCCGCGGCCCTACACGCCTGGCCGGCATGGCGCATGGCTTCTGCGCACGAGAAACGATCGATGAGGGGCCATTCACCCGCATGGCGCCCGCTTGTGCTCAGCGCTGCCGCGACCGGCGCCATTCTCGCCACGATAATGGTGGAACTGCCGATCAAGCTTGTCTGGAACGCATCCGAGAGCGCACCGATCGGCCTTTACCGGATCGCGCCGGCGGACCGCCTTGAGGTCACGCAGTTGGTGCTGGCGCGACCTCCAGCACCGCTTGCGACATATCTCACCGAGCGTGGGTATGTCGGCGCAGGCGTGCCGCTCCTGAAGCGTGTCGCCGCCCTTTCTGGCCAGACCGTCTGCCGTGACGAGGTTTCGGTCACGGTTGACGGCGCGGCTTGGGCCGTCGCCCGCGAGCGCGACAGGATGGGCCGCTTGCTGCCCGCTTGGCAGGGCTGCCGAACGCTGACCGGAGACGAGGTCTTTCTCCTCAATTGGGACGCACCCGCCTCCTTCGACGGGCGCTATTTCGGACCGCTGTCGGTCAGCGCGATCATTGGCCGGGCGACCGCGGTTTGGACGTTCGAGGACGAGTGATGGCGTTCCCTCGCCTCACTCTCATCGTCCGTTCGGCTGCGTGCGCCATCGCAATCAACATGCCGCTTCTGTGCGCAACCTCGACCGTCGCGGAGACGGTTCAACTGCCGGCCGGAACTGTTGATCCTGTCTCCGCCGCTGTCGCGGAAGCCTCGCGCCGTTTCTCAATTCCGGAAGTCTGGATCAAGGCCGTCATGCGGCAGGAGAGTCGCGGCAATCCTGCTGCCGTGTCGCCGGTCGGCGCCATCGGCCTCATGCAGGTCATGCCCAAGACCTATGCCGAGTTGCGGGCGCGCCATGGCCTTGGCACCGACGCGTTCGCGGTCCGCGACAACATCCTGGCCGGCACTGCCTATCTGCGCGAGATGCACGACCGCTATGGTCCGCGCGGCATGCTGGCGGCCTACAATGCAGGGCCGAAGCGCTGGGAGGATTACGTCCGCGCGGGTCGGCCGCTGCCTTGGGAAACGGTCGATTACCTCGCGCGGCTCGAGCCGCTGATCGATCCAGGCGCACCACCTGCGCCGGCTAAGCCCATCACAATTGCTGGGCTGGAGTCATTCGGATCTCCGATCTTCGTCCGGTTTCAGCTTGGATTGGCTGCAAGCGTAACGCAGTTCGCGCAGCTCAAGCCGCAGGCTGACGCTGCGCTGTTCGTGCGGCGTGAGAGAGCCGAACTGAACGCACCTGAGCATCCGCCAACAACCTCGGGCGCCAAGCCGATTCACGCAATCCTGCCGCTGGCTGGCCGGTCGCCAACGGCAAATGCCTTGTTTCCACCCCGTGATACGGGACCTCAGCGGTGAAGCGCTCGAGTTGTTCCTCGACTTGCTTCGCAGGGCACAAGGCAGGCAAAGGCCAGCGCTTGAGGCTCGGCCGTGGAGGGCAGGATAAAAGCGACAGCCTGCGGCGGTGTCGGACGGTTGGATTTTTATGCAGCGACAAGGCTTTAGCACAGGCTGCCGATCGAGCGTGCAGCCTGCCACCATCGGCAAAGCTCTCCGATTGCAGGATTTTTCGCAGGCTGTTCCTTTGAGCGACCGCGACGACGGGCTTCGCATTCGTCCCGGCAAGGTCCGCAACCGAAGCCGCCTTTCTCCCCGGCAAGCCAAGAGCTTCATCGCCCGCGCGCTGGCCGCGACAGAAAAGGCCGGCGGTCTACATCAGGAACGCGGTCGCCGCGCCGGCTCGTTCGGACGCGGGCGCGCCGCGAGCCTTGCCGCGATGCGCGGTCTGAGCTCGCGTTCACGCGGCGTTGTGGTCAAGGCCCGTGTCGTGCGTCAGACTCCGCGTTCCGCCGCGCTCGCCACCCATGTCATCTACCTCAAGCGCGAGGGTGCCGGGCGTGAGGGAGAAAGCGGGCAATTGTTCAACGAGCAGGCGGACAATGCCGACGGCCGCGCCTTCGCCGAGCGCTGCGAGGGCGACCGGCACCATTTTCGGTTCATCGTCTCGCCGGAGGACGCGGCCGAACTCGATAACCTCAAGCGTTACACCCGCGACCTCATGAGCGACATGTCGCGCGATCTCGGCACACGTCTCGACTGGGTGGCCGTCGAACACTGGAACACCGAGCACCCGCACATCCATGTTCTCGTGCGTGGCCGAGCCGGCGACGGGGCAGACCTCGTGATCGGGCGGGACTATATCAGCCGGGGCCTGCGCGCGCGGGCAGAGCACCTTGCCACCCTCGAACTCGGCCCGCGATCGGAGCAGGACATCCAGCGCGGGCTCGAACGTCAGGTGGCGGCCGACCGCTTCACGCCTCTCGACCGCGCGCTGACGCGCGCGGCAGGCCGGAACGAGGGGATGCTCGACCTGCGGCCCGGCCCCGAGCCTGCCGGCGAGATCGACCGCGGCCTGCTGGTCGGGCGGGTCCGGAAACTCGAGCGGCTGGGCCTCGCCGAAGCCGTGGGTCCGGGACTGTGGCGGCTGTCGACGGAGATCGAGCCGACGCTGCGGGCGATGGGCGAGTGCGGCGACATCATCAAGGCGATGCATCGAGCATTGGGGCGGCATAGCGATGCGCGCGAGCTATCGGTTCATGGCGCGAACGACACCCCGACGATTGTTGGCCGGTTGGTCGAGCGTGGACTGCACGACGAGTTGAAGGGATCAGCCTATGCGGTGATCGATGGTGTCGACGGGCGCGCCCATCACGTGCGGCTGCGCGACCTGGAGGCCACGGGCGATGCCGCCGCCGGGTCCATTGTCGAGGTCCGCCGCTTCCGGGACAGGACGGGCGAGACGCGTATCGCCATCGCGGTCCGGTCCGATCTCCCCTTGGAAGCGCAGGTCACGGCCACCGGCGCGACTTGGCTCGATCGCCAGCTGGTCGGGGCGGGCCCCTTGAACCCGTCGAATGCCGGGTTTGGCCAGGAGGTCGGTGCCGCGCTCTCGGCTCGCACCGAGCATCTGATCACAGAAGGCCTGGCGAGGCGACAAGGGCAGCGCGTGGTTTTCGCCCGCGACCTTCTCGAGACATTGCGCCGACGCGAGCTTGATGCGACCGCCACGCGGCTCGCCGGCGAGTCGGGCCTTCCTCATCTGCCGGCCTCGCCCGGCGATCCTGTCGGAGGCGTCTACCGCCAACGGATCGCCCTCGCCTCCGGACGTTTCGCCATGCTCGACAACGGGCTTGGCTTCCAGCTCGTGCCGTGGTCGCCGTCACTGGAGCGGCACCTCGGACAGCAGGTTGCCGGCTCGCTCACGCCTGGCGGCGTCGACTGGAGCTTCGGGCGAAAACGAGGGCCTGCGCTCTGACCGGACCTTCCGATCTGCGCGACGGCGCGCGCCAAGCCGCGATGCCGAGCAGGCCAGTGTTGCCCGCAGCCTCCAGGCCCCTTCTCGTGTCGTCATTGCGATCGAAAGAGGCTTGGCATGCCGGCAACGAAGATCCTGTGGGGCCAGATCCTCATCGTCGTACTGATCGTACTGGCGGCCGTCTGGGGCGCGACGCAATGGACGGCTTGGCGCCTTGCCTTCCAGCCAGAGTTGGGACCAGCCTGGTTTCGGGTGGGTAGCTGGCCGGTCTATACCCCACCGGCCTTCTTCTGGTGGTGGTACTGGTTCGATGCCTATGCGCCGCTCGTCTTCTACGAGGGCGCGGCGATCGCCGCTTCCGGCGGCTTCGCGGCCATAGCCGCCGCCATCGGCTTGTCGATCTGGCGGGCACGCGAAGCCGACGACGTGACGACCTACGGCTCGGCGCGCTGGGCGACAGATGAGGAAGTTCGTCGCGCCGGCCTGCTTGGTCCCGATGGCGTCCTGCTCGGCCGGTTGCGCGAAGACTATCTGCGCCATGACGGTCCCGAGCACGTGCTGTGCTTTGCCCCGACCCGAAGCGGCAAAGGCGTTGGCCTCGTCGTGCCGACGCTCCTCACCTGGTCAGGATCGTGCATCGTCCACGACATCAAGGGCGAGAACTTCGGTCTGACCGCCGGTTGGCGCGCCCGCTTCGGCCGGGTCCTGCGCTTCGATCCGACGTCTGAAACCAGCGACGCCTACAACCCGCTGCTCGAGGTGCGGCGCGGACCGTCGGAGGTGCGCGACGTCCAAAACATCGCCGACATTCTAGTCGACCCGGAAGGCGCGCTCGAGAAGCGCAACCATTGGGAGAAGACCAGCCACGCGCTCCTCGTCGGCGCGATCCTGCATGTCCTTTACGCGGAGACGAACAAGACGCTCGCGGGCGTTGCGGCTTTCCTCTCCGATCCAAGACGGCCGATCGAAACGACCCTTCAAGCGATGATGACGACGAAGCACCTGGGCGACCGGCCTCACCCGGTCGTCGCCTCGGCCGCGCGCGAGCTTCTCAACAAGTCGGAGAACGAGCGCTCGGGCGTGCTCTCGACCGCGATGTCGTTCCTCGGTCTCTACCGCGATCCTGTCGTCGCGGCGGTCACGGCGCGCTGCGACTGGCGCATCACGGACCTCGTCGAGGGCCAGCGTCCTGCCACGCTCTATCTCGTCGTGCCGCCGTCCGACATCAGCCGCACCAAGCCGCTTGTCCGTCTGATCCTGAACCAGATCGGGCGGCGCCTGACCGAAGAACTGCAGAGCGAGCGCCGCCGCCACCGGCTGCTCTTGATGCTAGATGAGTTTCCGGCGCTGGGACGGCTAGACTTCTTCGAGTCCGCGCTCGCCTTCATGGCGGGCTACGGCATTCGCTCGTTCCTGATCGCGCAGTCGCTCAACCAGATCGAGAAGGCCTATGGGCCGAACAACGCCATCCTCGACAATTGCCATGTGCGGGTGAGCTTCGCGACCAATGACGAGCGCACGGCCAGGCGCGTGTCCGATGCGCTCGGCACGGCGACGGAAATCCGCGATGCTAGAAATTATGCCGGACACCGTCTCTCGCCGTGGCTCGGCCACCTCATGGTCTCTCGTCAGGAAACCGCGCGTCCCCTCCTCACACCCGGAGAGGTGATGCAACTGCCAGCGACCGATGAGATCGTTCTTGTCTCTGGCCTGCATCCGATCCGCGCCAAGAAAGCCCGCTACTTCGCTGATGCTCGCCTTGCCGAGCGTGTCCTTCCGCCGCCCAAATCAGCGGCTGTTGGCCCACGGGGCGATTTGATCCCAGACGATTGGACGGCTCTGGAGGTGCTGTCGAAGCCTGTGAGGATGCTGTCGTCTACAACCGAAGCCGATGATGCTAATGGCGGCATCCGCCGCGAGCCCGAATTGCCTGAGCACGAAGCCATCGCTCGGGAACCTGAGCCGCTGCCCATCCTGGTCGAGATCGAGCCCGATCCGGATGAGGACGATACGGCGCGTGCCAGGGCCTTGGTGAGCCGCAATCGATTGCTGGCGCGTCAGGCTTCACTCGATCCCGACGACGGCATCGCCCTGTGAGGCCGCCATGCCGGTGAAGGAGCGAATTTCCGTTTATGTCGATGCGGCCCTAATGGACCGGCTTGAGGCGCTTGCCAGAAAGCAGCGCCAGCCGAAATCGACCGTCGCAGAGGCAGCGATTCTGTCGTTCCTCACCAATGACGATGCCGATCGCTGGGAGGCGGCGATCGGCCGCCGGCTTGACCGGCTCGTGCGGCAAGTCGAGAGGCTTGAGCGCGACCAGACCTTTGCCGTCGAGACGCTAGCGCTGTTCATCCGCGCCTGGCTGACGGCCACACCGGTCCTGCCGGATGCCCAGCAGACTGCCGCGCAGGCCAAGGGACGCGAACGCTATGAGAGCTTTCTTGAGG
Organism: Hyphomicrobiales bacterium; assembly: GCA_027483945.1. Taxonomy (GTDB): domain Bacteria; phylum Pseudomonadota; class Alphaproteobacteria; order Rhizobiales; family Beijerinckiaceae; genus JAIXTM01. The sequence goes on along the minus strand of JAIXTM010000009.1, from coordinate 210,148 downwards.
CCTTGGGACGGCGGATGGCTCGCGGCACGCGTCTCTCCGACGAGGTGACGGCCGATGGCACGACATCGGCCGCGTCCGACTCAAATCGATAGCAGGTCGGCTTTTTCGGCCGCCTGCAATCGATGCTCCCTTCAGATCATCATCCACACGGCCATGGCGACCATCATCACGTTCTCGGTTAGCGAGACGAAGCCGAGGGGAACGTTGCTGTCGCCGCCGACGCAGGCGCATTTGAGTTCGCGCCGATCGATATAGACGGCCTTGAAGACCGAGACTGCGCCAATGGTGCCGATGACGAGCGCGATCGGGACGGAAAGCCACATCAGAGCGCCGGATATCATCAGCACGCCGGCCAGCGCCTCGGCAAAGGGATAAATATAGGCGTAAGGCACCCAGCGGCGCGCCAACAGATCGTAGCCCAGGAACATATTGGAGAAGCCCTCGACATCCCTCAGCTTCAGCATGGCGAGAAGACACATGGAGAAGGCAATGAACCACTCACCCGCCCTCACCGTGAGAAGCGAGCCGAGGCTCGCCCAGCTCGCGGCGAGCGCCATAGCCGCCGCCATGCCGAACACGACGATGACCGGCGTGTAGGTGACCGCCTTCGGGTCGCGCTCGGCCATGCCGAAGAACTGGCGCAGGGCGTCGTAGCCACCGACGCGCTTGTCGTCGATGAAAGTCTGAGGCGTGGTCTTCACATCGTGCTGCGCCTTGAAAGCATCGATCTCGGCTCGTGTCGTCAGCCAGCGGTCATCGATCGCGTAGCCTTTGCGTTGAAGCAAGTCCTTGGCCTTCAGCCCGAAGGGGCAGACGTGGTTCTCCATCACCATGCGGTAGAGAATGGCGGTAGGCTTGGCTGCGGTCGTCATGATCGGTTCCTCTTCAATTTCAGCGCTTGGTCATCTCGAACAACTCGACGAGTTCGTTGAACTTGGCTTGCTGCGCCTCGACGTCATGCGAAGCGATGGCCGAGGTCACACAGGACGCGGCATGGTCCTTGAGAACCTCGCTCTCGGCCCGCGCGAGCGCGGCCTTCACAGCCTGGATCTGGCGCAGGATGTCGATGCAGTACCGCTCCTCGGCCACCATCTGGCCGATGCCTCGCACCTGCCCGGCGATACGGTTGAACCGGTTGATCTTCGCCTGCTTGCGATCGCCTGCCATAACGCGCTCCCTAAATACCCCATGGGGGTATATGGCTCGCATTCGATGCAACGTCAAGGTCGCAGTGATTTTTGAACAGCAGTCCCCAGAAACACGGGATGAGCACATCCTTTCCGAAGGGCCTGTCTTTGCCCTCCAGCCCGCTACTCCGCCCTTGCGCTTGTTGAACTGGGCGCGATCTGCCTCTTAGTCATCATCCCCACGCATGGGCTGTCTCTGTCGGGACAAGCAGTTGGGGGTATCGTTGAACGTCATCGCAGCACGATCCGAGTCTTATGCCCGAAGCAGCCGCATGCTGCGCACAGCGCTCGGGCCTGCGATCGCCGGTTATCTCGACGACGCGTCCGTGGTTGAGGTTATGCTCAACCCCGACGGCCGGCTCTGGATCGACCGACTCACGGGCGGGCTGGAGGACACCGGCGCTCGGCTCACGCCGGCCGATGGCGAGCGCATTGTCCGTCTTGTCGCCCATCATGTCGGGGCCGAGGTTCATGCCAGCGCCCCGCGCGTCTCGGCCGAGTTGCCCGGGACGGGCGAGCGGTTCGAGGGCCTGCTGCCGCCGGTCGTCGCGGCTCCGAGTTTCGCGATCCGCAAGCCTGCCGTCGCCGTGTTCACGCTTGGTCACTACGTCGATGCGGGTATCATGTCGGCTGCCCACGCCGACGTGCTCCGCGCAGCCGTCCACTCCCGCAAGAACATCCTGGTCGCGGGGGGCACCTCGACGGGCAAGACGACGCTGGTCAACGCGCTCTTGGCCGAGGTCGCCCAGACCGGCGACCGGGTGGTCCTGATCGAGGACACGCGCGAGCTCCAGTGCGCCGCCCCCAACCTCGTCTCGCTCCGGACCAAGGACGGCGCGGCGACCCTCACCGACCTCGTCCGCTCGGCGCTCCGCCTCCGCCCTGATCGCATCCCGATCGGCGAGGTGCGCGGCGGCGAGGCGCTCGACCTCATCAAAGCCTGGGGCACCGGCCACCCGGGCGGCATCGGCACCATCCACGCCGGCACGGCCATCGGCGCACTCCGCCGCCTCGAGCAGCTGGTGCAGGAGGCCGTCGTGACGGTCCCGCGTGCCCTCATCGCCGAGACGATCGACCTCATCGCCGTCCTGTCCGGCCGCGGCTCGGCTCGCCGCCTCTCCGAGCTCGCCCTTGTCCAGGGACTGACGCCAGCCGGCGACTACGACCTCACCCCAGCAGGAGACCTCCCGTGACCAAGACCCTCGCGCGCCTGTCGGCCATTGCCAGCGTGCTCGCGCTGACGCTCGTCTCGGCCCCCGCCTACGCCGCCGGCTCCAACATGCCTTGGGAGCAGCCGCTCCAGCAGATCCTGGAGTCGATCCAAGGCCCGGTCGCCAAGATCGTGGCGGTGATCATCATCATCGTCACCGGCCTGACGCTGGCGTTCGGCGACACGTCCGGCGGCTTCCGCCGGCTGATCCAGATCGTGTTCGGCCTGTCGATCGCCTTCGCGGCCTCGTCCTTCTTCCTGTCGTTCTTCTCGTTCGGCGGCGGGGCGCTGGTTTGATGCTCGATGGCGCCGAGCCCGTGCCCGGCTTCTATGCGCCCGTCCGGCGCTCGCTGACCGAGCCGATCCTGCTCGGCGGCGCGCCGCGGGCGCTCGCCATCATCAACGGCACGCTCGCCGCCGCCTTGGGACTCGGCCTTCGCCTCTGGTTGGCCGGGCTCCTCGTCTGGCTCGTCGGCCATCTTGCCGCCGTCCTCGCCGCCAAGCGAGATCCGCACTTCGTCGATGTGGTGCGGCGGCACCTTCGCTACCCGGCCGAGCTCGGGGCCTGAGCCATGCTGAATCTCGCCGAGTACCGCTCCAAGCCCCAGAGCCTCGCCGACTTCCTCCCCTGGGCGGCGCTCGTCGCGCCCGGCGTCGTCCTCAACAAGGACGGCTCGTTCCAGCGCACCGCCCGCTTCCGTGGCCCCGACCTCGACAGCGCCACGCCCGTCGAACTCGTCGCGGTCACGTCGCGCCTCAACAACGCGCTCCGGCGGCTCGGCTCCGGCTGGGCGATCTTCGTCGAGGCGCAGCGGCTGCCCGCAGGCGTCTACCCGACCTCGCGCTTTCCCGATCCCGTGTCGGCGCTGGTCGATGCCGAGCGCCGGGCGCAGTTCGAGGAGGAAGGCTCCCATTTCGAGAGCGCCTACTACCTCACGCTCGTCTGGCTGCCGCCGGCCGAGGACGCCCAGCGCGCCGAGGGTTGGCTTTACGAGGGCCGCGAGCGCTCAGGCCCGGACGGGCGCGAGCAGCTGGCCAGCTTCGTCGACCGCACCGACCGCGTTCTGAACCTGGTCGAGGGCTTCATGCCCGAGGCGCGCTTCCTCGACGACGTCGAGACGCTCACCTACCTGCACGCCACCGTCTCGACCCGCCGTCACCGCGTGCGGGTGCCCGAGACGCCGATGCACCTCGACGCCATCCTCGTCGATGAGCCGCTCGTCGGCGGCCTCGAACCACGGCTCGGCGGCGCGCACCTGCGCACGCTGACCGTGATGGGTTTCCCCTCCCAGACCTGGCCGGGGCTGCTCGACGACCTGAACCGCCTCGCGTTCGAGTACCGCTGGGTCACCCGCGCCGTCATGCTCGACAAGACCGACGCCGCGAAGGTGCTCGGCCGCATCCGCCGCCAGTGGTTCGCCAAGCGCAAGTCGATCGCGGCGATCGTCAAGGAGGTGATGACCAACGAGGCGTCCGTCCTGATGGACTCCGACGCCTCTAACAAGGCGGCCGATGCGGATCTCGCGCTCCAGGAGATCGGCTCGGATCTCGTCGGCACGGCCTATGTCACCGCCACCGTCACCGTCTGGGACGAGGACGCCCGCGTCGCCGACGAGCGGCTCCGCCTCGTCGAGAAGGCCATCCAGGGCCGGGACTTCACCTGCATGGTCGAGCGCGTGAACGCGGTAGAGGCCTGGCTCGGGTCCTTGCCCGGTCACGTCTACGCTAACGTCCGCCAGCCGCCAGTCTCGACGCTCAATCTGGCGCACATGATGCCGTTCTCGGCCGTCTGGGCGGGACCGGAACAGGACGAGCACTTCGGCGCGCCGCCGCTGTTTTTGGCCAAGACCGAGGGCTCGACGCCCTTCCGCTTCTCGCTCCATGTCGGCGATGTCGGCCACACGCTCGTTGTCGGTCCCACGGGCGCCGGCAAGTCGGTGTTGCTGGCGCTCATGGCGCTGCAGTTTCGCCGCTACGAGCGGTCCCAGGTGTTCGCGTTCGACTTTGGCGGCTCGATCCGCGCGGCGGCGCTCGCCATGGGCGGCGACTGGCACGATCTCGGGGGCAGCCTCGCCGAAAATGCGGCTGAGCCCGTCGCGCTCCAGCCGCTCGCCCGCATCGATCAGCCGGACGAGCGCGCCTGGGCGGCCGAGTGGGTGGCCGCGATCCTCGCCCGGGAGGGGGTGAGCGTCACCCCAGAGGTGAAGGAGCATCTGTGGTCGGCGCTCGCCAGTCTCGCGTCGGCGCCGACCCCAGAACGCACCCTCACCGGCCTCTCGGTCCTGCTCCAGTCCAACCCGCTCAAGCAGGCGCTCAAGCCCTATGCCATTGGCGGACCCTGGGGTCGGGTGCTCGACGCCGAGGCCGAGCGGATCGGCGAGGCCGACGTCCAGGCGTTCGAGACCGAGGGGCTGATCGGCACTGGCTCGGCGGCGGCCGTGCTCGCCTACCTCTTCCACCGCATCGAAGACCGGCTCGATGGTCGCCCCACCCTCATCATCGTCGATGAGGGTTGGCTCGCGCTCGACGACGACGGCTTCGCCGGGCAGTTGCGAGAGTGGCTGAAGACGCTGCGTAAGAAGAACGCGTCCGTTCTGTTCGCCACCCAGAGTCTGGCTGACATCGACGGCAGCAGGATCGCGCCCGCCATCATCGAGAGCTGCCCGACCCGGCTGTTCCTGCCGAACGAGCGCGCGCTCGAGCCGCAGATCGCGGCCGTCTACCGGCGCTTCGGGCTCAACGACCGGCAGATCGAGATCCTGAGCCGCGCGACGCCGAAGCGCGACTATTACTGCCAGAGCCGCCGCGGCAACCGACTGTTCGAGCTGGGTTTGAGCGATGTTGCGCTCGCCTTCACGGCCGCATCGTCGAAGTCCGATCAGGCCCTGATGACCAACCTCGTCGCCGAACATGGCCGCGAAGGCTTCGCCCGCGCCTGGCTGCAGGCGCGTGGCCTCCCCTGGGCCGCCAACCTCCTCTCCCAGCAACAGGACCTAACGCCATGAGTACACGCCTTCGCCGCGCGCTTGCTGCCGGCATCGTCACAACGTTTCTCGGCTCCGCTGGGGCCGGTCACGCGGTCACGGTCTTCGATCCGTGGAACTATGCGGAGAACGTGCTGCAGGCCGCGCGATCGCTGCAGCAGGTAACCAACCAGATCACTTCGCTTCAAAACGAAGCGCAGATGCTGATCAACCAGGCCCGCAACCTCGCGAATCTGCCCTTCTCGGCCTTGCAGCAGCTCCAGCAATCGGTCCAGCGCACCCAGCAACTCCTGCAGCAGGCGCAGCGGATCGCCTATGACGTCCAGCAGATCGACCAAGCCTTCCAGACCACCTATGCGCCCGCCAGCGCAGCCACCTCCGGGCAGGGGCTGATCGACGGTGCGCGCGAGCGGTGGCAGGTATCGGTCGCGGCGCTTCAGGACGCGCTCCGTGTCCAGGCCGGTGTCGTCGGCAACATCGACGCCAACCGCGCCACGATGCAGTCGCTGGTGGGATCGAGCCAAGCCGCGACGGGCGCACTCCAGGCGACACAAGCCGGCAACCAACTCCTTGCGCTCCAGGCCCAGCAATTGACCGATCTCACGGCGGCGATTGCAGCTCAGGGTCGGGCGGTGAGTTTGGAGGCCGCGCAGCGCGCCGCGGCGCAAGAGCAGGGTCGCGAACAGCTGCGGCGGTTCCTGGCGGCCGGCCAGAACTATCAGCCCAGCGCCACCACGCTTTTCCAGTCCCGGTGAGGCCGAATATGCGTCCGGTCCGCCACGCCTCGATCGACAGCCCCAAGCTCACGCGCATCGCGGTCATCGTAGCGATCGGATGCCTGCTGATGGGCGCCGCCACCTGGCTGGCCGGCGTTGACCTTGATCGAGACGATCGGCCGCGTCCGAAAGTTATGAGCAAGCCGGTCGACCCGCTGCGCATTGAGCTCGAGCGGTGCGCGGGGCTTGGAACAACGGCACTCGAGGATCCGGCCTGCCGGAACGCTTGGACCGAAACCCGCCGGCGGTTCTTCAGTCCAGCCCGCCCGAAGCTCGGCGATACGACCGATGCGTCCGCTCTGCACGCCTCTGAGGAGCCCGCCTGATGAACGGCATGGGCGTGATCGACCGCTTCCTGGACATCTTCGCACGCTATATCGATGGAGGCTTCGGCCTCCTTCAGGGCGAGGTCGCGTGGCTGGCCTCAACCCTCATCGTGATCGACGTGACCCTTGCCGCGCTGTTCTGGGCATGGGGCGCCGACGAGGATATCCTGGCGCGCCTCGTGAAGAAGACGCTGTTCGTCGGCGCGTTCGCTTTCCTCATCTCCAACTGGAACAGCCTCGCGCGGATCGTCTTCGAGAGCTTTTCCGGTCTCGGGCTCAAGGCCTCGGGTACCGGCCTCACGGCCGCCGATTTCCTGCGTCCGGGCCGGATCGCGCAGACCGGGCTCGATGCCGGACGTCCGATCCTGGAATCCATCTCCGGCCTGATGGGCTACATCAGCTTCTTCGAGAACTTCATCCAGATCACGATCCTGCTGTTCGCCTGGACGATCGTGCTCCTGTCGTTCTTCATCCTCGCGATCCAGCTCTTCATCAGCCTGATCGAGTTCAAGCTGACGACGCTCTGCGGCTTCGTGCTGGTGCCGTTCGGCCTCTTCGGCAAGACAGCTTTCATGGCCGAGCGTGTACTCGGCCTCGTCATCTCATCGGGCATCAAGATGCTCGTGCTGGCCGTCGTGATCGGCATCGGGTCGACGCTCTTCGGCGAATTCACGCGCGGCTTCTCCGGGCAGCCGACGATCGAGGACGCGATGGCGCTCGTGCTTGCCGCGCTCTCGCTGCTGGGCCTTGGCATCTTCGCGCCCAGCATCGCCAATGGCATCGTATCTGGAGGCCCTCAGCTTGGAGCAGGCGCTGCCGTCGGCACCGGGCTCGCGGCCGGCGCAACAATCGTCGGCGGAGCGGCCGCGGCACGCGTCGGAGGTAGCGCCTTAGCCGGTGCCGGGATCGGAGCGGCCAGAGGCGGTGCGTCCATCGCTGGCGCCGCATCCAGCGCATATCGGGCCGGCAGCGAGACATCAGGCGGCAGCGTCACGGCCGGGATGGCCGGCGTCGCCAAAGCGGGCGCATCCGCTGCGCTGTCGCCCTTGCGCCGCGCGGCAGCCGATCTCGGCGGGCACTACCGACAAGCCTCTTCGAGCGATCGAGGCACCGTGGGCGTAAGCGAGCCGCCTTGGGCCCGCACGATGCGCCATCGGCAGACGGCCGCCCATGGTCTCCACACCGCCACCTCCGCACTCAAGTCCGGCGACGGGGGCGGCGCGGGATCATCCGTCAACATCCGAGATAACGAGCCATGATCTTCAAGCGACCCTCTATCCGCTACGGCCGCACGCCCGAGCCCGAGACACCTTACCAGCGCGCGGCTCAGGTCTGGGACGACCGGATCGGCTCCGCCCGCGTGCAGGCCCGCAATTGGCGGCTGATGGCGTTCGGCTCGCTGATCCTGTCTGCCGGCCTTGCCGCCGCTCTCGTCCGGCAATCGACCTCAGGCGCGATTGTGCCGTGGATTGTGCAGGTCGACCGGATTGGCCAGGCGCAGGTCGTCGCCCCTGCCGATGCCGAGTACGGCCCGACCGATCCGCAGATTGCCTGGCATTTGGCCCGCTTTATCGAAGGAACGCGCGCCATTCCCGCCGATCCTGTTGTCCTGCGTCAATCGTGGCTGCGCGCTTACGACTACACGACCGATCGCGGCGCGGCGGCGCTTAATGATCATGCGAGAGCCAGCGAGCCGTTCGACAAGGTCGGCAAGGAACAGCGCGCCGTCGAGGTCTCGTCGGTCATTCGCGCCTCGCCAGACTCGTTCCGGGTCGCCTGGACGGAGCGGCGTTACGTCGACGGCGCGCTCGCAGCGACCGAACGCTGGACCGCCATTCTCACCATCACGATCCAGCCTCCCCGCGAGGCCGAGCGGCTGCGCAAGAACCCGCTCGGCATCTACGTTCACGCCCTCAATTGGTCCAAGGAACTCGGCTAATGCGACGCCAGACCCTCCCGCTCATTCTCTTGGCGTCGATGCTGCTCGCCGCCTGCTCGACCACTTGGACGCCGCCCGAGATCACCTATGACGAGGCCGCGGCGCCTCAGCCGGCCGTGCTCGCGGCCGAGCCCCCCAAGCCGGTTGAGATCGTGCAGATCCCAACGCCGATGCCGCTTCCAGGGCAGCTAAAGCGCGTTCCCGTCGGCAAGAGCCTGCCGCCTGAGCCATCCGACCCGCGTGCCCGCGTCGAGCAGGCTAATGGAGCGGCGCGCGTGCAGCCGTTTCGCTCGGGCTTCTTCAATGCCGTTCAGGTCTACCCTTACGCCGAAGGCGCGCTGTATCAGGTCTATGCCGCGCCTGGACAAGTCACCGACATCGCGCTGCAGGCCGGCGAGCAATTGGTCGGCTCAGGCCCCGTTGCAGCGGGGGATACGGTGCGCTGGATCATCGGCGACACCGTGAGCGGCACGGGCGCGACGGCGCGGGTCCATATCCTCGTCAAGCCGACCCGGCCAGACCTTCAGACCAACCTCGTCATCAACACCGACCGCCGAACTTACCACCTCGAGCTTCGCTCGGCCGACAAGACCTATATGGCGAGCGTGTCCTGGTCGTATCCGCAGGATCAACTCATCGCGCTTCGCCAACGCAACGCGGACGCGGCAGGCGTGCAACCCGTCGCGACGTCGCCCCTGCCCTCGATCGAGAACCTAAATTTCCGCTACCGAATCGAAGGCGACAACCCGGCCTGGCGGCCGGTCCGCGCTTTTGACGATAGCAAACAGGTGTTCATCGAGTTTCCGTCCGGGATCAGCCAAGGCGAGATGCCGCCACTTTGGATCATCGGATCGGCGGGCGACGCTCATCTTGTGAACTATCGCATCCGCGGCCGCTACATGGTCGTCGATCGCCTCTTTGGTGGCGCCGAACTGCGGCTGGGCGGCGACAAGCAGCGCCGCGTGCGCATCGTACGCACTGATGGAAGGCCTTCCTCATGAGCGCGCAATCGCCGAACGCCGGCGAGTCATCACGCCCGATCGGCCTGGAGGAGCTGCGTCTGCGGCCAGAGCGGCCACGTGTCGTGCGTCTCTCGCGAAAGGCGCTCGCGACGCTGGGCGGTGGATTCTCTCTCGTGCTCGGTGGTGCCTTGATCTGGGCGCTCCAGCCCACGAAGCCTTATGCGCCTCAGGAACTCTACAATACCGAGAGTAAGACCACAGCCGACGGGCTCGCACGGCTGCCAAGCGACTATTCTGGCGTGCCGAAGCTTGGCCCGCCATTGCCAGGAGATCTTGGTCGGCCGATGCACAAAGCGGGCGTTCAGCCGCCGCCGATGCCTGGAGCCCCCCAGTCAGCGCTTCCCGATTTCGAGGCGCAGCGTCTTGCCGAGGAGCAGCGGCGCATCGCGCAAGAAATGGAGGCCGCCCGCGCCAGCCGCCTCTTCGTGGCCGAGACAAAAGGCAGCGCGTCCGCCCCGGCTTCGCCGACGCAGACGGAGAGCCCCAATCCCATCAACCCATTTGGCGTGCCGGGAATAGGTGGTCAGGCGCAGCCGAGCGAAGGCGAGCGGCGTCTTGCCTTCCTCAACGGTCCTGTCGATCGGCGAACGGTCAGCGCCGAGCGGGTGCAGGCGCCGGCAAGCCCTCACATCGTCCAGGCCGGTGCGGTGATTGCAGCGGCGCTGATGACGGGACTGCGCTCCGACCTGCCGGGACAGGTCACGGCCCAGGTCACTGAGCACGTCTATGATGGCCCGACTGGGCGCACCCTGCTCATTCCGCAGGGCTCGCGCCTGATCGGCCAGTATGATGCACAGACGACATTCGGCCAAAGCCGGGCGCTTCTCGTCTGGACCCGGCTCATCCTGCCGAACGGCCGCTCGATCGTGCTGGAGCGGCAGCTCGGTGCTGATCCGTCCGGCTATGCCGGGCTTGAGGACGAGGTCGACAACCATTGGGGGCAGGTCTTCCGCGCAGCCTTCATCTCCACCTTGCTCAGCATCGGATCGCAGGCTGGCGCCGGCAACGGCGAGGATCAACTCATCCAGGCGCTACGGCGTGGCTCCTCCGACGGCGTCAATCAGGTCGGCCGCCAACTGGTCGGCCGGTCGCTCGATATCCGTCCGACATTGACGATCCGGCCAGGCTTTCCGGTGCGCGTGATCGTGACCCGCGATCTTGTGCTCGAGCCTTGGCACGGTTGAGGAGAAAACTCATGAAGCTGAAGATCGCTGCCCTTGATGACGACAAGCCTGTCCGGGTCACGGTCGAACTGCCGGCGCCGCTTCACCGGGACCTTGTCGCCTATGCCGATGCGCTTGCAGCTCAGACCGGGCAGATCGTTGAGCCTACCAAGCTGATCGTGCCGATGCTCGGACGGTTCATGGCAGCGGATCGGGCCTTCGCGAAAGCAAGGCGCACCGTTCCGACCATGTCCTCGCCTGCACGCGCGCCGCGCTCAACAAACACCTGAGCGCTGGGTTGTCGTTGTCGGCGAGCCAGACCGCGCTGAACGGCATGGCTGCATCACGCATGGGAAGGACGCTCACGCCTGGATAGCTGACCGACGCTGCCGCGGAGCCGATCAGCGTCGCGCCGCGTCCTAATCCCACCAGCGCCAGGAGTGTGTCGCGTCCAACAGCGAGACGCTCGACCGACGGGCGTACGCCCGCTGTCGACAGATGCCGGATGATGTAGTCGTGGAAATCAGGGCCGGGATCGGCCTGGCTGACGATGAAGCGCTCGGAAACAAGCTCGGCCCAGCCGATCTCATGATGAGCAGAGAGGCAACTGGACCGCGGCAGGGCGACGAACAAAGGCTCGGTCCAGATCGTCTCGACGTCGCATGTCGGCGCTTCTGGCGCTCCGAGCACAAACGCGACGTCGAGCGCGCGGCCGATGATCGCCGCGATATGCCGGCGCGCGTCGCCTTCATAGATATCGAGCGCGACCTCGGGATGCGCGTTGAGCCAGTTCCGCAGCAACTCGTTCACGAAGCTCGACGCAATGGAAGCCACGATCCCGATCCGCACGCGGCCGAGCTTGCCCGTGCCGGCTGCGGCCGCCGCTCGAACTGCTTCGTCGAGTTGATCAAGCACTTGACGCAGGTCGCCCAGGAACTGCCTTCCCGCATCGGTCAGACACACGCCTGTACGCAGCCTCTGGAAGAGGGAAACGCCCAACGCCTCCTCAACAGCACGAATCCGCCGGCTGATCGCCGAGCGATCGAGCCCCATCTGCGTCGCCGCACGAACAAAACTGTGCGCCTCGGCGACACTCACGATCAGACGTAAGTCCTTCAACTCCATGGCGTTCCCAGTTCATACGTCATCAAAAATCGAATAAACAACCTTGCGCGGGAGCGGCAATATTCAGCTCCTCTGCTTTACTCAGCCCCTTTCAAAGGTACGGAGCGGCAACCCACGCATTCCTTGATGTTGCTATGCGCGACGCTTGGCGTCTGAGCCGAGCGCGGTGAAGCTTCAAACTCCACGCTTTGATCCCTGAGAAGGGGCAACGCGACCGTGACCTTGAGCCCTCCTTCGGGCCGATTGGTGAGGCCGATCGTTCCGAAGTGCGAGAGAACGATCGCGCGGGCGATCGTCAGGCCCAGACCCGAGCCACCCGTCTCGCGGCCACGGGATTCCTCCAACCTTACGAAGGGCTCGAAGACCCTCTCCAAATCGGCCTGCGGAATACCGGGGCCGTCATCAGCGATCACGATGCGCAATGCCCCACCATCCTCGACGACCGTCACCTCCACATGGTCCGCATAGGCGACGGCATTGCCGATCAGATTCCAGAATGCCCGCTTTAGCGCCAGCAATTGCCCCATGACTCTGGCATGGCCGATGCCGCGCAGCGAGATCTGCCGGCCCCGGTCAGCGTGATCGTCGACAATCGTTTCCAGCACGGAGACAAGGTCGATGGGACGCGCCGGCTCGCTCGAGGCGCCACCCCGCAGGAACTCGAGCGTGGAATCGATCATCCCTTCCATTTCGCCAAGATCGGCGTCGATGAGGTCGCGCGTCGCCGCGTCGTCGAGCAACTCGGAGCGCAAGCGCAGTCGCGTGATCGGCGTGCGCAGATCGTGCGAGACGGCCGCCAGCGCCTGCATGCGCTCGCCGACCAGATGCCGGATACGCTCGCGCATCGTGTTGAAGGCCCGCGCGGCGCGGCGCACTTCGGCCGGACCGGTTTCCTCCAGTGGCTGCGGCGTCTGGTCAAGGCTGAACCGCTCCGCCGCGACCGCCAGGTCGCGCAGCGGGCGCGTTGCCCAGCGCAGAAGCAGGACAGCGACCACGATGATCGCGACGCCGAAGCAGAGGGTGATCGCGAGCACGCTGTAATCGCCGTGCTGCGCGGAGCGGAAGGCCGTCGCGGAGAAGTTGACCCAGGAACCGTCATCGAGCCGGACGGAGACCAGCATCATATGGCGATAGGCATCCGCCTCGCCCGACCCCAGCGCCCCGTCGTCTGCAAAGCCGACGCGGAACGACTCGGCGGCGAGATCCGGCACCAGCTTCTTGAGCCGCGCCTCCATGTCGCTCGTGCGGGCCGTCGCTGGCGCCGAGCCAAGGACGAGGCTCACCTTGCCCCAGTGCACCTCGAGACTCGCGCTCGACAGGTCGTGCGCGGCGCGGTCGCGCTCGGGCTCCAGCGGGATGCCTGCGATCGCGCGTTTAATCGACACGATGCGCTCGGCCAGCGCCTGGTCGCGCTGGGCTGCCGCCATGCTCTCGACGCCGACGCGGTAGGCCCAATAGCCGACCAGATGGAAGGCCAGCAGCGCGACAATGAGGATCAAGATCGCGCGGCTCGCGACCGTGTCCGGAACGAGGCGCCTGAGCGGGAGGGTCACGCCGACTGCTCCTCGCGCGTTCTGGTCGTAGCAGTAAAGACGTACCCGGCGCCGCGCACCGTCTTGATGAGTTGCGCGCCGCTCGCCTCGACCTCGAGCTTGCGCCGAAGGCGGCTGATCTGGACGTCGATCGTCCGATCGAAGGGATCGGAGCTGCGGGTCTTGGCGAACTGCATCAGGGCGTCGCGCGACAGCACGCGGCCGGCATGCTCGACAAAGGCGACGAGCAGGTCGAACTCGCCGGTCGACAGATCGATGAGTGTCCCCGACGGCGATTGCAGCTCGCGCCGGCGCAGATCGACCGTCCAGCCGTCGAAGGTAATGGTTTCAGGCGGCCGGAGGGCGTCCAGGCCCTGCCGCGCTCGCGACCGGCGGAGCACGGCGCGCACCCGCGCCAGAAGCTCGCGCGGGCTGAACGGCTTCACGACGTAATCGTCGGCGCCGACCTCCAGTCCCATGATCCGGTCGCTCTCCTCGCTGCGGGCGGTGAGCATGACGATCGGCACCTGCGACGCGACCCTGATGTCCCGGCACAGATCGACGCCGGAGCGCCCCGGCAGCATCACATCGAGGATGACGAGGTCGATCCGCGCATGGGCCAGCACATCGCGCATGACGTGACCGTCCGGTGCGGCAGTAACCTGGTAGCCGTGCCGCTGCAGGAACCGCGCGACGAGCAAGCGGATCTGCGGATCGTCGTCGACGACGAGCACGTGGCCGTGATCATCGACGAGAGCTGGGGCAGGCAGCTCACCCACGACGGATGTCCCTCCAAGACGATAAGTCTCGCGTGCAGAGCACGCTGACCATGGCCGCACCATAGCGTCCGGCTGCCTTCCACGCATGAGAGACTTGGCAACAATTTGTAACGGACGCGAGCTGCACGAGATTGCTACCCAAGACCAACAAGATCGGGGGTCGAGCAAATCGCAATGATCATAAAAGCTACTCTCTTTTCTCTCTCGGCCCTCGTCCTGGGCGCCTGCTCAGCCGCTCCAGTGCCGGGTTATCTGGCACGGCCAGCCGATCCAAGCGAGCGCGTTCCAACCGTTGGATACGGAAGCGTAACCGCCGGCGTCATTTCGATGCGTCCAGTCGAGCCGAAGAACTGGCGTGAGTTGAATCGTAGAGTAGGGCCTCAACAGTGACCGCCGTGGCTTCCGTCTTTCAAGACGCTGACCCGATTTTGCCGGGTGCCATTCGCCGCTTCATGCTCCTCGCCGGCGTTGCCGTGGCTCTTAGCGGCTGCGCGACCTTCTCGCCCGATGGCGGCGTCGGCACTGCGCAGGCCATTGCCTACAGGGAGCTCAACAAGGACGTCATCAAAATCACCGATGACACCATTGCCGGCAGTGCGAAGGAACGCGTCGATCAGCTTCTGAAAAAACCTCTGACGGCCGACAGCGCGGTCCAGATCGCGCTTCTAAATAACCGCGGTCTGCAGGCGGCCTTCAACGAGCTCGGCATCGCCGAAGCGCAGATGGTGGCGGCGAGCCTCCCGCCCAATCCGCGCCTGGCAATCTCGTCGCGCACGGGCACGGGGTTTCTTGAGATCGAGCGCCAGATCGTCGGCAGCCTGTTCGCTCTTGCGACCTTGCCGGCTCGCGCCGACATTGCCCGCGACCGCTTCCAAAACGCACAGCTTCGCGCCGCTGAATCGGTGCTGAAGCTCGCCGCGGATACGCGCAAGCAATATTACCGCTCCATCGCGGCCAATGCCCAGGTCGGCTTCTACGAGCAAGCGAAGTCATCGACCGACGCGGCAACCCAGCTTTTCAAACGCCTCGGCGAATCCGGCGGTATCAACAAGCTGGACCAGGCACGTGAATTCGCCTTTGACGCCGAACTCGGCGCCCAACTCGCTCAGGCGCGTCTCCAGCAGCGCCAGGAGCGTGAACGACTGGTCAGGCAGCTCGGTCTTTGGGGCGACGAACTCAAGTTCCGTCTGCCGGCCTCGTTGCCTGCGCTACCACGCCTGCAATCAGCCAAAGCGGTCGAAGCGGAAGCGCTGGGCAAGCGCATCGACATCCAGATCGCACGAGGCGAACTCGATCTTCTGGCCAAGTCGCTTGGCCTGACGCAGGCGACCCGCTTCGTCAACGACGTCGATCTGCTCGGCCGGCGAATCTATGAGCGTGAGCGCAACGTTCTTGCCGACGGCGATGTCGAACGCGAGACGAGCCGCAGCCGCACCCTCGAACTGGAGATCGATATCCCGATCTATGATTTCGGGCAGAGCAAGGTGGCCTTAGCCGAGCAGACCTACATGCAGGCCGCCAACAAGCTTGCCGAAAAGGCCGTAAACGTCCGCTCCGAAGCACGCGAGGCCTATACGAGCTATCGCGGCACCTACGATATTGCCCGGCAGTACATCAACAACGTGCTGCCGCTGCGCAAGATCATCCAGGACGAGGCGCTGCTCCAATACAACGGCATGCTGATCGACGTGACGGAACTGATCACCGATGCGCGCGCCCGAATCCTATCCAATGTCGCAGCCATCAATGCGCTCCGCGATGTCTGGATTGCCCATACCGATTTCAAGCACGCGCTGATCGGCGGCGGCTCGGGAGGCGCAGGCGGTAGCGAGGTCGTCGCGGCGGCCGGCGGCGGCGATGCGCCGGCCCACTAAATCCATCAGGAGAAAGACATCATGACGGATCTGTCGCGCAGGCGCTTTATCGGAACCTCGGGGCTCGTGCTCGCGAGCGCCGCCGCCGTCTCAGGCCGCACCGCCTTCGCCAGCGTGCCGGAAGCGCCGACAATGACGAGCGCGGCCACGCAGGCGCCGCTCGTGCCGACCTCAGGCCCCGACTACCAGCCTGTCGCCACGCTCAACGGCTGGACCCTGCCCTGGCGCATGAACGGCGACTGGAAGGAGTTCCACTTGGTCGCCGAGCCAGTGGAGCGCGAGATCGCGCCCGGCATGATCGCCTATCTTTGGGGCTATAACGGGCAGTCGCCGGGCCCGACCATCGAGGCCGTCGAAGGCGACAAGGTCCGCATCTTCGTCACTAACAGGCTGCCCGAGAACACGACGATCCACTGGCACGGCCAGCGCCTGCCCAACGGCATGGACGGCGTCGGGGGGTTGAACCAGCCGCACATCCCGTCCGGCAAGACCTTCGTCTACGAGTTCCAGCTCCGGCGCTCGGGCACCTACATGTACCATCCCCATTCCGACGAGATGGTGCAGATGGCGATGGGGATGATGGGCTTCTTCGTGGTCCACCCCAAGGACCCTGCCTTCCGCCGGGTCGACCGCGATTTCGTGTTCCTGCTCAATGCCTTCGATATCGAGCCCGGCGCCTATGTGCCCAAGGTCAACACGATGCTCGATTTCAACCTGTGGTGCTGGAACAGCCGCGCCTTCCCCGGCATCGACCCGTTCGTGGTGGGCAAGAACGACAAGGTCCGCATCCGGTTCGGCAACCTCACCATGACCAACCACCCGATCCACATGCACGGCTACGAGTTCAAGGTGTCCTGCACCGACGGCGGCTGGGTCGATCCGGCTGCGGCGTGGGACGAGGTGTCGATCGACGTGGCGGTCGGCCAGATGCGCGCCTTCGACTTCGTCGCCGACGAGCCCGGCGACTGGGCGATCCACTGCCACAAGTCGCACCACACGATGAACGCCATGGGCCACTCGGTGAAGACCTATATCGGCGTCACCAAGAAGGACATTGCCAGCCGCATTCGGAAATTCGCGCCCGGCTACATGCCCATGGGCTCGAACGGCATGGGCGAGATGGGCTCGATGGAAATGGAACTGCCTGCCAATACCCTGCCGATGATGACGGGCTATTCACAGTTCGGCCCTGTTGAGATGGGCGGCATGTTCTCCGTGGTGAAGGTGCGCGAGGGACTGCCAAAGAACGATTATGCCGACCCAGGCCACTACAAGCACCCGGAGGGCACGGTTGCGTTCGAGTACAAGGGCCAGAAACTGGCCGAAGCTCCTCGCGTCGAGGGGCCGGACGTAAAACCGGACCTTGCCACCTGGCAGGTCAAGGATCCACGCAAGCCGCGCCTCGGCCCCGACGGCAAACCTCTGGCCGGCGCCAAGGTCGGCGGCCATTCCAACCATTGATCAGACAAGCGAACTCGGAGCGACCGCATGACGTCCAAATCCACAAAGCTGACATTGGCTACTCTTGCCCTTCTCGCATCGACGGCGCTGTCCTTCGCTGGGCCGGGTGGTGCTGGCCACGGCCATGGCGATGAGACTGCCTACGGTAAGCCAGGCGATCCGAAGAAGCCCGCCCGCATCGTCCAGGTCACGATGGGCGAACGGGACGGGAAGATGCATTTTATCCCGAACAGGATCGAGATCCGCCGCGGCGAGCAGATCAAGTTCATGCTGCGCAACAACGGCGAGCTCGACCACGAGATCGTCGTGGCGACTTTGGAGGAGAACCTCAGGCACGCCGTCGAGATGCAGAAGAACCCCGACATGGAGCATGACGACCCCAACGCCAAGCGGCTTGCCCCCAAGAAGACCGGCGACATCGTCTGGGCCTTCACCAAGGCCGGCGAGTTCGACTTTTCATGCCTCATCCCCGGCCATCGCGAAGCCGGAATGACCGGCACCATCATCGTCAAATGATCGGCGCTTTCGCGCCAGGAGTGTCCCATGCTGAAAATCGTCTCCACCCTCATCTTCACGGCGTTCGCGCTGCCGGCCCTCGCGCAGCAGGTCAACGGCACGGTCAAGAAGATCGACCAGGTCCAAGGCAAGCTGACGATCGACCACGGCCCGATCAAGAACCTCGACATGGACGCCATGTCGATGGTCTTCCGTGCTGGCGATCCCGCCATGCTCAAGAACCTGAAAGCCGGCGACAAGATCAGGTTCGACGCCGACCGTGTTAATGGCCAGATCACGGTAACAAAGATTCAGAAAGTCAAGTGAGCACGATTCTTCTTGCACGAACGACTATTTCTGCTCGACTCGGTTTTGCCATTGCTGGCCTTTTATTAGTGCTGAGCATTGACCCTGTCCGGGCAGAAGACGGCGAATTGCAGCGCCTTCTAATGAAGGATGGCTGTGTCAATGCAGACGTCACGACACGGCTGGAGCAAAACAAGATCATGGCCTACGAGGTCAATTGCTTTGGCACATCGCATAAGGTGATAGATGTTGTTTGCATTAGCGGTAGATGCGCGATCAGCCGCCCGCTGCCCGATCCAGATGGCGAAAAATAGAATTGTGTAAAATGATGGTTCGCTCAAGGGTGAGGCTGCTTTCATATCTCGATAGGAGGGTACGGTGATCGGAATCATCCTGCGACTAGCGAATGCGATGCTGGTGACGGTAACTATGAGCACCGCCGTTCATGCCGCCGAACCCGCCATGACGGTGTTCAAGACATCCGGCTGCGGTTGCTGCCAGAAGTGGATCACGCTGCTTGAGGACGCGGGGCTGAAGGTCATTGCACGAGACGTGACGTCCGGCGAGCTCATGCAACGCAAGCGCAAGGCCGGGCTGAAGGCGGAGCACGCCTCCTGCCATACCGGCGAGATCGCAGGCTATGTCGTGGAGGGCCACGTGCCCATCCGCGAGATCCGCCGCCTCATCAGCGAGCGGCCTCAGGCCGTGGGTCTGGCCGTTCCCGGGATGCCGATGGGGTCGCCGGGCATGGAGGCCGGTGGGGAGACCGAACCCTACGAGGTTCTTCTCGTGCGCAAGGACGGCTCGGCGGAGCCCTTCGCCCGCTACCCTTAGGCGACTGGAATTGGCATGGCGGTGAGCACTCTCGACGACATCGCCGCGCCGCTTCGCAGCCTTGCTGCCGGGGAGACGCTGTTCGCCGCGGGCGACACAACGCGCGGCATGTTTAGGGTGCGCAGCGGGCGCATCCGCCTCGTCCGGTTCGGCGCGGGCGGGCGCGAGACCACCCTGTTCGTCGCGGAAGCCGGCGTCCGGTTTGCGGAGGCATCGCTGTTCACGGACGTCTATCATTGCGACGCCGTGGCGATGACCGAGGCCGTCGTCGCACTCATTCCCAAAGCAGCTGCCTTGGCGGCCTTGGGCGCTCAACCCGAGGCACAGGTAGGCCTCACCGCCGATCTGGCGCGTCAGGTCATGGACCTTCGGACCATGATTGCGCTCCGCGACATCCGGTCCGCGCAGATCAGGCAGCGACGGCCGCACCTTCAGGCCCGTCGGCACGTTGCGCGATATTGCCCACGCCATCGGCCTCACGCCCGAGGCGTTCTACCGGACGCTGGCGAAGCTGGAGGCAGACAGCCTGATCCGGCGTTCCGAGAACTCAATTACCCTGACATGATCCTGATCATGTGAACCGTGCTTGGCGGTGCGTAGAACGGAGCCACAGGAGGTTCCGCCATGCGCCACACATGCATTGCCGTTTTCTCCATTGCCCTGTCGGTCCTCATCGGGAGCGCCGCACCTGCCCTGTCGCAGACGGCACCTTATGCCGGGGAGCAGCACCGAGCGATCAAGTCGCTCTCCCCGCAGGATGTCGACGACCTCATCGAAGGGCGGGGCATGGGTCTGGCGAAGGCCGCGGAGCTCAACAGCCATCCGGGCCCAAGCCACAGCCTGGAATTTGGCGAGGCGCTGAACCTGTCACCGCAACAACGCGAGGCGCTGGAAGCATCCAAGGCCCAGATGACCGATCGGGCTCAAGCCCTCGGCCAAGAGATCGTCGCGCTGGAACGGGAGCTGGATACCGCTTTCGCCAGGCGGATGATCGACCATGCGACATTGGCCGATCTCACGGGACGGATCGCGACGAAGCAGAGCAGCCTCCGCGCTGTCCATCTCACTGCTCACCTTAAGACCGTCGCCCTGCTCACACCGGATCAGGTTCGATGCTATGACGCATTGCGCGGCTATGGCGGAGCCAATCCGCGCCAGACAGGGCATCAGCATGACAAGCACTGATTCCCCGCAATGCGAGCCTCACTGATTCTTGGACTTCAGCCACGTGTCGATCTGCGCGATCTCCTTGCGCTGCGCATTGATGATCTCGCGCGCCAGCTTCTTGACCTCGGCATCCTTGCCGTTCGCGACCACGACCTCGCTCATGTCGATCGCGGCCTGATGGTGGCCCCGCATCTGTTTCATGAAGTCGACGTCCGCATCGCCGGTGAAGGCCGGCATCGTCTTCATCATGCCCATCATCGCCTCCTTGTAGCCCTTGGTGGCGGCGCTGTCGGAGGCGTTGGGCTGCATTGTCATCATCGGCATCGAGGAGCCCATGCCCGAATGCGAGGGGGATTGCTGGGACACCGCGCCGGAGACGGCAAAGGCAGACGCGATCACGGCAAGAGAAACGGTTTTCATGGATTTATCCTCACGGTTCGTAAGCTGAAAATGTGGCGTGCGATATGATCAGGCAGCCATCTGGCGGCAGGTTTCGGCGCAGGCGCGGCAGGCCTCGACGCAGGAATCCATATCGCCGAGGCGCTCGCACTCGTCGGCGCAATCGGTGCAGATGTCAGCGCACTCGGCGCAGAGATGGCGGTGGTGGCGCGAGCCGACGATCATGACATGCGCGGTCGCGCGGCAGGTCTCGGCGCAGGCCTGCATGAGCTGGATATGCGCGGGCTTGGCATGCTCGCCGCCCATTTCGAGGCAGTGGCTCGTGCTCATGCCCAGGCATTCTTGGTAGCAGCGTAGGCAAGCGTCAATGCAGGCCTGCATATCCGGGTTTGTGTGATGCATCTCGGCCTCCTGGAGGTTGGGGGTATCCAGGAGACGTTTCCCAGCCATGTCAGTTCCGAGCCGTTACAAACTGTAACGAGCGCTATCCCACCCAACTCGGAACTTCAGATGTGTCGCCTGTCCGTTTTCGCTGGGAATTTTACTTCCAATAATGTGCCATGTTGGCTCTCACCGTAGTCGGCCAAGACCTCGATCACGCGGCACTCTCGGATTTGCCCCTGCGCGCACTGGTCCAGCATGTGTTGAACCTCGCACCGCAGCACTACGAGGCGTGCGATCTTGCGGTCGATGTCGAAGAGGTGCGCGCGGGCGATGGCATCCGCCTCGCGACAAGGACGATCCGGCTGATCTGCGAGCCCCAACAACTGGCGAATGGCATCGACCTCGAACCCGAGCTCGCGGGCATGTCGGATGAAGCGCAGGCGCCGCACAGCGTCTGGGCCGTAGGTCCGCCGATTGCTCTCGGTGCGGTCAGGCTCGGGCAGCAGGCCTACGCCCTCGTAGTAGCGGATGGTGGGTACCTTCACGCCTGTCTCTTCGGCCAGCGCTCCGATCGGCATCGCCTTTGTCATTTTTCCCGCTTGCTCCTCTAGTGGCTAGAGGATGTAGGGAGTGCTCACCGAGAGATCAAGGACCGAGGCGATGTCCGCCAACCCCGCCCTGCAACCGTTTCGCTACCGTGTGTCCGGCATGGACTGCCCGTCCTGCGCCGCCAAGATCGAGACGGCGCTCAAGCGCGTGCCGGGCGTCGCCGACATCGCAGTGAACACCGCAACGGAAACCCTGCGTCTTAGAGCTGCCGATGCCGGCGAGGTCGAGCGCGTGGTCCGCGAGCTCGGCTATGGCATCGCACCTGCCCACCAGGGTGG
This sequence comes from Hyphomicrobiales bacterium, assembly GCA_027483945.1. GTDB lineage: Bacteria > Pseudomonadota > Alphaproteobacteria > Rhizobiales > Beijerinckiaceae > JAIXTM01. The sequence continues at coordinate 188,298 of JAIXTM010000009.1, read as the reverse complement.
GCACGGCGACCATCACGACCATGAGGAGGAGCCGTGGTGGCGGACGGCCAAGGCGCGGCTGACGATCCTTTCGGGGCTGGCTCTCTTGCTGGCCTGGGGCCTCGCCGCGGCGCTGCCCGGCTACGAGGGCTGGCTCTACACGGCGGCGATGCTCGTCGGCCTCGTACCGATCGCGCGGCGTGCCATATCGGCGGCGCGGGCCGGTGCGCCCTTCACAATCGAGACTCTGATGTCGATCGCGGCGGTCGGCGCCGTGATCATCGGTGAGACCGAGGAGGCTGCCATCGTGGTGCTGCTCTTCCTCGTCGGCGAACTCCTGGAGGGGGTTGCGGCAGGGCGCGCCCGCGCCAGCATCCGCTCGCTCACGGCTCTGGTGCCCAAGTCGGCGTTCATCGAGCGCGACGCCTCCCTTAAGGAAGTCGCAGCGAACACCCTTTCGGTCGGCGACGTGATCCAGGTCCGCCCGGGCGACCGCATCCCGGCGGACGGAATCATCCTTTCGGGCGAGAGCGCCATCGACGAGGCACCCGTCACGGGCGAGAGCACACCTAACCGCAAGGGCGAGGGCGAGACGGTCTTCGCAGGCACCGTCAATACGGATGCCGCCTTGCGCGTGCGGGTGACGGCCGAGGCGCAGGACAACACCATCGCGCGCGTGGTGCGGCTCGTCGAGGAGGCGCAGGAGGCGAAGGCCCCGACCGAGCGCTTCATCGACCGCTTCTCCAGGGTCTACACGCCTGCCGTCCTCGTCGTCGGCGCGCTCGTCGCCGTGCTGCCGCCCCTTTTTGCCGGCGAGCCGTGGGGCGAGTGGGTCTACAAGGGCTTGGCCGTTCTCCTGATCGGCTGCCCCTGCGCGCTCGTGATCTCGACGCCGGCCGCCATCGCCTCAGGCCTCTCCGCCGGCGCACGGCGCGGGCTCCTCATCAAGGGCGGCGCCGTGCTGGAGACCTTGGGCAAGGTCACGGCGGTCGCCCTCGACAAGACGGGCACCCTCACCGAGGGGCGCCCGCGGGTGACGGACGTGGTCGCCCTTCAGGGTAGCGAGCGCGACGTGCTGGAAGACGCCGCAGCGCTCGACGCAACCTCGTCCCACCCGATCGCGAAGGCGATCGTCGCCCGGGCCGGGGCCGAAGGCATCGCCGTCGAACCGGCCATCGGCGTGCTGGCGATGGGCGGCAAGGGCGTGAAGGGGCGCTTCCGCCGGCGCGGCCTGTTTCTGGGCTCGTTCAAGGCGGCCGCAGCGATGGCGGCCCTGCCGCCCGATGCCGAGGACCGGGTTGGGCAGCTACAGGCCGAGGGCAAGACGGTCTCCGTGCTGCTGGTTGCGGACAAGCCAGCCGGCTTGATTGCCGTGCGCGACGAGCCTCGGGAGGACGCTGCCGCGGGCTTGCGGGCTCTGAAGGCGCGCGGCATTGCACCGCTCATGCTGACAGGCGACAACGCGACCACGGCCGCGGCTATCGCCGGGAGCCTCGGCATCGAGGCCCGCGCCGATCTCCTGCCGCAAGACAAGCTGCGGATCGTCAACGAGCTGAAAGGCCGCGGGTCGGTTGTCGCCAAGGTAGGCGACGGCATCAATGACGCGCCCGCGCTCGCCGCGGCCGATGTCGGCATCGCCATGGGCGGGGGCACGGACGTGGCGCTGGAGACGGCCGACGCCGCCGTCCTGCACGGGCGCGTTCTCGACATCGCCCGCATGATCGCACTGTCGAAGGCCACGATCACCAACATCAGACAGAACATAGCGGTGGCTCTCGGCCTTAAAGCGGTGTTTCTCGTAACGACCATCATCGGCATCACGGGGCTCTGGCCGGCCATTCTCGCCGACACCGGCGCCACGGTCCTCGTCACCCTCAACGCCATGCGCCTGCTCGGCGCCGGGAGGAGCGTCTGATGTCTCACCCCCGGCCTCCCCTGCTTGCGGCGAGACACCTGCAATCAAGTCCCGAGATCGCTTCCGTCGACGTGCTCGTTGTCGGCGCCGGTCAGGCCGGTCTTGCAGCCGGGCGCTGGCTGCGCGACAGCGGGCTATCCTTTCTGCTCCTGGACGCCAACACGAGCGTCGGCGACGCATGGCGCGCGCGCTACGACAGCTTGGTGCTCTTCACCCCGCGTCGCTACAGCGCTCTGCCGGGGCTTCCATTTCCCGGCGACCCTGACGGTTACCCAAGCAAGGGCGAGGTGGCGGACTACCTGGAGCGCTACGCCGCAGCATTCGCCCTGCCGATCAGGACGGCCCGGATCACGCGTCTAGAGATGGCAGGAGACAGCTTCGTCGCGACAGCCGCTACCAGGGCCCGCGTCGTCGCCCATGCTGTCATCGTTGCCACAGGTGCCTTTCAGGAGCCGGCCGTCCCACCCTTCGCCGTTCGGCTCGGACCGGAGGTCGCCCAGTTCTCGCCGACGACCTACCGCAATCCGGCACAAGTGCCTCCGGGGACGGTTCTCGTCGTCGGTGACGGCGCCACGGGGCGACAGATCGCACTTGACCTTGCACCCTCGCGCAAGGTGCTCTTGGCTGGCGGAAAGAAGCGCAATCTGGTGCCGCAGCGACTGCTAGGGCGCGACCTGTTCATTTGGCTCGATTGGTTGGGTCTTCTGAGGGCGGACCGGAAAACCCGAATCGGTCGCCTGTTGCGGACGCGAGACCCGATTCCGGGCAAAGCGGAGTTCGATGACGCCATGTTGAGCCGGTCTGGCATCGTGCTGTGCCCGCGCGTCACCGAAGCTGCGGGGCGAACCGTCACCTTTGCGGACGGGCGGATCGAAGCGGTGGAGGCCATTATCTGGGCCCTAGGCTACCGCGATGACACCTCATGGCTCGCCATTCCCCGAGCATTCGACGAGCGTGGGTTTGTTCAGGATCGGGGGCGCACCCCGGTGCCGGGCCTGTTCCACGTCGGACGCTCCTGGCAGACAAGTAGGGGATCAGCCCTGCTGCTCGGAGTCGGGCATGACGCCCATGAAATCGTCGCTGAGGCTACGGAGCATGCTCGGTTGGAACAACAGGCACGCGTGGCCGCGTATGAAGCGGCCACAGGAGCAAGCGGCCGATGGGAAACCTAACGCGCCGCCGCGCCGCGCTGGATCGGCATTAATAGAGAGCTTACCTCGGAGATATCCGCCAATACGTGAGATCTGAAGGCCATGAAGCTAAGCATCGTACCCCCGACGTAGCAGCCAAGCACTACAGCCCGCTTCCTGCCTCAGGACAAAGCGGCACTGGCTGCCAAAATTCTGAATCAGGTCTGGGAGACGGCCTAAAGGTTACGACACGTCTATCGCTCTTCCGCCGGGATCCCAGAAGACCTAGCTTTAGTTCCTATCACCCTTGGATCGCCTGAGCGGCTTGCCGTTCTTTGTGCTCGAACGCGTCAGCGAAGCTTTCAAGATCATTGCTGGTCATACCGAGTGCCCGGCCTTCCTCGCGCCACGTCGCGACCGCTGACTCCACTTCGGCAAGGATTGCTTTGGCGCGCGTGCTCGTGATCCGGAAATAGGACGTGACGGACATCAAGGCCTCGATGGTCGCCTCGGGACCGGCATCCTCTGACACCCATGTCTTCAACTCTCGCACCCGCTCCGGGAAGGGGTTGATGTCGAACGCCTGCGCCAGCCGCCACTGACCACGATCGACATGCAGGAAGCCGTGGTTGAGCAGGTGATCGTCGACATTGGTGATCAGGATAGAGAAAGCGATCCGTCGCCAGAGTTCCTCAATGTCCGTGGCCGGCTGGCTGCCATATTGCCGAAGCGCGTCTACCAGTTCGGTGTAGCTGTGCTCGCCGGGATCTCCGGGCTCGGCGCCGAGCATGGTGGCCGCCGACACATACATAAGCCGGGCGCCATCGGGAGTGCGATCGAACCGACGGATGAGCGCCACGGGCGCGCCGTCGCTATCCACCAAGCGCGCTTCGGCTGCGTCGATTCCGGCTTTGCGAGCCAGCCGCATGGCGAGCACCTCGCCCTTGGTGACCGGCCGCTCGTCGGTGACGCTCGGGAATTTGCCGATCGAGAGCCGCCCGTTCTCGTCGATGACCGAGCATTTCGGGCGAAGCCCACCGAGCGAGGTTCCCCGGCCTCGGAGATAGGCAAGGTCCGCCTCGGTCTCGGTGTTGGTCTCGACGGCACGTGTGGCGGCAAGAAGTTGCCCAAGCTCGATGAGCGGCGGCGTGGTCCGCCGGCCCTCGTCGACCGTGCGCTGGTAGCGACCGTCCTCATCCTGGAAGCGGAGGGCGCCAACGCGGCTGATGTCGTCGACCGCGAGGAGATAATCCATCGCATTCAGGGGCCGAGCCTTGACCGGCTCGCCACGACGGCGGGCCTCCTGCCGCCGCCTGGCGTGGTCGCGCTGGATCACCCGCCGGCCCCATCCGTCCGGTTCGGTGTCGGCGATGGCGGCATGAAACACCGAGCCCTCGCGCGCCTTGCGATGGAACTGAGGACCAGCAACCAGCGGCAGCCCAGGCTCGACCGCGAAGCGGTCACCAGCCGTGAGCCAGGCCGGATCATACTCGAATGCGGCGCTTTCGCGCGCGCCCTGTTGGTCGTAGCGCAGCACGCCGAGGAGCCTCGCGCCTTCGCCAAGGTGAACCGCAATCGTGCGCCTCATAGCGGTTGCGGCATCTTGCGTGCCCGCACGCGCTTGGGCAGGCGTTCGGCGTCGAGGAGCAAGCCCTGATCATCGCGTCTTGTATCGATGATCTCGCCAAGCGCTTCATCGAAGCCGAGGGCGAAGAAAGCCATGGCGTAAGCGCCCATGGAAACTGTCGGATCACCTTTCTCGATCTTCAGGTACGTGCTTTTCGCGATCCCGAGCCGCTCGGCCATCATCATGGCCGTCAGGCTGCGCTTCCTGCGGGCGAGCGATATGTCTATCCCAAGCTTGGCCAGGGCACGCTTCACCTTCGGGGGCAACGTATCGGAAATCGTCGATCGCATGATGGTCTCATCTAGAAAGCCAAAACGGCCTCAAGGTCTTTTATATAAGACCTTATGTGATTTTTGTCGAGCAGACCACATTGTGTTGCCATTTGGCTTTACATTAATTATCTTATGCCAAGTGGCAGGAGACGTTCATGCCCGTACTGACCCGTGTCGCAAGCCAGGCTCAGCCGTTTGTTCCGGAGCCAATCACGGACGCCGAAGCGGCAGCCATGTTTCGCGCCACCCTCAACCTCTTTCGGCTTTGGGGGGTGAGCGACGATCAGGCAGCCACGATCCTCGACCTTCCGCGACGCACCTTTGCCCGCTGGAAGGCGGGTGACATGGGCCGCCTTGGCCGCGACGGCAAGGCCCGGCTGTCCAACCTGATGGGTATCCACAAGGCCCTGAAGCTTGTCTTTCAAGACCCGACTCGCGGTTATACCTGGATCAAGGCTCCGAACGATGCATTCGCCGGCCGGTCGGCACTCGATGTCATGCTCGGTGGCGAACTGACGGACCTGATGCGCGTGCGGCGCTATCTCGACGCGGAGCGCGGCGGCTGGTGATCGATCCCGCGTCGATCCCGACCTCCTCAGTCTCCTGGATAGGCGCACGCCGGATCATTCGCAGCCTCTACCCGCCGATGGACCTGTTCGAGGACATCGCGGATCCGGAGGACTGGCCGCTCCTGATCGCCGCGGAACAGAAGACCAATCCTCGTCTCATGGAGACGCTCGGCGCGATCGATCTCGTGCCTGCGCATCGCCGCGTGTCCGGGCCGGGCGCCACCTACCTGATGGCGCCGTTCACCCATGTCAGCCGCGACAGGCCCAGCCGATTCACGCGCGGCGACTACGGCGTGCTCTATGCCGCCGAGCGGTTCGAGACCGCACTCTTGGAGACCATGCACCATCACACGCGTTTCATGGCGCGGACGAACGAGACCCCGGGATGGACGTCCCAGTTTCGCGAGCTCGCGCTCGACGTGTCGGCTGAGCTCCACGACCTGCGAGGCGGTGGCCCGGCCGTTGCAGGCGCGCTCGACCCCAACCGCTACGACGAGGCCCAGGCGCTTGCGGCCTCTTTACGGGCGGGCAGTTCGGAAGGGCTGGTCTACCCAAGCCAGCGCGATCCTGGCGGTCAATGCGTCGGACTCTTCTACCCGAACCTTGCAGCTCAGGTGATCCAAGGTCGACACCTCGCCTATCACTGGGATGGCACCAGGGTGGACCTGTACCGGGACGCGGGAAGCGGGGACGTCTTCCGAGTCACCGGATGACAGAGAGACAAACAGCGGACGTTCACATCAAGCGGCACGCGTGCGCCGCGCGGTCCTGGCGAGTTCCATCGCACCCCGGAAAGGAGAAGAGAAGGTGAACATCCGTGTGCAATATTTGCACAGACAAGGCCATAACATATTGATTTTTATGGACTTTAAGCCCGATCCATCATCGGCGCTACGGAGAAGGTCGATGCGGGGCGCGGGCGAATGTTCGTCTGCATGGGGGCTGTCTAGCACAGGCCGCGCTCCATGGCTGCCGGATGTGGCGGCCGGGCCGGCCCGTTCAGCTCGTGATCTCGACCGGCGTGCCGTCGGGCATGCGGATCACGGCCTCGTAAAAGCCGTCGCCCGTCTGGCGCGGGGGCGAGAGGAGGATGCCGTCGGCCTCGCAGCGCGCGGCAAGGCCGTCCACCGCCTCGCGGCTTCCCAGCGTGACGGCGACGTGATCCCAGCCCTCGACCTCGGCCGCGGCGCGGCCGGCGACCCAGGGTCCGGTCATGAGTTCGATGGAGCAGCCGCCATCCGGCAGTGTCACGAAGCGGGAGGAGAACCCTGCCCGGCGCTTGCTGTCGTAACGCGACCCGACCGACGCGTTGAAGTAGCGACTCCAGAAGTCCGCGGCCTCGTCGAGATCGCGGGTCCACAGGGCGACATGTGCAAGCTTCATCCGTCCGAATCCTCAAGCCGAGCACGCCGGGCGCCGGCGGCGACCGTGCCTAGCACGGATGCGACCAGGCCCGCGATATGGTCGAGGTGCGATCGACAAAGCCTCTGCGTTCAGCGTCGGGACGACATGGGAGGCGGAGCGAGGCCCGGAACCCGGAGGCGGGCAGAAGTCAGGCGGCCTCGGCTTCCGCTTCCACCGCCAGGCGGCGGTTGTTGGTGTCGAGGATATCCGCCAGCGACAGGAGCGCGATCGTGCGCTCATCGAAGCAGATCAGGCCCTTCACGAAGCGGTTGACCTCGGGGCCGGCCACTGCGGGGGCCGCCTGGATGTCGGCCTCGTCGGCGTGGAACGTTTCGCAGACAGCATCGACCAGAAGGCCGGCGCGCACGTCGCCCACCTCGACCACGATGACGACATGGCGCGCGGACGGCTCGGTGATGCCGCGGCCGAACCGGGCGGAGAGGTCGATCACCGGCATCATCGTACCGCGCAGGTTGATGACGCCGCGCAGGAAGTCGGGCGAGCCGGGCAGCGGGGTGCCGACCGTCCAGCCGCGGATCTCGCGCACGTCCATGACGTTCACGCAGAATTCCTGGTCGCCGACCTTGAACGAGATCAGCTCGCGGGGAGCGCTCGCGCCGTCTTTCATGATGCCTGTCCTCCGCGGACCCGTCCGTTGGCTTATCCTGACATGCGGTGGTTGTGGTTTTCTTAAAGGCACAACTGTGGATTCAGCCTAATCCAGCCGCTTCAGAACTCTTCCCAGGTCTCGTCCTCGGGGCTGGCGTCCGGCCTGCGCTGAGCGGCGGCACCGCCTGCTGCGACGGCCCGCGCATGGCGCGGCGGCGGCGAATGCGGGGCATGGGGCCGGCCGGCCGCGCCGGCCCGGGCCGCGGGCGCACCGGCCACCTCGAAGCGTGCGATCAACGTCGCCAACTCGGCGGTCTCCTCAGCCAGATTGCGGCTCGCCGCCGTGGACTCCTCCACCATCGCGGCGTTCTGCTGGGTCGTGCGGTCGATCTCGGTGACGGCGGTGTTGACCTGCGCGATGGCGGTTGCCTGCTCGGCAGCCGAAGACGCGATCTCGGTGACAAGAGCCGTGATCCGCTCGAACTGCGCGGTGATGCCGGCCAGCGCCTCGTCGGTGCGGCCGACGAGCGTCACACCCGCCTGAACCTGCTCGCCCGAGGCGGTGATGAGCCCCTTGATCTCCTTAGCAGCTTCCGCGGAGCGCTGGGCGAGCGCCCGCACCTCCGACGCGACGACCGCGAAGCCCTTGCCCGCCTCCCCGGCCCTTGCCGCCTCGACGCCGGCGTTGAGGGCGAGCAGGTTGGTCTGGAACGCGATCTCGTCGATCACCCCGATGATTTGGGAAATCTCCTTCGCCGATTGCTCGATCCGGGTCATGGCGTGGACTGCCTCGGTGACCACTTGCCGAGACGATTCCGCCTGGCTGCGCGCCGTATCGGCGGCGAGGCGCGCCTCGCCCGCGCTGTCGGCGGTGCGCTTGACGGTCGCCGATATCTCGTCGAGGGCGGCCGCGGTCTCCTCGAGGGAGGCCGCCTGCTGCTCCACGCGCCTGGACATGTCCCCGGCGGCGCTGGCGATCTCGCCCGTGCCGCCGCTGATGGACTGGGTGTTGGCGGCGATCGTCTGCATCGCCTGCTCAAGCTGGGCCATGGCGCTGTTGAAGTCGGCGCGCAGCTTCTCGTAGTCGGCCGGGAACCCTTGCGACACGCGGAACAGGAGCTTGCCCTCCGCGAGCGCCGCAAGACCATGGCCGAGCGTTTCCACCACCTCGGCCTGGGCCGCGGCGGCGGCGCGATCCGCGGCTTCCCGGCGCTGGCGCTCGGCCTCGCTGGCGAGGCGCGCGGCCTCGGCCTCCTCGCGCACCCGGATGCCTTCCGCGAGCTGACCGCGGAACGTGTCGAGGGCGCGGGCGATGTCGCCGATCTCGTCCTTGCGGGCCGTGCCGGCGACCGCAGCATCGAGGTCTCCGCCCACCATCCCGGCGATGCGGCCGGTCAGCGTGCGCATGGGCCGAACGACGCCGAACGACACGACCGCGACGCCGAAGCCCAGCGAGAGGATGAGGCCGACGACGGATGCGCCGATCTGCAGGCGCAGGGCCAGCGTCTCCAGGTCATTGGCACGGGTCTCGGCAACGGCGACCACCTTGCTCTGTTCGTCGATGAAGGCGTCCACCTGCCGTGACACGGCCTGCTCCAGCGGCTGGACCTGCTGCTGAAACGCCTCGTAGGCCGCGGCCGGCGGACCGGCGGCGGCGAGGTCCATGACCTTGCGCAGGGCGGCGTCCAGCTTGTCCTGATCTGCCACCACGGTCTTCATCGCGGCGGAGCCGTTGCCGGCGAGGATGCCGGCGAGCTTGGCCGTGACCTGCTTCAGCTCGGCAAGGCGGCGGTCGGCGCCTGCAACGAAGGGGGCACGCTCATCCTGCGTCTGAGCGAGGACGGCCTTCAGCACGTCACGCTGGACGCCGCGGCTCAACCCGCGCATGTCGGCGGCGAGGATGATTTCCTTCTTCCCGAGGATGACATGCTCGTTGGCCTGGCTGACCCGCATCTTCAGCGCGACGGCCAACGCGACGACGGCGACGACGGTCAGCGACAGGGCAACAAGCGGCGCGAGCAGTTTGGGTGCAAGTTTCATGGCGCAAGCCCCAATGATCCTGCCTGAATATTGGGCATCAATCGTTAGCGCGGCATTAAGGTTACGCAGCGTCGCCTCGAATGGTTGCAATCTTTCCGCAGTCATTTCAATGACTTGCTGAATTACCATGGCCTGTATGTATAAATTTGCACGGTCCAGTTGCAGGCTTTACTTCGACACGGCCTGCGGCAAGGGAACCGGGGCGATGGCAGACGGCCGGCATGACGCTTGCAAGGGCGCGGCGGCGGCGCATCGATGACAGAGCCGCTTCGGGGGACGATTGGAACGGCCGACCAAGATCGCGATCGTGGATGAGAGCCCGGTTCGACGCGCCATCCTGGAGGAGGGCCTGCGCGACGCTGGCTTCTCGAACATCGTCGTCATCGCCGAAACGACGGGCCTTCTGGCGCGGCTGGTCCAGATCGAGCCCGACGTCGTCATCATCGACCTGGAGAACCCGAGCCGCGACGTGCTGGAGCAGATGTTCCAGGTGAGCCGGCTGGTCAGCCGGCCGGTGGCGATGTTCGTGGACCAGTCCGACAACGCGATGATCGGCAAGGCCATCGAGGCGGGCGTATCCACCTATGTCGTCGATGGCCTCAAGAAGGACCGGGTGCGCCCCATCCTGGAAACGGCCATCGCCCGGTTCAACGCTTTCCAGAAACTGCGACTGGAGCTCGAGGAGACCAAGAGCAAGCTGGAGGAGCGCAAGCTCGTCGACCGGGCGAAGGGCATCTTGATGCGCATCAAGGGCGTGCCGGAGGACGAAGCCTACGCCCTCCTGCGGCGCACCGCGATGAACGAGAATCGGACCCTGGGCCAGGTCGCCCAGTCGGTCATCACGGCGGCGGAGTTGCTGAAATGACGAAGACGATCCGGATCGGCTTCATCCCGCTGCTGGACGCCGCCCTGCTCGTGACCGCGCGGGACGAGGGTTTCGCGGAGGCGGAGGGCCTCTCTCTGGACCTGGTGCGCGAGGTGTCCTGGGCGAATATCCGCGACAAGCTCAATGTCGGCCTGTTCGACGCCGCCCACATCCTCACGCCCGCGGCCATCGCCTCCTCTCTCGGGCTCGGCCATGTCACCGTGCCGATGGTCGTGCCGGTGAACCTCAACCTCAACGGCAACGCGATCACCGTATCGCGCCAGCTCTACGACCAGCTCGCCGCTTCGGCCGACGGTGACCTGACCCAGCCAGCCGTCTCGGCGCGGGCGCTGAAGCGGATCTGCGAGGCGCGCAGGGCGAAGGGCGAGGCGCCGCTCACCTTCGCGAAGACATTTCCCTTCTCGATGCACCATTACCACCTGCGCATCTGGATGAAGGCTGGCGGGGTGAACCCGGAAGAGGATGTCCGCCTCGTCGTCATCCCGCCGCCCCTGATGGCCAAAAGTCTCGAGAACGGACATATCGACGGCTTCTGCGTCGGCGCGCCCTGGAACGCGCTCACCGTCGCCGGCGGCGGCGCAGTGGTGCTGCATCTGGGCACCCAGATCGTCGCCGACTGCCCCGAGAAGGCGCTCGGCGTGCTCGGTGCCTATGCGGCGCGCCGACCGGAGACCATCGCCGCGCTCACCCGCGCGCTGGTCAAGGCGGGCCGCTGGTGCTCCGACCCGGCGAACCGACCGCTCCTCGCCCGTCACATGGCCCACCACGACGTGCTCGGCATCGCGCCGCAGGTGATCGAGACCATCCTTGACGGCCTGTTGCCCCTGGGCGGGGCATCGCCGGCGGCGCCGAGCTCGCACTACATCCGCTTCGATCCGGGCGCCCTGCGGCCCGAACCGGCGCAGGCCGATTTCCTGTTAGGCCAGATGGTCGATGCCGGGCAGACTGAGGACACCCCTGACCGCCGCGACGCTGCGCGGGCCGTGCTTTCCACGGCATCGTTTGACGAAGCCTGCGGATCGATCGGCACGAGCGTCGGCGCACCCCGCCTGCTTGCCTGATAGGCAGCGCAACTCCGCTGCCCATTTTTTCGTCAGACGCCGAGGATTTTTGCACCGCAGCATGCCAGCGGCTTACGGGCGGGCCGGTCATGGCTCGTCCATGACCATGATTTTGCTGCGCTGCAGCGGTCCGGCCCGGACTTGGCACGGCTCGTGCTTGGCATGGAACGAGGACTTCAGGGTCCACGATAAGGTCCAAAGGGGGACCGGCCAGCAATGCCGCTGATGCACGCCGACCGCAGGGTCGGGCTGTGCGTCGGCGGCATTTTTCGTTGGCGGGTCCGACCGACAGGCTCGATGGCCGGCAAAGCAGGGGACGACACATGACGACCACGTCGAAGACGACCACCTCCATCACCGGCGCGAGCCGCCGCTCCTTCCTCGCGGGGACCGGCACGCTCGCCCTGGCAACCGCGGCCAAGATCGCCCTTCCCGGCGGCGCCTTCGCGCAGGGGTCCGGGCCGGAGGTGACCAAGGCGGTGCTCGGCTACATCGCGCTGATGGACGCCTCGCCGCTGGTCATCGCCAAGGAGAAGGGCCTCTTCGCCAAGCACGGCATGCCGGACGTGGAGGTCTCCAAGCAGGCGTCCTGGGGCGCGACGCGCGACAACATCGTCCTGGGCGGCGCGAGCAACGGCATCGACGGGGCGCATATCCTCACCCCGATGCCGTACCTGATCTCGGCCGGCAAGGTGACGCAGAACAACGTGCCGGTGCCGATCCAGATCATGGCCCGGCTCAACCTCGACGCCCAGGGCATCTCGGTCTCCAACGAATACAAGGACCTCAAGGTCGGCGTCGACGCCTCCGCGCTGAAGGCGGCCTTCGAGGCCAAGAAGGCGGCCGGCAAGGACATCAAGATCGCGATGACCTTCCCCGGCGGCACCCATGACCTGTGGATCCGCTACTGGCTGGCCGCGGGCGGCATCGACCCCGACAAGGACGTCTCGACCATCGTCGTGCCGCCGCCGCAGATGGTGGCGAACATGAAGGTCGGCAACATGGACGCGTTCTGCGTCGGCGAGCCGTGGAACGAGCAGCTGGTCAACCAGGGCATCGGCTTCACCGCCTGCTCCACCGGCGAGATCTGGGCCAAGCACCCGGAGAAGGCCTTCGCCCTGCGCGCCGAGTTCGTCGACAAGTATCCGCGGGCGGCCAAGGCGCTGACCATGGCGATCATGGAAGCGCAGCAATGGTGCGACAAGCCGGAAAACCGGCAGGAAATGTCGGAGATCGTCGGGCGGCGGCAATGGTTCAACGTGCCGGTCGCCGACATCATCGGGCGCGCCAACGGCGACATCAATTACGGCCGGGGCCGGGTCGAGAAGGGCACCCAGCAATTCATGAAGTTCTGGCGCGACCACGCGTCCTATCCCTTCAAGAGCCATGACGCCTGGTTCGTCACCGAGGACATCCGCTGGGGCAAGTTCGAGGCGACCACCGACATCAAGGCGCTCGTGGAGAAGGTGAACCGCGAGGACGTCTGGCGGGACGCCGCGAAGACGCTTGGCGTCGCCGCCGCCGACATTCCGGCCTCCACGTCGCGGGGCAAGGAGACCTTCTTCGACGGCAAGGTCTTCGATCCCGAGGACCCGGCCGCCTACCTGAAGAGCCTCTCCATCAAGCGCGCCCAGGTCTGAGCGACACGGCCGCCATGGCCAGCCACCCGATCCATCCGGATGCCAGCGAGGAACCCATGTCCCAACCCGCTTTGAAGACGAAGGCGGATGCCGTCGTGGCGGCCTTCCCGTCGCCGAAATCCGCGACGGTCCTGCCGCTGTCGCCATCGGAGCCGGCCCGCGCCGGCCGGCTCCTGGCGAAAGCGGGCGGCCGGGCACGACAGGTGGCGGTCAACGTGCTGCCGCCGCTCGTGACCCTCGCGCTCATTCTCCTGGTCTGGCAGATGCTGACGGCGAAGGCGGGGGCCACCCTGCCCTCGCCGACAACGATCTGGGCGGAGTCCAAGGACCTCATCACCCAGCCCTTCTTCAATTTCGGCCCGCAGGATATCGGGCTCGGCTGGCGGGTGATGGTGAGCCTCCAGCGCGTGGCCATCGGCTTCGGCATCGCCGCGATCGTCGGCGTGCTCGTCGGTGCCGTGATCGGCCAGAGCGTCTGGGCGATGCGGGGCCTCGACCCCGTCTTCCAGGTGCTGCGCACCGTGCCGCCGCTCGCCTGGCTGCCGCTCTCGCTGGCGGCCTTCCGGGACGCGAACCCTTCGGCGATCTTCGTGATCTTCATCACGTCGGTCTGGCCGATCATCATCAACACGGCGGTCGGCATCCGGAACATCCCGCAGGATTATCGGAACGTCGCGGCGGTGCTGCGCCTGAACTCGCTGGAATTCTTCTGGCGGATCATGATCCCTTCCGCCGCCCCCTACATCTTCACCGGTCTGCGCATCGGCGTCGGCCTGTCCTGGCTCGCCATCGTGGCCGCCGAGATGCTGACCGGCGGCGTCGGCATCGGCTTCTTCATTTGGGACGCGTGGAACTCGTCCAAGCTGCCCGACATCGTTGTCGCGCTTCTCTACATCGGCGTGGTCGGCTTCGTGCTGGACCGCATCGTCGCCCTGATCGGCCGCGTCGCCACGCGCGGCACCGCGACCGCGTGAAAGGACAAGCCATGATCGCCAGGCCTTATCTGAAGCTCGACCAGATCGACAAAAGCTTCACCCGCGGCGGCCGGACGAGCGAGGTGCTGAAGGGCATCGAGCTCGCCATCGACAAGGGCGAGTTCGTCTCGATCATCGGCCATTCGGGCTGCGGCAAGTCCACCCTGCTCAACATCATCGCCGGCCTGACGCCGGTGACCCAGGGCGCGGTGCTGCTGGAGGACCGGGAGGTGAACGCGCCGGGGCCTGACCGGGCGGTGGTCTTCCAGAACCATTCCCTCCTGCCTTGGCTCACGGTCTACGAGAACGTGCGCCTGGCGGTGGACAAGGTGTTCGGCCGGACGAAGTCGAAGGTCGAGCGCCATGCCTGGACGCTGCACAATCTCGACCTCGTGCAGATGGGCCATGCCCGCGACAAGCGCCCGTCCGAAATCTCGGGCGGCATGAAGCAGCGCGTCGGCATCGCCCGGGCGCTGGCGATGGAGCCCAAGGTCCTGCTTCTCGACGAGCCCTTCGGGGCGCTCGACGCGCTGACCCGCGCGCACCTGCAGGATTCGGTGATGCAGATCCACGCGACGCTCGGCAACACGGTCATCATGATCACCCACGACGTGGACGAGGCGGTGCTGCTCTCGGACCGGATCGTGATGATGACCAACGGACCGGCCGCCTGCATCGGCGACGTCTTGTCGGTGCCGTTGGAGCGGCCGCGCAAGCGCCTGGAAGCTGCGTCCGACCCCGCCTACCTGAAATGCCGCGAGGCGGTGCTGCGCTTCCTTTACGAGCGCCACCGCTACGTCGAGGCTGCCTGATGGCCGGGTTCGTGCACGCTGGTTCCCCCTCCCCCCGCGAAGCGGCGGGGAGGGCCGGGGTGGGGGGCGCCGGGGCCGTACGAGCGGCATCCGGCCAAGCCGCCACACCCCCCACCCCTAGCCCCTCCCCGCCACGCGCTTTGCGCGCGGGAGGAGGGGAACGCACCCCGATTGCGGCGGAGGCGGCGTGATGGCCGAACCGCTCGTCATCGTCGGCAAGGGCATGGCGGCCACGCGGCTGGTGGAGGAACTCTCCGCCCGCGGGCTCGGCCGCCACGCCATCGCGGTCGTCGGCGAGGAGAAGCGCCGGGCCTATAACCGCGTGCTGCTCTCCTCGGTGCTTGCCGGCGAGATGGCGGCGGACGACGTGGAACTGAAGCCCGCCGCCTGGTGGCGAGACCGGGGCGTCACCACGCTCTACGGGCAGGCGGTGACGGCGATCGACCGCGCGGCCCGCACCGTCACGCTCGCCGACGGGCGGCTCCTGCCCTACGGCAAGCTCGTCCTGGCCACGGGCTCGCGGCCGATCCGCCTGCCGATCCCCGGCGCGGACCTGCCCGGTGTCGTCACCTTCCGCGATCACACGGACGTCGCGGCCATGGAGGATGCGGCGCGCGCCGGCGCCCGTGCCGTGGTCGTCGGCGGAGGGCTGCTCGGCATCGAGGCGGCCTACGGCCTCGCGCGGCGCGGCGCCAAGGTCACGCTCGTCCATATCATGGACCGCCTGATGGAGCGCCAGCTCGACGCCACGGCCGGCGCGCTCCTGCGCGAGGCGATTGCCGGAAAAGGTATCGAGGTCGTGCTGGAGGCATCCTCCGCCGCGATCACCGGAGAGACGTCCGCCACCGGCCTTGCGCTGGCGGACGGGCGCGTCTTGCCGGCGGACCTCGTCGTGCTGGCCGCTGGCATCCGTCCCAACGCGGACCTCGCCCGCGCGGCCGGGCTCGCCTGCAACCGGGGCATCGTGGTGGATGACGGCCTCGCCACCGACGATCCTGCCATCTTCGCGCTGGGCGAATGCGCCGAGCATCGCGGCACGGTTTACGGACTGGTGGAGCCGGCCTACGCACAGGCGAAGGTGCTCGCGGCGCGGCTCTGCGGCGACATGGGCGCCGCCTATGCCGGCTCGCTCCTGGCAACGAACCTCAAGGTGTCCGGCGTCAACGTCTTCTCCGCGGGCGATTTCCTTGGCGGCGAGGGCACCGAGACCCTCGTCCTGCGCGATGCGGCCGGCGCCTATCGCAAACTCGTCCTGAAGGACGGGGCGCTGGTCGGCGCCGTCCTGTTCGGCGACACGCGCGACGCGCTCTGGTTCCAGGCCCTCATCGCCAGCGGCGAGACCATCGAGGCCATGCGCGACACCCTCATCTTCGGGCGCGCGGCGGCCGCCGGCGCCGACCTGCCGAAGGCCGCGTGACCATGAGCCAGCCCACCTCCATGCCCGCCGCCGACTTCACGCCCGAGCAGAAGCGCTACCTTGAAGGCTTCATCGCCGGCGCCGTGCAGCGCAGCCTCCCGGCCGGCATTCCGGCGAACACGCAAGCGGCTGCGCCGTCCGGCCCTGATGCCGATCATCTGAGGGCGCAGGCAAAGACAGAGGCGGCGGGCAAGAAGCTGGCCGACCAGGAGAAGTGGAAGCGCGCGGAACACCCGTTCGACGCCTATGCGCGGTTCAGGGATCAGTCCGGCAAGGGCGAATACCCCAAGCCCGAGGACAATTTCCGCTGGCGCTATCATGGCCTGTTCTACGTGGCGCCGGCCCAGAACAGCTATATGTGCCGGCTGCGGATCCCGAACGGCATCCTCACGCACTGGCAGTTTGCGGGTGTCGCCGACCTCGCCGACGCGCATGGCGGCGGCTATGCCCACGCGACGACCCGCGCCAATTTGCAGGTCCGCGAGATCGCGGCCGAACATGCGGTGCCCTTCATCGAAGGCCTCGCCGATCTCGGCCTCACCGCGAAAGGTTCCGGCGCGGACAATATCCGCAACGTCACGGGCTCCGCCACGGCGGGCATCGACCCGCTCGAGCTCCTCGACACCCGGCCCTACGCGAAGGCCTGGCACCACCACATCCTGAACGACCGCTCCCTTTACGGGCTGCCGCGCAAATTCAACGTCGCCTTCGACGGGGCCGGTTCCGTCGCGACGCTGGAGGACACGAACGATATCGGCTTCCAGGCGGTAGAGGTCCTGCCCGGGGCGGATGTCGAGCCCGGCATCTGGTTCCGGCTGATCCTGGGCGGCATCACCGGCCACAAGGACCTCGCCCGCGACACCGGGATCGTGGTCCGCCCGGACGAGGCGATCGCCGTGGCGGATGCCATCGTGCGCGTCTTCACCGAGACCGGCGACCGGACCAACCGCGCCAAGGCGCGGATGAAATACGTCCTCGATGCGATGGGGTTCGACGCCTATCTCGCGCTGGTCGAGGCGAAGCTCGGCCGCACGCTGACGCGGCTCGACGCGGCCCATGTCGCGCCGCGGCCGGCCTATGACCGCCAGGCCCATATCGGCGTTCATCCTCAGCGTCAGGCGGGGCTGAACTGGATCGGCATCGTGCTGCCCGTAGGCAGGATGACGACCGACCAGATGCGGGTCCTCGCGTCGATCGCGCGGGAATGCGGCGACGGCGATATCCGCCTCACCGTCTGGCAGAACCTCCTGATCTCCGGCGTGCCGGACGCCAAGGTCGCCGACGCGCTCGCCCATATCGAGGCGATCGGGCTTTCGGCCTCGGCGTCCAGCGTGCGGGCCGGGCTCGTCGCCTGCACGGGCGCGACCGGCTGCAAGTTCGCAGCCGCCCATACCAAGGAGGACGCGGAGGCCATCGCTCTCTGGTGCGAGCCGCGCATCGCGCTCGACGTGCCGGTGAACATCCACCTGACCGGCTGCCACCATTCCTGCGCCCAGCACTATATCGGCGATATCGGCCTCATCGGCGCCAAGGTGCCGGTCTCCGAAGAGGGCGACACCGTCCCGGGCTACAACCTCTTCGTCGGCGGTGGCTACGGCGTCGATGGCGCCATTGGCCGCGAACTCTTCCCGCTGGTGAAGGCTGCGGACGCGCCCGAGCTCGTGCGCCGCGTGCTCGCGACCTATCGCGCCCGCAGGTCCGGCCCGGACGAGAGCTTCCAGGCCTTCGCCGCGCGGCATGACGTGGACGCGCTGAAGACCTTGATCGCGGAAACGCCCGAAGGAGCCCCCGGAGAGGGGACCGACGCATGACCATGACGACCCGTCCGCCCTTCATCGCGCCGATGCTGCCCGACAACGCGCCGTTCTCGGCCGAGCAGCGGGCCTGGCTGTCGGGCTTCCTGGCGGCGGTCCTGCCGGCGCCCGGCGCGGTGCCTCTGTCGGGCGCGGACGCGGCCGCCTTCATGGGCGCCACCCCTGCAGCCGACCCGCTGGCGGACGGCGACGACGGCGAGGCGCCCTGGCACGACCCCACCATCGCCATCGACGAGCGGATGGAGATGGCGGAGGGCCGGCCGCTGCGGCGGCGCATGATGGCGGCGATGGCCCAGCAGGATTGCGGCCAGTGCGGCTATAATTGCGAGGACTATTCCAACGCCATCGCGACGGGCGCCGAGCCCAAGCTGACGCTGTGCGTGCCGGGCGGCAAGGAAACCGCCCGCATGCTGAAGAAGCTGGCGGAGGAGCTGGGCGAGGCCCCGGCCGCTGCGCCGGCTGCCATCGCGCCGCCGGTGCGCGAAGCCGACGGCTCCGGCAAAGGGTTTTCGCGCGACAATCCGGCCACCGCGATCTTCCTCTCCCGCCGGCGCCTCAACGCCGAGGCGTCCGAGAAGGAGACGCACCATATCGAGTTCGACCTGTCGCGCTCGGGCCTCGCCTACGAGCCGGGCGACGCCTTCGGCATCTATGCCAACAATGGCGCCGCGCTCGTCGCCGCGATATCCCGCCGCCTCGGCGTGCCGCTGGACGAGCCGATCTCGGCGGAGGGGACGACCCGCACCTTCGGCGACTGGCTCACCTATGTGAAATCCCTCTCCCCAGCGCCGGACGCCCTGTTCTCGCTCTACGCTTCGCTCGCCACGGATGCCGGCGAGCGGGCGAAGCTGGAGCGTATGGCTGAAGGGGACGGAGCGGACGGGCTCGACGTGCTCGCCGTCATCCAGGCCTATCCGCACATCGCGCCGGCGCCGTTCCGGTTGGTGGAGGCGCTGGATGCGCTGCAGCCGCGGCTCTACTCGATCTCGTCCAGCCCGCGCGCCTTCGCAGGCGGGATCAGCCTGACGGTGGACGTGGTGAAGTACCAGGTGGACGACCGCCTGCGCTTCGGCGTCGCCTCGACTTTCCTGTCCCACCGGGTGGAGCCCGGCGACCCCGTGCGCGTCTACGTGCAGAAGGCCCACGGGTTTCGCCTGCCCGAAAGCTGCGACACGCCGATCATCATGGTCGGGCCGGGCACCGGCATCGCCCCGTTCCGCGCCTTCCTGCAGGAGCGGCTGGCGGCCAAGGCGAAGGGCGGCGCCTGGCTGTTCTTCGGCCATCAGCGCGAGGCCTGCGATTTCTTCTATCGCGACGAGATGGAGGAGTTCCTGGCCAAGGGCGCGCTGACGAGGCTCTCCACCGCCTGGTCCCGCGATGCCGGCCCGAAGACCTACGTCCAGGACCGGATGCGCGAGAACGGCGCCGAGCTCTGCGACTGGCTGGAGCGCGGCGCGCATTTCTACATCTGCGGCGACGCCAAGCGGATGGCCAAGGACGTGGAGACGGCTCTGACCGAGGCGATCGCGGTGCATCTCGGCAAATCGTCGGACGAAGCCAAGGCCTATGTCGCCGCGCTGAAGAAGGCCGGCCGCTACCAGGCGGACGTCTATTGATGGCGTTCGGTATCGTAACCGCTCGGATCGGCAAGGCGCTTTTCGGGCACCATGCTGTCCGTCATCGGCATACCCCCCTCTCCGGCTCTCCCCCACAAGGGGGGAGAGGGTGCGCTGCTCGGCTATTCGTCTTCCCCTCCCCCCGCTTGCGGCGGGGAGGGGTCAGGGGTGGGGGGCGGCGCGTCCGGGCTCACGATTCAGCCATCGTGCGCTGCCCCTGCACCCCCCACCCTTACCCTCCCCGCCGCTCCGCGGGGGGAGGGAGACGATGACCGGTGGGCCGCACTCCATCCGCACCACCTGCCCCTATTGCGGGGTCGGCTGCGGCGTGAAGGCGGCGCCCGACGGGGCGGGCGGCGCAGCCATTGCGGGCGATGAGGCGCATCCCGCCAATTTTGGCCGGCTGTGCTCCAAGGGCTCCGCGCTCGGCGAGACGCTCTCGCGGGAGGGGCGGCTGCTCCACCCGATGATGCGCGGCGATGACGGCGCAATGGCGCGCGTCTCCTGGGATTCCGCGCTCGACCGCGTCGCCTCCGGTTTGGCCCGCGCAATCGAGGAGCATGGCCCCGATTCGGTCGCGTTCTACCTCTCCGGCCAGCTTCTGACCGAGGATTATTACGCACCCAACAAGCTGATGAAGGGCTTCATCGGCTCGGCCAATGTCGACACCAATTCGCGCCTGTGCATGGCCTCATCCGTGGCCGGCCATCGCCGCGCCTTCGGCTCGGATACGGTGCCCGGCGCCTACGAGGACCTGGACCGCGCCGACCTCCTCGTCCTCGTCGGGTCCAACGCCGCCTGGTGCCACCCGATCCTCTACCAGCGCATGCAGAAGGCGCGGGAGCGCGGCGCGGTCATCGTCAATGTCGATGTCCGCCGCACGGCCACGAGCGAGGGCGCCGACATCGAGCTCATCATCGCGCCAGGCAGCGATTCCGCCTTGTTCAGCGGACTGCTCGTTCACCTGGCCGACCGGCGGCTCGTCGACCGCGCCTTCGTCGATGGGCGCACGAGCGGCTTCGACGCGGCTTTGGCACAGGCGCGCCGGATCGCGCCGGATATCGCGGCCGTGGCGGCGGCGACGGCGTGCGCGCCGGAGACCATCGCCCATGTCTTCGACCTGTGGGCCCGCAGCCCCCGCGTCGTGACGCTCTACAGCCAGGGCGTGAACCAGTCGGCGCAGGGCACCGACAAGGTCAACGCCATCCTCAATTGCCACCTCGCTACCGGCCGCATCGGGCGACCGGGCGCCGGGCCGTTCTCCCTGACCGGACAGCCCAATGCCATGGGAGGGCGCGAGGTCGGCGGCCTCGCCAACCAGCTGGCCGCCCATATGGGTTTTGACGCGGCCAGCATCGACCGGGTGCGGCGCTTCTGGAACGCCCCCGCCATGGCGACGCGGGAGGGGCTGAAGGCGGTCGACCTGTTCGACGCCGTCGCCGACGGACGGATCAAGGCGCTGTGGGTCATGGGGACCAACCCCGCCGTCTCCATGCCGCGCGCCGATGCCGTCCGCGCCGCCATGAAGCGGCTCGACCTTCTCGTCGTCTCCGACAATCTCGTCGCGACCGACACGACGCAGTCCGGCGCCCATGTCCTTCTCCCGGCGGCCGCTTGGGGCGAGAAGGACGGCACGGTGACCAATTCCGAGCGGCGGATCTCGCGCCAGCGCGCCTTCCTGCCGCTGCCCGGCGAAGTACGGCCGGACTGGTGGGCGGTGGCGCAGGTGGCGCGGCGCCTCGGCCATGGCGAGGCCTTCGCCTGGCGCGGCCCGGCCGACATCTTCCGCGAGCATGCCGCCCTCTCCGCCTTCGAGAACGAGGGCACGCGCGACTTCGACATCGGCGGCCTCGCTGATATCGACGACGCCGCCTACGACGCGCTGGAACCGGTGCAATGGCCGGTCCGCAGCGGCAGGCCGGGCGGCACCGCGCGTCTCTTCGGCGATGGCGGCCGGTTCTTCCATCCCGACGGCAGGGCGCGGCTCGTCCCCGTCGCCGCGCCGGCGCTCGCGGCCGCCACCGATGCCGCGCGCCCGCTCGTGCTCGTCACGGGCCGCATCCGCGACCAATGGCATACGATGACCCGGACCGGAAAATCGCCCCGGCTGGGAGCGCACCTGCCGGAGCCGTTCCTGGATGTCCATCCCATCGACGCGCTGCGGCTCGGCCTGACCGACCGGGGCTTCGCGCGGGTGGAGAGCGCCCATGGCGCGGCGACGCTCCGGGTGCGGGTCACGGCGCAACAGGAGCCGGGACAGGTCTTCGCACCGATCCACTGGAGCGGCCAGACCTCCGTCGGCGGGCGCATCGGCGCGGCGGTGCAAAGCGTCGCCGATCCCGTATCCGGCCAGCCGGAGATGAAGGCGACGCCCGTCGCGGCGCATCCGGTCTCGTTCGTCACGCAGGGTTTCGCGCTCACGCGTGCCTTGCCCCGGCTGGAGCGCTGCGGCTTCCTAGCCCATGCCACCGTGCGGGGCGGCATGCTCACGACCTTTGCCTCCGACGCTTCGCACGACGCGCTGCTGGGGATGCTGGCGCCGCTCGTGGCCGGCGCCGAGCCGACGATGGACTACGCCGATCCCGCGCGCGGCGTGCGACGCCTCGCCTGGCTCGATGGCGAGCGGATCGAGGCGCTGCTCTTCCTCGGCCCCGGCGGCACGGCGCCGGACTGGAACGCGGCGGCGGCTGCTTTCGCCGCCGGCGAGATCGCACCGGCCGCGCGGGCGCTCCTGCTCTCGGGCAAGCCCTTGGACGGCATCGCCGATCCCGGCCCGACCGTCTGCGCCTGTTTCGGGGTCGGGCGCGGTGCGATCGAGGCCGCGATCGCCGGCGGCTGCCGGAGCGTGCCGGCCATCGGCGAGGCGCTGAAGGCCGGCACCAATTGCGGCTCCTGCCTGCCGGAACTAAAGAAGCTCATCGCGCAGGCCGGCAGCGCGGCCGAGGGGACGCCGGCGAGAGTCGCCGCCGATGCCGCCTGAGCGCAAGCCCGAGAAAGCCGCCCCGAGGCGCATCGAGACGCTCGCGGTTCTGCCCGTCTTCCTGAAGCTTGCCGGCCGGCGTGTCGTGCTGGCGGGGGGCGACGAGGGTGCGGCCTGGAAGGCGGAACTGCTGGCTGCCTCCGGCGCACATGTGGACGTCTATGCGACCGAGCCCTGCGAGGCGATGGAGGCGCTCGCCGCCGATCCGCCCGCAGGCGCGATCGATATCCACCGCCGGCCCTGGTCGATCCACGTCTTCGACAACGCGGCCATCGCCATCGGCGGCGCGGAGAGCGACGACGAGGCGCTCGCCTTCCGCTGCGCTGCGCAGCAGGCCGGAGTGCCGGTCAATTGCATCGACCGGCCAGCCTTCTGCGACTTCCAGTTCGGCTCCATCGTCAATCGCTCGCCGCTCGTCATCGGCATCTCCACCGACGGCGCGGCGCCGGTCTTCGGCCAGGCGATCCGGGCGCGGATCGAGACGCTCATCCCCGCGACCTTCAAGGCGTGGGCGCAGGCCGCGCGCGACTGGCGGCCCTTCGTCCAGCAGCTGGACCTGCCGTTCCGGGCGCGGCGCGCCTTCTGGGAGCGGTTCACGGCGCGTGCGCTCGCGGCGCCGACGCAGGCCGCGAGCGAGGCCGAGCGCGAGGCGATGCTGGCGGCCACGGTCGCCGAGGAGACGGGCCGAAAGGTCGGCTCCGTCGCCTTGGTCGGCGCGGGCCCCGGCGATCCGGAGCTGATGACGCTGAAGGGCGTGCGCCTGCTGCAATCGGCCGACGTCATCCTCTACGACGACCTCGTCCACCCGGCGGTCATCGACATGGGCCGGCGGGAGGCGCGGCTCATCCATGTGGGCAAGCGCGGCTACAAGCCCTCCTGCACGCAGGAGGACATTAACGGGCTCATCGTCGAGCTGGCGCTGGAGGGCCTCAGCGTGGTGCGCCTGAAGGGCGGCGACCCCATGGTGTTCGGCCGGGCAGGCGAGGAGATCGAGGCCTGCCGGCGCGCGGGCGTTCCCGTCGCGGTCGTACCCGGCATCACGGCGGCGAGCGGCGCGGCCGCCAGCCTGTCGGTCTCGCTGACCCATCGCGACGCCGCCAGGCGGCTCCAGTTCATCACCGCCCATGCTCGCGACGGCAAGCTGCCCCGCGACCTCGACTGGCGCGCGCTCGCCGACCCGGCGGCGACGACGGCGGTCTATATGGGCGTGCGCACCCTGCCCGAACTCATCGACAAGCTCACGGGGCACGGACTGCCCGGCACGACGCCGGTGATGATCGTCGAGCGCGCCACCCGCGACGACGAGCGCATCATCGCCGGCCGCGCCGACGACATTGCCGCCAGGCTCGCCGCCGCGCAGCCCAAGGGCCCCTGCGTCGTCCTGATCGGCGAGGCCCTGGCGGAGGCGCGGACGGGCTAGGAGGCGCGCCGTTCGAGCTCGGCCAGCGACCGGTCGATCGGCCGCGCCCAGCCGTCGCGGCCACGGCCGCGCGCGTCTGAAAGCGCGTCCGCCAGCGCGTAGGGCGCGGTCTCGTTCAGGGCCTGCATGATTTGCCCGGCCTGGATGAGATCCTTGGCCCGCTTGGCGATCTCGCCCGCGGGGCGCTTCTGGGCGACGATGAGCTTGTGGACCGCGAAGCGCGCCGGCGCCGGAATGCGCACGGGGACGCCGGCCCCGTGCAGGACCACGGCGTCGATGGCGTCCTCCATGAGCCAATCGAGATGTTGCAGAGGCACGGCCCCTGCCGACAGCCCGGTGAGCGGCATGGGATTGGCGTCGGTCCTGCGTCTCTGGGGCGTCAGCAGATCGACGACGAAGCCGCGCCGGTTGCGGAAGCGCGCGGGAGGCGCGCGCGGGTCGAGGCCAGGCACCGATGCGAAACCGGGGTCAGCCCGCTGCAGGATGGACAGCATGCTCGCGCCCGCGTCGTCGCCGCTGATGGCAAGATCCGCGGTGGCGAGGTCGGCATCCTGGGTCATGAGCGAGGCGGCATCCAGGCTGTGGCCGATGATCGGCGGATAGCACTGGTAGGCCGCCGTACCCACCAGAACCGCGCCGCGCCGGAACAGGCCCGCCCCCTGCAGGGCGTCGAGAACCTTGGCCAGCATCGGCAAAGGCGTCGGGATTTCCCGGGCGAGCAGCGAGACGATCCGTCGGCGCTCCTGCCGTCGCTGCATCTCGCGCGCGGCGGCAGAGGCGCGCGCCTGAACTTCGGGGTCGTCAGCGCGCCCCAGGTGCTGAATCGTCCGGCTGCTTCCGATCCAGCGCTGAAGCCGCAGATAGGCAATACCCTTGATCTTCGCCGTAACGACGGTTCCTTCCTCGGCGGCGGACGCCACCTGCTGCGCCAGTTCGGCGTAGAGGGTGAGGAGGCTGAGCGGGATCGGCTGCATGAAAAGTTAGTAGCACATATCACAGTTTGTGCTACTAACTTCAGTACTCCACCTTGTCCGCCTTGCGCATCCAGTCCGCGAAGACCGCGGCCGCATCTTCCGTCGGAGCATGCACCATCGGCAGGTTGCGGTCGGCCGGATCCTTCGGCACCTCGTCGTAGATGAAGGCGTCGTCGAAGCCGATGGCGGCGGCCTCGTCGCGGGTGTTGGCGTAGACGATGCGGGAGATCCGCGCCCAATAGGCGGAGGCCAGGCACATCGGACAGGGTTCGCAGCTCGTGTAGAGCGTCGCGCCCTCGAGGGAGAAAGCGCCGACCGCCTGGCAGGCGCGGCGGATCGCGACGACCTCCGCATGGGCGGTGGGGTCGTTGGCGCTCGTCACCTGGTTCCAGCCTTCGGCAAGGAGGCGGCCGCCGGAGACGATGACAGCGCCGAACGGGCCGCCCTCGTTGGCCTCCATGTGCCGGCGGGAGAGTTTTACCGCATGGGCCAGATGCCGGCGGTCCTCGTCGGTCAGCATGGCGTCCTCCGGATCAGGCGACAGGTTCGGGCTGCGCTTCGATGGCGGGAGCCTGTGTCAGAAGGCGCCCGCGTTCCAGCAGCAATTGCGCGGCGATCCCCGCCGCGATGACGGCCGGCTCCTTGCCCGCGATGCCGGGCACGCCGATGGGGCAGACCAGCGGCTCCAGCCGCGCGCCGCCGAGCCCCGCCTCGCTCAGCCGGCGGCGGAAGCGGGCGCGCTTCGTCGCGCTGCCGATGAGGCCGACATAGGGGCAGTCACCTCGCCGCAACGCCTCCGCGACGATGGCGAGATCCAGCGCGTGGTCATGGGTCATGACGACGACGAGGCTGCCGGGTTCGGCCGCCGCCATCTCGGCCACCGGATCGGCGACAACAGCGACGGCATTGGCCGGGATGAGATCAGGGAAGGCATCGGCGCGAGCGTCGATCCAGCGCAGACGGAAGGGCAGCGGCGCGAGCGCCAGCGCCAGCGCCCGGCCCACATGGCCGGCCCCGAACAGCAGGACGGGCATGTCGGCGCCGCGGTCCTCGGCGCGGATGCGCGCCTGGACGGCTCGCAGATTGTCGGCATCCACGTGCTCCAGGCGCAGCGTGACGGCGCCGCCGCAGCATTGGCCGAGATCGGGACCGAGCACCTTCTCCAGCGAGAGCGGCGCTGGGCGCGCGGCCCGCAGCAGCGCGCGCGCCTCGGCGATGGCGTCCCATTCCAGCCGTCCGCCTCCGATGGAGCCGTGATGGCCGCCGTCGCCACGCACGATCATGCGCGCGCCGGCCTCGCGCGGCGTCGAGCCCTTCGTCGCATCCACGGTCACGAGGACGCAGGCGCCGCTGCTCGCGACGAGGGCGGCGAGCCGCTCGGCGGCGTTCATCATCGCCCGCCTCCCAGTTCGACCGCCGCCTTCAGGATCGCCTCCGGCGTCGCGGGCGCATCCAGCGGCACCGGCTCGCCCGGATTCAGCGATGCGAGCGCGTCGGCGATGGCGCAGAAGACGCAATTGGCCAGCATCAAGGGCGGCTCGCCGACGGCTTTCGACCGGTAGATCGTGTCCGCCCTCGCACTGTTCGGATAGAGCAGCGTGCGGAAATCCGCCGGCACGTCGGACGAGACCGGGATCTTGTAGGTCGCGGGCGCATGGGTCAGCAGCCGCCCGTCCGGCGCGTAGACCAGTTCTTCGGTCGTCAGCCAGCCCATGCCTTGGACGAAGCCGCCCTCGATCTGGCCGATATCGATGGCCGGGTTCAGCGAAGCGCCGACATCGTGGAGGATGTCGACCCGCGTCACGCGGTTCTCGCCGGTGAGCGTATCGACCACGATTTCGGCGCAGGCCGCGCCATAGGCGAAGTAATAGAAGGGCCGGCCGGTGGCCCTGGCCCTGTCCCAGGTGATGGACGGCGTGCGGTAGAAGCCGGTCGCGGAGAGCTGGACGCGCTGCTGGTGCGCCGCCCTGGCGAGGTCGGCGAAGCTCATCGACTCGTTGCCGGCGAAGACCAGGTTGTCGCGGAAGCGGATCGTGTCCTCCCCGACGCCCCAGAGCGCGGCGGCCACCCCGGCCATGCGGGCGCGGATCGTTCCGGCTGCGACCTTCGCGGCCATGCCGTTGAGATCGGAGCCGGCGGAGGCCGCGGTGGGCGAGGTGTTGGGCACCTTGCCCGTCGAGGTCGCCGTGATGCGGACCTTCGCCAGGTCGATCCCGAATTCCTCGGCGACGACCTGCGCCACCTTGCGATAGAGCCCCTGCCCCATCTCGGTACCGCCATGGTTCAGCTGCACCGAGCCATCGGTGTAGACGTGGACCAGCGCGCCCGCCTGGTTGAGGTGGGTCAGCGTGAAGGAGATGCCGAACTTCACCGGCGTCAGCGCCAGGCCTTTGCGCAACCAGCCGCCCGCGCCGTTGAACGCGTCGATCTCCGCGCGCCTGTCGCGGTAGCGCGACGTCTCGGCGAGGCGCGTGACGATGGCGTGGAGCGTGTCGGTCTCCTCCACCTCCATGCCATAGGGCGTCACGTCGCGGCCGGGGGCGTAGAGGTTGGCCAGCCTGACGTCCAGCGGGTCGCGTCCGGTGACGCGCGCCACGTCGTCCAGCGCCTTCTCGATGGCGAGCATGCCCTGGGGGCCGCCGAAGCCGCGGAAGGCGGTGTTGGACACCGTGTTGGTCTTCAGCCGCCGCGAGGCGATCCGCGCCGCCGGCAGGAAGTAGGAATTGTCGGCGTGGAACATGGTGCGGTCCACCACGCCCTGGCTCAGGTCCGCCGAATGGCCGCAGCGGGCGAGGAAATCGACGGAATAGGCGTCCAGCCGCCCGTCCTCGTGGAAGCCGAGGCGGTAATCGACGCGGAAATCGTGGCGCTTGCCGGTCAGCGCGAAATCGTCGTCGCGGTCGAGGCGCACCTTGCAGGGCCGGCCGGTGACCCGTGCGGCGAGCGCGGCGAGCGCGGCCCATTGCGTCGCCTGGCTTTCCTTGCCGCCAAAGGCGCCGCCCATGCGCCGGACCTCGCAGGTCACCTGCGCATCGGCGATCCCCAGAACGCGGGCGACGACGTGCTGAACCTCGGTCGGGTGCTGGGTCGAGGAGTGGACGAGGATCTCCCCGTCCTCGCCGGGGATGGCGAGCGCGGCCTGGCCTTCCAGGTAGAAGTGTTCCTGCCCGCCGATGCGCAGGCGCCCCTCCAGACGGCGGGGCGAAGCGCCGAGGGCCGCCTCCACGTCGCCGCGGCCGAAGGCATAATCGGGCAGTACCGTCTCGCCGCGCCGCTCTGCGTCGTCCACCGAGACGGAGGGCGTCTCCTCGGCAATCTCGATGCGGCCGAGACGCGCCGCGCGGCGCGCGGCGTCCCGCGTCGTCGCGGCGACCGCAAAGACGGCCTGTCCGTGGAACGCGACCGTGTCCGCGGCCAGCAGCGTTTCGTCGCCCAAGGCGGGCGAGATGTCATTGCGGCCCGGGATGTCCGCGGCCGTGACGACGCGTACCACGCCGGGCGCGGCCTCCACCGCCGACAGGTCCATCGAGACGATGCGCCCGCGCGCCTTCGGGCTCATGCCGACAGCGACATGAAGCGTGCCTTCCGGCTCGCGCAGGTCGTCGAGATAGGCCGCGGCTCCCTGGACATGGAGATGCGCGCTGTCATGGGGATAGGCGCGGTGGACATGAGCTGGTCCGTCCTCGGCGGGGCGGGGCGCATGACGCTCCGGCGGGCGGGCGGGCTTGCCCGACCCCTCCGCGCGGGTCAGGCCGTCGCCAGGCAGGTCAGCCGCCATGGGCCGCCTCCAGCGGGCGATGCCCGACGATCCGGGTCCGGCTCGTCGGCGCGCCGGCGATCTCGGTCAGCGCCTTGAGCAGGAGGTTGCGCGCCACCCGCAGACGATAGGATGCGCTCGCCCGCTGGTCGCTGAGCGGAGAGAAATCGCCGACGATGGCTTCCAGCGCGAAACCCCACGCGCCTTGGTCGGCCAGCGGCGCACCGATCAGCGCCGACTCCGCCAGGGCCGCGCGCTTGGGGATGCCGGCCATGCCGCCATAGGCGATCCGGGCGGAGCGGATCACACGGTCGGCGCCTTCGCCCGCAATGACGAAATGGAAGGCGCCCATCACCGCCGAGATGTCCTCGTCGAAGCGCTTCGACACCTTGAAGCAACGGAAGGAATGGCCCGGCCCCGGCCGGTTGATCCGGATCGCGCGCACGAACTCTCCGGGCTGCCTGTCCTGCTGGCGGTAGGCGATGAAGAAGTTCTCCATCGGCACGCGCCGGATCTTGTCACCGCGCCGGAGTTCGACCTCCGAGCCGAGCGCGATCAGGGCAGGCGCAAGGTCGCCGATGGGCGAGCCGTTGGCGATGTTGCCGCCGACCGTGCCCGAGGCACGGACCTGCACCGAGCCGAACCGTCGCATCAGTTCGCCAAGGTCGGGATCGAGCCCGGCAAGGAGCGGCAGCGCCCGGGCATGGGACAGGGTCGCGCCGAGTTCAAGGACGTGCCCGTCCTCCCTGACGGCGTCGAGGTCCGCGACCCGGCCGAGCCAGATCAGCTTGGGCAGGTCCTGCAACGCCTTGGTGGCCCAGAGGCCGACATCGGTGGCGCCGGCGACGAGCACGGCGTCGGGGTGCTTCGCATAGAGCTTCGACAGGGAGGCTTCGCTCGCGGGCGCGGCGAAGAACGAACGCTCGTCGCCGACGAAGACATCCTCTGCGGCGTCGGCCGGCAGGGCAGGCATCGCGCGGGGCGCCGCTTTCTCGGGCCCGCACGCCTTCATCGCCGCGTCGGCGATGGGGCGGTAGCCGGTACAGCGGCACAGATTGCCCGCCAGCGCGTCGTCCACCGCCTGCCGATCGGCCGGGCCGGGCGCCGTCTCGTGCAAAGCGAAGAGGCTCATCACGATGCCCGGCGTGCAGAAGCCGCATTGCGAGCCATGGGTATCGACCATCGCCTGCTGGACCGGATGCAGCGTGCCGTCCGCGGCGGCCAGATCCTCCACGGTCAGGACCTCGGCGCCGTCCGCCTGCCCGAGGAAGAGGATGCAGGCATTGACCGGCTCCACCACCGCTTCGCCCCCGCGCATGCGGCGCAGCACCACCGTGCAGGCGCCGCAATCGCCCTCGGCGCAGCCTTCCTTGGTGCCGGTGGAGCGCTCCGACAGGCGCAGCCAGTCGAGCAGGGTCGTGCGGGGATGGAAGCCGGACAGTTCGACCGTCCGGCCGCGCCGGACGAGGCGGATCACTTCACGCATGAGCCAAGGATGCACCAGCACGGCGCGATCCGCCAATGGGCGGTTCGGCGCAACCGGGCTCCGCGCGGGAGCGCTGCCCGATCAGCCGCCGGTGCCGAAGCGCCTCACGTCCTCGGGAACGACGATGCCCTCAGCGGCTGCCTTCGCCCGGAGCGCCAGGCGCCGCGTACCGGGCAGGCGCGCCCCGTCCTGGTCCTCGATGGCGGCGGCAAGGCGCGCCATGCGATCCCCGAAAGCCGCCCCGCCGAACGCGGCCGGGTCGATGGCGATCAGGAACTGGCCGATTTCCGGCGGCGGGCCCTCGCCGTCGAAGAGCGAGGACGCGTCGATGGAGAGCGACGCGCCGACAAGGCACGCGGCGAGCGCCTCGACCATGAAGGCGAGCGCGGCGCCCTTCGCGTCGCCCATGGGCAGCATCGTGCCGGCAAGGGCCGCCTCGGCATCCGTCGTCGGGTTGCCCTGCTTGTCGAGCGCCCAGCCCTCCGGGATCGGTTCGCCCTTCTGGCGGGCGGCGAGGATGTTGCCGCGCGCCACTTTCGAGACCGAGAGATCGACCACGACGGGCTCGCGGCCCGGCAGGGGCGCGGCGAAGGCGATGGGGTTGGTGCCGAAGACCGGCACGAGGCCGCCCCATGGGGCGATGGAGGCCGGGGCATTGGCGAAGAACAGGGCGACGAGCCCCTGCCCCGCCAGCCGCTCCACATGGTGGCCGGCGGCGCCGCAATGGTTGGAGCGGCGGATCGCGGCTGCGGCGATGCCGGCGGCGCGGGCCATGGCGGGCAGGCGCTCCAGCGCGAGGTCGAGGGCGGGATAGGCATAGCCGTGGGCCGCGTCGACCAGAAGGGCGCCGGGGGCCGACTGGACGGCGGCGGGCTCGGCCTTGCCGTCCACCTTCCCCGTGGCCAGCATCGCGAGATAGGTCGGAATGCGCGTCAGGCCGTGACCCTTCAGCCCGTCGGCCTCCGCAGCCACGAGGGCGCGGGCGACAGCCTCGGCCGCCTCCGGCCGGCAGCCCTTCTCCACGAAGATGGCGGCGGTCCAGGCTCGGGCTTCGGAAAGAGTGAGGCGCATGGCTTGTCGTCCGGCTGCGGGCAGGACGTCAGCGAGCCTGCTCCCTGAGGAAGGCGTCCACGTCGGCGCGGGTCGGGATGCCGTCCCGGCCGCCGAAGCGGGTGCATTTGAGCGCCGCCACGGCGGAGGCGAACTGCACCGCCTCGCGCTCCCTCCATTGCTGGGCGAGCGCCAGCGCGAACGCCCCGTGCCATACGTCGCCGGCCGCGAGCGTGTCCACCGCCTTCACCTTGAAACCCGGCGCATGGATGACGCGCTCGCCTTCGAAATAGAGCACGCCCTCGGCGCCCACGGTGACGGCGAGCCAGCCACTGACCTGGGGCCGGACGGCCTTCAGGCCCTCGACCGGGTCGGCGAGGCCCGTCATGTCCTTGAGGCCCTGCGCACCGAACGCGACGTGGGTGGCGGTCTTCAGAACGTCGGGATGGGTCGGCGCGCGGTCGGCGTCGAAGACGGACGGCGCGCCGATGCGGCGGGCGAGCTCGAACATATGCGCCGCGCCCTCCTCCCAGCGCGTGTCGCCGAGAACGGCGTCGACACCCTTCGGAATGGACAGAGGCAGCCATTCCGGCGACAGCGGCAGGCCGGGATCCACATAGGACACGGACATGCGCTCGCCGTCGGTATCCACGAATACGGAGGATTGCGGCGACCGGACATTGGGGAAGGTGCGCACCAGCGCGCAGCTCACCTTCTCGGCCTCGAGGCCGGCCACGATCTCCTGCCCGACCGCGTCCTCGCCGAGGCGCGCCGCGAGCACCGCCTCGCCCCCGAGGCGCGTGACGGCCACCGCCGCGTTGGCGGCCGTGCCGCCGCCGACCGCCGCCATGGCCTTGGCGCGGAACTTCTCGGCCGTGCGGGGCAGCGCGTCGAGCGCGTAGACGTAATCGAGGACGGCGATGCCGATGCAGAGGACGCGGGCCATGGCGGTGCGAACGGAGATCCTGGCATCCGCCAAGCTGCGGACATCGCGACGATACGGGCCCCGGCCTTACGCCGCGTTAAGGCTCCGTTGACCCAGGAGGTGGCGTGATGGCCGCTTCGCCGGGTGCGTTCCGCCCGGCGGCCGCGTTCCCGGGATCACGTCCATGTCGACCACGTTGCGTACCCTCTCCCGCATCGCCGCCTGCCTCGTGGTGGCGACAGCGCTCGCCGCCTGCACCTCCACCGCCAAGCGCCGGCCCATTGTGACCGGCACGATCGAGCGGCCGCCGGCGCCCATGGCGCCGATCGAGTATGACCGGCCGCGCACGGAGCCGCTGATTACGCCGGAAAACGACCCGTTCGCCGCCAGCTGAGCGCTACCAGCTGCCGGTATTGGGCATGGAGGCCCAGGGCTCGGCCGGGGCCTTGGGCTCGCCGCGCTGGAGAAGCTCGATCGAGATGCCGTCGGGCGAGCGGATGAAAGCCATGTAGCCATCCCGCGGCGGGCGGTTGATCGTGACGCCCGCCTTCATCAGCCGGTCGCAGGTGTCGTAGATGTCGTCCACGCGATAGGCGAGATGGCCGAAATTGCGGCCGCCCTGGTATTCGTGCTCGTCCCAATTGTAGGTGAGCTCCAGCAGCGGCGCCTTGGTCTCCTTCGCCCTGTCCGCATCGCCCGGAGCGGCCAGGAAGACCAGCGTGAAGCGGCCCTTCTCGTTCTCGATGCGCCGCGTTTCCACAAGGCCGAACTTGTTGCAATAGAAGTCCAGCGCGGCATCGAGGTTACCGACGCGCACCATCGTGTGCAGATATTCCATCGCCATGGGGGGTCTCCGCTTGATCCGGGGCTCACATCGTGCTCCCCCTGCGCCCTGTCAACGGCAGCTCATCGGCGATGCAGGAAGCCACACGTCCCCAGCCGGAACCGGGCACGCACCACGCGCTCAAGGAGCGCGTCGCCCTGGTCTCCATCCTGGCCAGCGCCGCGATCACGGTCGGCAAGGGCGCGGCAGGCTATGCCACCGGCTCGCTGGCGCTGATCTCGGATGCCGCCCACAGCCTGGTGGACGTGGCGGCGACCACGCTGACCTTCCTTGCCATCCGCGCCGCCCACAAGCCGGCGGACGAGGAGCATCCGTTCGGCCACGGGAAGTTCGAGTCCCTTGCGGCTCTGGTCGAGACGGCCTTCCTCTTCATCCTGTCCGGCGCAGTCGCGTTCGAGGGGCTGCGGCGGCTGGTCTCGGGCGAGACCGAGGTGACGCCCAATCGCTGGGCGGTCGCGGTCCTCGTCGCGGCCATCGTCATCGATGCCTGGCGCTGGTGGGTCCTGACGCGCACGGCGCGCAAGACCGGCAGCGAGGCGCTGGCGGCGGACGCCCTGCACTTCTCCTCCGACCTCGTCAATTCCGTGCTGGTCCTCGCGGCTCTGGGCGCCGCGGCCTACGGCTATCCGCAGGCGGACGCCCTTGTGGCGGTCGGCGTCTCGGTCTTCATCGCGGTCGCGGGCTTCCGGCTGGCCGGGCGCACCCTCGGCTCGCTGCTCGATGCCGCGCCCAAGGGCATGGCCGGCCAGGCACGGACGGCCATCGCGGCCGCGCCGGGTGTCGTCGGCGTCGACGAGGTGCGCCTGCGCCAGGCGGGCGGTTCGATCATGGGGGAGGCAACGGTCGCCGTGTCCCGCACCCTTCCGCAGGAAGACGTGCTGGCGATCAAGGAGCGGGTCGCGGAAGCCTTCGCGGGCATCGCGCCAGGTTCGCGTCTGACGGTGACGACGCGCCCCGTGGCGGTCGACGACGAGACGATCCTGGAACGCGTGATGCTGATCGCGGCGCGGCGCAGGCTCGCGGTCCACCACATCACGATCCAGACGGTGGGCGGGCGCCTCTCCATCAGCGCCGATATCGAGATCGACGGGCGCACGAGCCTCGGCGAGGCCCATGCGGTCGCGGACGCCTTCGAGGGGGCGCTGCGAGACGAATTCGGCCATCGGACCGAGGTCGAGACGCATCTGGAGCCGCTGGAGGTGACGCGGCTCGAAGGGCGCGAAGCGGAGGCGACGCTGGTGGCGCGGATCGCCACGGCCATCGCCGACCATGCCCGGGCGGGCGGCACCGTCAGCGACGTGCACAGCGTCCGGGTGCGGGCAACGGAGGCCGGCCTTGTCGTCAACTACCATTGCCGCATGCCGCCGACGATGAGCGTGGACGAAGCGCATCGCTGCGTCGACGAGGTGGACCGCAAGACGCGGCTGGCCCTGCCGGAGATCGTGCGGATCGTCGGCCATGCGGAGCCGATCCGCTCTTAAGTGAGCGTGTGTTCACTCTTGCGGTTGCCGCTGCGTCTTGCTAAAGTGATCATACGTTCACTTAATGCGCGGTGACCCGATGATCGGTCGTCTCATGGTCGCGCGGCGGTTCGCGCCGCTGTTCTGGTGCCAGTTCTTCGGCGCCTTCGGCGACAATTTCGTCAAGAATGTCCTCGTCATCCTGATCCTGTTCCGCCTCGGCGGCGAGGGCTCAGGCATGCTGGTGACGCTGGCAGGCGGCGTCTTCATTGCCCCGTTCTTCTTCCTGTCGGGTCTGGGCGGCCAGTGGGCGGACCGGTTCGACAAGGCGCTGATCGCCCGGCGCCTGAAGCTCGTGGAGATCGGTTTTGCGGTCATCGCGGCTGCCGGCTTTTGGCTGGCGTCGGTGCCGCTGCTCTTCGTCGCCCTCTTCCTCTACGGCGCCAACAGCGCGCTGTTCGGGCCGATCAAGTACGGCATCCTTCCGGACCATCTGCGCCGCGAGGACCTGCCTGCGGCCAACGCGCTGATCGAAGGCGCGACGTTCCTGGCGATCCTCCTCGGCACGATCGCGGGCGGCATCGCGGCCGCGAAGGGCGACCCGGTCGCCGTCGCCGCGCTCCTCGTCGCAGTGGCGCTCGCCTGCTGGCTGGCGAGCCTCCTCATCCCGCCCACCGGCGAGAAGGCGCCGGATCTCGCCGTCGACGCCAATATCGCGCGCTCCACCGCGACCCTGCTGCGCGACCTGAAGGCCGAGCCGGCCTTGTGGCGCGGTGCCATGGTGGTGAGCTGGTTCTGGGTCGTCGGCGCGATCGCCCTCTCGCTGATGCCGACCCTGGTCAAGGATACGATCGGCGGCACGGAGGAGGTCGTCACCGCCTTCCTCGCCATCTTCGCCCTGGCCATCGGCGCCGGCTCGATGCTGGCGTCGTTCCTGTCCGCGGGCCGCATCGTCCTGCTCATGGTCCCGATCGGCGCCGTGCTGATGGGCCTGTTCTCCCTCGATCTTTTCCTCGCGACCCGCGAGGCGGTTCAGGCGCTGCCCGCCGTCGGGCCGGCTGCTTTCTTTGGCCGGAGCCCCGGCCTGCGGGTCGCCGTCGACCTTGGCGGCCTTGCCGTCGCCGGCGGCCTCTTCATCGTGCCGATCTTCGCCGCCGTGCAGGCCTGGGCGCCGGAGGAACGGCGGGCCCGCGTCATCGCCGGCGTCAACGTCATGAACGCGGCCTGGATGGTTTTGGGATCGCTCGTCGTCGCCGGCCTGCAGGCGGCGGCCTTTCGCACGCCGACCCTGTTCGCGCTGCTCGGTCTCGCCAACCTCGTCGCGGCGGTGCTCGTCTGGCGCGCGCTGCCGATCAACGGCTTCCGGGACCTCCTCGTCATGCTGTTCCGGCTGTTCCATCGCGTGGAGGTTGTCGGCGCGGAGAACCTCGCCAAGGTCACGCCCGGCAGCGTCGTCGTGGCCAACCATGTGAGCTTCCTGGACGGGCCGCTCGTGCTGTCGCTGCTGGACACGCCGCCCGTCTTCGCGCTGGACGACACGATCGCCCGGCGCTGGTGGCTGAAGCCGTTCCTGAAGACGATCCGGGCGCTGCCGCTCGATCCCACCAAGCCGCTGGCGACACGCACGCTGATCAACACGGCGCGGGCGGGCGAGACGATCGTCGTGTTCCCCGAGGGGCGCATCACCGTCACCGGCAGCCTGATGAAGGTCTATGACGGCGCCGGCCTCGTCGCCGACAAGGCCGGCGGGCTCGTCGTGCCGGTGCGGATCGAGGGCCTGGAGGCGAGCTCGTTCTCGCGCCTCGACGGCCGGCAGGTCCGCAAGAGCTGGTTCCCCAAGGTGAAGGTCACCGTGCTGGAGCCGGTGCCGCTGCGGCTCGATCCGGCGCTCACCGGCCGCAAGCGCCGGCACGCCGCCGGCCAGGCGCTCTACGGCATCATGTCCGACCTCATCTACCGCACGACGCCGATGGAGCGGACAATCGTGGAGGCCGTGCTCGCGGCAGCCGGGCGCGAGGGCTGGAAGCGCATCGCGCTGACCGATCCGGTCACCGGCTCGCTCACCTACAAGCGCCTGATGCTCGGCGCGGCGGTGCTCGGCCGCAAGCTCATGCCGCTGGCGGCGGAGGGCGAGGCCGTCGGCGTGATGCTCCCGAATGCCAATGGCGCGGCGGTGACGCTGCTCGGCCTCATGTCGGCCGGGCGCATTCCGGCCATGATCAACTTCACCGCCGGCGCGGCCAACATCCTGGCCTCCGCTCAGGCCGCGAAACTGACGACCATCGTGACCTCGCGGGCCTTCGTGGAGAAGGCGCGCCTCGGTCCGCTGGTGGAGACGCTCTCCCGCTCCCTCGCCATAGTCTATCTGGAAGACGTGCGCGCGAAGGTCGGCCTCGTCGCCAAGCTTCGGGGGCTCGCGAGCTACAAGCGCCCGCTTGTGCGGCGGCGCCCGTCGGACCCGGCGGCTATCCTCTTCACCTCCGGCTCGGAGGGCGTGCCGAAGGGCGTCGTGCTCTCGCATGTCAACATGCTGGCCAACGCCTCGCAGGCGGCGGCGCGCATCGATTTCGGCCGGACGGACAAGGTGTTCAACGTCCTGCCCGTCTTCCATTCCTTCGGCCTGACGGTCGGCCTCATCCTGCCGCTGACGGCGGGCGTGGAAGTCTATCTCTATCCCTCGCCGCTGCATTACCGGCTGGTGCCCGAACTGGTCTACGGCACCAACGCCACGTTCCTGTTCGGCACCGACACGTTCCTCACCGGCTACGGACGCGCAGCCCATCCTTACGACCTGCGCTCGGTGCGCTACGTCCTGGCGGGCGCCGAGGCGGTGAAGGACGAGACGCGCCGGCTCTGGATGGAGAAGTTCGGCCTGCGCATCCTGGAAGGCTACGGCGTCACCGAGACGGCGCCGGCGCTCGCACTCAACACGCCGATGCACAACCGGTTCGGCACGGTCGGCCGGCTGCTGCCGGGCATGGAAGCGCGGCTGGAGCCCATTCCCGGCATCGCGGAAGGCGGGCGCCTCCACGTGCGCGGCCCCAACGTCATGCTCGGCTACCTCAAGGCCGACCGGCCCGGCGAATTGCAGCCGCCGGTTGGCCCGGACGGCGAGGAAGGCTGGCACGATACGGGCGACATCGTCACGATCGACGCGGACGGCTTCATCGCGATCAAGGGCCGCGCCAAGCGCTTCGCCAAGGTCGGCGGCGAGATGATCTCGCTGGCGGCGGTGGAGACCCTCGCCGCGAGGCTGTGGCCGGAGGCCGTCTCGGCGGTCGCCGCCATCCCCGACCAGCGCAAGGGCGAGCGGCTGATCCTGGTGACGACGCAGCCCGGTGCCCGCCGCGCCGACCTGCAGGCCTTCGCCCGGGAGGCCGGCGCCAGCGAGCTCATGGTCCCGGCGGAGGTGCATGTCGTGCCCGCCGTGCCGCTGCTTGGCTCCGGCAAGCTCGATTTCGCCGGCGTGACCCGGCTCGTCCGGGAGATCACCGGCCAGCCTGCCCCGGCCGAGATTCCGGCGCCGTCGGCGCGCAAGGACAAGCCGGCCAAGGCGTCCCGGTCCCGCCGGAAGGAGGGCTGAGCCATGCGCGACGGTTCACGCACCCGCGCGCGCATCGAGGCGGAAGCCATCGCGCTCTTCGCCGCCAAGGGCGTCGACGCCACCTCCATCCGCGACATCGCGCAGGCCTGCGGCGTGGTCGAGGGCGCGCTCTACCGCCATTTCCGCTCCAAGGACGAACTCGTCCGGCAGGTCTTCCTCGACCGCTACGCCGCCCTGGCGCGGGAGGTGATGGCGACGCTGGAACGCGGCCTGCCCTTCGCCGCCATGGTGGAATGGCTGGTCCGGCGTTTCGCCACCCTGTTCGAGGACGACCGGGCGCTGTTCACCTTCCTGTTCGTGAACCAGCACCGCCACATGGCCGAGGTGCCGGCGGAGCCCGATGGCAATCCCGTCGAGGCGATCAAGCGCGTCTTCGCCGTGGCGATCGAGCGGGAGGAGATCCCGCCCGCCGATCCGGACCTCTTGGCGGCGCTCGCGCTCGGCCTCGTCGTGCAGCCGGCGACGTTCCGGCTGTACGGGCGGCTGAACACGCCGCTGACCGCGCTCCTGCCCGCGATTACCCGCGCGGTGCTGGCGGCGACGAGCGGCGAGCTTGCGCGGGTGCGGGTTGCCGCTCCTTCCGGCCTTCGCCATAAGCAGGACGCCTTTTCCAGCTAGGAAGTCCCATGCGCACCGATCTCGCCAGCGTCGTCCGCCTCGAGGATTACCGCCCGCCACGCTACCGCATCCCGACTGTGGA
The DNA here is from genome assembly GCA_027483945.1 of Hyphomicrobiales bacterium. Lineage (GTDB taxonomy): Bacteria > Pseudomonadota > Alphaproteobacteria > Rhizobiales > Beijerinckiaceae > JAIXTM01. The sequence goes on along the minus strand of JAIXTM010000009.1, from coordinate 149,333 downwards.
GCTTGACGTGCGGCTCGACGGGCCGGAGACGCTGGTCACGGCGACGCTGTCGCTGGAGCCGGCCTCCAGGGACGACGCTGGCGCCGAGCTCGTGCTCGATGGAGACGAGCTCAACCTCGTTTCGGCGAGCCTCAACGGCAAGCCGCTGGACGGCGACGCCTATGCCGCGACCGCCGAGCGGTTCGTTCTGGCGAAGCCGCCGAAGAAGGCGTTCACGCTCACGCTGGTGACGAAGCTTGATCCCGCGGCGAACACGAAGCTGATGGGGCTCTACCGCTCGAGCGGGAACTACTGCACCCAGTGCGAGGCGGAGGGCTTCCGCCGCATCACCTATTTCCTCGACCGTCCGGACGTCCTGTCGGTCTACACGACGCGGATCGAGGCGGACCGTGACGAGGCGCCGGTCCTGCTCGGCAACGGCAACCTCGTCGAGGCGGGCGAGGTCGAGGGCACGAGCCGGCATTACGCCGTCTGGCATGACCCGCATCCCAAGCCCTCCTATCTCTTCGCGCTGGTGGGCGGAAAGCTGGCCTCCATCCACGAGCCGTTCACGACGGCGTCGGGCCGCAAGGTCGATCTCGGCATCTATGTGGAGCCGGGCAAGGAGGAGCGCGCCGCCTACGCGATGGATTCGCTGCGGCGCTGCATGATCTGGGACGAGACGGTGTTCGGCCGGGAATACGACCTCGACGTGTTCAACGTCGTCGCCGTGTCCGACTTCAACATGGGGGCCATGGAGAACAAGGGCCTCAACATCTTCAACGACAAATACGTGCTGGCGGACCCGGAGACCGCGACCGACGCCGACTATGCCAATATCGAGGCGATCATCGCCCACGAATATTTCCACAACTGGACCGGCAACCGCATCACCTGCCGCGACTGGTTCCAGCTCTGCCTCAAGGAAGGCCTGACCGTCTTCCGCGACCAGGAATTCTCCTCCGACGAGCGCTCCCGCCCGGTGAAGCGCATCGCCGACGTGCGCAACCTGCGCGCGGCCCAGTTCGCCGAGGATTCGGGGCCCCTCGCCCATCCCGTGCGGCCGAGCCAGTACAAGGAGATCAACAACTTCTACACGCCGACGATCTACGAGAAGGGCGCCGAGGTCATAAGGATGCTCAAGGTCCTGATCGGCGACGACGCGTTCCGGCGCGGCATGGACCTCTATTTCGAGCGTTGCGACGGCACCGCCGCGACGGTGGAGGACTTCATCGGCTGCTTCGCCGAGGTTTCGGGCCAGAACCTCGACAGGTTCTTCACCTGGTACGAGCAGGCCGGCACGCCGACGGTGCTGGCGGCCAGCCATTACGACGCGGCGGCCCGCACATTCCGCATCGATGTCGCCCAGAAGACGCCGCCGACCCCCGGCCAGGCCAAGAAGAAGCCGGTCGTCGTGCCGATCCGCATCGCCTTCTTCGACGAGGACGGCCGGCGCATGGAGTTGGAGCCGCTGGAGAAGAACCGGCTGCGCGGCGAACTGCTGGTCCTCGACAAGGCGGCGATGACCGTTTCGTTCGCCGATGTCGAACGCCGGCCGATCCCCTCGGTCCTGCGCGGCTTCTCGGCGCCGGTGCGGCTGGAGCATCCGGTCTCGGACGGGGACCTCGCCCTGCTCTTCGCCCATGACGACGACGCGTTCAACCGCTGGCAGGCGGCCCAGACGCTGGCGACGCGCATCATGCTGCGCACGGTCGCCGGCGAGGACGACGAAGCGGGCGCGACACTGCTGGCGGACGCCTACCGCACCTTCCTGTCGGGCGACGGGCCGCAGGACCCCGCCTTCGCGGCGCAGGCGCTGGCCCTGCCGAGCGAGGGGGACCTTATCCGCGAGCTCGGCTCGGACGTCGATCCCGACCGCGTCCATGCGGCGCGTCTGGGCCTGCGGCGCCGGCTTGGCCGGGCGCTGTCGGAGCGGCTGACGCATCTGCGCAACGTGCTGGCGAGCCGCGAGGCCTATTCGCCCGACGCGGCCAGCGCCGGGCGCCGCGCCCTGCGCAACGCCGCGCTGGACCTCATCGCCGTCGGCGAGCCTTCGGTCGGCGAAGGCCTCGCCGCGGCGCAGCTCCAGAGCGCCAACAACATGACCGACCGCATGGCCGCCCTCGCCGCCCTGGCGCAGATCCCCGGCCCCTGCCGGGAAGCGTCCTTCGACGCCTTCGCCGAGCGCTACCGGGACGAGCCGCTCGTGCTCGACAAATGGTTCGGGCTGCAGGCGACGATCGCCGAGCCGGAGACGCTCGACCGGGTCAGGCGCCTGATGCGCCATCCGCGGTTCTCGATGCAGAACCCGAACCGCGTCAGGGCGCTGATCGGCATGTTCGCCGCAGGCAACCCCACGCAGTTCAACCGCGCCGACGGGGCCGGCTACGCCTTCGTGGCCGAGCAGGCGGCGACGCTCGACGGCACCAATCCGCAGGTCGCGGCGCGGCTGCTCGGGGCGTTCAAGATGTGGCGCACGCTGGAGCCGGCGCGACGCGAGAAGGCGGAGGCCGCCCTGCGCTCCGTACAGGCGCGTCCGGGCCTTTCCCGCGACCTGTCGGACATCGCCGAGCGCTGCCTCGCATGAGCCCGGCGAAGCTGCGATTCACCTTCCGGTAAGACTCTAGACAAATCACCCCGCCCGGATTCAGATGGGGGTGATTCGGGGCGTCGGGCGTCACTCCGGATCATCCAAAAAAGCATCTGGGGGGCCCGCATGAAGAATGCGGAAGCCGCGTGCCTGTCGGCACGCGACAGTACGATTCTGGGCGTAGCGCGGGCACTCAAGCACCCTGCCTATCGCCGGCTCGCCGCCTACGAACCGCTGTTCCGCTTCTCGGTCCCCGCCCTCCTCCTCGTCTTCATCGGCCTGCTCACCGTCTCGCTCGCGGTTCATTCGGCCCGGACCCGCGAGGATGCCGTCTCGCTCGCCATCGCGGACCTGGAGCTTGTCGCGGGCTTTGTCGCTGCCGACCTCTCGGCCCAGCGCAGCCTGATCGGCCTGGAGGATCGTTTGCCGCCGAAGGCGCTGGCCGGCGGCCGGCTGGTCTATGTCGCCGATCCGGACGGGCGCATCCTGACCGCCCTGCCTTCCGGCGGCGGCCAGGCGGCCACCATGTCGGACATCCTGACCGAGGGCCTTCTCACGGCCTATGCCGACCGCGCCGGCGTCATCCGCACGACCCTGGTCGGCGGCACCGATGCCTATGCGACTCTGCGCACCAGCGCCGGCATCGGCCAGGTTCTCGCCGTCCAGACCGAGAAGGCGGTGCTGGCCGGCTGGACCAACCAGGTCTGGAACCAGGCCTTCCTGTTCGGCGCCGCGATCCTCGTCCTGATCGGGATCGCGACGGCTTATTTCCTTCAGGCCGCCCGGGCCCGGGCCGCCGACGAGGTCTGCGAGCGCGTGCGCGACCGGGTGGACCTTGCGCTCGACCGCGGCCGCTGCGGCCTGTGGGACTGGGACATCGCCAGGGGCCGCATCTTCTGGTCCGATTCCATGTATGCGCTGCTCGGACGGCAGCGCAGCGCCGAGTTCCTCTCGTTCGGCGAGGTCAACCAGCTCATCCACCCCGAGGACGGCGACCTCTACGGCCTCGCCAACGGCATCGTGCAGTCGCAGGCGGCGCTGCTCGACCATGAATTCCGCATCCGCAACGCGTCCGGCGATTGGGTATGGCTGCGCGCGCGGGCGGAACTGGTGGAATCGGCGCCGGGCGAGGGCAATCATCTCGTCGGCATCGCCGTCGACATCACCGAGCAGAAGGCCCTGGCCGAGCGCAGCGCCACCGCCGACATGCGGCTGCGGGACGCCATCGAGACGATCTCCGAAGCCTTCGTGCTGTGGGACGCCGACAACCGGCTCGTCATGTGCAATTCGAAGTTCCAGAGCCTGCGCAACCTGCCGAGCGAGGCCGTCCGGCCCGGCACGTCCTACGATGTCGTCATGCGCGCGGGCCAGCAGCCCATCGTCGAGACCCCGATCCTCCTGGACGAGCGCCGCGAGGCGGGCGCGCGCACGCTGGAGGCCCGCCTCGGCGACGGGCGCTGGCTCCAGATCAACGAACGCCGCACGAAGGATGGCGGCTACGTCTCGGTCGGCACGGACGTCACCGCGCTGAAGCTCCACGAGCAGCGCCTGCTCGCCTCCGAAACGGAGCTTCGGGCGACGGTCGCCGACCTCAAGACCTCGCGCCGGGCGCTGGAAAGCCAGGCGCAGCAGCTGGCGGACCTCGCCGAGAAATACCTGGAGCAGAAAGCCGAGGCCGAGAGCGCGAACCGCGCCAAGTCCGAATTCCTCGCCAATATGAGCCACGAGCTGCGCACGCCGCTCAACGCTATCATCGGCTTCTCGGAAGTGATGGAGAGCGGCATCTTCGGCTCGCTCGGCTGCTCGCGCTATTCCGAATATTGCCAGGACATCCGCAAGAGCGGCCAATATCTCCTCGGCGTCATCAACGACGTGCTGGACATGGCGCGGATCGAAGCCGGCCGGGTCCGGCTGGAGCGGGAGCCGGTGGCGCTCGACGGGGCGGTCGCGGACGCGATCCGCGCCGTCTCGGTGGCGGCCTTCGACAAGAACCTGACGGTCGAGGCCGAGCTGATGCCGGAGGGCCGCGTGATGGCGGATTCCCGCGCGCTCCAGCAGATCCTGCTCAACCTCCTGCAGAATGCGGTGAAGTTCACGCCCGAGGGCGGCCGTGTCGCCGTGCGGCTCAAGCGCTCGCCGGGTGCCATCCGGGTCTATGTCGAGGACAACGGCATCGGCATCCCGAAGGCGGCGCTCGCCAAGCTCGGCCGGCCCTTCGAGCAGGTGGAAGGCGACCTCAGCCGCACCTACAAGGGCTCGGGCCTCGGCCTCGCCATCGCCCGCTCGCTCACCGAGATGCAGGGCGGCGCCCTGCGGATCCGCTCCACCTATGGCTCCGGCACTATCGTGATGGTGCAGCTTCCCGACGCCGATGACCGCTCCGGCCGTCCCGATGCCGAGATGGCCGAGGCCATCGAGGCCGCGGCCTGAACCCTCAGCCGCCCAGTCCCTTCGTGACCTCCGATACCCGGCCGCGCATCTCGTCCAGCGCGGCCTTCAGCACAGGCAGGTCCGGGCAGGCCATGGCATTGGCGATGCGCCGGCCGACGGCCTTCGGCAGGTCGGCGGCATCGAAGCGGCCGCGGATCAGCAGGCGCTGCCATTGCAGCAGGTCGTTGAAGAGCCGGCGGGCCGCGGCCAGCGTCTGTGCGGCGTCGGGGTCGATGAGACCCGCCTGCTCCGCCGCGGCGAGCCGGTCGCCGAACGTGCCCGTGGCGAGCGCCGGATGGTCGGCAGCGCCGATCAGGGCGAGGTAGCCGACCGCGAAATCGAGGTCGGTCAGGGCGCCTGACGCGTTCTTGACATCCCAGGGATCGGCCGAGCCCTTCTCGTCCGCCAGGAGCTTGCGCATCTCCTTCAGGTCGCGGGCCACCGTCTTCGGGTCACGCCGGCGCCGGGCGCAGCGCACGAGTTCGGCTTCGACGTCCCTGGCTAGCGTGCCGTCGCCGGCGACGACCCGCGCCTTCAGCAGCGCCAGGTCCTCCCAGGTCTCCGCCTCGCCGCCGTAATAGTCGCGGAAGGAGGCGAGCTGCGTCGCCACCGGCCCCTTGCGGCCGGAGGGACGCAGGCGCAGATCGACCTCGTAGAGGACGCCCCTTCGCGTCGGCGCCGTCAGGGCCGCGATCAGGCGCTGGGTCAGCCGGGTGTGGTACGTGACGGGATCGAGGGCGCGCGCGCCGTCGCTCGCCTCCACGTCGGGATCGAAATCGTAGAGCACGACGAGATCGAGGTCGGAGGAGGCCGTCATCTCCCGCGAGCCGAACCGGCCCATGGCGAGCACGACGGCCCGGGCGCCCTTCAGCGTGCCGTGATCGGCCGCGAAGGCCGCGCGCACCCGCTCGAAGGTGAGGCGGAGCGCCGCCTGTGCCACCGCCGAGAAAGCCTCGCCCGCCCGGTCCGGCGACAGGACGCCGGAGAGGAAGCGCGCGCCGACGACGAAATTCTCGTGACGGGCCACATCCCGGATGCGGTCGAGGAACGCTTCCATGTCCACCGCGTCGCCCAGCATGGCGCGCATCCGGGCCTCGAAGACCTCCTGCGAGACCTCCGCCTCCAGGAAGGCCGGATCGATGACCGCGTCCAGCACGTGGGGCGTCTGGCCGACGATCTCGGCCAGACGCGGGGCGGTGCCGAGCACGTCGGCGAAAAGGTCGCGCAGGCTCTCCTTGGAACCGAGCAGCGTCAGCAGCTCGGCGGCCGCGGGCATCTTGGTGAAGGCCCGGTCGAGGGCGGCGAGCGCCGCGTCCGGATCGGACGAGCGGCCGAGCGAGACCAGGAGCGCGGGCGTCACCTCGGTCAGCGCCTCCCGGGCGCGGGCGCTCGTCACCGCCGGACGCCGGCCGAAATGCCAGCCGCGCACGGTCTCGGTGACGGCGGGCGGATCGCGGAAGCCGAGCCGTGCGATGGTCGCCAGCGTCTCCGGGTCGTCCTCGGTTCCGGTGAAGACGAGGCTGCCGATATCGGCCGCGAGCGACGGCGCGTCCTCGAACAGCATGGCGTAATGGCCCTGCACGATATGGGCCTGGCGCGTCAGCTCGGCGGAGAACGCCTTGAGGCTCGGAAAGCCGCAGAACCGGGCGAAGGCGGCGAGCGCGTCCCCATCGGTCGGCAGGCGCTGCGTCTGCTCGTCGGCGACCATCTGGATGCGGTGCTCGACCGTGCGCAGGAAGCGGTAGGCGTCGGAAAGCTCGTCGCGTGCCGCCACCGTGATCCAGTCCTCCGCGGCGAGGGCGGCCAGCATGTCGAGCGTGCGCGAGCCGCGCAGGGCCGGGCGGCGTCCGCCGAAGACGAGCTGCTGGGTCTGGACGAAGAACTCGATCTCGCGGATGCCGCCCCGGCCGAGCTTGATGTCGTGGCCGGCGACCGCGATCTCCTCGTGGCCGCGCACGGCGTGGATCTGCCGCTTCATCGCATGGATGTCGGCGATGGCGGCGAAGTCGAAATATTTGCGCCAGATGAAGGGCGCGAGGTCCTTGAGGAAGGCGGCGCCGACGGCGATGTCGCCGGCCACCGGCCGCGCCTTGATGAAGGCCGCGCGCTCCCAGTTCTGACCCACCGTCTCGTAATAGGCGAAGGCGGCGGTCAGGGACACCGCGGGCGCCGTCGAGCCGGGATCGGGCCGCAGCCTGAGGTCGACGCGGAAGGCGTAGCCGTCCGGCGTCCTTTCCTGTAGCAGCCGCACCAGCCCCTGCGCAATCTTCACGTAGATGCGGGCCGGCTCGGCGTCTGGCGGCAGGGCCGGCGCTTCGGGATCGTAGAAGACGACGAGATCGATATCGCTGGAATAGTTGAGCTCGCCGGCGCCCATCTTGCCGAGCGCCAGGATCACGAGGCCGGAGCCCGGGCCGGGATCGGCGCGGTCTTTCAGGTTCAGCCGGCCGGCATCGTCCATGCCGCACAGGAGCACGTCCGCGGCGACGCGCACGGCCGTCTCGGCCACGTCGGTCAGCGCGGCGGTCGCCCGCTCCACGCTCCAGACGCCGCCGCAATCGGCGAGCGCGATGAGGAGCGCGGCGCGGGTCCGGTAGCGCCGGATCGCGGCCTTCACGTCGTCCTCGCCGCTGCCCGCCGCGACGGCGGCGTGAAGATCGGCGGCAAGGGCCGCGAGCCCGTCATCCGGGTCCCGGGCCAGGAGATCGGCCAGCCAGTCGGGCCGGCGGCGCATGATGCCGGCCAGGAAGGGCGACTGGGTCGCCACCGCGCCGACGAGATCGGCCGCCGCGCCCGTCAGCGCCGCGCCCAGGCGCTCGCGGACGTCGTCATTGGCGGCAGCCAGGATATCGCGGACGAGGCCCTGCGGGTCGGCCTTGGCGCGGGGGAGGACGAGCGGCTTCAGGCCGGCGGCGAGGGTTGCGGCATCGGACATGCCGCCACTCTAGGCGGCCGGCAGCGACAGAACAGCCTTGAGGCCGGGCTCGTTGTCCTCCAGCCGCAATTCTCCACCGTGAAGTCGGGCGACCGCCGTGGCGAGGCTGAGGCCCAGGCCGAAGCCCGGCCGCGAGCGCGCGCCCTCCAGCCGGGCGAAACGCTCCACAGCCTTGGCCCGCGCATCCGGGGGAATGCCCGCCCCGCCATCGGCGACGACGAGCTCGATCCGGTCGCCGGCGCGGCGCGCGGCGATGGAGATGGCCGGGCCGGCCGCGGGCGGGCCGTCGCCATCCGCCGCCGCGCCGTACTTGATCGCGTTGTCGAGCAGGTTGGACACGACCTGGCCGACGAGCTCGCGACTGCCCTGAAACGACAGGTCCGGCTCCGTCGAGACCGACAGGGCGCCGCCCGCCTCCTCGATCAGCGGCTCGTAGAGCTCGGCGACGCCGGCGACGACCGCGGCGGCGTCCACCCGCGTGAAGGCCTCGGCGCTCTGGCCGGCCTCGACGCGGGCGATCATCAGGAGCGCGTTGAAGAGCCGGATCAGCGTGTCGCTCTCCTCCATCGTGGATTCCAGCGCGGCGCGGAACTCGGCCGGGTCGCGGGCACCCCGCAGCGCTTCCTCGGTGCGGTTGCGCAGCCGCGTCAGCGGCGTCTTGAGATCATGGGCGATGTTGTCGGAGACCTCCTTGAGGCCCGTCATCAGCTCGCCGATCCGGTCCAGCATGGCGTTGAGATTGGCCGCGAGGCGGTCCAGTTCGTCGCCCGTCGCGCCGACCGGCAGGCGCCCGGACAGGTCGCCCGCCATGATCGTGCGCGTGGTCTCGGTCATGGCGTCCACGCGCTTCAGCACGCGCCGGGTGATGAACCAGCCGCCGAGGCAGCCGAGCACGACGATCAGCGTCAGCGACCAGCCGAAGGCACGGCGGATCACGAAGCGGAACTGCTCCTGCTCGACGAGATCCCGGCCGACCAGAAGCCGGAAGCCGCCGGGCAGGACCATGACCCGCACCAGGGCCTTGCGCGGCTCCGTCCCCTCCTCGTTCAGCGCATAGTCGACGATGCGTTCGCCGGCATTGTCGATGACGCCGGGCTCGATGGACCCGATATTCCCCGACAGCCGCTCGCCGGCAAAGGTGGTGACCAGGTAGAGCGAGGCGCCGGGGGCCCGCGCGCGCCGCTCCACCGAGAAGATGAGCCGCCGGATGTTGCCGATGCGGTATTGCTCGGCAAGGCCGGTGATCTCGGCCTCGATCGTGCTGCGGGCCTGCTCCAGGATCAGGTTGCGCGCGTTCCAGGCGACATAGCCGAGGATGAAGGCGGCAAAGAGCGCGAAGACCACGAGATAGGCGAGCGTGATCCGGAACGCCGTGGTGCGGAACAGCTTACCGAGCGCTGTCACGGATCTGGTATCCCGCGCCGCGGATCGTGTGGATCAGCGGACTGTCCTGCCCCTTGTCGATCTTGGCGCGCAGCCGCGAGACATGGACGTCGATGACGTTCGTCTGCGGGTCGAAATGGTAGTCCCAGACATTTTCCAGCAGCATGGTCCGGGTCACGACCTGCCCGGCATGCTTCATCAGGTATTCCAGGAGCCGGAACTCGCGGGGCTGGAGCGGGATCTCCTGCCCGGCGCGCGTCACCCGGTGGGACAGGCGGTCCAGTTCCAGGTCCGCCACGCGGTAGGAGGTCGGCTCGCCCGAGGCGCCGCCGCGGCGGCGCGCGAGCACTTCGATCCGGGCCAGGAGCTCGGAGAAGGCGTAGGGCTTGGGGAGATAATCGTCGCCGCCGGCGCGCAGGCCCTTCACCCGGTCGTCCACCTGGCCGAGGGCCGAGAGGATGAGGGCCGGGGTCTGGACGTCCTGCTCGCGCAGCGAGCGGATCAGGGACAGGCCGTCGAGGCGGGGCAGCATGCGATCGACGACCAGGGCATCGTAATTGCCCTCCCGCGCGAGCGCGTAGCCTTCCAGGCCGTCGGGCGCGTGATCGGCCACGTGGCCCACCTCGCGGAAGGCCTTCGTCAGGTAGGCCGCAGCCTCGGCATCGTCCTCGACAACCAGAATGCGCATGGCGGGAAGCTAGACGGGAAATCCGTCGCGATCTCAAGACGAAAGGGAGCGGCAGGCCGGACGGGGGGAATTGTCCGGCCTGCCGCAGTCGGAACGGCGCGCCGCAGGGGGCGACCTGTGAGCGTTGGCGCGCCGCTCCATTCCGTGATGCCGATCAGCCGGCGGGCGGGGTCGGCAGGGCGACGAAGCGGGCGCCCTCCTCCGTCTCGAGCCGCAGCAGCACCGCGCGGCGGCCGTCGCGGCGGCTGTCGGCGATCGCCTTCTGCACGTCGGCCGGGTTCTGGACGGCGCGACCGCCGACCTCGGCGATGACGTCGCCGGTCTTCAGGCCGCGCTCGGCAGCCTCGCTGCCGGGCTCGACGCCGACGACGAGGACGCCCTTCTTGTCGAGGCCCGACACGCCGGCGGCGGGGGCGAGGCGCAGGCCAAGGCGGCCGGTATCGGCCGTGCCCTCGACCTGGGCGGGCTGGGCGGCGGCACCGCGCTCGCCCGGCAGGCGGCCCAGCGTGACCTTGACCTCACGCTCGGATCCGTCGCGCCAGACCTTGAGATCCGCCGTGGAGCCGGGCTTCAGGTTCGCGATCTCGCGGGAGAGGTCGCGGGCATTGTCGACGGGCTTGCCGTTGACGGACAGGATCGCGTCGCCGGTGCGCACGCCCGCCTTGCCGGCCGGGCTGCCCTCCTCGATGCGGGCGACGATGGCGCCCTGCGCCTCCTTGAGGCCCAAGCTCGCGGCGATGTCCTTCGTCACCGGCTGGATCTGCACGCCGAGGAAGCCGCGCTCCACCGTGCCGGTGGCCTTCAAGTCCGCGACGACCTTCTGCACGGCCTCGGTCGGGATCGCGAAGGCAATGCCGACATTGCCGCCGGACGGCGAGGCGATGGCCGTGTTCACGCCGATGACCTCGCCGTTGAGGTTGAAGGCGGGACCGCCCGAATTGCCGCGGTTCACCGCCGCGTCGATCTGGAGGAAGTCGTCATAGGGGCCGGCGCCGATGTCGCGGCCGCGGGCCGAGACGATGCCGGCGGTCACCGTGCCGCCGAGGCCGAACGGGTTGCCGACCGCGACCACCCAGTCGCCGACGCGCGGCGTGGACTTGGCCAGGGAGACGTAGGGGTAATTGCCTTCCTCCTGCACCTTCAGCAGGGCGAGGTCGGTCTTCGGATCGGTGCCGACGACCTTGGCGGTGAGCGTCTGGCCGCTATCGGTGGTCACCTCGACCTCCATGCCCTTGTCGATGACATGGTTGTTGGTGACGACATAGCCGTCGGCGCTGATGAAGAAGCCGGAGCCCTGGCTCATGCCGAAGCGGCGCGGCTGGGCGCGCGGCTGACCGCGTTCCTGGCGCTCGCCGCGCATGCCGAACTCGCTGCCGCCGCGCTCGCGGAACTCGCGGAAGAAGCGCTCCAGAGGATGGCCTTCGGGCAGGCCGAAGGACCGGCCGTCGACGCCGCTCGTCTGCTCCACCGCCGTCTTGACGCGGATCGACACGACGGCGGGCTTCACCCGCTCGACGACGTCGGCGAAGGAGACGGGCGCCAGCACGGCGGGAGCCGGGGCGTTGGGGGCAGGATTGGAAAGGTTCTGCGCGATCGCGGCGGTCTGGCTCGGCGCGATGACGCCGGACATGGTGCCGGCGCCGGCCATGAGCGCGCCGATGCCGACGGCGCCGAGAAGCACCGCCACGCCGGAGCGGCGGACCTTAGAGGTCGTGCGGACCTGATCGTTCTGTTCGGACATTGGTCACTCCTGTCGATTGCGGACATGCCGATCGTTGGGAGTGAAGATGGGGAGGCGCGCCTTACGGCCCCTTCGCCGACGCATGAATTGTTCGTAAGGTTTCGACCCGGTCGGGCCGGTCCCTGGATCAGGCGGGGTCCCGGTCGCCTGTGCCCGTCGCGGCGGCGAGGGCCGCCTGCTCGTCCGGGGTCAGCGCGACGGCTTCCGTCGCATCGCGGCCGCGGCTTCGGGCAAGACGCCACACCCCGAACAGGCCCGCCGCGCCGAGCAGCGCCGGCGCCAGCCACAGCAGCAGGGTATGGGCGGCGAAGGGCGGGCGCAGCAGCACGAACTCGCCGTAGCGCGCGACGACGAAGTCGCGGATCGCGGCATCGCTGTCGCCGGCCTGGAGCCGCTCACGGACGAGAAGGCGCAGGTCGCGCGCCAGCGGCGCGTCGCTGTCGTCGATGGACTGGTTCTGGCAGACGAGGCAGCGCAGTTCGGCGGAGAGATCGCGGGCGCGGGCCTCCAGGGCCGGATCCCGGAGGACCTCGTCCGGCTGCACAGCCAGAGCCGGCGTCACGACCGGCGCCATGGCGGATAGCGCCATGAAGACCGCGCAAAGGAGACGCGCGGGGGCAATCACGCCTGCGCCTCCCGGACTTCGGCGGCCCTGACCGCCGCGCGGACGGGCGCGCCGACGCGGTACTTCCGGTCCGTCATCGCCCAGAATGCGCCGATGGCCATGAAGACCGAGCCGATCCAGATCAGGAGCACGAAGGGCTTGTAATAGAGGCGCACGCCGATGCCGCCGGGCTCAGCCTCGCCAAGGCTGACATAGACCTGGCTGAGCCCCATCGTGCGGATGCCGGCCTCGGTGGTGGGCATGTTGCGGGTGAGATAGAGGCGCTTGGAGGCTTCCAGCGTGCCGGCATCGGTGCCGTCGGCGCGCGTCAGGCGCAGGAGGCCGACATCCTCGCGGTAATTGGCCTGGGAGCGCGGGACCACGCGCTCCAGCGTCGCCGTGTAAGGTCCGACCTGAGCTCGGTCTCCGGGCTTCATCACGACCAGCGTCTCGGTGCTCCAGGCTGCCGCCGCGAGGCCCAGCACCGTGATGCCGACGCCGAAATGGGCGGAGGCCGTGCCCCAGGCGGCACGCGGCAGGCCGAAGGCGCGGCGCATCGCGAGGCGCCAGCCGACGCCACGGCCGAAGGCGCGGGACGAGATCTCGACCACGGACCCGATCGTGACGAAGGCGCCGATGCCGACCCCGATGGGCGCGAGAACCGGGCCGCCCCTCGTGAAGGCGAACACGGCGAGCGCGGCGAGGATCGCGAGGCCGAAGGCGGCCATAAGGCGCTGGCTCGCGCCGGCGACGTCGCCGCGCTTCCACGCGAGCTGCTGGCCGAAGGGCAGGAGCAGGAGGAGCGGCAGGGCGATGGCGCCGACCGTCAGATTGAAGAAGGGCGGGCCGACCGAGATCTTGGCGCCGGTCAGCGCCTCCAGGGCGAGCGGGTAGAGCGTCCCGACGAGGACGGTGCCGCAGGCGGTGGAGAACAGGAGGTTGTTCACCACCAGCGCGCCTTCCCGGGAGATCGGCGCGAAGAGGCCGCCCTGGCGCAGGACCGGGGCGCGCCAGGCGAAGAGCGCGAGGCCGCCGCCGATGAAGATTGTCAGGATGCCGAGGATGAAGGCGCCGCGCCCCGGATCGGTGGCGAAGGCGTGGACCGAGGTGAGGACGCCGGACCGGACGAGGAATGTGCCGACCAGCGAGAGCGAGAAGGCGAGGATGGCGAGGAAGATCGTCCAGACCTTCAGCGCCTCGCGCCGTTCCATGACGACGACCGAATGGAGCAGCGCGGTGGCGGCGAGCCACGGCATGAGCGAGGCGTTCTCCACCGGGTCCCAGAACCAGAAGCCGCCCCAGCCGAGCTCGTAATAGGCCCAGTAGGAGCCCATGGAGATGCCGAGCGTGAGGAAGGCCCAGGCGGCCAGCGTCCAGGGCCGGACCGCGCGGGCCCAGACCGCGTCGATGCGGCCCTCGATGAGGGCTGCCAGCGCGAAGGCGAAGGCGATGGAGAGCCCGACATAGCCGACATAGAGGAGCGGCGGGTGGATCGCGAGGCCGGGGTCCTGGAGGATCGGGTTGAGGTCGCGTCCCTCGAACGGCGCCGGGCTGAGGCGCGCGAACGGGTTCGACGTCACCAGGATGAAGAGCAGGAACGCCACCGCGATGGCGCCCTGGACGCCGAGCGCGTTGGCCCGCAGGCGCGCCGGCAGCGAGCGGCGCAAGAGGGCGACGAGGGCGGCGAAGATCGTGAGGACGAGGACCCAGAGGAGCATGGAGCCCTCGTGGTTCCCCCACACGCCGGTGAGCTTGTAGATCAGCGGCTTCTGGGAGTGCGAGTTCTCGACCACGTTCCGGATCGAGAAGTCCGAGACGAGATAGGCGTGGGAGAGCGCGACGAAGGAGAAGGCGACGCAGACGAAGCTCGCCACGGCGCAGGCCGCGCCCATCTCCATCAGCGCGGCGTCGTCGCGGCGGGCGCCCCAGATCGGCACGATGGTCTGCACGATGCAGACCGCGAGCGCGAGGACGAGCGCGTAATGACCGGCTTCGATCAGCATGGACGGCTCATTTCGGCTTGGCCCCGTCCTGCCAGTGGCCCTGCTTCTTGAGCTCGTCGGCGACTTCGCGGGGCATGTAGTTCTCGTCGTGCTTGGCGAGCACGCTGTCGGCGCGGAACGAGCCGTCGGGCTGGAGCACGCCCTCGGCGACGACGCCCTGCCCCTCGCGGAACAGATCCGGCAGGAGGCCCCGATAGGCGACCTGCATCGTGCGGTTGCCGTCGCCCACCGCGAAACGGACATTCTGGTCCGCGCCGCGCTGGACGCTGCCCGCCTGGACGAGCCCGCCGAGGCGCAGCCGCGTGCCGGGGGCGATGCCCTTCTCGGCGATCGCGGTCGGCCCGTAGAAGAAGACGATCGAATCGCGCAGCGCGAAGAGCACGAGGCCGAGCGCCAGCGCCAGCACGGCGAGCGCGGTGCCGATCAGCGTCAGGCGCCGGCTCCTGCGGGTCATGGGGCGGCGGGCGGCCATGGTCTGGGTCATCGGCGGTCCGTCAGCGCCAGTTCGGTGGCGAGCGCGCCGAGCCGCGCCAGGGCGGCCTCGTTGCCGGCGAGGTCGCGGCGGGCCGAGGCGAGCGCGGCGTCCGCCTTGTCCTTCTCGCCGAGCACCGCGTAGGAGCGCACGAGCCGGGCCCAGCTGTCCGCATCGCCCCCACCTCCTTCGAGACGGGCGGCAAGGCCTTCGACCATGGCGCGGATCGCGGGATCGCCGGCGGCGGCGGTCGCGGTCGTGCCGTCCAGCGCGGCGAGCCGCGCCTTCACCATCGGCAGCCATGGCGTGTCGGGAACCGCGGATGCGGCCAGCGCGGCGAGCATCGACCGGGCGCCGGCGCGGTCGCCGTCCTGCTCCAGCGCGACGGCGCGGTAATAGCGGGCCTTGGCGAGGTCCGGCGACGCCGCGAGCGCCGCGTCGATCGCCTTGCGCGCCTCGGCGGAGACGACGCCGTCATTGGCGAGGACGAGGGCCTCGGCGTGGTCGGTCAGGCGCTCGGGCGTCGCGCCGAGGAGGGCGAGGCTGCGCTCATAGGCGCCGGCGGCCTCCTGGGCGCGGCCCATGCGCAGATAGACCGGCGCCAGCAATTCCCAGCCGCGCCCGTCGTCGGGATTGCGGGCGAGATGCGCCTCGATCCGGCCCACCGCGTCGGCCAGGCTCAGCTGCGCCGGATCGACGGCGAGGCGCGCGGCGAGCGGCTGGGCCGGGATGTGCGGCGAGCCGAAGGCGCCGTAGAGCCCGAGCGAAACGAGCGGGATCATCGAGATGGCGAAGGCGGAGGCGGCGCGGCGGCGGCGAAGGGCCGCCTCGGAGGCGTCCGCCGCGGGCGACGTCCTGTCCCGGGCGCGCAGCAGGCGGCGCGCGGCTTCGGCCCGGGCGCCTTCGGCCTCGCCGGCGCCGATCAGGCCGCGGGCGGCCTCGCGATCGATATCGGCGATCTGGGAGCGGTAGAAGGCGAGATCCGCCTCGCTCGCGTCGGCGGCATGGCCGGCGCGCACGCGCGCGAGCGGCCAGAGCACGGCCAAAGCCACCGCTCCCGTCATCAGCGCGAATACGATCCAGATCGTCATGGCATCGCTTTACCGCGAGTGCGCGGCGCGTTCACCAGCGAGCGCTGGCGACATAGGGTCGCGAGACGGGGAAGGCCGTCATACGCCGGGCAGCCTGAGCGTGGCGCGCAGGCCCCCCGCCGGCGACGTCCCGAGCGTCAGCGAACCGGTATGGAGCGAGGCCAGATCGACCACGATGGCGAGGCCAAGGCCCGAGCCGGGGCGGCTCTCGTCGAGGCGCCGGCCGCGCCGCAACACCTCCTCGCGCTTGGCCTCCGGCAGGCCCGGCCCGTCATCGTCCACCGTGAAGACGATGTAGGGGAGGCCCGGATCGCCCTGGAGGCTCGCGGCGATGCGGACCTCGCTCGCGGTCCATTTGCAGGCATTGTCGATGAGGTTGCCCAGCATCTCCTGCAGATCCTGCTCCTCGCAGCGCACGCGCAGGTCGTCGGGGATGTCGATGGCGAGGGTGAGCCCGCGCTCGGTGTTCAGCCGGGCAAAGACGCGGGCGAGCCCCTCCACGACCGGCCGGGCGAGGGTCGCCGCGCCAAGGCCGGTGGACAGGGCCGCCGCCCGGGCGCGGCCCAGATGGTAGTTCACCTGGTCGCGCATGACCTCGGTCTGGCGCCTGACCTGCCCGGCGAGCTGCGAGCGGGAGCCCTGCGCCTCGTTGGCGAGGACCGAGAGCGGCGTCTTCAGCGCATGGGCGAGGTTGCCGACATGGGTCCGCGCCCGCTCGACGATCTCCCGGTTGGTGTCGAGCATGAGGTTGAGCTCGCCCGCCAGCGGCGCGATGTCCGGCGGATAGCGCCCGGCAATGTGGTCGGCTTCGCCCCGCCGCACCGCCGCGACGGAGGCGCCGAGCTGGCTCAGGGGACGCAGGCCGAAGCGCACCTGGACGAGCGTGGACAGGCCCAGCGCGGCGCCGAGGATCAGGAAGGTGACGGCGACAGCGCGGTTGAAATCGCCGATCTCGCGGTCGATCTCGCTGGCGTCCCCCGCGACGGCGATGAGGTAGCGGCCCTCGTCGCCGAGGTCGACGCGCCGCTCCACGATGCGCAGGCGCCGATCGTCGATGCCGGTGCCGTAGCCCTCGCGCCGCTCGCCGATCGAGGCGCGCACGCCGAGATCGGTGAGGATCGGCAGTTCGGAGCCGACCAGCGAGCGCGAGGCGCGGACCTCGCGCTTGGGGTTGTCGAGCTGCGTGATCTGCCAGTACCACCCCGACAAGGGCTGCTCGAAGCGCGGCTCGGCGATGGAGCCGAGCGAGCCGCGGTCGCTGTCCAGCGGGGCGGCGAGATCGCCGACGAGCTCGGTCAGGTAGATGTGCAGCCGCTCGTCGAAGGCCCGCTCCGTGATGCGGCGATAGATCGCCGACAAGGCGAGGCCCGAGATCAGCAGGATGACGGCGCTGCAGACCAGGGCCGCCGAGAGGAGGCGCGCGCCAATGGAGAACCGGTCGAGGCGCCCCGCTGCCCGCAAGGCTATCCGCCGGGCTTCTGCACGATGTAGCCGAGGCCGCGCACGGTCTCGATCAGGTCGACGCCGAGCTTGCGGCGCAGGCGGCCGACGAAGACCTCGATCGTGTTGGAATCGCGGTCGAAATCCTGGTCGTACATGTGCTCGGTCAGCTCGGCGCGGGACACGACCCGCCCCACATGGTGCATGAGATAGGCGAGCAGCCGGTATTCGTGGGAGGTCAGCTTGATCGGCGCACCCTCGACCAGCACGCGGCCGGAGCGGGTGTCGAGCGTCACCGGCCCGCAGGTCAGCTCGCTGCTGGCATGGCCGGCGGCGCGGCGCAGCAGCGCCCGCACCCGCGCCAGCAACTCCTCCATGTGGAATGGCTTGGCGAGGTAGTCGTCGGCGCCGGCGTCGAAGCCCTGGACCTTGTCGTTCCAGCGGTCGCGGGCGGTGAGGATGAGGACGGGCATGACCCGGTCCGCCTCGCGCCAGCGCTTCAGGACCGTCAGGCCGTCGATCTGGGGAAGGCCGAGGTCGAGGACCACCGCGTCATAGGGTTCGGTCTCGCCGAGATAGAAGCCCTCCTCGCCGTCGGTCGCCGAATCGACCACGTAGCCGGCCTGCTGGAGGGCCAGGGTGAGCTGCCGGTTCAGGTCGGCATCGTCCTCGACGACGAGCAGGCGCACGATCCGTCCCGTTTCCCTTCGCCACGGCCGCTGCGATTCAGCGGTCGGAGGCCACCTTGCCCGAAGACGCGTCGATCGTCACGGGCGCGACGCGGCCGTCCCGCCGCAGGAACGTGACGATATAGACCAGGTTTTCGTGATGCCGGCACAGGCGCACGCGCACCAGCTCCGCATTCGCGATCCGGCCGCGGGCCGCGCGGACGGCCGCGTTGGGCGCGACGACGCCCTGCGACGCGACCGCGCCCTGCATGTCCTGGCGGGACAGGCAGGTCAGGGGCGAGGGCTGGGCCGTCGCTTCGGGCGGGAAGCTCGCCAGCGCGAACCCGATCAGGAGAAAGAACGGCATGGCCGGGACTATCGCGGCGGGCCCGTGAACGCCACCTGAACGGAGCGCTCCGCATCGGCGATCGCGCGGCTTTCCACCTCCGAAACCCGCCGCCGCCAGCCCCTGCCGAAGACCGGCCATTCCTTCAGCCCACGCAGGAAGGCGAGCCGGCCGGCGCAGAGGCTGCGAATCGCCGCGCGCCTGTCGGCAGCGCGGGCGCCGGCGAGGGTGCGCGGCCCGATCAGCCCGTCCGGCGGGACGCCGACGGCGCGCTGGAGGCCGGTGACCGCCCGGCGCTGGCCGGAATTGACGCAATA
This sequence comes from Hyphomicrobiales bacterium, assembly GCA_027483945.1. Lineage (GTDB taxonomy): Bacteria > Pseudomonadota > Alphaproteobacteria > Rhizobiales > Beijerinckiaceae > JAIXTM01. Next base: position 130,646 of record JAIXTM010000009.1, on the reverse strand, counting down.
ATCGAAGACCGCGAGGTCGAGCCCGACCGGCAGGTGATCGGCCTGGAGCGGCAGCCAGTAGCGCTCCCGGTAGATCGCCTCCGCCTGGCGCAGGTCGAGGCTCTTCACGTCGGCGCGCGAAGCCGGGCGGCCGAGCGCCTCCCCCAGCGTGGCCCGGGTGATGCCGTATTTGGTCGCCCCGCCGGGATCGCGGGGATGATCGACGAAGCCGCCCTCATGGGCGAGCACGACGGACAGGCAAGCCGAAAAACGGCTCTCGCTCATGGCAATGGACTCCTGGAAAAGCGGGACGGCCGAAAAGGCCGTTTCGAGACGTCACGAGACGGGAAGGACCTCCCGTGCCGCGATGCCGAGGCTGACGCTGGCGCTGACCTGCGCGACCGACACGTCGAGGCTGGTCTGGGCCGCGCCGAAATCCGCGATCTCGTCGGCGGCGGGATAGAGGATCGAGGGGGTCGAGGCGGCGAGGACCCGCAAGATCGTCCCGCCCGACCGGATCTCGACGCGATAGGCCTCGAGGGCTTCCGACAGGGGCACGTCCAGCGGCTCCCAGGCATCCCCGTCGAAGCGGGTGCGGCGGATCCAGGACATGACGATCCCCTCTGCCGTGCGCCGCGCCCGCAGGGCCACCGGGGAGCGGGGCTGGAGGGCGAGCGGCCCCGGCGTCGCGACGACCTCGCGACAGGCCGGGTCCGAATGGTCCCGGTCCGCGGGACCGATGCGGTAGCGCCAGGTGCGCCCGAGATCGCGGGCGCCCTCCGCCAGCGGGACGAGCGTGGAATCGACGGCGACGACGGGTGCACCGGCGGGGACCGGGCGGGACGCCGCCGCTTCCGAGCCGCCGAGCCCGCGCAGAAGCCGCGTCAGGCGCCATGTGTCCGGCGCGACCAGTTGCGCCCCGGCGGCGGAGAGAAGCTCCCAGATGCCGTCCGGACCGAGGACCGCCAGCGTGTTGGCGCCCGACAGGGCCGCGTCATCGCCCACCGCGGACAGGAAACCGCCGGCAAGGCGCATGTCCACCGAGCCTGGATCGAAGCGCCAGAGCGGGCCGGGCGCGAGGACGCTCGTCGTGGTGCCGACGACCGAAGGCGCCGCTGCGATGGCGAGGAGCGCATAGCTCTCCCCGTCGGCCGAGCGCCACACCGCCATGGGCCCCGGCCAGGGGTCGGCGCGGATCGCCAGCCATTGCAGGACCGGCGGATCGGACAGCGCCACAGGCAGGTCCAGGACCAGCGCATAGGGACGGCCGGGTATGGCCGGGGCCGGGCGCGGCGTGCGCGGCAGGGAGGGGGCGGGCAGGTCGTAGAGCGAGGGCTCCACCGCGCGGGAGGCCATGCGGCGGACCTCGCCGTCGGCGATGCGGGTGATGCGGTGAAGCCGCCCGCCCGCCTGCGGCAGCGCGACGATATCGCCGATCTCGAGCGCGAGCGCCTCCGGCCCGACGGCGAATTCCGCCGTCTCGCGGGCGATCCAGAGGTCCTGCAGCCAGATGTCGGCGAGGCGCTGCATTTCGGCGCGGCGGCTCACCAGGGCGATGTCGGCGCCGACCTCCCGCAGGGCGTCCCCGTCCAGCCGGCGGGAGCGGGCGGCGGCGCGGCGGAACTCGCCCTCCCCGTCGGTGAAGGCGACGCGCAGCTCGCGCGGCAATTCGGTCTCCTGCGCGCGGGTGACGCGGATGCGGGTGCCGTCGCGCTCGGGCACGAGGTCGTCGTCGGTCAGGTCCGCGACCGCCCGGCCCGCCCGGCCGCGGAAGGCGAGGCTCCCGCCGGAGGCGATGGCCTCGAAGCCATGAAGCAGCGCCAGCGGCTCCAGGGCGGCGCGGGCCGACATGGGCCGGTCGATGACGTAGCCGTCGAAGAAGCCGTCGATCTCCACCCGGTCCGGCAGCGGGCAGCCGTGATCGGCGAGGATCGCGCGGACGAGCTCGTCCACGCCGCCGCCCTCGATGCGGCCGTTGAGCCAATGGCCGCGCTCCCAGTTCGCGGCGTCCGCCCACACGCCCGACAGGTCCGGAAAGGCGGGATAGGGCCTCGCGTCCCAGCACCAGATGCAGGTCGCGGCGGGGTCCACCATCGGCCCGCCATAGAGCGGCGAGACGGGATTGTCGGCGGGGTCGTGCCCCGGCAGGGCCGGATCGAACCGCGTCAGGATCGCGGTCAGCAACCGGCGCTGGATCAGGTCGTCCCGCGCGCCGCGCGAGAAGGGCGGCAGGCCGCCCTCGGCGGATTTCGGATCGGGGAAGACGTTGGGCGCGTTGGCGCCCTTGTCCACCGCCGGGCAGCCGATCTCGGTGAGCCAGACCGGCTTGGAGCGCGGCACCCAGGCCGTGGCAGCGGTCTCGACCCCGCCGACGCGCTCCACATGCGGCTCGCTCCACCAGGAGCGGATGTCCTTCGGCCGGTAGATCCAGGGCTTGCCATAGGCGCCGTCGGTGATGGGCGTGCGGACCTGCGCCGCCCGGTCCGCCTCGTCGGCATAGTACCAGTCGAAGGCTTCGCCCCCGCCGAGCCCGGCGGCGAGATAGGCCGGATCGTGGGCGGAGCGGGCGTCCTGCGCATCGGGATGGCCGAAGCCGTCGCGCCAGTCGCTGACCGGCGGGTAGAAGTCGATGCCGACGGCGTCGATGTCGGGGCTCGCCCAGAGCGCGTCGAGGGGGAAGCGGATTTCCGCGCCGCCGCCGCTTGTATGGGCCCCGTATTCGGTCCAGTCGGCGGCATAGGTCACGGCCGTCGCGGGGCCGCAGAGGGCCTTCACCTGCGCCGCGAGGGTCGCGAGCCGGGCGACGGCCGGATAGATGCCCGGCGCCGCGCGCACCCGCGTCAGCCCGACGAGTTCGGAGCCGATGACGAAGCCGTCGACGCCGCCCGCCGCCACGGCGAGGGCGGCGTAATGCAGGACCTGCCGGCCGAGGCTCCATTCGTCCGGGCCGGAATAGGCGACCGCGCCGCTCGATACCGTGAAATGGGCGGGCACGGCCGTGCCGAAGAAGGCGGCGACCTCGCTTGCGGCCGCCGCCGTCCCGTCCGGCGAGCCTGGCCTGTCCGGCGCGGGGAAACACGTGATCCGCCCGCGCCAGGGATAGGCGGGCTGCGCGGCGTCCCCCGTCCACGGGTCGGGCAGCGCGTTGCCGGCGGGGATGTCCATCAGCAGGAAGGGATAGAGCACGACCTCAAGGCCGCGCGCCTTCAGCGTGGCGATGAGGCGGATCAGCCCGGCATCGTCCGGCGTCCCGCCATAGGCGGCGCGGCCGGAGGCGGTGGAGACGGGCTGCGCCGAGGCGCGGTCGAGCCCGGCGACGGACCAGGTGGCCCCGTCTGTCACCTTGTCGGAGAGGTCGACGCGCGGCTCGATCCGGCAGGACCCGGCGCGCAGGTCGGTGCCGAACCAGCTCGCGACGATGGCGACGCGGGCGAGGTTCGGGCACAGGGCCTGGAGCGCGTCGAGGGAGGCCTTGATGTCGGTGGAGGCCTGGAGCTGGTGCCGGTTCTCCGAGGCGGAGGAACCTTCGCCCAGCACGCGCACGACATGGGTCGTGTCGTAGCCGAACTCCGTGGAGCCGGGGATGAGGCAGACGCCGCGGATCGCCTGGGCGAGGCCCTGGACCGGCCGCAGCACCTCGAAGCTGAGCTGCGGGATGCGGTTGCCGAACGGGCCGACGGGCAGCCGCTCGAACACGACATAGGCAAGGCCGCGATAGGCGGGCGCGGCGCCCTCCTTGGCGAGGATGAGCGGGTCCGGCCCCTGCGCGTCCGTGCCTGTGTAGACCCGCATGGCGAAGGTCGTGAGGTCGAGCTCCTGCCCGTCGGCCCAGATGCGGCGGATGCCGGCGATGGGCCCCTCGCACAGGCCGACCGCGAGGTTGGCGTAATAGGAATAGGAGGTGGTGACGGTCGTCGTCGCCGGGGGTTTCGGCGTGCCCTTGCCGCCGGAGGCGCGGGTGCGCGTCACCTGCGTGGACACGACCTCCTCGAACCGCGTCGCCCAGATCAGCTGCCCGCCGATGCGCGCGCGGCCATAGACGCGCGGGATCGGCGCGCCTTCGGTGGAGGCGAGGCCCGGCATGTCATTCAGGCGCGGCCCCTCCACCTGCTGGAAGCGGCCCTTGCCGCTGCCGCCCATCAGCGCGCTGTCGATATAGGCACCCGCGACCGCCCCGGCGGCGCGGCCGATCACGGCGCCGATGGGGCCGCCGACGGCATTGCCGAGGGCCGCGCCGGCGGTCTGGAGGAGCAGCATCGCCATGGGTGTCAGTCCGTCAGGTTAGGGAAGGAGAAGGCGCCGCAGACATGCCGCCGCCACCAGGGCGCGAGGGGCACCTCGGCGACGCAGGCGCCGTCATGGGCGTGGACCATGTGGCCGGCGCCGGTGAGGATCGCGCAGTGCTTGGCCGGCAGATGCGCCCGCCAGCGGAAGAGCAGCACGTCGCCCTCCCGCGCCGCGTCGATGGCGACGGGGTTCAGGTGGCGCCTGGCCGCCGCTGTCAGCGTGTCGCGTCCCGCCGCCTCTGCCCAGTCGGGCGCGTAGGGCGGCAGCGGCTCCGGCTCGGTGTCGGCGAAGGCGCGCCAGACGCCGCGCACGAGGCCGAGGCAGTCGCAGCCCGCGCCCCGGAGCGATGCCTGGTGGAGATAGGGCGTGCCGATCCAGGCCCGCGCCTCCGCCACGATCCGCGCCCGGCTGGCCGGCCTCATCCGGCGAGGCTCCCGCCGTCGAAGCCCGCCTGCCCCTCGCGGGCATAGCGGATCATCACGTCGTTGCCCGGCATGTGCGGGAAGCCGCGGAAATTGGCGCCGTTGCCGAAGCGGGCGCGGCAGGTGGCGAAGGTCTTGTCGCAGCCGGCGGTCACGCCGAAGGCGTCGCCCGGCGCGATCGGGGACGCCGCCGGCTCCCAGAGCGCGAGCGTCGCGGCGCCCGCCCCGTCCACGCCATGGGTCTGCACGGCGACGCTGCGGCCCGCATTGGCGCCGGAGGTCCAGGTCAGGCGCCCGCCGGTGAAGAACCCGTCGGCGAAGGCGCCGAGCCCCGCGGCGACAAGGCTGCCGCGACCGTCGCCCGCCGTCACGCTGCCCGTGCCGAGCCAGGCGGGGAGCGCCAGGTCGATGCCGCAGCGGGCGTCGCCGAGATCGGCGGAACAGGTCGCGGCATAGACGCGGCCGCGCTCCTCGTCGAGGCGGTGGGCAAGGCCCCGCAACTCGGCGACGAAGGCGCCGTCGCCCCGGCGCACCTCGCCGACCGAGCCGATATCGAGAAGGAGCCGCTGGCCGACATCCTGCCAGTTCACGGCCCAGGTCTCGACGCGAGCATTGTCGTAGAGCCCGCCCGCCAGGTCCTCCTCGGTGAGGCCGGCATCGGAGAGCGCGCCGGCGACCTCGCCGCCGCCGATCGCGAAGCCGAGTTCGGCGGTGGCTTCCGCGGCCTCCAGCCCCGTCGCGGCGCGGAAGGTCGTGCCGCCGAAGACGAGGTCGCGGTCATGGTCGGTGAAGCCGAGGACGGCGCCGTCGGCGCGGATCAGCCGCCAGCAGCGGCACAGGGTCGTCGTCCCGCCGGCAAGGTGCGCGGCGAGCGCAGGATCGATCGTGCGCATGGCTTGAGTCCTCAGGGCAGGATTTCGATCAGCGGGATCGAGGGGATGGCCCCGGCCGCGAAGGCCGAGAGGTCGATGTCGAGGGCGTCGGTGTCGAACCGGACCGGCACGTCGAACTGGAAGCCGGCCGTGACGGCCGCGCCCGGCGCAGGCACGTGGCCGGGCAGGAATGCGACGATGCCCGTCGCCGGGTCGCATTCGAAGGCGAGCCCCGCGACCGCCTCCGTTCCGGCGACCGCCACCCGCACGGTGCCCGCGACGGGCTTCACGATATCCCGCCGGTAGGGCGCATGGGCGCCGCCATAGGTCCTCGTGAGCTGGAAGGCGGTGCGGATGCCGTCGCCCTCCCCCAGCACCTGGTCGAGCGGCGTCGGCGCGGCCGAGGGCGCGCAGGACTGGCAGTCGAGCCGGTCGCGCCAGCGGAAGCCGTGGAGCCGTCCGCGCCGCTCCTCGAAGAAGGCGACGACCTGATGCAGCGCGTCGAGGGTCTTAATCCCGTAGCCGGCATCGTAGCGGCGGCGGGAATGGGCCCAGCGCGCGTTGCGGGTCTCGCGCCCCGAGGCGAGCGTGACGACCTGGGTCAGGCGCGTCGGCCCGCCCCGGCTGCCCAGCGCGATGTCGACCGGAAAGCGGATCTCGTGGAAGGCGGCCATGGATGAGCCCTCAGAGCGCGCGCTGGCCACGCGCCACGGCGCGGGCGAGGGTCGCGGCGACCTGCGCCTCCGAGCGGCGGAAGCTCTCGGCGTCCGGCGTCGCGATCGTCACCGTGACGCTGACCGGGCGCTGCGCGGCGCCGCTGGCGCGCACGCCGAGCCGGCCGTCGGCGCCGCGGCTCAGCGGCATGATCGCCTCCGGCCCGGCCTCGCCCATCAGGCCCGTGTCGCGGCCCATGGGAAAATAGGTCGGCGCCGCGACGACGCCGCCGGCGGCGAAGGGCACGATGCGCCCGCCCGCCAGCACGTTGCCGCGGGCGCTGGCGATCGTCGTCCCGGCGCCCGAGACCGCCTTCGCCAGGCTCTCGATGCTCTGGCTGAACATGGTCTCCAGCGGCTTGAACGCGCTGCGCAAAGCGAGCTGCGACAGGCGCTGGCCGAGGCCCTGGAGCGTGTCCGACAGGCTGCGCCCGCCGGCGACGCCGCGGGCGAAGGCGTCGGAGAGTGAGACGCCGAACTGGCGGGAGAGCCGGGTCAGGTCCTGCAGGTCCTGCCGGCTCATCTGCAGGTCGGCGCTGGTTTCGGCGGGCTCGAACATCGGGTGCTCCTCAATCGCAAGGGGACGGACCGGGCCGATCCGGGAAGCGGCGCATCAGGGCGGCGAGCGCGGCGCGGTCCATGGGCGGGGCGGACGGCGCGGCGAGCGCCGCCGCCAGTTCGCGCGGGGTCATGCGCCAGAAGGCGTCGGGGGAGAGCCGCAGGCGGCCGAGGCCCAGATGCATCGCCTCCCGCCAGGGGAAGGGACGGGCCGGGCCGGCGCCTGCGGCACTCAAGGGTCGCGGTCGCCCTCCCCGCCGAAGGTGGCGGCGAGGAGTTCCCCGACCGTGGCGGCGAGCGCCCCGAGGCCGCCCGCGAGCGGCAGCGCGGCGACGTCCTCGTCGGAGAGCGCGTTGCCTGCCCCGCGCAGGCCCGCGCCGAGGATGCGCATCAGGTCCCGCGCCGAGAGGCGCCCGGTGGCGAAGCGCTCGCCCAGGGCCGGCAGGTCGGCGACGCCGAACGCGTCCTCCAGCTCGGCCAGCGCCCCGAGGGTCAGGCACAGGGTGAAGCTCCTGTCCCCGAAGGTGGCGCGGATCTCGCCGCGATGGCGGTTGGCCATGGCATCCTCCTCAGGGCGTCGCGGCGAAGGCGAGCGGGCCGGCCGATTCCACGCTGATCTCGAAGGTCAGCTCGGCGGCATGGTCCCCGCGATAGTCGAGGGAGACGATCTGGAACGGGCCCTCGATCGTGCCGAAATCCGGCACGACGACCTGCCAGGGCCGGATCGCGCCCTCGAAGAACATCTCCCGCAGCTCCGCGTCGGACTGGCCGTCGCGGAAGACGCCCGAGCCCGTGACGGCGGCGCGGCGCACGCCCGCCCCGGCCAGCAATTCGCGCCAGCGGCCGGCGGATTCGGCATGGGTGATGTCCACCGTCTCGGCGTTGAGCGCGATCTGCCGCGCCCGAAGCCCCGCGACGGTGACGAAGAGCCCCGTCCCGTCGTCGAGCTTCAGCAAGAGGTCCTTGCCCTTCTGAGCGCCCATCATCTCTCTCCTCTGATCAATCGGTTTCGGTGAGCGCGGTGAAGCGCAGGACGACGCGGACGCGTCCGCTCGCCCGGTCGCGGGCAGTCTCGGCCGCGGCGGCGCGCAGCGTCACGAGCCGGTGGCCGGCCGGCGCCAGGGCCGCCTCGTGGAGGATCGCCGCCATGCGGGCGGCGGCGGCGAGCGCGGGGCGCGCGCTGCCCTCCACCGACCAGATCGCGATGGAGAAGGCGTGCTGCGCCCCGGTGCCCGACCCGGTCGACCAGTCCCGCGCGGACGCCTCGCCCCAGACGGCATAGAGATCGCGGGCGGCACGGGGCGGCTCGTCGTGGAGCCGCACCTCGCCGCCCATCAGCCCGGCGAGCGGCGCGTCGGCCTTGAGACGGGCCTGGACGGCCTCGCGCAGGGCGAGGAGCGCTGAAGCGGTCATGGCGCGGTCTCCCGGCAATCGAGGACGAGGCGGCGCCGCCGCCCGTCGGGATCGGCGACGGACAGGATGTCGAGGATGCGCGTGCCGCGGCGCAGGCGCATGCCGGCATCGATCCCGGCGCGGAAGCGGATTTCGGCACGCCAGTTCAGCGTCTGGGCCTCCCGGTCCGCCTCCCAGCCTTCCGAGCCCGAGAGGCGCGCCAGAGCGGCCCAGACGGCGCCGGCGGATGCGAAGACGCGGACAACGCCGCCCGCATCGTCCGGCGTCTCCACCGGCGCCTCCAGGACGAAGCGGGTGCGCAGGGCCCCCGGCGGCGCGGGCTTTCGGGGCGCGGTCACAGCCGCACCCGGCGATAGGGCCCGACCAGGGCCGCGATCTCCGGCGGCAGGCGTGGCGGTTCCTGCAGGTGGGCCTCGCCCCGCTGCTCGAACCAGCGCGCGGCGAGCGCGCGGATCGCCTCGCGCAGGGGCTCCGGCACGTCCCCGGGCGCCGGGCCGTAGCCGACCGAGACGTCGATCTCGATGCCGTTGAGGGGCGAGCCCGGCGCGGGCGTCCCGTCCTTCACCCGGATGCGGGCGGGCTCGCTCGCCGCATCGAGCACGAGGGCGTCCGACGCCAGCGGCGCCGCCCCGCCATCGGCGTCGATGAGGCGGGCGGCGAGGATGGCGCGCAGCGGGGCGAGCGGCACCCGCAGGACGCCCCCGCAGGGCCAGGCATCGAGGACGAGGCGCCACGTCTGAATCGTGGTGATGCGCCCGGCATGGGCCTCCACCAGGAGCCGGGCCGCCTTCCCGAGGGAGGCGAGCAGCGCGTCCTCCTCGTCGCCGTCGAGGCGCAGATAGGCCTTGAGCTCGGCCAGGGTCACCGGTTCGGCACCGGGTCCCTCGAGCGGAATGGGATTCATGGGTCGCCTCCTTCGTTCGGGTTCGCTTGCGGGCGTGGGCGGCGCGGGGCTACAGACGGGGTCCCGATCGCCCTGCCCCCGGCCCGTCATGCGCATCACGCTGTTGCTGTCCGTCCTCGCCGCCGCACTCGGCGCGACGCCCGCCGCCGCCATCGTGGGCGGAGCGGAGACGACGCGGCTGGCGCGCTCGACGCTGATGGTGCTGAGCGACCGGGGCGGCGTCTGTTCGGGGATCGTGGTGGCGCAGGACGTCGTGCTGACCGCCGGCCATTGCGGCTCGTCGGCTGCCTCGCTGCGCATCCATTGGAACGAGGGCGAGCCGGTCCTGATCGAGCCCCGCCAGATCGCGCGGCACCCGGCCTATGTGGCCGGCGCCGCGCAGACGCGCAGCCGCTCCGTGGACATGATGCTGGTGCGCCTGCCTTCGCCGCTGCCGGCGCGCTTTGTCCCCGCCAGCCTCGATGCCGGCGCCATGCCCCGGGCGGGCGAGACGCTCGACATCCTCGGCTACGGCGTCACCCGCGAGGGCGAGGCGCGCACGACCGGCAGGCTCAGGGCCGCCTCGATCCCGGTGGTGGAGCCCTACGGCCCCGGCACGATCCTGATCTGGGCCTCACGGCCCGGCTCCGGCGCCTGCCAGGGTGATTCCGGCGGTCCGATGACCCGCGCGGGCTCGGACGGCATCGTCGCCGTGACCGCCTTCGCCAGCGGCGGCGCGGGCAAGGGCTGCGGCGGCCTCACCCAGGGCGTCCTGGTGGCCCCCCAGAAGGGCTGGATCGACCGCACGCTAGCGGGATGGGGACGGCAGGCGGACTGGATGCGGTGAGACGCCGCGACGGCGGGCCACTTTACGGCCGCCCGCGCATCCGCAATCATCGGCACATGCTTCGCCGCGTCCTTGCCGCCCTCGCCCTCTCCGCGTCCGTCCTGCCCGGTCCCGCTTCCGCCATCGTCGGCGGATCGGCCGCGACCGACCCGGACGGGCCGCGCAGCTACACGGTCGGCATCATGAACGCCAAGGGCGAGATCTGCTCGGGCGTCGTCGTCTCCCCGACGCTGGTCATGACCGCCGCCCATTGCCTGGTGCGGGGCAAGGCCCTCTACGTCATGGCGCTCGATCCGCAGTTCCGGCCGCGGGAATTTCCCGCCGAGCAGAGCTGGCGCAACCCCCAGTTCCGCATGAGCGTCTCGCTCCTGCCGCGCAACGGCTCCGATATCGGCATCGTGCGGCTGAAGGCGCCGCTGCCCCCCGACATGCGGCCGATCCGCATCGCCGGCTCGCTGGACATGCTGGCCGAGCGGCGGGCGCTGACCATCGCGGGCTTCGGCGTCTCGCGCTTCGGCGACCGCACCAGCGCCGGGCAGCTGCGCAAGGCGACGCTGCGCGTCATCGGTCACGACCCGTCCACCATGCTCCTGTCGGAGCGCGGCGAGATCGGGCGCAGCGACGTGTCGGCCTGCGTCGGGGATTCCGGCGGGCCGATCGTGGCGGAGGGCGAGGACCCGGTGCTGGTCGGCATCGTGTCTTGGGTCGTGGATCTGGGCGAAGGCGCCCTGTGCCGGGGCATCACGGCGGCGACGCCGATGCCGCTGCGCGAGGCGCATACGCGGGCGACTTTGGTGCGGCTCGGCGGGGCGCAGGCCTCCCGGGCGCGGGCCATGCCCCCGCCCTGGGCAGCCCCGCCGCGGAGCGTCGTCCCCGTCGGGCCGGATCCGGCCGGGAACGCGCGCTAGCCCGCGGCGGGCGCATTCGCCCGTCGGTCAGGCGGCGAATGTCAGGAGCTTGATCGCGTCGAAATCCTGGACGCCGCCGCCGACGCGCTTGGTCGTGTAGAACAGCACGTAGGGCTTGGCGGTGAAGGGATCGCGCAGGACGCGCACGCCCTGGCGGTCCACCACCAGATAGCCGCGGCGGAAATCGCCGAAGGCGACCGAGAGGCTGCCGGCGCCGATATCGGGCATCTCCTCCGCCTCCACCAGCGGGAAGGACATCAGCGTGGCCGGCTGGCCGATCGCGGCCGGCGGCTGCCAGAGATAATGGCCGGCTGCGTCCTTGAACTTGCGCACCGCCGACTGGGTCTTGCGGTTCATCACGAAGGTGCCGTTCTGGCGGTAGCCGGCCTTGAGCGCATAGACGAGGTCGACCAGCACGTCGCTGGGATTGGCGGCCGGGAAGGCGCCGGCGGCGCCGGTCGCGACCGTGCCGATCTTGCCCCATTCCCAGACGCCGTTGGCGACCGTGTCATAATCGAGGAAGCCGCGGGGCTTGTTGATGCCGTCGCCGTTGACGAAGGCGGCGCTTTCCTGCTCGGCGAAGGCCTGCTCCACCTCCTCGGCGATCCAGGCGTCGATGTCGACGACGGCGTCGTCCAGGAGCGCCTGCGTGGCGGCGGGCATGGCATAGAGCTCCATGGCCGGGAAGGAGAGCTCGGCGAGGGCCTGGCTCGCGGTCTGCGGCCGCGGCGCGGTCTCGCCGACCCAGCCGGCGGCCGGGCCGGTCGTGGAATAGGCCTTGCGGTAGCTGCCCGAGGAGACGCTGCGCACCGAGGCGATGGCGCGGATCGGCGAGGCCAGCGAGAGGCGGCGCAGGATCTCGGTCTCCACCTGGGCGGGCACGAGATAGCCGCCATCCGGGCCGGAGCCGGCGGAGAGCGCCTTGACCTCCAGGTCCTTGAGGCCATGGGCCTCGCCGGCGCGGACATAGGCCGCGAAGGCGGCCTTGTGCTCGCCCTCCCCGGCGGGCGCCGCGCCTCCCAAGGCGGGGCGGGCGCGATCGAGGGTCAGCCGCTCGACCCGCGCCTGGGCGGCGTCGAGCGCGGCGTCGATGCGGGCGAGCTTCTCCTCAGTCACCACATCGACGGCGCCGCGCGTCTCCAGCGCGGCGATGCGGTTGTCGTTGGTCTCCTTGAAAGCCTCGAAGGCGCGGGAGAAATCCTCGAACGCGCCGGCAATGTCGCCGCCGGCGGCCTTGGTTTCGGGCGCGGTGTCGCTGTGGGGCAGTTCGGTGCGGGCGATGCGCTTGGTCATGGGCAATCCTTCGGTTCATGGAAAAGGGTTCAAAACGACAGGCGAAAAAGGCGGTCAGCCGCGCAGGGACGCGGCGGCCCGTTCGATGGCGGCGGCGAGCCGGGCGTCCGGCGCGGCGGGCCCGCCCTTGACGGTGCTGACGCGCGCCGCCGGCAGGAGCGGGAAGGTCACGATGGAGATCTCCCAGAGATCCACCGCGTGGAGGCGGCGCAGGCCGCCGCGCGGCTCGGCCCTCGCCTTGTCGACGCGGAACCCGATGGACAGGCCGTCCACCGCGCCCTCGCGCATCAGGGCGAGCACCTCCCGCGCCCGGGCGACGGCGAGGTTCAGCCGGCCGCGGACCTTGAGGCCCTTCGCGTCCTCCTGCACCGCGAGCCAGACGCCGATCGGCTCGGCCGGGTCGTGCTGCCAGAGCATGCGGATGCCGCCGGCGCCGCGGCGCTTCAGGCTCGCCGCGAAGGCGCCGGGCATGACGACGTCCTTGCCGAGATCGGGCTCGTTGAAGAGGCTGGCATAGCCCTCGAACGTGCCGTCCGGCTCGACGCCGCCGAAGGCGTTGGCGAGGTATTTCACCTCGACCGGAGCGTTCCTCATCGCCCACCCTCCCCGCCGGAAGGCCCGGCATCGGAGGGGCGGCGCTGGACGCCGTCCAGCCGCTCCAGGTTGCGCACGAAGGCGCGGAACACGTCGGCTGGCGGCGGGCCGGGCCGGCTTCGCGGATCGGGCCGGGCGATCCGGCCGGTGGCGCGCTTGATCATGCGTCGTCTCCCGAGTAGCGGCGGTTGAACTGGCTGAGCTCGCGGACGAACTCGTCGAAGCGGCGGTTCGCCGCCACGAGCTCGCGCAGCCCGGTGAAGGCCGCCCCGGAGGCGGCCGTGGCCCACAGGAACAAAGCGAGATGCGCCAGGTCCCCGCGGGCGATGAAGACGTCCAGGATGTCCTTCACGTGTCCTCCTTGGGGTCGGCGCCGTAGCCGACGGCGACCCGCTTTTCCGCATCGGTGAGGAAGGGCGCGGCGATGACGCGGCGCCACAGCGATTCCCGCTCGCCGGCCAGCGCCTCGACGGCGTCGAGGTCCGGCTCCAGCCGGAGCGCCGCCCCGTAGGCGGGCGAGAGCCAGGCGGCGACCTCGCCCATCGTGCGGCGCACGAGCGGGATGATCGTCTGGCGGTAGAAGGCCCGGTTGGCCTCGGCGTAATTGGCGTGGGTGTTGTCGCCGGAGAGCCCGAGCAGCAGCGGCGGCACGCCGAAGGCGAGGGCGATCTCCCGCGCGGCAGCGGCCTTGGCCTCGATGAAATCCATGTCCTTCGGCGTCAGCGACAGGGGCTTCCAGTCGAGCCCGCCATCCAGCAGCAGCGGCCGGCCGGCATTGGCGGCGCCCTGGAAGCTCGCCTCCAGCTCCTCCTTCAGCCGGTCGAACTGGCTGTCGGTGAGGGAGGCCGCCTCCCCCGCCCCGTAGACCAGCGCGCCGGAGGGCCGGGCGGCGTTGTCCAGCAGCGCCTTGTTCCAGGCCGAGGCCGCGTTGTGGATGTCGAGCGCCAGATGCGCCGCCTCCAGCGGGGCCTGGCCGTAATGGTCGTCCAGCGGGTTGAACAATGTCAGGTGCAGGATCGGCGGCAGCGCCTCCGCTTGCGGGAAGCGCACGACCTGCGCGCCGACCTGGTACTCGTAGGCCTGCGCCCAGCCATCGGCGCCGGGCACGACACGCATCCGGTCGGGCCGCAGCGCGTGGAGCTCGCGCGGCACGCCGTCGATGGCGGCGGCCTCCATATAGGCGTTCCCCGCCACCATGAGATGGCCGTAGAGCGTCTCCAGGAAGGCCTGGCCCCCGCTGCGCGGGTTCGGCCGGGCGAGCAGCGCCAGCAGCGGATGCTCGGTCAGCTCCGCTTCGCCTTCGAGGAGTGTCAGGGGCAGCGTCGCCGCCGCCTCCGCCACCAGCCGCACGCAGCGATAGGCGATGGCGTTGCGCTGGCACGCCTCCCGCGCCATCGAGCCGTAATCGCGCGGCGACCAGACCGGCCTTCCGCCGGAATAGAGCGCCAGCGCCGGCCCGGTGCGGGAGCGCTTCACCTCGATGGCAGGCGCGCGGGATCGGCCCGCCAGGCGGGCGAGAAGGTGCAGCATGATGATGTCCTCGTGGTGGAGCGGTCAGAGCGCCCGGACGCGCGGCCGGGCCTTCGGGGCGAGCGCCAGATGCGCCACCGCCCAGACCAGCGCGTCGAGCCGGTCCGGCGAGCGGCCGCTGGAAAGCCCGCCCGGGCTGAAATCGCACATCTCGTCCTCGAGCGCGGGGAAGGCCCCGCAATGGCTGACCCGGCCCTGCTCGTAGAGCGCGGCGACGGGCTCGGCCCGCAGATACTTGCCCCGGCTCGCCCGCACCGGCGTCACCGGCACGGACGGGTCGGTCTCGGCGATGACGGCGCCCGCCATCTCGCCGCCCTGGTTCACCTCGACGACGAGGGCGTCCGCCTCCAGCCGCCGGTAGAGCGCGATGGCGGCCTCAGCCCACCCCGCGGGCCTCAAGCCCGAGACCGTGGCGTCGGCGAGCACGTGCACATGGCCGTCCCCGTCGATCCCCGCCGCGACGATGCCGCAGGCATCGGCCCGGCGCCCCGACGTCACCGGCGGGTCCACCGCCACGACGATCCGGGCGAGGGAGGGCGCCGCCTCCCGGCGCCCGGCCTCGATGAGGGCGCGCGTCCAGAGCGCGTCGGCGCGCTCCTCCACCATCTCCCCGTCCAGCTCCTGCCGGCCGAGGCGCGTGCCGGCATAGCGGCCGACCACGGCGTGGAGGAAGGCCGGCGCCAGGTGGAAGGCGTTCTGCGCCGTGCGGGCCCGCGTCACCGCCACGTTCGGGTCGGCGAGGAGCCGCTTCAGCAGCGGCATTGCGCGCGGCGTCGTCGTCACCAGCTCCCGCGGCCGCTCCCCCAGCCGCAGGGCGAATTGCAGCTGGTCCCAGGCGGCTTCCGCGTGGCGCCACTTGCCGATCTCGTCGGCCCAGGCGGCGTCGAATTGCGGGCCGCGCAGGGCCTCCGGGTCCTCCGCCGAGAAGGCGAGCGCCACGGCCCCGTTCGGCCATTCGAGCCGCCGCCGCGAGGGCAGCCAGACCGGGCGGACGGCGCGGTGGACGGCGAGCAGGCCCGAAGGCCCCTCGATCATCACCTCGCGCACATCCGCCATCGTCTCCCCGACAAGGGCGATGCGCCCGGCCTTCGGCACGAGGGGATCGCAGCCGGTGGCGAGCGCCCTCACCCATTCGGCCCCGGCGCGCGTCTTGCCCGCGCCGCGGCCGCCCAGGATCAGCCAGATCGTCCAGTCGCCCGGCGGCGGCGCCTGGTAATCGTGGCGCCAGAGGCCCCAGGTCCGCTCGGCGAAATGCTGCAGGTCCGCCGGCATCCCGTCGAGGAAGCCCTCAGGATCGCCCTCTTCCGCCAAACGCAGCAATCCGCTCCGCAAGGCGGCGTCGGAGATCCCGGTCGCCGGGGCTTCCGGGAGCGGGCTCGGCGGGGCTGGCGGGCTCGGCGGGAGCGGCGGAGCTGGAAGGAGCGGCGAGGCTTGCGGCGCGCTGTTCGTCATCGATCTTCCTCAGCTCCTGCACCGTCTTCACCACGCTCGCCAGCGTGCGGCTGACCCGCTCCCGGTCGGCGAGCGCGATGTCGCGGCCGGCAAGGTCCCGCTCGATCTCGCCGACCTGGCGGGTGGCGGCGCGCCACAGGCGCTTCACCAGGGCCGCATGGTCGCGCGGCGTGCGGAACGAGGGATGCGGCGTTCCGTGGGGCGATCGCTCAAAGGGCGATGGCTCATGAAGCGCGGCCGGATCGGCCGGCGCGGCCCCGGACGCCACCGCGACAAGGGTGGCGGCCTTGGCCTCCGCCAGCCTCGCCGCCGCCTCCGCAAGCGCGAGGTCGAAGCGGCTCGGCACCTTGGCCCAGCCCTCCGCCTTCGCGATCCGGTAGATCGTCGAGCGCGGCACGCCGACAATGCGGCTGAGCGCGCTCCAGGTCAGGTCCGTGGTCTCGGCCAGAAGCTGCGCGCGCGCCAGGGCGGCGGCGCGTTCGTCCGTGAGGTTTCGGGGCATGTCGGGAAATCCGCTGCGTCAGGGGCGGGCGGCGTCAAGGAAGGGGCGGCATCACAGAGCGCCGCACCCGCAATTCCGGAGTATGCCTGACTTGTACCCGAGCAGCGTTCGGGTGTCAAGGAATTTTTTCCTTATGGTCGGTCGTTTGTGCTGGACAGAGGCGATGCTATCTCGCCGTCCACAATGTGAAAGCGAGAAGCACTGCTTAGGTAGCTTGAAAACTGATATCATCCCTCTTCAGTCAATAAATGTCGCGTTTGTGCGGCACTCGTCGTCTAGTCATCCGACGCATTCTTCCTTGATGGGTCAATACAGTTTCCATGCAACGCAATGCCGGAATTAGCAATTGCAGCACGTAAGTTTAGATGAGGCTATGGCATATTTGGGGGCTGACAAAACGTTAGTCGCTGGCGGCACATGGCAACCAAAAGAGAATCGAGACGGACGATACCCAATAACTCTTTTTGAATGCCGCGTGCGCATCGCACATTCGATGCCTAGAGGCTTAAAATTCAGAATATCGGTATTTCCTAAATTTCCCAATTCTGCGACATTCCAACTCGAGTGCGATCAACCAAATCAACGCACCTGCGTTACCTTGTATCGACTCGAATGGCGACCAATCTCGGGGCACGGCAACGCCTTGGGGCCGCCTACGCCGGAGGAGTTGCGTGGTTTGTCCTTTTCGCAAGGCGAGACGCACGAGCATATCTGCACCGATAACATAGCGACGGTGGAGCAGCGCGTCATCATGCCCGGCGTCCACGCCGCGCGTAGGGTGCAACCGGACCCTCCAACATATGAGGATGCCTTGAGTTATGTTTGTGATAGAATTCGCATTCTGAACCCGAAGGACGTTCCGCCGTCGAACGCACAGTGGAGCCTCATTTAGCCTATGTTTACCGACACTCGCGCGCTCCACGATGCGATAGTAGCTGCCGTTGCGCGGCTCATTTCAACGCGAGCGGTTGGTGAAGCCGCCGTAGTGAACGTACCCGTGTCATACCCAAGCGGCGCAAGAGCGGCCGTGCACGTCTCGATCTCCGGAGACAAGTGCTTCGTTTCC
This sequence comes from Hyphomicrobiales bacterium, assembly GCA_027483945.1. GTDB lineage: Bacteria > Pseudomonadota > Alphaproteobacteria > Rhizobiales > Beijerinckiaceae > JAIXTM01. The sequence continues at coordinate 113,327 of JAIXTM010000009.1, read as the reverse complement.
GATTGCGCCGTTGGTATGCGCGAAGCTGAAATGGCTGGCGCATCTGACTTTTTTGATCATGCTGCAAGAGACGCAGCTCACTGGTTTGGAGTGGGTTATGATGGCGCTAGCGTATTTGCGGCATCCGCTCCGCTAGACCGGATCGAAGGGGCAATTGTAGCTGTTTCAAATGCTTCAGCCATGGCTGTTGGTCGTGCTTTGCTCCGGGCGGCAGAGTCAAAAGAACGCCAAGCAAATACCGCAGTATACGATCGGGTAAGTGATATTTTCGGTCGTCAGAACGTTGCGAAACGCTTCGAAATAGCGGGGCGTGACGCGGTGTGGGATGCGCATAACCTCGTCTCCATCGGTGACCGTCGCGCCATCTTTGAATTCGTCGGCGAACACGGTAACGCTATTGCAAGTAAATTCCTCATGTTTTCTGATATTGTAAAGATCGATAATGCTCCAACACTTATTTCTGTTGTAACATCCCTCGATAAGATGAGTAAGAAAGCGAATATGCTTGGAGATGTATCCAGCATAATCGAGCTTCAAGCCGACAACAAGCAATTTGAACGCTTTGCAAGACTCGGGTAATCTTGCGATCTGACTTAAATTAACGGAAGTACGCTTCCATACAAACAACGCAACCCGGTAGGATAGGCACGCAAAGATTACGCGCGCGTGCCGCGCAGTGTCTACTCGCGCGTATCGCTTAACTGATTATGGTCGAAAGGCAGTCAGCAAGGCTTCTCCCCTCGGAACGAAGCCCGAGCGTCCACGTTGGTCCCCAGACGCATTCCTGTGGGGATCAACAGCCATGCCCAGCGACAACGACACGAACCAGACCAAGCCGGGGAACCAGACCGGGCCCGGCCAGAACAGGCCCGGCCAGGGCGCGGGCGGCACGGCCAGCCCGGGCGCTTCCGGCGCGGGCTCCGGCGCGTCCCGGACCTCCTCCAATCCGACCCTGACCGGCGCCTCGGGCGCGGGCTCGGCGAAAGGCACCGGCAGCGGCGCCGCCGGGATCAATCCGGGCGGCGTGAAGCCGATCGCGGGGGCGCGGCCGGCGGGTGCCGGCGCCGCGTCCCGCGGTGCGTCCGGGACCGGCGCCCGGTCCGCGGCGTCCGGCTCCGCCAGGTCCGGCGCGGAAAGCTCCGGCCTCAAGGGCTCCGGCGTGAAAACTCCCGGCGTTCGCGTTGCCGGCGGGACCACCCGCTCCCTCGGGACGGGCGCTTCGCGCTCGGCCTCGGGCGGCAATGGCGGCAGTTCCGGCAGCACCTCCGGCCGCGCCGGCGCCCGCTCCGGCGGGGCGTCCGGCCGTAGCGACATGTCGGCCGACACGCTGCGGCGGGCCGCCAAGGCGGCCTATGCCGACACGGCGAGCCGGGTGCGCGACTATGCCGGCGATGCCCGCGACCGGGCCGGCACCTTCGCCTCCTCCATGGTGCGCCTCGCCGAGGGCGCCATCGAGGACCGCAAGCGCCACCATGCGGAGACGGTGCGCGGCATTTCCAGCGCCATCGACCATGCGGCGGACGAGATGGAGGAGCATTCCCCCGAGGCCGCGCGCTATGTCCGCGAGGCGGCGTCCGGCATCGAGCGGGTCTCCCGCACGCTGGAGCACACCTCGCTCAGCGAGATGATGGACTATGCGGGCGATTTCGCCCGGCGCCAGCCGGTCGCCGTCTTCGCCGGCGCGCTCGTGGCGGGCCTGGCCCTTGCCCGGTTCGCCCGCAGCGCCGAGGAGCCGTCCCGCTCCCGCTCCCGCGTCGACCACTTCGGCGGGGAGATGGGCGGCATGGGCCATGACGACATGGGCCACGACGACATGGATGACGACCTCGAGGACATGATGGACGAGGCGATGGGCGGGAGCGACTCGGTCCATGGCCGCCGCTCCGCCCCCGGCCCCGCCCGCGCCAGCGGCCGCAGCCAGGCTTCCGGCCAGGGGGGCGCTCATGCGAAGCGGCATGTCTGAGCGGCCGATCACCTCGCTTCTCACCGACGCGCTGGGCCAGGTCTCCACCCTGGTCCAGGCGGAGATCGGCCTCGCCAAGGCCGAGCTTGCCGAGCGGGCGAGCAAAGCCGCGGCCGGCGTCGGCCTGATGGCGGGAGCCATGGTGGTGGCTATCGGGGCCTACATCATGTTCCTCTTCACCATCGTGCGCTTCATGGTGCTGGCGGGCGTGCCCGAGCACTGGGCGACGCTGATCGTGACCCTTCTCACGGCGCTAGCCGCCTACGTGATGGTGAAGATCGGGGCCGAGCGGCTGAAGCCGGAGAACCTCACCCCCACCCGCACGATCCGCAACGTGAAGCGCGACGCGCAAGTCGTCAGCGAACAGGTGTGACCATGGACCGTTCCACGAAGGACTACGAGCGCGAGGCCGACCAGGCCCGGGAATCGCTCGCCAACACGCTCGAGGCTCTGCGCGAGCGCCTGCAGCCCAGCAACATGGTGGATGACGTGAAAAGCTACGCAAAGACCCACATGGTGGACCCGATGAAGTCCTATGCCCGGGAAACCGCCCGCGGCTACGTCAACAGCCCCTCGCTCCCCCTGGCGGCGGGCGTCGCCTTCGCCGCGCGGTCCTACCCGCTGCCGGCCCTGCTCATCGGCACCGGCGCCTGGCTCCTCATGCGCAACTGGAACGCCGACAAGGCCCGCTCCGGCCGCGACGACGAGCATCGCTACGCGCATCCGGCCTATCGCGCCGCCGGCCGCCGCAGCGCCCCGCTCGACGAGGATATGGACGATATGTCAATGGGTTCGGGCGAATCCATGCGCGACCGGGCCGGCCGCATGACGGATGCGATGCGCGAGGGCGTGGGCTCGACGATGAGCGATGCCGGCGAGCGCGCCGAAGCCATGCGCGACGCCGCCACCCGCCGCTACCACGACATGCGCGATGCCGCGTCCGGCTATGCCGAGAGCGTGACCGAGCGCGCCTATGCCATGGGCGAACGGGCGGCCGAGGCCGCCGGCGACGTCCGCGATTACGCCTGGGAAGCCGCCGAGGAGGCGCGTCATCGCGCCGCCAGCGCCGGGCGCTATGCCAGCCGCGAGGTCCGGCGCGTCGCCGAGGAGCAGCCGCTGGTTCTGGCCGCTGTCGGCCTCGCCATCGGCGCCGCGCTGGGCGCAGCCTTCCCGGCCACCCGCCGCGAGCGCGAGATGATGGGCGGAACCGCCCGGTCCGCCCGCCGCCAGGCCGAAGAAGCCGCGCGCGAGGGCTATGCCCGCGCCCGCCGCGTCGCCGAAGGGATTGCGGAGGATGCCCGCGGGGAGATGCACGAGCAGAAGCTCGACGGCGAGGGCCTGTCCGAAATGGCGGGCGAGGTCACTTCGCGGGTCCGCCGCGCGGCGCGCAATGTCGGCCGCAACGCCAAGCGCCGCATGTCGGAAAACACCGAGGATCTGCAGCAGGCGGCCTCGGCCGGCGACGAGAACCGCAGCCAGTCCGGCAGCGGTGCGTCGGGGGGCCTCGGCCAGTCGGGCACCGGCCCGTCCTCGCAGATGAATTCCTGACCTCGCCTCAGGGCACACAATGAGGGGCGGCCTTTCGAGGCCGCCCCTTTTTCATGTCCGGACCAGGATCGCGGCCCAGTCAGTCGGCCGTGCTTTCCCTTCGGATCCCGTTCGTGAAGCGGCTCAGGCGGCGCGGTAGCGGGCGATCTCGCGGTCAAGCTCGGCGCCAAGCAGGACGACCATGGTGGAGATCCAGATCCAGCTCATGAAGATCACGACGGCGGCAAGCGACCCATAGGTTTCGTTATAGGCCCCGAACGACGAGACATAGAACGAGAAGGCCAGCGAGGCGGCGATCCAGAACAGGGCGGCGACGAGGCCGCCGGCGGTGAACCAGCGCGGCGCCGTGCTCCGCGGTGGCGAGGGTGCGAAGCGATAGACCAAAGCCAGCCCGCCCATCAGGACGAGGAACAGGAGCGGCCAGCGCGCCGCCGCGAGGAGCGTCTCCCCGGTGCCGACATACCCGATGAACGCCATGATCGCCGGCACGACGACGACGCCAGACACGGCCAGCATCAGGAACACGATGGCGCCCAGGGTGAAGGCCAGCGAGACGAGGTTCAAGCTGATGATGCCGCGGGTCTCCTCGATCTCCTTCACGCGGTTCAGCCCGGCGATCAGCGCCTTCATGGCCGCGTTCGCGCTCCACAGGGAGATCGCCAGCGAGAGCAGGAAGGCGGCCGAGAGGCTGCCCGCCGGCTGGCCGGCGATGCGCGTCACCTGCTCGGTCACCAGCTGGAAGGCATCGCGCGGCAGCATGCTGCCCAGGATATCGAGATGGTCGATCGCCGTGCTGACATCGGCAAAGAGGCCATAGAGCGAGACGAAGGCGGCGATCGCGGGCACCAGCGACAGCAATGCGTAGAAGCTGACGCCGCCGGCAATGCCCATCACGTCGTCATTGATGAATTCCGTGACCGTGCGCTTGAGGATGGCGAACCAGTCGCCGGGTGACAGCCTGCGCAAATGCGGTGATCCGAGGCCAGCGGCCGATTCGCCCCGGGCGGCCTTGGACCCTTCCATGCTGTCCCGCACCGGTCAGTCGAGGACGACGCAATCGCAGGCCTGAGGCATGCGCGCGCGCAGGGCCGGGCGGATCGCGGCGAAATTGTCGACGAAGCCGTCCGCGGCCCGGCCATCGAGGCAGGCCAGGATCAGCCGGACATGGGCCGAGCCGATGGCAGCGGCGTCGTTGGCGCAGCGCGCGGAGGCGGTCACGGGCGAGACTTCGCTTGGGGCGGCAATAGCCAGGGTCGGAGGCAGCAGCAGCACCGCCAACATGAACGGCATGAGACACAGCGCTTTCACGACCAACCCCCCTCGTCTTGCCAGACGGGCCGGCGCAAACGGATGCCGGCCATGCTGCAGCAACCTCTGTCGGACGTGGTTGGTTCCAGCGGAGCGGTAGATTTTCAGCCAGCGGAGCGGCGACCCTCTAGAGCGCCGGCGGCTTGCGGGCCTTGCGCGGTGCACGCATCGGCCACCGCACGAGCCGGTCGACGAAGTGCTCAGCCGGGAGATCGTCCTCGCCTGCATGGACGCGGTCGCGTACCGAGATGCCGGCCTCGTGGACGGTCTCGGGCCTGCCGGAGACAAGCGGATGCCACCAGGGCAGGTCCTTCCCCTCGTCCACCAGCCGGTAGGCGCAGGTCGGCGGCAGCCAGCCAAGGCCCCTCACCGTCTGCGGCGTCAGCTTCACGCAATCAGGCACGAGCGCCTGCCGGTTGGGATAATCGCGGCATCGGCACGACGCGCCGTCCAGCAGACGGCACCCGATATCCGTGTAGTGGACGTCGCCGGTGTCCTCGTCCTCCAACTTGACGAGGCAGCAGCGGGCGCAACCGTCGCACAGGCTTTCCCACTCCGCGTCTGACATCGAGTCGAGGGCCTTGGTCCGCCAGAAGGGTTCGGGCCGGTCCGGGAACTTCTCTGGCATCTCGCTTCTTCATGGCTGAACGGTCGCGGCGTCTGCCGTCCGCTTGATGCTATATGGTTTCGCCCGGCTCAACCGCGCGATAGAATGTAGGACGCGCCGAATGCGGCGCGGTCGGGGTCGTCCTTGGATTTCTCACCGGAACCGTCCTTCTGGGCCAGGCTGCGCCGCGTCGCGCTCGACGTCGACGCGTGGATCGGCGCGAGCCTGCACGAAATGGGCCGACGCGCCGCCGATGCCTATGACCGGTTCGCCGCCCGGGTGGACAAACTCGGCCTGTCCGGCGGCCAACGCGTCGTCGCGGACCTCGCCTCGGAGACGGTGACGCTCGGCGCGGCGGGCAGCGTCGTCATGCTGGCGCTTGCCGTCCCGGCCTTCCGGGAGACCAGCGATGACTGGCTGAAAAAGCCCGAACTCGCGGTCACGTTCCTCAACCGCTACGGCGAGGAGATCGGCAAGCGCGGCATCCGCCATGACGATTCCCTCGCGCTGGACGAGTATCCCGATCATTTCATCAAGGCCGTGCTGGCGACAGAGGACCGGCGGTTCTTCGACCATTACGGCATCGATCCGCTGGGGACGTTCCGCGCGCTGACGGCGAATGCGCGGGCCTCGGGCGTGGTGCAGGGCGGCTCATCCATCACCCAGCAGCTGGCCAAGAACCTGTTCCTGAACAACGAGCGGTCGCTGGAGCGCAAGATCAAGGAAGCGTTCCTGGCTTTGTGGCTGGAATCGCGCCTGACCAAGCAGGAAATCCTGAAGCTCTACCTGGAGCGCGCCTATATGGGCGGCGGCGCGTTCGGCGCGGCGGCGGCGGCGGAGTATTTCTTCGGCAAGTCGGTCCGGGACGTGTCCCTGGCCGAGGGCGCGATGCTGGCGGGCCTGTTCAAGGCCCCCTCCAAATATGCCCCGCACGTCAACCTGCCGGCGGCGCGCGCGCGCGCCAACGACGTGCTCTCCAACATGGTGGAGGCCGGCTTCCTGAGCGAGGGCCAGATCCAGGCGGCGCGGCGCAACCCGGCGACTCCGGTCGACCGGCGACGCGACCCCACACCGGATTATTACCTCGACTGGGCCTTCGGCGAGATCAAGGGCATGAGCGACCGGGGCCTTCTGGGCGACGACCGGGTGCTCACCGTCAAGACCCCCCTCGACTCCGCCATCCAGCAGAAGGCCGAAGCGACGGTGGAAGCGATGCTCCGCCAGCACGGTGCTTCCTACAGGGCCAAGCAGGGTGCTCTCGTCATCATGGAGCCTGACGGGGCGGTCAGGGCCATGGTCGGTGGCCGCGATTACGGCCAGAGCCAGTTCAACCGGGCGCTGGCGCTGCGGCAGCCGGGATCGTCATTCAAGACCTACGTCTACACGGCCGCCCTGATCCACGGCCGCTACAAGCCGACGACCGTCGTGACCGACCGGCCGGTCTGCATCGGCAATTGGTGCCCGAACAATTACGGCCGGTCCTATGCCGGCTCGATGCCGCTAATCACGGCCTTCGCCAAGTCGATCAACACGATCCCGGTCCAGATGTCGATCGAGCTCGGCGGCGGCAACGCCAAGGCCGGGCGGGCGAAGATCGTGGACACGGCGCGCAAGATGGGCCTAACGACGCCGCTGCAGGACAGCACGTCCCTGCCCATCGGTTCGGCCGAGGTCACGGTGCTGGATCAGGCCGCGGGCTACGCGACACTCGCCAATGGCGGGCGCAAGGCGCGTCCGACGCCGGCGGTGGAAATCCGCAATTCCCATGGCGACCTGATCTGGCGCCCGGACCGCAACGGGCCGCCGCCGGAGCAGGTGATCCCGCCGCATGTCGTCGCGGACATGAACCTGATGCTGACCGCGGTGGTCGATGCCGGCACCGGCCGGCGGGCGGACATGTCGCCGATCCGCGCCGGCGGCAAGACGGGCACGACCAACGCCTACAAGGACGCCTGGTTCGTCGGCTTCACGGGGAACCTGGTCGGGGCGGTCTGGTACGGAAACGACGATTCCACCTCGATGAACAACATGACCGGCGGAACCGTGCCGGCGATGACGTGGCATGAGATCATGGCCTTCGCCCATCAGGGCATCGAACTGAAGCCGATCCCGGGCCTGCCGGACACCGCGCCCAAGCCCGCCATCGCCAAGGCGCCGGGGACCCAGCCGGCGGGCGACGCACCCCAGCAATCGGCCGCCACGCTCTCCCGGCAATCGTTCGACGTGCTCAGCGAGATCGAGCGCGGCTTCGCCGAGAGCCGGGCCCGGCGCAACCAGGCCAGCGGGCGCCGCGAGGCGGCTCTGGACGGGCCCGTTCCGCCGCAGACGGGACGCACCGGCCTGCCGTGAGGTCTCCGATCCAGATCGTCGCCGTGCTTGCGATCGGGGCCGTGACCGGCCTCGGCGCGACCTATTGGTCCGTCTCCTCCGGCTGGCAGCCCGGCGTCGTGCAGGTGGGCCCGTGGGCCGCGCCGGGCACCCGCCTTGGCGGTGCCGATCCTTACGCGCTCGCCTTGGTGGCCCGCACCGGCGACGTGCCGCTGGGCGCCGGCGAGGGCATCCTCTTCGTCGCCGTGGCCGACAGTTCGGGACGTCCGCTCTCCGGCGCCTGCACCTACGCGGTCACGGGCTCCATTCCGGCAGGACGGGCCTGGACGCTGACCCTGTCGGACCGCGAGCATCGGCTTGTGCCGAACCCGTCCAACCGCCACGCCGTGACGTCGGCAAACGTGCTGCGACCGGTGTCCGGCCCGGCGACCATCGCGGTCGCCTCCGATCCCCAGCCCGGCAACTGGCTGCCGGCGCCAGCGGACGCTCCGTTCGAGCTGGCTCTGCGGATCTACGACACGCCGATCGCCAACGCGGTTTCCTCGCTGCGTCCCGACGCGCTCCCCGCCATCCGGAGGCTCGCCTGCCGATGACCGGGCGGCGCCACATCATCCTGACCTTGGCGACCGGCCTCGTCCTGGGAGCGCTCGTTCACGTCGTCGCAATCCTGGCCATGCCGCGCCTGGGTTCGAGCAGTGCCTATCAGCGCATCGTCGCGACGAGCCCGTTGGCGGCCACCGTGCTGTTCGACACCGAAGACGGCGCGGTGCGCCCGCGTTTCGCGGATCCCACGGTGGAAATGTCGGCCTGCGCCTTCGACCTCAGCCGCGGCCCTTACAAGATCAGCGTGGTGACCCGCGATCTCGTGCAGTCGCTCGCCATCCATGGCGAGTTCGGCGGCGTCGTCTATGCGCTGTCGGACCGTTCGGCCGCACGCGGCGGCATCGCGCTGACGCTGATGACCCAGCGCCAGCTGGAAGCGGCGCAGGCCCGAGAGGAGGAAGCGCCGGCGGGCGAATTGCGGGTTCCGCTCGCCCGGCCACGCGGGCTGATCGTCGTGCGGGCACACGCGCCGTTCGTGTCGCAGCGCGAGGAAGCCCGGGCGCTGGTCTCCTCGCTATCCTGCCAGCCGCAATAGGCGGTTCAGCCCTTCACGACGATGGGCTCACCGACGCCCCGGCGGGATTTGCGGCCCTCGTCGGCGCGGCGCAGCTCCAGCAGGCGCCAGCGCGAGGCGCAGAAGGCTGCGGCGTCCTGCTTCAGGCGCGTCAGGGCCCGCTCGCTCTCGACGGCTATCTTGTGAGGCACCTCGACGACCAGTCCGTTCAGCGCAACGTCGTAGGCCTCGATGCGCTGGGCGATCAGTTCGCAGACCCAGATGGACAAGCCGACATTCTCGGCGAGGCGCAGTTCGGCATTCTCGCGCTCATAGCCCTGCACGGAGAGGTGGCGCATGGCGCCGCGGCGGATATCGTCCGCCGCCTCGACCCTGGCCGTCACCGCCGCGAAGGGCGGGATCAGCGCCCGGTCTGCATCGATGTCGTCGGTGAGGCGGCGGTAGCGCGAGACGGGCGAGGCGGTCGTCGCCCAGATGGCGCGCTTGTAGATCGTGGGATCGGGGACGAGCGCTTCCTTGGGCAGGACATGCGTTCGCGCCAGCTCGCCCAGCACCCGGTAAAAGTAGGACTTCTCGTGCGCCGGCATGATGTAGCGCCAGGCGCGGTCGCGCATTTGCTGTTCGTCGTCGGTGAGCGCAAAGAGCGATGGCGGTTCGCCCCGCGCGGCGCCCGATGCGAAGCCGGCAGCGGGCAGGATCGTGCTGGTCCAGATGGAGGGAGTGGGCCGGCCGAAATCGCCGTTCATGCCGCAGCCGGCGGCGAGAAGGCCTAGGGCACCGGCCATGATCGCGGCATGGGTGCGCCGCCCGGCGGCAGGCGGCCGGTCAGGAGAAGGTCGCTGAAATCCCGCTCTCACCCGCGGCGCTTGCGAACCGGACGGGAGCCGTCACGGTGTGCCTGCGGAGCCGGGTGGCGCTCGTAGCGCACGCCCGTGAAGAACAGGATGGTCGCCTCCTGGCCCGGCTCGGCACGCGTCGGCGCGACGCGGTGGGCCGGAAAGGCGAGGATGTCGGCGCTTGTCGCGCGTTGCTGGATGGCCATGGGTCGTCTCCTGGTGCGATCCCCTTCCGTCTTCGTCGAACCCGGAACGCAGCCTTCGCGCCCGGTCTGCGCATTCAGAATTCGTCAAGGTTAACGAAGCTCTAACGTTCGTGGGCGAAGGTGGGTCGCACACCCGCCAAACGATCGCGCCATGCCCGCTCACGACCTTGCCGACTTGCCCAACCTGCTCCGATCCGCCCGGGAGGACGGTGCGTCCGCGCACGCGGTGCTCCTGAGGGTGCAGGCCGACCTGTTCGTGGGCGCGATGAGCCATTCGCCGGCGACTATCGCCGCGTTCGAAACCTTCGCACTCGGCGCCATCCCGCTCGTGGACGAGGCCGGGTTGCTCATCGTGGCTGAGCGCCTCGCCGCCTGCGATGAAACCCCGCCGGCGGTCATCGCGGCATTGCTGGCGCGCGGGGGCCTCGTGGCCGCAATCGTGGCGCGGCGCCTTTGGCGCATGGAGGCTGCCGACATGGAGGTAATCGCCTCCTCCGGGCTGGATGTCATGGCAGAGGCCGTCGCCGGCCGCCCGGACATCACCGCCACCGTCGTCGCCGCGCTGCTGGAGCGGGACAATCCCGCCATCGATCGCGCCCTGGCGGCCAACCAGAAACTGCGCCTCGACCGGCCGGCGCTCGAGTGCCTGCTGGTCCGGGCCCGGAACGACTCGGTTCTGGCGCAGGACCTCGCCGATCGCACCGATCTTTCGGCGGTGGACAAGGCCTGCCTTTATCCGGAGGCTCTCGCCGAAACCCGCATGGCGATCCTCAAGGGCGTCGCCGCCCTGGCCGGGCTTGATGGCCGCCCAGCCCTGCCCGCCAGCGAAGCCGACGCGCTCGCCCGCCTGGTGGCGCTCGCCCGGGCCCGGGAAACGGAAGCGTTCCGCGTCGCTCTCGCGGAAACCAGCGGCCTCGACCAGGCCGCGACGGACCGCATGCTCGGCGACCGGAGCGGGGAATCGCTCGCGCTGCTCCTGACCGCAATCGGCATGGGCGCCATGGACGCGGCGGCTATCTTCCTCAACCGCGAGCCGGCCATCTCGCATTCCGCCCCGCGCGTCTTCGCGCTCGTCGATCAGGTGCGGGACACGGACCGGGCGGTCGCTGCCCGGATCGTGGCGGCTATCGCGGGGCTGGAGCGCATCCCGGAGCGCCAGGCCGAGCACCAGCCGTTCCTGGCACCGTCGGGCGTGCGGGCCATGCCGGGCGCCACCTCCGCCCGTCGGCCAACCTTGTCAGGCCAGCGTCCGGCCGTGCCGCGCCGCGAGGCGTGACGCTCAGACGCCCTTTGGCATGTCGAGCAGCGGGCGTCCTTGCGGGTCCTCGACCTCGACGATCCAGATGTCGGGATCGAAGCGGATCTCGCGGGCAAGCCGCTCCTCCGCATCGGGCACGGGCACGAAGCCGTCGGTCACGGGCGCGAAGAGCCTTCCGGCCTCGCCCTCCTCAAGCAGGCTCTGGGGTGCCGGCCCGTAGAGCGCGGCCGTACCGTCAAGCCTGTCGATCTTCACGAAGATGGCGCCGGCCTCGGCGACGCCGCGCCGGCGCAGCATGGCGGGGCTGTTCTCCCCGTTGCGGCGGCGGATATAGGCCGCGACCCAGATGTCGCTGCGCAGGCGCATATTGTCGGTCCCGGCGGCGGAAAAGCCGCCGGCCAAGCCTTACTCGATGGCGATGCCGGATGCAGCCGCCAGTTCGCGCGCCACGCGCGGCGACAATTCACCCGTCAGCGGCAGGCGGCGGTCCTTCTCGAAATTCTCCAGCGCCAGGCGCGTGCCGATGCCAACGACGCCGTCGGCCTTGAGCGGGCCGTAGCCAAGCTTGGTCAGGGCCCGCTGTGCGTTGGCGACGCGGCCATTGACGGCCACCTCGGGCTCCCGGGAAGCGGGAGGCGCCGGCGTCGCCGCAGGGCGTGCATCTTGGCGTGCATCTTGGCGTGCGTCTTGGCGTGGCTCGGATACGCCGCCGCGCAGCAGGTCGCCGATCGGGTCGCGGCTGGCGGGAGCGGAACGCGGGGGCGCGGCAAGATCCTGCGGCCGGGCCGGCGGCTCGACCAGCGGGGCGCGGCGCTCCTGCTGCGCCGGTTCCGGTGAGGCGGCCCGCGGCTGCGCCGGCGCCGTGCCTTGAGCCTGCGGAGCAGGCGCCTTCAGCGAAAAGAGCGGGGCCGGATGGCGTCGCTCCTGCATGCCGACGGCGTTGACGACGATAAGGCCGGCCATGACGATGGCCAGGATGATGCCGAAGGCGCGGAACGGGCGTCGGCCGGCTTCCGCAAGCAGCCGCATGGCCATGCCCTCGCGCCGCTGAACCGGCGCACGTCGGCCTTGGGGCCGTCCGTCACCGGCATAGGCGTGGGCATATCCGTGGGCGCTCATCTCAGGCGATCCTCTTCAGCGGAGTGGGGGCGACCTCGTTCCGGGGCGGCCGTGCGATGGCGTGGATCGTGGCGGGCCCGGCGCTGCGCAACCCGTCGATCCGGCAGTCCAGCGGAAGCGACACGGTCACGGTCGTGCCCTGGCGCGGCGCGGTCTCGACGCTCATCCGGCCACGATGGAGGCCGACGAAGCCCCGCACGACCGACAGGCCGAGGCCCGTGCCTTCGTAAGGCCGGTCATAGGATGACCGCGCCTGGAAGAACGGATCGCCGATCCGGCCGAGATCGGCCTCCGCGATACCGATGCCGGTGTCGCGCACGGCCATGACCATTTCCTCTCCGACCCGGCGCAGCGAAACCGTCACCGTGCCGCCGGAGGGCGTGAATTTCAGCGCGTTGGACAGCAGGTTGATCAGGATCTGCCGGCAGGCGCGCGGATCGGCGTTCACTTCGGGAAGATCGGCCGGCCAGTCGCGCACCAGGTTGATGCAGCCGCCATCCGCCTTGAGCTGAACGAGATCGCAGCAGGCATGGGCGAGCTGGCGCATGTCGAAGGGCTCGGGCGTGACATCGAACGAGCCGCTTTCGATCTTGGAAACGTTCAGCAGCGCATTGACGATGTCGAGCAGGTGCTCGCCGGAGGAACGAATGATGCCCGCATATTCCTTGCGCCGGGCCTCGTCGATCTCGCCGATCGCGTCACCGCCGAGGATTTCCGAGAATCCGATGATGGCGTTCAGCGGCGTGCGAAGCTCGTGGCTGACCGTGGCGAGGAAGCGATCCTTCGTTTCGACCGCGCGGGCCGATTCAGCGCGGGCGGCCTCCGCTGCCGCCTCCTGATCTTTACGAACGCCGATATCGCGCAGCACGGTGACGACCATCGCGTCGCTGTCGCCGAAAGCGGCACGGCGGGCGGTCATTTCCATCCAGACGAAGCGGGGCGCCCGGTCGGAACCGGCGCCGTCGGCGTCGGTGCGCAGGCGGATTTCGGCCGTCACGCTGCCTTGGGCACGGCCGGCATCGGCCAGGGCCTTCAGATAGGCCGGGCGATCGGCCACGTGGACGCGCTCGAACAGGCCACGGCCGACCAGGACGCGTCGCGGCGCACCGAGCAGCGTCTCGCCGGCGGCGCTGACGAAGCCGGCCTGGCCGTTGGCACTTTGCCAGACGACGATGTCCCGCATGGCGTCGAGCACCGCCTGGTGGCGCGCGTCACGCAGCGATGCGGCACGGGCGGCCTCGGCGGCGCCCGTGCTGAAGGCGAAGCCGAGCCAGCCGACGCGCGCCAGCACGGCGACGAGCGCCGCAGCGCTGGCGATCCTCACGGTGAGCGCATCGTTCGCCGCCGCACCCGCCTCGGGGGCGAATGTCGCAAGCGCGAGAAGGGACAGCACGGCAATGGCGAGCGTCGCGGCCATGGCCCGGCGCGAACCCGACAGGACCGCGTCCAGCGGCACGAGCACAAGGGCGACCAGGAAGGGCGAAGCGAGGCCGCCCGTCGCCGCAGCGCCGACGGTGATGATGCCCGCGAGGGCCGCCGCCGAAATGGCATGAGCGAGGTCGAGGCGACCGGTGAGCGAAAGCAGTGCGACGGCGGCCAGCGGCATCATCGCCATCACCGCGACAAGCGATTCGAAGGCACCGAGGCGACCGAACAGCGCCAGATAGAGCGGCAGCAGCGCCAGGCCAGCCACGCCTGCGGCAAGGCGCGTCAGCATGAACCGCACGTGGCGGACGCGCTCGTTGGCCTCGCGGCCTGCGTCCGGATGGACGAGCGCCGCGACGCGGTCATGGAAGGCGGCGATGGATGCCGGCGAACGCAACACGTGGAACCCAGTCGCGCCGATTTTTGCGCGTCCCTGTCTGTCTTGACCGGGAGACTGGCACTCCCGGTTTAAGCCAACGCTAAAGGACGGTCCGTCCGCGGCCCGCTTGCGCCGGAAACGGACAATTCGTCGCTTAGCGTAAACGGGAGGTGACCTGCCCGGCCGGCATGGTGAACGAGACATCAACGGGATGCCGCGGATTTGAGCCGATGGCCACACGCGATCTCCATCCGCAGCTGCCATGATCATCCCGCCGATCATCAACGACGTTTCGAGAGTCCGATGTCGTTCCTCCTGCGCTGCGCCCTTGCGATAGGTCTGGTCTACGCTTGGTCGCCTCTCCGCGACGGACAGGCGGAAGCGCAACTGATGGCCTCCCCCGTCTTGCGGGATGCTCAGGAGACGGGTGAGGCGCTGATGAAGGCCCAGCGCGGGGACCTCGATCTGAAAGCCATGGCGAGGCTCGCCGGCGCCGCAGCGGCGGCCAAGGACGTGCTGCGCTAGCGCGCACTCGTCACCCCGCACGAACCGGCCTATATGGCAGGCGACTGCAGCGACCGGACCGCCATGCCCGCCACGATCGACGAGATTGTCGAAACCTTCGCCCTGCTCGAAGAGTGGGAGGACCGGTATCGCTACGTGATCGAGGTGGGCAAGGACGCGCCGCCGCTTCCCGAGGCCGACAAAAGCGAAGACAACCGGGTCCGGGGCTGCGCCAGCCAGGTCTGGCTGCGGACCGACATCCGGCCCGGCCCGGACGGCCGGACGACGCTGTTCTTCCAGGGCGAGAGCGACGCCCACATCGTCCAGGGACTCGTCGCCATCATCGTCGCCTTCTATTCCGGCCTGACGCCGGAAGAGATCATGGCGCGGGACGTGCGGGAGCTGTTCTCCCGCATCGGCCTCTCCGAGCACCTGACGCCGCAGCGCTCCAACGGCGTGCGCTCAATGGTGGACCGCATCCGTCGCGATGCGGCCGAGGCTGCGGGTTAGCCTTCAGCCGGCGTCGCGCCAGGCAAAGCTGCCCGAGGCCCGGTCCGGGCCACGGACCTCGGATCGGAACCCGTAATGGGCGGCGAGGCGGCCGAGCGCCAAAGCGAGAACGACCTTGCCGGCGCGGGGCGGCCAGCCGCGCTCGGCCTCTACCTGCTGCAGGCCTTTCAGGAAGCCACAGACATCCACGAGCATGCCTGCCATGTCCGGGCCAACCGCATCCAGAGCCCTGCGCACGCGCTGGCGCGCGGCGATCGTCCTGTCGCTCGCCGAGCCAGGATCGCGGGGCGCACGGTCGCCGCGCGGCGTTGGATCCCAGCGCGACGTCACGGATGGCAGCATGGCGGCGATCGTGAGATCGCGGCGCAGCCGGTCGCCGGCATCGAAGCCCGCGTCGTCGATGAGGCCCCCGCCTTGCCTGCGCCTCAGCCAGTCGAGCGGGTTTTCCGCCAGGTTGACCCGCACCGGGGCCCCCTGCTCATCCTGCCGACGCGACTCGTCGCGATGCTGCGCGGCGAAGGGCTCGTCTTCCGCGGCCTCGCGGGCCAGGCGCGCCCGTCCCGGATCGGTGATGCGCAGGAGCGCCCGGCCTCCGTCGCGCTCCCAGCGCGCCAGATCCTGAGCCACCAGATCGTTGCCGGCCGCATCGGAGAAGGCGCCGCCGCCCAGGGAGACGCCGCCCGAGGCACGCCTCAGGATGAGCCCGCCGGTCGGTCCCGAAAAAGCATGGGCGCCTGCATCGGCAAGCCCGGACAGGAGTCGCGCGGTCTCTCTGTCCATGGACGCTCCAACCTTCGCATCCCGACGGGCCTTACAGGATCCACCCTTTCGCGTCTTGACCATGACATACCCTCCGAATAGGCTAAAAATCCTATTCTGACGGGTAGCATGCAGGTCACCGGTACGCAAGCAGAAAATGATTTTATTCCTATCATGCGCACCAAAAAAGGCCGCCCGCCAGGACGGCCTTTCCGGCGATGCGGTCGGTCAGCCGCGGGCGCGACGGCCGGCGGTCTTCCGGCGCTGCTGGCCCAGACCCATCTCCTTGGCGAGGCGCGAGCGGGCCTCGGCATAGTTAGGCGCGACCATGGGATAATCGGCCGGCAGGCCCCACTTCTCGCGGTATTGTTCCGGCGTCATGTTGTACTGGGTGCGCAGGTGACGCTTCAGCGACTTGAACTTCTTCCCGTCCTCGAGGCAGATGATGTAGTCGGCAGTAACAGACTTCTTCACCGATACGGCAGGCTTCAGGACTTCCGGCTGGGTCTCCACCACCCCGCTCGCGGTGCGCTGAAGCGCAGCATGGACATCATTGATCAGAGCCGGGAGATCGCCGGCCGCGACCGAGTTGTTGCTGACATAGGCCGAGACGATCTCGACCGCCAGGTCGATGAAGTTCGCCGCCGCGTTCTGGTCCGCCATGTGCGTCTTGCCTCTCCAGGTTATCCTCCCGGCGCGAACATTCGGCGCGGGGACTGATTTCAAATTTTACAGGCTTCGACCACGGCGCATGACCATCAAGATGAATCACGACCGCGCGAATGCTTCCCGAATAAGGGAAATGACATCGATCCGCAATGATGCCGCAGCGTCACTTGGGAAAAATGGTGCAAGTGGCGATTGCCGCCGCTAGACGAAGTCCCAGCTATATTAGACTCCATCCGTTGAACAGCTTGACCGCCGGACATCCAAGACATGCGCTTCCTGACGCCCCCTTCCCCGCCGCCAGCCGCTCCCCGGCGGCCCGTCGAGACCAACCTGCACGGCCAGGTGCTGCGGGACGACTATGCCTGGCTGAAGGCGGAGAACTGGAAGGACGTGCTCAAATCGCCGCGCAAGCTGCCGAAGGAACTGCGCCAGCACCTGAAGGCTGAGAACGCCTATACGGAGGCCGTGCTCAAGCCGCTCGGCAAGCTGCGACGCGGCCTCGTGCGCGAGATGCGCGGGCGCATCCGCGAGGACGATTCGACCGTGCCGGAGGCCGATGGCCCCTGGCACTATTTCACCAGATATGCGGAGGGCGCCGAGCATCCCGAGCTTTGCCGGCGCGAGGGCCCGAGCGGCGATGTCGCCGTGCTGCTGGACTGCGAGGCGTTGGCCCAGGGCAAGGACTATTTCGATCTCGGCGATGCCGCCCACTCGCCCGACCACAGACTGCTGGCTTGGAGCGCCGACGACAGCGGCTCCGAATATTACACGATCAAGGTTCGGGACCTCGCGACGGGCGAGGACACGGCGCTGTCGATCGGCCAGGCGGAGGGCTCCATCGTCTGGTCCCTGGACTCGACCGCCTTCTATTACGTCCTGCTGGACGACAACCATCGCCCGTCCCGGGTGATGCGACATCGTCTGGGGACCGACCCGACCGACGACGCCCTCGTCTACGAGGCGACGGATCCCGGCCATTTCGTGGACGTGGACGAGACGCAGTCGGGCCGCTACGGCACGATCGTGATCGCCGACCACGAGACGAGCGAGGTCCATCTGCTCGATCTATCGGACCCGGATGCCCGACCCCATCTGGTTGCCGCCCGGGAGCCCGAGCTGCGCTACAGCGTCGAGCATCATGGCGATCGCCTTTTCATCAAGACGAATGCGGACGGTGCCGACGACGGCAAGATCGTCGGTGCGCCGCTGGCCAATCCCGGCCGCTCGCAGTGGCAGGATGTCGTGCCGCACCGTCCCGGCACGCTGATCGTGTCCCACGTAGTCTTCCGCGACCATCTCGTGCGACTGGAGCGGGAAGACGCCCGGCCGCGCATCGTGGTGCGCCGGCTCGGGGACGGCGAAGAGCACGAGATCGCCTTCGACGAGGAGACCTACTCGCTCTGGCTGCTGCCCGGCTACGCGTTCGACACGGCGACTTTGCGCTTTGGCTATTCCTCGATGACGACGCCGGCGGAGATCTACGATTACGACATGGAGGAGCGCAGCCGTACGTTGCGCAAGCAGCAGGAAGTGCCGTCGGGGCACGACCCGGCCTGCTACGTGACGCGGCGCCTGATGGTGCCCTCTCATGACGGCGAGCTCGTGCCAGTCTCGCTGCTCCACCATGTCGACACCGCGCTCGACGGCTCGGCGCCGTGCCTGCTCTACGGCTACGGCTCCTACGGCACCGCCATCTCGGCCAATTTCCGCACCAATCCCCTATCGCTGGTGGATCGCGGCTTCATCTACGCCATCGCCCATGTGCGCGGCGGGACCGAGCGCGGCTGGCGCTGGTACAAGGACGGGAAGCGCGACAAGAAGCCGAACACGTTCAAGGACTTCATCGCTGCCGGCAGGGCCTTGTGCGCCGCCGGCTACACGAGCCCCGGCCGGATCGTCGCCCATGGCGGGAGCGCCGGCGGCATGCTGATGGGCGCGGTGGCCAACATGTCGCCGGACCTGTTCGCCGCCATCGTCGCCGACGTGCCCTTCGTCGACGTGATGAACACGATGCTCGACGCCGAACTGCCGCTGACGCCGCCGGAATGGCCTGAATGGGGCAACCCTGCGGCCGACGCCGCGGCCTTCGAAGCGATCCTGTCCTATTCGCCCTACGACAATGTCAGGCCGCAGGATTATCCGGCGATCCTTGCGATGGGCGGGCTCTCGGACCCGCGCGTCACCTATTGGGAACCGGCCAAGTGGGTGGCAAAGCTGCGCGCCACGATGACCGGCGGCGGGCCAGTCCTCCTGCGCACCAACATGTCCGCCGGCCATGGCGGCGCTTCGGGACGTTTCGATCATCTGAAGGAGGTGGCCCTGGTCTTCGCCTTCGCGCTGGCGGCGGTCGGTCTCGCGGAGACGAAGACATGATCCTCAGGCGCGACCGGTGCCAGGTGCTTGCCGTCGACCTTCAGGAGCGGCTGGTGCCGGCCATCGCCGATGGCGAAACCGTCGCGGCGCGGGCTGGGATCCTGCTGGCGGGCGGCCGGCTTCTGGGCGTGCCGGCGACGATCAGCGAGCATTGTGCCGACAAGATCGGGCCGACACGGGGGGATGTGATCGCAGCCGCAGGTGACGCGGCCGCCATCCTGCCCAAGCGGAGCTTTGCCTGCCACGGCAGCGAGCCGCTGCGCGAGCGGATGGAGACGCTGCGGCTGAAAGGACGCGACACGTTGCTGGTCTGCGGGACGGAGGCTCATGTCTGCGTGCTGCAATCGGCGCTCGCCGCCGCTGCGCAGGGCCTGCGCGTGGTCCTTGTGGCGGACGCGATCGGCAGCCGCCGCGACCCGGACCGCGATATAGCCATCATGCGGGCCCGCGACGCCGGAATCGCGGTGGCCACGGTCGAGATGGCGCTGTTCGAATGGCTGGAAAGCGCCGACAACCCGGCGTTCCGGGACGTCCTCGCCCTGATCAGATGACCGGTTCGGGCCGTGCCTCGCCGGACGCGATGAAGGCTTTCAACTCGTCGAGCGAGCCGAACTTGAAGACGCCCTCCGGCGTCTCCGCCTCGATCGAGCCGTCCGAGAACATCACGTAGGTATGGCCGCCGGACGCGTAGCTCCCGACAACCGTCGGGACATCGAAGGGCGGCACCTCCGGGGCAGGCTCCGGCTCTGGTAGCGGCTCCGCCGCCGGGGGCGCAGGTTCTTCTTCAGCGACCGAAGCCGCCTCCGGGGCACGCAGAAGGTCAGAGACCGACAATTCCTCGTCGAGCTTAAGCAGCGGCGCGTCGGCCTCGCTCGGCACGTCGCGGGTCGGACGGATGTCGAGCGAGGGCGCCGCGTCCTCGTGGACGCGGGTCGAGACCGGCGGTTCGACGATGGGTCCGGGAACGGCATCGAGCGTGAACTCGCGGGCCGGTTCGGCCGTGGAAGCAGGCATGAGGCCGGGGGACAGGTCCGCGACCACAGGTTCACGATGATCCGCGCCGTCGTCCGCGGCCGCGGCATCCGACGCAGGGGAGGCATCAAGCCTGGCTGCCGTGGGCGCGATCATCCCATCGGCCGGGACGGGGCGGCGGAGCACGTCGCCATCGTCGTCCGGCGCATCGGTCCCGGCGGCATCGTCCACCAGCGTCTCGCTGACGGCTTCCGCCGAGGCAGCGGAGGCAAGGCCGGCGCCGACGGGCGCGATGACCGGGACCACCGGCAGTTCCGGCGCGGGCCGCGCCGATGCCTCGGGGTCGCGCGGCAGAGCCGGCTCGATCGGGGTGGGAGCCCGGAAGGCGTTGACCTCGCGCAGGGCACGCAATTCGCGTCCGACGGCCCACAAGCCGACCAGGATCGCCCCGGCCGAGCCCAGCGTCGTGCCGGCGATCACCATGGTCCAGCCGCGCTCGAGGACAATGTAATCGATCCCGGCATAGACGAAATAGAGGCCGGCGAGGATCATCGCCACCCCAAGTCCCAGGATCGTCCTCAACATGATGCCCTTCCTTTGCCGAAGCGGCAGCCTACCAGCGCTGAATGCGCGAGCAACGAATCAGTTCCATTCCATTGCCATGGAACGGGTTCGCACTTAACTACCAGCCGGGCTCGAAACTGACCGTGCCGCCGCGCCCGCTCGGCGCTGCCAACCAGGAGAGATCGCGATGACCTTCACCCTCCCCGACCTGCCTTACGCGCACGACGCGCTCCAGCCCTACATGTCGCGGGAGACGCTGGAATATCATCACGACAAGCATCACCTGGCTTATGTGAACAACGGCAACAACCTGCTGAAGGGCACCGAATTCGAGGGCAAGAGCCTCGAAGAGATCGTCAAGGGCTCCTACGGCAAGAACCAGGCGCTCTTCAACAATGCCGGCCAGCACTACAACCACCTCCATTTCTGGAAGTGGATGAAGCCCAAGGGCGGCGGCGCGCTGCCGGGCAAGCTGGAGAAGAAGATCGCCGAGGACCTCGGCTCGGTGGCGAAGTTCAAGGAAGACTTCATCGCCGCGGGCGTCGGCCAGTTCGGCTCCGGCTGGGCCTGGCTCTCGGTGAAGAACGGCAAGCTCGAAATCTCCAAGACCCCGAACGGCGAGAGCCCGCTCGTTCATGGCGCCACGCCGATCCTGGGCGTCGACGTGTGGGAGCACTCCTACTACATCGACTACCGCAACCGCCGGCCGGACTACCTCAAGGCCTTCCTCGACGACCTGGTGAACTGGGAATACGTCGAAGAGCGGTACGACGCGGCCGCGAAGTAAGTTTCCGGACCTAACGAGATCGAAGCGGGGCCCGTTCGGGCCCCGTTTTGTTGTGTCAGGTGTCTCTAGCGGGGCCTGTCACAAGCTGCAGGCCCCGTGCGGCCAGCAGCGCCGGGAACGCATCGGATTTCAGGAAAGCCAATTCCTGCGGCCGCGTGCCGACGACCGGATCCAGTTCCGGCAATTCGTCGTCGATCTCGCCGGGGTGGCACATGACGAGGTGGGCCGGGCCTGGCTTCTCTAGATAGGTCGCGAACTCGGCGGCGTAGTCGCGGGACGGATCGAAGGGCGAGAAGCCGGCAAAGCCGCGATTGGTGAGAAAGCCCGCATGTCGTGCCGCCGCGCCGAAGCCCGTCGCGAGGGCGGCTACGGCGGCGGCCTTGCCGGCGGCGACCTTGCGGGCCCCGATCGCGCCGAGCGTGTCCCGGGGATCCCGCAGCCATAGACCCGAGCGCGCGAGGCCCCGTTCGCTCAGCACGCCGAGCAGCGCCCGCCGGACGCCCGGCAGGACATGGACATGCTGATGCCCGTCGACGAAATCCGGAGGGCCTCCGGCGATCTCGGCGAAACGGTCGATCTGCCGCCCGACCTCGGCCCGGATTTCGGCGAATGCGGCGGCACCTGACAAGGCGGCGCGGGCGACGTCCGGCAGCGCCGGCAGCGTGCCCGACGGCGCGACGCGCGGCATTGCTCCGAGCGGGGCGCCCAGGGTCAGGTTCAGATGAACCCCGATCCCCGCCTCGCCGCGATGGGCGAGCAGCCTCGGTCCCCATTCAGACCAGTGCGGGCGATTGGTCATGCAGCCCGCCGCCGAGAGCCGGCCCTGTTCCACGAGGTCGAGGATGCCGCGGCTGACGCCGGGCGTCATGGCGTAATCGTCTGCGCAGAGGATGAAGGCGGCCTGGCTCATCGCACCCTGATAGCGGCTCCCCGCGGCGCCGGTAAGGCCGGCTTTCTGCCTTGCCTTCCGCAAGGAGCGCGGCCACAACGCGGAGGCGACGTTCTGGAGGCGCATCCGTGCCGGCAGCCGATTCCCCCGAAATCTCCGTGGTCGTGCCCGTCTACAACGAGGCGGAGAACCTGCGGCCCCTGCGCGAGCGGCTGGTACCGGTGCTCGACCGGCTGACCGACCGCTGGGAGGTCATCTTCGTCAACGACGGCAGCCGGGACGGGACGCTCGCCGGCCTGCGGGAGGTCCATGCCGAGGACGGGCGCTTCCGCGCGGTCTCGCTCAGCCGCAATTTCGGCAAGGAGATCGCCATCGCCGCCGGTATCGACCATGCCCGCGGCCAGGCGGTCGTCATTATGGACGCGGACCTGCAGCACCCGCCCGCGACGATTGCGGACTTCGTCGCGAAATGGCGCGAAGGTTATGTCATGGTCTATGGCCAGCGCACCGACCGGGACGGCGAAAGCGCGCTGAAGAAGGCCTTCGCCCGGTCGTTCTACCGGCTGTTCGATGCCTTCGGAGAGACGCCGCTGCCCCCCGGCGCGGGCGATTTCCGCCTGATCGACCGCAAGGGCATCGACGCGTTGCGGGCCATGGGCGAGCGGGCGCGCTTCTCCAAGGGTCTCTATGCCTGGATCGGCTACCCGTCCGTCGGCGTGCCCTTCGTGGTGGATGACCGGCTCTTCGGCGAGACGAAATGGAGCTTCCGCAAGCTCTTCCGCTTCGCCTTCGACGGGATCGCCTCCTTCTCGACCGTGCCGCTGAAGATCTCGACCTATCTCGGCTTCATAATCTCGGCGATCTCGATCCTGACCGCCCTTTATTTCCTGCTGCGGACCCTGTTCTTTGGGACGGACCTGCCGGGCTTCCCGTCCATCATCGTGTCGGTGATGTTCTTTTCCGGCATCCAGCTCATTTCGCTGGGCGTCATCGGCTCCTATGTCGGGCGCATCTTCGCCGAGGTGAAGCGCCGGCCGCTCTATCTCGTCGGCGAGCGCATCGGCGCTGGCCCGCCTCCGCCGCTGCCGCGGGAGCGCGACGAGCGGGCGGGCGAGCGCGCCTGATGCTGCGCCAGATCCTGTCCGTCGGCGGCTGGACGCTGGTCTCCCGCGTCACAGGCCTTGCCCGGGAGATCGTCATGGCGGCGATCCTCGGCGCCGGCCCGCTGATGGACGCGTTCGTGGTCGCCAACCGGATCCCGAACCATTTCCGCGCCATTTTCGGCGAAGGCGCCTTCAACGCGGCCTTCGTGCCGGCCTATGCGCGGCTGCTGACGCGCCAGGGCGCGCCGACGGCGCGGCTGTTTTCGGGCCGCGTCACCGCCCTGTTCGGGCTGACGCTGATCGCGGTGACGGCGCTCGCGATCGCGTTCATGCCGCAGCTGGTCGGCGTTCTGGCCCCGGGTTTCCGGGACGATCCGGCGCTCTTCGCGCTCGCCGTGACGCTGACGCGGATCACCTTCCCGTACCTCCTCTTCGTTTCGCTGGTTACGCTTCTGTCGGGCGTCCTCAATGCCCATGAGCGCTTCGCGGTGGCGGCCGCAGCGCCGATCCTGCTCAACGTTTCCATCGTCGCGGCGCTCGCTGCCGCGGTCCTCTTCCCGAGCGCGGCGCATGCGGCCGCCTGGGGCGTGTTCGCCGCCGGTCTCCTGGAACTCCTGCTCCTGCTGGCGGCGGCGGCGCGGATCGACGCCACACCGCTCGCCGTGCGCCCGCGCCTCGACAGCGAGGTGAAAGGCTTCCTGAAGCGCCTGGTCCCAGCGACCCTCGGCGCTGCCGGGGTGCAGATCGCGCTCTTCGCCGACACGATCCTGGTGACGCTGGCCGGCACGGGTGCCGCATCCTCGCTCAATTACGCGGACCGGCTCTATCAGCTGCCCATCGGGGTCATCGGCATCGCAGCCGGGACCGTCCTCCTGCCGACGATGAGCCGGCGGCTGGCGGATGCGGACGAAGCAGGCGCGCACCGGGCCCAGAACCGCACGATCGGCCTCACGCTAATCCTCTCGGCGCCCTTCGCCGTCGCCTTTCTCATGATCCCGGTCCTGATCATGGAGGCGGTCTTCGTACGCGGCGCCTTCGACCGCGCCGCCGCAGAGGCCGCCGGGGCCGTGCTGATGGCCTATGCCGCCGGGCTGCCGGCCATCGTGCTGATCCGCTCGGCGATCGCCAGTTTCCACAGCCGCGGCGACACGACCGCGCCGGTCGTGATCTCGCTCGCCGCGATAGGTCTCAACGTGGCGCTCAAGCTCGTCCTGATGCCGCGCTACGGCGCGCCGGGCCTGGCGCTGGCGACGGCCGTGGGCGCCTGGGCGAACCTGCTGCTGCTTTACGCCGTGGCGCTCAGGCGCGGCTGGACGAAACCCGATGCGGTGCTTGGCCGGACGCTGGCGCTGGTCATGGCCGCGAGCCTGGCGCTGGCCCTTGCCATCTGGTTTGGAACGCCCGCGATCGCCGGGCGGATCGGCGCGTTCGGCCCGCTCAACCCTGCCATGCTGACCCTGGCCGCCCTCGCCATCCTCGGCGGGCTCGCCTATGGCGGCACGGCGCTGGTCGGGGCGAAGCTGCTGAAGGTGCCGCTTCGCCGGTAATTCCTTAGCGCCGCAGGGCAGCGCCCGAATCCGCATGACGTGTCGGAGCGGGAACGCCGGCGATCTCGGTCACGAGCTTGCGGCGAGCGGCGATGGCGAAAGGCCGCGTCTCGTCCGCGATCTCGACGAAGGCGCCGGGGCCGCCGATCACCTCGCGGGCGTAATAATCCTCCAGCGGCTCGCCGCGCAGGGCCCGGCCGCCGGGGCGGCGGATCGCCAAAGCGTTGATCGTGAAGCCCTTTTCCACCGCATCGCGCCTTGCAAGCTCCATCGGCCGTCCGCCGATATTGGGGCCGTCGCCGGAGACGTCGATCACTTTGCGCTGGCCGTCGAAGGCGTTGCCCTCGGCCTGGCGGACCGAGAAATCCACCGCGTTGGAGATGGAATTGTAGCCATAGGCGCCGCGTGGCCGGGAGACCAGCTTCTGGGCGAAATCACGGGCGCTCGCCTCGTCCCTGACGATTTGCCAGTCGACGATCACGACCTGGGACGAGGGCCCGCCCCATTCGAAATACATGACGGCGATGGAGCCGGTGAGCCCGTCGCGGATGCCGGCCAGGACCTCGGGGCTCGTCAGCGCGTCGGCCCAGCCCTTCCGCTGGAGCATCAGTTCGTCGTCGTCGATGGAGCCGGACCCGTCGGCGGCGAGGATGAGTTCGAGGTCGACCCGCTCGGCGGCGAGGGCCGTGGAAACCGTCAGGGCCAGGGCGGCAAGACCGGCGAGCAAGGCATTGCGCATTCTGGGAAACCTCCTGGCCTGGCGGCGTCGGAAGCAGCTTATGGGGCGGGCGCGCCGCCGTCAGCCCGAATGGGCGAAGTCCCAGTAAAGTTCGCGTGCGCGCTTGCCGAAGCGGCCGGGCTGGAGGTCCCGGTTCTCCAGCCTGACGACCGGCGTCACCTTGGAATAATTGCCCGATGTGAAGATCTCGTCCGCCTCCTCGAAATCCTTCGGGGTCAGCGTCGTTTCCTGCACCTCGACGCCGTCGGCGCGCAACAGGGCGATGACCCGCTGGCGGGTGATTCCGTTGAGGAACGTTCCATTGGGCACAGGTGTCCGAACCGTTCCATCCTTGGCGATGAACACGTTCGACGTCGCCGTCTCGGCGACGTTGCCGAGCGTGTCGAGGACGAGGGCGTTGTCGAAGCCCCTCGCCTTCGCCTCCCGCAGCGCGCGGCCGTTATTGGGGTAGAGGCAGCCGGCCTTGGCATCGGTCGGCATCGTCTCCAGGCTCGGCCGGCGGAAGCGCGAGGTGGTGAGCGCGATGCCATGGCCCGCCGGCGGCAGCGGCGCCGCGAAGAGGCACAGGCAGAAGCGGGTCGAATCCGGATCCGGGAGAATGACGGAGGCGCCGTCGGCCTCAGCCCAGTACATCGGCTTCACGTAGAGCTGAGCGCCGGGGCCGAACTTCTTCGCGCCCTCCCGGGTCAGCTCCACGATGGCCTCCGCTTCCATGGTGGGTTTCAGCGACATCGTCGCTGCGGAGCGGTTCACGCGCTCGGCATGGGCGCGGATGTCGGGCATCACGCCCTCGAAGACGCGGGCGCCGTCGAAGACGGAGGACGAGAGCCAGAAGGCGTGGGAGCGCGGGCCCATCAGGGGCGGATTGCCCTCGATCCAGGCGCCGTCGAACCAGTTCCAGGTCTGGGAATGCCAGCTCATCGGCGTGCTCCGCGACAGGTCAGAAAGGTTGCCCCAATCGACGCCCGCCCAACCGGCCCGTCAACCCCGCGCCGCGGCGCGCCGATGGCCAATGCCGCGTGAGGAAGCGCCAAGACGTATCTGTTTCGGCCTTCAGCGGGCGGGCCTCGCCGCCTCGCAGGCGGCGCGGGCCAGCGCGTCGACGCGCTCGTTGTGCTCGTTGCCGGCATGGCCCTTGACCCAGTGCCAGGCGACGTCGTGGCGGCTCCTCGCCTCGTCGAGCCGGCGCCAGAGATCGTCGTTCTTGACCGGCTTCTTGTCGGCGGTCTTCCAGCCGCGCGCCTTCCAGCCGCGGATCCAGTCAAGGATGCCCTGCCGGACATATTGGCTGTCGGTATAGAGATCGACGGCGCAGGGGCGCTTCAGGGCCTCCAGCGCGCTGATCGCCGCCATCAGCTCCATGCGGTTGTTGGTCGTCAGCGCCTCGCCGCCGGAGAGCTCCCGCTCCACCCCGTCATAGACGAGGAGGGCCGCCCAGCCGCCGGGGCCGGGATTGCCGGAACAGGCGCCGTCGGTATGGATCGTGACGCGTTTCGTCACCGCTCCAGCCCGTAATCGGCGGCCGAGCGGGCGAGGCGGTGGAAGCCGAGCTTGCGGTCGTATTCCAGCGGGTCCTTGGGCTTCACCAGCGCGCCGGGCGGCACGTTGAGCCAGTCGACGAGACGCGTCAGCAGGAAGCGCATGCTGGCCCCCCGGCACAGGACGGGGAGCGCCTCGACCTCCTCCGGCCCCAGCCGCCGCACCCGCTCGTAGCCGGCGATCATCGCGCGGCCCTTGGTCAGGTTGAACGAGCCGTCCGCCTCGAAGCACCAGGCGTTCAGGCAGATGGCGAGGTCGTAGGCCAGCGCGTCGTTGCAGGCGAAATAGAAGTCGATGAGGCCGGAGAGCTTTCCGCCGATGAAGAAGACGTTGTCGGGGAAGAGATCGGCATGGATGACGCCCTGCGGCAGGCCGCCGGGCCATCCGGCTTCAAGCGAGGCGAGTTCCTCGTCCAGCCGCCGGGCGAGGCCGGAGCGCACCTCGTCGGCGCGGGCGCCCGCGGCTTCCGCCAGCGGCCGCCAGCCGCCGATGGAGAGCGCGTTGGCCCGGGACAGGCCGTAATCCCGGCCGGCCTCGTGGAAGCGGGCGAGCGCCTCGCCGACCTCGCCGCAATGGCCGGCATTGGGGCGCTTCACGGAGACGCCATCGAGGAAGGTGATGAGCGCCGCCGGCCGGCCGGCCAGCCGGCCCAGCGTCTCCCCGCTGCGCATCGCCACCGCCAGCGGACAGGTGAGGCCGCGCGATGCCAGATAGTTCATGAGGCCGAGGAAGAACGGCAGGTCCCCCTCCCTCACCCGCTTCTCGTAGAGGGTCAGGATGAAGAAGCCGGCCCGTGTATGCAGGAGGTAGTTGGAATTCTCCACGCCCTCGGCGATGCCCTTGACCGACAAGGCCTCGCCGACATCGTAGGCCGTCAGGAAGGACGCCAGCTCGTCCTCGCCGATCTCGGTATAGACCGCCATTACTCGGCCGCCTGCTCGCGCAGGGCCCGCGGCAGCGGGAAGAACACGCTCTCCGACGCGGTGGAGAACGTCTCGACCTCCACCGCGTAGCGCGCGGCGAAGGCGTCGATGATCTCCTCCACCAGGATTTCTGGCGCCGAGGCGCCGGCGGTGAGGCCGAGGCGCGTGATGCCCTCAAGCTCGCTCCAGTCGATGTCCTGCGCCCGCAGGACGAGCCGCGAGACGCGGCAGCCGGCGCGCTCGGCGACCTCGCGCAGGCGCTGGGAATTGGACGAGTTGGGCGAGCCGACGACGAGCATGGCGTCCACCTGCGGCGCGACCGCCTTCACCGCCTCCTGGCGGTTGGTCGTCGCGTAGCAGATGTCCTCCTTGTGGGGATCGACGATGCCCGGGAACCGCGCCTTCAAGGCCTCGACGATCTCGCGGGTGTCGTCCAGCGAGAGGGTCGTCTGGGTGACATAGGCGAGCTCCTGCCCCGCCGGCGGCGTGAAGCTGCCGACGTCGGCGAGCGTCTCCACCAGCGTGATCGCGCCCTCGGGCAATTGCCCCATCGTGCCGATCACTTCCGGATGGCCCGCATGGCCGACGAGGACGACATGGCGGCCGCGCCGGTGATGGACCTCGGCCTCGCGGTGAACCTTGGTGACGAGCGGGCACGTGGCGTCGATGGCGAAGAGCCTGCGGCCGGCCGCCTCGTCCGGCACTGCCTTGGGCACGCCGTGGGCGGAGAAGATGACCGGCGCCGTCGTGTGGGGGATCTCCGACAGCTCGTCGACGAAGATCGCGCCCTTGCGCTTCAAGCCGTCCACCACGTAGCGGTTATGGACGATCTCGTGGCGCACATAGACGGGCGGGCCATAGAGGGCGAGCGCCTTCTCCACCGCGTCGATGGCGCGGACGACGCCCGCGCAGAAGCCGCGCGGGGCGCACAGGACGATGTCGAGCCGGGGCTTTGGCGTGGACGGCATGGGCGACCTTGTCGGTCCGCCCGATGCCGGCTGTCAAGGCGCGCCGGCAGCGCGCCTGGCGGTCTCGGCGTCGCGGCTCCGGCGGCGGCGCGGCGCGGGCAAGGCCTCGATCAGGGCCTGCAGCGCGGCCGGGTCGATGGGCTTGGGCAGGAAGTCGTCGAAGCCGGCGGCATGGGCTGCCTCCCGGTCGGCGGCGGAGACGTTCGCCGTCACCGCGACCAGTCTCACGGGGGAGACGTTGCGGGCATGTTCGGCGGCGCGCACCGCGCGGGCGGCGGCCATGCCGTCCAGGCCCGGCATGCGGATGTCGAGCAAGGCGAGATCGTAGCGGCGGCGCGACCGCGAGCCGAGCCGCGAGACGGCGTCGTGCCCGTTGGTGACCCGCTCCACCGTGCCGCCGAGCTTCTCGATGAGGCGCGTCACCAGGAGGGCGTTGATGTCGTTGTCCTCGGCGACCAGCACGTGGACGGGCGCCGGTGCCGGGCGGGCGGCGCGTTCCTCGCTGGCCGGGCCTTCGGCAGGGGCCGCGGGCTCGTCGCTGAGGCGGGCGAAGAGCGAGCGCGGCCGGATCGGCTTGACGAGATAGCCGTCGAACCCGGCCGCATGCGGCGGGCCGAACTCGCGCCGCTCGAAGGGCGAGAGCAGCACCAGGGTGCGGTTGACGCCGTGCCGCCGAGCCGCCGCTGCCAAGCGCTTGGTCGCGGCATCGCCGAGGGCGCAATCGACGATGAGAAGGTCGTAGGCCCTTGCGCCGAGGCTCCGCTCGGCCGCCGCCACGCTGGTCGCCCGCTCGGCGACGCCGCCAGCCTCCTCGAGCCGGCTCATCAGATACGGCGCCTCGAACGGCGAGCGCGACACGATGAGGGCGCGGCGATGGGACAGGTCCGGACGCGCCGGTGCCTGGTTGTTGCGGTCCGCGTCCGGCAGGGGCAGCGCGATGGTGAAGGTGGATCCCCTGCCCGGCGCGCTGGCGACGCCGATGCGGCCCTGCATGCGCTCCACGATGCGGCGCGAGATGGCAAGGCCAAGCCCGGTGCCCTCCGCGGCGCCCGAGGCCGAGGCGTCCACGCGCTCGAACCGCTCGAAGATGGCATCGAGCTTGGCTTCGGGAATGCCGGGCCCCGTATCGGCGACCTCGATCTCGATGAAGCCCGCCGTGCCGCGCGACAGGCGGATGCCGACGCCGCCGGCATCGGTGAATTTCACGGCATTGCCGGCGAGGTTCACCAGAACCTGCCGCAGGCGGTCCCGGTCGCCGATGACGAATTGCGGCACGCCGAGCGCGACCGAGGCGGCGATCTCGATCCCCTTGCCCTGGGCGCGCGGCGCCAGGAGCTCCACCACGCCCTCCACGAGCTGGTGGAGGTCGAACCGGGCCGCGACGAGGTCCAGCCGGCCGGCCTCGATGCGCGAGAAGTCCAGGATCTCGTCGATCAGCGACAGCAGCGCCTCGCCGGACGACTTCACCGCGCCGACATAGGTCTTCTGCTCGGCGGAGAGCGGGGTGTCGGAGAGGAGCCCCGCCATGCCCAGGATGCCGTTGAGGGGGGTGCGTACCTCGTGGCTGACCATGGCCAGGAACTGGGACTTGGCGTCGTTGGCGGCCTCCGCCTTGCGGCGGGCCTCCTCGAGGGCCGCGGCGGCGGTGACACGCTCGGTGACGTCTCGCCCGACCCGCAGCACCTCCGACCGGCCCTCGCGGTCGATGACGACGGTCTCGACCCAGGAGATCCAACGCTCGCCGTCGGGCGCCTCCACCTTCTCGTCGATCAGGCGCGAGCCGTCGGGCCGCACGACCGGCTCGGTCCGCTCCAGGACGGGAACATGCGGGATGTCGGCGACAGGCGTCGCGGCGGTGACGCCGGCCATCCGGCGATAGGCCTCGTTGGCATAGGCCATGACGCGGGCCGCGTCCTCGCGCACGATCAGGTCGCCCTGCGCCTCGATCAGGCTGCGGTAGCGCTCCTCGCTCTCGGCGATCGCGAACAGACGGTCCTGCAGCCGCTCGATCTCGGCGTGGAACGGCTTATGGCCACGGCGCAGCATGGCGAGCGCCGCAAGCAGCCCCGCCAGCGTGATCGCGCCGGTGATGACGACCATGTGGTCCGCCAGTTCGAGCAGCATCGTCTCCGTCCGCGCCTCGCATGCCGGCGTTGAGCGCCGGTCATGTCCCGCCGCGACCATCGCGCAGGCAGGTTGAGGAAGACCGAGGAAACGTGGTTTGGAACCGGTGAGCGGGATGCCGACAATTGTCAGCATCGCGGGAAATCGCTTTGCATCGTGAGCGCGCAGGGCTTTGCTCAGGCATGGTCGGACAGCGATTCTGGCTGTGGGTCGGCGTCCTGGCGGCGAGCGCGGGAGCGGGCCTGCTCTATAACCTGCTGGTGAGCGGGCCGAGCCCGCTCGCGGCGGCGATCTTCGGCGTGTTCACGGGCGCCTGCATCATGGCCTTCGAGCGCGGGCTCGTCCTGCCGCGCTTCCAGGCCTGGCTGCGCGGCCGGCCGCCCGTCCTCTACGTGCTGCTGGCCGAGGCGACCTATGTCGTCCTCATCGTCACGGGAAACGCCATCGGCGGCACGATCGTCTGGGCCCTGGAATTGCTGCCGGGCAGCTGGGGCGAGATCGTCGGCGTGACGCCGCGCGTGCTCATCTATGCGCTCGCGGTCTCGGCGATGATGGTCCTCATCGTGCGCACCCGCGATCTTCTGGGCGCGCAGACCTTCGTGAACCTCATGCTCGGCCGCTATTACCGGCCGGTGCGGGAGGAGAAGGTGTTCCTCCTGGTGGACGTCGTCGGCTCCACCGCCTTCGCCGAGCAGCACGGCGACCTCAGGGCCCAGGAATGGCTCGGCACGATCTTCGCGGCCATGGCCGAGCCGATCCGCCGCCATCGCGGCGCGGTGGACGATTATATCGGCGACCTCGCCATGGTGAGCTGGCCGCTGGCGCGGGGCATCGAGAACGCGCGCTGCATCCGGTGCCTCGCCGATATCTGCGCGACGCTGCACAAGGAGCGCGAGCGCTGGGTCCGCGATTTCGGCGAGCCGCCGCGCGTGAGGGCCGCGCTCCATGCCGGCACGATCGTCACCGCCGAGATCGGCGTCGACCGGCACAAGATCGCCTATTTCGGCGACACGCTGAACGTGGCGGCGCGGCTGGAAGGGCTGTGCAAGGAGCTCGGCGAGGATGTCCTGATCTCGGCCTCGCTGCTCGACCTGATCCCCGCCTTGCCGGAGGGGATCGCGGCGGTGCCGCTCGGCGACCACGCCCTGAAAGGCCGCGATCAGGCCCTGGCCGTCGCCGCGCTGAGGCTGCCGCTGGCCTCCGGCGTCACCCTGTCGACGCTCGCCCGGTAGGACAAAGCCTCGGCGAGGTGCAGGCGGCCGACCTTCGGCTCGCCGTCGAGATCCGCCAGCGTGCGCGCGACCTTGAGCACGCGGTGGAAGCCCCGCGCGGTGAGCCGCATGGCGTCGGCGGCGTCCTTCAGGAGCCGCGCCCCGTCCGCATCGGGGCGCGCGACCTCCTCGATGAGGCCCGGCGGGCAGGCGGCATTGACCGCGATGTCGGCGCCCAGCGCCTGGAACCGCGCGCCCTGGATGGCGCGGGCCCGCGCCACCCGCGCGGCCGCCCCCGCTGAGCCTTCGGACGGCGGGGGCAGGATGAGATCGGCGGCGGAGACCGGCGGCACCTCGATGACGAGGTCGATACGATCCAGAAGCGGCCCGGACATGCGCGCCTGGTACTGCGCCATACAGCGCTCATTGGGCTGGCGGCGGCAGGCATAGCCGGGCTCGGTCGCCCGGCCGCAGCGGCACGGATTCATGGCGGCGACGAGCTGGAAGCGGGCGGGATAGACCGCGCGGTGATTGGCGCGGGCGATCAGCACCTCCCCGGTCTCGATGGGCTGGCGCAGGCTGTCCAGCACCTGCGGCTGGAACTCGGGCAGTTCGTCGAGGAACAACACGCCGTGATGGGCGAGCGACACCTCGCCGGGCCTCGCATGGAGCCCGCCGCCGACGAGCGCGGCCATGGAGGCCGAATGGTGCGGCGCGCGGTAGGGACGGCGGTCGGTGAGCCGCCCCTCGGCCAGCAGGCCCGCGACCGAATGGACCATCGACACTTCGAGCAGCTCGCGGGGCGAGAGCGGCGGCAGGATCGACGGCAGGCGGCTCGCCAGCATCGACTTGCCGGCGCCGGGAGGCCCGTTCATGAGGAGGTTGTGGCCGCCGGCGGCGGCGATCTCGATGACGCGCTTGGCGCTTTCCTGCCCGCGTATGTCGCGCATGTCCGGCAGCGCGCCTGCCGGCGCGGCGATGGCGGGCGCGGGCGGGGAGAGCACCTGCGTGCCCTTGAAATGGTTGGCGAGCTGGATCAGCGAGCGCGGCGCCAGCACCTCCATGTCGGCGGAAGCCCAGGCGGCCTCCGGCCCGCAGGATTCCGGGCAGATGAGCCCCTGCCCGCGACCGTTGGCGGCGACCGCCGCCGGCAGGACGCCGGCGACCGCGGTGATCTGCCCGTCGAGCGCGAGCTCTCCCAGCACGGTGAAGCCCTCCAGCGCGTCGGCCGGGATCGCGCCGATGGCCGCCATGACGCCGAGCGCGATGGGCAGGTCGTAATGGCTGCCCTCCTTGGGCAGGTCGGCCGGGGCGAGATTGACGGTGATGCGCTTGGCGGGGAGCGCGAGGCCGGAGGCGATCAGCGCCGAGCGGACGCGCTCGCGGCTCTCGCCCACGGCCTTGTCGGGCAGGCCGACCACGGTGAAGACGACGGAGCCGGGCGAAATCTGCACCTGCACGTCGACGGCACGCGCCTCGATGCCCTCGAACGCCACCGTGGCGACGCGAACGACCATGAAAAATATCCCATCAGCAATGGGATCACCGTAGCAGCGCGGCGGGCCGGGTCAAGAACAGGACGGGAACGGGCTCGCGGGCTTCGCCAAATCCGGTTTGGCAATCCTGGAGCGCGCGGATGCGCTATCGTTCCGCCGCAAGGGAGACGACAGCCATGGACCGAGCGGGGATCGCGGCGCTGGCCGAGCTGGAGCGCAAGGTGCGCTGGCTCGCGACCTGGACGATCCACAACGCCAACCATGTCCGCCCCAGCGAGGACGGGCTGAAGGTCGGCGGGCACCAGGCGTCGTCCGCCTCGCTCTCCACGATCATGACCGCGCTCTATTTCGCCGCGCTCCGCCCCGAGGACAGGGTCGCGGTGAAGCCCCATGCGAGCCCGAACTTCCACGCGATCCAGTACCTGTTCGGCAACCAGACGCGGGAGAAGCTGGAGACGTTCCGCGGCTTCAAGGGCGCCCAGTCCTATCCGTCGCGCACCAAGGACATCGACGACGTGGACTTCTCCACCGGCTCGGTGGGCCTCGGCGTCGCGCAGACGCTGTTCTCCGCCCTGGCACAGGATTACCTGCGCGCCCGCGGCTGGGGCCTCAGTCACCCGGAAGGCAAGATGATCGCCCTGCTCGGCGATGCCGAGATGGACGAAGGCAATATCTTCGAGGCCCTGCTGGAGGGCTGGAAGCACGGGGTGCGCAACACCTGGTGGGTGGTGGACTACAACCGCCAGAGCCTCGACGCCGTCGTGCGGGAGGGCCTGTGGGAGCGGTTCGAGGCCATCTTCCGCTCCTTCGGCTGGGACGTGGAGATCATCAAGAACGGCACGCTGCAGGAGGCGGCCTTCGCCGAGCCCGGCGGGGAGGCGCTGCGGCGCTGGATCGACACCTGCCCGAACCAGCTCTATTCGGCGCTGACCTTCCAGGGCGGCGCCGCCTGGCGCAGGCGCCTGCTCGACGATATCGGCGACCAGGGCGAGGTCAGCGCGCTGATCGAGCGGCGCAGCGATGCGCAGCTCTCCGCCCTGATGACCAATCTGGGCGGGCACGACCTGCCAAAGCTCCTGGAGGCCTTCGAACGTGCCCGGGGGCATGACCGGCCGGTCTGCTTCATCGCCTACACGATCAAGGGCTTCGGCCTGCCGCTGGCCGGCCACAAGGACAACCATGCCGGCCTGATGACGCCGACGCAGCTCCAGGCGCTGAAGCGCGAATTGAACATCCGCGACGGCCACGAATGGGAGCCCTACGAGGGCGTGAGCGACGCCGAGGCCCTGCGCCGGTTCGTGGCGGCGGCGCCGTTCCATGCGGAAGGCACGCGCCGGCGCAGCGCGGCCGCCGTCCCGGTCCCGGAGCGGCTCGAGGTGGAGCTTCAGCCCGCCATGTCGACCCAGCAGGGCTTCGGCCTCCTGATGCATGGAATCGCCAAGCGCGACGATGCCTTCGCGGACCGGGTCGTCACCACCTCCCCGGACGTAACGGTCTCGACCAATCTCGGCGCCTGGGTGAACCGGCGCGGGCTCTTCGCCCGCGAGGCGATGACCGACATCTTCAAGGCCGAGCGGATACCCTCGACCTTCACCTGGGACTTCTCGCCCTCCGGCCAGCACATGGAACTCGGCATCGCCGAGATGAACCTGTTCCTGATGCTGTCGGCGCTGGGCCTCTCCCACTCGATCTTCGGCGAGCGGCTCCTGCCCGTGGGGACGCTCTACGATCCCTTCATCGAGCGCGGTCTCGATGCGCTGAACTATGCCTGCTACCAGGACGCCCGCTTCATGATCGTGGCGACGCCGTCGGGCGTGACGCTGGCGCCGGAGGGCGGCGCCCACCAGTCCATCGCCACCCCGCTCATCGGCATGGCGCAGGACGGGCTCGCCTCGTTCGAGCCGGCCTTCGTGGACGAACTGGCGACGATCATGCGTTTCGCCTTCGACTACATGCAGCGCGACGGCGAGGGCGAGCCCGACGACACGACCTGGCTGCGCGACCGGGCCGGCGGCTCGGTCTATCTGCGGCTCTCCACCCGCTCCATCGAGCAGCCGCGCCGCCAGATCGACGCGGCGCTCGCCGAGGACATCGTCAATGGCGGCTACTGGCTGCGCCGGCCGGGGCCCAATGCGGAGATCGTCATCGCCTATACGGGCGCGCTCGCGCCGGAGGCGATCGAGGCCGTGGGCCTCCTTGCCGAGGACCGGCGGGATGTGGGGCTCCTGGCGGTGACCTCCGCCGACCGGCTCAATGCCGGCTGGACGGCGGCGCAGCGCGCCCGCGAGCACGGCCTGCCCCAGGCGCGTTCCCATGTGGAGCGGCTCCTGGCCGGCCTGCCGCCCCATTGCGGCATCGTCTCGGTGGTGGACGGGCACCCGGCGACGCTCGGCTGGCTCGGCTCTGTCCAGGGCCACCGGATGCGGGCGCTCGGCGTCGAGCATTTCGGCCAGACCGGCACGATCCAGGACCTCTACCGGCATTTCGGCCTCGACGCGCAGAGCATCGTGCGTGCGGCGGCGGCGCTCGCGCCGGGACGGCCCGTGCGGCACCTGCGGCTGGCGTGAGGCTCAGCCCTCGCGGGCGGCGCCCTTGAGCCGGTACAAGGCCTCCAGCGCCTGCTTGGGCGTGAGCTCGTCCGGGTCGATGGCCTCGAGTGTCTCGCGCAGCGCGTCACGCACCGGCGCGGCCTGCGCAGGCGGCGGCTGGCGGAGAGCGGCGGAGAAGAGCGGCAGGTCATCGACGATGCGGGCGACCGGACGCTCCCGGTCGGTCTTCTCCAGCTCGGTGAGGATCGCGCGGGCGCGGTCGATCACCGCCGCCGGCAGGCCGGCGATGCGCGCGACCTGGATGCCGTAGGACCGGTCGGCCGCGCCGGGCACGACCTCGTGGAGAAAGACGACCTCTCCGTTCCACTCGGTGACGCGCATCGTGGCGTTGGCGACGCGGGGCAGCGTGTCCGAAAGCGCCGTGAGCTCGTGATAATGGGTCGCGAACAGGGCCCGGCAGCGATTTTGCGCGTGCAGGTGCTCGATGGTCGCCCAGGCGATGGACAGGCCGTCGAACGTCGCCGTGCCGCGGCCGATCTCGTCGAGGATGACGAGGGCGCGCTCGCCGGCCTGGTTCAGGATGGCGGCGGTCTCGATCATCTCCACCATGAAGGTGGAGCGCCCGCGGGCGAGATCGTCGGCGGCGCCGACGCGGGAGAACAGCCGGTCCACGACGCCGATCCGGGCCGAGGTCGCCGGCACGAAGGCGCCCATCTGCGCGAGCACGGCGATCAGGGCGTTCTGGCGCAGATAGGTGGACTTGCCCGCCATGTTCGGGCCGGTCAGCAGGGTGATGAGGCCGGCGCGCTCGCCGTCCGGCGGCGAGAGGTCGGCGCCGTTGGCGACGAAGGCCTGGCCGTCCCGGCGGCAGGCGGCCTCCACGACCGGATGGCGCCCCGCCTCGATGCGGAAGGCGAGCCCCTCCTCCACCAATGGCCGGCACCAGCCGAGATCGGCCGCGAGATCGGCGAGCGCGGCGGAGACGTCGATGACGGCCAGCGCATCAGCCGCGCGCCTGATCGCGTCCTGCGCGGCGGCGACCGCGCGCGTCAGCCCGTCGAAGAGCGACAGCTCGATGGCCACGGCGCGCTGGGCGGCGGAGGCGATCTTCGATTCCAGCTCGCCGAGCTCGACGGTGGAGAAGCGCATGGCGCCCGCCATGGTCTGGCGATGGACGAAGAGCTGGTTGAACGGCTCGCGCAGGAAGTCCTCGCCGGCCTGCTGCGGCACCTCGACGAAATAGCCGATCATGCCGTTATGCTTGATCCTCAGCGTCCGGCAGCCGGTCTCGGCGGCGTAGCGGGCCTGGAGCGCGGCGATGTAGCGGCGGCTGTCGCTCTGCAGGAGGCGCGCCTCGTCGAGCGCCGCCTCGCATCCCTCCCGCACGAAGCCGCCGTCGCGCTTCAGCAGCGGCAGATCGTCTGCAAGGCAGGCGGCGAGGCGCTGCGGCAGGTCGGGATCGATGGCGCAGAGCGCGAGAGCCGCGGCGCCGATCTCGGCCGGGCAGTCGGGCTCCCCGTCCAGCCTGCGGCCGAGCTGTAGCGCCACGGTGAGGCCGTCGCGCAGGGCCGCGAG
Source organism: Hyphomicrobiales bacterium (assembly GCA_027483945.1). Classification (GTDB taxonomy): domain Bacteria; phylum Pseudomonadota; class Alphaproteobacteria; order Rhizobiales; family Beijerinckiaceae; genus JAIXTM01. Next base: position 75,432 of record JAIXTM010000009.1, on the reverse strand, counting down.
ATCGCGCGGGCCGCCGCGGTCCAGCAGCAGGCGCGAGAGCGCGCGGGCGATATCCGGTGCGTGGCCGAGCGCCTGCCGCACGCGCTCGCGCAGGTCCCGCGCCTCGACGAAAAAGGCGACGGAATCCTGCCGCAGGCGGATCGCGCCCACATCGACGAGCGGCCCGGCGAGGCGCTCGGCGAGGAGGCGCCCGCCGGCCGGCGTCACGGTGCGGTCGATGGCGGCGAGGAGGCTGCCCTGCCGCTCCCCTGAAAGGGTGCGGGTCAGTTCGAGGTTGGCCCGCGTCGCCGCGTCGATCGCCATCGCGGCGCCCGCCTCCTCCCGTATCGGCGGCGACAGGGGCGGCCGGGCGGCCAGTTGGGTGCGCTCCACATAGGCGAGCGCCATGGCGGCGGCGGCGATCTCGCAGCGGCCGAACTGGCCGAAGGCGTCCAGCGATGCGACGCCGAAATAGTCCTTGAGGCGCTTCTCGCCGGAGGCGGCGTCGAGCCCGTCGCGGGGCAGGGGCACGATGGCGGCACGGGTGTCGCGCCAGAGACCCTTGAGGTCGGGATCGTCATGGATCGTGTCGGCCATGACGATCTCGCGCGGCTCCAGCCGGGCGAGTTCGGCGGCGAGCGCGGTGCCCGGCACCTCGCAGACGACGAAGCGGCTGGTGGAGATATCGATGGCGGCAAGGCCGTAGACATGGGCCTCGTCGCCGGCGCGGCGGCGGGCGATCGCCACGAAGAGGTTCGCCCGGCCGGGTTCCAGCAGGCGCTCCTCGGTGATCGTGCCCGGGGTGACGAGGCGAACGACATCGCGGCGCACCACCGACTTGGAGCCGCGCTTCTTCGCCTCGGCCGGGTCTTCGGTCTGCTCGCAGACGGCGACGCGGTGCCCCGCGGCGATGAGGCGCTGGAGATAATCGTCGGCGGCATGGACCGGCACGCCGCACATGGGGATGTCCTCGCCCAGATGCTTGCCGCGACGGGTGAGCGTGATGCCGAGCGTGCGGGAGGCGATCTCCGCGTCCTCGAAGAACAGCTCGTAGAAATCGCCCATCCGGTAGAACAGGAGGCAGTCCGGATTGGCGGCCTTGATCTCGATATATTGCGCCATCATCGGCGTGACGCGCTCGTCCCCGCCGCGCGCGGGCGCGGGCGGCTCGCTCAAGGCGGAGCGGGGAACCAGAGCATCCATGGCCGGACGCTAGCAAATCGGCCGGGGCGTTTCACGCCGCGGCCACGGATCGGCCGTGGATAAGGCCGTGACCTTCAGGCGTGAACGGCCATGGCTTGGCGGAAAGCGGCTTCGTTCTCGATGAGATGGGCGGCCTTGCCCGTCCCGGTCAGCACGACACCGCGCGGCACATGGGCCCCCACGAAGCGGAAGGCCTCACGCGCCGGGCCGGCCGGATCGCCGGCCTGCGCCACGCTCGCGCCCATGGCGAAGGGGCGGTTCACGATGGCGAAGCCGCCGGCGGAGGCGATGTCCCCAGCGAGCGGGGCCAGCGTCGCCGCCGCGGCGTTGAGCGGGAATTGCAGCGTGTCGTAGAGCCCGGCGGCGATGGCGGCCTCGCCGGTCGCCAGGTCCGGCACGCTGGCACCGAACCAGCGCACGCCGCACGTCTTCGCATAGGCGATGGCCTTCGCGACGCCGTCGGAGGCGACGTTGTCCACCGTCGCCTTGTGGATCTGAAGCACGTCGATGCGGCCGAGCAGCGCGAGCGAAGCGTCGATGCTGCGCCTCAGCCCGTCCGCCGAATGGTCGACCGTGCTGCCCGCATCCGGGTCCCAGTTCTCGCCCGCCTTGGTCATGACGACGAGGCGCTCGCGCTGGGCCGCCGCCAGGCCCGACAGGAAACGGCCCAGGCGGCGCTCGCTGGAGCCGTAGGCGGGCGCGGTATCGAGCACCCGGATGCCGAGCCCGAACGCCGTCTCCAGGAGCTGCATCGCATCCGCGTCCGACGGCGGCGCGGCGCCGGCGACGCCCCAGCTGCGGCCCATGGCGAGAAGCCCGAGGCCGAGCTCGAGACCGTCCGGCGGAAACGGCGATGCGGTCATCGGGAGCCCCTGGGATGGAAGAAGCTCTGGGGCTTCAGGTCGGCGACGTCGAAGACGCCGAAGCCCTGCAGCGTGAAGCCGGACGGCACGGCCAGGCCGCGCGCGACGCCGACGCCCTTCAGGACGCCGCCGCGGCGGTCTGGGTCGGGCTCGCGCCAGGAGCCGCCGGCGCCGAGGCGGATGTCGCGGGCGCGGATCGCACCGATGATCTGGCCGCCATCGCCGATCCCGCACTCGCCTTCCAGCGTGCCGCCGCCGCGAAGCCGCGCCTCGGCGCCGATCGCGATGGTCCGGCCGGCTTCCGCCACGATGGTGAAGCCGCCCTCCTCGCCGATGGAGGTTGCCGACCCGACGGTGATGATCCCGCCCTCGGCGGCAAGGCGCGTGCCCGTCCACAGGACCGCGCCTTCAGCGATCTCGACCCGTCCGCCATCGGCGCAGCGCACCTGCGTGGCGGGCCAGAGCGTCACGCCCTCGGCGAGCACCGCGGCGCGGGCGACGAGCGTCGAGGCCGGGTCGAAGACGACGATGCCGCGCTCCGCCAGGGCCGCCGTCTCGTCGAGGGTGAGGAAACCGTGGCGGGACCGCGCGGCATCCGCCGCGGTCCGGAAAGGCAGGTCCGTCATGTCGTCCGGCTTAGCGGCGTCGTGACGTTCGGGCAACCCGTGCACGAATTCAACGGGAGCAGGGTTGAGGGCTACGAACGGGCTCCGTAAGGTGCCGGCCCCGCACAAGAATAACGCCGGACAACGCCATCATGACCGACAAGCCGCGCCGCTCGCGCCCCACCTTCACGGACCAGGAGGCGCTGCTGTTCCATGCGCAGGGGCGGCCGGGCAAGCTGGAGATCGTCCCCACCAAGCCTATGGCGACGCAGCGCGACCTGTCGCTGGCCTATTCGCCGGGCGTCGCGGTGCCGGTGAAGGCGATCGCCGACGATCCGTCCACGGCGTTCGACTACACGGCGCGCGGCAACCTCGTGGCGGTCATCTCCAACGGCACCGCGATCCTCGGCCTCGGCAATCTCGGCGCCCTCGCCTCCAAGCCGGTGATGGAGGGCAAGGCGGTCCTGTTCAAGCGCTTCGCCGACGTCGATTCCATCGACCTGGAGGTCGACACCGAGGATCCGGACGAATTCATCAACGCGGTGCGCTATCTCGGCCCGTCCTTCGGGGGCATCAACCTGGAGGACATCAAGGCCCCGGAATGCTTCATCATCGAAAGCCGCCTGCGCGAGCTGATGGACATTCCCGTCTTCCACGACGACCAGCACGGCACGGCGATCATTGCGGCGGCGGGCCTGATCAATGCCTGCGCCCTCACCGGGCGCGAATTGTCCGACGTGAAGCTCGTCGTCAACGGCGCGGGCGCGGCCGGCATCGCCTGCGCCGAGCTCGTGAAGGGCCTCGGCGTCCGGCACGAGAACGTCATCCTCTGCGACACCAAGGGCGCGGTCTACAAGGGCCGTACCGAGGGCATGAACCAGTGGAAGTCGGCCCATGCGGTGGAGACCAAGGCGCGCACCCTCGCCGACGCCATGAAGGGTGCGGACGTGGTGTTCGGCCTCTCCGCCAAGGGCGCCTTCACCTCCGACATGCTGCTGTCGATGGCGGCGAACCCGATCATCTTCGCCATGGCGAACCCCGATCCGGAGATCACGCCGGAGGAAGCCCACGCGGTGCGCGACGACATCATCATCGCCACCGGCCGGTCGGATTATCCGAACCAGGTCAACAACGTGCTGGGCTTCCCCTACATCTTCCGCGGCGCGCTGGACGTGCGGGCCACCTCCATCAACATGGAGATGAAGGTCGCCGCCGCGCGGGCCCTGGCCGAGCTCGCCCGCGAGGACGTGCCGGACGAGGTGGCGGCCGCCTATCAGGGCTCGCGCCCGCGCTTCGGGCGCGACTACATCATCCCGGTTCCGTTCGATCCGCGCCTGATCCAGGTCGTGCCGGCGGCGGTGGCGCAGGCGGCGATGGATACCGGCGTCGCGCGCCGGCCCATCGTCGACATGCGCGCCTACAAGGCGCAGCTCTCGGCCCGCCGCGACCCGGTCGCCGGCACGCTCAACCGCATCTTCGAGCGCGTGCGGCGCTTCCCCAAGCGCGTCGTCTTCGCCGAGGGCGAGGAGGAGCAGGTCATCCGCGCGGCCATGTCCTTCGTGAACCAGGGGCTCGGCACGGCGATCCTCGTCGGCCGCGAGGACCGGGTTTACGAGACGGCGGCCTTCGCCGGCATCGACCTGGAGGGCAAGCCGGGCATCGAGGTGCACAATGCGCGCCTGTCCCACCGCAACATGGTCTATGCGCAATATCTCTACGACCGGCTGCAGCGGCAGGGCTTCCTGTTCCGCGACTGCCAGCGGCTGATCAACCAGGACCGCAACCATTTCGGCGCCGCCATGGTGGCGCTCGGCGATGCCGACGCGATGGTGACGGGCTCCACCCGCAACTTTTCCTCGGCGCTGGAGGACGTGCGCCGGTTGATCGACCCCCGCCCGGGCCACCGCGTCATCGGCGTGTCCCTGGTCCTGTCACGCGGGCGGACGGTGCTGGTCGCCGACACCGCGATCACCGAGATGCCGACCGCGCAGGAACTGGCGGAGATCGCCATCGAGGCGGCCGGCGTCGCCCGGCGCCTCGGCTACGAGCCGCGCGTCGCGATGCTCGCCTTCTCCTCCTTCGGCCAGCCGCGGGGCGAGCGCTCCCAGAAGGTCATCGAGGCGGTGAAGATCCTCGACGGGATGCGGGTCGACTTCGAGTATGACGGCGAGATGGCCGCGGACGTGGCGCTCAACCGCGACCTGATGCAGCAATATCCGTTCGCCCGGCTCACCGGGCCGGCGAACGTGCTGGTCATGCCGGCGTTCCACTCCGCCTCCATCTCCACGAAGATGCTGCAGGAGCTCGGCGGCTCGACCGTGGTCGGGCCGATGATCGTCGGCCTCGACAAGCCCGTGCAGGTCATGTCGCTGTCGGCGAAGGACAGCGACATCGTCAACATGGCGGCGCTGGCGGCGTTCAATATCGGCGGCTGAGGCCGGAACACGCAGACGTGAGGCGGGACACGGGGACGTGAAGCGGCGGCGCGGATGCGCGCCGCGCCGCGCGTGATAGAGCGGACAAGCGAAACCGTTCCCCACCGGAGTGTCCGATGTCTCTCGCTTCCGCCCTCGCCCGCCGTGCCGTTCTTGCCGGCCTGCTGCTCATGCCGGCGGGTTGGGCCGTCGCCGGCGAGTCCCGGCCGTTCACGCCGCAGGCGCTGGCCGCCGCGAAGGCCAGCGGGAAGCCGGTCCTGATCGAGGTCACCGCCTCCTGGTGCTATATCTGCGCGGCGCAGAAGCCGGTCATCGCCAGCCTGTCGCAGAAGCCGGATTTCGCGGCGATGCAGGTCCTCGTCGTGGATTTCGACAGCCAGAAGGATGCGCTGCGGGCGCTCGGCGCGCAGCGCCAGAGCACGCTCATCGTCTTCAGGGGAGACAAGGAGACCGGGCGCTCGGTCGGCGTGACCAACCCGGCCGCGATCGAGGCCCTGCTGCGCACCGCCCTCTGAAGGCAGAGCCCCATGTCGCTTGCCACGCTCGGGCTCGCCTATCTGGCGGGCCTCGTCTCCATCCTCTCGCCCTGCGTCCTGCCGATCGTCCCGATCGTGCTGGGGACCGCCCTGTCGGAGAGCCGCTACGGCCCGCTGGCGCTGGCGGCGGGGCTGACGCTCTCCTTCGTCACGATCGGGCTCTTCGTCGCCACGATCGGCTTCTCCATCGGCCTCGACGGCGGCGTCTTCCGCACCGTGGCGGCGATCCTGTTCATCCTGATCGGCGCCGCGATCGCGGTGCCCGCCTTCAGCATGCGGGTCGCGGCGGCGGCTGGCCCGATGGGCAACTGGATGGAGCAGCGCTTCGGCGGCGTCTCCACCGGCGGCCTGCCCGGACAGTTCGGCGTCGGCCTGCTGCTGGGCGCGGTCTGGAGTCCGTGCATCGGGCCGACGCTGGGCGCGGCCTCGGTGCTGGCGGCGCAAGGGCGCGACCTCGGCCAGGTGGCCGCCACGATGGCGGTTTTCGGGCTCGGCGCCGCGACGCCGCTCGTTCTGCTCGGCCTGTTGTCCCGGGATGCGCTGCTGCGCTGGCGGGGCCGGCTCATGGCTGCCGGCGGCCCGGCCAAGACCGTGCTCGGCCTTGTCTTCGCGGGTCTCGGCCTCGTCGTCCTGACCGGGCTGGACAAGACGATCGAGACGGCCCTGGTGCAGGCCTCCCCGGCCTGGCTCACGGCGCTGACGACCCGGTTCTGAGGCTGGCGGTCGGGAAACGGCTGCGCTAAGCGGGGTTTCCGCTTCTGGAGCCCGGCACCTTGCGCCAAATCCCCGCCGTCGTCTTCGATATCGGCAATGTCCTGCTCGACTGGAACCCGCGTTATCTGTACCGCACGATCTTCCCCGATCCGGCGAAGGCCGAGTGGTTCCTGACCGAGATCTGTTCGCCGGCCTGGCATCTGGAACAGGATCGCGGCCGCCCGTATGCGGAGGCCATCGCCCATCTGACGGCCCGCCATCCGACGTGGCATGCGGAGATCTCGGCCTTCGACACGCGCTGGCTGGAGACGATCGCCGGGCCGATCGCGGCCAATGTCGCCGTGCTGGAGCGGCTGAAGGCCATGGGCTGGCCGGTCTACGCGATCACCAACTTCCCGCAGGAGAAGTTCCTGGTGACGGCGGAGGCCTATCCGTTCCTGAACCTGTTCGACGGGATCATCGTGTCGGGACGGGAGCGGCTGCTGAAGCCGGACCCGGCGATCTACCGGCTGTTCCTGGAGCGGTTCGGCCTCGAGGCCGGCCAATGCGTGTTCATCGACGATTCGGCCGCCAATATCGAAGGCGCGCGGAATATCGGCATGAAGGGCATCCACATGACGCCCGGGCTCGACATCATACCGCCGCTGAAGGCTTTTGGCGTGCCGCTGTGAGCCCTGCCGCTTGATCTGATAATTCCCGGTGCCATCTGTATTTTCGCCGCCCGTCCCGATAGGGTTGCGCGGCATTGGGGGCGCAGGGCGTGCTTCAGGACAGACGGATCCTCCTGATCATCGGCGGCGGCATCGCCGCCTACAAGGTGCTGGAACTGGCGCGGCTGCTGCGCCGGCGCGGCGCGTCGGTGCGGGCGATCCTGACCAAGGCTGGCGAGCAGTTCGTGACACCGCTCGCGGTGGCGGGCCTCACGGGCGACAAGGTCTATGGCGACCTGTTCTCCCTGACCGACGAGGCGGAGATGGGCCACATCCAGCTCTCCCGTGCCGCGGACCTCGTCGTCGTGGCGCCCGCTACGGCCGATCTCATCGCCAAGATGGCGAACGGCATCGCCAACGATCTCGCGTCGACCGCGCTGCTCGCGACGGACAAGCGCATCCTCATCGCACCGGCCATGAATGTCCGGATGTGGAACCACCCGGCGACGCAGCGGAACATGGCGACGCTGGTCGGCGACGGCGTCGCCGTGGTCGGCCCGCGCGAGGGTTCCATGGCCTGCGGCGAATGGGGGCCGGGCCGGCTCTCCGAGCCGGAGGACATCCTGGCCGCCATCGACGCCATGCTGGAGCCGGGGGAAGGCCCGCTGAAGGGCCGGCACGTCCTCGTCACGTCCGGTCCCACGCACGAGCCCATCGACCCGGTGCGCTATATCGCCAACCGCTCTTCTGGCAAGCAGGGCCACGCCATCGCCCGGGCCGCGGCGGCGGCCGGCGCGCGGGTGACGCTGGTTTCCGGGCCGGTTGAGATCGCCGATCCGGCGGGCGTCTCGGTCGTGCGGGTCCAGACGGCGCGGGAGATGCAGGCCGCCGTGGAAGCGGCGCTGCCTGCCGATGCCGGCATCTTCGCCGCCGCCGTCGCCGACTGGCGGGTGGACCAGCCGGCCGGACAGAAGATGAAGAAGAGCGGGAGCGGGACACCCGCCCTCGCCTTCGCCGAGAACCCGGACATCCTGGCGAGCGTGGCGCGCTCGGCCTTACGGCCGCGCCTGCTCGTCGGCTTTGCGGCCGAGACCGAGAACGTGGTCGCCAACGCGCAGGCCAAGCTCGCGCGCAAGGGCTGCGACTGGATCGTCGCCAACGATGTCAGCCCGGGCTCGGGCGTGATGGGCGGGGACCACAACCGCGTCCACCTCGTCACCCGCGACGCGGTGCGGGACTGGCAGCTCATGCCCAAGGACGAGGTCGCCAACGCCCTCGTCAACGAAGTCGCCGCGGAGCTGGCGCGCGAGGCCGGGGCGTGAGCGGGTCCGTGACGGCCCTGCCCATGCGCATCCTGCCCCATGGCGAGGGACTGGAGCCGCCGGCCTATGCCACGGCGCAGGCCGCGGGCATGGATCTGCAAGCCGCGATCGGCGAGCACGAGGTGCTGGTGATCGAACCCGGCGCACGCATCCTGGTGCCGACCGGCATCGCCATCGCGGTGCCGGACGGTTTCGAGGCGCAGGTGCGTCCCCGCTCGGGCCTCGCCCTGAGGCACGGCGTCACGGTGCTCAACGCGCCCGGCACGATCGACGCCGATTATCGCGGCGAGGTCGGCGTCATCCTTGTCAATCACGGTTCCGAGCCCTTTACGGTGACGCGGGGCCAGCGCATTGCGCAGCTCGTCGTCGCATCCGTCGCCCGTCTCACGCCCATGCCGGTGTCCTCGCTCGACGAGACGGCTCGCGGGGCCGGCGGCTTCGGCTCCACGGGCATCGGCCGCCCATGATCCGTTTCCGGAGGTCTTCATGATCCTGTTGTCCCGGCGCAGCCTGCTCGCGATCGCGGCCGTGGTCGACGTCGCCCTGCATGCCCGGCCCACGCCGGTTTCGGCCAAGGTGCTGGCGGCGCGCCACCAATTGCCGCCGCGGCATCTGGAGACGATGCTGCAGGCGCTGGTGAAGGCCGGCATCCTGAAGGGCGTGCGCGGCCCGCGCGGCGGCTACGAGTTCGCCCGCGAGCGGCGCCGCGTCACGGCCGGCGACATCGTGCGCGCCGCGATGCAGGCGACCGGCGAGGACGCCATGCCGCCGGTGCCCGATTCCAAGCTTGTCGACCTCGTCGTCGGGCCGATCGTCGCCGGCGCCAGCCACGCCTTCCTCGCCGAACTCGACAAGGTGACGGTGGAGGAAATGTGCAAGGCGGCGGAGGAGCGCCAGGTCTTCGGCACCGGAACGCGCCCCATCGATTTCACGATCTGATCGTGTGATTATTGAATATCTCGCGGTCCGTGCGTAAATAACAACCGGACAGAAGCAGGAGCCAGAGCCATGGTCGCATCCGCTGAGACCCCGAACGCCAAGCCCGGTCGCGGCCGGATCTACGAGTCCATCACCGACACGATCGGCAACACGCCGCTCGTGCGGCTGAACCGGCTCGCCAAGGCGAAGAACGTCCAGGCCAACCTCCTGGCCAAGCTGGAATTCTTCAATCCCATCGCCAGCGTGAAGGACCGCATCGGCGTCAACATGATCGACGCGATGGAGGCCGCCGGCGAGATCAAGCCGGGCGGCACGCTGATTGAGCCGACCTCGGGCAATACCGGCATCGCCCTCGCCTTCGTGGCGGCGGCCCGCGGCTACCGGCTGATCCTCGTCATGCCGGAGACGATGTCGATCGAGCGCCGCAAGATGCTGGCGCTGCTCGGCGCCGAGCTGGAACTGACCCCCGGCCCGCTCGGCATGCGCGGCGCCATCGCCCGCGCCGAGGAGCTCAAGGCCTCGATCCCCGGCGCGGTGATCCCGCAGCAATTCCGCAACCCGGCGAACCCGGAGATCCACCGCAAGACGACGGCCGAGGAGATCTGGACCGACACGGGCGGCGAGGTCGACTATTTCGTCTCCGGCGTCGGCACCGGCGGCACGGTCACCGGCGTCAGCCAGGTGCTGAAGCCCCGGCGCCCGACGCTGAGGATCGTCGCGGTGGAGCCGGAGGATTCGCCCGTCCTGTCCGGCGGCAATGCCGGCCCGCACAAGATCCAGGGCATCGGCGCGGGCTTCGTGCCGGACGTGCTGGACCGGGGCGTGATCGACGAGGTCGTCACCGTCGGCAACCAGACCGCGTTCGACACCGCGCGGCTGGTGGCGCGGATCGAGGGCATCCCGGTCGGCATCTCCTCGGGCGCGGCCGTCGCTGCGGCTTTGGAGATCGGCGCGCGGCCCGAGGCGGCGGGGAAGAACATCGTCATCATCATCCCCTCCTTCGCCGAGCGCTACCTCTCCACCGCCCTGTTCGAGGGCCTCTGAGCACGGCGGCGGCCATGTTCGAGGGCTTCGCGCTCGACCGCATTTCCACCGGCGAGGCGGAACTGCGGGTGCGGCACGGCGGGTCAGGCCCGCCGCTGCTGCTGCTCCACGGCCATCCGCAGACGCACATGATGTGGGGGAAGATCGCGGACGACCTCGCCCGCGACTTCACCGTGATCGCGCCGGACCTGCGGGGCTACGGACGCTCGTCCAAGCCGCCGACCACCGCCGACCACGCGCCCTATTCCAAGCGCGCCATGGCCCGGGACCAGATCGCGCTGATGCGCCATTTCGGCTTCGATCGGTTCGCGGTCGCCGGCCATGACCGGGGCGGGCGCGTGGCCTACCGGCTGGCGCTCGACCATCCGCAGGCGGTGAGCCGCCTCGCCGTCCTCGACATCTTGCCGACGGCGGAGCATTTCGCCCGGACCGACATGGCCTTCGCGATGGGCTATTGGCACTGGTTCTTCCTGGCCCAGCCGCATCCCGTGCCGGAGCGGCTGATCGCGAGCGACCCCGAGCTCTTCTATTTCCGCAACGGCACCGCCTTCTTCGCGCCCGAAGCCATCGCCGATTACCGCGCCGCGGTCTCCGACCCCGCGACGGTCCACGCCATGTGCGAGGACTACCGCGCCGGGATCGGGATCGATCGGGAGCTGGACGAGGCCGATCGCGGCCGCAGGACAATTGCCTGTCCCCTGCTCGCCCTATGGGGCAGCAAGGGGCCGATCGGGCGCTGGTATCCGGACATGGAGGCGATCTGGCGGGACTGGGCGGATGACGTCACAGCGCTTTCCGTGCCCTCCGGCCATTACCTCGCCGAGGAGGCGCCGGCCGAGACGCTCGCCGCCATGCGGGACTTCTTCCTCAAGGGTTGACGCGAAGCGCCTCCAGCGAGGCGACGACGGCGACCGGCGGCAGGTCCGGATATTCGTCCGGCAGCCCGGCCCGGTTGATCCAGACCGGATCCAGGCCGAAGGCGGCGGCGCCCGCCACGTCCCAGCGGTTGGACGAGACGAAGACCACGCGTTCGGGCGCGATGCCCAGCCGCGCCTCCACCAGGCGGTAGGCCTCCGGCGCGGTCTTGAAGATGCCGGCCTCCTCCACCGAGATGACAGCATCGAGCCGCCCGGCCAGGCCCGCGCCCGAAACCGCGTCGGCCAGCATGGCTGGATCGCCGTTGGAAAGGATGGCGGTCTTCAGCCCGCCTGCGCGCAGCCTGTCCAGGCACGGCCCGGCATCGGCGAAGGCGGAAAGCTCGCGATAGGCGGCGAGCAGCGCGGCCCGGATGCCGGGATCGACGTCCGGCAAGCGCGCCAGCGCGTGGTCGAGGGCGCGCTCGGTCAGCGTCCAGAACGGCACGTAGCGGCCGGCGAGCGAGAGGACCCAGGAATATTCCAGCTGCTTGGCGCGCCAGAGGTCCGACAGCGCTCGCGCCGCCGGCCCGATCGCGGCGGCACGCTCCATCACCGCCGCATGGACGTCGAAGAGCGTGCCGTAGGCATCAAAGACGACGGCCCCGGTCGTCCGCGGATCGAGAACGACGGGAGCCGGCATGGCGGCGGCCTTCAGATGGAGGCGAGCAGCGCGTCGGCGCCGGAGGCCTCGGCTTTGCCCGGCCCGTCCTCGACGTTGAGCACCTTCACGACGCCGTCCTCGACCAGCATGGCATAGCGCTGCGAGCGGGTGCCGAGGCCGAAGCCGGAACCGTCGAAGGAGAGGCCGAGGGCGCGGGCGAAGTCGGCATTGCCGTCGGCCAGGAACTCGATCTTGCCCTCGCCGCCCGATTGCCGGGCCCAGGCGGTCATGACGAAGACGTCGTTGACGCCGGTGACGGCGATGGCGTCCACGCCCTTGGCGAGAATGTCGTCGCGCCTGGCGAGGAAGCCCGGCAGATGGTTGTTATTGCACGTGGGCGTGAAGGCGCCCGGCACGGCGAACAGAACGACCTTTCGGCCGGCGAAGACGTCGTCGGTGGAGCGGGCCTGCGGCCCTTCGGCCGTCATCACGCGGAAAGTGGCCTGCGGCAGGCGGTCACCGACACTGATCGTCATCTTCTCTCTCTCTCCGATGGAAGGGTCCGGCATAGCGGAACGGCCCTGAATTAGGGGGCCTTTGCCGGCGCGTCGAGGGGCAATTCGCTCTCGATGGCACGCGCACCCGCGACCAGGGTCAGGCGCAGCGTGACGCGGCCGGACGCGTCCGCTGGCGGCTCCACGGGGAGCGTGAAGGCAACCGGGCGGCCCGCCCCGCCCTGGACGGGCGACAGGGAGGGCTGGCGCTCGGCCTTGCCGAAGAACCAGCCGGAGGGACCTTCCACGAACAGCTCCGCCTTGGACTCCGCGTCCGGCACCGACGCCGTGACCTTCAGCGCCTTGACGCCTTCCCATCCGGCCTCGCCGATCGTGAGGTCGCCGGGCCGCCGGGGAGCCTGCCGCACGGGCACGCGGGCGAGGGCTGCTGACACGGCCGGATTCGTCGCCGCGGCGGCTGGCGGAAGGGTCAGTTGCGCTTCGCCGCGCACGGGGATGCAGATCTTCTCGCAGACGGCGTAGTCGAGCTTCACGGCCAGCGCCACGGGCTCGGCCGGATTGGCGGCCGTGACCTTCACGGGCAGAACCACGCCGCCCTTGTAGCCGTTATAGAAGCCGGCCGGATCGTCGAAGCGGCTCGGCGCCGGGAAAAGCGCCTCGGCCGCCTTCAGGTTGCCGGACGCCGACCAGTCGAAGACCGGCGGCACGCCGCTTTCGCCGGGGTCGCGCCAGTAGGTCTTGAAGCCCGGCGACAGCACGATCTCCACACCCGCCAGGCGCGCACCGTCCGGGGCCGTGCCGCCGTCGACGAGGCGCATCCGGGCATGCGGCGTCTGAGACCAGGCGCTTTCGGCGGCGGAGGCCAGGCCGGCCGGCCAGACGGCGAGCATGGCGGCGGCCAGCGTCGCAGGGGTGAGGATACGCAGCATCATCCCTCCATTTAGGAAGAGCCGGCCCGACCTTCGAGCCACGATCCCGTGACGACCGCAAGACCGGCGGCCGGCCGGGCCATTTGGCCGTTGAAATCGCCGCGCGGCGGCCTAGCATGAACCTCATGCGCATCGACCGGTACAGCACCAGAGCACGCCAGGGCTATCTCGACGGACAGATGCTGGTCGCGATGCCGAGCATGGGAGACGAGCGCTTCTCGCGCTCGGTCATCTATGTCTGCGCCCATTCGGACGAGGGCGCCATGGGCATCGTCGTCAACAAGGCGGCGGACAACCTCGTCTTCCCCGACCTTCTGGTCCAGTTGGACATCATCACGGCCGAGGAGCAGATCCGGCTTCCGCCGGTGGACCGGATCAACGTCCTGCGCGGCGGGCCGGTGGAGAGCGGGCGCGGCTTCGTGCTGCACAGCCCGGACTTCTTCATCGACAGCTCGACACTGCCCATCGCCGACGATGTCTGCCTCACGGTGACGGTGGACATCCTCAAGGCGATCGCCCATGGCGACGGGCCGCGCAACGCGGTCCTGGCGCTGGGCTATGCCGGCTGGTCGCCGGGGCAGCTGGAGAGCGAGATCCAGGAGAATGGCTGGCTGACCTGCCCTGCCGATCCGGAGATCATCTTCGACACCGCGCTCGGCACGAAGTACACGCGCGCCCTGGCCAAGATCGGCGTCGATCCCGCCATGCTCTCGGGCGAGGCCGGCCACGCCTGACGTCATGCCGCGTCGGGCACGGCTCCGACGAGACGCCGCGCGTCCAGCATCGACATCGGCTCGCCGAAGGCGAAGCCCTGCGCGTATTCGCAGCCAAGCTGGTAGAGCTCGATCGCGTCCGATTCCGTCTCCGCCCCTTCCGCCACGACCTGCATGCCGAGGTCGTGGGCGAGCGTGACGATGGAGTTCAGGATGACCGGGCGCTGTCCGTTGCCGATCTGCCGCACGAAGGACTGGTCGATCTTGATCGTGTCGAACGGGAAGCGCTGCAGGTAGCTCAGCGAGGAATAGCCGGTCCCGAAATCGTCGAGCGACAGGCCGGCGCCGAGGTCCCGGATGCGGTGCAGGATCTGCGCCGCATATTCCGGGTTCTCCATGACGAGCCCTTCGGTCAGTTCCAGCTTCAGCGAGCCAGGCGTGATGGCGTGACGCGCGAGCACGGTCTTCACGTCCTGCAGCAGGTCGTGGCGGAGGATCTGCCGGCTGGAGATGTTGACCGAGGCGAAGATCGGCGGGTCCACGTCCAGCGCCCGCTGCCAGGCGGCGAGTTCCCGGGCCGTGCGATCGAGGACGAAGAGGCCCAGATCGACGATGAGCCCGGTCTCCTCCGCGATTGGGATGAAGTCGGACGGCGAGACGCGACCCATGCGCGGGTGGTCCCAGCGCATCAGCGCCTCGAAGCCGGCGACGGTCCGGTCCTCGAGACGCACGATGGGCTGGAACAGGACCTTGACCTCGCCACGCTCCAGGCCCCGGCGCAGGTCGGTCTCCATGGCGACGCGGTCGGTCTTCTGCGCGCGCATGGTCGGCCGGAAGATCTCGATCCGGTCGCCGCCCTGGCGCTTGGCATGGACCATGGCGATCTCGGCGGATTTCAGGAACTCGTCGCGCCGGGTCTGGGTCTGCGCGTCGAAGAGCGCGATGCCGATGGAGGCGGTGAGGAAGATCTCGCGGTCCGCATAGGTGACGGGCGTCGCAATGGTGCGGCGGATCGTGTCGGCGAAGGCGATGATGCGCTCCGGGTCCCGTTCCGACAGGAGGATGACGGCGAATTCGTCGCCGGCGACGCGGGCCAGCGTGTCCTGCGGGCGCAGCAGGCGGCCGAGGCGCCGCGACAGGGTGAGCAGGATGGAATCGCCCGCCGGCAGGCCGACCGACTCGTTGATCTGCTTGAACCGGTCGAAATCGATGACGAGCACGGTCGGCAGGAGCTTGGGGTCCTGGCGGGCAAAGGCGAGGGCCGCGTCCAGCCGGTCGTGGAACAGCTCGCGGTTGGGCAATCCCGTCAGGTTGTCGTGAACCGCATCGTGGAGCAGCCGCTCCTCGGCGTTCTTGGCCTCGGTCACGTCGGCGAGCGTGCCGGCGACCCGAATCACCTCGCCGTCCGAGCCGATGACGGGCCGTGCCTTCAGCAGGAACCAGTGAAACGAGCCGGAGGCGCCGCGCAGCCGGAATTCCTGGTGGATGCGCCCGCGCCGCTGCTCCAGCACCGCGTCGAGCGTCGCGCCGTAGCGGTCGCGGTCGAAGGGATGGATCAGGTCGAGCCAGGCGGATGCCGGACCTTCCAGCGCACCGCGCCGCAGGCCCAGGACCGCCTCCGCCTCGGGGCTGACATAGATCTTGTCGGCGGTGACGTCCCAATCGAAGATGATGTCGCCGGCCCCGGCGAGGGCCAGGACGCGCCGTTCGGTATCCCCCGTGATGCCCTGGCTGACCGCGCCGCCCGAAAAGGCGTGCTGCATCACCGTGAAGCCGATCAGCATGACGATCAGGACGAGCCCGCCGATCAGCGCCGGCGGCGCGATGTCCCGCGCCAGTTGTCCGGTCACCGTGAACCCGGCCGCGGTCACCCAGGCGATCAGCAGGAACCAGGTGGGGATCAGCATGATCGCCCGGTCGAAGCCGTGGGTGGCGAGATGGATGACGAGGGCAAAGCCGATGCCCGCCACCGCCGCGATGGAGATGCGCGCGACGCCGGACGCCGTCGGCGCGTCGAACACGGCCAGGCCGACGAGGCCGCCGAGGAACAGCAGCCAGCCGGCGGTCACGTGGCTGTAGCGCACGTGCCAGCGGTTGAGGTTGAGGTAGGCGAAGAGGAAGACGAGCAGCGTCGCGGCGAGCGCGGCCTCGGCGGTCGCGCGGTAGACGCGCTCGGTCCCGATGGAGATCGGGAAGATGCGCTGGAAGAAGCCGAAATCGATGCAGGCATAGGCGAGCACGGCCCAGGCTAGCGCCGCCGCGGCCGGGAAGATCACGGCGCCCTTCACCACGAAGACGATGGTGAGGAAGAGCGCCAAGAGGCCGGCAATGCCGATGATGATGCCCTTGTAGAGGGTGAGGCCGTTGACCTTCTGCTTGTAGGCCTCGGGCTCCCAGAGCGTGAGCTGCGGCAGTTCGGCCGTGCGCAGCTCGGCGACGAAGGTGACGGTCGTGCCCGGATCGAGGGTGATCGTGAAGACGTCCGCGTCCGGGCTCTCCTCGCGCTCGGGCCTCAGACCCTGGCTCGCCGTGATGGCGACGATGCGGGAATTGCCCAGATCGGGCCAGATGACGCCGGATCCGGTCAGGCGGTGGCGCGGCGCCACCAGCAGCCGGTCCATCTGTTCGTCGGAATCGTTGGTGAGCGCGAAGACGATCCAGCCGGGGCTCGCCGCGCCCTCGCGCGCCTTGACCGCGATGCGCCGCACGATGCCGTCGGGGCCGGGCGCGGTGGAGATCTGGATGAGATCGCCGTCGGAGCGATAGCGCTCGATGACGTTGGTGAGGTCGAGCGCCGGCGAGTCGAGGGGCACGCGCACCGATTCCAGGGCCTGCGCCGGCAAGGCCGCCAGACAAAGGCTGAGGAGGCCGAGGCACCAGGCCAGGAACGGCCGGACCTGCAGGCATCGGTTCTGGAATGACGGCATCTCGCCCGTGGACACGGTTCGCTGGCCGTCAGTGGTATCGGCGCCGGCGAGGGAGGGCAAGCGCGCGGCCGGAGCGGAGGCGGCCGCCTTCATGCCCGGCGGTCCGGCGGGAGAAGGTCCCGCTCCAGCAACGCATAGAGAACATGATCCCGCCAGGCCCCGTCGATGCACAGATACTCGCGGGCGAGGCCTTCGCGCAGGAATCCGACTTTTTCGAGAACGCGGATCGACGCGGCGTTGCCCGGCACGCAGGCCGCCTCGATGCGCCGGAGCCGTAGGCGCTGGAAGGCGTGGCGTACGGCCAGCCGCACCGCCGCCGTCATGTAGCCATGCCCCGCATGGGGCTGGCCGATCCAGTAGCCCAGCGTCGCGCTCTGTGCGACGCCGCGGCGGACCAGGCCGAGTGTCAGCCCGCCGAGCAGCACCCCGTCGGCGGCGCGGCGGATGAGGAACGGGTAGGCGGCGTCGCTGGCGATCTCGTCGGCATGGCGGCGGACGCGGCGGCGGAAGGCGGCGCGCGTCAGGTCGTCCGCCGGCCAGGTCGGCTCCCAGGGCTCCAGATAGGCGCGGCTGCGTTCGCGCAGCTCGGCCCATTCGGCGAAGTCCTCCGCCTGCGGCGCACGCAGCACGACGCCCTCCCCCGCTGGCTCGGGCGCCTGGGGACCGGGGCTGAAGCGGAAGAAGGCCATGTCAGGCCGCCTGGAGCTGGCGCACGATGGCCGACAGGCTCGGCAGGGCGTCGATCGGTCCGATGCCGACCGCGGTCGGCGCGCCGGTGGCGATCAGCCGTCCGGCCCCCCGGGCGGCGTCCAGGTCGACTGCGCCGATGCGCGCCTCTATCTCCTCGCGGGTGACGATCCGGCCGAAGGTGAGGATGTGACGGGCGAGCTGATCGACCCGCGCGCCGGGCGATTCCCGCGCCGCCAGCACGCCCATGCGCATCTGGGCCTTGGCGCGGGCGAGCTCGGCCTCGGTCAGGTCCTCGGCCGCGCGGGCGAGGCAGTCGAGGGACAGTTCGGCGAGCGCCGCGAGGTCGCGGGCCTCGCAGCCGGCGCCGATGCCGAAGATGCCGGTATCGGCGAAGGCCCAGTGGAAGCTGTCGACGGCGTAGGCGAGGCCCCGCTCCTCGCGCACCTGCTGGAACAGGCGCGAGGACACGCCGCCGCCGAGCGCGATGGAGAAGAGCTGCGCGGCGTCGTGGCGTGGATCGTGGAGCGACAGGCCCGGCAGGCCGAGCACAAGATGGGCCTGTTCCAGCCGCCGCTTCAGCCGGCGCTCGCCGCCGCCATAGGCGGCGGGCGCGGGGAGGACGGACGGGGCCGGCGGCAGGGCGCCGAAATGGCTCTCGACCAGCGCCAGGATCGCGTCGTGCTCCACCGCCCCCACGGCGCCGACGACCATGCGACCGGGCACGTAGTGCCGCGCCAGATAGGCGCGAAGGTCCCTTGCGGTGAAGCCGGACACGGTACCGGGCGTGCCCAGGATCGGCCGGCCGAGCGGCTGGCAGGGATAGGCCGTCTCGAGGAAGACGTCGTAGACGAGGTCGTCCGGCGTGTCCTCGACCGCGCCGATCTCCTGCAGGATCACGTTCTTCTCGCGCTCCAGCTCGACCTCCGGGAAAGTCGAGTGAACGAGGATATCGGCGAGCATGTCGAGGGCGAGCGGTACGTGCTCGGCGAGGACGCGAGCGGTGAAGCTCGTGGTCTCGATGGCGGTCGCGGCGTTGAGGTCCCCGCCCACGGCCTCCATCTCCTCGGCGATGGCGCGGGCCGAGCGGCGGGCAGTGCCCTTGAACGCCATGTGCTCCAGGAGATGGGCAAGCCCGTGCTCGCCCTCCGCCTCATGGCGGGAGCCGGCCCCGACCCAGACGCCGAGGGCGGCGGTGGCGAGCCCCGGCATGGCCTGTGTCACCACGGTGAGGCCGTTGGCCAGCCGGGTGACACGGGCACCGTCGATCCCGGTCGTCATGCCGCCGCATCCGCGGCGACGCGCGCGCGGCTGCGGACGAACCGCTCCACGGCGGACTGGTCGTTGGGCAGGACGGTGAACCGCTCGGTGCGGTCGAAGAGGTCGGCCAGGTGCTCCGGCAGCGCCGGGCGGATGCCGCTGGCATTCTCGACCGCGTCGGGGAACTTGGCCGGATGGGCGGTGGCGAGGGCCACGGTGGGCACGTCCGGCCGCTGGGCGAGGAGCCGTCGGGCGGCGGCGGTGCCGATCGCCGTATGCGGATCGCAAAGATAGGCCGCGTCGCGCCACAGGGCGCGGATCTCGTCGGCGACCTCGTTCTCCGCGACGGCCTCGGCGCCGAATTCGGCGCGGATGGTGGCCAGCGCGGACTGACCGATCTCGAACCGCCCCGACTGGGCGAGCGAAGCCATCATGCGCCGCACCTCCGGCGCGTTCCGTCCGGTCGCCTCGAACAGCAGGCGCTCGAAGTTGGACGAGACCTGGATATCCATCGACGGCGAGGTCGTGGGCCTGACGCCCCGGACCTCGTAGGCGCCGGTGGCGAGCGTGCGCACCAGGATATCGTTGATGTTGGTGGCGACGAGAAGCCGCTCGATCGGCAGGCCCATCTGCCCGGCGACCCAGCCGGCGAGGATGTCACCGAAATTGCCGGTCGGAACGCTGAATGACACCGCGCGGTGCGGCGCTCCCAAGGCCATGGCGGCGGTGAAGTAATAGACCACCTGGGCCGCGATACGGGCCCAGTTGATCGAGTTCACGCCGGAGAGCTTCAGCGCGTCACGGAAGGCATGGTGGTTGAACAGGCCCTTCACGATGGCCTGGCAATCGTCGAACGTGCCCTCCAGCGCGATGGCATGGACGTTGGCGGCGTCCACCGTCGTCATCTGGCGGCGCTGCACGTCCGAGACGCGGCCATGTGGATAGAGGATGAAGATGTCCACCTGGTCGAGGCCGGTGAAGGCGTCGATGGCGGCCGAGCCCGTATCGCCGGAGGTGGCGCCGACGATGGTGGCGCGCTGGCCGCGGGCCTTGAGCACATGGTCCATCATGCGCCCGAGCAGGCGCATCGCCACGTCCTTGAAGGCGAGCGTCGGGCCGTGGAACAGCTCCAGCACGAAGAGGTTGTCGGCGACCTGGACCAGAGGGCAAACGGCCGGATGGCGGAACGCGCCATAGGCATGGGCGATCATGGCCTTCAGATCGGCGTCGGCGATCTCGCCGTCCGTCAGCCGCGAGAGCACGGCGTGGGCCACCTCGCCATAGGGGCGGCCCGCCAGCGCGGCGATCTCGTCCTTCGTGAAGGCAGGCCAGCTTTCGGGCAGGTAGAGGCCGCCGTCGCGGGCCAGCCCCGCCAGCAGCGCGTCCGAAAAGCCGATCGGCGGGGCCTCGCCCCTCGTGGAGATGTGCAGCATGGAGTCCCGCGGGATGGTTCGGGCCAGTCCCCCGAACCCTTAGAGATGCATCGGCCCGGAGACAAGAATTGAGGCGGTTCAGCCGTCCTTGCGGCGTCTGGCGACGATCGCGAACGTGGCCACCGCCAACAGCGTGGCGGCGAGGCCGAACCAGGTGAAGGCATATTCCAGGTGCCGGTTGGGCAGGTCGAGCCGCGTCAGCCCGGCGCGCGGCCAGCCCGAGGCGGGGGTGGCGGAGGCCTCGGCATCCAGGATGAAGGGGGCGACGCGATCCAGCCCCCTGGCTGCTGCGATGGCGGCCGGATCGCGGCGGTACCATTCGCCCCGGGCCGGATCGTTGGCGGGCGTGAAGGCACCGCCCTGCTCCGGTCCGCGCAGAAGCCCGGTGACGATGACCTGTCCCGATGGCGGGTTCGCCTCCGCCCGCAGGCCGGGCACGACGAAGCCGCGATTGACCACGACGAGCGCGCCGTCCGGGAGACGCAGCGGCGTCAGCAGGTAGAAGCCCGACAGCGGACGCCCGGGCCCCTCGCCCGGGGCCAGCCCGTGCACGGCAATTTCGGCCTGGGGCAGATAGGTACCGGTGACGCGGACGCGGGCATATTCGCCCGTCTCGGGCATCCAGCGCGGCCAGTCGGCCTCCGCCGGGAGCGCGGCAGGCTCGCCATGGGCGCGGGCCTCGATCCGGCCGATCAGCTCCTCCTTCCAGGCCTTGCGCTGGAGCTGCCACGTGCCGAGCCCGATCAGGATCGCGAAGGCCGGCGCGACGGCGAGGACCGGCAGAAGGACGGAGCGCAGGCGGGACGCCATCTACTTCTCCAACCGGCCTTCCTCGGCGCGGTTCGCATATTGCAGCGCGATGAGCACGCCCTTCAGCGCGCGCAGCATCGGCAGGCATACGACGGCGATCAGCGGCCCCTGGACGAGGACATGCGCCCACCAGGGCGGTTCGTAGGTGAACTCCATCCAGAGCGCGACGCCCGCCACCAGGAACCCCGCGATCAGCATCACGAAGACCGCCGGCCCGTCGGCCGAATCGGCGAAGCCGTAATCGAGCCCGCAGGCCTCGCAGCGCGGCACGACCGACAGGAAGCCGGAGAACATCCGCCCCTCGCCGCAACGCGGGCACCGGCCGCGCAGGCCGGCGGAAACGGGTGGGATGTGGGTGTGGGACATCGTTATTCTCCGGCAGGACAAGCGAGGCGAAAACGACGTCATTTTCGAGCGGTGGGACGCTTTGCCCAATGCGTGATGGCGGCATAGTCGCCCCGGATCAACGCAGCTTTCTTGTTCCTGCTCCATCCCTTCAGCCGCCGTTCGGCTGCGATGGCATCGACGATCATCCCGAAATGCTCATGGTAGACGAGGCGCACCGGTCGCCTGGATGCCGTGTAGCCACCCATAGCGCCGGATTCATGCTCCGACAGCCGCTTGTCCATCGACGTGCCGCGAGCGCTGCCGACGTAATACGACCCGTCAGCACATTCGAGAATGTAGACGAACGCACCCTCGAGCATCACCGGCTGCTCCGATGCTCCTCATGCTGAGGTGCCCGGCGAAGCCGGGCCTCGAAGCACGCACTAACGGCGGCGAGCGACATCCTCGTCCTTCGAGGCTCGCCTATCGGCGAGCGCCTCAGGATGAGGATGTCGAGCAAACTTGGAGCCTGTCAGTGAGCCGCCGGCGTTCCGGCGCCCCAGACATAGATGGCGGCGAAGAGGAACAGCCAGACCACGTCGACGAAGTGCCAGTACCAGGCGGCGAACTCGAAGCCGAGATGGTGCTGCGGCGTGAAGTGGCCGAGATAGACCCGGTACAGGCACACGGCCAGGAAGATCGTGCCGATGATGACGTGGAAGCCGTGGAAGCCGGTCGCCATGAAGAAGGTGGCGCCGTAGATGTTCTCGGAGAAGCCGAACTGCGCGTGGCCATATTCGTAGGCCTGGCAGATCGTGAACAGCACGCCGAGCGCCACCGTCAGCCACAGAGCCTGCTTCACGCCCTCGCGGTCGTTGTGGAGGATCGCATGGTGGGCCCAGGTCACGGTCGTGCCCGAGGTGAGCAGGATCAGCGTGTTGAGCAGCGGCAGGTGCCAGGGGTCGAAGGTCTCGACGCCCTTCGGGGGCCACACGCCGCCCGTCGCCTGCTGGCGCGCGAAGGTGATGGCGTCGCCCGGATAGAGGCTGACGTCGAAATAGGCCCAGAACCACGCCACGAAGAACATCACCTCGGAGGCGATGAACATGATCATGCCGTAGCGGTGATGGAGCTGGACGACGCGGGTATGGTCGCCGCGATTGGCTTCCTTGACCACGTCCGTCCACCAGGCGGCCATGACGTAGAGCACGCCGATGAGGCCGGCGCCCAGGATGTAGGGGCCTGCCTGCAGGCCGGCCACAGACATGCCGCGCATCGTCATGATCAGGCCGATCGCCATGATCACCGCGCTGATCGAGCCGATCAGCGGCCACGGGCTCGGATCGACGAGATGGTAATCGTGCTGCTTGGCGTGTGCTTCGGCCATGGCCCTCAGGTCTCCGGATCGGCGCAGGCGACGATGCCGCCCGCGCCTTGCATTACAGCTTCGGTTCGCTTCCCGCCACCGCGGCGACGGGCTTCGGCTTGGATGGGAAGAAGGTGTAGGACAGGGTGATCGTGTTGATGTCTTTCGTGTCGCGGTCGTCCGCGATGGCGGGGTCGACGTAGAACACGACCTGGGCCTCCTGCGTCTCACCCGGCTTGATCGTGCGGTCGGTGAAGCAGAAGCATTCCAGCTTGGTGAAGTACGGGCCCGAGCGCTCCGGCGTGACGTTGAACGTCGCGACCGCGGTGACCTCGCGCGTGCCCTCGTTGCGGATCGTGTAGCGGACCTCGTGGGTCTCTCCGATCCTGACCTTCACCGCGGGCACTTCGGGGGTGAAGCGCAGGCCGAGGCCGGGAGCGACATTGGCGTCGAACCGCACGGTGACCGTCTGGTCCAACACGCGGGCAGCCGGGCCGGTGCCCACCATCGGCGTGCCGCCGAAGCCGGTCACCCGGCAGAACAGGTCGTAGAGCGGTACCGACGCGAAGGCGAGGCCCAGCATGCCGAAGGCGACCGTGCCGCAGATGATCGCGGTGCGCGCATGAGCGACGGGGACGGGGCGGGCTTCCATGGTCAACCTCACAACGGCCGGTTCATGACACCGGGACCGAGTTTGGCGATGGTGACGACGAAGAACAGGACGCAAAGCGCCGCAAGGGCCCAGGCGATCGCGACGCTGCGCGCCCGCTGGCGGCGCTTCTCCTCCGCGGTCAGCACGACGCCTTTCTTCTCCTCGCTCATCGGCCGATCCCCGGCACGGCGGCGTAGAGGCCGAAAGCATGCTCGGCAAGAAGCGTCGCGAAGAGGAGGAACAGATAGAGGATCGAGAAGGCGAAGAGCTGCTGGGCAGCGCGGGCCGCCGCCTCGCCCTCACGGTGGCGATGGACGTTGAAGGCCAGGATGACCATGGCGGCGCCGGTGATCACCGCCACCAGGAGATAGGCAAGGCCGCCGGTGCCGAGCGCGACCGGGGCCAGGGCCGCGGGCGCCAGGATCAGCGTATAGAGAAGGATCTGCCGGCGCGTGGCGTCGGGGCCCGCGACATTGGGCAGCATGGGCACGCCGGCGCGCGCATAGTCGCCGGACTTGAGCAGCGCCAGCGCCCAGAAATGCGGGGGAGTCCAGAGGAAGATGATCGCGAAGAGCGCGAAGGTCGGCCAGCCGACCGTACCGGTGACGACCGCCTCGCCGATCATGGGCGGGAAGGCGCCGGCCGCGCCGCCGATCACGATGTTCTGGGCCGTCCAGCGCTTCAGCCACATGGAATAGACGACGGCGTAGAAGAAGATGGTGAAGGCGAGGAAGCCGGCGGCGAACCAGTTCGCCACCACGCCCAGCACGAAGACGGACAGCGCGGACAGGACGAGACCGAAGGTGAGAGCCTCGCCTGCCGGGACGCGGCCCGCCGGGATCGGACGGGCGCGGGTGCGGGTCATCACCGCGTCGATGTCGGCGTCCCACCACATGTTGAGGCAGCCCGAGGCGCCGGCGCCGACCGCGATGGCCAGCAGCGAGGCGAAGGCGATGACCGGATGGACCGTGCCCGGCGCCACGACCATGCCGACCAGCGCGGTGAAGACGACGAGCGACATGACCCGCGGCTTCAGGAGCGCCACGTAGTCGCGCACCTCCCCGCCGGAAACGCCCGCGAAGGCGCCGGTCGCCGCGCTGTCGTTGGTCATGCCGTCGGTGGCGAGCGTCATGGTCGGTCAGGTCTCGGTTCGGGGCCCCGCCCCTCATCAAAGCGAACGCCGCCGAAGCGGCGTTGCCATGGTTGGAGACGGGCGCGGGCGGCAAGCCGTCCGCGCCCGGATCTCAGTGATCGCCGCCGGAGATGCGCGGCAGGGTCTCGTACTGGTGGAACGGCGGCGGGGAGGACAGGGTCCATTCCAGCGTCGTCGCACCCTCGCCCCACGGATTATCGGCCGCCTTCTCCTTGCGGATCAGCGCCACGGCGATGCCGTAGAAGAAGATCACCAGGCCGAAGGCGAAGATGTAGGAGCCGATGGACGAGATGAAGTTCCAGCCGGCATAGGCGTCCGGATAGTCGGCATAGCGGCGCGGCATGCCGGCCAGGCCCGAGAAGTGCATCGGGAAGAACAGCAGGTTGGAGCCGATGAAGGCGGCCCAGAAATGCAGCTTGCCGATCCAGTCCGGGATCACGTAGCCGAACATCTTCGGGAACCAGTAGTACCAGCCCGCGAAGAGCGCGAAGACGGCGCCGAGCGACAGCACGTAGTGGAAGTGCGCGACGACGTAATAGGTGTCGTGGAGCGCCCGGTCGACGCCGGCATTGGCCAGCACGACACCCGTCACGCCGCCGAGCGTGAACAGGAAGATGAAGCCGATCGCCCAGACCATCGGCGTCGTGAAGCGGAGCGAGCCGCCCCACATCGTCGCGATCCAGGAGAAGATCTTCACGCCGGTCGGCACGGCGATGACCATCGTGGCGAACACGAAATAGGCCTGCACGCGCAGCGACATGCCCACCGTGTACATGTGGTGCGCCCACACGATGAAGCCGACGACGCCGATGGCGACCATGGCATAGGCCATGCCGAGATAGCCGAAGACCGGCTTACGCGAGAAGGTCGACACGATGTGGCTGACGATGCCGAAGGCCGGCAGGATCATGATGTAGACTTCGGGATGCCCGAAGAACCAGAACAGGTGCTGGTACAGGATCGGGTCGCCGCCGCCCGACGGATCGAAGAACTTCGTGCCGAAATTGCGGTCCGTCAGCAGCATGGTGATGGCGCCGGCGAGAACCGGCAGGGCCAGGAGCAGCAGGAACGCAGTCACCAGCACGGCCCAGGCGAAGAGCGGCATCTTGTGCAGCGTCATGCCCGGGGCGCGCATGTTGAGGATCGTCGTGATGAAGTTGATCGCGCCCAGGATCGAGGCGGCACCGGCCAGGTGCAGCGACAGGATGCCGAAGTCCAAAGCCGGGCCGGGATGGCCCTGGGTCGCCAGCGGCGGATAGACGGTCCAGCCGCCGCCGAAGCCCAGCGAGCCCGGCGCGCCCTCCATGAAGAGCGACAGGACAAGCATCACAAACGCGGCCACGGTCAGCCAGAACGAGATGTTGTTCATGCGCGGGAAGGCCATGTCCGGCGCGCCGATCATCAGCGGCACGAACCAGTTGCCGAACCCGCCGATGAGCGCCGGCATCACCATGAAGAACACCATGATGAGGCCGTGGCCCGTCACCCAGACGTTATAGGTCTGGGGATTGGAGAAGATCTGCATGCCGGGCTCCTGGAGCTCCAGGCGCATGCCGATCGAGAGGGCGCCGCCGACCAGGCCCGCCATGAGGGCGAACAGCAGGTAGAGCGTGCCGATATCCTTGTGGTTGGTGGAGAGCAGCCAGCGCCGCCACCCGGTCGGATGGTCGTGGGCGTGGTCCGCGTGGGCTGCGTGTGCGCTCGAAGCCATGACGGTTCAGCTCCCTTGAGGATCAGCGGGCGGCGACGGCGCGCGGGGCGTCGTCGATGCGGGCGTAACGGGTCTTGGCCTCGGCGAGCCAGGCGGCGTAGCGCTCCTCGCTCACCACGCGGACGGCGATGGGCATGAAGGCGTGGTTCTGGCCGCAGAGCTCGGAGCACTGGCCGAAATAGAGGCCTTCGCGCTCGGCCTTGAACCAGGTCTCGTTCAGGCGGCCTGGCACGGCGTCGACCTTGATGCCGAAGGACGGCACGGCGAAGGCGTGCAGCACGTCGGCGGCGGTCACCTGCACGCGGACAACCTTGTTCACCGGAACGACAACCTCGTTGTCCACGGCCAGAAGGCGCGGCACCTCGGTGGCCGGGCGTCCGGCAGCGATGGCCTTCTGCCGGGCGTCGTCGGCGAGCATGTTGGACTCGAAGGAGAAGCCGCCATTCTGATCGGCCGGGTACTCGTAGGACCAGTACCAGGCGTGGCCGGTGGCCTTGATGGTCAGGTCCGCCGCCGGCGTGACGAGCTGCTTGCGCAGGAGCTGGAAGGACGGGATCGCGATCGCCACCAGGATGAGCACCGGCACGATCGTCCAGGCGACCTCGAGGCCCACATGATGGGTCGTGCGGGACGGGGTCGGGTTCCGCTTCTCGTTGAAGCGGACGATCACATACACCAGCAACGCCAGGACGAAGAGCGTGATGGCCGTGATCAGGACCAGCAGCCAATTGTGGAAGGTCGTGACAAAATCCATCACCTCGGTGACGGAGCCTTGGAAGCCCAGCTGCCAGGGCGAGGGCTGGCCGGTTCCGGCCTGCGCCGCGCCGGCGAGGCCGAGGGCCAGGGCCAGGGCCGAGAGGATCGGGAGGCTTGCGCCGCGGTTGAGGAGGCGAGGTGATCTCATCGGTTCGTCCGATTGTCCCGTGATGGCAAGGCCGTTCCAGTTGCTCCTGGCTGCCGTGGCCGCTCCCGGCACCCGCCGGTGACGCGTCCGCGGCCCGCCCTGAGCCCTTGGCCTTTTGCCGCCTTATGACCACAATGAAGCCGGAGGCGCAATGGAATCATTCCAGCGAGAATTGCGGCATAAGCGCGCCCGGTCGCGGCGGCGGGAAGCGGGCCCACGGCGGCCTTCCGCTTGACACGGCCGGGGCCCGCGTGATCCGACACGGACCCGAGGGTTGAGGGGCCGAAAGCGTCGCAAAGCGAATCGCGACGCGGCATCGGAGAGGAACGCGGCGGACATGGACGGAACGACGATGCCTGAACGGGCCGCCCGGCGCGGCCGCCTGGCGCGGACAATCATCGGACTGGCGGCCACCGCCGGGCTCGCTCTCGCTCCCGTCGCGGCGTCGGCGCAGGGACGCGTCAAGCAGGCCTATGGCGACTGGGAGATGCGGTGCGAAACGCCCGCCGGCGCCCAGAGCGAACAATGCGCCCTCGTCCAGAACCTGGCCTCCGCCGAGAAGCCCAACGTCACGCTGCTCGTCATCGTGCTGCGCACCGCCGACGGCAAGGCGCGGCTTCTGCGCGTCGTCGCCCCGCTGGGCATCCTGCTCCATGCCGGCCTCGGGCTGAAGATCGACCAGACCGATATCGGCAACACCACCTTCACCCGCTGCCTCGATACCGGCTGCGTCGCTGAGGTGGTGATGGACGAGAACCTGATCCGCCAGTTCAAGGGCGGCAAGGTCGCGACCTTCGTCGTCTTCCCCAGCCCCGAGGAAGGGGTGGGCGTTCCCGTCTCGCTCCAGGGTTTCGCCCAGGGCTTCGACGCCCTTCCCTGACCCCCATCCATCCCGCTTTCGCCGGACCCATCGCCATGACATCGCAGATCGCTCCGCTCCCCCGTCCCATGACCGACGCTCCGCGGCGCGGCGCGGCACCGACGCTGAAGCTCGCGGCGGCGTTCCTGATGGCCGGCCTCGCCGCCGGCTGCACCTCGACGGGCGCCGAATCCGGCGGCAACGTCTTCACCAACATGATCTTCTACGGCGGCCCGACCGTGCCGCCGGTGGCGCCCGATCCCGTGGACGACATCGAGTGCCCCCAGGTCATGATCGCCGATGGCGGCGCTGCGCTGCGCCTCGGTGGCCCGGACGCGAGTGCGGTGCGCCATCAGATGTCGATCACCAACGTCGCCCGTGAATGCACGCCCGGCGCGCCCGGCAGCGGCTACCGGCTGAAGGTCGGCGTCGAGGGCATGGCGCTGCTTGGCCCCGCCGGCGGCGGCGCCCGGTCCATGACCGCGCCCGTCCAGATTGTCGTCAAGGACGGCGACCGCATCATCGCGCAGCGCTCGCGCAGCGTCGCGATCACGATCCCCGCCGGCCAGGCGCAGACAAGCTTCATCGCCATCGAGGACGGCATCGTCGTGCCGGGCGGCGTCGCTCCCACGGTGGAGGTGGGTCTCGGCTCGCCCCAGCGGACGCCGGCGCGGCGTCCGCGCGGCTGAGCGCCGCGCTCCGCTTTGCACAGGCGGCACCGGGCGGCGCGGTTGACTTCAAGCGCCCGCCCGATAAGTGTCACCCGCATATCGCCGTTGATCCCCGCGGGAGAGACCGGCCTGCTCGCCTGACGAGCCTGCCGGCGCCGAAGGCGCAACCTCCCCGGAAACGCTCAGGCCAAAGGACCGCGCGGGAGCTGGCGCTCTGGAAAGCGACGTCGCACGTGATGCGGCGTCCACCGAAGGGGGTAACCGCCCGGGCCGTCGACCGGTCCGAAGCGGGAAATCTCTCAGGTCCCGGGACAGAGGGGGGCGTTCAGTCGCGGGCCGTTCAGCCCGGGAGCGGACGCGACTCTTTGAAACCCGAGAGGACCGCGCCTGATGGCCGAAGCCGCCGACCCGACCGAACCGCTGAAGCGCGTGCCGCTGCATGACGCCCATGTCGCCCTGGGCGCCCGGATCGTGCCCTTCGCCGGCTACGAGATGCCGGTCCAGTACCGCGACGGGATCATCGCCGAGCATGGCTGGACGCGGGAGAAGGCCGGCCTCTTCGACGTGTCGCATATGGGCCAGGCGCGGATCGTCGCTGCCGACCACGAGGCGGCCGCGCGCTTCCTGGAGACGCTGGTCCCCGCCGACATCCTCAACCTCAAGCCCGGCCAGCAGCGCTACACCCAGCTTCTCAACGAGCAGGGAGGCATCCTCGACGACCTGATGGTCACGCGGCCCGTCGACCCTTCTCTCGACGGCACGCTGATCCTCGTCGTCAATGCGGGGTGCAAGGACCACGATTACCGCCACATCGAAACGCTGCTGACCGAGGGCGTCGCGCTGCACCGGGACGACGACCGGGCGCTGCTGGCGCTGCAGGGGCCCGGCGCCGCGGCCGTCCTTGCGCGGCTCGCGCCGGAGGCCGCCGCCATGACGTTCATGAGCGCGCGGCCGCTTCCCATAGCCGGCATCCCGGCCCATGTGTCGCGCTCCGGCTATACCGGCGAGGACGGCTATGAGATCTCCGTCGCCAACCGGGACGCCCGTGCCCTGTGGGACAAGCTCCTCGCCGATCCGGACGTGAAGCCGATCGGGCTTGGTGCCCGCGATTCGCTGCGGCTGGAAGCGGGCCTGCCGCTCTACGGCCACGACATCAACCAGGAGACCTCGCCGGTCGAGGCCGGGCTGACATGGTCGATCCAGCGCCGGCGCCGCGAGGAAGGCGGCTTCCCCGGCCAAATCCGGATCCTCAACGAGATCGCGCGCGGTGCCCTGCGCCGCCGCGTCGGGCTGCTGCCGGAAGGCCGGCAGCCGGCGCGCGAGGGCGCCGAGATCCGCACCCGCGACGGCCAGCTCGTCGGCGAGGTCACGTCCGGGGGCTTCGGCCCGACGGTCGGCGGCCCGGTCGCCATGGGCTATGTCGTCGCCGAATTCTCCGGCCTCGGCACGGAGCTTGACCTGATCGTGCGCGGCAAGGCGATCCCCGCCCGCGTCGTCACCCTGCCCTTCACACCCCACCGCTACCGCCGCTGAGCCGGAGACAGACCGATGGCCGAGACCTTCTATTCCAAGGAACACGAATATATCCGCGTCGACGGCGATGTCGGCGTGGTGGGCATCTCGCCCTACGCCCAGGAGCAGCTGGGCGACGTCGTGTTCGTCGAGCTTCCCGCCGCCGGCAAGGCGCTGACCAAGGGCGGCGACGCCGCCGTGGTCGAGAGCGTGAAGGCTGCCAGCGAGGTCTATGCGCCCGTCTCCGGCGAGGTGCTGGAATCCAACGCGGCGCTCGAGGCCAACCCGGCCATGGTCAACGAGGACCCGCTGGGCTCCGGCTGGTTCCTGAAGATGCGCATCGCCGACAAGGCCGAGCTCTCCGAGCTGATGAGCGAGGCGCAGTACGCCGAATACGTGAAGTCGATCTCCTGAAGCGACCCATCGCCCGCCGCGGACAGCCGCCGGCAGCCCATAGGACCGAACGATGCGCTACCTGCCCCTTTCCGATGCCGATCGCGGCGAGATGCTCGCCCGGATCGGCGTCGACAACATCGACGCGCTTTTCGCCGACGTGCCGAAGGACAAGCTGCTGACGAAGCCGCTCGACCTGCCGCGGCACAAGAGCGAGCTGGAGGTGGAGCGCCATCTGGGCCGGCTCGCCGCGCGGAACGTGCCGGCCTCGTCCGTGCCGTTTTTCGTCGGGGCGGGCGCCTACAAGCACCACGTGCCGGCGAGCGTCGACCACTTGATCCAGCGCTCGGAATTCCTGACGAGCTACACGCCCTACCAGCCCGAGATCGCGCAGGGCACGCTGCAATATCTGTTCGAGTTCCAGACGCAGGTCGCGCGCCTGACCGGCATGGATGTGGCCAACGCCTCCATGTATGACGGCTCCACGGGCACGGGCGAGGCCGTGCTGATGGCGCACCGGGTCACCAAGCGCCGCAAGGCCGTGCTATCCGGCGGCCTCCATCCCCATTATGCCGACGTCGTGCGCACCCTTTCGCGGATGGCCAATGACGAGGTCGTCTCGCTGGCGCCGGACGTGCGCGCCAAGGAGGACATCTTCGCCGCCATCGACGACGCTACGTCCTGCGTCGTCGTGCAATCGCCGGACGTCTTCGGCAACTTGCGGGACCTCAGGCCCATCGCCGAGAAGGCGCATGCCCACGGCGCGCTCCTGATCGCGGTCTTCACCGAGGTGATGTCGCTTGGCCTCGTCACGCCCCCCGGCGAGATGGGCGCCGACATCGTTGTCGGCGAGGGCCAGTCCATCGGCAACGGCCTGAACTTCGGCGGGCCCTATGTCGGGCTCTTTGCCACGCGCCAGCAATTCGTCCGCCAGATGCCGGGCCGGCTCTGCGGCGAGACGGTGGATGCGGAGGGCCGCCGCGGCTTCGTGCTGACGCTCTCCACCCGCGAGCAGCATATCCGCCGCGACAAGGCGACCTCGAACATCTGCACCAATTCGGGGCTCTGCTGCCTGGCCTTCACCATCCACATGACGCTGCTCGGCGAAGCGGGGCTGACGCGCCTTGCGCGGGTCAACCACGCCAACGCGGTGAAGCTCGCCGACGCGCTGGACGCGCTGCCGGGCGTCTCGGTGCAGACCGCCGGCTTCTTCAACGAGTTCACGGTGAAGCTGCCCAAGGCGGCGGCTGGGGTCGTGGAGGCGCTGGCGGCGAAGGGTGTCCTGGCGGGGGTCCCCGTCTCGCGCCTCCTGCCGGGCGCCGGCCTCGACGACCTGCTGCTGGTGGCGTCCACCGAAGTGAACACGGACGAAGACAGGGCCGCGCTGGTGGCCGGCCTGAAGGAGATGCTGTGATGCTGAACCGTTCCGGACAGATCGCCGGCCGCAGCGACGACGCGACGAGCGCCGGCGGGGGCGCGCATCCGACCTTCACCGGCAACCGCGCCCTGCAGCAGGAGGAAGCCCTCCTGTTCGAGATCGGGCGGCGCGAGACGACGGGCATCGACATCGCCGAGCCGGAGGCCTTCAAGCCCAGGCTCAACGGGCTGGAGCGCAAGGGCGGGGTGGACATTCCCGGCCTCTCCGAGCCCGAAACGATGCGTCACTTCGTCAAGCTCAGCCAGAAGAATTACGGCATCGATACTGGGCTGTTCCCGCTGGGCTCGTGCACGATGAAGCACAATCCCCGGCTCAACGAGAAGATGGCCCGCCTGCCGGGCTTCGGGGACATCCATCCGCTGCAGCCGCTCTCCACCGTGCAGGGGGCGCTGGCGCTGATGGAAGAGCTGTCCCGGTGGCTCCTGGAGACCACCGGCATGAAGGCGGTGGCGCTCTCCCCCAAGGCCGGCGCCCATGGCGAGCTCGCCGGCATGATGGCGATCAAGGCCGCCATCGATGCCAAGGGCGAGGGTGCGACGCGGCGCGTCGTGCTGGTGCCCGACAGCGCCCATGGCACGAACCCCGCCACCGCCGCTCTGATCGGCTTCCAGGTGAAGCCGGTGCCGGCGCGGGACGACGGCTGGGTCCATGTGGAGGACGTGAAGGCGCTTCTGGGGCCGGACATTGCCGGCATCATGCTGACCAATCCCAATACGTGCGGGCTGTTCGAACCGCAGATCGTCGAGATCGCCGCGGCGATCCATGAGGCGGGCGGCTATTTCTATTGCGACGGGGCGAACTTCAACGCCATCGTCGGCAAGGCGCGGCCTGGCGACCTCGGCGTCGACGCCATGCATATCAATCTGCACAAGACCTTCTCGACGCCCCATGGCGGCGGCGGTCCGGGATCCGGCCCGGTCGTGCTGTCGGGGCGGCTCGCGGCCTTCGCGCCCGTGCCGTACCTGAAGGCTGAGGGCGAGGGCCTGACGCTGGTGGAGCACGACGCCGCGGCGGCGGAGGGCGAGGCGCCGTTCGGGCGCATCACCGCCTTCCACGGCCAGATGGGCATGTATGTGCGGGCCTTGTCCTACATGCTCTCCCATGGCGGGGACGGCATCAAGCAAGCCTCCGAGGACGCGGTTCTGAACGCGAACTATGTCCGCGCCTGCCTGTCGGACCTCATGTCCCTGCCCTTCGGCGACAAGCCCTGCATGCACGAGGCCCTGTTCGACGATGCCTGGCTGAAGGGCACCGGGGTCACCACGCTTGATTTCGCCAAGGCGATGATCGACGAGGGCTACCATCCGATGACGGTCTATTTCCCGCTCGTGGTGCACGGGGCCATGCTCGTCGAGCCGACGGAATCGGAGAGCAAGGCCTCGCTGGACCTCTTCATCGCGGCCCTGCGGGATCTGGCCATGGCGGCGAAGGACGGGGACGCCACCCGGTTCACCGGGGCACCCTACCACGCCCCGCGCCGGCGCCTGGACGAGACCCGGGCGGCGCGCTCGCCGGTCCTCACCTACCGGACGCCGGAGCCGGTGCGCGAAGCGGCCGAGTGACGAGAACCGGGGCCGGCTGCGGCCGGCCCTATCCTTGCGTTAAGCCTCGGTTCAGGTCCATTTTCACATGATGGACATGTGGAGCTGAGAGCGGCTCCCGGGAGGGCCGACACCGATGTGCCGTTTCCTCGCCTATAGCGGCGAGCCGATCTTCCTGGAGGACCTCGTCTGCGCCCCGGCGCATTCCCTGGTGCACCAGTCGCTCTACGCCGAAGAGGCCAAGACCGTCACCAACGGCGACGGGTTCGGCATCGGCTGGTACGGCGAGCGGGACACGCCCGCGACCTTCCGCGACGTGCGTCCCGCCTGGTCGGACGAGAATCTGCGGGCGATCTGCGCCAATGTCCGCTCCGGCACCTTCTTCGCCCATATCCGGGCGTCCACGGGCACCGCGACCTCGCGGGCCAATTGCCATCCCTTCGCCCATGGGCGGCACCTGTTCATGCATAACGGGCAGATCGGCGGCTTCACGCGGGTCAGGCGCCAGATCGAGTCCCTGATCCCCGACGCACTCTACGGCGCGCGGGCCGGAACCACCGATTCCGAGGCGATCTTCCTCATCGCCCTCGGCTACGGGCTGGAGCGCGAGCCGATCAAGGCGATGGCGCGGGCGCTTTGCGACATCCGCAACATCATGCTCGAACACGGGATCGGCGAGCCGCTGCGCTTCAGCGCGACCCTGACGGACGGCGAGAACCTCTACGCCTATCGCTGGGCCTGCGATGCCAAGCCGCCGACCCTCTATTACCGGGAGGACGCGCGCGGGCTGACGATCGTGTCCGAGCCGATCAACTACGTGCGCGACGAATGGCGCGAGGTGCCCAAGGGCTGCACCCTCGTCGCGGGCCCCGGCGGCGTAGCGCTCGACTGCCTCAACAGCGCGGTCCAGCGGGCCGCGGCCTAAGCGGCGCGGCGTGCGTGCTTCGAAGCTCGCCTGCGGCGAGCACCTCAGCATGAGGACCGTTGTAAAGCCCCTAAGTCCCTCCGAAGCCTCATCCTGAGGTGCTGCGAAGCAGCCTCGAAGGACGAGGCGTCAAGCTCAAACGCCGCATACCGCTCAGAACCGCGCCGCCCAGGTGGCGTAGGCGTCCACGAAGCCCGCGAGCAGCTTCTTCACACCCTCGTCCTTGACCGTGCCGTCGGGCGCGATGACGTCGTCATTGACCTTGAGGAAGATTTCCGGCCCCGGCAGGACCGCGACGCCCATATGGGACAGGATGTTGCGCAGCGGCTGCTGCGCGATCGCGGTGCCGATATTGCCGCCGGAAGCGCCGGCGATGGCGGCGGACTTGCCCGGGAAGACGCTCTGGCCATAGGGACGCGATCCCCATTCCAGTGCGTTCTTCAAGGCCGCGGAGACACCTCGATTATATTCGGGCGAGACGATGAGCAGCGAGTCCGCCGCCTTCACCGCGTCCTTGAAGCGCAGCACGGAAGCGGGCATCGCGCCGTCGAGATCGCGGTTGTAGAGCGGCAGGTCGCCGATCTCGATGAAGGAGAAGGCGAAGCGGTCCTGGCCGAGGCCGGCGATGGCCTGGGCGAGGCGCTTGTTGATGGAGGAGGCCGAGAGGCTCCCGACGATGATGCCAACCTTCTTCATGGTTCAGAGCCCCAGCTTCTTCTTGCGGTTGCCGAGCGTGCGCAGGCGCAGCGCGTTGAGCTTGATGAAGCCCGCCGCGTCGCGGTGGTCGTAGGCGACCGCGCCTTCCTCGAACGTGACGAGGTCCTGGTCGTAGAGCGAGTATTTGCTTTCGCGGCCGATGACGTGGACGCCGCCCTTGTAGATCTTGAGACGCACCGTGCCGGTGACGAGTTCCTGGCTCTTGTCGATCAGCGCCTGCAGCATCTCGCGCTCGGGGCTGAACCAGAAGCCGTTATAGATGAGCTCGGCATATTTGGGCATGAGCTCGTCCTTGAGATGGGCCGCGCCCCGGTCGAGCGTGATCGATTCCATGGCGCGGTGCGCGACGGAGAGGATCGTGCCGCCGGGCGTCTCGTACATGCCGCGGCTCTTCATGCCGACGAAGCGGTTCTCCACGAGATCGAG
Source organism: Hyphomicrobiales bacterium (assembly GCA_027483945.1). GTDB lineage: Bacteria > Pseudomonadota > Alphaproteobacteria > Rhizobiales > Beijerinckiaceae > JAIXTM01. The sequence continues at coordinate 39,755 of JAIXTM010000009.1, read as the reverse complement.
GCGGCCAACGCCGTTGTCGCGGCCGAGATCGTTGAGCGCCTTGAGCAGGGTCGCGGGCGACAGGGCCTTGCCGTCGATGGAGACCGCGTCGCCGCGCTCGAAGCCGATCTCGATCACGGTCGCGCGGTCGGGCGCCTCCTCCGGCGAGATCGTGCGGGAATAGACGTAGTCCGGCACCTCGACGGAGGGGTCCTCCAGCACCTTGCCCTCCGAGGAGGCGTGCAGGAGATTGGCGTCCACCGAGAACGGCGCCTCGCCCCGCTTGTCCTTGGCGATCGGGATCTGGTGCTGCTCGGCGAAGGCGATGAGCTGCTCGCGGGAGCGCAGGTCCCATTCGCGCCAGGGGGCGATGACGGTGACGTCCGGCTTGAGGGCGTAATAGCCGAGCTCGAAGCGGACCTGGTCGTTGCCCTTGCCGGTGGCGCCGTGGGAGACGGCGTCCGCGCCGACCTTCTCGGCGATCTCGATCTGCTTCTTGGCGATCAGCGGCCGTGCGATGGACGTGCCGAGGAGATAGACGCCCTCGTAATGCGCGTTGGCGCGGAACATCGGGAACACGTAGTCCCGGACGAATTCCTCGCGCAGGTCCTCGATGAAGATGTTCTCCGGCTTGATGCCGAGCAGCAGCGCCTTGTTACGCGCGGGCTCCAGCTCCTCGCCCTGGCCCAGATCCGCCGTGAAGGTCACGACCTCGCACTGATAGGTCGTCTGGAGCCACTTGAGGATGATGGAGGTGTCGAGGCCGCCGGAATAGGCGAGCACGACCTTGTTCACGCGCTTGGTCGACATGCTGGTCTCGCGGGAGGGAACGGTGAGTGCGGAAGCGGCGCGGACTATAGTGCCGGCGCGCGTCCGCGCAAGCACAAGGGAGACGGCGCGCGGGCCGGCCCTTCAGGCGTGATGGCGCCACAATCGGCGAACAAAGCTGATGCGTCCGCGTTGCCCTCATCAAGCGAACCGAGAGATTGCCGCCTTGCCGCGCCGCCCCGTCCTGGACTTCTGGTACGAATTCGCCTCCACCTATTCCTATCTGGCGGCCATGCGGATCGAGGCGCTTGCCGCCGATGCGGGCGTGGAGGTCCGCTGGCGGCCGTTCCTTCTGGGCCCGATCTTCGCCGCGCAGGGCTGGAAGACCTCGCCGTTCAACCTTTTTCCGGCCAAGGGCCGCTATATGTGGCGGGACATGACGCGGGAGGCGGCGGCGCTCGGCCTGCCCTGCCGGCAGCCCCAGCCCTTCCCGCAGAACAGCCTGACCGCGACGCGCATCGCCTTCTACGGGATCGAGCGCGGCTGGGCGCCGGACTTCTCCAAAGCCGTCTACCGGGCCGAATTCGGCGACGGGAAGGACATTTCCGAGCCGGGCCTGCTCACCGCGATCCTGTCGGAGATGCGGCTGGACGCCGGCACCGTGATCCGCGACGCCCAGGGCGAGACGAACAAGACCCGGCTCAAGGCGACGGTGGAGGAAGCCCGCTCCAAGGGCATCTTCGGGGCGCCGACCTTCATCACCGACGACGGCGAGATGTTCTGGGGCAATGACCGGCTGGAACAGGCGCTCGCCTGGGCGGCCGGCGACAGGCCCGCCGGGGTGAAGTGACTCCGCCCCAAAACCACCCCGCCTTGCCTCCCGGGCGCTTTTCCACTACATCGGCGCGGTCCGACGGTCCGCTTTGCGTGGCGAACTCTGAGGGTGCGCCTTGCGGCGTGCCCTCTTTGGCGCTTCCAGAGCAGGTCGCCGGATCGTCCGACGCCTCGGGACCTTATGCGCCGGCACGCTCCAGGTGAGCGTTCGGACCGGGCGGCCAGCGAGCCGCAGGTCCTCTCCCGAGGCCGGGCGTGGTGCAACACGAACCCCGCCGGTGCCGCAGCCCGCTTCAGGGCTGCCTCCAGGAGAACGAATGTCCGCTGTTCAGAACGCCAACAAGGCGCCGTCGCGCGATGATTTCGCCGCGCTGCTCGAAGAATCCTTTGCCGGCCAGGACGCCCTCGAGGGCTCCGTCGTCAAGGGCAAGGTCGTCGCCATCGAAAAGGATGTCGCGATCATCGATATCGGCCTGAAGACCGAAGGCCGTGTCGCTCTCAAGGAATTCACTGGCCCCGGCCGCGACGGCACGCTCGATGTCGGCGACGAGGTCGAGGTCTATCTGGAGCGCGTCGAGAACGCGCTCGGCGAGGCCGTCATCTCGCGCGACAAGGCGCGCCGCGAGGAGAGCTGGGTCAAGCTCGACAAGGCCTTCGAGGCCAACGAGAAGGTCACGGGCGTCATCTTCAACCAGGTCAAGGGCGGCTACACCGTCGATCTCGACGGCGCCGTGGCGTTCCTGCCGCGCTCCCAGGTCGATATCCGTCCGGTCCGCGACGTCACCCCGCTCATGGGCGTGCCGCAGCCGTTCCAGATCCTCAAGATGGACCGCCGCCGCGGCAACATCGTCGTGTCGCGCCGCACCGTGCTCGAGGAGAGCCGCGCGGAGCAGCGCTCCGAGCTGGTCGCGAACCTCGAGGAAGGCCAGGTCATCGACGGCGTGGTCAAGAACATCACCGAATACGGTGCGTTCGTGGACCTCGGCGGCATCGACGGCCTGCTGCACGTCACCGACATGGCGTGGCGCCGCGTGAACCATCCGTCCGAGGTCGTGAACATCGGCCAGACGGTCAAGGTCAAGATCATTAAGATCAATCACGAGACGCACCGCATCTCGCTGGGCATCAAGCAGCTCCAGGCCGATCCGTGGGAGGGCATCGCCGCCCGCTACCCGGAGAATGCCAAGCTCAAGGGCCGCGTCACCAACATCACCGATTACGGTGCGTTCGTGGAGCTGGAGCCGGGCATCGAAGGCCTGATCCACGTGTCCGAGATGTCCTGGACGAAGAAGAACGTCCATCCGGGCAAGATCATCTCCACCTCCCAGGAGGTCGAGGTGCAGATCCTCGAGGTCGACCCGGTCAAGCGCCGCATCTCGCTGGGCCTCAAGCAGACCCTGCAGAACCCGTGGGAAGGCTTCGCCGAGCGTCATCCGATCGGTTCGGAGGTCGAGGGCGAGGTCAAGAACAAGACCGAGTTCGGCCTGTTCATCGGCCTGGACGGCGACGTGGACGGCATGGTCCACCTCTCCGACCTGGACTGGAACCGTCCGGGCGAGCAGGCCATCGAGGACTTCAAGAAGGGCGACGTCGTGCGCGCCCAGGTCCTCGACGTCGACGTCGAGAAGGAGCGCATCTCGCTGGGCATCAAGCAGCTCGCGGGTGACCCCTTCGCCGAGGCCGGCGAGATCCGCAAGGGTCAGATCGTGACCTGCGAGATCACCGACGTGAAGGAATCGGGCATCGACGTGAAGATCGTCGACACCGACCTGTCCGCGTTCATCAAGCGGTCCGAGCTCGCCCGCGATCGCGGCGACCAGCGTCCCGAGCGGTTCGCCGCCGGCGAGAAGGTCGACGCGCGCGTCACGATGTTCGACCGCAAGGCCCGCCGCGTCCAGCTGTCCATCAAGGCGCTGGAAGTGGCCGAGGAGAAGGAGGCGATCGCCCAGTACGGCTCGTCCGACTCCGGCGCCTCGCTCGGTGACATCCTCGGCGCCGCCCTCAAGAAGGCCGGCGAGAAGAAGTGATCCTCCGGCCGCTCCGGGCGGCCAGGACCTGAACACGAAACCCGCGCGGGCAACCGCGCGGGTTTTCTTTTGCGTGCTTTCCTTCCGGTCATCACCGGCCGGGGCGCCGCAGGCGCGCAAGGGATGACACGCGCGGGGGACGGCGCGGTTGCGGCACGACCGCCGGAGCACTAGATCGTGCAGACGCCGGGCGACCGGCAGCAACCGGGATGCGCTTCATGGCAGATGCCGATCTTCTCGCCGACCGACGCCGCCTGCGGCGCAAGCTCTCGTTCTGGCGGATCGCGGCCTTCGTTCTCGTGATCGGCGCCCTGATCGGCGTGGGCCTCGTCGCCCGCCGCGGCTTCGAGACCGGGAGCGACCACATCGCCCGGATCGCGCTCAAGGGCTTCATCGCCGGCGACGAGGCGACGCTGAAGCTGATCGAGCGCGTCGGCGACAGCGCGAGCGTCAAGGCGGTCTTCGTCCAGATCGAAAGTCCCGGCGGCACCACGTCGGGCGCCGAGGCGGTCCACGAGGCGCTGACCAAGCTCAAGGCCAAGAAGCCGGTCGTGGCCGTGGTCAACGGCATGGCCGCGTCCGGCGGCTACATCGCCGCCCTCGCCTCCGACCGGATCGTGGCGCGGGAGACGGCGCTCGTCGGGTCCATCGGCGTCCTGTTCCAGTATCCCGACCTGACGGGCCTGATGGCGACGCTCGGCGTCAAGGTGGAAGAGATCAAGTCGAGCCCGCTCAAGGCCGCGCCCAACCCGTTCGAGCCCACCTCCCCGGCGGCCCGCGCCGCCATGGAGGCCCTCATCGCGGACAGCTACGCCTGGTTCAGGCGGCTGGTGCAGTCAGGCCGGTCGCTCAGCGATGCCGAGCTTGCCACCGTGTCCGACGGGCGCGTCTTCACAGGCCGTCAGGCCGTGCCGCTGAAGCTCGTCGACGAGCTCGGCGGCGAGGACAAGGCCATGGCCTGGCTGAAGAGCCAGAACAAGATCAGCGACACGCTGCCCGTCCGGGACTGGAAGCCGCGGCGCGACGGATCGGGCATCACGCTCTGGAGCACGGCGGGCGCCGCCGCCGACGCGTTCGGCCTGCCGCAGGTGGCGGATGCGATCCGCCGCGCCGGGCAGGCAGACGCAGCGGCGCGCCTTGACGGGCTGCTTGCCGTTTGGCACCCTTCGCTCGAAAAGTAATTTTGTTTCAAGAATATAAGCCGCGCCCCGCGCCTGTCCGGGCGGAGACGCGGCGGGCTTAAGGGGCGGCCATGATCAAGTCGGAACTGGTGCAGACCATCGCCGAGCAGAATCCGCAGCTTTACCAGCGGGACGTCGAGAACATCGTCAATGCGATCCTCGATGAGATCGTCAAGGCGCTGGCCCGGGGCGACCGGGTGGAACTGCGGGGCTTCGGCGCGTTTTCCGTGAAGCAGCGGGACGGACGGACCGGGCGCAATCCGCGGACGGGCGAGGCCGTCAAGGTGGATCCCAAGCTCGTGCCGGTCTTCAAGACCGGCAAGGAAATGCGTCACCGGCTTAACGGCGGCGCCTGACGCTCTATATTGGCGGCATGCGGACCTTCCTGAAGATCATCATCCTGGGCCCGATCGCCGTTGCGGCGGTGCTGCTGGCCGTGGCCAACCGCGCGCCGGTGCGGATCGTGCTGGACCCGTTCGCCCGCGAAAGCGCGCTCGGCTTCGACGTGCCGCTCTTCGCCGTGATCCTGACCGCACTGGCCACCGGCCTGCTGCTCGGCGGGCTTGGCACCTGGCTCGGGCAGCATCGCTATCGCCGCGCGGCCCGCACCTACCGGCGGGACCTGGAGCGCCAGCGCGCCGAGGCCGACAGGCTGCGGGTGGCGCTGGCCGAGGAGCGCGTCGGCGCCGCTGCCGCCCTGCCGTCGCCGCGCCAGGCGGCCTGACGCCGATGCGCGTCGTCAGCGCCGGCGAGATCGACGGCGCGCTCTCGTTTCCAGCGCTGATCGATGCGCTGGCCGCAGGCTTTGCCGGAGACATCGCCGCGCCGACCCGGCATCACCATGCCATGGCGCGCGCCGGAGGCGATGCCACGCTCCTGCTCATGCCGGCCTGGACGCCCGGCGATGACGCTCGTCTCGGCGTGAAGATCGTCACGGTCTTCCCCGAGAACGGCGCGAAGTCCCTGGCGACGGTCATCGGCACCTATCTCCTGATGGACGGCACGTCCGGCGTGCCGCTCGCGGCCATGGACGGCACCAGGCTGACCCTGTGGCGCACCGCCGCCGCCTCCGCGCTGGCGGCCCGGCACCTCGCCGCTCCTGACGCGTCCCGCCTCGTCATGGTGGGCGCCGGCGCCCTCGCGCCGTTCCTCATCCGCGCCCATATGAGCGTGCGGCCGATCCGGCACGTGACGCTCTGGAACCACAGGCCGGACAAGGCCGAGGCGCTGGCGGGCGAGCTTGCGGCGCAGGGGCTGCCTGTGACCTCAACCGGAGACCTGGAGTCCGCGACCCGCGAAGCCGACATCGTGTCCTGCGCGACGTTGTCGCGAGCGGCGCTGGTCCGTGGCGAATGGCTGAAGGACGGCGCGCATCTGGACCTCGTCGGCGCCTTCGCGCCGGGCATGCGCGAGGTGGACGACGACGCTCTGCGGCGCGCCGCGATCTTCATCGATACGAAAGCCGCCATCACCGAGGGCGGCGACGTGGAGGGCGCGATCCGCTCCCGCGCCATCTCGGCCGCGACGGTGCGCGCCGACCTGCGGGCGCTGGTCACTGGCGGCCATCCGGGACGGTCGTCGCCCACCCAGGTGACGCTCTTCAAGTCGGTCGGCGCCGCGCTGGAAGACCTGGTGGCCGCGGACCTGGTGTGGCGAGTGCTCGCAGCCTGAGGCCGTTCAAGTAGCGGCCGGGGCGTGCTACGAGCCCATCCTGAAACGAGCGACCGATCCAGACATGACCCTTCTCATCAAGATCTGCGGGCTCTCGACGCCCGAGACGATGGAGGCGGCCCTTGCGGCCGGGGCCGACATGGTCGGGCTCGTGCGGTTTCCAAAGTCGCCGCGTCACGTCTCGCTGCTCGATGCGGCGAACCTTGCGGCGCAGGCCAAGGGCCGCGCGTCGCGCGTCGTCCTCCTGGTCGACGCGCCGGACGGCGAGATCATGCAGACCGTGAACGCGATCCGCCCGGACATGCTGCAGCTTCACGGCCACGAGAGCCCGGCGCGGGTGCGCGAGATCAAGATCCTGACCGGCCTCCCGGTGATGAAGGCCATCGGCGTCGCGGATGCTGAGGACCTCGCCGCCATCGGCGACTATGCCGGCCTCGCCGACCGGATCCTGCTGGACGCCAAGCCGCCGAGGGATGCCGAACTGCCCGGCGGCAACGGCCTCACCTTCGACTGGCGGCTCCTGGCGGCGCTTGACCCCGCCTTGCCCTTCATGTTGTCAGGGGGCCTGACGCCCGCCAACGTCGCCGACGCGGTGCCGCTCATCGTGCGGCCCGAGCGCCGGCTCGTCGGGCTCGACGTCTCCTCCGGCGTGGAGCGGGCGCCGGGCGTCAAGGACCCGGACTTGATCGCGGCCTTCGTGGCCGCCGCGCGGGCCGCGCACCGGACGGCCCTGGACCAGGCGGCGAAAGCCGGCAACGGAACGAGAGCGAGACCAGCGTGACGGCTCAGGCTAAGGCGACCCAACTGAACTCCTTCCGCACCGGCCCGGACGAGACCGGCCATTTCGGCCTCTTCGGCGGACGGTTCGTGGCCGAGACGCTGATGCCGCTGATCCTGGAGCTGGACAAGGCCTACGAGGCGGCCAAGGTCGACCCGGCCTTCGCGCAGGAGATGGCGTCCTACCTCAAGCATTATGTCGGACGCCCGTCCCCGCTCTACTACGCCGAGCGGCTGACCGAGCATGTCCGGGCCAAGGCGGGCGCCGATCGCGGCGCCAAGATCTACTTCAAGCGCGACGAGCTGAACCACACGGGCGCCCACAAGGTGAACAACGTGCTGGGTCAGATCCTGCTGGCCCTGCGGATGGGCAAGAAGCGCATCATCGCCGAGACGGGTGCCGGCCAGCACGGCGTCGCGACCGCCACGCTCTGCGCCCGCTTCGGCCTGCAATGCGTTGTCTATATGGGCGCGGTGGACGTCGAGCGGCAGAAGCCCAACGTGTTCCGCATGAAGATGCTCGGCGCCGAGGTCGTGCCGGTCCAGTCCGGCTCCAAGACGCTCAAGGACGCCATGAACGAGGCGCTCCGCGACTGGGTCACCAACGTGGAGACGACTTTCTACTGCATCGGCACGGTCGCCGGCCCCCACCCCTATCCGGCGATGGTCCGCGATTTCCAGTGCGTGATCGGCCGCGAGACGCGCGAACAGATGATGGAGGCCGAAGGGCGCCTGCCGGACTCGCTCGTCGCCGCCATCGGCGGGGGCTCCAACGCCATCGGCCTGTTCCACCCCTTCCTCGACGACAAGGAGGTGGAGATCTACGGCGTGGAGGCGGCCGGCCACGGCCTGTCCTCGGGCCTGCACGCGGCATCGCTCACGGGCGGGCGCCCGGGCGTCCTGCACGGCAACCGCACCTATCTCCTCATGGACGATGACGGGCAGATCAAGGACGCCCACTCGATCTCTGCGGGCCTCGACTATCCCGGCATCGGCCCGGAGCATGCCTGGCTGCACGATACGGGCCGGGTGACCTACATCTCCGCCACCGACGACGAGGCCCTCGGCGCCTTCCAGCTCTGCTCGAAGCTGGAAGGCATCATCCCGGCGCTGGAGCCGTCCCACGCCCTCGCCAAGGTCATCGAACTCGCGCCGCAGAAGCCGCGGGACCACCTGATGGTGATGAATCTCTGCGGTCGCGGCGACAAGGACATCTTCACGGTCGCGGAGCATCTGGGCGGGATGTGAGCGCCCTGCGGATCAGCTCTGCCTGAGAGCATCGGCGAGTAGCGGATGCATCTGCTCGGCGAAGGGGTTCACGACCGTGCATCCCCGCCAGACAAAGCCGTGCTGCATATCTTCGGAGAGAAGGATCCTGCAGCCCGCCTCCGCCGCGGTGGCAAGGATCAACGCGTCCCAGAACTGGAGCTTGTGGGACGCGGAGAGATCGAGCGCGTCCAGGAAGGTGGCCGACGTCGCGGCCCATACCGAGACGCGGGTCGTCCAGGCCCGGATGCTCTCCCGCGCGACCGCGTGTGAGACACCGGCTTTCCGGATGCTGACCGTATAGAACTCACCGACAGCTTGAGCCGGCAAAACGATCGCTTCGGGGTCCAATCCACTGAGAATGCGCAGAATTTTTCCCTCGCGGTCGGCATCGTTGTAGCCGACGGCGTAAAACAGCACGTTGGTGTCGAGCGCAACTCTCGCGGCATCAGTCATAAGCGTCGTCGCGTGTGAACCGAGGCAGGTTCAACGCAGGCCCGGATGCCAGTTTCCGCAGAAACGCGCCAAACTCCTGACGGCGCTGCTCCATCTTCGCATCGGACACGGGCTCGATCGGCACCATCTGCGCCACAGGCTTTCCGCGGGATGTCACGACCACGCGCTCACCGTTCCGCGCCGCACGTAGCAGTTTCGAAAATTCGCGGTTCGCCTGTGCAGCCGATACGTGCCTGACCATTGCCGCCGTCCCAATGTAGTGACATCACTACATATATTGCCAATGGCTCGTCGCGGCAATGCCGGCGGGTCTTGCCGCTTTGCCCTGACGCCCCGCCCGTGCTAAGCGCCCGTGCCATGACGACCCGCATCGAAGCCCGTTTCGCCCGCTGCCGCGCGGAAGGCCGCGCCGCCCTCGTCACCTTCGTGACGGCCGGCGATCCCGACTACGAGAATTCGCTCGCGATCGTCCGCGCACTGCCCGGCGCGGGCGCGGACATCATCGAGTTCGGCGTGCCCTTCACCGATCCGATGGCGGACGGCGTTCCGGTGCAGCTGGCAGGCCAGCGCGCGCTCAAGGCGGGCCAGACGCTGAAGAAGACGCTGGCCATGGTGCGCGCCTTCCGCGAGGGCGACGCCGACACGCCCGTCATCCTCATGGGCTATTACAATCCCATCTACGTCTACGGCGTCGAGGCCTTCCTGAAGGACGCGACGGAAGCGGGCGTCGACGGGCTCATTGTCGTGGACCTGCCGCCGGAGGAGGACGAGGAGCTCTGCCTCCCGGCCCTGCGCGCGGGGCTGAACTTCATTCGCCTCGCGACGCCGACGACGGATGACAGGCGCCTGCCAAAGGTCCTGCAGCACACGTCGGGTTTCGTCTATTACGTCTCGGTGACGGGCGTGACGGGCGCCGCCATCGCCGATTACGGCCGCGTCACCGACGCGGTGGCGCGCATCAAGCGCCATACCGACCTGCCCGTCGTCGTCGGCTTCGGCGTGAAGACCGGCGAGCACGCGGCCTCCATCGCGCAGGGCGCGGACGGCGTCGTCGTCGGCTCGGCGCTGGTGGAAGCGGTGCGGACCTCGCTCGATGCTGAGGGCCGCGCCACGCAATCGACCGTTTCGGCGGTCACACAGCTGGTGGGCGAACTCGCCGCCGGCATCCGCTCCGTTGCGAAGGCCGACGCGGCCTGACGCGGCCCCGACGCAGAACGAGGGTTTCATGGACACGCCGATGAACTGGATCGCGAACGTCGTTCGCCCCAAGATCCGCTCGCTGCTCAAGCGCGACACGCCCGAGAATCTGTGGATCAAGTGCCCGGAGACCGGGCAGATGGTCTTCCACAAGGACGTGGAGAACAATCTCTTCGTCATCCCGGGCTCCAACCACCACATGCGCATGCGGGCGCCGGCGCGGCTGGCCTCGTTCTTCGACGGCGGCTCCTATGAGGATGTCGCGCTTCCCGAAGTGCCGCTCGACCCGCTGAAGTTCCGCGACGAGCAGCGCTATGTGGACCGGCTGAAGAACAGCCGCGCCAAGACCGGCCAGCCGGACGCGGTGAAGGTCGGCGTCGGCACGGTGGAGGGCCTGAAGATCACGGCCGCCGTGCAGGACTTCGATTTCATGGGCGGCTCGCTCGGCATGGCGGCGGGCGAAGCCGTGGTGAAGGGCTTCGAGACGGCTCTGGAGCGCAAGACCCCCTTCGTGCTGTTCGCAGCCTCTGGCGGCGCGCGGATGCAGGAGGGCATCCTCTCGCTGATGCAGATGCCGCGCACCACGGTCGCGCGCCGGCGGCTCTACGACGCCAAGCTGCCCTACATCGTCGTGCTGACGAACCCGACCACGGGCGGCGTCACCGCGTCCTACGCCATGCTCGGCGACGTTCATATCGCGGAGCCCGGCGCGCTCATCGGCTTTGCCGGTCCGCGCGTCATCGAGCAGACGATCCGCGAGAAGCTGCCCGACGGGTTCCAGCGCTCCGAATACCTGAAGGAGCACGGCATGGTGGACATGGTCGTCCACCGCCACGACCTGAAGCCGACCATCGCGCGGCTCTGCCGCCTGCTCATGAAGGCGCCCGCCCGCAACGCCACGGCCCCCGCCCCGGTGCCCACGCCCGCGCCGGCGCTCAACGGCGCGGCGCAGCCCGCGGCCTGAGGGCCCGTCCGCCGGTCCCGAGCTCCCGCGCCATGGATTCGTCCGACGCCCTGATCGCCCGGTTCCTGGCGCTCCATCCGAAGGTCATCGACCTTTCGCTCGATCGCATCCTGCGCCTCCTGGAGGCGCTGGGCCGGCCGCAGGACCGCCTTCCGCCGGTGATCCATGTCGCCGGCACCAACGGCAAGGGTTCCACCGTCGCCTTCATGCGGGCGATCCTGGAGGCGGCCGGCCAGAGCGTCCACGTCTACACCTCGCCGCATCTGGTGCGCTTCCACGAGCGCATCCGGCTCGGCCATCCCGAGGGCGGGCGCTTCGTGGAGGAGGCCCGGCTCGTGGATGCGCTCAGGGCGTGCGAGGAAGCCAATGCCGGCCAGCCGATCACGGTCTTCGAGATCACGACGGCGGCGGCGCTCCTCCTCTTCGCCGAGGCTCCGGCCGACGTGCTTCTGCTGGAGGTCGGCCTCGGGGGACGGCTCGACGCCACCAACGTCATTGATCGCCCTGCCGCGACGGTCGTGACGCCGATCTCCATGGATCACTCGGAATATCTCGGTGACAGCGTCGCGCTGATCGCCGCCGAGAAGGCCGGCATCTTCAAGCGAGGCGTGCCAGCGGTCATCGCTTATCAGCAGGACGGGGATGCGAGCGCCGTTCTGGAGCGCGAGGCGGAGCGGCGCGGCGCGACCCCGATCCGCATCGGCGGGCAGGATTTCTCGGTCCACGAAGAGAGCGGGCGCCTCGTCTATGAGGACGAGGACCGGTTGATGGACCTCGCCCTGCCCAGGCTTGCGGGGCGGCACCAGCATCTCAATGCGGCAACGGCCATCGCGGCCCTGCGCGCCGCCGGCTTCTCCCGCCTGCCCACCGCCACGATCGAGGCGGGGCTGACCCGGGCGGAATGGCCGGCGCGGCTGCAGCGCCTGGCGCGGGGACGCTTGCCGGGCCTGGCGCCGGAGGGCGCCGAGATCTGGCTGGACGGCGGGCACAATCCCGATGGCGGAAGGGTCCTGGCGGCCGCCATGGCCGAGCGCGAGGAGCAGGCGCCCGCCCCTCTCGTCCTGATCGTCGGCATGCTGGGCACCAAGGATTCCGAAGGCTTCCTGAAGCCCTTCGCGGGCCTCGCGGCCGAGGTCCTGGCGGTGCCGATCACCTCGCAGATCGCTGCGAGGCCCGCGGAGGAGGTTGCCGCCATCGCCAGGCAGGCGGGCATCGGCGCCACGGCCCATTCCGGCGTCGAGGCGGCGCTCAGCTCGCTCGCGACGCGGGACTGGCCGGCGCCGCCGCGCATCGTCATCTGCGGCTCGCTGTACCTGGCCGGCGAGGTCCTGGCTGCCAACGGCACGCCGCCAGCTTGATCGGACGGCCTAATCAGTTATATTATCGTATAACTGGAGAGTGACATGCTGACTGCGAAGCTCAGAGCCGTCGGAGGCTCCGTCATGGTGGCGATCCCACGGCCGCTCTTGGAGACCATGGCTCTTCACGCCGATAGCCGCGTCGCCCTGTCCGTGTCGGACGGGCGGCTTGTCATGGAGCCAGCGCGGGCCCGCTATTCCTTGACCGAACTGATGGCGCGATGCGACGAACAGGCGTCCGACCCGTCCATGGACCGAGCTTGGCTGGACGACGGGCCGGTTGGGCGCGAAGAGCTGTGATGAAGCGAGGCGACATCTATCTTGTCGACCTTAATCCCACGGAAGGCCGCGAGCAGCAGGGTCAGCGTCCTGTTCTGATCGTGTCGGCCACAGCCTTCAACCGGCTTGGCACGCCATTCGTCGTGCCGATCACCCAAGGCGGCAATTTCGCGAGAACCAACGGTTTCGCCGTTTCGCTGACCGGTGCCGGCACAAAGACGCAAGGTGTCGTGCTGTGCCATCAGATCCGGGCCATGGATCTGCAGACAAGACGGGCGCGGTTCGTGGAAACCGCGCCCGATTACATCATCGAAGATGTGCTGGCCCGCCTCGCGGCGATCCTGGACTGATCAGACCGACGCCGAAATCCACTTCACGAGATCGCTCTTGGGCGCGGCGCCGACCTTCTGGCCGGCGAGCTTGCCGCCCTTGAACAGCATCAGCGTCGGGATCGAGCGGATGCCGAGCTGGGACGCGATGCCCGGGTTCTCGTCGATGTTGATCTTGGCGACCTTCACCTTGCCGGCCATCTCGTTGGAGATCTCCTCCAGCGACGGACCGATCATGCGGCACGGGCCGCACCATTCGGCCCAGAAATCCACGACGACGGGCTCGGCCGACTTGAGGACGTCGGCATCGAAGCTGGAATCCGTCACCTTCACGGTCGCCATAGCAGTCACCTTCCTGTGCGGGCCGGAAAGGCCCTGGAATCGTATTGGACCCGGAACGTAGGTATCGCCCGGACCAGGGTCAAGGCGAGCGCCGCCTGGCCCTGGGGAGCGCCGGCGGCATGATCGATCACGCTGCCGCGAGGCTCTCCAGAGCTGCCCGCAGCCGCGCCGGCGCGACGCGGAAGACCCGCGCGCCGGCGGTATAGACCAGCAGCGCCTCGACGGTCCGGCCGGGAAAGGCGCGCTCCAGGAGCGCCGCATAGACGGCAACCTGCGCCACATGGCTTTCGGGCAGCGCGTCGGCATGGGCGGGAGGACGTGCTCCGGTCTTGAAGTCGCAGAAGAGGACCCGGTCCTCAGTGACGACGAGGCGGTCGAGCTGGCCGGAGACCGGCACGTCGCGGTGGCCGATGCGGATCGTGCCGGCGAGTGGCACTTCGGCCCGGCCGCCTTCCCCGAAGAGGGCGGCGAGGTCTGGATGGCCGATCAGGCCGAGCGCATCGGCGATCACCTGCTCGCGCACGTCCTCGCCGATCCGCCCGAGCCGGGCCGCACCATAGGCCCGGGCCGCGGCAGGCCGACGGCCGGCCTCGATATCGGGCAGGTATTGCAGCAGCGCGTGGACGACAGTGCCGACGAGGCGGGCGCCCGCCTCGAAGCGGCCCTGGACGGCGGCTTCCTGCCGCGCTGCCCGGTCGGCGGCGCCAGCCGCGCTCGGCCGCAAAGGCGGCGCCGGCTCGTCGTCGCGGGCCACGTCCGCCCCGAACCAGGCGGGCAGCGCGATCCGTTCCGGAGCCACCTGGCCTGCGACCATGGCCGCGGCGAGATCCCCGCGGCGCAGGACGAGGACCGTGCCGCCGAGCATGGGGTCGTCGTGCTCGGCACCGGCCGCGCCCAGCGATCCGCGCACCATCTCGGACCAGCACAGATCCGGGGGTTCGTTCCGGTTGCGGCCGATATGCGGAGCTATGGCGAGCCTGTCCTTGGCCCGCGTCATGGCGACGTAGAGCAGGCGGTTATGCTCGCGCACGGCTTCCCGCAGCGAGCGATCGCGGGCCAGCGCCAGGGCCGGCGGGTCGTCGGCGGCGCTTCCGGCCCAGACCGGCACGGGCACGCCGATCCCGACATCGAGATCGTAGAGCGGCTGCTGGCGCGGTGGCCTCGCCGTCTCGCAACCGTCGATGAGCACGACGGCGGATGCTTCCAGGCCCTTAGAGCCGTGGACCGTCATGACGCGGACCTCGTCGGCCTGGGCCTCCATCTCGCGCTTCACGGAGACGTCGCTGCCGGCGATCTCCTCCAGGAAGGCGCAGAGCGAGGGCGTGCGGGAGCGCTCGAAGGCGTAGGCGCGGGCGAGGAACGTGTCGATGGCGTCGGCGGCCTCCGGCCCCAGCCGGGCGACGAGTCGGTCGCGGCCTCCCTGCGGGCCAAGCAGCATCGCATAGAAGGCGAACGGACCGTGGCGGGCCGCGCCGTCGCGCCAGCGGGCCAGCGTACCGAAAGCCTCCAACGCCATCAGGTCGCCGCCCGTGGCCGCCGCTTCCAGCGCCGCGACCAGCGATAGCCCCTCCGGTCGATGGGCCGCCAGGGCCATGAGCTCGTCCTCGGACCAGCCCAGGAGCGGCGATTTCATCACGGTCGCCAGCGTCAGGTCGTCCTCGGGCAGCAGGGCGGCCCGTCCCGCCGCGATGAGGTCCTCGACGGCGATCGTCTGCGAAAGGACCAGCCGGTCCGCGCCCGCCACGGGCACGCCGGCCTGCTTCAGGGCCCGGATGGTGGCGAGGAAGGCGGGGCCGCGCTTGCGGGCGAGAATCAGGATCTCGCCGGGCGGAATGCCCTGTTCCATCCAGCGCCGCACCGCCAGGGCGATGCGGCGGGCGTTCAGCGCCGGCGCCTCACCCTCGTCAATCTCGTCCAGAGGCGCCTGCCAGGCCTCGGCATCGGGCGGATCGGGGGCGCGGCTCAGCGGCCAGACCTCGACGCAGCCCGGCGCCGCCGGGCGGCCGCTTTCGTGCACGGTCCTGTCGACATCGGCGGCGAAGGACAGGCCCTCGAAATGGCTCGGCACGGCGAAGACCGTGTCGACGGCGGCGAGCACGGCGGGCGCGGAGCGGAACGACAGCGTCAGATCGATCCGGTGGAACACGGCGCCGGCCTCGACCACGGTGCGCGCCAGCAGGAGGCCCGTCTCCTCGAAGAGGCGCGGCTCGGCGCCCTGGAAGCCGAAGATCGATTGCTTGGGGTCTCCGACGGCGAAGACGGTCCGCGGCGGCGCGCCCGCAGCGCGGCGGCCCTCGCCGGCATGGAACTCGGCGGTCACGGCCCGCAGGATGTCCCATTGCAGCGGGTTCGTGTCCTGGGCCTCGTCCACCAGCAGGTGGTCGATGCCGGTATCGAGCTTCTCCAGCACCCAGGAGGCGGCCGGGCGGCCCATCAGGTCCGCGGTGCGCTCCAGGAGGTCCTCAAAGTCCAGCAGCCGGCGGGCGCGCTTGACCGCCTCGACGCGCTCGGTGACCGCGGCTGCGAGGCGCAGGAGGCCACGGGTCCGCCGCAGCGCGTCGTGGGCGGAGAGGCGGACCAGGCAGTCCTTCAGCCGGCCGGCTTCCGCGGCGAGGACGTCGACGCTCGGTAGCCCGGCGCGGCCGAACTTGGCCGCGACCTCGCCCTTCTTCGTGACGAAGATCCGCAGGTAGCCCTCGGGCGTGACCGGCGCGGACGCAAGGTCCGCGAGGGCGTCGGCGAACTTGAGCTCGGTCTTGCGGCCTCCGCCCTCCTCGCGCAGTTGCGCCACGAAGGCCGAAAGGCGCGGCAGGATCGGGCTGCCCGCCACGACCTCGGCCGAGACGTCGTCCCGCGTCTCGCCCTCGCGGATGCCCAGCGTCGCCGCTGCCGCATCCATGGCGCCGTCGAGGACGCCGGGGTCGCCGGCCGCGGCGCGCAGAAGCGGGCGCGCCTGCAAAGCCTCGCCCAGGAGGGTGGCCAGCATCATGTCCGACGCGCTTTCGGCCACCGCTTCCAGGTCCGCGGCCAGCGGGCCGGACGCGGCCTCGGCGAGGACCGCGCGCAGGGCCTGCTCGCGGAGCGTCACCGCCTCGGTCTCGTCCAGCACCGAGAAGGCGGCTGGCACGTTGGCTTCGAACGGCGCGATGTGGAGGATGCGCTCGCAGAAGGCGTGGATCGTCTCGATCTTGAGCCCGCCGGGCGTCTCCACCGCCGCAGCGAAGAGACGGCGGGCGATGGTCATCTTGCGGGCGGTCGGCGGCTCGCCCTCCAGCTCCGTCAGCGCGGCGCGCAGGTCGGCTTCGGGCATCGTCACCCAGAGGCCGAGGATGCCGAAGACGCGGACCGCCATATTGGCGGCCGCCGCGCGGGTGAAGGTCAGGCACAGGATACGGGAGGGCTTCGCTCCGGTCAGGAGCAGCCGCAACACGCGGTCCACCAGCACCTTGGTCTTGCCGGACCCGGCATTGGCGGAGACCCAGGCGCTGGCGCGCGGGTCGGAGGCCCGGCGCTGGCGCGCGATCGTGACGGCGTCGGCGACCGGCTTCACGGCCCCTCCCCTTCGTCGGCGAAGGCGGTCCATTCCCGCACCCGCGCGAGATGGTCGTAATCGCCGAAGCGCGAGGCGAACATCACCCAGGGCCGGGACGTGAAGCCGCGGGTGCCGGCGCGCAGATCGTCCAGCATGGCGGTCAGCCGGGCCAGGTGGATCTCGGGCAGTTCGGCCGGCTCGAACACGATCTTTCCGGTGGGGACGACGGCATACTCGTCCGGCTGCTCGCGGCCGGGCTTCACGTAGAGGAGGTCAGGCGGCCAGAGGCCGGGCGGAACGTCCTTGAAGCCGCCGCGCCGCAGCATCGCGGCCTGAAGCGTCAATTGAGGCGAGGCACCGGCGCGGACCTGCTTCACGCTGGGCGGCGTGCCGGTCTTGAAGTCGACCACCGCCGCGTGCCCTTCCCCGCTTTCGATCCGGTCCGCCCGAGCGCGCAGCGTGAAGACCGTGCCGTCGGCGAGCGGGATCGGCAGCGCGCCCGAGACCTCCACATGGACCTTGGGCCGGTCGCGGCGGCGGGCCGCCTCCCAGGCGACGAAGGCAGGGGCCTGGCGCACGAAGCGCGGCCACCACAGGGCGGCGACGTCGGGGTAATCGGCAAGGCCCGCGAAAAGCTCGCGGCCGATGGCGATGAGTGCGTCGACGCGGCGGGCGGGCTCGATATCGTCCCATCTCTGCGCGAAGCGGGCATAGGCTTCGTGCAGCAGGGTTCCCCGGTCGGCCGCGCCCGGCGGCTCGGCGATGCCGGGCAGCGGGTCGAGCTTCAGGACATGGCGGGCATAAACGGCGTAGGTGTCCCGCGTCAGCGTCTCGATCTCGGTGACCGACAAGGTGACCGGCTGCAGCGCGGCGGGCGGCTTCGGCGAGGGGCGCGGCGGCGAGGCCTCGCGCGGCGGATCGGAGAGCCAGCGGGCGAGGCCCACATAGTGCCGCCCGCGCGCGGCGGCCTTGTCCCACGCCTCGCGACCGGCATAGGCGCGCAGGCGCTCCACGAAGCGCGAGGGGATCGCAGGCTTGCCCTCCCGCCGTCCGGCAGAGGTGAGGACCACGTCGCGCGTACCGAGGGCCTGGACGAAGTCGTGGGCGGTCTGGCCTATCCGCTGCTCGGGCAGCGGCAGGCCCAAAGCCGCGCGCATCGGCCGGTTCAGGAAGGCGTCGGTGGTGGCTGCGGGCGGCCAGACGCCCTCGACGAGGCCGCCAAGGACGAGCCGGCTGGCGGAGAGGAGCCTCGCTTCCAGAAGGCCCCAGATCTTCACCCGCTTGTGGCCGCCCCCGGTGCGGCGCACGACCCGCTCGCCGCACAGGCGGCCGAAGACGTCGGCATAGTCGAACAGCGAGCCGGCAACGAGTCCCGGTCCCGCCGCGGCGAGGTCGTCGAAGAGCGCGGCAAGCGCTTCCCCGTCCTCGCCGGCGGACAGCGCGTCCCGCCCCTCCTCGTCGGCGGCGATGGCGGCGCAGGCGGCCCGGTGCGGCTCGCCGAGCGCCACAAGGTCGCAGGAGCCGCCCTGGGCCGGCAGGAGAAGCGCCGCGAAAGCCTTCTCCAACCGGTCCAGCACCAGCCCGGCAAGGTCGAAATCGGCATCCGTCAGGCGCCGCTTCGGCAGGGGGGCGTAGCGAGACTTCGCCTCTTCCCGCCCCAGCGCCAGCGCCCGCCGGAGGCCCGCGATTCCCGGCGGCGGTTGCGGGCCCCGCAGCGCGCCGATCTCCAGGACGGAGCGGGCGCGGCGCATATCGGCCTCGCTCAGGCCGCAGCGCGCCAGTCTGTTCGCAAGCAGCGCCAGAACCGCGGACGGCGCCATGTCCGAGACGGCGGCATCGGCGACGAGACGGGCGAAGATGCCGGCCGGAGACCGGGCCAGCGGCAGGCCGGCGCTGTCTTCGGCCTCGATCCGCCAGCGCTTGAGCTCGGCGCAGACACGCTCAGCCAGGGTCCGATCCGGCGTGACGAGCGCGACGATGGCCCGCTCGTCCTCGAGCGCCTCGCGGATGGCAAGGGCGGCGGCGAGCGCCTCCTCGCGCTCGTCAAAGGCCTCGATATAGGACAGGCCGTCCAGCGCGGCCTCGACCTCGTCCGGGGCCATCGGCGCCTCTGACCAGCGGTCCGTGGTGGCCGCGGGCCGCATCGCCTCGGTGACGAAGCGCTCGCGGGCGCGGGCGGCGCGCGGCACGGCGCCGAGTTCGCGCACGTCCGCACGCGCGATCTCCATGGTCGCGCAGAGCCGCGCGAGCGCGGCCTGGGGATGCGTGTAGGCGGGCTCGCTGTCGTCGAGGCCCTCGAGGACCGCGGCTTGCGTCTGCGCATCCATCGCCAGGTCGAGGCCGGGCAGGACCACCGCGCCGCCCGCGGCATGGGCGATGGCCTTGAGCAGCAGGGCCGTCGAGGGGACCGAACCGGTGGAGCCGGCGGCGATGACCGGGCCGCCAGTCCCCCGCTCGGCAAGCCGCTTCGCCTCGGCGCGGCGGATGCGGTCGCGTCGCCAGGACGGGTCGACGGCGTCCCGGTCCTTCAGGATCTCCGGCCAGTGCCGCGCCGCGATGGCGAGGAAGTCGGCGGTGATGGCGTAATAAGGGTCGTAGCGGTCCGCCACGGTGCCGCGCAGGGCGCCCCAGTCGACGTCCTGGGCGCAAAGATCGTCCATCAGCCGCGACAGGTCCCCGGCCAGGGCGAGCGCGTCGCCCGGCGTCGTCGCGACGAGCAGCGGCGCGTCGGCCCCGCCGTCGGGTGCACGGATCGCCAGCGGCAGGCGCCGGGCCCAGGCGAGGACGAGATGCGTGAGGAGCAGCCGCCGCTCCATGTCCGGAATCGAGGGCTTGAGCGCGGCGCCGCCGCCGAACCCCTCCTCCTCGAGCCCGGCGGCGATATGGAATTCGGTGGCGTCCACGTCGCCCAGCGGCACGATGCGCGGCAGGATGACGGGACGCCCGCCGCAGCGCTCGGAGACGATGGCGGCGAAGGCCCGGGCCGCGCGGCGGGTCGGCAGGTAGAGCGTCAGATCGGCGAGCGCCATGGGATCGGCCGGATCCGGCCGGAAGCCGGGGACAACCTCGCCCGAGAACAAGCCGTACGCCAGCGTTCCCAGGAACGGGAGGCCCGGCGGGATGGACAGGACGTTCGGCGCCTTCACCGGTTGCTGGCCGCGATGCGCTCTTCGGCCTCGGTCATGGCCTCAGGCGTGCCCACGTGGAGCCATTGCCCGTCGAGGCGCAGGCCGTACAGGCGCCCGGCCTCGGCCGCGCGGAAGAAGAAGGGCGCGAACTTGAAGACCTCCTCCTCGATCCCGTCGAACAATTCCGGCTTCATGATGCCGACGCCGGCATAGACGAAAGGCGCCACCTTGCGCTCGACGCGCCGGGTCAGCCGCCCTTGCGCATCCATGGTGAAGTCGCCGGGCCAGTCGACGCCGATGCTGGTGGCGGACGCGGCCACCAGCAGGAGGATGTCCATCCGCTCCGGGTCCCAGGCCTCCGCCATGGCGGCGATATTGCTGCGCGGACCCTCCAGCCACAAGGCGTCGGTGTTGCAGAAGAGGAAGGGCTGGCGGCCCAGGACCGGCAGCGCCTTGCGGATGCCGCCGCCCTGGTCGAGCAGCCGGGCGCGCTCGTCGGAGATGACGATGCGCGGCTCGGTACGGCCGCCCAGGTGCGCCTCGATCTGGTCGGCGAGGTAATGGACGTTGACCACCGCGGTCCCGACGCCGGCCTCGGCGAGCCGATCGAGCATGTGGTCGATGAGGGCGCGGCCAGCCACTCTCACCAAAGGCTTCGGCATCGTGTTCGTGACGGGGCGCATGCGCGTCCCCAGCCCGGCTGCCATGACCATGGCGGTCGGCGGGACGGCGGCAGGCTTCAGCGGCATCAAGGGGCTCCGGCGGCCCGGCGACTCAGGCAAACAGCCGGGGCAGGTGCGTCTGATACCACGACTTCAGCTCCTGCAGAGCCGGATGGTCGAGGTTGCGGCGCAGATAGGCCTCCACCCGCGGCAGGTGCTTGAGATAGGCGGGCTTGCGGTCCCGCCGGTCGAGCCGGGCGAAGATGCCGAGGATCTTGGTGGCGCGCTGGGCGCCGAGGATCGCATAGGCCCGGGCGAAGGCGGACAGGTCGAAGCCGGGGTCGCCGGCGCGGCGCAGCTTCGCGTAGTGGCCGAGGAGGTGCAGTTCCAGCTCCGCCGGCACGGTGATGCGCGCGTCCTGGCCGAGGGAAACGAGGTCGTATGCCGGGTGGCCGAGCACCGCGTCCTGGAAATCCAGCAGGCCGACGCGGGCGAGCCCCGTCCGCTCGGGCAGCCAGATGATGTTGGGGGAATGGTAGTCCCGCATCACCCAGGTCGGCGGGGCGGAGACGATCTCTTCCAGGAGCGTCGTCCAGCGGGCGAGGAAATCGGCGCGCACGGCGGCGGACATCATGCCGCCGGCGATATGGGGCAGATACCAGTCCGGCAGAAGCTCGACCTCGATGGTCAGCGCCTCCAGGTCGTAGACGGGCAGGATATGGTCGCGGCCCGGCTCGATGGGCAGGGTCCAGGGCACGGCGCGGCCGTGGAGATCGGCCAGCAGGCCGGCGCTCTCCATGTAGCGCTCGGGGATCGGGCTCGGCCCGTCCACGATGAGGCCGGGGCCGAGGTCCTCCAGGACGAGCAGGCCGGCCTCCAGATCGGACGCGTAGATCTCCGGCGCCGAGAAGCCGAGATCGCGCAGGCCCCTGTCCATGGCGACGAAGGCGTGGACGCTCTCGGCCAGCTTGGCGATGGCGCTGTAGGGCTTGCCGCGGCGCACCGCCGGCCCGTCCGGACGCGGCGGCGAGACCATGAGGATCGCGCGCGAGCCGTCCGGCTTCACCAGCCGCTCATAGGCGCGGGTGGAGGCATCGCCCTGGAGGTGGATGCGCGCCGCCTCTCCCCAGCCGCTGGCGCGCAGGAGCTTGTGGACCGCCCGCGTGCGGTCGAGCCGGCCGCGCCAGGCGCCGAAGCCCGTCAGCGTGACGAGGCGCGCGCCGTCGCCGGCGCCGGGATCGAGGCGCAGCATGACGTCGAGTCGGTCGGGGGGAAGCGCGTCGGCGGCACGTTCGGGCCATTCCACGAGGGCGACGGCGCCCTCGATCATGTCCTCGAAGCCGAGGCCGAACAGCTCGTCGGCGCCCGACAGGCGGTAGAGATCGGCATGGACGAGCGGTCCGACCGGCGCGTCGTAGGTCTGGATCAGGGTGAAGGTGGGGCTCGGCACGTCGAGCGCCTCGTCCTCCGCCAGGGAACGGATCAGCGCGCGGGCGAAGGCGGTCTTGCCGACGCCGAGGCCGCCGGACAGGGTGACCATGTCGCCGGGCTTGAAGAAGGGCGCGAGGTCGCGGGCGAGCTGCACCGTCGCCGCCTCGTCGGGAAGGCGCATGGTCCATACCGCGGCGCGGTCGGCCTCCGGCGCGGCGGACGGGGGCGGCGGGGCGGCCTCGTCCCCGCTCATTCGGCGGCGGCCTTCACGGGGGCGTCGCTGTCGGGGAAGACGCAGGTGACGCTGGTGCCCTTGGCGGGAGCCGAATCGAGCGCGACCCGTCCGCCATGGAGCTCCACCAGGGATTTCACGATGGAGAGGCCAAGCCCCGCGCCGCGATGGCGCGAGCCGGCGGTGTGGCTCTCGAAGCGCTCGAAGACGCGGGTGCGCACCTCGTCCGGGATGCCCCTGCCCTCGTCGGTGACGGTGAGGCTCACCTCGCCGCCGCCCCGGCGGGCCGCGATGCGGATCGTCTGCCCGGCGGCGGAGAAGCCGATGGCGTTGGACAGGAGGTTGAACAGGATCTGGCGTACGCGCTTGGCATCCGCCTGGAACGAGCCGATGGAGGCCGGGACGTCGAGGACGAGCTTGAGCGAGGCTTCGGCCAGCCGGTCCTCCACGCCGCGCACGGCGGCAGCGATCGTCTCGTGGATATCGATCGATTCCCGGTTCAGCTCGATGGCGCCGTTGTCGATCGTGGCGAGGTCGAGGATGTCGTTGATGATGGCGAGCAGGGCCGCCGAGGACTGCGTGATGTGCCCGGCATATTCGCGCTGCTTGTCGTTGAGCGCGCCGACGACCTCGTCACCGAGAAGCTGGGCGAAGCCGATGATCGTGGTCAGCGGCGAGCGCAGCTCGTAGGACACGTGGTGCACGAAGTCGTCGCGCAGGCGCGAGGCGCGCTCCAGCGCCTCGTTGCGCTCGGTCAGCGCCCGCTCGACATTCACGCTGGCGGTGACGTCGGAGAAGGTGACGAGGGTCGCGCCGTCCGGCAGGGGGGCGACGCCGGCATCCAGGACCATCCCGTCCCGGCGGGCGAGGCGGAAGCCGATGGGCTCGCGCTTCTCGCGCAGGCCCGCGACGGCGCGGCGGATCTCGTCCCAGGCATCGGTGCGGCTGAGGACCAGCGGGGCGCAGGCTGCGGCGATGTCGTCGACATGGGCGCCGGAGCCGGACGCGCCGATCTCGGTGAGGCTTTCGGGCAGGCGCCACATGCGCCCGAGCGCGCGGTTGATCAGCTTGAGGCGCCCGTCCGTGCCGAACACGGCGACGCCCTCGTTCAGCGTGTCGAGCGTCTCGCGCTGGACGCGGTTGAGGGCGTTGAAGCGCGATTCCAGGTCCACGCGCTCGGTCACGTCCTCGTAGAGATAGGTGACGCCGCCGCGCGGATTGGGATTGACGACGACGCGCAGCATCCGCCCGTCGGGCAGGTACCACCAGTCCTCCCTGGCCTCGAGCGCGCGGTAAGCGCCGAGGAAGCCGGTCTTCCAGCCGCGGTAATCGGCCTGTTCGGGGATCTTCCGCTCGCCGCGCAGGCGATCGAGGATCTCGCCGTCGGTGGGCCGGCCGTCGAGGAAGGTCTCGTCCAGGTCCCAGAGCGTGCGGTAGGCGGCGTTGTGGAAGATCAGGCGCTGGTTGCCGTCGAAGATCGCCACCGCGGTCTGCAGGGCGTCGAGCGTGCGGGCATGGCTCGCGGTCTGGCGCTCCAGGTCCGCGCGCACGTCCTCCACCTCGGTGACGTCGACGGCGATTCCGGCCCAGCCATGGTCGGTCGCGACCTCGCGCACGTCGACGACGCGGCGGGCGCCGGCGACGACGGCGGGTGTGCGGCACTGGAAGGGCTGGCCGGAGACGCGGGCGCGGGCGGCGGCGTCGCGGTCGCCCCGGTCCAGCAGTTCGGACTGGCGGGCGAGAACGTCGAGCGGGCCGCCGACATCGACAGCCTTCGCATAGGCCGCATTGCACCAGTCGATCCGGCCGGTGCGGTCGCGGGTCCAGACCATGTGGCCGGACTGTTCCATGATCTGGCGGAGCCCGGTGAGATGGATGCGGGTATCGTCGAGCTCGGTGCTCGCCCTGGCGACTTCGAGCCAGGCGCCGGAGACCTCCCGCAGGCGCAGCACGGCCTGCCCGCCGACGGGCCGGCCCTCGGCCTCGATGAACGTGCCGCCCGCCGGGCGCAGCGTCAGGCGGAACGCCTCGCCGCGGGCTTTCAGCTGTTCCAGCGCGGCCTCGATCCGGCGTGCCTCGGCGGGCGGGAGCCAGGTGCCGAAGGCGAGGAGCGAGGCTCCTTCCAGCGGCAGGGGCAGGTCGCTCTCGATGACGGGCGCAGCGTCGCGCCCGGACCAGGTGACGATGGCCTGCTGCTCGGAGCGGACCATGAGGTCGGCGATGTCCGCGCGCGCCCGGCTCTGGGCAAGCTGGCCCACCAGTTCGCGCTCGCGCGCGGTCCAGCGGGAGCGCTCGCGCATGTAGAACAAGGCGGTGGTGACGGCGAAGATCGCGATGCCGAGGACGGCGGCCCCGGCGGCCTCCTGGGCGGAGAAGCGGATGGCGATGGCCTGAAGCGCGTTGGGCTCGGACTGGGCGAATGCGGCGGTGGGCGCGGTGGCGGCGGCGATCGCGCCCGTCGCGGCGGACCGCCTGAGCCATGCGCCGAACCTGCCGGCAGCGGGGCCGGCAGCCGCCGCCCCAGAGCCAAGACGGGCCCGCAGCATCATCCTCAACGTCCTTGCCCCCTCCCGACGCCGCTTATGCTGCGCCGACGGCGATCCTGCGAAACGCGGACCGCCTGTCTTAACTCACGCGACTGGTGACCGACCGGGAGCCTGGCGGAGAACCGTTCACGACCGCAGGCGAGGTCCCGAATCACCCTCACAATAGCCGTGCGTGGAGTCCGGCAGGAAGTGGTTAAGAAGAGATAAAGCGCGAAAAAATCCACGTCATCGACTTAGCAGGAAAGAAGCGCAACATGTAGGACATGTACTCGCATGTCTCTACTATATGTAGATCAAGCGACGCGGCGCGAGGATGCTCGGAAGCTTTGCCCTATGCTGTGGTCAGGGCCTTGAAATCTGGATAGAACATAACAAGAACATAGAGCGCGACAACGGTCAACGTGAAAGGGCCCGGCACATGGCCGGGCCCTTCGTCGAAACCGTTGCCGCGCGGTCGG
Source organism: Hyphomicrobiales bacterium (assembly GCA_027483945.1). Classification (GTDB taxonomy): domain Bacteria; phylum Pseudomonadota; class Alphaproteobacteria; order Rhizobiales; family Beijerinckiaceae; genus JAIXTM01. Next base: position 14,338 of record JAIXTM010000009.1, on the reverse strand, counting down.
GCGTCAGGTCAGTAGCGGTAATGGTCGGGCTTGAAGGGACCCTGCTCCGGCACGCCGATATAGTCGGCCTGCTCCTTGGACATCTTGGTCAGCTTCACGCCGAGCTTCTCCAGATGCAGCGCGGCGACCTTCTCGTCGAGCTTCTTGGGCAGCGTGTAGACCTGCTTCTCGTACTTGCCCTGATTCTGCCAGAGCTCGATCTGCGCCAGCGTCTGGTTGGAGAAGGACGAGGACATGACGAAGGACGGGTGACCCATGGCGTTGCCGAGGTTCACCAGCCGACCTTCCGACAGGAGGATGATGCGGTTGCCTTTCGGGAACTCGATCTCGTCCACCTGGGGCTTGATGTTGGTCCACTTGAAGTTCTTCAGACCCGCGACCTGGATCTCGTTGTCGAAGTGGCCGATATTGCAGACGATGGCCCGGTCCTTCATCTCCCGCATGTGATCGACGGTGATGATGTCCTTGTTGCCGGTGGCGGTGACATAGATGTCGGCGCGCGGCAGGGCGTCCTCGATGGTGGCGACCTCGTAGCCCTCCATCGCCGCCTGCAGGGCGCAGATCGGGTCGACCTCGGAGACGATGACGCGGGCGCCGGCCTGACGCAGCGAGGCGGCGGAGCCCTTGCCCACGTCGCCGAAGCCGGCGACGAACGCGACCTTGCCGGCCATCATCACGTCGGTGCCGCGGCGGATCGCGTCCACCAGCGATTCCCGGCAGCCATAGAGGTTGTCGAACTTCGACTTGGTGACGCTGTCGTTGACGTTGATCGCCGGGAACAGGAGCTTGCCCTGCTCGGCCAGCTTGTAGAGGCGGTGGACGCCCGTGGTCGTCTCCTCGGAGACGCCCTTGATGTTCCGGGCGATCTCGGCGAACCAGCCCTTCGGCTTCTCCTTCAGCAGGCGCTTGATGAGGGCGAAGAAGATCTCCTCCTCCTCGGAGCCCGGCTTGTCGAGGAAGGCGGTGTCGCCGCCCTCGGCCTTGAGGCCGTAATGGACGAGCATCGTGGCGTCGCCGCCGTCGTCCAGGATCATGTTGGGCGTGCCGCCCCCGTGCCACTCGAACAGCTTGGCGGTGTAGTCCCAGTACTCGACCAGCGTCTCGCCCTTGTAGGCGAAGACCGGGATGCCAGCGGCCGCGATGGCGGCGGCGGCGTGGTCCTGGGTCGAGAAGATGTTGCACGAAACCCAGCGGATGTCGGCGCCGAGCGCCTTCAAGGTCTCGATCAGCACCGCCGTCTGGATCGTCATGTGCAAGGAGCCGGCGATGCGTGCGCCCTTAAGCGGCTGCGACGCGCCATATTCCTCGCGGATGGCCATCAGGCCGGGCATCTCGGTCTCGGCGAGTTCGATCTCCTTGCGGCCGAACGCGGCGAGGTTGATGTCCTTTACGATGTAGTCGTGCTGCGCCATCGCGGGTGCTCCATTCGTGTCGCGCGGCTCCTAGCAGATCGGCTCCGAAGGCGCAATCAAGATATAAAGATGTCTTTATGTCACTTGCGATCCGCCCCTATTGATCCGGCAAGCGCAGCGCGCGACACTCGGCCGACGAGGTTCGGAGCCGTTCGATGAGGCGCTTTATTCCCCCGGCCGCCGCGCTGGTCTTGCTGGGTTCGGCCGTATCGGCTGCCGCGCAATCGAACGGCGCGGTCCAGAACATCACCTCGTTCTGGCAGTTCCGGGTTTTCGAGTCCGGCTGCAAGGTCCTGACCATCCCCCGGTTCCGGAGCGGGTGGCTGCGGGTGCACAACGAACTGAAGCCGCCGCTCAAATACGTGCTCGCCGTGCGCTCGTCCCCCGCGCAGTTCTGCGGGACGCGGGACGACGACGAAGAGGTCCTGGCGATGCAGGAGTTCAAGGTCGTCGACGAGCGGACCCTGTCCTTCCAGGTCTACGGCCAGCCCTGCACGATCGAGATCGACGAGGCCATGACCAAGGCCTATTTCGTGGATGCCCGGCCCGCGAGCGCCGGCAAGGACCATTGCTACCAGGATTGGTAGCAATGGTCCGCCGGGCTTGAAGCCTTACGGCGCCCGGAGCTGCTGGAGCGCGCTTGCCCAGTCCTCCACGTGGTAGACCCTGGCGATCTTGCCATCGACGACCTCGTGAATGTCGATGGACATGATCGTGAAGCTCTTGCCCTTGCCGTCGACGCCGAAGAACGGGCCGTTCGGGGTGCCCGACGCGCGGCCGCGCACCACGTAGCGGTTGCCGGACTGGATGACCTCCTCGACCTTCCAGGTCAGGTCCGGGATCAGCTTGGCGAAGGCGGTGAGCTGGCCGGCCAGTTCCTCGCGCGATTTGGTCTTGCCCGAGTAGTCGCCGATGCTGACGAAGGTCGGGGCCAGGATGCGGCCCGCCTCCTGGGCCTTGTCGCCGGCGCCGGTGGCGGTGAGGAGCCGGGTGTAGAAGGCTTCCACGATCCCCTTGTCGGATGCGAAGGCGGGGGCGGCGGCGAGAGCGGCCGCCAGAGCGAGGCCGAGTGTCGTGAACTTCATGATGAGTCCCTTGTTGCATCTCCCTTGCGGAGGGAGCGGACGGGACGATATGAGGTTGGTATATTTTCGGAAGTAGGCACCTTTTTGATACCGAAAAGAGACAGCCATGACCACAGCCAAGACGACACAGGACGACGCGCTGAGAGCGGCCGGACCGGAGCAATGCCCGGTCCGCGGCGTCATCGACGGCATCGGCGACAAGTGGAGCGTCCTGGTCTTGCTCCACCTGGATCACGGTGATCGCCGGTTTTCGGCCCTTCGGCGCGCGATCCCGGACGTGTCGCAAAGGATGCTGACGGCAACCCTGCGCAAGCTGGAGCGAGACGGGCTGTTGTGGCGGACAGTGAAGCCGACGATCCCGCCGGAAGTGACCTACGGGCTCACGGCGCTGGGGCGCTCGCTGATCGGCCACCTTCTGTCGCTGGCCCGGTGGGCGAAGGAGAACCGGCCCGCTATCGACAGCACGCGCGCCGCCTTCGACCGGCGCGCGGCGTGATCATTCGTCCTCGCCGAACCGGTCCTCGACGAGCGCAGCGATAGCGTCGATGCACGCGCCGGCCTCACGCCCCGTGGCCGAGACGGTGATCGAGGTGCCCTGCGCGGCCCCAAGCGTCAGCAGCCCCATGATGGAGGAGCCGCCGACGACCTCGCCGCAGCGGGCGACGGTGACGCGTGCATCGAAGCGCTCGACCGTCTGAACGAATTTCGCGGAGGCGCGGGCATGCAGGCCCTTGCGGTTGACGATCTGCAAGGTCCGGCCGACCGCGCCCGCGGGGATCGCCATGTCGGGGCAGTCCGCTTCGTCCATCGGTCAGGCTCCTGCCAGGACGCGGCTGGCGACGGTGATGTATTTGCGGCCCGCCTCCTGGGCCCGGACCACGGCCTCGTCGAGGGGCGTGTCCTCGCGAAGCGAGGCCAGCTTGATCAGCATGGGCAGGTTCACGCCCGCCACCACCTCCACCTTGCCGGCGCTCATGGTGGAGAGCGCGAGGTTGGAGGGCGTGCCGCCGAACATGTCGGTCAGGACCACGACGCCGTCACCGCTGTCGACACCGGCCACGGCGGCGACGATCTCGCCGCGCCGTGCCTCCATATCGTCCTCGGGACCGATCGCGACGGTCTGGATCTGCTTCTGGGGACCGACCACGTGCTCGAGCGCGGATCTGAATTCCGTCGCCAAGCGCCCGTGCGTCACGAGCACCAATCCGATCATTCAGTACATGACCTCGGCGCCCTCAAGGGCGGTGGGGCATTTTGTGCACCGCAGCTTGAAGCGCAAGGGCAAACCGCGTGTCGGGTCGTGGAGAAAAGCCGATTTGTGGCTCAGCCGCTGCGTTCGGCGTGAGGCATGACGCCGCGCAGGGCTTCCAGCACCGTCGCGGCCTCCGTCAGCCGGGGTGCGAAGACGATGCGCGGGAGGGCGGCGCCGAGAATGTCGGCGTCCTCCGGCTCCGGCAGGCGTTCGGGCCCGCCCGCCAGGATGTCGACCACGAGCGCGAGGCGGGCCGAGGGCTCGTGCGGCACCGCCACGATCCCCAGCCCCCGCACCTCGACGAGCCCGCCGATGGCCGGAACCGGCCGGGCGACGATCGCCGCGCCGATGCGCTCCAGCTTCACGCGGTCGTCGGCCACCAGGCGCGCGAAGCCGCCGCGGGCGGCCTGCGCCGCCACCAGCGCCCGGGCCAGCGTCGACTTGCCGGTGCCGGCCTCGCCGCGGATGAGTATGCCGGCCTCGCCGACGACGACGCAGCTGGCATGGACGGTCGCGGACGCCGCCGGCGCCGTCATGACAGGGCCGGCAGGCGCACGACGAAACGGGCGCCGAGGCGCTCGCGCTCGCCGGCAGCATCGAAGGAGCCGAGCCGGTTCTCGGCCCAGATCCGGCCGCGATGGGCCTCGACGATCTGGCGGGAGATGGACAGGCCGAGGCCGGAATTCTGGCCGAAGCCCTGCGCCGGGCGGTCGGTGTAGAAGCGCTCGAAGATGCGCTCCAGCGCGTGGGCGGGGATGCCGGGCCCCTCGTCCTCGACCGCGATCTCCACCTCGGTTCCCACCCGGGACAGGACGACCCGAACCGGCGCATCCGGCGGCGAGAAGGACCGGGCATTGTCGATCAGGTTGGTCACGACCTGTCCGAGGCGGGAATCATGCCCCAGGACCTTGAAGCGGGCGGCGCGCTCGCCAGGCCTGTCGCTTTGCCGCTCGCCCTTACGCTCGCGTTCGGGCGGCTGGGGCTCATCCACCTCCAGGATGATCGCAGCCTGGTCCGGCCGGCGCACTTCGTTGGCGAGCCGGATGACGGCCTCCAGCAGCTTGACCACGTCGACCGGCTGCTCGTCGGAGCGCGCCAGCTCGGCATCGAGCCGCGAGGCGTCCGAGATGTCGCTGATGAGACGGTCGAGGCGGCGCACGTCGTGCTGGATCACGTCCATCAGCCGGCTGCGGGACGCCTCGTTGCGCGCCAGCGGCAGCGTCTCGACCGCGCTGCGCAGCGAGGTGAGCGGGTTCTTCAGCTCGTGCGCCACGTCGGCGGCGAAGCTCTCGATGGCGTCGATCCGGCGATAGAGCGCGTCGGTCATCTCGCGCAGGGCGCCCGACAGGTGGCCGATCTCGTCGGCACGGCCGGAGAAGTCTGGGATCTCGTGGCGGCTCTTGACGCCGCGCTTCACGCGGTCGGCGGCATCGGCGAGCCGCCGGATCGGCTCGGCGATGCCGTTGGCGAGCAGGACCGACAGGAGGAGCATGACAAGGGCCGCGATGGCGAAGACTTCCAGGAGGCCGATGCGCTCCTTGGCGATGATGGCGTCGATGTCCCCGCCCTGCGTCGAGAGGAGCAGCGCGCCCCTCACCACGCGCAGGCGCTGGATCGGCACCGCGACGGAGACGATGGTCTCCCCGGCCGCATTGACGCGCACCACGCTCGCCGACTGTCCCTCGAGCGCGCGGGCGACCTCGGTGATGCGCCGGCCGTTGACGAGCCCGATATCCTCCACGCGCGGCAGGTCGGCGCGGCCGAGCCGCCCGCGCAGCAGGCTCCAGCCGCGCTCGAACAGCGTCTGCTCCTCCTCCTGTCCGACGGGCGGCAGGTCGAGGCGCAGGATGTCGCCGCGGGTGTAGAGCTGGCGGCTGTCGATGACGATGCCGCCTTCCGGATCGTAGATGCGGGCGCGGGTGCGGGTCGGCGTCACCAGCCGGCGCAGGATCGGCGCCACGCGCTCGGGGTTGATGGAGAATTGCAGCGGCGAGAGCGCATCGTCCCCGCCGACGCTCTCGCCGAGCTGGAGTTCCAGCAGCTTGTCGGGATCGATGCGGATCGTGTCGGTGTCCACCGTCGCCGACGATGCGATGGCCCCGGCGATGATCTCGCCCTGGATCAGGAGGCTCTGGACGCGCGCCTCGATCAGGCCCTCGCGGAACTGGTTGAGATAAAGGAAGCCGACGAAAAGGGCCGCGAGGCCGGCGAGGTTCAGAAGGACGATGCGCCGCGTCAGGCTGGAATTCAGCCGGGCCAGCACCCGGCGCCAGAACAGGCGCATGCGTGCGGAGAGGCGCACGCCGCGGCGGGGCTCGGCGCGATCTTCCGTTCGCCCGTTCTCGACGCCGTCCGCCATCCACCCCGCCCCGGCGTCAGATTTCCTTGAACCGATAGCCCACGCCGTAGAGCGTCTCGATCATCTCGAAATCGTCGTCCGCCACCTTGAACTTCTTGCGCAGCCGCTTGATGTGGCTGTCGATGGTGCGGTCGTCCACATAGACCTGGTCGTCATAGGCCGCGTCCATCAGCGCGTTGCGGCTCTTGACCACGCCGGGACGCTGGGCGAGCGCCTGCAGGATCAGGAATTCGGTGACCGTCAGCGTGACGGGCTCGCCCTTCCAGGTGCAGGTATGGCGTTCGGGGTCCATGCGCAGCGGGCCACGCTCCAGCGCCTTGGCGTCGGTCTCGCGGGCCGTCGCCTGGTCGCGCGGGGCGGCGCGCCTCAGGACGGCCTTCACGCGCTCCACCAGCAGGCGCTGGGAGAAGGGCTTCCTGATGAAGTCGTCCGCGCCCATCTTCAGGCCGAAGAGCTCGTCGATCTCCTCGTCCTTGGAGGTCAGGAAGATGACCGGCATGTCGGATTTCTGGCGCAGGCGGCGGAGCAGTTCCATGCCGTCCATGCGCGGCATCTTGATGTCGAAGATCGCCAGGTCCGGCGGGGAATGCTTCAGCCCGTCCAGGGCCGAGGCGCCGTCGGTATAGGTCTGGACGCGATAGCCCTCCGACTCCAGTGCGATGGACACCGAGGTCAGGATGTTGCGATCGTCGTCGACAAGGGCGATGGTTGGCATCGAACCTCTTCCAATTATCGTTGTCGTCGGCCCCGTCTCGCTTCGCCGGTGGGCCGAAACGTGGCGCTGACGTGTCGCGCCGGCGGCAATTGCGGTGCGGACCGGCTTTATCTAACGCTTCAAGGCCGTTCTTGCCACCTCGGGCCCTGAAACGTCATGCTCCGACCCACAGAACCCCCGGCCCCGCCGCAAGGTTTCGATCCGATCGCGGAAGCAAGGCGATTGCTGCGGATCGGGCGCGCGGCGACCCTCGCCACGCTGGACGAAACCGGGGCGCCGCTGGCGACGCTCGTCAACGTCGCGACCGACATGGACGGGGCCTTGCTGCTGCTGATCTCGAAGCTCGCGGCCCATACGCGCAACATCGACCGGGACGGACGCGTCTCCGTGCTGATCGCGCCGGCGGGCCGGGGCGACGCCCTCGCCCATCCGCGCCTGACATTGTCGGGCTCCGCCATGCCGGTCGACCGCGCCGGCGACGAGGGCCTGCGCGTCCGGCGCCGCTTCCTGGCGCGCCATCCCAAATCCGCCCTCTATGCCGATTTTCCGGACTTCTCGTTCCGGCGCATCGTCCCTGCCGCGTTCCATCTCAACGGCGGGTTCGCCCGGGCGTCCGATCCCGCGCCGGGCGCCGTCCTGCCGGACCCGGACGCCGCCGCGGCGATCGCGGCGCTGGAGGAGGATGCGCTCGCCCACATGAACACCGATCACCGGGATGCGGTCGCGCTCTATGCCGTCGTGATCGCCGGCGAGAGGCCGGGGCGCTGGACGGCCATCGGCCTCGATCCGCACGGGATCGACCTGGCCGCCGGCAGCGCCTTCGCACGGGTGGCGTTCGACGGGCCGGTTGCGGATGCCGCCGCCTTGCGCCGGGCGCTGGCGGCTCTCGCGGCGCGGGCCCGGGCCGCGCAGGGCGATCACAGCAGCGGACGGGGCGAGCGGTCGCGCTCGTAATGCTGGGCGACGCGCTCCACCGCACGCGGATTGTCCAGGTAAAGGACTCCGCCGGTGAAGTGGAACAGGCCCATGCGGCGCAGGCGCGCCATGGTCTTGTTGGTGTGGACCAGCGACAGGCCGAGCGCATCGGCGATGTGCTGCTGGTTGATCGGGAAGACGAAGCCCTTGTCGCGCACGAGGCCGAGCGCGTCGGCACGCTTGTAGAGCCCGACAAGCAGCGCGGCGATGCGCTCCAGCGCGGTGCGGCAGCCGACGCTCGTCAGGTTCTCGTCGACCATGCTCTCCTCGCGGGCGCCGAGCCAGGCCAGTTCGAAGGCGAGGTCCGGGCGCGTCTCGAACAGGCCCCAGACCCGGCGGCGCGGCAGCAGGCAGAGTTCCACCTCGGTCAGCGCCTCCACGCCGTAGGCGGCGGCGTCGAACATGGCGGCCTGAAGACCGATGAGATCGCCCGGCAGCAGGAAGTTGAGGATCTGTTTGCGCCCGTCCGGCAGGCTGCGATAGCGATAGGCCCAACCGGAGAACAGCGTGAAGATCTCCGCGTCCTCCTGGCCGGGATGGATGATCTCGGTGCCCGCGGGCAGGGTCAGGTGATCGCGCTTGATGCTGTCGAGCGTCGCGATCTGCTCCACCGTCCGGTCCTGGAACGCCTTGCAGTCCAGCCACGGGCACTGGAAGCAGCGGACCTTGTAGGGTTTGGCGCCCTCGCGTACGGCTGCCAGGCTTCCCAGCGACATCTTGCCCCCCTGCAGCAAAAAACGTAGCGGCAGTGCTTCCTTAACGTAGCATCCCGCCCCTTGTTCCCCGGGCGAAGCGGAGCGGCAATGGCGGACCAGGACGACAGGACCGAGGCGGAGCATGTCCGCCACCGGTTCAAGAACTACCAGCAGATGATCCTGAGCCTGGTGAAGCTGCAGGCCCGCCGCGCCGAGCCGGGCATGGCGGACACGCTGCAGGACCTGCTGACACGGATCGAGGTGGCGGGCCTCGTCAATGAAGGCCTCGCCGACGCGGAGGCGCCCTGCCCGCTCGACCAGATCCTGCCCGCCGTCGCGGCCCGGGTGAGCCAGACTCTCGACCCCTCGCGGTCGCACGACCTGTCCGTGTCTGTGCCGCGCGCGGTCATTGACGGGCGCCGGGCCGGGATCCTCGCCCAGCTTCTGGCCGAGCTGCTCCTCAACGCCTATCGCCACGGCGCATCCGGCCGGGAGGGCGCGGCCATCGCCGTCGCCCTGACCCCGGAAAGCGGCGGCTGGCGGCTGACCGTCACCGATGACGGACCCGGATGGGACGCGAATGGCGCGGGGCCCGTCCCCCGGCTCGGGCTGCTCCTGAGTGCCGGCCTGGCTCGGAACCTTGCGGGCACGTTGACGCACCGGCGCGACGGCGGCGCGGTCGCCGAGGTGCATTTCCCCGCATAGTCCGTGTCAACCCGACCATATTCTCGTCCGAACGCGGCCATAGGGGCTTGAGCGCGGGAACGCGGGGCACTACGAGAGCGCTACATTGCGCATGAAGGCCGCCCCCGCGGCCCATTCCCCGGGAGGATCGGGTGGAGAATATCGGCACGTTCAACGCCGCGCACGGCGCGGACGCCATCGGGCTGGACCTCAAACGGGTCTACTGGAATCTCGAGGCGCCGGCGCTCTACGAGCATGCCCTGCAATCCGGCGAGGGCCGGCTGGCCTCCGGCGGCGCCTTCGTGGCCGATACCGGCGCCCATACGGGCCGCTCGCCCAAGGACAAGTTCGTCGTTCGCGACGAATCCACCGAGACGGAGGTCTGGTGGGACAATAACGGCTCCATCACCCGCGGCAATTTCGACGTCCTGCTCGCCGATTTCCTGGCCCATGCGAAGGGCAAGACGCTGTTCGCGCAGGACCTCTATGGCGGCGCCGATCCCAGCTACCGCGTCAGCGCCCGCGTCTTCACCGAGTTCGCCTGGCATTCGCTGTTCATCCGCAACCTGCTGATCCGGCCCGAGCGGCGCGAGCTCGCGGCCTATCGGCCGGACCTCACCATCATCGACCTGCCCTCGTTCCGCGCCGACCCGGCCCGGCACGGCTGCCGCACGGAGACGGTGATCGCGGTCGATTTCGCCCGCAGGATCGTCCTCATCGGCGGCACGTCCTATGCCGGCGAGATGAAGAAGTCGGTCTTCACCTATCTCAACTACGTGCTGCCGCCGCAGGGCGTCATGCCGATGCATTGCTCGGCCAATACCGGCTCGCGGGACGACGCCGCGGTGTTCTTCGGCCTGTCCGGCACCGGCAAGACCACCCTGTCGGCCGATCCCAACCGCACGCTCATCGGCGACGACGAGCATGGCTGGGCGCCGTCGGGCATCTTCAATTTCGAGGGCGGCTGCTACGCCAAGACGATCCGGCTCTCCCGCGAGGCGGAGCCCGAGATCTTCGCGACCACCGAACGCTTCGGCACCGTGCTGGAGAACGTGGTCATCGACGGCGAAAGCCGGATCCCGAATTTCGACGACGGATCGAAGACCGAGAACACGCGCTGCGCCTATCCGCTGGACTTCATCCCCAACGCCTCGTCCACCGGGCGCGCCGGCATCCCGAAGAACATCGTGATGCTGACCTGCGACGCGTTCGGCGTCCTGCCGCCCATCGCCAAGCTGACGCCGGCGGAGGCGATGTACCACTTCCTCTCGGGCTACACCGCCAAGGTCGCCGGCACCGAAAAGGGGGTGAAGGACCCGGAGGCGACGTTCTCCACGTGCTTCGGCGCGCCGTTCATGCCGCGGCATCCTTCCGTCTACGGCAACCTGCTGCGCGACCTCATCGCCAAGCACCATGTCGATTGCTGGCTGGTGAACACAGGCTGGACCGGCGGCAAGTTCGGCGTCGGCCGGCGCATGCCGATCCGCGTCACGCGCCGGCTGCTCAGCGCCGCGCTCGACGGCTCGCTGAACCGGGCGGATTTCCGCCGCGACCCGTATTTCGGCTTCGCGGTGCCGACCTCGGTGCCCGGCGTCGAGCCGCACATCCTCTACCCGGTCAAGACCTGGGCCGATAAGGCGGAGTTCGCCGAGACGGCCAAGCGCCTGGTCGGCATGTTCCGCGAGAACTTCAAGAAGTTCGAGGCGCATGTGGACGCCGACGTCCGCGCCGCCGCACCGGAAGCCTCGATCGCGGCCTGAGCGGACCGCTTTTGGAACGAAGAAGGGCGCCGCAGCGATGCGGCGCCCTTTCTCGTTGTGCGGCGAAGACTACGTCCCGACTACATGAAGAAAAGGAACGTCATGGCGATGAAGATCGGGACGAGGATGGCGCCCGACCACAGCATGTAGCCGAAGAAGCTCGGCATGTTGACGCCGGCATGGCGGGCGATGGCGTAGACCATGAAGTTCGGGGCGTTGCCTATATAGGAATTGGCGCCCATGAAGACGGCGCCGGCCGAGATGGCGGCGAGCGTCGTCGCCCCGGTCGTCATCAGCGTCTGGGCGTTGCCGCCGGCGAGTTCGAAGAAGACGAGATAGGTCGGGGCGTTGTCGAGGAACGAGGACAGGCCGCCGGTCAGCCAGAAATAGGCCGCGTCGTTGGGGCGCCCGTCCGGCCCGGTCACGAGCGCGACGAGGGGCGCGAAGGCGCCGTTCGCGCCGGCCTTGAGCATGGCCAGCACCGGAATCATCGCGATGAAGATGCCGGCGAACAGCTTGGCGACCTCCTGGATCGGACCCCAGCTGAAGCCGTTGCGCTCTCTCAGCGAGCGGCTGGTGATCTTCAGCGAGGCGATGGCGATGCCGATGAGGATCACGTCGCGGGCGACGTTCTGGATCTCCAGCGGGGCGCCCGGCACCGGGATGACGATACCCGGCTTCCAGTACGCGCTCATCAGGATGGCGGCGATGATGCCGCCGATCAGCGCGAAGTTCACCGTGCCCTCAAGGCCGATCCGGCTGTCGGGCGTCGGGTCGCTCTGGGGCGGCATGCCCTCTTCCTTGCGGTAGAAATAGCTGTCCATCGCGTAGAACAGGGCGAGGAGGATGACGGCCGCAAAGAGCGTGTCCGGGAAGATGTTCTTCGTCGTCCAGAAGAAATCGACGCCGCGCAGGAAGCCGAGGAATAGCGGCGGGTCGCCGAGCGGGGTCAGCGAGCCGCCGATGTTGGAGACGAGGAAGATGAAGAAGACGACCGTGTGGACGTTGTAGCGCCGGTTGTCGTTGGCGCGCAGCAGCGGCCGGATGAGCACCATGGAGGCGCCGGTCGTGCCGATGAAGCTGGCGACGACCGTGCCGATGGCGAGGATGCCGGTATTCACCGCCGGCGAGCCGTGGAGGTTGCCGCGCACCAGGATGCCGCCCGCGCAGGTGAAGAGCGCGAAGAGCAGGATGATGAAGGGCACGTATTCCATGAGCATCGTGTGCGCCACCGCGGATGCCGCGACGCCGGCCCCCTGCGTCGCCATCAGCGGCGCCAGCGTGAGGACGGCCCAGAACGCGGCGAACTTGCCGTAATGGTGCTCCCAGACATGGGGAAAGAGCAGCGGCCCCAGCGCGATCGACAGGAGGATGCCGGCGAAGGGCAAGGCCCAGATGGCGCCGAGCGCCGCGCCGTTGAGCTCGGCGGCGAAGGCGGAGTGCGGGAACAGCGCGATGAGGGTCGCGGCGGCGACCAGACGGACTGTGGACAAGTCACTTCCCCCCAGACAGGTTTTTCAGCCTGCTTAACGCGGGGCGGGAGCGCCTGCAACGCACCGTTGCGGTCGGCTGCGCCGATCGCGGAGGCGGTCAGTCCACCTTCTCGTTGGGATAGACGCCCCACAGCCGGTCCTGGCGCATGAAGCCGTCGAACCGCTCGGCCTCGATGCGGCACCAAGTACCGTCGCACTGGCGGATATTGGCGAGCACGCCCGGCTCCAGGCGCGCCACGACGGGCGCGCGCTCGTCCGCCCGCTGGTAGAGATCGAGCGGCGCCTGTCCCTTCAGCCAGGGGCCGACCAGGGCCGTGCGGCGGCCCGACAGGAGGGAGTGGAGAACCCAGCCCTCGCCGCCCTCCGCATCGCGGATGCGCCGCCACGTCTCGAACTCGGCCAGGATCTCGACCGGCAGGCCCGCGCGCTGGAAGACCCAGCTGGTGCGATGGTCCTTGGACGGACCCTCGCGCAGGTTCACCCGGTCCGACTTCAGGCTGACGAAGCGGGGAATCGGCAGGTTGGATACCGGCCCGAGCTGCGGCTGCTGCGCGCCGGCCGGGATCGCCAGGCATAGGAACAGGGCGGCCGGCAGGGCAAGCCGGCGCGTTGCGGACAGATGTCGGGACATGGCGGAGAGGGTCACCGCGAACACGGCCTTTTTGTGTTTCATGGACCGTCTGTTAGACAACGCGTCGCGCCGGCGGCAACGGCCAGGCGCATGGTTGGGCGAAAGGCGAGCTTCACAAAGTCTTGCCGAACGGCCTTAACGGGCGGTGAAGACCCGGTCATTCCAGACCGGATCGGAGTGGAGACGGATCGATGCCGAAAGCAAGGCCGCTTGTCATCGTCACGCGGCGGCTGCCGGACCGGGTCGAGACCCGCATGCGGGAGCTCTTCGACGCGCGGCTCAACCTCGAGGACCGGCCGATGACCCGCGAGGAACTGGCCTCGGCCCTGAAGGAGGCCGACGTCCTCGTTCCCACCGTCACCGACAAGCTCGACGCCTCGCTCCTGGCCGGCGCCGGCGAACGGCTGAAGCTGATCGCCAATTTCGGCAACGGTACCGACAATATCGACGTCACCGCCGCCAATGCGCGCGGCATCACGGTGACGAACACGCCCGGCGTGCTCACCGAGGACACGGCCGACATGACGATGGCGCTGATTCTCGCCGTCGCCCGCCGGATCGCCGAAGGCTCGAAGGTCGTGCCGGAAGGCGACTGGGCCGGCTGGTCACCCACCTGGATGCTGGGGCGGCGCATCACCGGCAAGCGCCTCGGGATCGTCGGCATGGGGCGGATCGGCCAGGCGCTCGCCCGCCGGGCGCGGGCCTTCGGCCTGTCGATCCATTATCACAACCGCCGCCGCCTCTCGGCGCAGATCGAGGAGGCGCTGGAGGCGACCTACTGGGATTCGCTGGACCAGATGCTGGCCCGCATGGACATCGTCTCGGTGAACTGCCCGCACACGCCGGCGACGTACCATCTGCTCTCGGCCCGCCGGCTCAAGCTGATGCGTCCCGAGGCGATCGTGGTGAACACCGCCCGCGGCGAGATCATCGACGAGAACGCCATGGCGCGGATGCTCGAGGCGGGCGAGATCTCCGGCGCCGGGCTCGACGTGTTCGAGCACGAGCCGGCGGTCAATCCGCGCCTGGTGAAGCTCGCCCGGTCCGGACGGGTCGTCCTCCTGCCGCATATGGGCTCGGCAACGATGGAGAGCCGCGTCGACATGGGCGACAAGGTCATCGTCAACATCAAGACGTTTCTGGACGGCCACAGGCCGCCGGACCGGGTCCTGCCGAGCATGCTGTAGAAGACAGCGGGCCGGCGGCCGTCTCCTGGCTCAGGACGCTGCGCGCCGGCGCGCAGCTACCCCGCCGGACCGGGTCCTGCCGAGCATGCT
>JAIXTM010000015.1 GCA_027483945.1 Hyphomicrobiales bacterium | reverse complement strand
TCGAGAAGTCGGCCAAGGAGATTTCCCAGATCATCGGGGTGATCGACGAGATCGCGTTCCAGACCAACCTGCTCGCCCTCAATGCCGGCGTCGAGGCGGCAAGGGCCGGGGAGGCGGGCAAGGGCTTCGCGGTCGTCGCGTCGGAAGTGCGGGCGCTCGCCCAGCGCTCGGCGGAAGCGGCCAAGGAGATCAAGGCGCTCATCTCCGCCTCGTCCTCGCAGGTCGGATCGGGCGTGCAGCTGGTCGGCGAGACCGGCAAGGCGCTGCAGCGGATCGTCGTCCAGGTGGCCGAGATCAACACGATCGTCGCCGAGATCGCCGCCTCCGCCCACGAGCAGGCGACGGGCCTCAACGAGGTCAACAACGCCGTCAACCAGATGGACCAGGTGACGCAGCAGAACGCGGCCATGGTCGAGCAGTCCACCGCCGCGAGCCACGCGCTGGCCAACGAGGCCGGCGAGCTCGCCCAGCTCGTCGCCCAGTTCAAGCTGGAAGAGGGCGCCGAGGGCGAGGCCGAGGACTATTCCTACGAGGGCGGCGGCGGGCACGAGGCTCCGGCCTATGACCACGGCTACCAGTCCGGCGCGGCGACCGCCCGCAAGCTGGCCCCGGCCCCCCAGGAGGACTGGGAAGAGTTCTGACCGGAACGGACCACACGAACAGTTCCGACGGCCCCGCCCAGGCGGGGCCGTTCGCGTTCCGGCACCTGCGTGCTGACCGCGCAAGCGCCTCCGAAACCGGCAGAAATCCTCGCTGCCGCGGGCGCCGTTAACCCTGACGTAATCCTATGGTGCGAATCTTCGGGTGTCCGGTCCGTCCATGACCGGTGGGGGAATGTCGCTCACATGCCGTCGTATAGCTGCGCACGCACGCATTTCAGGGTCAGGTCCGCGGACCTGACCGCGTGCGCCAAGGCCGAGGCGGGCGCGACCGAGCAGCCAAAGAGGCTTTCATGATCCGCTGGTTCACCAAGAATGCGCCGGTCAAGCGCAAGCTCAGCATCGCGTTCGGCACCATGGCCGCCTGCGCCGCGATCGCCGCGTCGGCCGCCACCTGGCCGGCCTCCTTCACGTTCGGCGCCGTCACGGCCGTGCATGTCGCCTGGGCCTGCGTCGCCGTCGGTGTCCTGGCCGGGATCGCCTATCGCTACATAATCGCGACGCCCTACGTGGCGACGGTCGTGCGGATGGAAGCCCTGGCCGCCGGCGATTTCGACACCCCCATCGCCTATCAGGACTACCGCGACTGCGTCGGCCGCATGACCCGCGCCATGGAGATCTTCAAGGCCGAGTCGCTCGAGCGCCGCCACCTTCAGGACGAGGCGAGCCAGGTCCACGAGCGCAACGAGCAGAAGCTGCGGCAGACCGAGGAGGCGTTCCGCCAGTCGGGTCACGCCCAGCACACGGTGGTGGACGCCATCTCCCACGCGCTGGAGCGCGTCTCCAAGGGCGACCTGACCTGCCGCATCACCGAGGACCTGACGCCGGAATACCAGCGCATCCGCGACAACTTCAACCTGGCCATCGGCCAGCTGCAGGAGACGATGCGCGTCATCGCCCAGAACGGCGCGGCCATCCATGCCGGCGCCGAGCAGATGACCCAGGCGACCGACGACCTGTCGCGGCGTACCGAGCAGCAGGCCGCCTCCCTCGAGGAGACCGCCGCCGCCCTCGACGAGATCACCGCGACGGTGAAGAAGACCGCGGAAGGCGCAAACCAGGCGAGCCGCGTCGTCTCCAACGCCAAGCAGGACGCCGAGCATTCCGGCAACGTGGTGCGCGAAGCGGTGTCGGCGATGTCCGGCATCGAGAAGTCGGCGCAGCAGATCAGCCAGATCATCGGCGTGATCGACGAGATCGCGTTCCAGACCAACCTGCTCGCGCTGAACGCCGGCGTCGAGGCGGCGCGGGCGGGCGACGCCGGCAAGGGCTTCGCGGTCGTCGCGTCCGAAGTGCGGGCTCTCGCCCAGCGCTCGGCGGAAGCGGCCAAGGAGATCAAGGCGCTCATCTCCGCCTCCTCCGCGCAGGTCGACCAGGGCGTGGATCTCGTCGGCCAGACCGGCAAGGCGCTGGAGCGAATCGTCGCCCAGGTCGCCGAGATCGACACGGTGGTGTCGGAGATCGCCGCCTCCGCCCAGGAGCAGGCGACCGGCCTCAACGAGGTCAACGCCGCGGTCAACCAGATGGACCAGGTGACCCAGCAGAACGCGGCCATGGTCGAGGAATCGACCGCTGCCAGCCACACGCTCGCGTCCGACGCCGACCAGCTCGCCACCCTCATCCGCCGCTTCCATATCGGCGAGGAGGTCGCGGTCCGCGGCTCGGCCGGCCGCAAGCCCGCCGCCGGCGGTCACGGCCGCCCGGCCGCCCCGGCGCGCCACGCCCCGGCCGCCCGTCCGCAGCCCGCCGCCCGCGGCGGCGCGGCTCCGGCCCGCAAGATCGAATCCGCCCCGGCGGAAGACGGCTGGGAGGAGTTCTGATCCATGTCCGATTCCGGGCTGAAACTCCCCGCCGTGCTGGACCTCAACGCCGCGGCGCCGCTCCGCTCCGATCTCCTCGCCCTGCGCGGGGGACCGGTCGAGATCGACGCCTCGCAGGTCCAGCGCATCGGAGGCCTGTGCCTGCAGGTCCTGATGGCGGCCAAAGCCACCTGGGCGAATGACGGCAAGCCGTTCGAGATCGTCTCGACCTCCGCCCCCTTCCTCGAGAGCCTGAAATTGTTCGGGCTCGCCGATCCCTCCCTCGAACCGGCTCAGGAGCGCGCGTCGTGAGCAAGACCGTACTGACCGTCGACGATTCCCGGACCATGCGAGACATGCTGATGCTCGCGCTCTCCGATGCGGGCTTCCGCGTCGTGCAGGCCGTTGACGGCGTGCATGGCCTAGAGGTTCTCAACGGGGAACCGCCGGATGTCATCGTCACCGACATCAACATGCCGCGCCTCGATGGCTTCGGCTTCATCGAGGCGGTCCGCAAGGACAACCGCTTCCGGGCGGTGCCGATCCTCGTCCTGACGACGGAAAGCGACCAGGCGAAGAAGGACCGCGCCCGCCAGGCCGGTGCCACGGGCTGGATCGTGAAGCCCTTCGACGCGACCAAGCTCGTGGCCGTCATTCGCCGCGTCGCCGCCTAATCCGCTCCCTCTCACAGGACGGTATGCCGTGGATCCGTTAGCAGCCATCAAGGTCACATTCTTCCAGGAATGCGAGGAACAGCTCGCCGAACTGGAATCCGGCCTCCTGGTCATGCAGGACGGCGCGCACGACGATGAGATGATCAACGCCCTGTTCCGGGCGGTGCATTCCATCAAGGGCGGCGCCGGCACGTTCGGCCTCGAGGCGCTGGTGCGCTTCGCCCACGTCTTCGAGACCGTCCTGGACGAGATGCGGTCCGGCAAGCTGCCGGTCGACGGCAACGTCGTCGCCATCATGCTCCGCGCCGCGGACATGCTGGCCGACCATGTGCGGGCCGCGCGGGACGACGGCACGGCCGACGAGGAGCGCAGCCGCGCCATCGCCGGCGAGCTCGCCAATCTCTGCGGCATCAGCGCGGACGGCCCGGACGAGGTCGTGGAGGAGATCGAGGGTCTCGACTTCGTCCCCGTCGCCTTCGCCTTCGACGACACGCCCCCGCCGGCGCCGGAACCGGAGCCCGAGATCGCGATGCCGGCCGCGGCGGCCGAGCCGGAGGGTCCGCCGCGCGAGACCTGGACGATCACCTTCAAGCCCCGCGCCGCGCTTTATGCGAGCGGCAACGAGACGGCCTTCCTGCTGCGCGAGCTCCAGCGCCTCGGCGACATGGACGTCACGGTCTCCGCAGCCGCGCTGCCCTTGCTGCAGGATCTCGATCCGGAGGAGGGATACCTCGTCTGGACGGTCAGCCTCGTGACCGCCGCCGAGGAGACCGCGATCCGCGAGGTCTTCGAATTCGTCGACGGCGATTGCGACATCGAGGTCAAGTCGGCCAGGGCCGATGCCTCCGGCGCGCTCGACGTCCACGCCCTGATCGCCATGGCGACGGCCGCCGGAGCCCCGGCAGAGGCGCGTGAGCCCTCGCCCGCGCCGATGCCGGCTGCCGCGACGGCTCCCGAGCCCGACAATTCCGATCTCATGGAGATCATCAAGTTCATCGACGACGCCAAGGCCGCCGTCGCCGCCGAGGAGAAGGGCGAGATCGCCCCGTCCTTGCCGGCCGCCGACATGGCCGCCCCCGCCGCCAAGGCCGCCGTCGGGCAGTCCGCGGCCGCCGCCCAGGGCGGCGCCGGAGGCGCGCCGCAGGCGGGCCAGACGATCCGCGTCGACCTGGAGCGCGTCGACCGCCTCATCGACCTTGTCGGCGAGCTCGTCATCAACCAGGCCATGCTGGCCCAGCGCGTCGCCGAATGCGGCCTGGCGCGCTCCTCCAGCGTCGCCATCGGCCTCGACGACCTGGAGCATCTCACCCGCGAGATCCAGGACAGCGTCATGGCGATCCGCGCGCAGCCGGTGAAGTCCGTGTTCCAGCGCATGCCGCGCCTCGTCCGCGAGGTCGCGGCCATGGTCGGCAAGCAGGTCCGCCTCGTCACGGAAGGCGAGGGAACCGAGGTCGACAAGACCGTGATCGAGCGGCTCACCGACCCGATCACCCACATGATCCGCAACGCGATCGACCACGGCCTGGAGAAGACCGAGGACCGGGTCGCCAGGGGCAAGCCGGCCGAGGGCACGGTGCGCCTCGCCGCGCTGCATCGCTCCGGTCGCATCGTCATCGAGGTGTCGGACGACGGCGCGGGCATCAACCGCGAGCGCGTCAAGAACTCCGCGATCTCCAAGGGCCTCATCCCGGCCAATGCCGACCTGTCGGACGAGGAGATCGACAACCTGATCTTCATGCCGGGCTTCTCCACGGCGGCGACCGTCTCGGACATTTCGGGACGCGGCGTCGGCATGGACGTGGTCAAGCGCTCGATCCAGGCGCTGGGCGGACGCATCACCATCGCCTCCGAGCCCGGCAGGGGCTCGACCTTCACCCTGTCGCTGCCGCTGACGCTCGCCGTTCTCGACGGCATGGTCGTCTCGGTCTGCGGGCAGACGCTCGTCGCCCCGCTCACCGGCGTCGTGGAGACGCTGCAGCCCAAGGCGAGCGACGTGCGCAGCCTCGGCCCCAACGGCACGGTGATCCAGATCCGCGAGACCTACCTGCCGCTGATCGATGTCGGCGTGCAGCTGGGCTACCGCGACACGCCGCTCCTGCCGACTTCGGGCGTCGCGCTCCTGGTGGAAGGCGAGGGCGGGGCCCGCGCCGCGCTCCTGGTCGACACGATCCAGGGCCAGCGCCAGGTCGTGATCAAGAGCCTCGAAGCCAATTACCGCAAGGTGCCGGGCATTGCCGGCGCCACGATCCTCGGCGACGGCCGGGTCGCGCTCATCCTCGACGTGGACTCCGTCCTCAGCGCGAAGGTGACCGAGCCGCCCCGCAACCAGACCCTCTTGGCCGCAGCAGGATAGGACCATGACCGATCCGTCGATCAACCAGATGGCCGATCGCAGCGAGCTGATCTCCTTCCGCATCGGCGCGCAGGAATTCTGCGTCGACATCATGTCCGTGCGCGAGATCCGCGGCTGGGCGCCGGCGACGCCGCTGCCCCAATCGCCGGGCTTCATCCGCGGCGTCATCAACCTGCGCGGCGCGGTGCTGCCGATCGTCGACCTGGCGGCGCGCCTGGGCCTCGGCTTCACCGAGCCGACGGCGCGGCACGTCATCATCGTGGCGCGCATCGGCAACCAGGTGGTCGGCCTCCTGGTCGACGCGGTCTGCGACATCCTCACCGTCACCAAGGACACGCTCCAGCCGACACCCGACGTCGCCTGCGAGATGACGAAAGCTTTCGTTAAGGGCCTGCTTGCCATCGATGGTCGGATGATCAGCCTGATCTCCCTCACCGACGTGCTGCCGGACGCCGAGCTCGAGGCCGCATGAACGCCGTTTCCACCAAATCCGGCAGGCCCGGCGGCAGCATCGTCGAGGGTGAGTTCCTCTTCACCCACGACGATTTCAAGCGCATCGCGCAGATGCTGCACGCCGATTCCGGCATCGCGCTGCCCGACAGCAAGGCGACGCTCGTCTATTCGCGCCTCGCCAAGCGCCTGCGCGCGCTCGGCCTGGAGAGCTTCCGGGACTATTGCGCCATGGTGGCCGGCGCTGAGGGCATCGACGAGCGCAAGCGGATGCTCGCCTCGCTGACGACCAACGTCACGCGCTTCTTCCGCGAGCCGCACCATTTCGAGCATCTGAAGAGCCAGGTCCTGCCGCCGCTGCTGGATGCCGCCAAGCGCGGCCAGCGGGTGCGCATCTGGTCGGCGGGCTGCTCCACCGGCCCCGAGCCCTATTCGATCGCGCTGACGATCCTGGGGCTGATGCCGGACGCGACCGAATACGACATCAAGATCCTCGCCTCCGACATCGACCCCGACGTCGTCGAGGTGGGGCGCAAGGGCATCTATTCGACCGAGGCCGTGTCGCCGGTTCCGGCCGACCTGCGCAACAAGTGGTTCCAGAACGCGGGCGGCCGCAACGTGCAGGTCGCGGACGAACTGCGCGAGCTGGTCGCCTTCCGCGAGCTGAACCTGATCGGCGACTGGCCGATGAAGGGCAAGTTCAACGTCATCTTCTGCCGCAACGTCGTCATCTATTTCCAGGAAGACACCCAGACCATGATCTGGAACCGGTTCCGCAACTACCTGACGCCGAATGGCTGCCTCTATATCGGCCATTCCGAGCGCCTGACCGGGACGGGGGAGGCCTTCCGCACGGAAGCGCTGACGACCTACCGCCTGGCGGGAGGCCGCTGATGAGCAAGGTCAGGGTCCTCGTCGTCGACGACAGCCCCACGATGCGGGGCCTGGTCGGGGCGGTGCTCAGCCGCGATCCCGACATCGAGGTGATCGGGGAGGCTTCCGATCCGCTGCAGGCGCGCGAGGCGATCAAGGCGCTCAATCCGGACGTCATCACGCTCGACATCGAGATGCCGAACATGAACGGCCTCGAATTCCTCGAGAAGATCATGCGGCTGCGCCCCATGCCGGTCATCATGGTGTCGACGCTGACCCAGCGCGGCGCCGAGGCGACCATCCAGGCGCTCGAACTCGGCGCCTTCGACTGCGTCGGCAAGCCGGTCGGCGGCATCCAGTCGGGCGAGGATTTCGCGAGCCTGCCGGAGAAGGTGAAGGCGGCCCGCTCGGCGCGGGTGCGCTACAGCCAGCCGGCCTCCAGGAGCGCGGCGGCGCCGGCCGCCGCCACCGCCTTCCAGCCGGACGGCAAGGTCATCGCCATCGGCTCGTCCACGGGCGGCGTCGAGGCGCTGCTCAACGTCATCTCGCAATTCCCCGCCAATTGCCCGCCGACGGTGATCACCCAGCACATGCCGGGCAATTTCACGCGCAGCTTCGCCGAGCGGCTGAACCGCGCGACGCCCGCGCAGGTGGCGGAGGCGCGCGACGGGGCGCCGCTCCAGGTCGGCCGCATCTATCTGGCGCCCGGCAGCGCCGCGCATCTGCAGATCACCGGCCAGCCCGGCTCCTTCCGGTGCCGGCTGTCCGACAGCGAGCCGGTCAACGGCCATCGCCCGTCGGTCGACGTCCTGTTCTCCTCCGTCGCGAAGGCGGTCGGGGCGAACGCGGTTGGCGTGATCCTGACCGGCATGGGCCGGGACGGGGCCAAGGGCCTGCTCGCCATGCGCAAGGCCGGCGCGCCGACCATCGGCCAGGACGAGGCGAGCTGCGTCGTCTATGGGATGCCGCGCGCCGCCTACGAACTGGGCGCGGTGGGTTCGCAACTGCCGCTCGACGCGATCGGCCGCGAGGCGATCGCTCTGTGCAACAACGAAAAGCGAAGGGTGCATTGATGGCAGACGCCCGCTCAATCAGCGTTCTGGTCGTCGACGACCAGTTTTCGATGCGCTCCCTGGTCCGCAACGGCCTCCAGCAGGTGGGGTTCGTCGATATCCGCGAGGCCGGGGACGGCGAGGACGCGCTGCGCGCCCTCATCGCGAGGCCCGTGCAACTCGTGGTCTCCGACTACAACATGCCCAAGCTCGACGGGCTGGGGCTGCTGCGGGCGATCCGCTCGCACCCGCCCCTGGCGAAGACGGCATTCATCATGCTGACCGGACGCGCGGATCGCGAGCTGGTTCAGAAAGCGGTTCAGTTCGGCGTTAACAATTACGTCGTAAAACCCTTTACGGTTGCGACCCTCAAAGACCGTATTGAAGCCGTTTTCGGACGCCTTTCATGAATTCCAGCGCTGCAAGAACGACAGAGGCAGGTTCGGGGCCGGAACGCCGCATCCACGTGGTGCAGGGCGAGTTCCACGTCACGCGCGACCCGAACACCGTCCTCAGCACGATCCTTGGATCGTGCGTCGCCGCTTGCATGCGCGATCCTGTCGCCGGGGTCGGCGGCATGAACCATTTCCTGCTCCCCTCCGGCGATGGCGCCACCGGCGCCAAGGCGATGCAGTACGGCGTCCATTCCATGGAGCTTCTGGTCAACGGCCTGCTCCAGCTCGGCGCGCGGCGAGACCGGCTCGAGGCGCACCTGTTCGGGGGCGGGCGCATGATCTCCGGCCTGACCGATGTGGGCCGGCAGAACGCCGCCTTCGCCGAGGACTTCCTCGCCAAGGAAGGCATCGCCTATCGCGGCGGCAGCCTGCGTGGCGATCACGGACGGCGGGTGCAGTTCTGGCCGGTGGCGGGCCGCGTGCGGCAGATGGCGCTCGCCAACAACGACGCCAAGGTGTTCGCGGAGGAGCGGCGCGCGCCGGCCGTGGTGCCGCCCGCCGATGTCGGCGCCGTGGAACTGTTCTGATGGGGGCGGCTTTGAGCATTCAGTCTGTCGAGGAACCCGCCGCCACCAAGCCGGTGGCCGAGATCCTCACCTCCGTCATGGCGGAGATCGCGGCGCTCGCGGGCGATGCCGACCGGCTCCAGGACGTGATCGGGCGGCTGATGCCCGAAGGCGACCAGCTGGACCACGACGTGATCCGCCAGGCCCAGAGCATCGACATCATCGTCCAGCGCCTGCAGGGCCTGAGCCAGTTCCTGCAGACCCTGTCCTCCGACGTGCCCATGGGCTGGCGGCTCGATGCCAACACGGCCGCGGACGGGCTGCTCCTGGCCGATCTCGCCCACCGCCTCGGCGGGCGCGAGCGCAATGCGGGTCCCGACATCTCGTCGGGCGAGTGCGACCTGTTCTGAGCCGGCGGCCAGTCCAGCCGTGAGCGGCCGCGGCAACGGGTCGTTAACCTTTATAATGTCTTAATCATCGGGCGCGGCCGGTCTCCTCCGGCCGGCTGGTTCGTCCCTTCGCGACCCGCCTGAGCCCGATGAGCAGCGATCCCAACGACGGCATCGACATCGCCAAGACCCTGGCGGCGCAGTTCGCCATGGCGCCCGAGCCGGAGCCCGACGTCGCGATGGCGACCGACGCGGCGTCGATGTTCGGGCCGGACGGTGCCATCGACCAGCGGCTCATCGACTCCATGCTCGGCTTCACCGCCGGCGGAGCCCTGCCCGACGGGCCCGACGGCGTCCGGGCGCTTACCCAGCCGCCCGCGGTCCCGCACGAGCGCCTGCCGGTCCTGGAGACGGTGTTCGAGCACCTCGTGCACCTGCTGCGCGGCTCGATGCGCCACCTCACCTCGGAAAACGTCGAGGTGGTGCTGGACCGGATGAACACGGTCCGCTTCGGCAATTACATGACCTCGATCCCGCTGCCGGCGATCCTGGCCATCGTCAAGGCCGATCCGTGGGAGGATTTCTGCATCCTCCAGATCAATTCGGACCTGATCTTCGCCTTCATCGACGTGCTGCTCGGGCGCCCGCCGGGCGCCGGCGCGCCGGTCATCGAGGGCCGGCCCTACACGTCGATCGAGCTCGGCCTCATCCGCAAGATCGTCGAGCTGATCCTGAAGACCGCCGCCGACGCGTTCCGCCCGCTCTCGCCGGTCTCCTTCGTCATCGACCACCTGGAGACCAATCCGCGCTTCGCCAACATCGCGCGTCCGGCCTCCAAGGCGATCCTGGCCCGGTTCTTCATCGATATCGGCGGCCATCGCGGCATCTTCGAGCTGCTGCTGCCCCACGCGACGCTGGAGCCGGTGCGCGACGTCCTGCTTCAGGACTTCATCGGCGAGAAGCTCGGCCGCGACGCGGTCTGGGAGGAGCACCTCGCGACCGAGATCTACGGCGCGGAGATCGATGTCTCGGCCGTGCTCTACGAGGGGGAGTTCCCGCTGCGGCAGATCCTCTCGCTCAAGGTCGGCGACACGCTCGTCCTCGACCGCATGCCCGAGGACCCGGTGGAACTGCGCTGCGAGGCCATCCCGCTCGCCCATGGGCGGCTCGGGCGGGCCGACGAAGCCATGGCGATCCAGGTGGCCACGCCGCTCTCGCAGCCCCACACGACGATGGCGTCCTTCGGGAATCTCGGCCGGAGCTGACCGCAGGCGTCAGCGCGCATGAGCCTGCCGCGGGGCGGGCGGCGGGTCGTCGCTGGCAAGGGCCGGTGCGGGATCCTCGGCGCCCGGCACGATGGCGCCGAGGCGCTCGCCGTAATTGCGGCGCGTGTGGGGATCGACGATGGCGATGGGCGCGGCGACGACCGCGCCGGCGACCGATCCCACCCCCGACGCGACGCCCGAGACCGTGGCGGCGATCGTGTCGCCCAGGCTCTCGCCACGGGTCCCGATGTCCTGGCCGCTGGAGAGCCGGTTGCCGATGGCGCGCACCACGGCGCTGTCGGCGAACTTGCTGTGATTCAGCATGTCCGAGCCGCGCACGGCGGTGAGGTCCACCGGGTCGATGTCGTACTCGGCGAGCGCGCTCTTGTAGGGCTCCAGGGTCGGATCGATCTGCCCGAGCCGCACCCCGCCCCAGACGCGGCGCGAAGCGGCCAGCGCCCGGTCGTCCTTGGAGACGAAGAGGGTGAAGCGCGGCCGCGGCTTGCCCATGCGCATGGCCCCGGCACGCGCCACGTCCACATCCACGTCCGGCGCGGCCAGCATGACGTTGCGGATCTTGGCCGGAACGCTGCCGCGGCGGATGGCCTGCTGGCGCAGGGCCTCCAGCGTCACCCAATTGCCCATGGAATGGGCCAGCACCGAGATTTCGCCGACCGAAGGCTCGGCGGCGAGCTCGTCCAGCAGCTTCTCCAGCGCGTCGCGGGAATAGGTCGCGCTCTCGCGGTCATAGCCATAGGCCAGGACCTTCCCGCGCGAGGGCCAGGTGAACAGGACCGGGGTCACCGGCGCGCCGGAATCGGCGGTGATCTGCGCGAGGCGGTAGACCGCGTCGTCGAACAGGTTGTTGTAGCCATGCACGAAGACCATGACGTGGCGGTGTCCGCGATCCTTGCGGACCTGCCGTCTCAGGGCATCGCGGAAGCCTCCCGCATCCAGCGGCGCCACGGCCCGGGTCACGAAGTGCCGGCTCGGATCCCCGGGACTGGAGGAGGGCCATTCGACCTCGCCGGGTACGTGGCTCGGCGGGATCGACACGTCGATCTGCGCGAAGGAGACGCGCCTCGACCGTTCTCCGCTGAACAAAGTTCCGAGATCGTCCGGCGTCGCGCGCCGGGTGGTCGCCACCAGGATCGGGATTACCGTCGCGCCGGCGGCAGGCGTGGTCACCGGCAGCATCACGCGCTCCGCACGCCCCGCGCACCCCGCCAGGACGAAGGCGAGGCCTGCCAGAAGGACCGGTGAGAGCCGCCACATGGGCGCCACCTTGATCCAGCCCCGACCTGCCGACAAGCCGCCTCGCTCCAGCCATAAATACAGTTCAGAAACGTTTAATGCTATATTTTCCGGAAACAGTTGTTAAATGCCGCATGAAGGCGTATATGTCGCGCCTCCAGCAAGGGCGGCTTCATGTCGATCGAAATCCAGGGTCTCGCACGGCAGTTCGGCGACGTTCGCGTGCTTCGCGGGATCGACCTGTCGATCCCCAAGGGCGAACTCCTGGCGCTGCTCGGTGCTTCGGGCTCGGGCAAGACGACGCTGCTGCGCATCCTGGCCGGGCTCGACTGGCCCAATGCCGGCAGCGTGCGGGTCGACGGGCAGGACTGGCTGGCGCTCGACGCCCAGCGCCGCCGCGCCGGCTTCGTGTTCCAGTATTACGCGCTGTTCCCGCACCTGACGGTCGCCGACAACGTCGCCTTCGGGCTCACCGTGCTGCCGCGCCGCATCCGGCCGCCCGCGGCCGAGATCGCCCGCAAGGTCGCGACGCTGCTCGACCTCGTCCAAATGGGCGATTACGGCCGGCGCTTCCCGGCCCAGCTGTCGGGCGGCCAGCGCCAGCGCGTGGCCTTGGCCCGCGCGCTCGCCATCGATCCGGACGTGCTGCTGCTCGACGAGCCGTTCGGCGCGCTGGATGCGGCCATCCGCAAGGACCTGCGCGGCTGGCTGCGCGGCCTTCACCGCAAGCTCGGCACGACGACGATCTTCGTCACCCACGACCAGGACGAGGCCTTCGAGATCGCGGACCGCATCGTCGTGTTCGGCGAGGGCCGGATCGAGCAGGTCGGCACGCCGGACGACATCTACGAGCGCCCGGCGAGTCCCTTCGTGGCGCGCTTCCTCGGCGGCGTGAACGAGATCGCGGCCGATCTGCGCCAGGGCCGTTTCCGTGTCGCCGGGGCCGATGCCTCCGCGCTGGAGCGGCAGGTCGGCGGCGATGGCGCCGTCACCCTCTTCGTGCGGCCCCATGAGATCGACATCGCGGCGGACGGCGCCGGCGAGGGCACGATCACGGCCGTCGTGCCGGGCAGCGTATCCATCCGCTACCGCGTCTCGCTTCCCAGACAGGCCCAACCGGTCGAGGTCGACCTGCCCCGCGAGGCCGCGCGCGGCCGCGATCTTTCTGCCGGCACGCGGGTGCGCGTCACGCTGCTGCGGGGCCGCATCTTCGGCCAGGCCGCACGAACCGCGTCGCTCGCCGAGCAGAGCCTTGCCGCCAGCGCCCTCTGATCAACCCATCCCCACAGGAACGCACCCATGAGACAGATCCTGATCCTCGGCGCCGCGCTCGCGCTGGCCCTCTCGCCCGCCTCCGCACAGGACAAGCCCGGCGACATCCTCAACGCGTCCTACGACGTCGCCCGCGAGCTGTTCCAGCAGATCAACCCGGTCTTCGCCGCCGAATGGAAGGCCAAGACCGGCCAGACGCTGGAGATCAAGCAGTCGCATAACGGCACGTCGCGCCAGGCCCGATCCATCGTCGAGGGCCTGCAGGCGGACGTGGTGACGTTCAACCAGGCGACCGACGTGCAGTTCCTGGCGGAGAAGGGCTTCGTCGCGGCCGACTGGCAGACCAAGTTCGGCAACAATGCCTCGCCCTTCTATTCCTTCCCCGCTTTCCTGGTGCGCAAGGGCAACCCGAAGAACATCAAGGACTGGTCGGATCTCGCCCGGGCCGACGTGAAGGCGGTGTTCCCCAACCCGAAGACCTCGGGCAATGCCCGCTACACGTATCTGGCCGCCTACGCGTTCGGCCTGGAACAGGCCAAGGGCGACGACGCCAAGGCCCAGGCTTTCGTGAAGACGGTGCTGTCGAACGTGCCCGTCTTCGACACGGGCGGGCGCGCCGCCACCACGACCTTCGTGGAGCGCAATATCGGCGACGTGCTCATCACCTTCGAATCGGAGGTGAACGGCATCCGCCGCGAGTACGGCGACAAGGGCTACGAGATCGTCATTCCCTCGCTGTCGATCCTCGGCGAGTTTCCGGTCGCGGTCGTCGACCGCGTCGCCGCCCGCCGCAACACGCAGGACGTCTCGCGCGCCTATCTGGAGTTCCTCTACAGCGAGGCCGGCCAGGACATCCTGGCCAAGAACTTCAACCGCGTGCACAACCCGGCCGTCGCCGAGAAGTACAAGGCGCAGTTCCCGCCGGTGCGGCTCGTCAAGGTCGAGGACGTGTTCGGCGGCTGGGAGAAGGCCACCAAGACGCACTTCGCCGAGGGCGGCGTGCTCGACCAGGTCTTCGTGAACCGCTGATCCGACCGGGGGCAGGAGCGTCCGATGAGCACCATCGCGCTGGACGGCGCCCAGATCGTCAGGCCACGCCGGGTCCTTCCCGGCTTCGGCCTGACCATGGGCGCGACGCTCCTCTACCTTGCCGTCATCGTCCTCCTGCCGGTCACGGCCCTCGTGCTGAAATCGGCGGAGATCGGCTGGGACGGGTTCTGGCGTATCGTCACGGGGCCGCGCACGCTCGCGGCGCTGAAGCTGACCTTCGGCGCGGCCTTCCTGGCGACCCTGTTCAACGCGGCCTATGGCCTGCTCATGGCCTGGGTCCTGACGCGCTACCGCTTCCGCGGCCGCGAGATCCTGGACGCGCTGATCGACCTGCCCTTCGCGCTGCCGACCGCCGTGGCGGGCCTCGCGCTCACCGCGCTCTACGCCAATAACGGCTGGTACGGATCGGTGCTGGAGCCGGCGGGCTTCCCCGTCGTCTACACGATGGTCGGCGTCGCCATCGCCATGGCCTTCACCAGCGTGCCCTTCGTGGTGCGCACGGTGCAGCCGGTGCTGGAGAGCATCCAGCCGGAAATCGAGGAGGCCTCGCGCACGCTCGGCGCCTATCCGGGCACGATCTTCCGGAGGGTGATCTTCCCGATCATCCTGCCTTCGTACCTGACGGGCTGCGCGCTCGCCTTCGCGCGCTCCCTCGGCGAGTTCGGCGCGGTGATCTTCATCGCCGGCAATCTGCCGTTCAAGACCGAGATCGCGGCGCTCCTCATCTATATCCGGCTGGAGGAGTTCGATTATCCGGCGGCGTCCGCCATCGCCGCGATCCTCCTCGCCGCCGCCTTCGTCACGCTGCTGACGACCAACCTCCTGCAGCTCTGGCAGCTGCGCTATTCGCGCAAGGTCTGACGCCATGGCCGTGATCGACATGCCCGCGCCCGCCGAGCGGGCCGCGCGCGCCGCCGGCTCTCCGGCCGGCGCCCGCATCCTGATCGGGATCGCGGTCGTCCTGACGCTGGCCTTCATCGTCGTGCCGGTCGTCGTCATCTTCGCGCAGGCCTTCGCGCGGGGCCTCGCGCCTTACCTGGCCTCCGTCACCGAGCGCGACACGCTGCGCGCCGTCGGTCTGACGGTGCTGGTCGCGCTCCTTGCCGTGCCGGTGAACGTGGCGTTCGGCCTCGTCGCCGCCTGGGCGATCACCAAGTTCGAGTTCCGGGGCAAGAAGTTCCTGCTCACCGCGATCGAGCTGCCCTTCTCGATCTCGCCCATCGTGGCGGGCGTCGCCTATATCCTCGTCTACGGCTCCAACGGGCTTCTCGGCCCGTTCCTGGAGGCGAACGACCTTCGGATCATGTTCGCGCTGCCCGGCATCGTGCTGGTGACGATCTTCGTGACCAGCCCCTTCGTGGTGCGCGAGCTCGTGCCGCTGATGCAGGTCCAGGGCTCGGACCAGGAGGAGGTCGCCGCGACGCTCGGCGCCTCGGGACTCCAGATCTTCTGGCGGGTGACGCTGCCCAATATCCGCTGGGCGCTGTTCTACGGCGTCGTCCTGTGCACGGCGCGCGCCATCGGCGAGTTCGGCGCGGTCTCGGTCGTCTCCGGGCATGTGCGCGGCGAGACCAACACCCTGCCGCTGCAGGTGGAGCTGCTTTACCACGACTACAACGCCGCCGGCGCCTTCGCGGCCGCCAGCACGCTGACGCTCATCGCGCTGGCGACGCTCGCCATCCGGGCTGTGATCGAACGCCGCTTGCCCCGGACGGGCCGCGTGGGGCATTAGCGCGGGGACACGACCGGAGAAGGAACGAGGCCCATGAAGGCGAAGGCGACGTGGCTCAACGGCATGGCCTTCGTGGGCGAATCCGGCAGCGGCCATGCGGTCGTCATGGACGGTGCGCCGGACGCGGGCGGCCGGAACATCGGCATAAGGCCCATGGAGATGCTGCTGATCGGGCTGGCTGGGTGCTCGGCCTTCGACGTGGTGCTGATCCTCAAGCGCGGGCGCCAGCCGGTGGCGGATTGCGAGGTCGCGGTGGAGGCCGAGCGTGCCGAGACCGACCCCAAGGTCTTCACGAAGATCCACCTGACCTACACGCTGAAAGGCAAGGGCCTCGACCCGGCCAAGGTGGAGCGGGCCATCCTCCTCTCCAAGGAGAAGTACTGTTCCGCCTCGGTCATGCTCGGCGCCACGGCGGAGATGACTCATTCCTGGACGGTGGATGCCGGCGAGGAGCAGGCGGCATGAGCGCCCCCGTCCCGCCCCTGATCGAGCCCGGCGCCCTGAAGGCGCAGCTCGCCGACCTCGTCGTCCTGGATATCAGGGAGGCGGCCGCCTTCGCCGCCGGGCACATCCCCGGCGCGGTCTCCTCGCCCTATGCCGCCGATGGCTGGCGCGTGGCGAAGGCCGGAGCCGGCATGCTGCCCGATGAGGACGCGCTTGCCGCCATGTTCGCGCGCCTGGGCCTCCGGCCGCAGGACCATGTCGTCATCGTGTCGGCGGGCGAGGCGGTGAACGATTTCAGCGGCGCCGCGCGGGTGTTCTGGACGCTGCGCGTCGCGGGGCACCGGCGGCTGTCGATCCTGTCGGGGGGACTCCGCGCCTGGGCGGTGAGCGGCGGGCCGGTCGAGACAGGAATGCCCACGCCTCGTCCGGCCAGCACCTATCCCGTGCGCATCGACGGGAGCCTGCGCGCAACGGCTGACGATGTCGCGCGGGCCGTGGATACAGGCGACGCCGTCCTGGTGGACGGGCGCTCGCTGGCCTTCTTCGAAGGGCGTGAGAAAAGTTCGCAGGCCCAGCGCGCCGGGCGTCTGCCCGGGGCGGTCCACGTGGACCACAGCCAGGCCT
The DNA here is from genome assembly GCA_027483945.1 of Hyphomicrobiales bacterium. Taxonomy (GTDB): domain Bacteria; phylum Pseudomonadota; class Alphaproteobacteria; order Rhizobiales; family Beijerinckiaceae; genus JAIXTM01. The sequence continues at coordinate 47,503 of JAIXTM010000015.1, read as the reverse complement.
TCGACACGGCAACCGGGCTCCCGAAGCCGGCGGCGGAACTGCGGGCGCTCTTCGCCGAGGTCGGCGACGAGCCGGTGGTCAGCTATTGCAATACCGGGCACCTCGCCTCGGCCAACTGGTTCATCCTCTCGGAGATCCTCGGCCGGCCGGACGTGACGCTCTATGACGGATCGATGTCCGAATGGACCGCCGACCCGGAACGGCCGGTCGAGACCGGCTGAGGCTCACACCGCGTCCAGAGCGGCATTCAGGTCCGCGATCAGGTCGTCGGGGTGCTCGAGACCCACGGACAGGCGCACCAGCCCCTCGCCGACGCCCATCTCCGCCCGCTGCTCGGGCGTGAAGCGCTGGTGCGTGGTCGTCGCCGGGTGGGTCACGAGGCTCTTCGCGTCACCGAGGTTGTTGGAGATCTTCACGATCCGCAGGGCGTTGAGGAAGCGGAATGCCGCCGCCTTGCCGTCCTTCACCTCCAGCGCGATCAGCGACGAGCCGCCGCTCATCTGGCGCGCGGCGAGCGCCGCCTGCGGATGGTGTCGGCCCTTGGGATAGACGAGCTTGACCAGCTTGGCATGGCCCTGCAGCGCGTCGGCGATGGTCTCGGCCGTCTGGGTCTGACGGGCGACCCGCAGCGGGAGAGTCTCCAGGCTCTTCAGCAGCACCCAGGCATTGAACGGCGACATGGCCGGGCCGGTCTGGCGCAGATAGGTCTGCACATGGGTCTGGATGAAGGCTTCGCTGGCCAGGACGACCCCGCCAAGGCACCGGCCCTGGCCGTCGATATGCTTGGTGGCGGAATAGACGACACAGTCCGCACCGAGCTGCAGCGGCCGTTGCCAGAGCGGGCTGGCAAAGACGTTGTCGACGACGAGCGTCGCGCCCGCGGCCTTGGCGATCTGCGCGACGCCCGCGATGTCCACAAGCTCGAGCGTGGGGTTCGCCGGGCTCTCCAGGAAGAAGGTCTTCGTCTCCGGCCGCACGGCCGCCTTCCAGGCGCCGAGGTCGGGCCCGTCGACCAGGGTCGTCGCGACGCCGAAGCGCGGCAGGAATTCCTCGATGACGTACCGACAGGAACCGAACAGGGCGCGGGCCGAGACGACGTGGTCGCCGGCCTTCAGCTGGCCGACAAGGGCGGCGGTGACGGCCGCCATGCCCGTCGCCGTGGCGCGCGCGCTCTCGGCACCCTCGAAAGCGGCTACGCGCCGCTCGAACATGTCGACGGTCGGATTGGAGAAGCGCGCATACTGGTAGCCGGGCGATTCGCCGGTGAACCGCGCCTCGGCTTCCTCGGCGCTGGCATAGACGTGGCCCTGCGTCAGGAAGAGCGCCTCGGACGTCTCGCCGAACTGCGAGCGCAGCGATCCTTCGTGGATGAGGCGGGTGTCCTGGTGATGGGTGAAGGCGAGGCCGTCGGCGTCGTGCGTCATCGGAGATGATCTTTCCCTTGTTCGGCCCGGCTTATATCATGACGTTCTATAAAAAGAACATACTTCCTGCAAAAAAGACGACATCCGCGTCGCAGCCGTCAAGGCCTGAACCATGCCCGATCTGGAAATCGCACCCGGCATCGTCATCGACACCGGAGACATCGAGGAGCGCTTCGTGCGCGCCTCGGGCCCCGGCGGGCAGAACGTCAACAAGGTGGAGACCGCGGTGCAGCTGCGCTTCGATTTCGTGCGCAGCCGGGCGCTGACCTCCGACGCCAAGGTGCGCTTCGCCGAGCTTGCCGGACAGCGCCTGGCGCAGGACGGCACGGTGCTCATCATCGCCCAGCAATTCCGGTCGCAGGAACGCAACCGCGCCGACGCTCTGGCGCGGCTCGCCGCGATGATCGCCAAGGCACGCATCCGGCCGGTCAAGCGCATCAGGACCAAGCCGACGCTCGCGTCGAAGCAGCGCCGGCTGGACGCGAAGACGCGGCGCTCGGGCGTCAAGCGCCTGCGTTCGGACCGGGGCGGCGACTGACGGAAGGGCTTCGGTTTTCCCGCAACCGTGCCCATATGGGGCAGGCGGCGCCCGGCCGCGTCACCACAGGAGCCTTTCGCAGCCTTGGCCTCACTCCGACCGTTCCGGCTGGCGGCCTTCGCCGCGCGCTCGGCCTTCGAAGCCGGACAGGACCTCGTCCGCCCCCGCGTCCGGCTCGGCGTGACCGGCCTCTCGCGCTCGGGCAAGACCGTCTTCACGACCGCTTTCGTGCACCAGTTGCTCGACGGCGGGCGGCTGCCAGTGCTGGCGGCGGCGGCGCAGGGGCGTATCGCGAAAGCCAGGCTCATGGAGCAGCCGGACGCGGACGTGCCCCGGTTCCCCTATGAGGCGAACCTCGCCGGCATGACCGGGCCGGAACGGGCCTGGCCTCCTTCCACGCAGCGGATCGCGGAGTTGCGCCTCGCCATCGATTACGAGCGCGCTTCCGGATGGCGCAAGGGGCCGGCGCAGCTCCTTGTCGACATCGTAGACTATCCCGGGGAGTGGCTGCTGGACCTCGCGCTCCTCAACCAGACCTATGCGCAGTGGAGCCGCGCCACGCTCGGCCTCGGCGCGCCGGACCGGCGCCGGCAACTCGTGGAGACGCTGCGGGGCGAACTCGCCGCGCTCGATCCCGACCAGCCGGCGCAGGACGAGGCCCTTGCCGCGGCGGCAGCCTCGTTCCGCGCGTATCTGCGTGCCCTGCGTGACGATCCGGAGCGGACGGCCACGGTGCCGCCGGGGCGCTTCCTGATGCCCGGGGACCTGGAAGGCTCGCCGGCTTTGACCTTCGCGCCGCTGCCGCTTCCGCCGGACCGGCCTCCCTTCAGGCCCGGCAGCGCGGCGGCGATCATGGAGCGGCGCTACGACGCCTACCGGTCGATCGTTGCCGAGCCGTTCTTCATGGACCATTTCGCCCGGCTCGACCGGCAGATCGTGCTGGTGGACGTGCTGTCCGCCCTCGATGGCGGGCCGGCCGCGGTCGCCGACCTGGAGCGGGCGCTCGACGAGGTCCTGGCCGCCTTCCGCACCGGGCGCAACAACCTGGCGACGGCGCTCTTCACGCCGCGGGCGGACCGGGTTCTGTTCGCGGCGACCAAGGCCGACCATCTCCACCATTCCCAGCACGATCGGCTGGAGGCGATCCTCTCCCATCTCGTGGCGCGCGCCATGAAGCGGGCCGCCGGCTCCGGCGGGAAGGTCGCGACGGTGGCGCTCGCGGCGGTGCGTGCGACGCGGGAGGCGACCGTGCGCGAAGGCCGCAAGGACTGGGCGACCGTGGTCGGCACGCCCGTGGCCGGCGAGCGCGTCGGCGACGAGACCTTCGACGGCGACGAGGAGGCGGCGCTGTGGTCGGGCGAGCTTCCCGAGACGCCGGAGGCCATCTTCTCCGGCGCGCTCGCGCCGGGCTCGCTGCGCTTCCCGCGCCTGCGCCCGCCCCCGGCGACGACGGATGCGGCAGGCCGGCTCCAGCCGCTGCCGCATATCCGGCTGGATCGCGCGCTGGACTTCCTGCTCGGCGACTATCTGGCGTGAGGAGGCCGGCCCGATGACGATGAAGCCCAAGGCCTTCCGCCTCGACGCGGCCCGCGAGGCCGCGCACCAGGTGACGATCGAGGCCGATCCCGACGCCTTCTCCGCTCCCGTCGCCGCCGCGCCGCCGTCGCCGCGCCGCCGCGGCTGGGGCACGCTTTTCGTCGGCGCCATCGGCGGCCTCGTCACCATCGCCTTCGGGTTCTGGGTGGAGCGCCTCGTCTCGTCGCTGCTCGAGACCTATCCGGCGGCTGGCATTGCCGCGATCGTTCTTGCGGGCCTCGCCCTCGTCGCCTTCGTCGCGATCCTCGCCCGCGAATTGCTGGCGCTGATGCGCGAGCGGCGGATCGCGGCCCTGCACAAGCGGGCCCTCGCCGCCGTGGCGGAGCGGGACGCTCCGGCCGCGCGGGCTGTCGTCGCCGACCTCATCGGCCTCTACGGCGCCCGGCCCGAGACGGCGTCGGCGCGCGCCGCTCTTGCGGCGGAGGCGGACACGATCATCGATGCGCAGGACAGGCTCGCCATGGCGGAACGGGCGCTGCTCGTGCCGCTCGACGCCCGCGCCCAGCAGGCGGTGGCGAACGCGGCGCGACAGGTCGCGCTCGTCACCGCCGTGAGCCCGAGGGCGCTGATCGACGTCGCGTTCACGCTCTATGCCGCGGCGCGGCTGGTCCGGATGATCTCCGCCATCTATGGCGGCCGGCCGGGCACACTCGGCTTCGCGCGGCTGGCGCGCTCGGTGGCGGCGCAGCTTCTCGTCACGGGGGGCATGGCGGCGGGCGACAGCCTGATCGGCCAGGCCATGGGCCACGGGCTCGCCGCGCGGCTCTCCGCGAAGGCCGGGGAGGGCGTTCTCAACGGCCTGCTCACCGCGCGGATCGGCCTTGCCGCGATGGCGGTCTGCCGGCCGCTGCCCTTCCTCGCCGTCCCGCCGCCGACGGTCGGGGATGTCGCCGGCAATCTCCTGAAGTCCGGCGCCGACTAGACAACGGGATCGGCAGATTCTGCCGGATCGACCCGGCGGAACGTGCCGCGGACAGAGCTGTCCAGTGGACAGTCCCCCGCCAAGTCCTTGTTATTGAACGCGTCCTCCCCTGGCATGTTCGTTGCGAGACCGACGGACAGTTCAGTGATGCGCGGCCATCGAGAGCCGTGCTGTTGAGGAGGACGTCATGGGTGTGTTCGGCGCGATGCTGACGGCGGTGTCCGGGCTGCGGGCGCAGTCCTATGCGCTGGAGAACATCTCCGGCAACATCGCCAACTCGCAGACCACGGGCTTCAAGCGGATCGACACGAGCTTCGTTGACCTGATCCCGGACCTGCCGCCGCGCCAGGCGCTGGCCGGTTCGGTCGCCGCCTTCTCGCGGGGCACGAACACGATCCAGGGCGACTTCAACACGACGGGCGTCTCGACCAACATGGCGCTCAACGGCGAGGGCTTCTTCGCCATCGCCGAGCGCACCGACTACGTGGCGGGCAACCCGGTCTTCAGCGACCAGCAACTCTTCACCCGGCGCGGCGACTTCACCATCGACCGGGACGGGTTCCTGGTGAACGGCGCCGGCTATTATCTGCGCGGCAACACGCTCGACCCGGTCTCGGGCGCGGTGACCGGCTCCAACCAGCCGATCCGCCTGTCGGACGTGCAGGTCCCGGCGCGGCAGACGACCGCCATCGAATATTCGGCGAACCTGCCGAGCTATCCCTCGACGCCCAACGCCGATCCGGCGGTTCCGGGCAGCGAATTCATCGATCCGGCCGATTTCGCCACCGACCCGACGGCGCCGGGCGCCACGGTCGCGGCCAACGACGTGCAGGATCTCCTCGATTCCTCGCTCTTCGGCGGTTCGATCGTCGTCTACAACGCGGTCGGCGCCCCGGCGACGGTGCAGCTGCGCTGGGCCAAGTCCGCGGCCAATACCTGGCAGGTCTATTACCAGTCCGACGCCAACGCCGTGGGTGCCGCCCCGGCCTGGACGCGGATCGGCCAGGCGACGTTCAACGCGTCCGGCCAGCTGGCGACCCCCGCCGGCGGCACGTTCCCGATCGGCGCGCTCACGGTCAACGGCGTCGCCATCGGCGCGGTGGACATCCAGGTCGGCAATAACGGCCTCACCCAGTTCGCCGATTCCTCCGGTGCCGTGCGCGGCTCGGGCATCAGCCAGGACGGCTACGCCGCCGGCACGCTGGAGCGCATCTCGGTGACGGGCGAAGGCCAGATCACCGGCACCTATTCCAACGGCCAGGTGGCGACGCTCGCGCAGATCTCCATCGCGCAGTTCAACGCCGCCAACGCGCTGCAGCGCCTCGACGGCGGCGCCTTCGCGCAGACGCTGGAATCGGGCGCGCCGATCATCGGCATCGGCGGTTCCTCGGTCCTCGGCGGCACGCTGGAGGGGTCGAATACGGACATTGCCGAGGAATTTGCAAAGATGATCGTAACCCAACAGGCCTATAGCGCGAATACGCGGGTGGTCACGACAGCGCAGCAGATGCTGCAGGACGTGATCAATATTGTGAGGTGAGGGGCTTCGATTAGGCGGCGATCGGCCGGCGAGGGTTGAGCGATGGGTCTGGCGGCAGCCATGAACAATGCCATGAGCGGTCTGCGGATGACGCAGGCCGGCATGGAGGTCGTCTCCACCAACGTCGCCAATGCGGGCTCGGCCGGCTACAGCCGCCGGATCATCAGCCCCGTCGAGTCCGTCGCGGGCGGGCGCAGCGCCGGCGTCCTCACCGGCAACGTGCAGCGCGTGCTGGACCAGGTGGTCCAGCGGCAGCTGCGGCTCGAGACATCGGGCGCCGGCTACACCACCGTCCGCGCGGACTTCGCCAAGGCGCTCGACCAGCTTTTCGGCCAGCCGGGCGGAGTCAACGCCCTCGACACCCAGGTGAACGCGTTCCGCCAGTCGCTCCAGGCCCTGCAGGCCTCGCCGCTTTCGGCGCGCAGCGAGGTGATCTCCGCCGCGTCGTCGCTCGCCGGCCAGCTCAACCGCCTGTCGGACAGCGTGCAGGACCTGCGGCGCGGCGCGGAAAACGCGATCGCGAGCGGCGTCGACCGGGCCAACGACCTCCTCTCGCAGCTCACGCGGGTCAACAGCGAGATCGTCGGCTATCCGGACGGCGAGGCGTCGCCCGCGCTCCTGGACCAGCGCGACCGCATCATCAACGACCTGTCGGGCCTGATGGATGTCCGCGTCAGCGAGACCGCCGACGGCTCCGTCTCCGTCTTCACGACCGGCGGGCTGCAGCTCTTCGACGGCCGCAAGGCGGCGCAGCTGCAATTCACGCCGACGCCGAACATCAACCCGAACTCGGCCTACAGCACCGATCCCGCGCAATCGACGCTGGGAACGATCCGGGCGCTGGACGGGTCGGGCGGCAGCGTCGACATGCTGGCGAGCCGCGCGCTGCGTTCCGGCGAGCTGGCGGCCTATGTGGAACAGCGCGACCAGGTGCTCGTCCAGGCCCAGCGCCAGCTCGACGAACTGGCGGCGGGCCTCTCCCGCGCCCTGTCGGACCAGCAGCGCACCGGCGCCGCCGTGACCGCCGGCGCCGCCACGGGCTTCGAGGTGGACATTGCCGGCCTGCAGGCGGGCAACGTCATCAGCCTCAGCACCACGCTGACCCCGTCCGGCGTCGCCCAGCGCTTTTCCTTCGTGCGCGCCGACGGCGTCGCCTCGCTGCCCGGCGACGCGACGGCGGCGACCGGCGACCAGGTCTTCCCCATCGACATGTCGGGCGGCATGGCCGGCGTCGTGACGCAGATCCAGACCGCGCTCGGCGCGGGCTATACGGTGAGCGCCGCCGGCACGACCTTGCGCATCGTCGACGACGGGGCGGGCAACACGACCAATGTGACCGGCCTGTCCGCGGCGGTGACGCAGACCAACCTCGCCGGCGGCACGACGGAGCTGCCCTTCTTCACCGACGGCGCCGCGGCCTCGACCCCCTATACGGGCTCGTTCAACGGCGGCTCGCAGCTCACCGGCTTCGCCCAGCGCATCGCGGTGAACCAGGCGCTCGTCGCCGATCCCTCTCGGCTCGTCGTCTATGGCGCAGGCGTGCCCTCGGGCGACCCGACGCGGCCGACGGCGCTCCTCGACAAGCTGTCGAACACGATCCTGACCTTCTCGCCCGCCACCGGCGTCGGAGGCATGGCGCAGTTCAACGGCACGGTGTCGGCCTTCGCGCGCCGGACCATCGAGACGCAGGGCGCCGCGGCGGAAGCCGCCATCAGCCTCAACGAGGGCCAGCAGGTCGCCCTGTCGACCGTGCAGGGGCGCTATGCCGAGGAATCCGGCGTCAACATCGACCAGGAAATGGCCCAGCTCGTCCAGCTCCAGACGGCGTATTCCGCCAATGCGCGGATCATCACCGCCGCCAAGGAGATGATGGACATGCTGCTGCGGATCTGAGGAGCCAGCCCATGACGATCTCCTCCTTCGCCCCCGGCCTCTACCGCTCCCAGCGCGCCAGCACGACCTTCGTGTCCATGCGTTCCCAGCTCGACGACCTGCAGCGCCAGCTGGCGACGGGCCGCAAGGCCGAGACCTATGGCGGGCTCGGCCTCGGCCGGACCAAGAGCCTCGACGCGCGCGCCGGCACCTCCGCCATCGCCGGCTATCTGGGCGCCATCAGCGACGCGAACCTGCGGCTGAAATTCGCCACCGTGGGCGTCGAGCAGCTGAGCAAGCTCGTCGGCGAGGCCCGCACGGACCTCTCGGTCGAGGCGTTCTCGCCCGGGGCCGACGGCCGCACGATCGGCCAGCGCACCGCGGAGAACCGCCTGAAGCAGGCGCTCGACGTGCTCAATACCGAGGTGAACGGGACCTATCTGTTCTCCGGCCGCTCGCCGGACATCAAGCCGGTCGCCGATTTCGACGCCATCATGAACGGCGACGCCACGGGCGACGGCCTGACGACGCTGGTCAGCGAGCGCAAGCTCGCGGATGCGGGCGCGGCGGGCCTCGGGCGCCTGACGGTGACCCCCACGGGCACCAATGTGGAGATCGCCGAGGAGGCCGCGGCGCTGCCCTTCGGCTTCAAGCTCGCCGGCGCCTCGTCGACCGCGGCGGGCATCGCCGCGACCTTCACCAACACCGATCCGGCGACCGTCGATTTCGACGTCACCGCGCAGCCCAATCCCGGCGACCGCGTGCGCATCGTGATGGACCTGCCCGACGGCACGCAGACCACGATCGAGCTGACCGCGCAGGCCGGGCCCGGCCCCGCCGCATCGGGCTCGTTCCTGATCGGGGGGTCCACGGCCGCGACCGCGACCGCGCTCGCCGGCGCCGTTTCGGCCGCGCTCACGCGCGAGGCGCAGACCTCGCTTTCCGCCGCTTCCGCGATCCGCGCGGCCGAGGACTTCTTCACCGGCTCGACCGGGACCAACCCGCCGCGCGTCGTCGGCGGGAGCCCGGCCACGGCGACCGCCTACGGCGTCGACCCCGGCAAGCAGACGATGCGCTGGTACAAGGGCGACGACGGGGCCGGGTCGGCCCGCGCCACCTCCTCCGTGCGCGTGGATTCCGGCGAGACCGTCGCGGTGGGCGCCCGGGCCAACGAGGAGGCGTTCCGCACGATGCTGGCGCATTTCGCCGTCGTGTCGAGCGAGACCTTCTCGGCGGCCTCGACCACCGACCGGGACCGCTACCGCGAGCTCGGCGAACGGCTCAGCGTCAATCTCGGCAAGGTGCCCGGTGTCCAGAACCTGGAAGACGTCGCCACCGAATTCACCAACGCCACCGTCTCGCTGAACGGGGCCAAGGAGCGCCACGAGCAGCGGCGCGCCTTCCTGGAGGACGTCATCTCGGGCGTCGAGGGCGTCTCGGACGAGGAGGTCGCCGTCGCGATCCTCTCCCTGCAGACCCGCCTCCAGGCGAGCTACCAGACGACGTCCATCCTGTCCGGCCTGTCGTTGACCAACTTCCTGCGCTGACCACCTTCCTGCGCTGGCGACGTCCCGCGCCGATACGAAAACGCCGGCCTGGCGGCCGGCGTGACGATCGTGCCTTCGCGCCTGCGCGCGTCAGGCGGCAGCAGGCTGCGTGCGCAGGCCGGCGGCGATCTCGCGGTTGATGTTGATCAGCACCGTCAGCTTCTCCGGCGCCGGCTCGGAGCCCAGATCCAGCGTGCGCTTGAAGATGAACATGCCCAGATTGACGATGTTCTGCTTGATCTGCGCCGGCAGCGGATTGTCCGTCTCGGTGACGGCCGTGACGAGGACGGTCCAGAGCTTGCGGTTGTAGAGCAGGGCGTCATCGAGGTCGGCGGCGCGGTCGACCCAATTGTCCTTGATCGTCTGGAGCCGGACCGCAGCCTTCATCAGCACCGACGCTTCCAGTTCACGGGGGGATTGGGCGAACTGGGAGACCTTAGCGTAGGTGGTCGCCGCGTAGTGCATGGTTCAGCAACTCCGACTCGTAGGCCATGAGCTTCTTGGCGGCCTTGAGAGCCTTGTACATGTCGCCGCTTAAAATGCGGTTATTGATATCGGCAATAAGCTCCGCACTTGACGGAACCGCCGCGAGGAAATCGCGCACCAGCTCGAAATAGGTCTGGTGGTTCGCCGACATGTCCTGCGTCAGGTACATGAGCTGGACGGCGAGGTAGATCCTCTTGGCGGGCGTGTCCGCCGTCGCGGGGGTCAGGATGTCCTTCTCCCGCAGGATCGGCGCGTTGCCCTCGATGAAGAGCTTCACGCGCTGGTCGCCGTTGCGGATGACCGCGGTGCCGACGATCAGCCGCTCGTCAGGTTTCAGTTCGACCTTCAGCGCCATCGGGCCGTCCTTTCGTCACATGTTCCGCAGAAGCGCCTGCGCGGCCGGGGAGGTGAGACCGCCGGTCTCGCCGTCCAGCAGGCTGCGCAGCGCGGAGGCGAGGCTCGTCGCCTCGGCCTCGCCGATCTCGTCGGCCGAAAGGTCGAGCGCCTCGGCCAGCGAGGCGATGCCCCCCGCCAGCAGCCCGCCGCCGCCGGTCGAGACGATGGTGGATGCCGAAGGCTCCTGGCCCGCGTCCTTGCCCGCATCCGGGCCGGATGATGCATCGCGGCGCTGCGCGATCCGCTCCTGCAGGTCGAGCAGCGTCGTCTGGGGCTGGAACGGGGAGAGCTTCGGGATGTCGGTCATGACCTCGTCGGCCGGCTGTCGTTCGATGCCGGCGACAATGAATTGTTAACCCTAAGGGAAGGTTAACGGCGCGGCGCTCAGGCCGATGCCTTGGCCTCGCCGCTGCGCCTGGCCGGGGGCTTGGCAGACGCCTTCGCGGCGCCCTTGCCAGACGCCCTGGTCGCGCTTTTCGCGGCGCCTTTGCCTTTGCTCGCGGCCTTGGCGTCGCCATCGGCCTTCAGCCTGTCATAGGCCTTGCCGGCCCACTCGCGGCCGTCGTCGCCGCCCCAGAGCAGCCAGGCCACGTAGCCGGCGGAGGGGTCATCGTCGTTGCCGAAATTGCGGCCCCGCTTGTCGACATCGTGCCGGGCGAAATAGGAGCGCATGCGCTTGACGGTCTCGGGGGAGAGCGGGTCGCGGCGCTTGAGCTGGTTGGCGCGGGCGACGCCGACGCGGGTTCCGCCGCGCTTGAAGGCGCTGCGCAGTTCCAGGCCCTTGGCGGCGTTCCTCGCCACGCTCGCGGGCGGCACGAGGTCCTTCTCGCTGGCGGTGCTCATGGTCGTCATCCTCGTCGGTTGGCGCCCCTGCCGGCCCAACGGCCGGGCTTGGCCGCGGTTCCGCTCAGCGGCGGGCGACGACGAAGAGGCGCGGCATCCGGAGCAGGACCTTGCCGTCCACACGGGCGGGATAAGCCTGCGAAATCCTGGCCACATAGGCCTCGATGAAGGCGGCCCGCTCGTCCTCGCCGAGCGGATCGACGAAGGGGCGCAGGCCCGTCGTCTCGAACCAGCGCGCGATCGCCTGCGGGCCGTCGAGGACGTGCTGGTACTCGGTGCGCCAGATGTCGACGCGGGTGCAGACGGGTTTCAGCGCGTCGTAATAGGCGCCCGGCGCCTCGACCGCGTCCCGCGCGCCGGCGGCGTCGGCGAGGCGGGAGGCCCAGCGCGGGTCGGCAGCGACCTCGCGCATCGCCACGTGCGAGGGCTCGTCGAGGTTGTCGGGCATCTGGACCGCGAGGTAGCCGCCCGCGCGGAGCGTGCCGGCAAGACGGGCGAGGACGCGCACATGGTCCGGCACCCATTGCAGGACCGCGTTGGCGAAAAGGAGGTCCGCCGGCGCCTGGGGCGACCAGCCGCCGATATCGGCCTGCGTGAAGGCGACGCCGGGCAGGCGCGCCCGGGCCTTCTCCAGCATGTCGGGGGAGGTGTCGAAGCCTTGGATGGCCGCCGCGCCGTAACGCTCCACCAGGAGCTCGGTGGAATTGCCGGGTCCGCAGCCCATGTCGACCGCGAGCGACACGCCGTCCAGCGCCACCTGGGCGAGAAGGTCGCGGGCGGGGCGCGTGCGCTCGTCCTCGAAGGCGAGGTAGCGGGTGGCGGACCAGTCGGTCATGGAAGGGCTCCTTGCGGGGGCGCGGCTTCGGCGGGCGCGGCGAGCCTCCTGTGCTCGCGCAGATGGGCGGCGAGGTCCACCCCGATCTTCAGCGCGACCAGGAAGGCCACGGCGGCGACGGGGGACCCGGCGGCCACGACCAGCATCGTGCCGACGATGATCGTGACATGCATGACGACGATGCGCGGATAGGGCGCGCCCATGAGCGCCTTGCCGTCGACCCGGCGCCATTCGCCGCCCCAGAGGAAATTGGCGAGGAACGAGATGCCGTGGCTGGCGACGAGGGCGAGGAGCGGGATCACGAACGAGCCGGCGGTCAGCGCCGCCGGGAGAGTGCGCGACAAGTCGCCGGTGGCCAGCCCGGGCGCGAAGCCCGCCACGAGGAAGATGGCGTGGCCGGCGCAGAACAGGCCGTAATGGACGATGAAGAACGGGATGAGCGCGACCATGGCGCCTTCGCGCCGCAACGCCAGCACGACGAGCATCCGCAGGACGTCATAGGCGCCGATGACGACGTTCTCGGCCCAGAACAGGACCAGGACCTCGAACACACTCCAGCCGAAGAACAGCACGCCGGCCAGCGGCAGGAGATTGGCGACGACGAGCGTCACCACGGAGAGGATCGTGGAGGGCGGCACGGACCGGGTCATGCCGGCAGGGCCGGGCATGACGGGGAGAGCATCCTACCGCCCGAACTTCTTGTACTGGATGCGCTTGGGGATGGTTGAGTCGATGCCGAGGCGGCGCTTCTTGTCCTCCTCGTAATCCTCGAAATTCCCCTCGAACCATTCCACGTGGCTGTCGCCCTCGAAGGCGAGCATGTGGGTGGCGATGCGGTCCAGGAACATGCGGTCGTGGGAGATGATGACGGCGCAGCCGGCATAATCCTCCAGCGCCTCCTCCAGCGCCCGCAGCGTGTCCACGTCGAGGTCGTTGGTCGGCTCGTCGAGGAGCAGCACGTTGGCGCCGGACTTCAGCATCTTGGCGAGGTGCACGCGGTTGCGTTCGCCGCCCGAGAGCATGCCGACCTTCTTCTGCTGGTCGGCGCCCTTGAAGTTGAAGGCGGAGCAATAGCCGCGCGAATTGATCTCGCGCTTGCCGAGATAGATGACGTCGTTGCCGTCCGAGATTTCCTCCCAGACGGTCTTGTTGGCGTCCAGCGCGTCGCGGCTCTGGTCGACATAGCCGAGCTTCACCGATTCCCCGATCGCGATGGAGCCGCCGTCCGGCTTCTCCTGGCCCGTGATCATGCGGAACAGCGTCGTCTTGCCGGCGCCGTTGGGGCCGATGACGCCGACGATGCCGCCGGGGGGCAGCTTGAACGACAGGTCGTCGATCAGGAGCTTGTCGCCGAAGCCCTTGGTCAGCCCGTTGAACTCGATGACGTTGTTGCCCAGCCGCTCGGCGATCGGGATGATGATCTGGGCCGTGGTCGGCGCCTTCTCGGAGGCCGTCTTGACGAGCTCGTCATAGCGCTGGATGCGCGCCTTGTTCTTGGCCTGACGGGCCTTGGGCGAGGCGGCGATCCATTCCTGCTCGCGCTCCAGCGCGCGCTGGCGGGCCTTGTCCTCGCTGCCTTCCTGCGCCAGGCGCTTCTGCTTCTGGCCGAGCCAGGAGGAGTAATTGCCCTCGTAGGGGATGCCCCGGCCGCGGTCGAGCTCCAGGATCCAGCTCGTGACGTTGTCGAGGAAGTAGCGGTCGTGGGTCACGATCAGGATCGCGCCCGGATAGGTGCGCAGATGGCCCTCGAGCCAGGCGGTCGTCTCGGCGTCCAGATGGTTGGTCGGCTCGTCGAGCAGCAGGAGTTCGGGCTGCCAGAGCAGCAGCTTGCAGAGCGCCACGCGGCGCTTCTCGCCGCCCGACAGCTTCGAGACGTCCCAGTCGTCGGGCGGGCAGCGCAGGGCGTCCATGGCCTGGTCGACCTGGCTGTCCAGATCCCACAGGCCCTTGGCCTCGATCTCGTCCTGGAGGCGGGTCATCTCGTCCGCCGTCTCGTCGGAATAGTTCATGGCGAGCTCGTTGTAGCGGTCGAGCACCGCCTTCTTCTCCGCCACGCCGTCCATGACGTTCTCGCGGACGGTCTTGGCCGGGTCGAGCTGCGGCTCCTGCGGCAGGTAGCCGACGCGGGCGCCTTCGGCGACCCAGGCCTCGCCGGTCCATTCCTTGTCCATGCCGGCCATGATCTTGAGCAGGGTCGACTTGCCCGCGCCGTTGACGCCGAGCACGCCGATCTTGGCGTCCGGGTAGAAGGACAGGTGGATGTTCTCCAGCACCTTCTTGCCGCCGGGATAGGCCTTCGAGAGGCCGCGCATGTGGTAGATGAACTGACGGCCGGACATGATGGATCGGCTCCAGGAAACGGCGCCGCGAGTGGCGGCGGACAGGATGGGGCGAGGGTCGCGCGGTTTGTAGCGACTGGGGCCCGCAGCGGCAAGCGCCGCCCGGTGCGGCTCATCGCGGGGGCGCGGGACGTCGACCGCAGGCGCGAGCAGGGTCACAGCCCTGCCGCCCGCCGGTCGGCATGGCCAACACACAAAGCGCTTTTTCCGGAACAAAAGTTCCCTTCGATCGTTTCGCGACCGAAGGAGCAGTAGACCCTCCCATGACTGCGCGTGTTCTGATCGTCGAGGACGAGGTCCTGATCGCCCTCGACATGGAAGCGATGATCGAGGACCTGGGCCATGAGCCGGTCGGCATCGCGCCCGATTCCGAGGAAGCCCTGAAGCTGGCCGACCGCGAGGAGCCCCACGTGGCGCTCGTGGACCTTCACCTGCGCGACGGCCTGACCGGCCCCCAGATCGGCCGTCTCCTGTCCCAGCGCGGGATCACGGTCGTGTTCGTCACCGCCAATCCCCGCCTGCTGGGCTCCGGCATTCCGGGAACGGTCGGCGTGGTCCCCAAGCCGACCGACGACAAGGCGATCGGCGCGGCCATCGCCTATGCGATGAGCGTCCGCCAGGGCGAGCCCGCGCCGCCGCCGCCGGCGCTGGTGCCTTTCGAGCACCGCGCCTGAACGTCAGTCGGTCTCGCGCGACAGGCGGCGCTTGAGGACGTCGATATCGACTTCCAGACCTTCCGGATTCCAGCGCCGCGTCACCGTGCCGCCAAGCTGCTGGCCGATGGACAACTCGACCAGCCGGGTGCCGAAGCCGGTCCGCTCCGGCACGCCGGGGATCCGCGGGCCGTCGCTCTCGCGCCAGCTGATGGCGAGCGCCTCCCCCCGGTCCTCGATATGGATCGCGATACGGCCGACCATGTTGGACAGGGCGCCGTATTTCACGGCGTTGGTGGCGAGTTCGTGGATCAGGAGCGCCAGCGGCGTCGCGCCGCGGTCGTCCACGGGCGTATCGACGCCGGTCACCGCGATCCGGCCCTCGTCACGGGCCGGATAGGCGGCGAACAATTCGTGCAGCATGCCGTGCAGGGACGTATCCCTGAAGACAGGGCGCGATTCCTCGCTGTGCGGGCGCGCGAATTCATGGGCCCGGCCAAGGGCGCCGACACGGTCGCGCAGCTCGCTCGCGAAGGCCTTCACCTCCGGCCCGGCCCGGCGCGCCGACAGGCTGATCAGGCCGGTCACGACCTGGAAGATGTTCTTGATCCGGTGGCTGAGCTCCCGGGACAGGAGCTCGTTCTGCTCGGCGGTGCGCTTGGCATCGTCGATGTCGGTACAGGTGCCGATCCAGCGCACGATCCGGCCGGACCCGTCGCGGACGGGCAGGGCGCGGCCGATCGTCCAGCGATACACGCCGCTATGGTGCCGCAGCCGGTACTCGACGTCATAGGTCTCGCCTGTTGCCAGGCTGTGCCGCCAGCGCTCCCAGGCGCGGGGCTGGTCGTCGGGATGGAACAGGCCGGCCCAACCCTCGCCGTCCGTCGAACCCTCGGGGACGCCCGTGAACTCGTACCAGCGCCGGTTGTAGAAGTCGTGATGGCCGTCCGGCAGCGTCGACCAGACGATCTGGGGCATCGCGTCGACGAGGGTGGCGAAGGTGCCCTCGCTGGCAAACAACCCGCGACTGGTCATGGGGGGCTCGGCGGGACGGAGCAGGTGCCCATCGGGATGCGCTGCAGAAGATGTGGAGCTCACGAAACCTCGATCGTCTGGTATCCGCCCCCGGACGTCGCGGACCTTACGTGATCCGCAAGTCGAGGGCTACGTCATATGGCGGAGCGGCGTCGTTCCCGTACCTTGCCCTGGGACGATGGTGCCGCCATCCTGCGCAAAACGGGAGGTCCGCCATGACGCCGTTCACCTTCAACGCCGCCAGGTCGATTGTGTTCGGCGCGGGCCGTGCCCGCGAGCTGGGTCGGCTGGCCAAGGGGCTGCTGGGACCGCGCGTCCTGATCGTGACGGATCCCGGCATCGTCGCGGCGCATCTGGTCGATCCGGCGCTGGCCTCCCTCGTCGAAGCGGGGATCGAGACGGACGTCTTCTCCGACGTCGTCGCCGATCCGCCCGAGGCCGTGGTGCTGGAGGCCGTCGCCCGCGCCGAGGCGTTCGGCGTCACCGGCATCGTGGGGCTCGGCGGCGGCTCGTCGCTGGACGTCGCCAAGCTCGTCGCGCTGATGCTCGGCGGCGGCGAGGCGCTGGCGGAGATCTACGGCGTCGACAAGGCCATCGGGCCGCGCCTGCCGCTCGTCCTGGTGCCGACCACGGCCGGAACGGGCTCGGAGGTGACGCCGGTCGCGGTCGTCACCACGTCGGCCACCGAGAAGAAGGGCGTGTCCTCGCCGCTGCTGCTGCCGGACCTGGCGCTGCTCGATCCGGAACTGACCTACAGGCTCCCGCACGCGGTGACGGCGGCGACCGGCATCGACGCGATGGTTCATGCGATCGAGGCCTATTCCTGCATCAACCCGAACAAGAACTTCATCTCCAAGCTGTTCGCGAGGGAGGCGCTGCGGCTGCTGGGCGATTCGATCCGCTCGGCGGTGCGCGAGGGCAGCCATGCGGAGGCGCGGGCGAACATGCTCAAGGGCTCGATGCTGGCCGGCGCGGCCTTCGCCAACTCGCCCGTGGGCGCGGTCCACGCGCTCGCCTATCCGCTGGGCTCGCGTTTCAAGCTGCCGCACGGGGTCACCAACGCCCTCGTCCTGCCGCATGTGATGCGGTTCAACCTGCCGGCGGCGGAGGCCGATTACGCGCAGATCGGCCCCGACGCCTTCCCCTTCATCGGCGAGATGCCGGCATCGCGCCGGGCCGTCGCCTTCATCGACGCGCTGGCGCACCTGACGGGCGAACTCGGAGTGCCGACGACGCTCTCCGAGGTGGGCGTCGGGGAAGCCGATCTCGACCGCCTCGCCGAGGATGCGATGAAGCAGACGCGGCTCCTTGTGAACAACCCGCGCCCCGTCACGCTGGGCGATGCCCGCGCCATCTACGCGGCTGCCCTGTGAGCGCGGGAGGCTCCGCGCGCCAAGGACCCCTGCCGCGCGCGGCCTTCGCCGTCTTTCGGCCGGTGCAGACGCGCTGGGCCGACAACGACGCCTATGGGCATCTCAACAACGTGGTCTATTACGCGCTCTTCGACAGCGCGGTGAATGCCTGGCTCGTGGAGCATGGCCTGCTCTCCATCGCGGACAGCCCCGTGATCGGCCTCGTCGCCGAGACCGGCTGCACCTACTTTTCCTCCGCTGCCTTCCCCGAGTCGCTGGAGACCGGCCTTGCGGTGGCGCGGCTGGGAACGTCGTCTGTGGAATACCGGATCGGCGTGTTCCGGCCGGGCGGCCCGGCGGCCATCGCGCAGGGGCGTTTCGTCCACGTCCACGTGGAGCGGGAAACGGGCCGTCCCGTGGCGATCCCGGAGGCGGCGCGGGCGGCGATGGAAGCCATACGGCGAGGCCCTTAAGCGCGCTTGACCTTGCCGTTGCGCACGGCCAAGCAGTAGCCCCGTTCAACCGGATTTCTCCGCCATGGCCCATGACGCTCCCGTCTCCCCGCTCGCGCCCAAGAAGACCCCCGCGATGCCCGCCATCCCGGGCGTGACCTTCGCGACGGCCGAGGCGGGGATCCGCTACAAGGGCCGCACGGACGTGCTCCTCGTGCTCATGGCCGAGGGCACCAGCGTCGGCGGCGTGTTCACGACCTCGCGCTGCCCGTCCGCGGCGGTGGACTGGTGCCGCCAGCAGCTGCCCGGCGGCAAGGCGCGGGCGCTGGTCGTCAATTCCGGCAACGCCAACGCCTTTACCGGCAAGAAGGGCCGCGAGGCGGTGGACCTGACGGGCCAGATCGCCGCCAGGGCCGCCGGGTGCAAGCCGTCCGAGATCTTCATCGCCTCCACCGGCGTCATCGGCGAGCCGCTGGATGCGAGGAAGTTCGAGGGCGTGCTGGCGGACTGCGCCAAGCGCGCCGCGCCGGGGCCTTGGATCGACGCGGCCCGCGCGATCATGACGACGGACACGTTCCCGAAAGTGGCGACCGGCACCGCGCTGATCGACGGCGTCACGGTGACGATCGGCGGCATCGCCAAGGGGGCGGGCATGATCGCCCCCGACATGGCGACGATGCTCTCCTTCGTGTTCACCGACGCGCCCATCGCCGCGCCGGTGCTGCAGGCGCTGCTCAAGACCGGCACCGACCGGTCCTTCAACTGCGTGACGGTGGACGGCGACACCTCCACCTCCGACACGCTGATGCTGTTCGCGACGGGGAAGGCCAAGTGCAAGCCCGTCACCGACGTGAAGGACCCGCGCCTCTCCGCGTTCAAGCGCGTGCTGAACCGCGTCCTCACCGATCTCGCCCAGCAGGTGGCGAAGGACGGGGAGGGCGCGCGGAAATTCGTCGAGGTCAGGGTGGAAGGGGCGAAAAGCGCCAAGTCCGCCCGCCGGATCGCGAAATCCATCGCCAATTCGCCGCTGGTGAAGACGGCGGTCGCGGGCGAGGACGCCAATTGGGGCCGCATCGTCATGGCGGTGGGCAAGGCGGGCGAGCCGGCCGAGCGCGACCGGCTGGCGATCTCCTTCGGCGATATCCGCGTCGCGGTCGACGGCGAGCGGGACCCGGCCTACAGCGAGGCGGCGACGTCGGCCTACATGAAGCGGGACCATATCAAGATCACCGTCTCGCTTGGGCTCGGTCGCGGTTCGGCCACGATGTGGACATGCGACCTGACGAAGGCTTACGTCGAGATCAACGGGGACTACCGTTCATGACGAAAGCAATCGCCCTGCGCTCCACCCTCGCGGCCGCGGCCATCGTCGCCAGCGCCGCCGCGAGCGCCCAGCCCGCTCCGCCGGCCGGCCCGCCTTCCACGGCCCGGGTGATCACGGTGGAGGGCTATGCGGAGCGCGAGGTGGAGCCGGACATGGCGGTGATCACGGTCGGCGTCACGACGAAGGAGGCGACGCCCGCCGCCGCCATCGATGCGAACTCGGCCTCGGCGGCCAAGGTGATCGCCGCCGCCAGGAAAGCGGGCCTTGCCGACCGGGACATCCGGACCGGGTCGATCAGCCTCAACCAGGCCTTCAGGAACAGCCGCACGACGTCAGGCTATGAGCAGGTGCCGGACGGCTACACGGTGACCAATGTCGTCACGCTGCGAGTGCGCGACCTGCCCAAGCTCGGCGCCGTGCTGCGCGACACGGTCGACGAGGGCGCGAATCGGATTTCCGGCCTCAGCTTCGACGTCGCCGACAGCTCCAAGCTGCGGGACGAATTGCGCAAGGCGGCGGTGGCGGACGCCAAGCGCCGGGCCGAGATGCTGGCGGAAGCCGCCGGGGCCCGGCTCGGCGCGGTGCGCACGATTGCCGATCCGCCGCGCGGCCCGGTCCGCCCGATGCCGGTCCAGGCGGAGATGCGCATGGCGGCGGCGCCGCGATCCGATGTGCCGGTCGCGGGCGGCAGCCTCGCCTTCTCGCAATCGGTTTCCATCACCTGGACGCTCGAATAGATGAAGCTGCTCCTCGTCGTCGCCGCGGCGCTCATCGATGCCGACGGGCGCGTGCTCATCGCGCAGCGGCCGGAAGGCAAGCAGCTGGCTGGCCTCTGGGAGTTCCCAGGCGGGAAGGTGGAGCCCGGCGAACGGCCGGAGGAGACGCTGATCCGCGAGCTTCACGAGGAGCTGGGGATCACCGTGAAGGAGGCGTGCCTCGCACCGCTGACCTTCGCCAGCCACGCCTATGACGACTTCCACCTCCTGATGCCGCTTTATGTCTGCCGCCGCTGGGAGGGGACGCCCCGCGCCCTCGACGCGCAGGCGATCAAGTGGGTCCATCCCAACCGTCTGCGCGACTATCCCATGCCCCCGGCCGACGAGCCGCTGATCCCGCACCTGACCGCGTTGGTGTAGCGGGGCGACGACCACGCGATGTCATCCCCGGCGAGCGAAGCGAGGGAAGGGGATCCAGCAGAGTACCGGGCGTGGCGCGCGATGGCTGGCGTCGGACTGGATCCCCTTCCCCTGCGCCGCTGACGCGGCTCCGGCCGGGGATGACACGCGTAGGTGACAGCCGTGCCCTGATTCCTCCCTGCCAAGGGAGGGATCACCGGCGCCGGACGGGCGGGGCTTGGGCCTTGAAGCCTTACGGCTTCGGTGCGGGCACCGGGGTCGCGCCGCCGGCCGGGGCCTGGGCGGGCGGCTGGTCGAGGCGCTCGATCTTCGCCTTCTCGCGCAGGGCGAGGATCAGGTCCTGCTGGGCCTTGCGCTCCAGGTACTGGTCGATCTGCGCCTTCACCTCGTCGAAGGCCGGCAGCGCCTTGTTGCGCTTGTCCTCGACCTTGATGACGTGCCAGCCGAACTGGCTCTTCACGGGGTCGGAGATCTTGCCCGGCTCCAGGGCGAAGGCGGCCTCGGCGAATTCGGCCACCATGCGGTCCTTGGTGAAATAGCCGAGATCGCCGCCCTCCTTGCCGGAGCCCGGGTCCTTGGAGATCTCGGCCGCGACCTTGGCGAAGTCCTCGCCGCCCTTGACGCGGGCGGCGACCTTCTTGGCCTCGTCCTCGCTCTCCACCAGGATATGGCGGGCGCGGACCTCCTGCTCGGGCTTCAGGTCCTTGACGGTGTCGTCATAGACCTTGCGCGCGGCCTCCGCCGTGACGGCCTTCTTCACCTCGCGGGTGAGGTAATCGTCGAGCAGGACCTTGTCGCGGAAATAGGCGAGGCGGCGGGCGAAGTCGGCGCCCTCGGCCAGCTTGGCGGCTTCCGCGGCCTGGGCGCCGATCTTCAGGTCGATGACGAAGGTGAGGAGATAATCCTTCTTCTGCGCCTCCGGCATGGCCGGCAGGCGCTCGCCGAGATCCTCGGCGGCGACGTCCAGGTCCTTCTGCGTGATCGGCTGCCCGTTGACCCGGGCGAGCACCTTGTCCTCCTGCGCGGCGACCGGCGCGGCGATGGCGAGCGCCGTCGCGGCGGCGAGCGCAAGGGAAAGGAGGGGGCGGCGGATCGTCGTCATGCGGTCAGGTCCCGTTTGCGAATGCAGCCGGCATGAGTGGCCGATGCGGGCGGCCAATGCAAGGCGTCCGGGGCGTCTTGCGGCATTTCGCCGGCGCACGATGGCGCGAGGAAATCCGCCTCAGGTTCTTACCGAACATTAACCTTGAGAGGGTCTGAATGCGCTTTGCGATATCCGTCGGGTCCGGCCCGGCGGCCTGGCTCCTTTCCGGCGTGCGCATGGACCCGCGATGCTTGCCTTCCGCCTTCAGGTACCGGTTGCCCCGCCCCGTGCGGCCGGCGCGCGGCGCCGCGCGCCCGGGCGCTCCGGCGGAGGCCGGCTCGTGACCGGCCAGCCCCGCCACATCCCGGTCCTCCTGCCGGAGGTCCTGGCCGGCCTCGCCGTGCGCGCGGGCGGGGTCTATCTCGACGGCACGTTCGGTGCCGGCGGCTATACGCGCGCCATCCTCGACGCGGCCGCGGACGTGCGGGTCGTCGCCGTCGACCGCGACCCGACCGCCCTGGCCGCCGGGCAGGCTCTGGTCGAGGCGAACGCCGGCCGGCTGGTCCTGGCGGAAGGCGAGTTCTCGGCCCTCGACACGATCGCGGCCGATGCGGGCTTTCCGCTGCTGGACGGCATCACGCTCGATATCGGCGTCTCCTCGATGCAGCTCGACGAGGCCGAGCGCGGCTTCTCGTTCCGCGCCGACGGGCCGCTCGACATGCGCATGGGCCAGTCCGGCCGCAGCGCCGCCGACATCGTGGCCGAGGCCGACGAGTCGGAACTCGCCGACATCGTCTTCCATTACGGCGAGGAGCGGCGCGCCCGGCAGGTGGCGCGTGCCATCGCACGCGCCCGCGCCGAGGCGCCGATCGCCACCACCAAGCGGCTGGCCGAGATCGTGGCCTCGGTCGTGCGGGCCGAGCCCGGCGGCATCCATCCGGCGACGCGGACCTTCCAGGCCTTGCGCATCGCGGTGAACGACGAACTCGGCGAACTCGCCCGGGCGCTGCACGCGGCCGAGCGGGCCCTGAAGCCCGGCGGGCGGCTCGCGGTCGTGACCTTCCACTCGCTGGAGGACCGGATCGTCAAGGCGTTCCTGGCGCGCCGGTCCGGCCGCGCCCCGGCGGGATCGCGCCACGCGCCGGCGACGGCCGCGGATGCCCCCACCTTCGCGCTCGTCGGACGCCAGCCGGTCGCCGCCGGCGATGCCGAGACGCGCGCCAATCCCCGCGCCCGCTCGGCGAAGCTGCGGGTGGCGGAGCGCACCGGCGCGCCGCCGCGGGCGGATGACGGACCGATCATGGCGATGGCCGGCCTGCCGGAAGCCCGACGGGGGAGGCGCTGATGCTGCGGTACCTGCATGTCCTGGCGGTCGCCGCCCTCGTCTCGTCGGCGGTCTATGCCTATTCGATCAAGTACGACTCGAACTTCTATGCCGAGCAGGTCGCCAAGCTGAAGGCGCGGGCCAAGCGCGAGCGCGATGCCATCGCCGTTCTCAAGGCGGAATGGCAGCGCCTTGCCCGGCCGGACCGGCTGCAGGTTCTGGCCGAGCGACATCTCGAGCTCCAGCCGCTGAACGTGCGCCAGATCGTGCGGCTTCCGGACCTGCCGGCCCGCGCGCCCAAGACGGACGAGATCGGCCGCAAGCTGGAGGCGCTGGGCCTCAGCCAGCCGACCGAGACGCCGAAGGCACCGCTGACGACCGCGACGACGAACCGCGCCTCGCGGCCCGCCACCGGGGCGCAGACGCCGCGATGAACGCCATCTTCACCCCATGCGAAGCCCGAGGGACCGCGGCATGAGCGCCGACAAGCCGGACACGATCGAGCCCAAGGACGCGAAGCCGCACAACCGGCTCGTGGCGGGTGCGCGGATGCTGTTCTCGCTGCGCGCCGACAAGAGCCTGGCGCGCATCGGGTTCATGTCGCTGCTGTTCGCGGCGATGTTCTCCGCCATCGGCGTCCGGCTCGTCATGATGGGCGCGGGTGCCGACGGCCGTTCGGACACGGGCCGCACCGTGTCCACCGAGACGTCCGGCATCCGGCCCGACATCCTGGACCGGAACGGCGAGGTGCTGGCGACGGACGTACGCTCGGTCTCGGTCTTCGCCGAGCCGCGCAACATCATCGACAAGGACGAGGCGGTGGAACTGCTCACCGCCGTGCTGCCGGACCTCGACGCCACGGACCTGCGCAACAAGCTCGGCACCAAGCGCGGCTTCGTCTGGGTGAAGCGCGAGATCACACCGCGCCAGCAGGCGGAGGTGCACCGGCTCGGCATTCCCGGCGTCGGCTTCCTGCCGGAGAACAAGCGCGTCTATCCCAACGGGCCGGCGGCGGCGCATGTCCTGGGCTTTGCCAATATCGACAATGTCGGCATCGCCGGCATCGAGAAATACATCGACAGCCAGGGCCTCGGCGACCTTGTCGGCCTCGGCTTCGCGCAGACCGCGACGGACCTGAAGCCGCTGCAATTGTCGGTCGACCTCAAGGCGACCCACGCGGTGCGGGACGAGCTCGTGCGCGGCATGGAGAAGTTCAAGGCCAAGGCGGCGGCCGGGCTGATCCTGGACGTGAACACGGGCGAGGTGGTCGCCCTCGTCTCGCTGCCCGACTACGACCCCAACAATCCGGCCGATGCCCTCAACGAGGACAAGATCAACCGGATGAATGTCGGCGTCTACGAGATGGGATCGACCTTCAAGGCCATCACGACGGCGATGGCGCTCGATTCCGGCAAGGTCTCGATCAATTCCAGCTTCGATGCCCGCAGCGCCCTGCGCTACGGCCGGTTCACGATCAACGATTACCGCGGCAAGAACCGGGTCCTCACCGTCCCGGAAGTGTTCATCTACTCGTCCAATATCGGCACCGCGCGCATGGCGCTCGCCGTCGGCGTCGAGGGGCACAAGCAGTTCCTGCGCAAGATGGGCCAGCTCGACCGGCTGCGCACCGAGCTCCCCGAGAGCGCCGAGCCGATCCTGCCGCCCAAATGGGGCGAGCTGAACACGATGACGATCTCGTTCGGCCACGGCCTCGCGGTGGCGCCGCTCCAGGCGGCCTCGGCGACGGCGGCCTTGGTCAATGGCGGCAAGCTGATCCGGCCGACCTTCCTGAAGCGCAGCGCCGAGGAGGCGCAGAAGGACGCGGTCCAGGTCGTGAAGCCCGAGACCAGCGAGGCCATGCGCTTCGTCATGCGCCTCAATGCCGAGAAGGGCTCGGCCGGCAAGGCGGCGGTGCCCGGCTATTATGTCGGCGGCAAGACCGGCACGGCAGAGAAGGTCATCAACGGCCGCTACGCCAAGAAGCGCCTGTTCACGACCTTCATGGCCATCGCCCCGGCAGACAACCCGAAATACCTGTTCGTCACGCTCTACGACGAGCCGCAGGGCCTGCCGGAGACGGGCGGATACGCCACCGCCGCGTGGAATGCGGGCGTCACGACCGGCAAGATCATCGAGCGCGTCTCGCCGCTGCTCGGCATCCCGCCGCGCTTCGACCCGCCGGTCCACCCCTTCCCCGCCATGGCGCGGCTTGGCGCATGGGGAACGCGGTGATATCGCCCTAAGGCGATGCGACTCGGCGACCTTCTCCCTGCGAACACGACACCCGGCGAAGCGGAACGGCCCGTATCGGGCCTCACCGCCGACAGCCGGCGCGTGGCGCCGGGCTTCGCCTTCTTCGCCGTTCCCGGCACGAAGGCGGACGGCGCGTCCTTCATCCCCCAGGCGGCATCGGCCGGCGCGGCCGTCATCGTCGGCGAGGCCGGCCGGCCCGCCGGGCTCGATCCTGCCATCGCCTATGTCGAGGTGCCGGACGTGCGCCGGGCGCTGGCCCTCGCGGCGGCGGCGTTCCATGCAAGGCAGCCGGACATCGTGCTCGCCGTCACGGGCACGAGCGGCAAGAGCTCCGTCGTCGATTTCACGCGCCAGATCCTGGCCGGCCTCGGGCGGCCGGCGGCGAGCCTCGGCACGGTCGGTATCGTCGCTCCGTCCGGCGCCCGCTACGGCTCCCTGACGACGCCCGATCCGGTGAGCCTGCACCAGGCCTTGGACGAACTCGCCGCCGAAGGCGTGACGCACCTGGCAATGGAAGCCTCCTCCCACGGGCTCGACCAGCGCCGGCTGGACGGCGTGCGGCTCAAGGCGGCGGGCTTCACCAATCTGGGCCGCGACCATCTCGACTATCACCCGACGCTGGAGGACTACCTCCGGGCCAAGCTCCGGCTGTTCGACACGTTGCTTCCCGAGGGCGGCACGGCGGTCGTCAACGCCGACGGGGCGGAGGCGGACCGGGTCATCGCCGTCGCCAAGGCGCGGGGCCTCAGGCTGATCACGGTCGGCGCCGCCGGCGAGACGCTGCGGCTGGAACGGATCGAGCGGCAGGGCTTCGACCAGGCCATGACTGTCGTCGCCGGCGGGACGCGCCACGCGGTGGTTCTGCCGCTGGTCGGCGGGTTCCAGGCCTCGAACGCGCTCGTCGCGGCGGGCCTTGCCATCGCCGCGGGCGAGGAGACCGGCGCCGTACTCCGGCAGCTTGCCCACCTGACAGGCGTACCCGGCCGATTGGAGCGCGTCGGCGAGATCAACGGCGCGCTCTGCGTCGTCGACTATGCCCACAAGCCCGATGCGCTCGACCAGGTTCTGGACGCGCTGCGGCCCTTCGCGACGGGGCGGCTCATCTGCGTCTTCGGCTGCGGCGGCGACCGCGACCGGGGCAAGCGCCCCGTCATGGGCGACATCGCGGCGCGCAAGGCGGACGTCGTGATCGTGACCGACGACAACCCGCGCAGCGAGGAGCCGGCCACGATCCGCCGCCAGATCCTCGACGCCGCGCCGCTCGCCCGCGAGATCGGCGACCGCGCCGAGGCGATCCGCGCCGCCGTCGCCATGCTGGAGCCCGGCGACGTGCTCGTCGTCGCCGGCAAGGGGCACGAGACCGGCCAGATCGTGGGGGACAGGACGCTGCCCTTCTCGGACCACGAGGCGGTGCGGGCAGCCATCGCGGAGCGCGGCGCATGAGCGATCTGTGGACGCCGGAGGAACTGGCTGCCGGGCTGGATGCGCGCGCCGAGGGCGGTGTGCGGCCGTCGGGCGGCGCCTCCATCGACACGCGCACGCTGGCGCCGGGCGACCTGTTCTTCGCCCTGAAAGGCGAGCGGGACGGGCACGATTTCGTTGCGTCCGCCCTGGAGAAGGGCGCCGCCGCGGCGGTGATCGACGCGGCCC
Source organism: Hyphomicrobiales bacterium (assembly GCA_027483945.1). Taxonomy (GTDB): domain Bacteria; phylum Pseudomonadota; class Alphaproteobacteria; order Rhizobiales; family Beijerinckiaceae; genus JAIXTM01. Next base: position 20,902 of record JAIXTM010000015.1, on the reverse strand, counting down.
ATGCGCCGGCTCTGGCGGGGAAGGGACCCCTCCTGGTGGTGGATGACGTGCTCGCGGGCATGGAGCGGCTCGGCCGTGCCGCCCGGGCGAGGGTCGATGCCCGGATCTGCGCCGTCACCGGCTCGGTCGGCAAGACCGGCACGAAGGAGGCGTTGCGGCACGTCCTGGCGGGGCAGGGCGCGACCCATGCCTCCGTCGCGTCCTACAACAACCATTGGGGCGTGCCGCTCACGCTCTGCCGGATGCCCCGCGACACGCGCTACGGCGTTTTCGAGATCGGCATGAGCGCCCCCGACGAGATCCGGCCGCTGGCGCGGATGGTCCGCCCGCACGTGGCGATCGTGACCATCGTGGAGCCGGTCCATATCGAGGCCTTCCCGGCCGTCGACGCCATCGCCGACGCCAAGGGCGAGATCTTTGCCGGGCTCGAGCCGGGCGGCGTCGCCATCGTCAACCGGGACAATGCCTTCTGGGGCCGGCTGTCCGCCCACGCCATGGCCGGGCCGGCGGGCCGGGTTGTCACGTTCGGCCGGGACGAGAAGGCCGATATCCGCGCCCTGTCCATCGCGCTGGAGCCGGACGGCTCGCGGGTGGAAGCTTCGCTCTACGGCCGGCCGCTCGCCTACAGGCTTGGCTCGCCCGGCCAGCACAACGCCCTGAACAGCCTGGCCGTCCTCGCGGCGGTGCATGCGCTCGGCGCCGACGTGGAGGCGGCCGCGGCTGCGCTCGCGGAGCTTAAGCCGGTGGCGGGGCGGGGCCTGCGCCGGGTTGTGCGCCTGCCCGCCGGCGGCGAGGTCCTGCTGGTGGACGACGCCTACAACGCCAACCCGGCCTCGATGCGGGCGGCGCTCACGACCTTCGCGGCGCTTCCCGTGCCGAAGGGCGGCCGGCGCATCGCGGTCCTCGGCGACATGCTGGAACTGGGGCCGCGCTCGGCCGAATGGCACGCGGACCTCGCCGGTCCGGTGGACGAGGCGAAGGTCGACCTCGTCTTCGCCTCGGGATCCGAAATGGCGCATCTCTACGCGGCGCTCCCGGCCTCCCGGCAGGGCGCCCACGCGCCGGACGCGGCGACGCTGGAGCCGAAGGTGCTCGCGTCGCTGAAAGCGGGCGATCTCGTCATGGTCAAGGGTTCGAAGGGGAGCCTGGTCTCGCGCATCGTGGCGGCCATCGCCGCGCTCGATGCCGGCGGCCAGGCCTAGAGGGGACAAGGGAATGCTCGTCTGGCTCGCGGATTTCAGCGCGACGTTCAATTTCCTGAACGTCTTCCGCTACATCACCTTCCGCACGGGCGGCGCCACCGCCACCGCGCTGTTCGTCGTCTTTTGGTTCGGCCCTGCGATCATCAACTCGCTGCGGCTGCGCCAGGGCAAGGGCCAGCCGATCCGCGAGGACGGGCCGGAATCGCATCTCCTGACCAAGCGCGGCACGCCGACCATGGGCGGGCTGATGATCCTGTCGGGCGTCCTCGTCTCGGCGCTGCTGTGGGCGAACCTGCGCAATCCTTACGTCTGGATCGTGCTCTTCGTGACGATCGGGTTCGGCGCGATCGGCTTCTATGACGACTACCTGAAGGTGACCAAGCAGTCCCACAAGGGCTTCTCGGGCAAGGCGCGCCTCGCCATCGAGGCGGTGATCGCGGGCCTCGCCTGCATCGCCGTGTCCTATGTCGCGGCGCCGGCGCTGGCCAACAAGCTGGCCGTGCCGTTCTTCAAGGACGTGCTCATCGATTTCGGAATCTTCTTCACCGTGTTCGGCGCCTTCGTCATCGTCGCGGCGGGCAATGCGGTGAACCTCACCGACGGTCTCGACGGCCTCGCCATCGTGCCGGTGATGATCGCCGCCGGCACGTTCGGCTTCATCGCCTACCTCTCCGGCAACGCGAATTTCGCGACCTATCTGCAGATCCATTTCGTGCCGGGCACCGGCGAACTCGCGGTGATCTGCGGCGCGCTGATCGGCGCCGGCATCGGCTTCCTCTGGTTCAACGCGCCGCCGGCCCAGATCTTCATGGGCGATACCGGCTCGCTCGCCCTCGGCGGCCTTCTCGGCACGATCGCGGTGGCGGCCAAGCACGAGATCGTCCTCGCCATCGTGGGCGGCCTGTTCGTGCTGGAAGCCGCGTCCGTGATCATCCAGGTGGCGTCGTTCAAGCTGACCGGCAAGCGCGTGTTCAGGATGGCGCCGATCCACCACCATTTCGAGAAGCTCGGCTGGACCGAGCCGCAGGTGGTCATCCGCTTCTGGATCATCTCCGTCGTGCTGGCCCTCGTCGGCCTCGCCACGCTGAAGCTGCGCTGATGATTCCGGTCACGTCGTTCAAGGGCCGGCGCGTCGCGGTCTTCGGCCTCGGCGGGTCGGGACTCGCCACCTGCGAGGCCCTGCTGGCCGGGGGTGCCAACGTCACCGCGTGGGACGACGGCGAGGCAGGGCGGGAGAAGGCGCGGGCGAAGTCCATCCCGCTCGGCGATCTCAGGAAGGAGGATTTCGCCGCGTTCGATGCGCTCGTCCTGGCTCCGGGCGTGCCGCTGACGCATCCCGCGCCGCACTGGAGCGTGACGAAGGCCAAAGCGGCGGGCATCCCCGTCATCGGAGACGTGGAGCTGTTCTGCCGCGAGCGGGCGGCCATTGCGCCGGGCGCGCCCTTCATCGCCATCACCGGCACCAACGGCAAGTCGACGACGACGGCGCTCATCGCCCACGTTCTGCGCGAGGCGGGCCGGGACGTGCAGATGGGCGGCAATATCGGCACGGCGATCCTGTCCCTGGAGCCTCCTGCCTCCGGCCGGGTCCACGTCGTCGAGATGTCCTCGTTCCAGATCGACCTGACGCCGTCGCTGCACCCCAGCGTCGGCGTGCTGCTCAACGTCACGCCCGACCATCTCGATCGCCACGGCACGATGGAGAACTATGCCGGTATCAAGGAGCGCCTGGTCGCCGGGGCCGACCGCGCGGTGATCGCGGTGGAGGACGATTGGACGCGGGCAGTCGCGGGGCGGATCGCGCCGGAGCGGCTGCAGGCCGTGCGCGCCGCCGATGCGGCCGCCTTCATCGACGTGTCGGCCCATCCGGTCCTGCGCGGGGAGCATAACGGCCAGAACGTCGCGGCCGCAGCCGCCGCCGTCGCCGCGATCGGCCTGACCTCGCGGGAGATCGCGGCGGGCCTCGCCAGCTTCGGCGGGCTCGCCCACCGGCTGGAGCCGCTGGGCCGCGTCGGCCGCACCGTCTTCGTCAACGACAGCAAGGCGACCAACGCCGACTCGACCGAAAAGGCGCTGTCATCCTATGCGGACGGCGTCTTCTGGATCCTTGGCGGCAAGGCCAAGGAGGGCGGCATCGCGCCGCTCGCGCCGCTCTTCGGGCGCGTCGAGAAGGCCTATCTGATCGGCGACGCGGCTGAGGCCTTCGCGGCGACGCTTCGGGGCAAGGTGCCGTTCGAACGCTGCGGCACGCTGGACGTCGCGGTGGCAAGGGCCGCCGAGGACGCGCTCGCCTCGAACGTCCGCGAGCCGGTCGTGCTGCTCTCGCCCGCCTGTGCGTCCTACGACCAGTACCCGAACTTCGAGGTGCGCGGCGACCATTTCCGCGCCCTCGTCACGGCGCTGCCGGGCTTCGGGCGGTAGGCTTCCGAAGCGCCGTGCGTGCTCGAGGCTCGCCGTTCCGGCGAGCACCTCGGCATGAGGACCGTTGTGAAGCGCGCACTGCCAACCGAAGCCTCGTCCTTCGTCGAAGCCTCATCCTGAGGTGCCGCGAAGCGGCCTCGAAGGACGAGGCGTCACCCTCAACTGTCATTGCGAGGAGCGAAGCAACGAAGCAATCCAGCCGTTCGGGCCGGGGGCTGGATTGCTTCGCTTACGCTCGCAATGACGACCCTCCATGTCATCCCCGGCGGCGCGCAGCGCCGGGAAGGGAGCCAGAGAACGCCGGACATCGAGTATAACGGCCACCGCTGCTGTGGATTCCCTTGCCCTGTGTGCTTCGCGCTCCGGCCGGGGATGACACGGGGAGCGTGCGACGGCCGGGGATGACAGCGTGTCCCTCCCACGAGCCAGCGCATTTCGCGCCTTCCTTAACCGCGCGTTCACCACAATGGCGTGAGGTCTGATCGGCCGCGTGCGTCCGCTTCCGGGCGCCGCTTGATCGGGATGGACGTCGCATGGTCTCGCGCGCCGAACGCACGCTTGTCGGGGAATGGTGGTGGACGGTCGACCGGCTGCTGATCGCCGGCCTCGGCTGCCTGATGATCGCGGGCCTCGTCTTCCTCATGGCGGGTGGCCCGCCCGTCGCCGAGCGGCTTGGCCTGACCACGTTCCACTTCGTCAATCGGCAAGTCCTGTTCCTGCTGCCAGCCATCGGCATCATGATCGCCACCTCGTTCCTCACGCTGCGCCATGTCCGGCGCCTGGCGATGGTGACCTATGTGGCGGCGATGGCGGGGATCGTGCTCGCGCTGCATTTCGGGCCCGAGATCAAGGGCGCCCATCGCTGGCTGTCCTTCGGCGGCGTCTCGATCCAGCCGTCGGAATTCGCCAAGCCGGCCTTCGTCATCCTCGCCGCCTGGTTCTTCGCCGAGGGCGGGCGCAAGTCGGACATGCCGGGCGCGCTCCTCGGCGTGCTGCTCCTGCCCGCGACGATCATCCCGCTCATCCTCCAGCCCGATTTCGGGCAGACCATGCTGATCACGCTGGTCTGGTGCGGCATGTTCTTCGCCGCGGGCCTGCATTCGCTCTGGATCGCGGGGTTCGGCGGCGCCGGCATCCTGGCGGGCATTGCGGCCTACGAGTTCGTGCCGCACGTCCGCGCCCGCATCGAGCGGTTCATGGACAAGTCGTCCGGCGACACGTTCCAGATCGACACCGCCCTGTCCTCGTTCAGCCGTGGCGGCTGGTTCGGCAAGGGGCCGGGCGAGGGCACGGTCAAGCGCATCCTGCCCGACGCCCATACCGACTTCATCTTCGCGGTCACGGCGGAGGAATTCGGCATCGCCGTGTGCATCGCCGTCCTGTGCCTGTTCGCCTTCATCGTGTTGCGCGGCCTTCTGCTCGCCCGGCGGGCCGAGGAGCCGTTCTGCCGACTGGCGGCGACGGGGCTGATCCTGCTCTTTGGCCTGCAGGCTTCCATCAACATGATGGTCAACGTCCATCTCATGCCCGCCAAGGGCATGACGCTGCCCTTCGTGTCCTATGGCGGCTCGTCGCTGATCTCGCTGGCGCTCGGCATGGGTTTTCTCATCGCGGTGACCCGCAAGCGTCCGCGTTCGGAGTATATGGACCGGATCGTCCGTCCGTTCTCCCGCAGCCGCAGCGACGCCTGAAGCCATGCCCCTGATCCTCCTCGCCGCCGGCGGTACCGGCGGCCACCTGTTTCCGGCCGAAGCGCTCGCAAGCGCGCTGGAGGCGCGCGGCGCCAGGACGGCGCTTGTCACCGACCGGCGGGCCAGCGAATTCGTCTCGCGCTTTCCCGCCGACGCGACCCACCAGGTGCCGGCGGCGACGCCGTCGGGCCGCTCGCCGCTGCGCATGGCGGGCGCAGCCATGACGCTCGGTCTCGGCGTCGCGAAATCGCTCCTGCTCCTGCGCCGGCTGAAGCCCGACGCGGTCGTCGGGTTCGGCGGCTATCCCACCGTGCCGCCGGTGCTGGCGGCGACGCTGCTCGGCATCCCGACGATCCTGCACGAGCAGAACGCGGTGATGGGCCGCGCCAACCGGTTCCTGGCCGTGCGCGTCGGCACGATCGCCACGGGTTTCGCCACCGTGCGGGGCCACGGCGTCGAAGCGGGCAAGCTTGTCCATGTGGGCAATCCCGTCCGCGACCAGGTGCTGGCGGTGGCGGGCGAGCCCTATCCGCCGGCGCTGAAGGGCGGGAAGCTGCGCCTGCTCGTCTTCGGCGGAAGCCAGGGCGCCCGGGTGATGGCGGATGTGGTGCCGGAGGCGATCAAGCGCCTGCCCGGCGACCTCATCAAGCGCCTCGTCGTGACGCAGCAGGCCCGCGGCGAGGACCTGCCGCGCGTCAAGGGCTTCTACGACCATTACCAGATGAAGGCCGAGGTGGAGCCTTTCTTCAAGGACCTGCCCCGGCGCATCGCGGAGAGCCATCTCGTCCTGGCGCGGTCGGGCGCGTCCACCGTGGCGGAACTCGCCGCCATCGGACGGCCCGCCATCCTCGTGCCGCTTCCCGGCGCCCTCGACCAGGACCAGGCGGCGAATGCGAAGAGCCTCGGCGATATCGGCGCCGCCAGCGTCATCGCCCAGCCGGACTTCACGCCGGAGCGGCTGGCGCAGGAACTCAGCGAGCGCATGAACGAGCCCGAGCGCTTGACCGAGGCCGCGCGAGCGGCCAAGACCGCGGGGCGCCCCGACGCGGCCGATCGGCTCGCCACGCTCGTGCTGGAGCGCGCCGCGAAATCCTGACAATTACCTGTTCCGCGCCAAGGTCCGATCCATGAAGCTGCCCCGTTCGCTGGGACCCATCCATTTCATCGGCATCGGCGGCATCGGCATGTCCGGCATCGCCGAGGTGCTGCACAACCTCGGCTACACGGTCCAGGGCTCGGACGCGGCCGACAATGCCAATGTGCGCCGCCTCTCGGAGAAGGGCATCGCCACCTTCGTCGGCCACCGCGCGGAGAATCTGGGCGATGCGGCGGTCGTGGTGGTCTCCACCGCGATCAAGCGCGACAATCCCGAGCTTGCCGCCGCGCGCGAGAAGCGCCTGCCGGTGGTGCGCCGGGCCGAGATGCTGGCCGAGCTGATGCGCCTGAAGGCCTGCGTCGCCATCGCCGGCACCCACGGCAAGACGACGACGACCTCCATGGTCGCGACGCTGCTGGACGGCGGCGGCTTCGACCCGACCGTCATCAATGGCGGCATCATCAACGCCTACGGCACCAATGCCCGCATGGGCGCGGGCGACTGGATGGTGGTGGAGGCCGACGAATCCGACGGCACGTTCCTGAAGCTGCCGGCGGACGTCGCCATCGTGACGAACATCGATCCGGAGCATCTGGATCACTTCAAGACGTTCGACGCCATCAAGGACGCGTTCCGCTCCTTCGTGGAGAACCTGCCCTTCTACGGCTTCGCCGTGATGTGCATCGATCATCCGACTGTGCAGGATCTGGTCGGGCGCATCGAGGACCGCCGCGTCATCACCTATGGCGAGAACCCGCAGGCCGATGCGCGGCTGGTCAACGTGGACCTGACCGGCGGGCGTTCGCGCTTCTCGGTCATCATCCGGGAGCGCAAGTCCGGCGAGACGACGCTGGTGGAGGACCTCGTCGTGCCGATGCCGGGGCACCACAACGCGCTCAACGCCACGGCGGCGGTCGCGGTGGCGCACGAACTCGGCATGAGCCCGGACCAGATCCGCAAGGCGCTGTCGGGTTTCGGCGGCGTCAAGCGCCGCTTCACCCGCACCGGCGAGTGGAACGGCGCCGCGATCTTCGACGATTACGGCCACCATCCGGTGGAGATCGCCGCCGTGCTGCGCGCCGCGCGGGCCTCGACCACCGGGCAGGTGATCGCCGTGGTGCAGCCGCACCGCTACACGCGGCTCCACGCGCTGTTCAACGATTTCTGCACCTGCTTCAACGACGCCGACGCGGTCATCGTCGCGCCGATCTATGCGGCGGGCGAGCAGCCGATCGAGGGCGCGAGCCGGGACGACCTCGTCGCCGGGCTCAAGGCCCGCGGCCATCGCCAAGTGCTGGCGATGAACGATCCCTCGGACCTTTCAGGCCTGGTGGCCGGCCTCGCCAAGCCGGGCGACTATGTCGTGTGCCTCGGCGCCGGGACGATCACCAACTGGGCCTACGCCCTGCCGGGAGAGCTCGCGGCACGGGGGTGAATCCTCGCGCCGCGTGGTCGGGATCAGGAACCGGAACGCGTTGGCCATGACCTTCCCGGACATCACATCGAACATCCGCCAGGCCGTGCCCGGCCTCCGGGGCGAGCTTACCGCCAATGCGCCGATGGCGCCGCTGTCCTGGTTCCGCACCGGCGGGCCGGCGCAGGTGCTGTTCACGCCGGCGGACGAGGACGACCTCGCCGCCTTCCTGAAGGCCCGGCCGCGCGATCTTCCCGTCACCGTGATCGGGCTGGGGTCCAACCTCCTGGTGCGGGACGGGGGCGTGCCCGGCATCGTGATCCGCCTCGGCAAGGCCTTCGCCGGGATCGAGGCCGAGGGCCTGCGCGTCAGGGCCGGGGCGGGGGCGCCGGACGTCAAGGTCGCCCGCGCGGCGGCCGAGGCCGGCATCGAGGGCCTGTCCTTCCTGCGCGGCATACCCGGCGCCATCGGCGGGGCGCTGCGCATGAATGGCGGCGCCTATGGCGGCGAGGTGAAGGACGTGCTGGTCGAGGCGCGGGCGCTGGACGGCGAGGGCCGGGCCCATACGCTCAGCCTCGCGCAGATGGGTTTTTCCTACCGCCATTGCGGCGTCCCGGACGATTTCATCTTCGTCGAGGCGACGTTCCAGGGCGGGGCGGGCGACCCGGAGACGATCCTGGCGGAGATGAACCGCATCACGGAGGCCCGCTCGTCGACGCAGCCGGTGAACACCCGCACCGGCGGCTCGACCTTTCGCAATCCCGAGGGCGCCAAGGCCTGGGAGCTGATCGACGCCGCCGGCTGCCGCGGCCAGCGGATCGGCGACGCGCAGGTATCGGAGATGCACTGCAACTTCCTGATCAACCACGGCGCCGCGAAAGCCGCCGACATCGAGCGGCTCGGCGAGGAGGTGCGTGCCCGCGTGAAAGCGACGAGCGGCGTCGACCTGCACTGGGAGATCAGGCGGATCGGGATCGCGGGCTGACGCCGGACCGCAAGCCCCTGTCATCCCCGGCGAGCGAAGCGAGGGAAGGGGATCCAGACCAGGGCCGGTCCCGGCAAGGGACGGCAGGGATTCTTTGGATCCCCTTCCCCTGCGCGCTTCGCGCTCCGGCCGGGGATGACATCGGGCGTGAGCGACTCCCCTCGCGGAAGCAATTGCCCAGGCGCTACACCGCCTGATCTGGCGAATCCGATCTGGTAATCCTGTCGTCACCAGATGATTCGCGGTGCGCTTTGCGTGCATCGCCCGGCGATGGGGGCCGAACTGACATGAGCAAGCACGTCGCGGTCCTCATGGGCGGATGGTCGTCGGAGCGCGGCGTCAGCCTCAATTCGGGCCGGGCCTGCGCGGATGCGCTGGAAGCGTCCGGCTACCGCGTGACGCGGGTCGATGTCGGCCGCGACATCGGCGAGACGCTGGCCCGGCTGAGGCCGGATGTGGCGTTCAACGCCCTGCACGGCCCGGACGGCGAGGGCGGCACGATTCAGGGCCTCCTGGAGGTCCTGCGCATCCCCTACACCCATTCGGGCGTGCTCGCCTCGGCGGTCGCCATGAACAAGCAGGTGGCCAAGACGCTGATGGCGGCGGCCGGGATCCCGCTCGCCCGCGGCTTCGTCGCGCACCGCCGCGACATCGCGAACGCGCATCCGATGGAGCCGCCCTACGTGGTGAAGCCCGTGTCCGAAGGCTCGTCCTACGGCGTCATCATCGTGCGCGAGGACCGCTCGCATCCCCCGCAAGAGTTAACGCGGGAGGACTGGGCTTACGGCGACCTGATGCTGGTGGAGAAATATGTCGCCGGGCGGGAGCTGACCTGCGCCGTCATGGGCGACAAGGCCTTGGGCGTCATAGACATTCAGCCCCAGGCGGGCGGCTTCTACGACTTCGACGCAAAGTACGCGAAAGGCGGCTCGATCCACGTTCTGCCCGCACAGATTAAACCGAATATTTACCAACAGGTTCAAGAGTTGGCGTTAACGGCACATCAAGCTCTCGGGTGCCGAGGCGTCAGCCGTGCTGACTTCCGTTACGACGACCGCCCCGGTGGAACGGGCGAACTCGTGGTCCTGGAGGTGAACACGCAGCCCGGAATGACCGAGACCTCGCTCGTGCCGGAGCTGGCAGCCCATGCGGGCTATTCTTTTGGCGAGTTGGTGACATGGATGGTGGAAGACGCCTCCTGCGACCGGTAGAGACGCCGGCGGCCGTTCGGGCCGCTCCGGTCTCGCGCGGTCGCGGCCGTCCGGCCGCCCAGCCAAAAGCCACGATCCTTCCCGTGCTCGAGCCTTCGCCCCGGCGCGGCCGCCGCACGCCGGCCCGCGCCTCGGTCGCCATCCCGCTGGAACGGCGCCTGCCGCGCGGCATCGGGACCTGGCTGCTCGGCGCCTTCTACGGCGTCGTCGGGCTGACCGGCCTCGCCATGGGCGACCAGGTCGCGACCTTCCGCACCCATCACGGCGAGATCCACCACGCGCTGGCGCGCCTCGTCGGCCTCGGCATCGACCGGGTCGTCATCTCCGGCATCGCGGAGTTGAAGGAGGGCGAGGTCCTGCGCGCCGCCGGCATCGACCCGCGCCAGTCCATGCCCTTCGTCGACATCGCCGGCATGCAGGAGCGCATCGAGGCGCTGCCGCTGGTCAAGCAGGCCTCGGTCCGCAAGCTCTATCCCAACGAGATCACGATCACGCTCACCGAGCGCGAGCCCTTCGCGCTCTGGCAGAACCAGGGCGACGTCTTCGTCGTGGCTGCCGACGGCACCGTCATCGACACGATGCAGGACGAGCGCTTCGTCAACCTGCCCTTCGTGGTGGGCGAGGGCGCCAACAAGCGGGTCGGGGACTATCTGAAGCTGCGCGCCGCGGCCGGTCCGGTCGCCCAGCGCATCAGCGCCGCGACGCTCGTTGGCGGGCGCCGCTGGAACCTGCGGCTGGATAACGGCCTCGTCGTCGCGCTGCCCGAGGACGGTGCCCTCGACGCGCTGCGCCGGCTGGCCGAGCTGGAGAAGTCCGACCAGGTGCTGGAGAAGGACATCATCCAGGTGGACCTGCGCCAGCACGACCGCGTCACGATGCGCCTCACCGAGGAGGCCGCCGCCGCCCGGGCGGAGGCCGCCAAGAAGGCGCCGAAGCCGAAGGGAGGCGAGGTATGAGCCAGCCCTACGGCGTCACGCCCCGGATGCGGCCGCTTTCGGCGCGGCGCAGCGCGACCCTGTCGGTGCTCGACATCGGCACGTCCAAGATCGTGTGCATCGTCGCCGAATTGCGGCCGATGCAGCCCTCCGAGACGCTGAAGGGCCGCACGCATATCGCGCGGGTCCTCGGCATCGGCCATCAGCGCTCGCTCGGCCTCAAGGGCGGCGTCGTCACCGACCTGGAGGCAGCCGAGCAGTCGATCCGCCAGGCGGTGGACGCCGCCGAGCGCATGGCCAAGGTCGAGGTCAAGTCGGTCATCGTGAACCTGACCGGCGGCCGGATGGGCTCGGAACATTTCGCCGCCGACGTGCCGATCCGCGGCTCCGTCGGCGAGCGCGACATGCAGCGCGCGCTGGAGGCGGCCAGCGCCCACGGCCTGCGCCCGGGGCGCGCGGTGCTCCATGCCCTGCCCACCGGCTTCACGCTCGACGCGCAGAACGAGATCATCGACCCGACCGGCATGATCGGCGAGAAGCTCGGCGTCTCCATGCATGTCGTGGGCGCGGACCTCGCCGCCGCCCGCAACGTGATGCTGGCGGTGGAACGCTGCCACCTGGACATCGAGGCCGTGGTCTCGACCCCCTATGCCTCCGGCCTGTCCGCCCTCGTCGACGACGAGGCCGAGATGGGCGCCATCGTCATCGACATGGGCGGGGGCACGACCTCCACCGGCGTGTTCTCCCGCGGCAGCCTGATCCATATCGATGCCATCGCGGTGGGCGGCCATCACATCACGATGGACGTGGCCCGCGGCCTGTCCACCCGCGTCGCCGCCGCCGAGCGTCTGAAGACGCTCTACGGCTCCACGCTGGTCTCCGCCTCCGACGACCGCGAGACCATCGCCGTCCACCAGGTGGACGAGGACGAGCGCGACGTGCCCAGCCACATCCCCCGCTCGCACCTGGTGCGGATCATCCGCCCGCGGGTCGAGGAGATCCTGGAACTGGCGCGCGACCGGCTGCGGCAGGCGGGTGCGTCCGGAGAAGCCGGGCGGCGCATCGTCCTCACCGGCGGCGCGGCGCAGCTCACGGGCATGACGGACATCGCGCGGCGCATCCTGGGCGGCCAGGTCCGCATCGGGCGGCCGCTCGGGATCAAGGGTCTGCCGGAGGCGGCCAAGGGGCCCGCCTTCTCCTGCGCGGTCGGCCTCCTGGTCTACCCGCAGGTGGCGCATCTGGAGCATTTCGAACCGAACCACAACACGTACCGGGACACCGGGACCGGGGGCTACATCTCCCGGTTCGGCCGGTGGATCCGGGACAGTTTCTAGCGAGCTTGAAGGACGGGGCGCGGCGGCCCGGTCCGGATTGGATTCATCAGCGTTAGGGCGCCTGCCGAGCGCCACTTGGAGAGAGGCCATCATGGCGATCAACCTGCAGGCTCCGGACATCCGGGAACTGAAGCCCCACATCACGGTGTTCGGCGTCGGCGGTGCCGGCGGCAACGCGGTCAACAACATGATCGAGGCCGGCCTCCAGGGGGTCGACTTCGTGGTGGCCAACACGGACGCGCAGGCGCTGACCCTGTCCAAGGCCAGCCGCATCGTGCAGATGGGCCTTGCCGTAACGGAAGGCCTCGGCGCCGGTTCGCAGCCGGAAGTCGGGCGCGTCGCGGCCGAGGAGGTCATCGACGAGATTCGCGACCAGCTCGCCGGCGCGCACATGGTCTTCATCACCGCCGGCATGGGCGGCGGCACCGGCACCGGCGCCGCTCCGGTCGTCGCCCGCGCGGCCCGGGAGATGGGCATCCTGACCGTCGGCGTGGTCACCAAGCCGTTCCAGTTCGAGGGCGCCCGCCGGATGCGGGTGGCCGAGGCCGGCATCATCGAGCTGCAGCAATCGGTCGACACGCTGATCGTGATCCCGAACCAGAACCTGTTCCGGGTCGCGACCGAGAAGACCACCTTCGCCGACGCCTTCGCGATGGCCGACCAGGTGCTCTATTCGGGCGTCGCCTGCATCACCGACCTCATGGTCAAGGAAGGCCTCATCAACCTCGACTTCGCCGACGTGCGCGCGATCATGCGCGACATGGGCAAGGCGATGATGGGCACGGGCGAAGCCACCGGCGAGCGCCGGGCGATCACCGCCGCCGAGGCCGCCATCGCAAACCCGCTCCTCGACGACGTGTCCATGAAGGGCGCCCGCGGCCTGCTGATCTCGATCACGGGCGGCAACGACCTCACCCTCTATGAGGTGGACGAGGCCGCGACCCGCATCCGCGAGGAGGTCGACCAGGACGCCAACATCATCCTGGGCGCGACGTTCGACGCCAGCCTCGACGGCATCATCCGCGTGTCGGTCGTCGCCACCGGCATCGACCATCACCTGCAGACGGCCCGCGGCGGCGGCGAGCTGAGCGAGACCGAGCAGCGCATCGCCGAGGTTGCCGAGCGCCTGCGGGCCGAGGCCCGGGCGCGGGCCACGCCGCCGGCCGCGATCGCCCGCGCGCCGCTGGCGATGCCGGCCGAGGCGCCGAAGGCGGTCGAGCCCGCCCCGGTCGTGGAGGCCGCGCCGCAGCCGTCGGCCCTGCATCCGGACGTGACCATCGCCCCGGCCGCCCGCCCGGCCGCCACCGCGTTCGAGCCCGCCGCCCCGGCCCCGGTCCCGGCGGAGGAGCCCGCGATGGACATGCCGTTCCTGCCGCCGGCCGCCGATCGCGGCGTCGTGCGCCCGGTGCGCATGCCGCGGGTCGACGAACTGCCGGTCCATGTCCGCGACCAGGTCCGCGAGGAGGTGATGGGCGCCCCGGCCATGCCGGCGCAAAGCGCCGACCACAAGCGCATGACGCTGCTCCAGCGCCTCGCCTCGGTCGGCCTCGGCCGCAAGGAGGAGGGCGGCCCCGTCGCCCCGGCCGAGCTGCCGCGCGCCATCGAGCCGGTCGTGCCGCGCCAGGCCGGCCCGTCTCCGGCCCAGGCCGAATACACCAAGCGCCCGGCCGCGCCGCCGGCTCCGCTCGGCTACCGCCCGGCCCAGGGCCAGCTCGACGCCCATGGTCGCCAGCCGGCGGCCCGGACGCTCGACGACGACCAGCTGGAGATTCCCGCCTTCCTGCGGCGCCAGGCCAACTGACACCCCGCCGCTCGCCGTTACAATCCACAGGCGCCCGATTGCAGCCGCAATCGGGCGCCTGTCTTTTTAACATGTTCTTCAAGAACTTAGCGGCAAGCTGCCGCTCTCGCCGGCCTGTAACAGACCGTAAGAAAGCGTGATTTGAGGCGAGAGGGGGGCACGACTATTGTGCCGGCAATCAAAACGTCCGGCCAGAAGAGCCCGGACACGTACGGGGCGTTCAGATCGAGTGACGGCGAGACCACCGGCATCCGCCATCCAGCGGTAGCCACCGGTTGTCGCATGTCGGTCAGGGATAAGTCGGAATGAAGTTCGCGAAGCAGACGACCTTGCGGGACCGGGTGACCCTCACCGGCAACGGCGTCCATTCCAACGCTCCCGTCCAGATCGTCCTGCACCCCGCCGACGCCCATCACGGCATCGTCTTCCTGCGCACCGGCATCGCCGGCGGCCGCGAGCGCCTGATCGAGGCGCGGCATCTGGGCGTGTCGGCCACCGAGCTCTGCACCGTCCTGGGCGACACCGACAGCGGCAGCGTCGCCACGATCGAGCACCTGATGTCGGCCCTGATGGGCCTTGGCGTCGACAACGTGCTGGTCGAGATCGACGGGCCCGAAATGCCGATCATGGACGGCAGCGCCGCCCTGTTCGTGGATGCGATCGACCAGGTCGGCCTCGCCCAGCAGGCCGCGCCGCGCCGCTTCGTGAAGGTGCTGCGCCCCGTGCGCGTCGAGCACGGCCGGGCCTTCGCCGAGCTGCATCCCTTCGAGCGCGGCTTCCGCCTCGACGTCGAGATCGATTTCGACAGCGCCGTGATCGGCCGCCAGCGCCGGGTCTACGAGCTGGAGGCCGGCTCCTACCGCCGCGACATCGCCCGCGCCCGCACTTTCGGCTTCATGCGCGACGTGGAGCGGCTGTGGAAGGCCGGCTACGCGCTCGGCGCCTCGCTGGACAACACGGTCGCCGTAGCCGACGAGGGCGTCGTGAACCCGGAAGGCCTGCGCTATCCGGACGAGTTCGTGCGGCACAAGCTCCTGGACGCCATCGGCGACCTGGCGCTGGCCGGCCATGCGATCCTGGGCGAGTACCGCTCCTATTGCGGCGGCCATCGCATGAATGTCGCGGTGCTGGAGGCCCTGTTCTCCGACCGCGCCAATTACGCCATCGTGGAGGCTGGGGGCCGTCGCGAGGCTGGTTATGCGGACATCCCGGCCATCCAGCCGGCCTTCGCGCCCGATACCCACTGAGCCACGCCTAGGCCCGTCGCGGCCGTCCCGCCAGCGACGTGGGGACGCGGTCCCCATCCGGGTTGGCGCGGCTGCCCGTTTTGCGCTAAAGAGCGTCCGTCGGTTCCGGGGTCGTCCCCGGCCGGATTGCAGATAAGGTCCAGCCCCGCATGACGTCGCTTCGTTCCCGGTCGCTTCCGTCGCTTGCCGCGCGCATCGTGCTGCTCGGCGCGGTCGCCATGCCGCTCGCGGCCTGCGAGAGCCTCTCGGCCCTCAATCCGTTCGACCGGTCCGAGACCTACAAGCCCGAGATCGTGGCCCAGGTCCCGCCGGACACGATCTACAATGACGGCCTCGCCCGCCTCGCCAAGAACGACTATTCCGGCGCGGCCAAGAAGTTCACCGAGGTGGACAAGCAGTCGCCCTATTCGCCGTGGGCGCGCAAAGCGATGGTCCTGTCGGCCTATGCCTATCACGAGGCCGGCGAATATGACGACGCGATCTCGGCGGCGCGCCGCTACGTGACGCTGCACCCGTCCGGCGAGGACGCGGCCTATGCGCAGTACCTCATGGCCTCGTCCTACTACAACCAGATCACGGACATCTCCCGCGACCAGGAGCGGACCGAGAAGGCCATCGTCGCCCTGCAGGAGCTGATCGAGCGCTATCCCCGCTCCGAATATGTCAACGACGCCAAGCAGAAGATCCAGGTGGCGCGTGACCAGCTTGCCGGCAAGGAGATGCTGGTGGGCAAGTACTACCTGGAGAAGCGCAATTACACGGGCGCGATCAACCGCTATCGCGACGTCGTATCCAAGTACCAGACGACGCGCCATGTCGAGGAGGCGCTGATGCGCCTCACCGAGGCCTACATGGCCATGGGCATCGTCAACGAGGCGCAGACGGCCGCGGCCGTGCTCGGCCACAACTTCCCGGACAGCCCCTGGTACAAGGACGCCTACGTGCTCCTGCAGTCGCGCGGGCTCGAGCCGCGCGAGGAGAAGGGGTCCTGGATCAGCCGCGCCTTCCAGGGCGTCGCGCGGACGGTGGGCCTCAGCAACTGATCGTTTCCGCGCGGAGAGCGCATGCTCGTCCAGCTCTCCATTCGCGACATCGTCCTGATCGACCGGCTTGAACTGGGTTTCGGGCCGGGCCTGTCCGTGCTGACGGGCGAGACCGGCGCCGGCAAATCCATCCTCCTCGATGCCTTCGCGCTCGCCCTCGGCGGGCGGGGCGACGGCGCGCTGGTGCGGCACGGCGCCGCCCAGGGCCAGGTCATCGCCGCCTTCGACGTCGGCGGCGACCATCCCTCCCGCGCGGTGCTGCGCGAGGCCGGGCTCGACGACGACGGCGATCTCATCCTGCGGCGCGTGCAGATGGCGGACGGGCGCACCCGCGCCTTCGTCAACGACCAGCCGGCCTCCGTGCAGGTCCTGCGGGCGGTCGGCGCCTCGCTGGTGGAGATCCACGGCCAGCACGACGACCGCGCGCTGGTCGATCCCGCGACGCACAGGGCGATCCTCGACGCCTATGGCGGCCTGCAGCGCGAGGCCCGGGCGGTCGCCGAGGCGGCCAGGCGCTACGCGGCGCTCCGCTCCGCGCTGGAGAGCCAGCGGGCCGCCGTCGCGGCCGCGGCGCGCGACGCCGATTACCTGCGGCACGTCGTCGAGGAATTGTCCGCGCTGAAGCCGGAGACCGGCGAGGAGGACGCCCTCGCCGAACGCCGCACCACGATGATGCAGGCCGAGAAGGTCGTCACCGAACTGAACGAGGCGTTCGAGGCCATCGCCGGGCAGGGCGCGCCCGGCCCCGTCATCTCCGCGGCCATGCGCAAGCTGGAGCGCCGCGCGGCCAGCGCGCCCAGGCTCGTCGAGCCGGCGGTGAAGACGCTGGACGCGGTCCTCATCGCCATGGACGAGGCCCGCACCGTCCTGGAGACGCTGCTTCGGGAAGCCGAGTTCGATCCGCGCGAGCTGGAGCGCACCGAGGAGCGCCTGTTCGCGCTGCGCGCCGCCGCCCGCAAGCACAACGTTGCGGTGGACGAGCTGGCGGCGCTTTCGTCGCGCTCGGCCGCGCTTCTCGCCGAGATCGATGGCGGCGAAGAAGCCCTGAAGCGCCGCGAGGCGGAGCTGGCCGAGGCCGAGACGGCCTATCTTTCGGCCGCGCGGACCTTGAGCGCCCGCCGCCGCGAGGTGGGCGCCGGCCTCGATGCGGCGGTCAACGCCGAATTGCCGCCGCTCAAGCTGGAGCGGGCCCGCTTCACGACGCAGATCACGACCGACGAGGCGTCCCGCGACGAGGCCGGCCTCGACCGGGTGGAATTCTGGGTCCAGACCAATCCCGGCACGCGGCCCGGCCCGATGGCGAAGATCGCCTCGGGGGGCGAGCTGTCCCGCTTCATGCTGGCGCTGAAGGTCGTGCTGGCGGACCGGGCCTCGGCGCCGACGCTCGTCTTCGACGAGATCGATACCGGTGTCGGCGGCGCCGTGGCCGACGCGATCGGCCAGCGCCTGGCGCGCCTCGCGCGCGGGGTGCAGGTCATGTCCGTGACCCACGCCCCGCAGGTGGCGGCGCGGGCCGATGCGCATTTCCTCATCGAGAAGCGCAGCGATGCCGGCGGCGAGCGCGTGGCGACGCAGGTCTCGGCCCTCGGCGACGCGGAGCGCCGCGAGGAGATCGCGCGCATGCTCGCCGGCGCGACCATCACCGAGGAGGCGCGGGCGGCCGCAAGCCGTCTGCTCCAGGCCGCAGGCTGATCGGCCATGTCGACGCACCGCGCCACCAATGTGGACCTGCTGACGCCGGAGGCGGCGCAGCTCGACCATGCGGAGTTGCAGGCGGAGATCGCAGCGCACGACAAGGCCTATTACGAGGCCGACGCGCCGCTCGTCTCCGATGCCGAATACGACGCCCTGCGCCGGCGGCTGGAGGCGATCGAGACGCGCTTCCCCGAGCTGGTCTCCGCGCAGAGCGCCACGCAGAAGGTCGGCGTCAAGCCGTCCGGCAAGTTCCCCAAGCTGCGCCACCGGGTGCCGATGCTCTCGCTGGCGAACGCCTTCGCCGACGAGGACGTCGCCGGTTTCCTGGATACGATCCGGCGCTTCCTGCGCCTGCCCGACGGCGCGGAGCTCGCGGTCACCGCCGAGCCGAAGATCGACGGCCTGTCCCTGTCGGTACGCTACGAGAAGGGGCGCCTCGTCAGCGCCGCGACGCGCGGCGACGGCGAGGAGGGTGAGGACGTCACGCCCAATGCCAGGACGATCGGCGACATCCCGCACGTCCTGAAGGGCAGCCCGCCGGACGTGCTGGAGGTGCGGGGCGAGGTTTATCTGCGGCAGGACGATTTCGAGGCGATCAACGCCCGCCAGGCGGAGGCCGGCAAGGCCGCCTTCGCCAACCCGCGCAACGCGGCGGCGGGCTCGCTGCGCCAGCTTGACGTGGCCATCACGAAAAGCCGGCCCCTACGCTTCTTCGCCTATGCCTGGGGCGAGGTCAGCGCCATGCCGGCGGACACGCAGTCCGGCATGGTGGAGCAACTGGCGGCTTTCGGCTTCGTCACGAACCCGCTCTTCGCGCGCTGCACCTCGGCGCAGGAGCTTCTCGCCTTCTACCGCGACATCGAGGCGCGGCGCGCGACGCTCGGCTACGACATCGACGGCGTCGTCTACAAGGTGGACAGCCTCGCCCTCCAGAATCGGCTCGGCTTCGTGTCGCGCTCGCCGCGCTGGGCCGTCGCCCACAAGTTCTCGGCCCAGCAGGCGACGACGATCATCGACGCGATCGACATCCAGGTGGGGCGCACCGGGGCGCTGACGCCCGTCGCCAAGCTGAAGCCTGTCACGGTTGGCGGCGTCGTCGTCTCCAACGCGACGCTCCACAACGAGGATTACATCCGCGGCATCGGCGGCGATGGCGAGCCGATCCGCGAGGGCCGCGACATCCGGGTCGGCGACACGGTCATCATCCAGCGGGCGGGGGACGTGATCCCGCAAGTCGTGGACGTGGATCTCGGCAAGCGCCCCGCCGGCGCGGCGCCTTACGCCTTTCCCGATCGCTGCCCGGTCTGCGACAGCCACGCGGTGCGCGACGCCAATCCGCGCTCGGGCCGGGCCGATTCGGTGCGCCGCTGCACCGGGGGCCTCGTCTGCGACGCGCAGGCTGTGGAGCGCCTGAAGCATTTCGTCTCGCGCGACGCGCTCGACATCGAGGGGCTCGGCGAGAAGCAGATCGCGCTCTTCCACCGCGAGGGGCTGATCCGCCGCCCCGGCGACATCTTCCGCCTGACGGCACGGGACTTCGTGACCGCCGAGCCCGACGGCCAGCTCATCCGTCGCCGCGTCTATCGCGAGGGCTTCGGCGAGAGGAGCGTGACGCTGCTGCTGGAGGCGATCACGGCCCGGCGGACGCCGCCGCTCAACCGCTTCGTCTTCGCGCTCGGCATCCGCCATGTGGGCGAGACCAATGCCAAGCTGCTCGCCCGGCATTTCGGCTCGTTCGCGGCCCTGCGCGAAGCCGCGCTCGCGGCGCATCGGGAGCCGGGAGCGCTGGCGGACATCGTCGCCATCGAAGGCGTCGGCCCGGTCGTCGCCGGGGCGGTGGTCGATTTCTTCGCCGAGGCGCATAACGAGGCGATGCTGGACGATCTCCTCGGCGAGGTCAGCCCCGCGGACCATGTGGAGGACCGGGCGACGGATACGCCGGTCTCGGGGAAGACCGTCGTCTTCACCGGCACGCTGGAGCGGATGAGCCGCGACGAGGCCAAGGCCATGGCCGAGCGGCTGGGCGCCAAGGTCTCGGGCTCTGTTTCGGCGAAGACCGACCTCCTCGTCGCCGGGCCGGGGGCCGGCTCCAAGCTCACCAAGGCCAAGGAACTCGGCGTCGAGGTCATCGACGAGGACGGCTGGTTCCGCCTCGTCGGGGCTTAAGGCCAGCCTGCGAAGCCCGTCGTCGAGGCCGGCCTGTTCGACGACCCCCTCGGTCCCTTCACTCGCGTGGAGGGATCGGGCTGCGCCGGCATTGTGCGTGCTTCGAGGCTCGCTTCGCTCGCACCTCAGCATGAGGACCGTTGGGAAGCACGCACTGCCAATTGAAGCCTCATCCTGAGGTGCCGCGAAGCGGCCTCGAAGGACGAGGCGTCAGGCTCACTGCCAGCCGCATCTTTCTCCCTCGCGAGGAGGGATCGGCTGCGGATTGCCTTCGTCGTGGAAGGGTCCGGCGCCGCGTTCTCCCCTCTCCCCGCTTGCGGCGGGGAGGGTGAGGGTGGGGGGCGTTGCGACGGGGCGAGCCCTTGGCCGCGAATCCCAGCTCCATGCCCTGCGCCCCCTCACCCTGTCCCTCTCCCCCGATGGGGGCGAGGGGATGGTAGCCGTTGCGGGCTCTCCCCCTCTCCCCGCCCGCGGGGAGAGGGCCGGGGTGAGGGGCGGTGGGACGGGGTTCCGTCCTGCGGGTAAGAGCTCCACGCCCGGCGCCCCCCACCCCTGGCCCCTCCCCGCCGCTGCGCGGGAGGAGGGGGATGCGCTCACGGCCATTCGTGCGTGCTTCGAGGCTCGCTTCGCTCGCACCTCAGCATGAGGACCGTTGTTAAGG
>JAIXTM010000008.1 GCA_027483945.1 Hyphomicrobiales bacterium | reverse complement strand
TCCACATGGGCCGTCGAGATCGTGATCCCGCGCGCCTTCTCCTCAGGAGCCTTGTCGATCTGGTCGTACGCCGTGAACTGCGCCCCGCCCTTCTCAGCCAGGACCTTCGTGATCGCCGCCGTCAGCGACGTCTTGCCATGGTCAACGTGACCAATCGTGCCGATGTTGCAATGCGGCTTCGTCCGTTCGAACTTTTCCTTCGCCATGGTCCCTGTTCCTGACTAGCGGAAACCCCGGCCGGACACGGGCGGGGCCAAAAGTGCGGCTCGTCTATGCGGGATTGCGCCGCGCTTCAAGAGGGAGTTGCGTCGCGGGCGCAGCAGGCGGCTCGGGCGCGGTGGCCAGCGGAGCGGGGGCTGGAGCGGGTGAAGGGAATCGAACCCTCGTATTCAGCTTGGAAGGCTGCTGCTCTACCATTGAGCTACACCCGCATCGCCAGCCGGCGATAGCACGGCGCCGGCGCAGTGAGAAGCCGCCGGCATTGTCGTCATGATCGGGGACGATGGTGGAGGGGGTTGGATTCGAACCAACGTAGGCTAAGCCAACGGATTTACAGTCCGTCCCCTTTAACCACTCGGGCACCCCTCCCCGTTCGTCCGTCGAGACCGACGAGGCGCACCGGTCTTAAAGGGCCGACCGGCGCGGCGCTCCTTATGGTGAGACGCCCCCACCCTGTCAACCGCCTTGGACGCGGCGGTCCGGCCCGCAGCAACCGGGTGCGAGGCGCTGGCGCCCACCCGCCCGCCATGCGAGAGAGACCGCCGCGCAAGGCGCTACCAAGGACCCCGCATGAGCCAGGACAGGACATACCGCAAGCCGGCGCCGAGAGGCCGCTTTGGCGGACAGCGTCCCGGGCGCCGCGCCGACGCGGCCGAGTTCCAGCCCGGCACGACCTCCGAGGACGCCGTCGTGCTTTATGGCTGGCATCCGGTCTGCGAGGCGATCGAGAACCCGGCGCGGCCGCTCCGGCGCCTTCTGGCCACGGAGAACGCGGCGCGGCGTCTCGCCGAGCGCTTCGGGACGCCCCGGATCGAGCCGCAGATCGTGCGCCCGAACGACATCGACCGGCTGTTGACCCCCGATGCCGTGCATCAGGGGCTTTGGCTGGAGGCCGGTCCCCTGCCCGGCCCCCGCCTCGACGCCGTGCCCGTCGACGCGCTGCTCATCGTGCTGGATCAGGTGACCGACCCCCACAATGTCGGCGCCATCGTGCGCAGCGCCGCGGCCTTCGGCGCCTCGGCCATCGTGACGACGGCCCGGCACAGCCCGGCGGCGACCGGCGTCCTCGCCAAGGCCGCGTCCGGCGGGCTGGAGCACGTCCCCTTCATCACCGTGCGCAATCTCGGCGATGCGCTGGAGCAGCTCGGCAGCCAGGGCGTCCTGCGCATCGGCCTCGATTCGGACGGGCCGTCCGAGATCGGCTCCGTTCCGCTGAAGCGTCCGCTCGCCCTCGTGCTGGGAGCGGAGGGCAAGGGCCTGCGCCAGCGCACCCGCGAGACCTGCGACGTCGTCGCGCGCCTCGACATGCCCGGCGCGATCCGCAGCCTCAACGTCTCCAACGCGGCCGCGATCGCGCTCTACGCGCTGACGCGCCGGGGCTGAACCCTAGCGGATCTCGATGATCCGGGGCCCGCCGGTCGCGCCCTCGGGCGCGTTGCTGCGGATGATGTCGCCGTCGCGCGTGATGATGCGCGGACCCGTGCCGCCCACGTGGCGGGTCACGACGCCCCGCGGCGTGATCGTATGGATGACCGGGTCGGGCGTCGGCGCCGGACGGATGCCGATGACCGTGACCGGCTCGGTCGGCCAGACCGGCACGCGCTCGATCTGCCGCTCGATGATGACGACGGTCTGCGGCGCAGAGGCCAGGATCGGCCCCCGGATCGGCACCGCGCCGAACCGGCTGGTGAAGGTCTGGACGCCGGAACCACCGCGAATCTCCGCCTGGGCCGGCAGCGGTGCGAGCATCGCGGCCGCGAGGGCCGACGCAGCCAGGGCCGCGCATGAAGCACGTTGCATGAAAAAATCTCCCGGACGCCGCGCCCGGGAGATTTACACATTGTTAACCATCGCGCGAGGGGCGATCAGCGGTTGCACACCGTCACGAGACGGCGCACCCAGCGCCCGTTGACCTGCACGGGCTTGCGCTGGCGCCAGCACCTGTTGGCATAGGCCGGGCGGGCATTGGCGATGACGGAGCCCAGAAGGGCGCCGCCGACCAGGCCCGCGGCCAGCGCGCCGCCGTCATAGCGGCGATAGCCGTACCGGTAGCTGTAATAGGGCCGGCGATAGCCATAGCCATAGTAGCGTGGGCCGTAATAGGGCCGCCCGTAATACGGACGTCCGTAATAGCCCCGGTAGCCGTAATAGCTCCGCGGTCCTCCATAATAGCCGCCATAGGACGTGATGCCCGTGCCGACCTGGCCGGGGGCGCCATAGACGCCGGCCGGCTGGGCCTGCGAGGACGTCACGGCCAGCGGCGAGAGCGTCAGCAGCGTGCCCGCCGCGACGGCCATCGTCATGCGCTTGAACATGGCCTCATCTCCTGCGCCCGGGATACGGGCTTTCAAAAGTTAACGCCCCCCGCGCCGTCCGGGTTCCGGAGCGAAGCGCGAGCCCAAAAAATGATCCCGCCGTGTGGGCGGGATCAAGGGGTCTCGATGGGGGAGGGAATAAGCATGGAAGTACTGCCCCAACGTCCGAACCGCCGCTCGGTTCCATTCCCGCCTCGCGCCGCGGTTGACAGGCCGGCGCGCCGCCGCAAGGGTGCCGCCGCGATGCCGGCCGGACCGGCGCCAGTCCAGGGACGAAGCCGGAACCGATGTCGACGACGCTGCTGGTCGTGCAGGTGCTGAACGGACTGCAGCTCGGCATCCTCCTCTTCCTCATCGCCGCCGGCCTGACGCTGGTCTTCGGCGTGATGGACTTCGTGAACCTGGCGCACGGCGTCCAGTACATGCTGGGCGCCTATCTCGCAGTCCTGTTCTGGCGGCTGACCGGTAGCTTCGCGGCCGCGATTCCGCTCACGCTCCTCGCCGCCTTCGCCATCGGGCTGTTCCTGGAGCTTGCGATCTTCCGGCGCCTTTATGCCCGCGATCACCTCGATCAGGTGCTCGCCACCTTCGGCCTGATCCTCATCCTCAATGACGGGGTCAAGGCGCTGTTCGGCTCCGCCCCGCTCTCCCTGCCGATACCGGATGCCCTGTCCGGCTCCGTCCGGATCATGGACGGGCTCGTCTATCCGTTCTACCGGCTCGTCCTGATCGCGGCGGGCCTCGCCGTCGCGGCCGGGCTCGCCCTCCTGGTCAGCCGCACCCGTGCCGGGATGCTCGTGCGCGCCGGAGCGAGCGACGCGCCGATGGTCTCCGCGCTCGGCGTCGATATCGGAAGGCTGTTCTCGTTGGTCTTCGCGCTCGGCGCCATGCTCGCCGCCTTCGCCGGTGCCATGGCCGCGCCGCTTCTGTCCGTCGAGTCGGGCATGGGCGACAATCTCCTCGTCCTTGCCTTCGTCGTCATCGTCATCGGCGGCATCGGCTCGATCCGCGGCGCCTTCATCGCCTCGCTGATCGTCGGCCTGGTGGACACGCTCGGCCGGTCCTTCGCGACCGACCTTCTGAAGCTCGCGTTGAGCCCGTCTGCTGCCAACCAGGCCGGGCCCGCCATCGCCTCCATGGCCATCTACATCCTGATGGCCGCGATCCTGTTCGTCCGCCCCGCCGGGCTGTTCCCGCTGAGCCGCACGGCATGACCGGTCCGTCGCGCCAGTCCCCGAGCCGCGCCGTGGCGATCGCGGTGCCGCTCCTGATCTTCGCGGCGCTCGCGCTGCTGCCGCTGGCCGCCGGCTTCGGCCCCAAGAGCTACATCCTGTCGCTCGGCGCCCGCGTGATGATCTTCGCCATCGCCGCGATCTCGCTGGACCTGATCCTCGGCTATGGCGGCATGGTGAGCTTCGGCCACGCCGCGTTCCTCGGCATCGGCGGCTACGCGGCCGGCATGCTCATCGACGGCGGACGCGGCGACATGCTGATCGCCCTCCCCGTGGCGATGCTTGCCAGCGCGATCTTCGCCGCGGCGACGGGATATGTGTCGATCCGCACCAAGGGCGTCGCCTTCATCATGATCACCCTGGCCTTCGCCCAGATGATCTATTTCTTCGCCAACACCCTGTCGGCCTATGGCGGGTCCGACGGCATGACGCTCTACGCGCGCTCCACGCTCGCGGGTATGCCGCTCCTGAAGGGCGAGACCGCCTTCTACTATGTGGTCCTGGCGCTGCTGCTTGCGGCTTTCCTCGCCTGCAGGTCGCTCGTCGCCTCCCCGTTCGGCCGGGCGCTGTCGGCGATCCGCCAGAACCCGGCGCGCATGGCCGCGATGGGCTACGACGTCGACCGGATCAGGCTCGTCGCCTACACGCTCTCCGGCACCCTGTGCGGCGTGGCCGGCTTCCTCCTCGCCAACCAGGCCGAATTCGTCAGCCCGTCCTACATGGCCTGGCAGCGCTCCGGCGAGCTCATCGCCATGGTCGTGCTCGGCGGCATGGGCACGCTCCACGGGGCGCTGCTGGGTGCCGTCGCGTTCCTGGCGCTGGAGGAGATCCTGGCCGACCTGACGCCGTACTGGCGGCTTGTATTCGGCCCGCTGCTGATCCTCGTCGTGCTGGCGGGCCGCGGCGGACTGGTCGGCCTGCTGGACCGGAGGCGCGGATGAGGCCCACCTCCCCGGCCGCGCCGGTCCTCGAGCTCGCAGGCCTGACCCGGAGCTTCGGCTCGCTGCGCGTCTCGGACGCAGTCTCGCTGGACGTGCGGCCCGGCGAGATCCACGCCCTGATCGGCCCCAACGGCGCCGGCAAGACGACCCTGATCCACCAGATCTCCGGCCTGCTGCGCCCCGATGCCGGCCGGGTCGTGCTCGGCGGCGAGGACGTCACGGCCCTGCCGCCCCATGCCCGCGCCCGCAGGGGCCTGGCGCGGACGTTCCAGATCACCTCGGTGATCCCGGACGCCTCGGCCCTGGACAATGTCGTGATGGCCCTGAGGCCGGCGGCGGGAGCCATCTTCCGCTTCCGCCCCGATCCCGCGGAGGACCGGCGCCTCGCGGCCGAGGCTGCCGAATTCCTCGAACTCGTCGGCCTCGGCGCCCGGACGACGATCCCGGCCGCCTCGCTGTCCCATGGCGAGCGGCGCGGCCTGGAACTCGCGATGGCGCTCGCGCCGCAGCCGCGCGTCCTGCTCCTGGACGAGCCCATGGCGGGCACCGGCCGCGAGGAGAGCCTGCGCCTTGTCGCGACGCTGGCCGGCCTGAAGGGGCGCTGCGCCATGCTCCTGGTGGAGCACGACATGCATGCCGTGTTCTCCCTGGCCGACAGGGTCTCCGTGCTGGTCGGCGGGCGGATCGTGGCCTCCGGCGCGCCCGACCACGTCCGCAACGATCTGCAGGTCCGCGCGGCTTATCTTGGAGACGAGGCGGCGCTATGCTGAGGATCGAGAACCTCACCGCCGGCTATGGCACGGCGCAGGTGCTGTTCGGCGTGTCCTTCGCCATCGGCGCCGGCGAGGTTGTCGCCATGCTCGGCCGCAACGGCATGGGCAAGACGACGACGATCCGCGCCGTCATGGGCCTCCTCAGGCCCTGGGGCGGGTCGGTCCTGGTCGACGGCGTCGACCGGGCGGGCGCCCCGCCCCACCGTATCGCCCGGTCCGGCATCGGGCTCGTTCCGGAAGGGCGGCGGGTTTTCCCGACCCTGACCGTCGAGGAGAACCTTGTCGCCACCGCCCGGCAGGCGGGCGCCGGCACGGGTTGGACGCAGGAGCGCGTCTACGGCCTGTTCCCGCGCCTCGCGGAGCGGCGCGGCCATCTCGGGGCCCAGCTTTCGGGCGGCGAGCAGCAGATGCTGGCCATCGGCCGGGCGCTCACGACCAATCCGCGCCTCGTCATCCTCGACGAGGCGACCGAGGGCCTGGCGCCGATGGTGCGGGACGAGATCTGGCGATGTCTCGCGACGCTCAGGAGCGAGGGTCTCGCCATCCTCGTCATCGACAAGAACATCGACGCCCTGCAGCGCCTGGCCGACCGGCACATCGTGCTGGAGAAGGGCGAGATCGTCTGGGAAGGCTCCTCGGACGCGCTCGCGGCCGATACCGCCGTCGGTGCACGCTACCTGCATCTGTGAGCGGCGCCGGGCTTGACACCTCGCGCGCCCCGTCCGAAATCCCCGCCTGGAAGGCCGGATTAGCTCAGCGGTAGAGCAGCGGTTTTGTAAACCGAAGGTCGGGGGTTCAATCCCCTCATCCGGCACCATCCCCACCCGGCCCGGCTGCCGGGTCTGCCCCGCAATCGTGACGCTCTATGCCCTTACGGCATCACAACCTGCGCGGGAAAATCGCTACCGCTGCTCGTTAACGCTGTATTCGCTGCTAGTCTCTAGCAGGATTCGCGGGGTGGCATGGCTACGGGGCGCGGCTGAGGGGCATGGCGACGGCGTTCGATATTCTCCTGCTCGTCGTTCAGGCGGTCGTCTATTTCGGGGTGATGGCGGCCCTTTTCGGGGCCCGCCGCGTCCTCGGCATCGGCGTCTTCGTCTCCGCGCTCGGGGTGATGCATTTCCTCGAGACCTATCTGGCGAGCGTCTTCTACGTGGAGGTGATCGCCGGCACGATCTCGCCCGGATCGACGGTCCTGTTCTCCGGCAAGCTCGCCATGCTGCTCCTCCTCTACGTCAAGGAGGATGCGGAAACCGTCCGCCAACCGATCTACGGCCTGCTGCTCGGCAACTTCCTCATCGTCGCGCTCACGCTCGTCCTAAGGCTGCACGAGACCGTGCCGGTCATGGGCCGCCAGCCCGACGTGAGCTTCATCGACGAGATGGGCTGGCTGATGGTGTGGGGCACGTCCCTGCTCTTCGTCGACGCCATCGCCATGATCCTCATCTACGAGAAGCTGGGCCGCGTGTTCGGCGAACGCATCCTGCCGCGCGCGCTCGGCGCCCTGGCGCTGACGCTCACGTTCGACCAGATCGGCTTCTATGCCGTCCTGGCCTGGCTCACCGGCGCGCCGTCTTCGGTTCTGGTGGGAGGATGGGTCGCCAAGATGCTCGCCGCCGTCACGTACAGCGCGATGCTCGCCGTCTATCTCAATTACATGGAGAGGCAGCCCTTCGGCCAGGGCCGCCGGCTGGGCGATGTCTTCGGGCGCCTGACCTACCGCCACCGCTACGAGGCTCTCCTGGAGCAGGCCGGCCTCGACGAACTCACCGGGCTGAAGGACCGGGCCCGGTTCGAGGAGACCGGGCAGAACGCGTTCGAGCATGCGGCCGCGGTCGGACAGCCGCTCAGCCTCGTCATGGTCGATCTGGATCACCTGAAGGCCATCAACGAGGTCGCGGACTATGCCACCGGCGATGCCATCCTGCGGGAGGTGGCCAAGGTCATCGGCGGCTCTCTGCGGGCGACGGACCAGGCGTTCCGCTATGGCGGCGAGGAATTCGCCGTGCTGGCCCAGGGCATGGACCACGAACATGCCATCGCGCTGGCTGAAAGGATCCGCATGGCGATCGCGCAGGCGACGCGCGTGCCGGGGCAGCCTCACGCGACCGCCAGCGTCGGCGTCGCGACCTATCCGGGCAACGCCAACGATTTCGGCGGCCTCGTGCGCTGCGCCGATGCCCGCCTCTATGCGGCCAAGCAGGCGGGCCGCAACCGCACCGTCGCCGACCGCATGGTGGAGATCGCGATGCGCGACGGGGGCCGGCTGGCGGTGGACGAGGCCTGACCCTGAAACGCGAAGGGAGCGCCTTGCGGCGCTCCCTCCCGTCGTCCGGTCGATCCGGTCGATCAGTACTTCACGTCGGGCAGCTGCTCGAGCTGCTGGCGGGTCATCGAGATCACGCCGTGATCGGGATACATCCGCTTGTCCGTGTTGTTCGCGGCCGTGCGGTTGTTGTTGTTCATGGTGCCGGCGGGCGCCGCATTGTTGGTGGTGCCGGTCGTGCCCGTCGTCGCGGTGACGTTCGGCGAACCGGTGGCCGGAGCGCCCGACGGCGCGGCGGCGCTGGCATTGGCCCGCGGCGTGTCCATCCACTTCACGTCGGAATAGGTCACGGCGACGTTCTTCTCGCCGACGCCGAGGAAACCGCCGATCCCCACGACCACGGACTGCACCGAGCCGTCGCGATCGAGCAGGATCTCGTTCACCTCGCCGACCTTCTCGTTGTTGGACGTGTAGATGTCGACGCCCACGAGCTGCGTGGCGCGCCACTTGTCGCTCATGTCCATGCTGGCCTTCGTGTTCCGGTTGGCGGTCGTGCCGGCGGTCGGCGAAGCAGGCTGCGCGTTCTGGTTCATGGACGGCTGGGCATTGCCGGCCGGGGCGCCGGACGGCGCGGACGTCTGGGCGAGCGCCGGGACCGCGAGCATGGCGGCGGCGATCACGGGAAGGGCGAGGCGGGATTTCAGCATTGTCATCCTCCGGTGTGTCTGTGCCGCCGCCGCGAGGGCGCGACGGCGGGACCCGCGTCGAGCGCGAATTCCTCAGACCAACGGCCACCCGGCGGCAAGGTTCGAACGAAGCGGCAGAAAAAGGCGAGCCGGCCGCGCGTCGGCCTGGCGTCTTCAATCGCGCGAAGGGCGCGCCCGAACCCGCTCGGAAGGCAGGCGCCGGACGGGGCCGGGATCGCCCATGACCGGGCCTGGCGGCCGGTCGTCGCTGGCAAGGACGAGCGCCCAGTAGAGCCGGTTGTCCGCGCCCCGCGCCTTGGCAAGACCGGCGCGGGTGACCCAGGGCTGGAGCATGTTGTCCCGGTGGCCGGCCGAGGCCATCCAGCCGGCGAAGACGTCGGCGAGATCGGTATAGCCGTATCCGAGGTTCTCCGCGCTGGTGCCATAGCCGATGCCGGCGCGCTCCATCCGGGCCGCGAAGGCGCCGCCGACGGTATGGGACAGGGTTCGTGCTGCCGCCATCGCCTCCGCCTGACGCTTCGCCACGCCTTCCAGCAACGGATCGGGCCGGACCGGCCCGAGGCCCCGCGCCTTGCGCAGGGATGCCAGGGTCGTCACCGCGGCGCGCGTGTCCCCGGAGACCGCAGGCGGCCGGTCGCGCTGAACCGGCGCGGCCAGCAGGGGAGCTGCCGGAACCGTCATCAGGACCGAAAGGCCGAGGATGGAAACGAGGCGCGAAGCATGTCTGGAGCGGGTCATCGCGGCGATGTGCGGGCCGCTCGCGGCGGATTTGCGGCAGGCGGCCCTCGCCGCCGCCTGGCTTCGCCCTACACTGACGGGACCGAAGCGTGAGCGAGCCCGCCGATGACCCGCTACCTTGTCGCCTATGCGTCCACCGTCGTGGTGTTCCTGGCCATCGACATGCTGTGGCTGGGCTTCATCGCCCGCGACTTCTACAAATCCCGCCTCGGCGACCTGCTGCTGGCCCAGCCGATCTGGCCGGTCGCGCTCGGCTTCTATGCGGTCTTCGTCGTCGGGATCGTGATGTTCGTCGTGGGACCCGCGCTGAATTCCGGCGCATCGGTCGGCTGGGCCCTGCTCTGGGGTGCCGCCTTCGGCTTCTTCGCCTACGCGACCTACGACCTCACCAATCTCTCCACGCTGCGCAACTGGCCGGTCTCGCTGTCGATCGTGGACCTCGCCTGGGGAACGGCCCTGACCGGCGTCTCCGCGGCGACGGGCCTCTGGCTCAGCCGGAAGTTTCTCGGCCTCTAGCGGGCGCCGGTCAGGCGGCGCGGAACAATTCGAGCTCGCGCGGGACGACAAGCGGCCGCCGGCCGCCGAGGACCTCGCAGGCGGCGCGCACGCTCTGCTGCAGCGACCCTGACGAATAGGGCTTGTGCAGCACGCCGATGGCGACGTCCGCATTGCTGCGGGCGGCCTGGGGCTGCGCGCTCATGAACAGGCACGGAACGCCCAGCCGCTGGCTGAGGAGGCGCGCGAGCTCGGTCCCGCTGCCGGGCCCGACGAGGTTGATGTCGGTGAGGAGCAGGTCGGGCGTGCGCGAGGCCGCGGCCTCGAGTGCCTCTCCCATGGATGCGCACGGGCCCACCACCTCGTGGCCGATCTCCTCGAGAGCTTCGCCGGCCAGAAGTGCGATCAGGGGTTCATCCTCTACCACTAGTATGCGCATCGTTGTGCTCCACTAGATGCGGCAATGCTGAGCCGACCTTATTGTTTCCCCCTGCGGCGATGAAACGTCCCTATGCTTAACATTTGACTTAAATTGTTCGGATCGCCGGGGGGCCCTTTAGCGAAGCGGAACCGTTCCCCCGCCCTGCCGTTGTCCGTCCGGCGCCAGGCGGGACGGAGGACGGGACGGATGAGCGGCACGAAAGCGAAACGGGCGACCGCGGCAGCGGAGGAAGCCGCCCCGGCTTTCGGAACCCACGGCGCGACGCGCCTGCCTTCCGTCGTCGTCGATACCTACAATGCGGAGATCCGCGACGAGGACGGTTTCCTGGGCGACCGCGCCAGCGGCACCGCCTTCCGCAAGCTCGTCGCGGAATGGCGCGAGACCATGGAGCGCAACGGCGTCGATCCCATCGCGCGGGAAAAGGGCAAGGGCGGGCGCGCCGCGGCCAAGGACAATGTCGCCAAATCGGAACTCGACCGCCTCCTGTCCGAAGGAGGCCTGGAGGCCGCCGGCCTGGTCATGAGCGCGATCGAGGATTTCGCCCAGGCCCTGGCGGCCGTGATCCAGCGGCACCTGAAGCTCAAGGGCTGGAAGGGCACGGAGCGGATCGTGGTGGGCGGCGGGCTGCGCGACAGCCGCATCGGCGAGATCGCCGTCGGGCGCGCCGCCGCGATCCTGGCCGAGGCCAGGTGCAAAGTGGCGCTGAGGATGATCGGCCATCATCCGGACGAGGCCGGGCTCATCGGGGCGGCTCACCTGGCGCCCGCCTGGACACTCGCCGGCCACGACGCGATCCTGGCCGTCGATATCGGCGGATCGAACATCCGCTGCGGCATCGTGAGTCTCGGCCTCGACAAGGCCCGCGACCTGTCGCAGGCGCGGGTGGAAGCCTCGGACCTGTGGCGGCACCGGGACGACAAGCCCTCCCGCACCGACGCCGTGGAGCGTATGGTGGCGATGCTGGGCGCGCTGATCCGCAAGGCCGGACGCAAGCGCCTCCGCCTGGCGCCCTTCGTCGGCGTCGGGTGCCCCGGCATCATCGAACCGGACGGCTCGATCCGCCGCGGCGCCCAGAACCTGCCCGGCGACTGGGAGAGCGAGCATTTCAACCTGCCCGCCATCCTGGCGCGCGACCTGCCGCCGATCGACGGCCACGAACCCATGGTCGTCCTCCACAACGACGCCGTGGTTCAGGGCCTGAGCGCCCTTCCCGTCATGGGCGACGTGACGCGCTGGGGTGTCCTCACCATCGGCACCGGGCTCGGCAATGCCCGCTTCACCAACCGGCCGAGGGGCGCGGCGGATTGACCGGGCCGGGCGGCGGAACTTCGGCGCCGCCCCCGGGCTTGTCGCTGTGCATTCCCGATCGAAGCGTCACAGGAGACCGGACCATGCCCAGCATCGCCGATTCCCGCATCCTCATCATCGCCACGGACGGCTTCGAGCAATCGGAGCTCGAAGTGCCGCGCGACAAGCTGCGCGAGGCCGGGGCCCGGGTCGAGGTGGCGACGCCGACGGGCGAATCCATCCGCGGCTGGAAGGAGAAGGACTGGGGCGACAACGTCCCCGCCGACCTGCGGATCGCGGATGCCGAGGTCGAGTCCTACGACGCGCTGGTCATCCCCGGCGGGCAGATCAACCCGGACAAGCTGCGCGTGGACGACGATGCCATGGCGCTGGTCCAGGACTTCATCGACGAGGGCAAGATCGTCGCCGCGATCTGCCACGGTCCCTGGCTGCTCGCCGAGGCGGACGCGGTGGAGGACCGCCGCGTCACCTCCTACAAGTCGATCCGCACCGATCTGGAGAATGCCGGCGCCGACTGGGTCGACGAGGAGGTCGTGGCCGACGACGGCATCGTCACCTCCCGCTCGCCCGAAGACCTCCCCGCCTTCGTGGCCAAGATCATCGAGGAGATCGAGGAGGGACGGCATCCGCGCACGGCCATGTAGGCATCCGCGATCGGCCTCCGGGCCCGCGCCGCGCCGCTTCGCCTCACCAATTCGTGAGCGGCGGCGCGGCCTTGGGCGTCTCGGCGCGGTTGATCCCGTAGCGAAGCCGCCTAGCTTCCGGCAGACCGTTTTCCGGGAGAACGCCAATGAACTTGTCTCGACGCAGCCTCATCGCCGCGGCGCCCGCCATCGCGGCCGCCACCACCCTTCCCCTCGCCGCCGGTTCCGCCATGGCCCAGACCGCCGCCTCCGGCCAGGCGCCGGGCTTCTACCGCTACAAGGTCGGCGACATCACCGTCACCGCCATCAATGACGGTTTCGCCCAGCGGCCGCTGGAAGGCTTCGTGCGCAACGCCGAGCTCGGCGACGTGAAGAAGGCGATGGAGACGGCGTTCCTGCCGTCCGACCGCCTGCCGATCTCGTTCACCACCCTCGTCCTTCAGACCGGCGGCAAGACCGTGCTGATCGACACCGGCAACGGCGACAGCGGCGCGCCGACCTCCGGCACCTGGATGGCCAATTTCAAGGCCGCCGGCTTCGACCCCGCCAATGTCGACACCGTCGTGTTCAGCCATTTCCACGGCGACCACATCAACGGCTTCCGCCTCAAGGATGGCACCGCCGTGTTCGCGAAGGCCGAGGTCATGGTCCCGGCGGCCGAATGGGCGTTCTGGATGGACGACGCCAAGATGAACGGCGCGCCCGATGCCATGAAAGGCGCCTTCCAGGGCGTGCGCCGTGTCTTCTCGCCCATCGCCAAGGACGTGAAGCAGTACGAGGCCGGCAAGGAGATCGTGCCGGGCGTCACCGCCATCGCGGCCCCCGGCCACACGCCGGGCCACACCGTCTTCGCGGTGACCTCGGGCAACGGGCGCCTCATGATCATGTCGGACACGACGAACCACCCGGCCCTGTTCGTGACCAACCCGGACTGGTCGGCGGTCTTCGACATGGATGCGGACGGCGCGCGCGCCACGCGGCGCAAGCTGCTCGACATGGCGGCGAGCGAGAAGATGCAGCTCGCCTTCTACCACGCGCCGTTCCCGGCCACCGGCTACGTCGCCAAGGACGGCAACGCCTTCCGCTACGTCCCGGTGCAGTGGTCGCCCGCGATCTGAGCCTGTGAAAGGCGGCGGGGCCCAGGGGTCCCGCCGTCTGGACTTCGCGCGTCCGACAAGGTCTATGTGGCGGCAGGACGGCCCTGAAGGACCTGCCCTCGCCCATGACGTCGCGCTTCAGCCGGATCGCGTTCATCGCCAGCACGAGCCATGCCGCCCGTGCCGCGCACAGGCGGCTTTCCGCCGCCTATGGCAAGACCCCCATCGAGGAGGCCGACGTCATCGTCGCGCTGGGCGGCGACGGCCTGATGCTGCGCACGCTCCATCGCTTCATGGGCACCGGCAAGCCGATCTACGGCATGAACCGCGGTTCGGTCGGCTTCCTGATGAACGAGTTCCGGGAGGACACGCTTCTGGAGCGGCTGGAGGCGGCCGAGCGCAGCGTCGTCCATCCCCTGCTCATGGTCGCGACCGACAAGGAGGGTACGCGGCACGAGGCGCGGGCCATCAACGAGGTCTCGATGCTCCGCCAGTCCTACCAGGTGGCGAAGCTGCGCATCTCGGTCGACGGCCGGGTGCGCATGGAGGAGCTGGCGGCGGACGGCATACTGGTGGCGACGCCGGCGGGCTCCACCGCCTACAATCTCTCGGCCAACGGGCCGATCCTGCCGCTGAACGCGCCCCTGCTCGCGCTCACGCCGATCTCGCCGTTCCGCCCCCGCCACTGGCGCGGCGCGCTCCTGCCGGAGGTCGCCCGCATCCGCATCGAGGTGCTGGAGGCGCAGAAGCGGCCGGTCAGCGCGGTGGCCGACCACCGCGAGGTCCGCTCGGTCCAGGAGGTCGAGATCGCCATGGACCGCTCGGTCGATCTCGTCCTCCTCCACGATCCCGGCCACAGCCTGGACGAGCGCATCCTGCGCGAGCAGTTCGGTCCTTCCTCGTGAGCCCGATGCCGATCGCTCAAATGCGACGGATCGGCTGAAATTACCGGAAACGTGCCTCCCGGCATGATTGCGTCTCCTTAACCAGGAGCGTGGTATGCCCCGTCTGGGTGTGAGTTCCAGGGGTTTGACGGGCGTGAACGGCGCGAGGATCGACCTGTCCCGGCTGCGGTTTCTCGTGGTCGAGGACAACACCTATATGCGCCGGATCATCCGCGCCCTGCTCCACGGCTACGGCGTGCGCGAGGTGCTGGAAGCCGAGGACGGCGCGGCCGGCCTCGATTCCTTCTCCACCAATTCGCCCAATGTCGTCATTACCGACTGGCACATGCCGATCCTGGACGGGCTGGAAATGGCCCGCATCCTTCGCCATCCCGAGACCAGCAGCAATCCGGACGTGCCGATCGTCATGGTGAGCGGCCACGCCGAGAAGAAGCGCGTCGTGGACGCCCGCAATGTCGGCGTCTCCGCCTTCCTGGTGAAACCGATCTCGACCCGCGCGCTCTACGACCGCGTGGTCACGGCGGTCGCCGTTCCAAGGCCCGATCTCGTCCTGCCGCAGGAACCGGAGCCGCCGAGCGAGGAGAGCGGCGCCAACGATCTCATCGCCAGCCTCACGGCGGGGCTCGGCCAGCCGGGCGATCTCCTCAACGCCTGATCAGGCGACCCGCCGCTCGTCCGGATCGATCCGGATCTCGAAGGCGGCATAGGCGTCGCCATCGACGGGCGCATCCATCGGCAGCAGGACCTCCGGCACCTCCGGCGGGAGCGCAGGCAGGAGCTCGGACGCATCCGGCTCCAGCGCGCGAGCGAAGGCATCGAGGTCGATCGGAACCGGCGCGTCCCCGACCTCGACCGGATCCTCCAGCATCAGGACGTCCTCGTCCGGCTGACCGGTCTCGTCGGCGAACCCGTCGGCGATCGCGGGCAGCAGGATCATCTCGGGCGCATGGGCGAGCACGGTCGCCAGCGCGGCCTGGTCGGCGAGCCTGTCGGCCGCCTGGACGGCCGCCTCGCGCGCCGCCTCGGCCTCGAGCCGGCGCAGGGCGGTCATGGCCCGGCCTTCCACACGCTCGGCCTCGCAGCGTGCGATCGTGGCGCGGATCAGCGCGAGATCGAGCCCGCCTTCCGCGGCGCCGGCCATCGATCGCCGGGCCGCCAGCGCGTTGCGCAGGACAGGCTCCAGCGTCGCCGGGAGGCCGGTCCGCCGATAGAAGCCCGCGAACCCCGAGGTGCGGCGGTCGGCGACCAGCGCCCGGACGCGCTGCGGCGAGAAACCGGACAGCCGCGCCAGCGCGGCCTCGACGAAGGCGTCGGCGCCCGACATGAGGCCGCGCAGCAGGAGCGCCGGCGTCAGCTGGTCGGTATCCGTCAGGTGGTCGACAAGCGCCGCCGCGTCGGCCGACGAAGCAAGCGCGACGGTCGCCCGCTCGTTGGCCTCGCGTGCGATCCGCGCGCCCCGCTCCGCCTGCATCCAGCCGAGCCCGATGGTGAAGCTGGACAGGGCCTTCGCGGCGGCGGCCGTAAGCGCCTGGCGCGCGGCGACCGGCAGGTCCCGGCGGCCTGTCAGGGCCTCGCGCACCGCGCCGTCCTCGCCGAAGCGGGCGATCACGCGCAGGAACGTCGTCTCGGCGAAGACGGCGCCCGGATTGGCCGCGAGCGCCGCGGCGACGCCGGCGTCGCCGACCTCGACCAGAGCGGCGGCGACGGCGGAGGAGACCAGCGGCCGGCCGGCGATGGCCTGGCGGATGGCTGCACAGCCCGTCGCCGCGGCGTCGACCAGATCCCAGTCGCAGAAGAGCGGCGAGCGGCCGAGCACGAGCGCGGCGATGTCCGGCTGATCGCCGGCGAGCGCCGTCACGATATGGCGCGGCGCGTCCGGCGAGCCGCCGAAGGCATCCGCCATGGCGCGACGGACGAGCGGGGACGGATCGTCGAGCGCGGCGGCGAAGGCGGTCAAGGCATCGTGGCGCTCCGCGTCGCCGAGATCCGAGTAGAGATAGGCCCGGCTCAGGGCCGCGATCCCGTCCGCCCGGTCGGCGGCGGAGGCGGTGCGGGCCCAGAGCAGGAAACGGCGGACGATCATGAGCTGCGCCACGTCATGAAGCGGGAAAGGTCGAGCGGCTGGCGGCCAGGCTTGCGCGCGGCAGGCTGGGCCGGCGCCGGCGCGTCCGGACGGCGCGGCGGTTCCGGCGTCGCGGCGGCGACCGGGCCCGTCGCGGCAGGCTCGACGAGCGACGCGATCGCGGCGTTGCCGGCCCGCGGGAAGAAGCGCAGCGACGGATCGGACCGGGCAGCAGCGCCTCCGCCCACGACCCAGTGCCGGGACACGGCCTCCGAGACCGGGCCGCGCGGCCCCTCGGTGCGGAACAGGCCGTGCATGACCGGGCCGTCGCCCCGTGCGATCGACTGGGCAAGGGCGGCAGGCGGCGCGGAGGGCGAAGCCGGCGTCACGGCCGCCGGGACGGCGGGGCTGGCGGAATGGCCGGCGGCAAGCACCGCATAGACCTCGGCCGCGCCGCGGGCACGGCCGGCCTTGTCGAAGAACAGGTTGCGGTTGGCCGCCGCCGCGTCCGGGAACATGGCCGCCGCCGAAACGGTCGGGCTGTTGCGCGCCTGGTCGACCAGGCGCGAGGCACCCTGGGCGCCCAGGACATGGGCGATATAAAGCTCGCCCTCGGTGGGATCGCGCCCGAGCGCCTGCTGCAGGTGCTCGCGGTTCTTGAGGGCCAGTTCCCCCGCCATGGTCGCGGCGGCCTTGGGATCGTTGCGCAGCGCCAGGATCTCGCGCCTGGCATCGGCGTCGGGCACGACGGCCCGGCCGTCCGATCCGGTCTGCACCGCCTTGGCATAGTCGCCGAGCCCGTACTTGGCGCCCTCGTCCCGGACGAGCGACAGCCAGGTCTGCTCGATGAACTGGAACAGGCCGGTGGCGGAGGACGTGCGCGCCTTGGCTGCCGGATCGAGCGCCGATTCCCGCTGCGCCGTCTTGAGCAGATAGTCGAAACCTGCTCCGGTTGCGTCCGCGCCCTGCCGGATCGCGTCGACCACCGGCGTCGCCTGGCCGTTTCCGGCAGGCTGCGGCGATGGCGGCGCGGCAGGCGTGGTGAAAAGGAACATCGGCGACCCTGGCGGAACACGGCATTCGAGGCCGGATTCCACCTCCGACAATCGCCCCGATATGGTAAACGAAGCCCTAAGCGTTGGGCTTCCGGGAGGAAAAACCCGATATGAACGAAGCGCTTGAAGCGAAGCGTCACCCGCGCGGCGGCCTCTATTTCGAGGACTTTCCCGAGGGCCATGTGTTCAGCCATCGCCTGACCCGCACGGTCACGCAGATGGACAACATGCTGTTCTCCAACATGACGCTGAACCCGCAGCCGCTCCATATCGACGCGCATTTCTGCGCGACCGAGACCGAGTGGGGCCAGCCGCTGATGAACTCGCTGTTCACGCTCGGCCTGATGATCGGCATCTCGGTCAACGACACGACGGTGGGTACCACCATCGCCAATCTGGGCATGACCGACGTGAAGTTCCCCAACCCTCTCTTCGAGGGCGACACGGTGAACGTGACGACGGAGGTGGCGGGCAAGCGGGAATCGAAGTCGCGTCCCGATGCCGGCATCGTCGACTTCGTCCACCGCGCCTACAAGCAGGACGGCAAGCTGGTGGCCGAATGCCGCCGCCAGGCCTTCATGCGCAAGCGCCCGGCCTGACGCCCATGCGCTCTCTGCTCTTCGTGCCCGGCGACAGCCGGCGC
Source organism: Hyphomicrobiales bacterium (assembly GCA_027483945.1). Lineage (GTDB taxonomy): Bacteria > Pseudomonadota > Alphaproteobacteria > Rhizobiales > Beijerinckiaceae > JAIXTM01. Next base: position 80,400 of record JAIXTM010000008.1, on the reverse strand, counting down.
AAGCTCGACAAGGCGATGGCGTCCGGCGCCGATGCGATCCTCATCGACATCGAGGACAGCGTGGCGGCCGCCGCCAAGCCCGCCGCGCGGGAGGCCGTCCGCGCCTTCCTGGCCGAGACCGTGCCGCTGCCGCGCCGCCCGCGCCTCTATGTGCGCATCAACGGGCTGACGACCGGGCTCGCCGACGCGGACCTCGACGGCGTCATGCCCGGCCGGCCGGACGGGATCATGCTGCCCAAGGCCTGCGGCGGCGCCGACGTCACGCATCTGGGCGCCAAGCTCGCCGTGCGCGAGGTTGAGAACGACATCACCGACGGCTCGACCCGCATCATCGCCATCGCGACCGAGACAGCGCGCGCCGTCTTCGCCCTCGGCACCTATGCGGGGGCCAGCCGCCGGCTGGAGGGGCTGACCTGGGGCGGCGAGGACCTGTCCGCCGATCTCGGCGCCGAGCAGAACCGGGACGCCGCCGGCCTGTGGCTGGAACCGTACCGGATCGCACGGGCGCTGACGCTGATGGGCGCCGCGGCCGCCGAGGTCGCCGCCATCGATACGGTCTTCGTCAACTTCCGGGACCTGGAGGGCCTCGCCGCGGAATGCGAGGACGCGAGGCGCGACGGCTTCGTCGCCAAGATGGCGATCCACCCGGACCAGGTCGCGGTCATCAACCGCGTATTCACCCCGGATGCGGACGCGGTCGCCTGGGCGGAAGCGGTCGTCGCCGCCTTCGCGGCCAATCCCGATGCGGGGGTGGTCGGGATCGAGGGCGAGATGATCGACCGCCCGCACCTGCTGCGCGCGCGGCGGGTGCTGGCCCGGGCCGGCCGCCCGGGCTGAAAGCCCGTCAGCGCGGCCGGGCGAGCTGGAAGACCTCGTCCACCAGGGCGTAATCGGCATAGCCGCAGCGGGCGACGATCCGCATCGCTGCCGTGTCCACGAGGCCGTTCTTCAGGAACCGGTCCTCGATATGCACGCCGATCACCTGGCCGAAGGCGACGTGCCGGTCGATGGGGCGTCCGTCGAGGTCGGCGAGCTCGGTCGTGCCGACCAGCCGGCATTCCAAAGCGGCGGCGGCTTCCTTGACCCGCGGCGGCTTGACGAGCCTGGAGGGCTCCATCGTCAGCCCCGCATGGACGAACTCGTTGACCCCGCGCGGCAGGTTCGCCGAGGTCTGGTTCATCTGCTGCATCACGTCCTGCGTGACGATGTTGCAGACGAATTCGCCCGTCTCGGCGACGAAGCTGAAACTGTCCTTCCGCCCCTCGCTGGAGAACATGACGATGGCCGGCCTGGACGACAGGACGTTGAAGAAGCTGTAGGGCGCCAGGTTGATCTCGCCCTTGGCGCTCATGGCGCTGATCCAGCCGATGGGCCGCGGCGCGATGAGCGCCTTGACCGGGTCGTGCGGCAGCGGCAGCGGCCCGCGTGCGTCGTAGAACATGACCCTCAACCCTCCAGATGGGTGACGATGTCGGCGAGCGGCGGCCGCGGCCGGTCCGGCTGGCGCTCGGCGGGCGTGCCGACATGGAGGAAGCCGGCGATCCGCTCCTCCGGCGCCAGGCCCAGGGCGTCCAGCACCCGCCGGTCATAGGCGAACCATTCGGTGAGCCAGGCCGTGCCGTAGCCCATGGCATTGGCGGCGATGGTCATCGTCATCAGCGAGGCGCCTGCTGACAGGACCTGCTCCCAGACGGGGATCTTCACGTGAGGCGCGGCCTTCGACACGACGGCGATGACCAGCGGCGCGCGCGCCAGGCGGTCGCGCTCGATCTGGATGCGCTTGTCGTCGGCGCCCGGCTCGTCGGCGCGGAAAGCGGCGGCAATCGCCTCCCCGATCCGCCGGCGCGCCTCGCCGCGGATGACGATGAAGCGCCAGGGCGCCAGCTTGCCGTGATCAGGGATGCGCGATCCCAGCGTCAGCAGCGTGTCGAGCTCGGCGCCCTCGGGCGCGGGCTCGGCGAGCAGGTGCGGCGGGACTGACCGGCGCGCGGCGAGCAGCGCGAGCGTTTCGTTCGGCAGGGCCATGGATCCTTCGCGGCGCAGACGGCGGGCGGGCGAAATGCGGCAGGCTTGCCGCTTTCGGTTCAGCCCTTATTCAGGGCGCCTGCCCTATCGGTCAATGCGTCCGATGGCTGAGCCGTTGCCGCAGCAGCACGCCGATGCCATAAACACAGTCGCTGAGCGCGGAATGCGGGCGCGCGACGGTCGAGCAACACACGAGACTGCGCCGGAAACGCCACGCCGATCATGAGTGAGAGTTCCGTCCCCGCATCCGCGGCCGCGCCCGATGGCCCGCTCGCGTCCCCCTGGTCGCGCCGCGCCACCTGGATCGCCTTCCTCGCCATCGCCCTGGTCTGGGCGGCGGCGGCCAGCGCATGGCCGCTGACCGGGAAGGTCGTGCCGTGGGATTCCAAGAACCATTTCTACCCGATGCTGCGCTACCTCTCGGCGACGCTCGCCAACGGGGAATGGCCGCTCTGGAACCCGTTCCATTTCAGCGGCCATCCCACGGTCGCCGACCCGCAATCGCTGCTGTTCACGCCGCTCATGGCGTTTCTCGCCTGGCTCGTGCCGAACCCGTCGATGCAGCTCTTCGACGTCGCGGTCTTCGCACACCTGCTCATCGGCGCGCTCGCCATCGGCGGGCTGTTCCGGCGGCGCGACTGGCACCCGGCGGGCGCGGTCCTTGCCGCGACGGTCTTCATCCTCGGCGGCTCGGCCGCCGCCCGGCTCCAGCATACCGGCATCATCTTCTCCTACGGCATCCTGCCGCTCGCGCTCCTCCTCATGGAGGTGAGCCTGGCGCGCCGGTCCCACGCGATCGGCGTCCTCTTCGCCGTGGCGGGCGCGATCCTCGCGCTGGGGCGCGACCAGATCGCGTTCTTCGGCTGCATCATCCTGGTCGGCGCCTTCCTCGCGATGGCCTTCCGCGACGGCCGGCCGCTGCCTTTCCTGCGTGAGCGGGCGGGCGTGCTCTCGACCATCGTCGTCATCGCGCTGGCGATCCTCGCCGTGCCTGTCCTGCTGACGCTGCAATTCCTGGCGGGCTCGAACCGGCCCGAGATCGGCTACGGCATCGCGGCGATGGGCTCGCTGCCCCTGCCGAGCCTCGCGACCCTGTTCTTCCCCAACGTGTTCGGCACGCTGAACCCGTCGATGGAATATTGGGGCCCCGGCCCCATGACCATGCCTGACGGCAGCTGGACGGACCGCTCGATCAACTACGTCTTCATCGGCACGCTGCCGGCCCTGCTGGTCGTCGGCCTCGGCCTCGGCGCCCGGCGCCTCTTCCGCCGCGAGATCGCCTTCGCCGTCGCGGTCGGCGTCGCCGCGCTCCTCTACGCCGCCGGGCGCTACACGCCGGTCTATCAATGGCTCTACGATTTCGTGCCGGGCGTGAAGCTCTATCGCCGCCCCGCCGACGCGACCTTCGTGCTGAACTTCGCCCTCGCCATGGCCGCCGGCTACCTCCTGCATCTCTACGCGCGGGACGGCCTGCCGCGCCCGCGTCTGCGCGCCGGATTCCGGAGCCTGCTCGCCGCGCTCGCGGCCGCGGGCATCGCGGCCTACGCCATCTATAACGGCATCGAATTCGCGAGCCGGGAGGGCAAGGCCGCCTTCGCCGCGCGCGAGATCGGCATCGGCCTCCTCATCGCCGCCATCGGCCTTGTCGCAATGGTAGCCGGCCGGGCGACGCCCCGGGCGCGGACCATCGCCGCCGCCGCCATCGTCGCCGTCACCGCCGGCGAGATGGTCTGGCGCCACGCTGCGAGCGGCATCAATGCCGAGCCCGCCCGCAACTACGCCGTCTTCGAGGTCCTGCCGCCGGAGCAGGTCCGCGGCCTGCAGATCCTGAAGGCCGAGCTCGACCGCCGCCACGGCCAGGGCGAACGCCCGCGCGTCGAGATTCTCGGTATGGGCGGAGCCTGGCAGAACGCGTCCATGGTCCTCGGCATCGAGGACACGCTCGGCTACAACGCCCTGCGCATCGCCGATTACGAGAAGGCCGTCGGCAGCGGCGAGAACGCCGTCGACATGAGCCTGCGCAAGTTCCCCGGCACGTTCGAGGGCTATCGCTGCCGCCTCGCCTCGTTGCTGGGCCTGGAATATCTCGTCCTCGACCGCCCGCTGGCGCGCCTGCCGCGCCACTTCCCCAAGATCGAGGATGCGACCCTGCTCTTCGGCGAGGGGCAGATGTGGATCTACCGGCTCGTGCCCTCCGCTCCCCGCGTCTATCTCGCGACGCGGCTTCATGCCGTGGACAGCGAGGAGGCGCTGCAGGAGGAGGAGCTGCCGGCTTTCGACCGCAACGGCGAGGCGCTGATCGATACGGCCGATGTCGAGGGCCTGACCGGCGACTACGGCCTGAAGGACAGCGCCACGGACCCGGAACCCGCCAATGTCTATACCGGCATCCGCGGCTATCGCCGCAATGCCGTCATCGTTCACGTCGATACGGACCGCAGCGGCGTCCTCGTCCTCCACGACATCTATTACCCCGGCTGGGAAGTGTATGTGGACGGGGAGAAGAAGCCGCTGCTGCGGGTGAACCTCCTGTTCCGCGGCGTCGAGGTCGGCCCGGGCCGCCACAAGGTGGCGTTCCGCTTCCGTCCCCTGACGCTCGACAACCTGATGGCCGCGGCCCAGAATCTGGTACAGCCCGCCGATGGCGGCGAAGGCGCAGAGCCGGCCGAGACGCTGGTGCGCTAGGCCGCCGCGCCGGCGGGAGCGAGTGGGACGGATCATGCGGTCTGGACGGATGGGAAGCTTCGGCGTCGCGGCGCTCGCGCTGTGCGCGGCCGTGCTCGCCGCCGCGCCGGCCTTCTCGCAGGTGGCCGCGCCCGGCCCGCTGCCCTCCCCCGGCCAGCTGCCGCCACCCGGCGCCCCGGCCGTCGCCAATGCGGGCTTAAGTCTCGCCGCGGCCTTCACCGGCGAGGGCAAGCCGATCCGCTCCGGCATCGTCTGGCGCGTCTTCCGGGACGGGCCGCAGGGCAAGCCGGACCTGGTGCAGAAATCGACCGATCCGACACCCACCTTCATGCTGCCGTCCGGCCGCTACACGATCCATGCGAGCTACGGCTTTGCCGGCGCCAGCCGCACCGTTTTCGTGCGGCCGGGGGTCAATCCGGTGGAACGCGTCGCCATCGCGGCGGGGGCCCTCAAGCTCGGCGCCGCCATCGGCGACACGCCGATCCCGGCCGGCCGCGTCTCGTTCTCGGTCTATGTGCCGATCGGCTCCGATTCCGAAGGGCGGCTCGTCGTGGCCAATGCCCGCCGCGACGACATCCTGCGCCTGCCCGAGGGCACGTATCACGTCGTCTCCAATTACGGCGACACCAACTCCATCATGCGCAGCGACCTGCGCGTGGAGGCGGGGCGCATCACCGAGGCGACGCTCAACCACCGCGCCGCCACCGTCACGCTGAAGCTGGTGACGCAGCCCGGCGCCGAGGCGCTGGCGGGCACGGCCTTTTCGGTGCTGACCCCCGGCGGCGACGTGATCCGCGAGGCGATCGGCGCCTTCCCGCAGCTCGTCCTGGCGGAGGGCGACTACGTCGTCATCGCCCGCCATGACGGCAACATCTACACGCGCGAGTTCAACGTCGCGAGCGGTGCGGACCGCGACATCGAGGTTTTGGCCCGCTGATCACAGCCTGATGAAGGGGATGTTCATCGCCGCCTGGACGATCAGCGCGACGGTGAAGAGGGAATAGGCCGCCCCGAAGGCCAGGATCGCCGTACGACCTCCCGCCGGGGCGAGGCGCGCCGCGATCATTCCCGCCACCGGGAAGACCTGCTGGGCGTGCAGCCCGAAGAAATGCGCGACGCGCCAGTCGCCGCCGATCGTCGACCAGCCGACGATCGGCAGGCCGGGCGCCTCCTGGATGCCGCCCGCGAAATGGCTCGTCTGGCCGCCCATGGCGAAGCCCGACGCGACCCCGAGCGCGAAGGTGAGGACCAGGCCGACGACGGCCGCCAGCCGGTAGACGGGTTCGAGCCCCTCGCGCGCATGGCGCGCCAGCCCCCAGGCGAGGACGAGCGTCGTGCCCGTCAGCACCACGGCCGCGATCCCCATCGCCTGGTACATGGCGGCGTGGAACGGATCGCCCACGTTGAAATGGGACGCTTCGCCCTGCCCCGCCTTCCAGGCGATGTAGGCCATCTCGAAGGTCGTGGTCAGGACCAGCGTCCAGCGCATCGCGGCCATGGCCCGCCCACGGGCGAAAGCCGGCGCCACGTCGCGCGCCAGCCACGCCATGGTGAGCGCGAACAGGGCGAGCGAGGCCAGGAACTTCAGCGGCTTGACCCAGACATTGACGCCGTTGAACAGCCGCGCGTCGACGAAGGCCGCGGCGGCGACGGGGAGCATGGCGCCGACCAGGATCAATCCGAACCAGGCGAGGAGCGGCTCCCGGCGGAACAGGTCCCGGACCGGGCGGGGGAACCGGCCGATGGGCGCAGGCGCGACGATGGCGGTCATGCGGAGGCTCCCGGAGCGAAGAGGCGACGGTCCCTGGCGAGGCCCAGCCGAAGCGCCGCGTAGAGGACGAGCCCGGCAGGGCCGAACAGCAGCGTCAGCGGCAGGCAGGGCAGCACGGCGAGATGGGGCAAGCCGGCGCGGCGCGCGTCACGGACCACCCAGCCGCCGACGAAAAGATCGAAGGCGAGGTAATGCACCCAGCCCGCGAGCAGTAGGCCATCCACGGTGAACAGCGCACGGACCTGCGCCAGCGAGCCGAAGCCTCCGGGAGCGCCTTGCCAGTGCATCGCGATCAAGATGGCGTAGCCGACCGACAGGACGAGCGGAATGCCGATCCCGGCCAGCAGCACGACCCGGTCCCGCCATCGCCCGGCCAGCGGCGAAAGCGCGAGGAGGATCCAGCCGGGCATCGCCACCTGCCCTGCCAGCGAGAACAGTCCTTCCATGTCGACACCCATCTGAACAATGTTAAGATGAGACTAGACGTGATTTGAACAGTGTCAAGATGGCGGACGACGACGGGACATCGGCTCGCGGGGGATCGAAGCGGCGGAGTGCGGCCGCCGACCGGAAATATCACCACGGCGCCCTGCGCGAGGCGCTGATCGCGGCGGCCGAGCACCTGCTGGCCGAAAAGGGCGTGGACGGCTTCACCCTGCGCGAATGCGCGCGCCGCGCGGGCGTGTCGCCGGCGGCGCCCGCCCACCATTTCGGCGATGCGGCCGGCCTGCTGACGGAGGTGGCGATCCGTGGCTTCGTCGCGCTGCGGCAGGCCCTGCAGGAGGGCAATGCCCACGGCGGCGGCGACCCGCTCCGGCGCCTCCACGAACAGGGCCTCGCCTATGTCGGCTTCGCGACGAGCCGGCCGGGGCCGTTCCGCCTGATCTTCCGGAAGGACAGGCTGGATTGCGACGACCCGCGCCTGTCGGAGGCGGGCCGTGCGGCGTTCCTCGAGCTGGAGACCGCGATCCGGGACGTGACCGGCAAGGCCGGCACTGCGCCGCTGGACCCGCCGACCTTCGGAGCCGTGCTCGCGGCCTGGTCGCTCGTCCACGGCTTCGCGCATCTCGCCATCGACGGCGAGTTCGACCGGCACGCCGGCCCGGGCGGCCGGCAGGCGCTGGTGGAGACCATGCTCCCCCACGTCCTGCGTTTCATGCCGGGCGACGGTCGGGATTAAGGCGGCACCACGCCGGCCGTGTTCGTCCATGTCGGCCGGCCAAAGCCGATGACGCCGTCATCCCCGGCGCCGCGCGGTCCCCTGTTATCCCCGGCCGGAGCCGAAGGCGGAGGGGAAGGGGATCCAGGAAAGCCAGCCGTCGCGCGCGATGCCCTGCATTTCTGGATCCCCTTCCTCGCTTCGCTCGCTGGGGATGACATTGAGGGTCGTCATTGCGAGCGTAAGCGAAGCAATCCATCGAGCGGTTGCGGCCGGTGGATTGCTTCGTCGCTTTGCTCCTCGCAATGACGGTCGAGGGTGACGCCTCATCCTTCGAGCCTCGCACCTCAGGATGAGGCTTCGAGGCCGCTTCGCGGCGCCTCAGGATGAGGCTTCGGTGGGCATCGCGTCCTTAACAACGGTCCTCATGCTGAGGTGCGAGCGAAGCGAGCCTCGAAGCACGCACGAATGGCCGTGAGCGCATCCCCCTCCTCCCGCGCAGCGGCGGGGAGACGGGAATGCGCGGGAAGAGCCCGCCGGCCTACCGCCGCTGGTCGGGTGCCCTGGCCTCATCGAGCAGCGCGGCCAGGGCATCGTCGAGCGTCATCGACGTCTGGTCCTGGCTGCCGAGGCGCCGGATGGAGACGAGGCGCTCGGCGGCCTCCTTGCGGCCGACCACGAGAAGGACGGGCGTCTTGGTGAGTGAATGCTCACGCACCTTGTAGTTGATCTTCTCGTTGCGCAGGTCCGCTTCCACCCGCAGGCCGGCCTTGCGCAGGATGGACGTGACCTCCATCGCGTAGGGATCGGCCTCGCCGGTGATCGTGCAGACCATGGCCTGGACCGGTGCGAGCCAGAGCGGGAAATGTCCCGCGAAATGCTCGATCAGGATGCCGGTGAACCGCTCCATCGAGCCGCAGATCGCCCGGTGGATCATAACCGGCGGCTTCTTCTGCCCGTCCGCGTCGATGTAGAAGGCGCCGAACCGCTCCGGCAGGTTGAAGTCCACCTGCGTCGTGCCGCATTGCCAGTCGCGGCCGATGGCGTCGCGCAGCACATACTCGAATTTGGGCCCGTAGAACGCGCCCTCCCCCGGGTTGATCGCCGTCTTGATCCGCCCGCCGGACTGTTCCTCGATCTGCTGCAGCACCCGCGCCATGACCGTCTCGGCCTGGTCCCACATCGCGTCGGTGCCGACGCGCTTCTCCGGCCGGGTGGAGAGCTTCACGACGATGTCGCCGAAGCCGAAATCGGAATAGGTCGAGAGGATCAGGTCGTTGATCTTCAGGCACTCCTCCGCCATCTGCTCCTCGGTGCAGAAGACGTGGGCGTCGTCCTGGGTGAAGCCGCGCACGCGCATCAGCCCGTGCAGCGCGCCGGACGGCTCGTAGCGGTGCACGACGCCGAACTCGGCGAGCCGCAGCGGCAGGTCGCGGTAGGATTTCAGCCCGTGCTTGAAGATCTGCACGTGGCCGGGGCAGTTCATCGGCTTCACCGCGAACCAGCGCTTGTCCTCGGCATCGTCGCCGGCGGACTGGGCCGCGAACATGTTCTCCCGGTACCAGCCCCAGTGGCCGGAGGTCTCCCACAGCGACTTGTCGAGAAGCTGGGGCGCGTTGACCTCCTGGTAGTCCTCCCGCAGGCGCCGGCGCATATAGGCGATCAGCTCCTGGAAGATGGTCCAGCCCTTGGGGTGCCAGAAGACCGTGCCCGGCCCCTCCTCCTGGAAATGGAACAGGTCCATCTCCCGCCCGAGCCGGCGGTGGTCGCGCTTCTCGGCCTCCTCAAGCTGCTTGAGATAGGCGTCGAGCTCCTCCTGCCTGGCGAAGGCGGTGGCGTAGATGCGGGTCAGCATCGGGCGGTTGCTGTCGCCGCGCCAATAGGCGCCCGCGACCTTCATCAGCTTGAAGGCCGGGCCGACCTTGCCGACGCTCGTCATGTGCGGGCCGCGGCAGAGGTCCAGCCACTCGCCCTGGCGGTAGATCTTCAGGCTCTCGCCCGCCGGGATCGCGTCCACGAGCTCGACCTTGAACGCCTCGCCCCGCGCCTCGAAGAACGACTTCGCCTGGTCGCGCGTCCATTCTTCCTTCGTGAAGGGCGCGTCGCGGGCGATGATCTCCCGCATCTTCTTCTCGATGGCGGGGAAGTCCTCGGGCGTGAACGGCTCCTCGCGGTAGAAGTCGTAATAGAAGCCGTTCTCGATCACCGGGCCGATCGTCACCTGCGTGCCCGGCCACAGCGTCTGCACTGCCTCCGCGAGGACGTGCGCGCAATCGTGGCGGATCAGCTCCAGCGCGCGCTTGTCCTCGCGCGAGACGAACTCGATCCGGGCGTCGCGGCCGATCGGGTCGGCGAGGTCGGCGAGCTGGCCGTCGAGCGCCATCGCCACCGTGCGCTTTGCCAGCGAGGGCGAGATGCCCTTGGCGATGTCGAGGCCGGTGACGCCGGGCTCGAACTGGCGCTGCGCGCCGTCGGGAAATGTCAGGGTGATCGTCATCGGCATCGTCTCCCGCCCACTCCTGCACACCCTGCAGGTAGGCTTGCCCGGAAGCTGAAGGCGCTCCGGCGCCGTCCGGTCCGCGGCGGGGAACGAGTCTGCGGGCATGTCTGCCAGCCGTGGCGGCATAACGCAGCAGCCGCCGCCCGGCAACGTTTGATCCGCGCCGCCGATCGCACTAGAACGGGGGCGGCCGGTCCGCGTGGGGGCGACGGAACGGCGGCGCCGGCGGCCTTGTCCTGCCGGCCTCCAAGGGGTGAGGGAGTATCGGTCGTGGCACGAATCGGATGGTTGGCGGCAGCGTTCGTGGCGGCTCCGGTCGCCGCTCTTGCGGCGGAACCCTACATCCCGCCGAGCGCCGCGCCCGCTTCCGGCTGGATCGCCACCATCAAGGGCAACGTCGTCGCCTCGCCCCGCTATCCCGGCTCGGACGAGCTGGGCTTCATGGGCTATCCCTCCATCAGCTTCAGCCGCGCCGGCGCGCCGCGGACCTTCTCGACGCCCGATGACGGCCTCGCCATCGGCTTCGCGGTGACGCCGGGCCTGCGCGTCGGCCCGGTCTTCAAGTTCCAGGGCGGCCGCTACGACGGCGACAACCGCGAATTGCGCGGCATCCGGGACGTGGACTGGGCCATCGAGCCGGGTCTCTTCGCCGAGATCTGGCCCATCGGCGACGTGCTGCGCACGCGCCTGGAGATCCGCCGCGGCGTCGGCGGCCATGACGGCTTCGTCGGCACCGTAGGCGCCGACCTGGTCGACCGCTTCGGCGCCTGGACGGTCTCGGCGGGTCCGCGCGTCCAGGTGGCGGACGGCGAATACATGAACACCTATTTCGGCGTCTCCGCGCAGGATGCGGCGCTGAACGGGCGCGTCACGCCCTACAAGGCCGATGGCGGCCTGCGCTCGCTGGGCGTGGCGGCCTCCGCCACCTACCAGTTCAACCCCGCCTGGGCGACCACGGTCTATGCCGGCTACGACCGCCTGACCCAGGATGCCGCCCGCAGCCCGATCACCCGGACCTTCGGCTCGCCCGACCAGTTCAAGTTCGGCGCGTCGATGAGCTACAGCTTCTCCCTGCCCAACTTCTGATCCCTCGCTTGACGCTCGCCGCCGCGCGGCGACAATCGTCATCCGCAAGGGGGGCAGGATGATCCGCAGATGCGTCCTCGCGCTCGTCGCGGCGTTGTGGCCCCTGGCCGCGCCCGCCGCCGACGGGGCGCTCGCCCAGCGCAAGGTCTTCCCCGCGATGACCTTCGCGCTGGCGACCAACGACCGGGCCGATCCGCGGCTCGGCCGGTGGATCATCGCGGCCGGCGAGATCCAGCGCGACACCGACAAGGTCTTCGCCGCCTTCGTGAAGAAGCACGGGGTGGAGGACTGGCCCGTCGTGCTCGATTCCAACGGCGGCAATCTCGGCGCCAGCCTCCGGCTCGGCCGCCATTTCCGCCGCCATAACCTCACCGTCCTCGTCGGCCAGACGGTGCGCGACCCGAACGGGCGCCCGCGCATCACGCAGAACGGCGCGGTCTGCGCCTCCGGCTGCGTCTATGCCCTCATGGGCGGGACGAAGCGGATGATCGTCGGCGACCAGTATGTGAAGGTCCACCAGTTCGGCCGGGACGGCAAAGCCAAGGCGAACGGCCAGGGTCAGGCCTCCGATTACGGCCCGGAAGCCCAGTCCATCACGGCGACGATCGCGGTCTACATGCAGGAGATGGGCATCGACATGCGCCTCCTGGAATGGACCATGAGCGCCCCGTTCAAGGGCGAGCCCCGCACGCTCACCCGCGCCGAGATCACGGGCTCGCGCCTGGCCGTGATGACGAATCTCCGGGACCCGGACGATTACCGGGCCGAGTGGGCGCGTTATACCGGCCCGGACGAGCCGGAAATGATGAAGGCCCAGGTGGTCGAATCCCGCCCCGGGCGCCGCATCGACGAGGACCTGACGGTCACCTGCAGCGATTATCGCGGCTTCATGCTGGTGCGCTACCGCCAGACGCTGGTGCGGCGCAGCGAGGAGGAGCCGGTCGGCCGCTTCGTGCGGGTCCGTCTCTCCACGCCGGAGGAGGATTACATCTTCCGCCACAACGACCGGCCGTTTTCCATCCGCAAGCCCGGCGACGATGCCTGGATGCGCCGCAACGTGCCCGCGTCCCTGCTGGAAAGCGCGGCCCGCACGGGCCGGCTTGAGGTGCAGACCGAGACCGGCTCCGGCTTCGGCGCCCCGCGCTCGATCCTGGATGACGGCTTCGCCGAGCAGTACCGGGCGATGGCGCGGACCTGCGCCGGCCGCTCCAAGAACTACGCGATCGGCTATCACCCGCTCCGCTAGGACCGGGGCGGCGCGTTCGTGCCGCGCCACAGGCCGTAGCGCCACGGCGCGTACCAGCGCCCGCCCTTCGGCAGCGCCTCGCAGACGAGGTCGAGCCCTTCCGTGCCGCCGGGGCGGCACCGGCAGATGCGGGCAAAGCCCATCCAGCCGCCGGCCCAGAGCCCGTGCCGCTGGATCGCCTCGTCCGTATAGGCCGAGCAGGACGGCAGGTGCCGGCAGGTCCGGCCGATCAGCATCGACAGGCTGAGCTGGTAGGCGCGGATCGCGTAATGCGCGGCCCGGCGGGGCAGACGGGCCGCGTTCACGCGGCGCCCGCTTCCTCGTCCGACGCCCGGGCCCGGGCCTTCGCAACGGCTTCCACCACCGCGTCGAAGGTGAGAAGCGTCGAGGCATGGCGCGCCTTGAAGTCCCGGACCGGCGACAGGACCTCGAGGTCCGCCCATTTGCCCTGCGGAGGCGGGCCGTTCTCCTTCAGCATGCGCACCATCGCGTCCCGCACCGCGCGCAGTTCCGCCTCGGTCGAGCCGACGACGTGGCGCGCCATGATGGAGGACGAGGCCTGGCCGAGCGCGCAGGCCTTCACGTCATGGGCGAAGTCCGTGACGACGTCGCCGTCGAGCGCCACGTCCACCGTGACCGTGGAGCCGCACAGGCGCGAATGGGCGGTCGCGGTGCCGTCCGGCGCGGCGAGGCGGCCGATCCGGGGAATGTCCCCGGCCAGTTCCAGGATCCTGCGATTGTAGATCTCGTTCAGCATCGCCTGCATCCGTCCGCCGTCCTGATATAGGGCTTGCGCCCGGCCGCCGGAAGCGGTCCGCTTGACGCGGTCGCGTTTCCGACGAAGCTGCGCGGCCCGCTCCAGCCGGATCACGACCATGTGCGATGCCTGCCTGCCCCCTGCCCCGCCGCCGGACCGTCGCCTGGTCGAGGAAGGCGAGGCTTTGCTCCCTGCCTTCGACGCGAACGGGCTCGTCACCTGCGTCACCCAGCATGCGGAGACCGGCGAGGTGCTGATGGTCGCGCATATGAACGGCGAGGCCCTGGCCCGGACGATCGAGACGGGCGAGGCCTGGTACTGGTCCCGCTCGCGCAAGAGCCTGTGGCACAAGGGCGATACGTCGGGTCAGGTCCAGTCCGTCGTGGAGATGCGCGTCGATTGCGACCAGGACGCCATCGTCCTGAAGGTCCGCGTCGGCGGCGACGGGGGCTGCTGTCATACCGGCCGCCGGTCCTGTTTCTACCGCTCGGTGCCTGTCGGAAAGCCGGTCTCGCAAGCAATCCTCAAGCATACGGAAGGATAAGGGAACCTGCCGTCTGGCTTGGCGGTTGGGATTCATGAGGCCGTAACGGTTGGGGCGCACGATCCTTCGGACCTCAAGAAGGAGGTTGCGGGATGTTGTGGGACGAAGTCACCCGCCGGGCGTTCGGCCTCGGCGGCGGCGGAGCGGGCGCAGAAGGCCCGACCGATCCGGCCATCGTCGAGACTCCGCCGGCCACGAGCCGCGGACGCCGCAAGTTCGGCGTCGCCCTGGGCGGGGGCGCCGCCCGCGGCTGGGCCCATATCGGCGTCATGCAGGTCCTGTCCGAAGCCGGCCTCACGCCGGACGTCGTGGCGGGAACCTCCATCGGCGCCCTCGTCGGCGGATGCCTGTCGGCCGGCAAGCTGGCCGAGCTCGACGACTTCGCCCGCTCGCTCACCAAGCGCCGCGTCCTCGGCCTTCTCGACGTGCATCTGGGCGGCTCGGGCCTCATTGGCGGCGAGCGGCTCCGGCGCCTGCTCGACACCCATCTCACGGGCAAGACCATCGAGGACCTGCCCAACCGCTTCGCGGCCATCGCCACGGAATTCGCCACCGGCCACGAGATCTGGCTGACCAAGGGCAACCTGATCGACGCCATGCGCGCCTCCTACGCGCTTCCCGGCGTCTTCGATCCCGTGCGCATCGGCGGACGCTGGCTCATGGACGGCGCGCTGGTGAACCCGATTCCGGTCACCGCGGCCCGCGCGCTCGGCGCCGAGATCGTGCTGTGCGTGAACCTCAACGGCGACATCAAGAGCCGCGGCACCACGATCCAGGCCTATGTCCCGCACGAGGAAGCCGTGGAGGCCGCCGGCGAGATGGCCATGGCCGGGCTCAGCGGCGGGCAGCGCCTGCGCAGCTTCGTCGGCCGGGCCGGCGGCGCGCCGGGGCTGGCGGCGGTGATGGTCGACGCCTTCAACATCACCCAGGACCGCATTTCCCGCTCGCGTCTCGCGGGCGACCCGCCGGACGCGATGGTCTGCCCGAAACTGTCCCAGATCGGGCTGTTCGAGTTCCACCGCGCCGGAGAGGCGATCGAGCTCGGCCGCCAGGCGGCCGAGCGCGTGCTCCAGGATGTCGAGGCGCTGCTGACCGCCTGATCCGTCAGGCGGTCGCGATATAGTCCTTCAGCGCCTGGTGCTCGGCCTCGATCTCGGCGAGGCGCCATTTCACGACGTCGCCGATGGACACGACGCCCACGAGCTGGGCCTCCTCCACGACCGGCAGGTGGCGGAACTTGCCGTCGCTCATGATCTGCATCACCTCGTTGATCGAGGCGTTCTCCTGGCAGGTCACGACCTTCACGGTCATGTAGCGCGAGACCGGATCGGTCAGCACGTTGACGCCCCCCGACGCCACCGCGCGGACGATGTCGCGCTCGGACAGGATGCCCTTCACGCTGCGGGCAGGCTGCGCGACGACGATCGCGCCGATCCGGCGCTCCGCCAGCAGCCGGGCCGCCTCGCCGAGCGTCTGGTCCGGACCGATGGTCACGACCTCGCGGCCCTTCTGCGAGAGGATATTGCGGACATTCATGACTTCATCCCTCCGTTGACGGCCCCTCCCCCGCGCGGCCCGCGGCCGGGCTCTTCGCGTCGTTCACCGAAAGTTGAACGGTGCCGGCCCGGAAGGCAAGCCGCCATCGGATCAAGGCCGGCCGTGGCGGCGGAGAGGGTCGATCATCGGCATGAGCAGGAAGCCGGCGGCGAATCCGCCGATATGGGCCTCCCACGCGATGCCGCCATCGGCGATGCCGAGCGGCGCCGCGAACAGGCCGAAGACGAGGTTCAGGACGAACCAGACGCCAAAGAAGATCATGACGCTGCGGTCGCGCATCAGTTCCCTTAAGGTGCGGACCGGCCCGAATGTCTGCTGCACCATCGAGGGGCCGCGCGGCCCGAAGGCGAAGCGCATCGCGGCGGCCATGACGCCGGAGGCTGCCGCCGACGCGCCGATGACCGGCACCGCCGCGTCCGGATGGATCGCGAAATGGGTCAGCGCGCCCGCGATGGCCGTGACCGCCAGGAAGACGAGCGTCCGGACCGTCCCGATGCGCCGGCCCAGCGGCGCGCCGAAGGCCATGAGCCAGGCGCCGTTGACGGCGACATGCGCCCAGTTGCCGTGGAGGAAGGCGTAGGTCAGCACGGTCCAGGGCCGGCCGTCCTGTTCGGAGAGTAGGTAGCGCAGCAGGGCAAGCTGGCGCGGCGCGTCCTCGCCGCCCGCCTGCGCGATGCGCCGGGCGATCTCGCCCGCGCCGTCCGGCCAGAGCCAGAGGTAAAGCCGCAGCGGGATGAAGGCATGGTCGAGCAGGACGCCGATATCGGTGTCCTCGGCCAGGAGCCAGACGCGGACCGCGTGGATCGCGACCAGGACGGCGACGAAGCCGACGATCACGCCGGGCGCGTTGAACATCCGCTCGCGCGGGGTCTCGGTGGGCAGGGTCATGCCGGGAAGCTGGGACGAAGCGGCCGCTTCGGCAAGCGGTGCCCGCCGCTTTTCCCGTGCCGCCGGGGCCCGGCCAAAGAAAAAGGGAGGGCAAGAAGCCCTCCCTGGAGAAAAGGTGGTGGTCGTCCTGGCGTGAGGGGCGGACCGCGAGGTCTGCCGAAGTCCGCCTGCCGGGACAGGCCGCCGGAGCGGGCGGCACTCAATTCCGTGGTGAACGGATAGTTGCCGCGCCCTGCTCACGAACGCAAACGTTTGTGGATTTTAACCCTAATTCGCACCGGCCGGGATAACCGGCACCGATTTCGCAGCCCTCGCTTGGCGCCGGCCGGGACAGGAGGGTTAATGTCCCGTTAACGGCCAGACGTGACCGAAAACGGGGCGGACCCTTCACCGCACCGGCGTGGGGAAGCGACAATGAGACATCCGACCAGCCGGGTGCTGTTTGCCTATTGGGATACTTTGCGCGGAGCGCGGTCCGCGCCCGAACGCGGCGAGATCGAGCCGGGGTCGATCCGCCATGTCCTGGCCGACACCTTCATCCTCGATCTCGACGAACCGGCCGAGCCGCGCCTGCGCCTCGCCGGGACGCGCCTGTGCGGCCTGTTCGGCCGCGAATTGAAGGGCGAGGACTTCGCGGCGCTCTGGTCGCAGGCCGGGCGGGACGAGATCCGCCGCCTGATCGGCGCGGTGCAGGACGATGCCGCCGGCATCGTCGGAGGGCTCGTCGGCCAGACCGCCGACGGCGAGCGCGTCACGCTGGAGGTTCTACTCCTGCCGCTGCGCCACCACGGCCGCACCCATTCGCGCGTTCTGGGCGCGATCTCGCCCGGCGCGATCCCCGTCTGGCTCGGCCTGAAGCCGGTCGTCTCCCTGGAGACGATCTCGCTGCGGGTCATCTGGCCGCTGGGCGATGCCGCCCCCGCCGCGGCGCCGCCGCCGGAGGAACGCCGCCGCCGTCTCGTGGTGCATCAGGGCGGGCGGGCCTGAGGCCGCTGCGTTTATCCGCGATTTGTCCCGGCGGTGAAAACGATCGTTAACCCCGCCTTTCTATGATTCGAGAGCGAACGCATGGCGTGCGCCCGGTTGTGGATAGGTGGGCATGACTTCGACGGCATTTGCACAGGCTGCGGCGCTCGTGCGTGGAACCGGCGCGGATAGGCGCCGGCACCAGCGCGTCGGCGTCGCCCTGCTCGGCCGCTACATGCTGACCAACCGGCAGGAATATCCCTGCCGCACCATCGACATGTCGCCCGGCGGCGCGTCCATCATCGCCCCGGTCGTGGGCGTTCTGGGCGAGCGCGTCGTCGTCTATCTCGAACATATCGGCCGCATCGAAGGGCAGATCGCCCGCCTCGTGCCGGACGGCTTCGCCATGTCGATCCTGGCGACGCCCCGCAAGCGCGAGAAGATCGCGGCGCAGCTGACCTGGCTCGCCAACCGCCAGGAACTCGGCCTGCCGGAAGACCGGCGCCACGAGCGCGTCACCCCGCTGCAGACGCGCTCCACCCTCACCGTCGAGGACGGCCGCGAATACGTGGTGCGCATCATCGACATCTCGCGCTCGGGCGTCGCCATCGCCGCCGAGCTGCGGCCCGAGATCGGCACCGCCGTCGTCATCGGCAAGACGCCGGGCCGCGTCGTCCGCCATTTCGAGGGCGGCGTCGCCATCGAGTTCCGGCTGCCGATCCCGATCGACCTGTTCGACGAGGACCTCGTCCTCTAGGACGTCCGGACAGACCTGTCCGCCCACCCGTGGTCACGCCTGTCCGCGGAACGTTCCGCTGCGCTCTGCCGGCGCCGGCGCGAGGCCGTCCGGCCTCGCTCCCTTGCGGCACCCCTGACGAATTGCACGCATTTTTACGCAAGGCCGAAACGGGCTGTTTCGGCTGATTTGCGAGCGACTTAGCCGATCCGGCAATTCGATCAAATTGTCGCTTTTGGGTTCAGCGGCCAGCCAATAGGCCGCCGCCATGGTGCCTCCCGGGACTGGGGAGGTATTCATGACCATCAAGACGTTGCTCTGCGCCGGCGCCGTCGCCGCGCTCTCTTTGGGCCAAGTGCCTGCTTTTGCATCGAATTTCGTGCCGGCGGCGCACCAGCCGACCTACGCGGAAGGCGACGCCCGCGCGCCCTTCGGCTGGGTGGATTTCTGCCGCCGGATGCCCGGCGAATGCGACGTCAACCGCGCCGAACCCGAGCGCGTCACCATGACCCCGCAGCTCTGGCGCCTGGTCCGCCAGGTCAATAACGGCGTCAACCGCGAGATCGAGCCCATGACCGACCAGGCCCATTGGGGCACGGTCGAGAGCTGGGACCTGCCCAGCGACGGCATCGGCGATTGCGAGGATTTCGCGCTCCTGAAGCGCAAGCGCCTGTCGGAAGCCGGCGTTTCGCGCCGGGCCCTGCGCATGACCGTGGTCATCGACGAGGTGGGCGACGGCCATGCCGTCCTCATGCTGCGCACGGACCGCGGCGACTTCATCCTCGACAACAAGCGCGACGACATCCTGGCCTGGGCCGATACGGGCTACACCTTCGTCAAGCGCGAGCACGAGAGCCGCGTGGGCTGGACCTCGCTGGGCGGCGCCCGCTCGCCGCTGGCCACCGCCGCGCGCTGACATGAATTCGGAAAGCGGACCCCGGTCACGTCCCACCTCCCCGTCCCCCCCGACCGGGATTTCCGCTGTGAAGCCGGCCAGAAGGCCGGCTTCACGTCTTTCAAGGGCGCGGCTTTCCGGCGCTAACGCTTTGGAATCACAGCGTAAAGCGAAGCGGCACTGCGGCAATCGAGTCACACTCGTTAACGATAAGCTAAACTGTTGGGCGCCGTGGCCCTCACCCCGATTGCCGAACACCCGGCCCCGTGGAATGATCCTTAACAAGACGTTAATGGGGCGGGCGAGATGAGGCGGTTGGCAGTGGGATTGGCTGCGCTTGCAGCTCTGTGCGCGGTTGCCGAAGCCCGACCGCAGCGCAGCCTGGCATCCCTGCCATCGTCCGTCGCCGAAGCCACGACGGGCGGCATGTCCCGCCCGCCGATCGGATGGGTGGAATTCTGCAGGACCCACCAGGCTCACTGCACCACCGACACCCGCGAGCCCGACCGGATCACGCTCGACACCGACACGTGGCGCCTGATCGCGAAGATCAACCGGCAGGTGAATGCGGATATCGAGCCGGTGACCGACAAGGAGCATTGGGGCGTGGTGGAGCGCTGGAGCCTCCCCACCGACGGCCGGGGCGATTGCGAGGACTACGCCCTCCTCAAGCGCAAGCTGCTCTCCGAGGCCGGAATCCCGCGCCGGGCGCTGCTCATGACCGTCGTCATCGACGAAACCGGCGGCGGGCACGCCATCCTCACCGTGCGCACCGATCGCGGCGACTTCATCCTCGACAACAAGCGCAACGCCATCCTCGGCTGGACGGCGACGAACTATCGCTTCGTGAAGCGCGAGGGCCAGATGGGCACGGGCTGGGTCGACATGGACGATCCGGCACCCGCGGTCGCCACCGCCGCGCGCTGACCGTCAGAGCCGCGTCAGGGTCGCGGCGAAGCGCTTCCAGTTCCGGACATATCCCGCCGCCGAGGCGCGCAGACGCGCCACCGCGTCATCGTCGAGGGCCCGCACCGCCCGTGCCGGCGCGCCGACGATGAGCGAGCGCGGCGGAAAGGCCTTGCCCTCGGTCACAAGGGCGCCGGCACCGACGAGGCTCTCCTCCCCGATCACCGCACCGTTGAGGATCGTCGCGCCCATGCCGACCAGGCAGGTATCGCCGATGGTGCAGCCATGGAGGATCGCCCGGTGGCCGATCGTGCAATCGCGCCCGATGGTCAGCGGCATGCCGGGATCGGTGTGGAGCATGGAATGCTCCTGGATGTTGCTGCCCTCGCCGATGGTGATGGGCTCGTTGTCGCCGCGCAGGACCGCCGCGAACCAGATACCGACATCCTCCGCCAGGATGACGCGCCCGATGACATGGGCGTCGGGCGCGATCCAGCAGCGTCCGTCCGCAGGAAGCGTCGGCGCGACGCCGTCATCGATGGCATAAAGGGGCATGGAAGACCTCGCGGCGGCCGATGATGGTCCGCGAGGTGAACCGCCAGTCCCGCCGGCGTCAAGGCCGGCCCGGATTCAGCCGGCGATGCGCAGCGCGACGTCCAGGACGAGCCGCCCGCTCATCATGCTCCAGAAGCAGGCGATGACCGTCGCGATCATCACGGCGATCATGCTGCGATGCTCGATCTGCCGGCCGAGGATGGTGTTGCGCATGATGATGAACGGCGCGGAGAACACGACGACCGGCACGCTCGCCACGGCGCGGAAACCGCCGAGTTCGAGGAGATGGAAGCTGGCACGCTTCGAGGTGAACAGCTCGAACGTGCTCGCCAGCAATCCGGCCGCGGCGAAGCCGAGGGCGAGCGACTGCAACGCTTCGAGAACTCCGGGCGCCATGGTCATGTCAACGCAACCTCTCGCGGGCGGATACCGGCGCACCATGCCCAAGGCTTAACGGGAGGTTAAGAGTAATCGTTTGGTAAGGTTAACCCTCCAGGATGCGGGTGCGAATCCGGATCGTCCGATGACGTCAGCCATCCTGCGCCGCTCCTCCTTGCCCGCGTTGTCCGGCCTCGCCATGGGCCTCGGTACCGGCCTTGCGCTCGGGGCCATCGTCATCGGCGCGCTGCTGGCGGCCCGGGATGCGATGCCGGCCGCTACCCCGGCTGCGGAGACGGTGTCGATGCGTGTCGGTGACACCGTCCTGGACGTGCCGGCGAACCTGGCCCGCGCGCCCGGCGCCGGGTTGTCTCAAGGCATCCTGACGCTCGCCCTGCCTGCGCACGCACCGACGGAGGCGCCTGGATCGGACCGGACGCTGATCCTGCGGATCGCGGCGTCCGACGGCGGCATGGACCCGGCCGACAGGCCCGCGGATCTCTATGCCCGCTTCCTGACCAGCGACGTCTGGCGCAATCCCGGCGGGCTCCTGTCACGCCGCTTCCGCGCCGGCTCGCCTTACCAGACCGAAGAGCTCTATCTCGCCCCGCCGGACGGACGGGCCTTCGCGGCGCGTTGCCCGCGAATGGACCGACCGGATGCCGTCGCCGGCCTCTGCCTCGCGGAATTTCGTGAGCGCGGTCTCGACGTGACCATGAGCTTTCCGGCCCGCCGCCTGCCGGAATGGGCGGCAATGGACCGGCAGGCACGGACCTTCCTGACGTCGATCCGGCGTCCCTGAAGGCTCAGTCCAGGTCCGAGTCCAGGATCGCCATCGTGAAATTGTAGGACCGGTCGCCATCCTCGTCGTCGAGGAAGACCACTCCGACGAATTCCTCGCCGATATACACCTCGGCCGAATCCGTCTTGCGCGGCCGGGCCACGACGCGGATCGCGGCGTTCGAGAAGGTCTGGCGCAGATAGGCCTCGACCTTGGCGATATCGTTCTTGTCCACGATGCGTCCTCTTCGCGTCTCTCGTCGTGACGGGCGATTGCCACGAACCGCCCCGCCGCCGCAACCCCGAAACGCCGCCTTGTCCGCGAGCCTTTGGATCAGGCGGTCAGATGTCGAAGGTCAGGTCGGTCCGATCCGACAGGAAATGGTCCATCGTCCGCGCTGGCTCGGCGCAGCCCGCCGTACCCATGATCTGGGCAGGAACGCCCGCCACCGTGACATTGTTCGGCACGGCCTTCAGCACGACCGAGCCTGCGGCGATGCGCGCGCACCGGCCGACCTCGATATTGCCCAGCACCTTGGCGCCGGCGCCGATCAGGACGCCGCGCCGGATCTTGGGATGCCGGTCGCCCTTCTCCTTGCCCGTGCCGCCCAGCGTCACGTTCTGGAGGATCGACACGTCGTCCTCCACCACGGCGGTCGAGCCGATGACGATGCCTGTCGCGTGATCCAGGAAGATCCCCTTGCCGATCCGCGCCGCCGGATTGATGTCGGTCTGGAACGCGTCCGACGAGCGGCTCTGCAGGTAGAGCGCGAAGTCGTAACGGCCGGTCTTCCACAGCCAGTGGGCGAGGCGATGGGTCTGGAGCGCGTGGAAGCCTTTGTAATAGAGCGTTGGCTCGATGAGCCGGTTGGTCGCCGGATCGCGGTCAAGCACGGCCATGAGGTCGGCGCGGATCGCGTCGCGGATCTCCGGCTCGGCCTCGACGGCCTCGGCGAATGCCTGGGCGATCAGATCGCCGGACACGGCGCCGTGGTCCAGCCGCGCGGCGATGCGATGGCCGATCGCGCTCTCGAGACTGTCATGGTTCAGGATCGTGCCGATCACGAAGCTCGCGAGCACCGGCTCGGCGGTCACCATGTCCTCGGCTTCGGCGCGGATGCGGCGCCAGACCGGGTCGACCACGGTGATGCCGTGACGGACCTCCTCGACTGCCTTATGCGGTCTCGCGCTCATGATGCGGCCTCCGATTGGTCGACCCTAGCTATGCCTTCCATTGCCGTCCGCCAAGCCCCCGCCGGCTGCGCACGGAGAAGGCCGGCCCTGCCGGCGTCCGTACGGACGATGAGGAAATCCTCCATACGGACACGCTTATGGCATGCAATCGCAACCGTCCGGTGAACGGCCCGAATCGAAATGTCAGCCTCCTGAATCAATCTGTGATCCGGTTGAATCGGTTTGGCAGGCACCGGAATCATTTTGTGAAGTCGCGGAATCGATGCGCGAGCAATCGCCCGCAAGCCTCTGTTTCAAAGCGTAATTTCGTCGAATGCTTCAGTTAGGAAGCGCAGGATCGTGTCGCCGAAGACGTCGTTGCGGTCGCCGGCCACCATGTGACGCGCCTCGGCGATGTCGACATAACGGCCGTGGGGCACGAGGCTCAGGAACTCCTTCGCGGCCTCGGGCGAAACGAGCTCGCTTGCCCCGCCGCGCACGAGGAGGAGAGGTACGGCAAGGACCCGCGCCGCCGCCTCCAGTTCGGCCTCGATCGCCGACCAGTCGGTGTTGACGTTGGCCGGCCCATCGAGGAAGCGCGGGTCCCAGTGCCAGCGCCAGCGGCCGTCGCCATGCAGGCGCAGGTTCTTGCGCAGGCCTTCCAGCGAGCGCGGACGCGGCCGGTGCGGCAGGTAGGCGGCGACCGCGTCGGCTGCCTCCTCGACGCTGGCGAAACCCTCCCGCGCTCGCGCCGCCATGAAGCCCTGAACATGGGCGACGCCGCGCGGGTCCATCCTCGGGATGATATCGACCAGCACGATGCCGCCGAAGACCGGGCGGCGCTGCGGCGCGAATGTATGGAGTGCGGCGATGCCGCCCAGCGACGCGCCGACCGCCACGGGCGCGATGCCATCCTCGGCCGCGATCGCGGCACCGATAGCCGCCGCATCGTCCGCGTAGTCGCGGAACGTGTAGCGCCCGGCCTCGTCCCAGGCGCTGTCGCCATGGCCGCGCTGGTCGAGCGACACGGTGCGCCATCCGCTGGCCGCCACCTCGCGCGCCGGCTTGTCCCAGGCGTGGCGCGTCTGGCCGCCTCCGTGGAGGAACAGCACCGAGCGGCGCCCCTCGCCGCGCTGCGTGGCGACGAGTTCGATCCCGCCCGTACCGGCGAAAACGCGGCGGGTGCCCATCAGGCCCTCCGGGACAGGAAGTCGAGCACCGCCGCCTTGTGGGTCTTGTCGCCCACGGCGAGGTTGTGGTCGCGGCCCTCGATATCGAAGACCTCGGCGTTCGCCATCAGCTCCGCGAGGCCCCGCGCGGAGCCCGCGACCGGATCCTTTGTGCCGACCGAGATGAGCGTCGGCGCGGCGATCCGGCCCACCTCCTCCGCGCTCAGCGTGTCGCGCGAGCCGCGGATGCATGCCGCCAATGCCTTCAGGTCGCTGCCATTGGCGTCGGCGAACGCGCGGAACATGCGCTGCATCGGGTCGGTGAGGACATCGAGCGAGGGCGCTTCCATCGCGTCCGCGATGCCGAGCGGCAGGCCGACGCCAGCCACGAGGTGAACGCCCAGCCCGCCCAGGAAGAGGCAGCGCACCCGCTCCGGATGCGCCAGCGCCAGATGGGCGGAGATCCGCGCGCCCATGGAATAGCCCATCACGTCGGCACGGCCGATGCCCAGATGATCGAGCAGCCGGCACGCATCCTCGGCCATGACCGTGGAGCGGTAGGCCTCCGGTGCATGGGGCTTGCCGCTGCGCCCATGGCCGCGATTGTCCAGGGCGATGACGCGCCGTCCGGCCTCCCGCAGCGTCTTCACCCATCCGGGATTGACCCAGTTGACCATGTGCGACGAGGCGAAGCCGTGGATCAGCAGGATCGCCTCGCCCTGCCCGCCCTCCGGCGCCTCGTCGATGAAGGCGATCTCGACGCCGTCGGAATCGAAACGGTGCATGCAAGTCTCCAGCGTAGGCCTGCCCGCCGCGCGTCGCGTCTGCGGCGGACGATCATGGGCATTAGGAAATGACGGGGCTGGACGCAATCACGGGCAGGCCGTATGTCCGTCTCGCGCCGGCGCACGCGTTGTGCCGCGCCCGAAGCGAAGGTGATCGATCATGGCCGACAAGGGCGTCCCGCATTTCCACAACGAGCCTGGCGTGCCGGTCGTCGAGGTGGGCGTGCGCGAGTTCATGTGCATCGGCGCCAAGCCCCCCTTCGACCATCCCCATATCTTCATCGACATGGGCGACGAGACCGAGGCGGTCTGCGGCTATTGCTCGACGCTGTACCGCTACAATCCCGCGCTGAAGGGTGGCGCCTGCTCCCCCGCCGAGTGCCTCGTCGTCGAGACGCAGGCGGCCTGAGCACGCTGTGCAGCCGGCAGCATCCGACGCGCCCGCCATCATCGCCGGCGCCGGTATAGGCGGCCTTGCCACTGCGCTCTTCCTCGCTCGGCAGGGTATTTCGTCTCTCGTACTGGAACGACGCACCGCGCTCGACGAGATCGGCGCGGGAATCCAGCTGTCTCCCAATGCCAGCCGCCTGCTGATCGGGCTTGGGCTTGGCCCGGCGCTCGCCCGGCGCGGCTTCGCGCCGGAGCGCGTCGTCATCCGCGACGCCGGGCGCGGGCGCGAGCTGGGCACGGTGGCTCTCGGTGCCGAGGCGCGCCGCCGCTACGGCGCGCCCTATTACGTGCTGCAGCGCGCCGACCTGCACATGATCCTGCTCGACGCGGCGCGTGCCACGCCCGGTGTCTCGCTGCTCGTCGGCCGTGCGCTGACCGCAGCGCGCACCGAGGGCGAGCAAGTGCGCGTCGAGGTGGCCCGCGCGTCCGGAGCGGCGGAGACGCTGCACGGATCCTTTCTGGTCGGCGCGGACGGCCTCTGGTCGGCCACCCGTACCGCCATGGGCGACCGCCGCGAACCGGCGCCGGCCGGAGTGACCGCCTGGCGTGCGACCCTTCCCGCCCGGGCCGCCCCCGCCTTCGCCCGCGAGGCGCAAACCGGGCTTTGGCTGGGCCGGCGCCTCCATGTCGTCCATTACCCGGTCTCCGAAGGCGAACTGGTTAACCTCGTCCTGGTGCAGGAAGGCCCTGTCTCCGAGGGCCAGGCCGCGCCCATCCTGCCGCCAGGTCTTGCGCCCGCCCTGCGCGCCCTTGTCGCCGCGGCGTCGACCTGGACGCCGTGGCCGCTCTACGACCTGCCGGCAGGACACATCGCGGCCGGCCGCATCGCGCTCGTCGGCGATGCCGGTCATCCGGTCCTGCCCTACCTCGCGCAAGGCGGGGCGCTCGCCATCGAGGATGCCGCGGTCCTGGCCGACGCGCTCTCCCGCGATGCGAGCGTGGTGTCGGCTTTCGAAGGCTATGACTGGGTCCGCGGCGCCCGCGCCCGTCATGTCCAGACGGCGGCGCGCGACACGGGCCGCGCGTATCATGCGGGCTTCCCGCTCGCCCTGGCCCGCAACGTGCTCATCGGCCGCCTCGGGCCCGTCGGCATGCTCAGCCGGCTGGACTGGCTCTATGGCTGGCAGCCCGACTGAGGATCAGGCCTCGTCGGGCTTGAAGTCCATCGCGACGCCGTTGATGCAATAGCGCAGCCCCGTGGGCGGCGGCCCGTCCGGGAAGACGTGGCCGAGATGCCCGCCGCAATTGCTGCAATGGACCTCGGTCCGGGTCATGAAAAAAGACCTGTCCTCGGAGGTGCCCACCGCGCCCGGCAGCGGATCGTTGAAACTCGGCCAGCCGGTGCCGGACTCGAACTTCTTGCCGCCGACGAAGAGCGGCTGGCCGCATCCTGCGCAGGAAAAGGTGCCCGGCCGCTTCTCGTAATTGAGCGCGCAGGTTCCGGCCCTCTCCGTGCCGTGCTGGCGCAGGACGTAATATTGCTCGTCCGTGAGACGCTGCCGCCATTCCGCATCGGTGAGCTGGAACGGGAACTGCGTGGTCCTGGCCTTGTCGGACGATTTCAGCATGGCGGCGAACTCCTCATCGGCGGTCGCCAGAATGTGGTGGCGGCGGGAATACTGCACCAGACCCCGCCGCCTCACAGTGCCGCGAGCCTACTGGCCCTGGCCGAGCGAATAGCCCGGCTGGCCGTCGAACGTGTAGAGCTGCTCGGTCTTCACGAAGTCCACGCCCGCCTGGGCGAGCCGCCGCAACAGCCCGGCCACCATCGCCTTGTTGGGCGACAGGCCCGGCTTGGCCATGAAGCGGCACCGCCAATGGTCGGTGAGAAACGTCTCGTCGTGGCCCTGAGGCCAGACCTTCACGCCCCGGTTGGTTATCATCAGCAGATCGAACACCTCGGCACCCGACGGCGCGACACGGCTGGCGAGAGCCGCCGGCGTGGTCTCCGCCGCATCCACGAAGACGTCCACCCCGACCAGGGCCTTCGCGGCGGGCGCCTGCCGCACCGGCTCCGGCACCGCGAGCGCGGGTCCGACGCCATAGGAGGCGGGCGTCAGCCGCCGGGGCCGGCGTCCGAGCCGGGCGATGACGGCATCGGCGAAGGCCTGCGTGCCGAGCGACGAACCGCTTCCGCCCATGTCGCCGGTGCGCACGCCGTCCTCGATCGCTGTGAGCCAGGCATTGTGGACGAGCTCGGCCACCCGCGGCTGGCCGATATGGACCAGCATCATTACCCCGGCCAGAAGCAGGCCGGACGGATTGGCGACGTCGCGGCCCGCAATGTCCGGCGCCGAGCCGTGGATGGCCTCGAACATCGCCGCCGCCGAGCCGATATTCGCCGACGGCGCCAGCCCGACCGAGCCGGCGACCTCCGCCGCGATATCGGAGACGATGTCGCCGTAGAGGTTGGACGTGACGATCACGTCGAACCGGCCGGGATCCGCGGCGAGCTTGGCGGCGCCGATATCGATGATCATGTGCTCCTTGGCGATATCGGGATATTGTGCGCCGATCTCGTCGAAGATCCGATGGAACAGCCCATCGGTGAGCTTCATGATGTTGTCCTTGCTGAAGCACGTGACCTTCTTGCGCCCGTTCGCCCGCGCATAATCGAACGCGTAGCGCACGATCCGCTCGGTTCCCGGCCGCGAGACCAGCTTCAGGCACTGGTAGACCTCGTCGGTCTGCCGGTGCTCGATGCCAGCGTAGAGGTCTTCCTCGTTCTCCCGCACGATGACCACGTCCATCTGGGGATGCAGCGTGGCGACGAAGGGGTGATAGGCCGCGCAGGGCCGGACGTTGGCGAAGAGCCCGAGCGTCTTCCTGATCGTGACGTTGAGGCTCTTGTAGCCGCCGCCCTGCGGCGTCGTGATCGGCGCCTTGTAGAGCACGCGCGTGCGCTTCAGCGATTCCCAGGCATCGGGGCCGATTCCGGCGGACTGGCCGGCGCGATAGACACGCTCTCCGATCTCGATGGGCTCGACCGCGATGGAGGCGCCTGCGGCCAGGAGGACCTTCAGGCTCGCCTGCATGATCTCCGGGCCGATGCCGTCCCCAAACGCGACGGTGACGGGCACGGCGGCGGGCCGTACGCTGGAGAAGGCGGCCGGGGAGAGATGCGTGGTCATGGCTCGATGCTCCGGTTGGATGGCGATATGAGCCTCCCTTACCGGCGGCGGTTCATTTTCAAAAATTGATAATTGACAGACCTACGTTTGATATTATCAAACGCTGATGCCTCATCGCGTCAACCTGGATCTCGACCTCGTCCGCGCCTTTGCAGCCATCGCCGAACTCGGCAGCTTCTCCCGCGCGGCCGAGCGGTTGCTGCGCAACCAGTCCACCTTGTCGCTGCAGATCAAGCGGCTCGAGGACACGGTCGGCCATCGCCTGCTGGACCGTACGCCGAAATCCGTACGCCTGACGCCACAGGGGGAAACGTTCCTCGCCGTCGCCCACAAATTGCTCGCGCTCAACGACGAGGTCATGGCCAAGGTCAACGAGCCGCACATGACCGGCAGGGTCCGTCTCGGCACGCCGGAGGACTTCGCCACCAGCCATTTGCAGGACGTGCTGGCCCGCTTCGCCCAGACCTATCCGTCGGTGGCGCTTGAGGTGACCTGCGACCTGACGCTGAACCTGCTCGACCGTTTCCGCGACGACGCCTTCGACCTCGTCCTCGTCAAGCGGGAGCCCACCTCGGGCGCCGGCGGCCGCCGCGTCTGGCGCGAGCCGCTCGTCTGGGTCGGAGGCGACCGTGAGGCGGCGTCGGCGCATACGCCGATCCCCCTCGTCGTCTCGCCGGACCCTTGCGTCTACCGCAAGCGCGCGACGACCGCCCTCGACCGCGCCGGCCTGTCCTGGCGCGTCTCCTACACGTGCGGGTCGCTCGCCGGCACGCAGGCGGCCGTGGCGGCGGGCCTTGGCCTCACCGTCCTCCCCAAGGACATGGTGCCGCCCCGCCTGCGCATCATCGACGAGGGTCTGCCGGAACTCGACGACACGGAGATCGCGCTTCTCGCCCGCGAGCCCCTGGCGCCGCCGGCGGCCCGCCTCGCCGACCACATCGTCCGCGCCCTCGAGCAGCCGCTTGCGCCCCCGCGCGCGTCCCGATAACGCTCCCACAGCGCCCGGCGGGCCGGGCGCCGAGCGGACGTGGCGAAACTGGTAGACGCAAGGGACTTAAAATCCCTCGGGCTTGCCCGTGCGGGTTCGATCCCCGCCGTCCGCACCATACCGGCCCGCTCTGACCGGAACCGCAGCCCCCGCCCCACGTTCCGCTTCCGTGACGAACCGAAAGGGCGCGGGTGAGCGGAACCGAACTGATCCTCTATGTGGGCTTCGGGCTGCTCGTCATCCTCGTCGCCTGGTTGCCGCTGCTGATCCGCGGCCGGCCGGTTTCGCTGGCCATCCTGTTCATCGGCATCGGAGCGCTGGCAGGCCTCGCCCTGCCCGACTGGCCGCGCTGGCGCGAGCATCCGGAAGCGGTCGAGCGCTTCACGGAAATCGTCGTCATCATCGCCCTCATGGGCGCCGGGCTAAAGCTCGACCGCAAAATGTCCTTGAGGGGCTGGATCACCACATGGCGGCTTCTCGCCCTCGCCATGCCCCTGTCCATCGGCGCCATAGCCGGCCTCGCTGTGGCCGCGCTCGGCCTGCCGCCGTCACTCGCGATCCTGCTCGGCGCCCTGCTGGCGCCGACCGACCCGGTTCTGGCATCCGACATCCAGGTCGGCCCGCCGCGCTCGGGCGAGGAGGACGAGGTCCGCTTTGCCCTGACCTCCGAAGCTGGGCTGAACGACGGGCTGGCTTTTCCCTTCGTCAACCTCGCCATCGCCATGGCGGCGGCCGGGCTGACCTCGGGCGGCCTGCCCGATGCCGGGCTCGTCGTCCACTGGCTCGCCTTGGACGTCGTCTGGAAGATCGCCGCCGGCATCGGCATGGGCTGGCTGGTGGGATGGCTTTGCGGCTGGGCGACGTTCCACTTGCCGGAGGGAACGCGCCTGTCCCGCACCGGCGACGGGTTCCTGGCGCTCGGCCTGACCTTCGCGTCCTACGGTCTCGCCGAATGGATCCACGGCTACGGGTTTCTGGCCGTCTTCGTCACCGCCCTGTCGTTCCGCGCTGCCGAGCGCCAGGACAAGTTCCACGAGGAACTCCACGACTTCGCCGAGCAGGTGGAGCGCATCCTGATGATGATTCTGCTCGTCCTGTTCGGCGGCGCGCTGACCAAGGGCCTCCTGGCGCCGCTTACCGCGGCCGATGCCGCCTTTGGGCTTGCCGTTCTGTTCGTGGTGCGGCCCCTGGCGGGCCTCGCCTCGCTGTCAGGCGGCCCCTGGCCATTCCATGAGAAGGCGATGATCGCGTTCTTCGGCATCCGCGGCGTCGGCTCGTTCTACTATCTCCAGCACGGGCTCAACGCCGCCGATTTTCCGCAGGCGGACCGCATCTGGGCCATCGTGGCCTTCATCGTGCTGGTCTCGGTCCTCGTCCACGGCGTCACCGCCGGCCCGCTCCTGCGCCGGCTCGACAGTCGCCGCCTTGGCGACAGGACCGACTAGAGCATCGCCCGGTTGCGCTTGGCGAGTTCGATCGTGGCCGGATGATCGATCTTGCCGTTGGCCATGACGGGGATCTGCCCGACGACCAGGATCGCCCGTGGCACCCATAATTCGGGAAAGCCGACATGCCGGGCATGGGCGAGGAGGCTCTCGCGCTCCGCATCGGCCCGGTCGGTGACGAGAACCAGTTGCTCGCCCTTTCGGGGATCCGGCAGCGAGACCACGACGTGGCTGGCTCCCTCCCAGAGACCGGAAACCATGGCCTCCACGGCCGCCAGCGACACCATCTCGCCACCGATCTTGGCGAAGCGCTTCGCCCTGCCGCGGATCGTGACATAGCCCTCCTCGTCCACGGTGACGATGTCACCGGTATCGTGCCAGCCGCCATCCGGACGCTGGATGCCCGCATCCGAATCCGCCGAGAGATAGCCGAGCATCACGTTGGGGCCGCGCACATGAAGCCGCCCGCCGACGGCGATGCCCTCGACCGGCTCCAGCCGGTGCTCGATTCCGGGCAGGAAACGGCCGACCGAGCCGGGCTTCTGCGCGTCAGGCGTATTGCAGGCCAGCACGGGCGCGCATTCGGTAGCGCCGTAGCCCTCCATCAGCGTCGTGCCATAGGGGCGCCACATGGCGCGCGTCTCGTCCTTGACCCGCTCGGCGCCCGCCACGACGAAGCGGACGCTCGCAAGATCCCCCTCGCCGGCCGCGCGGGCATAGCCCTGAAGGAACGTGTCGGTCGCCAAGAGGATCGTCGCGCCGGTCTCGCCGATCAGCTTGGGCACCTGCCGATAATGGAGGGGGCTCGGATACATCACGACCTTGATGCCGTTGAGTACGCCGAGCAGCAGCCCTGCCGTCAGGCCGAAGGAGTGGAAGACAGGGAGCGGATTGAACAGAACGTCCGCCGTGGTGAAATGCGTGCCGGCATGGGCGCGGATCTGGTAGGCGTTCGCCACCAGGTTGGCATGGGACAGGACAACCGCCTTAGGCAGTCCTTCCGAGCCCGATGTGAACAGGATGACGCCCTCGGCATCAGGCGATCCGCGTCCGAAGGACCCGGCCCGCAGCCGGTCGGCGACGCCCCTCACCTTGTCGAGGATGCCGACCTCGCCGCGCACGTCCTCCAGATAGAGGATGCGGCAAGTGTCGCCGAGAGCCGCGACGACGTCGTCGAGCTTGGCCTGCTCCACGAAGCGGCGCGAGGTCACGATGGTTTTCAGGCCGGCGACCTGACAGGCCGCCTTCAGGTTCCGGATGCCGGCCGTGAAGTTCAGCAGTGCGGGAACGCGCCCGAAGGCCGATAGCGCGAAGAGCGCGACCGCGGCGCCGACCGCGCTCGGCAGCATCAGGCCGACGCGTTCACCCCCGGTTGTAGCGGCTGCCAGCCGGCGGCCGAGCACGAGCGAGCCCAGAAGCAGGCGGCCATAGCTGAGCGGATTCCGCTCCTGATCCTCAAGGATCGGCTTGGCGATGCCGTAATCGCGGCTTGCTGCCACCAGCGCCCCGAAAAGGCTGCGCCTGGCTTTCGCAGGTTCGAAGTCGAAACCGGCCACAAAATGCTCCCCGCTGCAATTTGCGCGGGAAGCTATCCTGTCGCTTCCCTCACGGAAAGAGGCGCGTCAGCCTTTCGCACCGTCCCTGATCGGCGGCTGGAACGACAGGCCCATGTCCCAGGGAAAATAGATCCACGTATCCTGGGAGACCTCGGTCACGAACGTGTCGATCAGCGGGCGTCCCTGCGGCTTGGCATAGACGGCGGCGAAATGCGCCTCGGGCAGCATGTCGCGCACGATCTTGGCCGTCTTGCCCGTGTCGGTCAGGTCATCGACGACGAGGACGCCCTTGCCCTTGCCACCGCCGATGGCGAGGACATCGGGCGCGATGCCCTTGAGCACCGAGAGCTGCCCCTGGTTCTTGTAATCGTGGTAGCTCGCGATGCAGACGCTCTCGATCACCCGGATTTCCAGCTCGCGTGCCACGATCGCGGCCGGCACCAGCCCGCCGCGCGTGATGCACACGATGGCCTCGAAAGGGCCGGCCGCATGAAGGCGCCAGGCGAGCGCCCGCGCGTCGCGGTGGAACTGGTCCCACGAGACGGGGAACGCCTTGTCAGGTGTCATCGCCATGCGGCGTCTCCTCAGGTCAGGCCTTTCCGGCCTTGATGGTCTCGATCATCCGGCGAACGGCCTGCTCCGCCTCCGCCAGGGCGCCCTCTTCGCGCGAGCGGACGACCAGCGTCGTCTGGAAGCGCCCGTCGACATATCCCGGGTAGGATCCGATGCTGACCTCGGGATGCGCCCTGGCGATCTCGCCAAGCGGACCGCCGAGATCGCCTTCCTTGAGGCCCGCCTCGATGGAGACCGACAGCATCTTGCGGCCCGTCTCCAGCGTCGGCGCCACGTTGTCCAGCATGGCCTGCATGATGGACGGCACGCCGGCCATGACGATGACGTTGCCGATCCGGAAACCGGGAGCCTTCGAGACCGGATTGGCAATCAGGTCCGCGCCGGCCGGAATCCGCGCCATGCGCAGCCGCGCCTCGTTGAGGTCAGCCTCCGGGATGCGCTCCAGCAGCATGGCCCTCGCGCGCGGATCGACGTCGATCGACACGCCGAAGGCCTTGGCGACGCAATCGGCGGTGATGTCGTCGTGGGTCGGCCCGATGCCACCCGTGGTGAACACGTAGGTGTAGCGGGCGCGGACCGCGTCGAGCGCGGCGATGATCTCCGCCTCCACGTCCGGCACGACGCGCACCTCGCGCAGGTCGATGCCGATGGCCGTGAGATATTCGGCGATGTAGCCGATATTCTTGTCCTTGGTCCGGCCGGACAGGATCTCGTCGCCGATGACGAGGAGCGCGGCAGTGATCGGATCGGAAGACATGGAACGGCTCCGGAGCGACGGAACCGGACTTACCGCGCCCGCCGCCGCGCCTCAAGGCGCCGAATCCGCCCGCCGCTTCGGCGCCTTTGCACCGCCGGCCGGCCGCATTCTAGGGTCCGGGTCCCGATTCGCGCCGCGCCAGGAATCGCATGCGCTTTGCCTCCCCGCTCGTCGAAGGCCGCCTGGTGCGGCGCTACAAGCGCTTCCTGGCCGATGTCGTGCTCGACGATGGGCGCGAGGTGACCGCGCATTGCGCCAATCCGGGTGCCATGGTTGGGCTCGCGGAGCCGGGCGCGCGCGTCTTCCTCTCCGTTTCGGCCGATCCGCGCCGTGCGCTGCCCTTTTCCTGGGAACTGGTGGAGACGGCGCTTGTCGACGGCCGGCGCCAGCTCGTGGGCATCCATACCGGCCACCCGAACCGGCTCGTCGCTGAGGCTTTGGCTGCGGGCCGTATTCCGGCGGCCGCGGCCTATCCGCATGTCCGGCCGGAAGTGCCCTACGGCCAGGCAAGCCGGGTCGATTTCCTGCTGACCGGCGAGGGCATGCCGCCGCTCTATCTCGAGGTAAAGAATTCCCATCTCATGCGCGAGCCCGGCCTCGCCGAGTTCCCCGACTGCAGGACCGTGCGCGCCGCGCGCCACATGGACGAACTGGGCGACATGGTGGAGGCGGGTTTCCGTGCGATGCTCGTCTACGTGGTGCAGATGCCGCTGGCGGAAGCTTTCCGCGTCGCGGCCGACTACGATCCCGCCTACGCGCAGGCCGCCCGCCGGGCGCGCGAGCGGGGCGTCGCGATCCACGCCTTCCGATGCGCCATCGGGCGGGACGAAATCGTCCTGGCGGACGAGATCCCGGTCCTGACGGGCTGAACGGCTCAGTCGCGCCGGTAGATCAGGTTGAGGCGTGTCGTCGCCTTATGGCGATAGCCGCGCCCCGCCAAAAGGGCCGGCAGGTCCGCCTGCCAACGCCCCTGCCCGTTCTCTATGATCATGAGACCGGGCAGGAGCGTGTCCGGCGCCTCCGCCAGGAACGGCGTCAGGATCAGATCCTCCGCCCCCTCCACGTCGAGCTTCATCGCATCGACGCGGTTGAACCCCTCCGCTTCGAGCAGGCCCGTCAAGGTGACGGCCGGCACGCGGATGGAGGATGCCTGGCTGTGGGCGATGAACTTCACGCTCGCCTCACCCTTGTTGCGGGCGTCCAGGAACAGCGTCAGTTGGCCGGCCTTATCGGCGACGGCGCAGGCCACCGCCTTGATCGAGCCGAACGGGTTGAGGCTGATATTCTGCGTCAGCCGCTCGAACACCTCCGGCTGCGGCTCGACCGCAAGGATCCGGGCCCGCGGACCCGCTTGCGCCGCCACGAACAGCGAATAGACGCCCACATTCGCGCCGATATCAACGAAGACGAAATCGTCGCGCATCGCCGCGGCCAGGGCCTCGCGCTCGGCCGGATCGAAGAATTGCGGCGTGAACAGCACGCGCTTCTCGCAGACATTGGCGTCCGGATAGAGCCGCAGGCGCGCGCCGTAAGTCTCGATGTCCACCGGCCGGCCGCGCAGCACCTTCAGGCCGAGCCGGCGCAGGACATAGGCCATGCGACGCCCGGTCCAGCTGTCGGCCATGGCGCGGGTGGCGGCGATGGTCCGGCTGGCGAGGCCCGCGGGCGCGAAGGCGCCGAACGGCTGGAATTCGGGCATGAAAGGCCTTGCTGGGCGTTGTCGGTTCCGGCGCCGCTCATAAACCCGCGAGCGGAGCAAGGGAAGGCCGGAGCCCTGCGTTGCGGCATCGCTGCCGCCTTGACCGGCCCGGCGCCATCCCTCACATCTCACGCCATGACCTTCGTCGATGCCGCTTCCGCCCCGCGCCGCAAGACCGGCGCCATCAAGATCCATGGTCCCGAGGAGTTCGCCGGGATGCGCCGTGCCGGCCGCCTCGTGGCCGAAGCGCTGGATGCGCTCGTGCCGCATGTGAAGCCCGGCGTCACGACGCAGGCGCTGGACGACATCGCGTTCCAGTTCGCCATGGACAACGGCGCCTATCCGGCGACGCTGAACTATCGCGGCTACCGCCATTCGATTTGCACCTCGATCAACCATGTCGTCTGCCACGGTATTCCGGACGAGAAGCCGCTGCGCGAGGGCGATATCGTCAATATCGACGCGACGCTGATCGTTGACGGATGGCACGGCGATGCCAGCCGCATGTACTATGTCGGCGAGGTGCCGCGGAAGGCAGCCCGCCTATGCGAGGTCACGTATGAAAGCCTGATGCGCGGCATCGCGGCGATCCGGCCCGGCGCGCATCTCGGCGATATCGGCGCGGCCATCCAGGCTTATGCGGAAGCGGAACGCTGCTCGGTCGTGCGGGACTTTTGCGGCCACGGCCTGGGTCGGCTGTTCCACGACGAGCCGAACGTGCTCCATGTCGGCCGGCGCGGCGACGGGCCTGAATTGAAGCCAGGCATGTTCTTCACCGTCGAGCCCATGATCAATCTCGGCCGCCCGCACGTGAAGATCCTGGCGGACGGCTGGACCAGCGTGACGCGCGACCGCTCGCTCTCCGCCCAGTTCGAGCACAGCGTCGCCGTCACCGAGACGGGGGTGGAGATCTTCACGCTCTCGCCCGGCGGCCTCGACTTCCCCGCCCATCCCCGCGCATGAGCGAGGACGAGGACGCCCATTATCTCGGCCACCGGGAGCGGCTCCGTGCCCGTTTCCGCGAGGCGGGGGGCGAGGCCCTGCCCGACTACGAACTGCTGGAACTCGTCCTTTTCCGCGCCATCCCGCGGCGGGACGTGAAGCCCATAGCCAAGGATCTACTGAAACGCTTCGGCAGCTTCGCCGAGGTGCTGGCCGCGCCGCGCGGCCGGCTCCTGGAGGTCAAGGGGCTGGGCGAAGCGGTCGTGGACGACCTGAAAGCCGTGGAGGCCGCCGCCCGGCGTCTGACCCGCGGCGCGGTCGCCAAGCGCCCGGTCCTGTCCTCCTGGTCTTCGGTGATCGATTATTGCCGCACGGCCATGGCCTTTGCCGACCGCGAGCAGTTCCGCATCCTGTTCCTGGACAAGCGCAATGCACTGATCGCCGACGAGGTGCAGCAGACCGGCACGGTCGACCACACGCCGGTCTATCCGCGCGAGGTGGTGAAGCGGGCGCTCGAGCTCTCGGCGACCGCGATCATCCTGGTGCACAACCACCCCTCGGGCGACCCCTCGCCTTCGGCGGCCGACATCCGGATGACGCGGGACATCGTGGACATCGCCAAGCCGCTGGGCGTCGCTGTCCACGACCACATCATCGTGGGCCGGGAGGGCCATGCGAGCCTAAAGGGCCTGCAGCTGATCTGAACGACCGGCGGTGCTGCAATACGGGGATTTACGGGGCATGACCACGTTGAAGGACAGCGAGCTCGACGGCCTCGTCACGTTCGCCGAGGAACTGGCGGCCGAAAGCCGGGCTATGCTGGATGACGCAGGCGCCGGCCGTCCGGAGGCGCAGGTCAAGGCCGACCGCAGCTTCGTCACCGCGCTCGACGGCGCCATCGAGCAGCGGCTGCGCCAGCAGATCGAGGCCCGCTTCCCGGGTCACGGCATCATCGGCGAGGAATTCGGCGCGTCGGGCGCTGGCGCCGAATTCGCCTGGGTGATCGACCCGATCGACGGCACGGCGGCCTATATTGCCGGCATCCCCGTCTACGGCACCCTCATTGCCCTGATGCGGAACGACGAGCCGCTGATCGGCATCATCGACCAGCCCGCCACGGGGGACCGCTGGGTCGGCGTGGCGGGACGCCCGACCCTGCATAACGGCGCGCCGTGCCGGACGCGGTCCTGCGAGGCGCTGGAGGAAGCGATCCTGTCCACCAGCAATCCCGACTTCTACGCGCCGGAAGAACGCGGCGCCCTGGAGGCGCTACGCTCGCACACGGCCTGGCGCATCTATGGCGGCTCCTGCCTCAGTTACGGCCTTCTCGCCGCTGGCCGGATCGACCTCGCACTCGATACGCGCCTGAAAATCCACGACATCGCGCCGTTCCGACCGATCATCGAGGGCGCCGGCGGCGTCGTGACCGACTGGCACGGCCGCCCCCTCACCATGGCGAGCGGCCCGCAGATCCTGGCCGCAGGGGACAAGGCGCGCCATGCCGATGCGCTCGCGCTTGTCCGCCGCGCGGTCGACCGGGCCTGAGCCTGGATGCGCGCCGCCGCCCGCCTGCTATAGTCCCGCTGTTCAACGAGACCGCCCATGGAAGACATACGCGTTCCCGATATCGGACCGGTCCTGCAGCGCCACCGCAAGGAGCAGGGGCTGACGCTGGAGCAGCTCGCCAATCTCTCCGGTGTGTCGAAATCCATGCTGTCCCAGGTGGAGCGCGGCCAGGCCAATCCCACCTTCGCGGTGCTCTGGGGCCTGACAAGGGCGCTTCGCATCAACCTGACCGATCTGGTCGAGGCCTACGAGGCGCGCGACCCCAACGACGTCATCGAGGTCACGGGTCGGTTGGCGACGCCGGAAACGCGCAGCACCGACGGCAAGTGCCGCCTGCGCATCCTTTCCCCGCCCCGCATGGCGGGATCGCTCGAATGGTACGAGGTGGAGATCGCCGCCGGCGGGGCGCTGATTTCCTCGCCCCATTCCGCCGGAGCCATGGAGCACCTGACGGTGTTTGAAGGCGAGCTCGACGTCACCAGCGGTGGCTTTACCCGTTCGGTGCGGGCCGGCGAGACGGCCAGGTACCCCGTCGATGTCGCGCACGAAATTCGCAACAACAGCAATGGCTTGTGCAAGGCCCTGCTGGTCAATCTCTACCGCTAGTTCAATATCCAATATATCGGTTGACTGAATCCTATATATCGGAATAGCTTCGTTTCCGAAGGGGAACGAGGCCATGTCGTCCGGTATCGTCTCAGCGGTCGAAGAGGTTCTGGCGGGCATCCGCGCGGACGGGCTCTACAAGACGGAGCGGCGCATCGCTTCGCCCCAGGGGCCGCGTGTCACCGTTGCGACGTCGGGGGGCGAGCGCCCTTACCTCAATCTCTGCGCCAACGACTATCTCGGGCTCGCCAACCATCCCGAGATCGTCGCGGCCGCCCACGAAGCGCTGGACCGTTACGGGTTCGGCATGGCCTCGGTCCGCTTCATCTGCGGGACGCAGACGCTTCACCGCGAACTGGAACAGGCCATCGCGGCTTATCTCGGCAAGGACGACGCGATCCTGTTCGCAGCCTGCTTCGATGCCAACGGCGCGGTCTTCGAACCGCTGCTCGGCGAAGGCGATGCCGTCATCTCAGACAGCCTGAACCACGCCTCGATCATCGACGGCATCCGGCTCTGCAAGGCCGCGCGCTACCGCTATGCCAGCGGCGACATGAACGAGCTCGAGGACCGGCTGCGCGAGGCGAACCGCGACGGCGCCCGGCTCAAGCTCGTCGTCACCGACGGCATCTTCTCCATGGACGGCCATATCGCCCGGCTACCGGAAATCTGCGATCTGGCCGAGCGTTACGGCGCCGTGGTCATGGTCGACGATTGCCATGCGACGGGGCATCTGGGCGCCACCGGCCGGGGCACGCCCGAACTGACAGGCGCCGGCGGCCGCGTCGGCATCGTCACCGGCACGCTGGGCAAGACGCTCAGCGGCGGCATGGGCGGCTTCGTCGCCGCCAGCCAGCCGATCATTGACCTGCTGCGCCAGCGCGCGCGTCCTTACCTTTTCTCCAACTCGCTGGCGCCGCCGGTCGCGGCTGGCGCGCTGAAAGCGCTGGAGATCGCGGCGGCCGGCAACGACCTGCGCGCACGTCTGCGAGCCAACGCAGCCCGCCTGCGGGCAGGACTGTCCACGGCCGGGTTCGATCTTGTCCCCGGTGAAACGCCCATCATCCCGGTCATGCTGGGCGAGGCGCAGGCCGCGCAGGCTATGGCGGCCGCGCTCGACGAGCGCGGCGTCTTCGTCGCCGGCTTCTTCTTCCCTGTCGTGCCGCGCGGCAAGGCGCGGATTCGGACCCAGGTGTCGGCGGCGCTCGGCCCCGCCGACATCGACACGGCCATCGCAGCATTCACCGATGCCGGGCGCTCGCTCGGCCTGATCTAGAGGGACCGCATCATGAGAGCTCTCGTCAAGGCGCGGTCCGAG
This sequence comes from Hyphomicrobiales bacterium, assembly GCA_027483945.1. Taxonomy (GTDB): domain Bacteria; phylum Pseudomonadota; class Alphaproteobacteria; order Rhizobiales; family Beijerinckiaceae; genus JAIXTM01. The sequence continues at coordinate 40,808 of JAIXTM010000008.1, read as the reverse complement.
CCCGGCCTGTGGGCCAGCGAGGAGCCCATTCCGGCCATCGGCCGCGACGACGTGCTGGTCCGCGTCAACCGCACCGGCATCTGCGGCACCGACATCCATATCTACCAATGGGACGACTGGGCGCGTTCGACCGTGCCGGTTCCGATGATCGTCGGGCACGAGTTCGCGGGCGAGATCGTCGAGGTCGGCTCGGGCGTGACCGACCTTGCCGTCGGCCAGCGCGTCTCGGGCGAAGGCCACGTCATCGGCATGAAGAGCCGGGCGAGCCGGGGCGGACGCTTCCATCTCGATCCGGAGACGCGCGGCATCGGCGTGAACATGCCCGGCTCCTTCGCCGAATATGTCCGCGTGCCGGCCTTCAACGTCGTGCCGCTGCCCGACGATGTCGACGACGAACTCGGAGCCATACTCGATCCGCTGGGCAACGCGGTCCACACCGCCCTCTCCTTCGACCTCGTCGGCGAGGACGTGCTCGTCACCGGCGCCGGCCCCATCGGCATCATGGCCGCCGCGGTCGCCCGCCATGTCGGCGCACGCCACGTCGTCATCACCGACATCAACCGCGAGCGGCTGGACCTGGCCGCGTCCGTCGCCGACGTCGTGCCCGTCGACGTGTCCCGCGAGGACCTTGCGGATGTAACGGCGCGGCTGGGGATGCGCGAAGGCTTCGACATTGGGCTGGAGATGAGCGGCGCGCCCGCCGCCTTCGACCAGATGGTGGCCAGCATGGTCATGGGCGGCCGGATCGGACTGCTGGGCATCCCCTCCCGCCCCTTCGCCATCGACTGGAACCGCGTCGTCTTCCGGATGCTGACGATCAAGGGGATCTACGGCCGGGAGATGTTCGAGACCTGGCACAAGATGCTGGCCATGCTCCAGAGCGGGCTTAACGTTCGCAAGGTCATCACCCACCGTTTCGACGCGCAGGACTTCGCCCACGGCTTCGAGACGATGGCTTCCGGACGCTGCGGCAAGGTCATCCTGGACTGGACGAAGCGCCTGCCCGACCCGGTCACCGCGGGGGCATGACGGCGATGCGCTTCACCTCCACCAGGGGCGGCGCCGGCGCGGCCCATTTCGCCGACGCGATGCTGCGGGGCCTGGCTCCCGATGGCGGTCTCTACATGCCGGACGACTGGCCGGCCTGGTCCGCTCGGGATTTCGCCGAGGTCCGCGGCGCGCCCTATGTGGATACGGCGGCCAAGGTTGTCGCCACGCTGACCGGCAATGCCTTCCCGCCGGCCGAATTGCAGCGCATGGTCGAGGGTGCCTACGGTGCGTTCCGCCACGCCTGCGTCGCCCCGCTCGTCCAGGTCGATGACAACCTCTTCGTCCTGGAGCTCTTCCACGGCCCGACGCTCGCCTTCAAGGACGTGGCGATGCGCCTCCTGGCCCGGATGATCGACCACACGCTCACCGCTGGCGGAGAGCGCGCCACGATCGCTGGCGCCACCTCCGGCGATACCGGATCGGCCGCGATCGACGCCTTCGGCGGGCTCGACCGGATCGACCTTTTCACGCTCTTCCCGCTCGGCCGGGTTTCGGAAGTGCAGCGGCGGCAGATGACGACGCCGCGCTTCACCAATTCCTGGGCCATGGCGGTCGAAGGCACATTCGACGACTGCCAGGCCCTGGTGAAAGCGATGCTCGGCCATGCCGATTTCCGCGACCGGACGCGGCTGCTCGCCGTCAATTCCATCAACTGGGGCAGGATCGCCGCGCAGGCCGTCTATTACGTGACGGCCGCGGCGGCCCTCTGCGGCTTTGCCCGGCCTGTCAGCTTCGCCGTGCCGACCGGCAATTTCGGCGATGTCTTCGCCGGCTATGCCGCCAAGCGCCTTGGCGTGCCGATCGACCGGCTGATCGTCGCCACCAACCGCAACGACATCCTCGCCCGGACGCTTGAGACCGGCGCCTACGAGGTGCGCCAAGTCGTGCCGACCTCCTCGCCGTCCATGGACATCCAGGTCTCGTCGAATTTCGAGCGCCTGCTCTTCGACGCGTCGGGCCGCGACGCGCGCTTCGTGCGGGACGCGATGACCCGCCTGTCCACGGAGGGCCGTTTCGTCCTGCCGGACCCGGTCCTGGCCGCGATCCGGGCTGAGTTCGACGCTTTTGCCGCTGACGAGCCCGCGACCGACAGGGAGATGGCGCGGGTGCGCCGGGACTCCGGCTACCTGGCCGATCCGCACACGGCGACAGCCCTCGCCGCCGCCCGCCGTCGCCTCGCCGAGGCACCAGGCACCCCGGTCATCGTGCTGGCGACGGCGGCTCCGGCGAAGTTCCCCGACGCGGTCGAGGCCGCGACCGGCATCAGGCCGGCTCTGCCTGCGCATCTTGCCGATCTTCATGCACGTGATGAGCGGATGGACGTGCTACCGAACCGACTCGATAAGGTGGAGGCGTACATCCTGGACCGGGGCCGCATGGCCCGGGCCGGGCGCGCGGGGGAGCACGACTGACATGGCAAGGATCGTCATCGACCGGTTGAGCGTGGCCTATTCAGGCATGCGCGTCATCGACGGGTTGTCGCTGGAGATCGAGGAAGGTTCGTTCTTCACCCTGCTCGGCCCTTCCGGCTGCGGAAAGACCACGCTTCTGCGGACCATCGCCGGTTTCAATCCGGTCCAGTCCGGTACGCTACGCTTCGGCGACCGGGACGTGACGAACCTGCCGGCGCACCAGCGCGACATCGGGATGGTCTTCCAGGACTATGCACTCTTTCCCGATAAGACCGTGTTCGACAACGTCGCCTACGGCCTGCGGGCGCGCCGGGTCGATGCAGCGACGATCCGGCGCAAGGTCGGCGAGGCGCTGGAGCGCGTCGGCCTTTCAGCCTTCCCCGAACGGCATCCGGTCGCCCTGTCCGGCGGGCAGCGCCAGCGCGTGGCGCTCGCCCGCGCGCTGGTGATCCAGCCGCAGGTCCTGCTCATGGACGAGCCCCTGTCGAACCTTGACGCCAAGCTGCGGGTCCAGGTGCGCGAGACGATCGCCGACCTGCAGCGGGAGGCCGGGATCACCACCGTCTTCGTGACCCACGACCAGGAGGAGGCGCTCGCCCTCTCCGACCGGATCGGGCTGATGCGCCAGGGCAGCCTGGAACAGGTAGGGCCGCCGGAGGACATCTATCGCCGCCCGGTCTCGGCCTATGTCGCGGACTTCGTCGGCGCAGCGAACACCGTGCCGGTGGATCTGGAAGCCCCGCTCGCCGCCGGCATGCCGACCCGGGTCAATCTGGGCGGCATCCCCGTCGCCGCCCTCGCGCCCGAGGCGCTCGGTGCAGGTAGCGCGACGCTCGTCGCCCGGCCGGAGGACATCGCCCTGATCCGAGGTCACGCGGCGGGGACGCTGCCCGGCATCGTCAGGCGCAAGCAATATCTGGGCGGCAAGACCGCCTATGGCATCGAGGTCGCGCAGCGCCAGCTTGCCGTGGACCTGCATGGCGAGGACCACAGCGGCTTCGCCATCGGCGATCCGGTCGGCGTCGTCCTCGACTCCGCCAAGACGCTGGTGGTGCGGTCATGACGGCGCAGGTGCGATCGGTCTGGTTCTGGCTGGCCCTCGCGGTGCTGGTCATCCTGATCGTCACGCTGCTTTATCCGCTCATCAACGTGCTGGCCTCCAGCCTCTCCAGCGCCCGCGCGGACGGACGCTCGGGATGGAGCGTGCTGCTGGCTGAGCCGAAATATCTGCGCGCGGTCGCCAACACGGTGACGCTCGGCGCCATCGTGACCCTCGCTGCGACAGCCATCGGCGTGCCGCTTGCCTACGTGGCGGCGCGCTACGACTTCCCGGGGAAGGCACTGATCGCGATCCTGCCGCTCACGACCCTGGTCGTGCCGGAGGTCATCGCCGCCCAGACCTGGCTGATGATGCTGGGCAATAACGGCCTCCTGACCCGGACGCTGGCGGGCTGGGGCATCGGCCTGCCAAGCTTTTACGGCTGGCCGGGCCTGATCACGGTCATGACCTTCATCTACTACACGTATGTCTACATCGGCACGCTCGCGGCCATACGCGGCTTCGACGCGCAGCTGGAAGAGGCCGCGCGCGGGCTCGGCACATCGCCGGCCGTCTCGCGCCTGAAGGTGATGCTGCCGGTCGTGCTGCCGGCGATCCTCGCCAGCGCCCTGCTCGTCTTTACCCTTGTCGTCGGCAATTTCGCCGTGGCGACCATCCTGGGCCACAAGGTCGAGCTCCTCTCGGTCTTGACCTACCAGACCTTCATTTCGGAGGTGAGCACCGATCCGGTCATGCAAAGCACGCTCGCCAGCGTCTCCATCGGCCTGGTGGCTCTCGTCCTCTTCCTGCAGCGCTGGGTCGTCTCCCGGGGGCGCTACGAGATCGTCCTGGGACGCGGGGCCAAGCCCGTCGCCATGCGGGGCTTGAAATCGTTCGGCCTGGCGCTGGCGGCCGCCCTCGTCGTCATCATCTCCCTCCTGCCCCTAGCGACCGTCGTCGCCGGCGCCTTCACCGTCTCGCGCGGACCGGTCATGCGCTGGGGCGAATGGACCACCGCCCATCTCTGGCGCGTCTTCGTCAACGCGCCGGATCCGATCATCAATACGCTGCTCTATGCCGGCACGGCGACCCTGATCAGCGTGTTCTTCGCCACCCTGGTCAGCTATCTCATCGTCAAGAAGCGGACGATCCTGACCCCGGCGATCGACTATTTGACGGCCCTGCCGCTGGCCTTGTCCGGCACGGTCATTGGCATCGGCCTGGTCATGTCGTTCAACAGCGGCTGGATGGCGATCACGGGCACGGGCGCCATCATCGTGCTCGCCTATGTCATTCGCCGGCTGCCTTTCGGCATCCGCAACGCCTCTTCGACGCTCTACAACATCCCCAATTCCATCGAGGAGGCCTCGATCAGCCTCGGCGTGCCGCCTCTGCGCTCCTTCGCCAAAGTGGTGCTGCCGCTGATGATCCCATCGGTCGCCGCCGCCGGCGTGCTGGTCTGGACGACCACGGTGGCCGAGCTCAGCGCCTCGGTCGTGGTCTATTCCGGCGGCCGCGAGACGATGCCGATCCAGATCTTCCGGCTAATCGACAGCGGCCTGATGGCTCAGGCTTCCGCCTACGGCTTCGTGCTCGTTTTGATGATCGTCATCCCCATCCTGCTCGCGACCACCGTGTTCAGGCTGGACATTTTCGGATCGCGATGAGGCAGCGATCCATCGACGGCGTGCCCCCGGACGACCGCCAGGGGACTATGCCGAGCGGACAAAAGCGGTCGAGGACACAAAAGGGGATCATCATGACATTCCAACTGACCCGCCGGGACGTGCTCGCCGGCTTCGCTGCGACCCTCGCCGCGCCGGCCTTCGCGCAGGACAAGACCGCCGGCTCGACCGTCATCTACACGTCCAACAACCAGCAATCGGTCCAGGCCGTGCTGGATACCGGCGCCCAGCTCCTGCCCAACGTGAAGATCAGCGCGATCAACGGCGGCAGCGCCCAGATGCTGCGGCGCGTGGAGAGCGAGCTGTCCCGTCCGCAGGCCGACATCTTCTGGAGCGCCAGCGCCAATACGCTCGGCGCCTTCCGGCAGCTCTTCGTCCCTTACAGGTCGCCGGCCGCCTCGGCGATCCCGCCGGCGCTGGTGGACAAGGAGAACCTCTGGACCGCCTCCAACATGCACGTCGCCGTCATGATGGTGAACAACAACCAGCTCGGCGGGAATCCGGCGCCCAAGACCTGGAGCGACCTGATGGACCGGCGCTGGAAGGGCAAGGTCATCATCGCCGATCCGGTCAACAGCTCGACCGCCTACACGATCCTGTGGGGCATCCGGGAACAGCTGGGTCCCGAGGGCCTGAAGCGGCTGGCGTCCAACGTCGTCGTGACGGCGCAGGCCGCCACCGTGCTGCGTGCCGTGGCGCAGGGCGAATATGCGGTCGGCCTCACCTTCGAGTCCAACGGCTACGCCTATGTCGCCGGCGGCCAGAAGGAGATCGAGCTGGTCTATCCGTCGGAAGGCACCTTCACGAATCCGGAATTCGTCGTCCTTCTCAAGGGCGCGCCGAACGAAGCGGCGGCCAAGAAGACCTATGACCTGCTTCTCGCCAAGGAGACGCAGATCGCGCTTCTGGAAGCCGCCTACCGCCGGCCGAGCCGGACCGACATCGACGTCTCCAAATACGTCAAGCTGCCGAACCTCGACGGCATCAAGTCTTTCCCCATCGAAGATGCGGTCGCCGCCAAGGACCGCGACAACTTCCTGGCGGAATGGAACGCGGCGGTCGCCGCCGGAAAATAAAGAAGTTCGACATAATATATACTTTTGATAAAGCGGCGCACTGCGCCGCTTTATTCATTTTTCTGGAAAATTTACTTATATAGACGTTGACGGATCGCTCGATATATGCAAGATTGGGATCGCATGCGGGAGAGACGGTTCGCCGTCGCCGAAGGAGCAACCGCCCCGGAAACTCTCAGGCCCAAGGACCGCTGCGACGTGACAGATTCTGGAAAGCGGAGCCTCATGCTCCCGCCGACGGTGTAAGCCGGAGCCCGGTCCGCGGGTCCCGCGCGAAACTCTCAGGCCAATGACAGAAGGGGCATTCGACCCGATCCGTTCGGGGGGAGAATGCCATGTCGTCTGTTCTCACTGCCACGCCCGTCTCGCCCGCGCCCGTTCGCGACATCGGTGACCGTCCGCTCTCCGTCGCCGTCATCGGCGGCGGCGTCACCGGCGTCACGACGGCCTATGCGCTCGCCCGCCGCGGCTGCGCGGTCACGCTCTTCGATCGCCATCCCTATGCGGCCATGGAAACGTCCTTCGCCAATGGCGGCCAGCTCTCCGCCTCCAACGCAGAGGTCTGGAACAGTTGGGCGACGGTGCTGAAGGGCCTGCGCTGGATGCTGACGCCCGGAGCCCCGCTCCTCGTCCATCCGCGCCCGTCCTGGCACAAGCTGTCCTGGATGGCGCAGTTTCTCGCCGCGATCCCGCGCTACGAGGACAATACGATCACCACCGCCCGCCTCGCCGTCGAGGCGCGCGCACACCTGAAGCGCCTGGCGGAAGACGAGGCGATCGCCTTCGATGCCGAGTCCCGCGGCATCCTTCACTTCTATGCCTCGAAGGCGGAGTTCGAGGCGGCAGGCCGTGTCTCTGCCCTGCTGGCGAAAGGCGGTGTCGAACGCCGCGCCGTCACGCCGGCGGAGATCGCCTTGATCGAGCCATCGCTGAAAGGCACGATCCATGGCGGCTATTTCACGCCGGACGATTTCACCGGCGACATCCACAAGTTCACGAACGGCCTGGCCCGCGCCTGCGAGCGCCGGGGCGTGCGCCTGCGCTTCGCAACCGCTGTCGAGGACATCACACCGGGCGCCCTCGGGGCGACCCTGCGCCACCGGTCGACGGAACCCCGCGCCGAGGGCGGCGACTGGCCCGCCGAGATGTCCCGCTTCGATCAGGTCGTGATCTGCGCCGGGATCATGTCCCGCGCCCTTGCCGCGCGTCTCGGCGACCGCGTGAATGTCTACCCGGTGAAGGGCTATTCCATCACCGTGCAGTTGCAGACCGCGGACGACCAGGCGGCTGCGCCCTGGGTCAGCCTCCTCGATGACAAGGCGAAAATCGTGACGAGCCGGCTCGGCGCCGACCGGTTCCGGGTCGCCGGGACAGCCGAGTTCGCCGGCATCGACCGCGATATCCGCGCGGCACGCATCGAACCGCTCGTGCGCTGGTGCCGCGAGCACTTCCCCGGCATGAGCACCCGCCAGGTCGTGCCTTGGGCGGGCCTGCGCCCGATGATGCCGGACATGCTGCCTCGGGTGATGCGCGGGCGCCATCCGGGCATCCTCTACAATACGGGCCATGGCCATCTCGGCTGGACGCTCTCGGCGGCGACCGCCGAGGCGGTCGCCGATCTGGCGATCGCCGCGCCTCGAACCTGACCGTCGTCAGGCCAGCCGTTTCTCGAAGAAGTGGTCGGCGTAGGGATTGTCGTTGTAACGCCCGATCTGCTGGTAGCCGAGGCGCCTGTAGAGCGCCTGCGCCTCGGCTAGCGTGCGGTTGGTGTCGAGGACGAGGCGCGTCAGGCTGAGCGCCCGCGCCTTGTCCTCCATCCGCTCCATCAGGCGGCGGGACAATCCGGCGCCGCGGGCCGAGGCGTCGATCCAGAGACGCTTGATCTCGCCGGTCGCTTCGTCCAGCGGCACGAGCGCCACGCAGCCGATGGGCCGGCCCTCCCGCCGCGCCATCAGGAAATGGCCGTCGGCGGCAAGCCCCTCGGCCAGGCGTTCCACGGGCGCGCCCGGATCGAAACCGCCCTGAAACCGGCGGTCGAGCTCGGCGAAATAGGCCGAGAGGCAAGCGATCGCGTCGGCGGTATCCGGCCGCTCGAAGGCGATGGTGACGACGGACGCTTCCAGCAGCGCCTCGACCTCCGCCATCGCCTTGACGAGGCGCTCCCGTTCCGCCGGAGCGAGGGCGGCGAGGAGCGTTGCAGCGAAGTCCTGCGAGCCGCTCTCATAAGCTGCGTGCTCCGCGAGCCCCGCCGGCGTCAGGGCGACCCGCCGGCCGCGCGCATCGTCGCCGGAAGCCTCCATGGCAACGAGGCCCTGCTCCTCCAGCGCGCGCAGGAGCCGGCTGAGATAGCCGGAATCCAGCCGCAGCCGGTCCCGGAGCCCGCGCAGTTCGGCACCTTCGGGGCCGATCTCGAACAGGAGCCGCGCTTGCCCGAGTGGACGTCCGCGCGCGAGGTAGCTGTCTTCCAGCGCGCCGACGCGCTGCGTCACAACCCGGTTGAACCGGCGCACCTGCGCGATCTGCTGAGCATCCATTACCTGACTTTAGTCAGATAATTCGGCACTGCCAAGCCATGGACGGTCTGGCCTGCGGAACAGCCTGTCCGTGGACGAGTTGGCCGAAGGGGCCGTCCATCCGCAGGAGCGCAGCCATGCAACGACCGCTTCAGATCGCTTTCAAGGGCCTCGATACGTCTCCGGCGCTTGAGGCGCTGATCCGCGAGCGCGTGGACCGCCTCGAACATCTTTATCCTCGCCTGATCGGCTGTCGCGTCGTGGTGGAGGTTCCTCATCGGGGTGCCGGCTCTGCCAAAGTGCCGATCCAGATCTCCGTGGAGGCCGAGGTTCCCGGCCGCGGACCCGTGATCGGCAAGGATTCGGAAAACCGGCACGAGGCCAAGGAGGACCACACGGCCGCGCTCAACAATGCCTTCGAGGCGGTGGAGCGCCAGCTCGACAAGCTGTCCGGCACCCGCGACCAGGAGGCTACCCCGGCCGCCTCCGACGGCATGGCCGGCATGGTCGTGCGCATCTTCCCCGATCAGGGTTACGGCTTCATCCAGTCGGACAACGCGCCGGAACTGTATTTCACGCGCAATGCCGTGGCCGGGGACGTGTTCGACCAGATGAAAGTCGGCATGATGGTCCATGTCACGATGGCGACCGACGAGGGGCCGATGGGCCCTCAAGCCAGCTCCGTGCGCCTCATCGACCGCAGCCGGAGCCCCTCCTGATCCCCACCGCATCCGGTCGGCCGACCGGTTCGGCATCAGTTGCCTATAGAACAGGCAGCACCGTCGCCGGACCGTCGGTCCGAACGGCGTAAGCGGCTCCGACTTGATGGCGCGGATTTTGCGGCTACCGTGACGTGACAGGGATGGGGAGGACCGCTTGGCGGCTTTCGACGAAATGGGCCTCGGCAGCGACGCCGTGCGCCCGGCCTACCGTGCGCTGAAGATCTGGCTGGACAGCGCGCCGCCCGAGCTTCTCGATCTGAGGCGCAGCCAGGCCGAGCATTTCTTCCGCCGTGTCGGCATCACCTTTGCCGTCTATGGCGACACGCAGGACACCGAACGGCTCATCCCCTTCGACATCATCCCGCGCATCATCACGCAGGAGGAATGGACCAAGCTGCGCAAAGGCCTGGAGCAGCGCGTCAACGCGCTCAATGCCTTCCTGCGCGACGTCTACGGCCCGCGCGAATGCATCAGGGCGGGCGTCATCCCGGCGGACCTCGTCGACCGCAACCCGTTCTACCGGGTCGAGATGATCGGCCAGAAGGTGCCCCACGACATCTACGTCCACATTTCGGGTATCGATATCGTGCGGGTGGATGCCGATACGTTCTATGTCCTGGAGGACAATGCCCGAACACCGTCCGGCGTCTCCTACATGCTGGAGAACCGGGAGGTGATGATGCGGCTCTTCCCGGAGCTCTTCGCGGAGCACAGGATAGCGCCGGTCGACAATTATCCCGACGCGCTGCTCGCGACGCTGCGCTCGGTCGCCCCCGAAGCCGGCCGCCGCAATCCCAACGTCGTGCTGCTGACGCCGGGCCAGTACAATTCGGCTTTCTACGAGCACTCGTTCCTGGCCGACAAGCTGGGTGTGGAGCTCGTCGAGGGCTCCGATCTCTATGTCCGCGACGACGTCGTCTACATGCGCACGACCGAAGGCCCGCAGCGGGTCGACGTCATCTACCGGCGCATCGACGACGACTTCCTCGATCCCCTCACCTTCCGGCCCGACAGCGCGCTGGGCGTGCCCGGCCTCATGAACGCCTACCTCGCCGGCAACGTCACGCTCGCCAACGCCGTCGGTACCGGCGTGTGCGACGACAAGGCGGTCTATTCCTACATGCCGGAGATCGTGCGGTTCTTCACCGGCGAGGAGCCGATCCTGAAAAACGTGCCGACCTGGCGCTGCCGGGAGCCGGAGGCGCTGGCCTATGTCCTCGACCATTTGCCCGAGCTGGTGGTCAAGGAGGTCAACGGATCGGGCGGATACGGCATGCTCGTCGGCCCCCATGCGACGCAGCAGCAGATCCAGGCCTTCCGCAAGAAGCTGCGGCATGACCCCGCCGGCTTCATCGCGCAGCCGACGCTGGCGCTCTCCACCTGTCCGACCTTCGCGGCGTCGGGCATCGCGCCGCGCCACGTCGATCTGCGGCCCTTCGTGCTCTCGGGCGCGGACGGCGTGCGGTGCGTGCCGGGCGGGCTCACCCGCGTGGCGCTGAAGGAAGGCTCGCTCGTGGTCAATTCCAGCCAGGGCGGCGGAACCAAGGATACCTGGGTGCTCGATGCTTAGTCGTACCGCCGACCACATCTACTGGACCGCCCGCTATGTGGAGCGCGCCGAGTTTCTGGCACGCATCCTGGAGGCGACACTGCGGCTCTCCTCGCTGCCGTCCAATTACGGCGGCGCCGGCACCGAGTGGGACAGCGCGGTCCTGACCTCCGGCTGCGCTGCCGCCTTCTACAAGGCGCACCCCTACGCCGACGAGCACAATGTGCGGGAGTTCCTGGCCTTCAGCCCGGACAATCCCTCCTCCATCCGCAATTGCCTGGCGATCGCGCGGACCAATGCCCGTGCGGTCCGCACCGCACTGACATCCGAGATGTGGGACGCGCTGAACGGGGCCTGGTTGGAGCTTCGCCAGTTCGATAACAAGAAGATGGGGCGCGAGGATTTCGCCCGCTTTCTGGACTGGGTGAAGAACGTCTCGCTCGCCTTCGACGGCTCTGCCTACAGGACGATGCTGCGTAACGACGCCTACTGGTTCTCGCGCCTCGGTGTCGGCATCGAGCGGGCGGACAACACGGCACGCATCCTGGACGTGAAATACCACGTCCTTCTGCCGGACACCGAGCAGGTCGGCGGCAGCCTCGACTATTTCCAGTGGACCACGATCCTCCGGGAGGTCTCGGCCCACACCGCCTATCACTGGGTGTACCGGCAGAGCGTCCAGCCCTGGCTTGTGGCGGATCTTCTGATCCTGAACCGGCAGATGCCGCGCTCGCTCGCCGCATCCTACGATACGATCGTGCGGCACCTCGACCTCATCGCCGACGCCTATGGCCGGCGCGGGCCAAGCCAGCGGCAGGCGCGGGCGATGCTCGACAAGCTGGCCTCGGCGCGGATAGAGGGCATCTTCCAGTCCGGGCTCCATGAGTTCATCACGGACTTCCTGCGCGACAACAACAAGGTGGGCGCGGCGATCGCCGAGCAGTACCTGATCTGAGCAGGCCATGCGCATCGAGGTTCTCCACGACACGGTCTACACTTATGCGACGCCCGCCCGGGCGATCACGCAGATCCTGCGGCTGACCCCTCGCTCGCACGAAGGACAGCACGTTGTCTCCTGGCGCCTAGACATCGACGTCGATGGGCGCCTCCACGCCGAAAGCGACGGCTTTGGCAATCTCGTCCACCGCCTCACCGTGGACGGCTCGGTAGAGCGGCTCAGCGTATCGGTTCGCGGCGTGGTGGAGACCCACGACACGAACGGCGTCGTCACCGGCACGGTGGAGCCCGTGCCCGAGGGAGTCTTCCTGCGGGAGACCGACCTCACCCGCCCGGACGAGGCCATCCGCGCCTTCGCGCTGGACATGACCGCCGGTGCCGGCAACCCGCTCGAGGCCGCCCATCGCCTGATGGTGGGGCTCCACCGCGAAGTCACCTTTGACACCGAACCGACCCATTCGGCGACGACCGCGGCAGAGGCCTTCGCCATGAAGCGCGGCGTCTGCCAGGACCTCACCCACGTCTTCCTCGCCTGCGCGCGCATCATCGGCATGCCGGCCCGCTACGTTTCAGGCTATTTCCGCCGGGTCGACGAGGTCGTGAACCAGGAGGCCGGTCATGCCTGGGCGGAAGCGCTGATCCCGGGCCTTGGCTGGGTCGGCTTCGATCCGGCCAACGGCATCAGCCCCAGCGACGCCCATGTCCGCGTGGCCGTCGGCCTGGATTATCTCGGCGCCGCCCCGGTGCGCGGCAGCCGGTTCGGCGGGGGCGGCGAGGACCTTTCGGTCCGCCTGGCTGTTGGTCAGTCATCCCGCCAGATGCAGTCCTGACCGGCCGATTGCCGGAAGCGGGCCGCCTTCCTTATAACCTCAACAGCTTGGGGGATTCGGAATGACGTATTGCTGCGGCCTCCTCGTCCGCGAAGGCCTCGTGATGATCGCCGACACCCGCACCAATGCGGGCCTCGACAACATCTCCACATTCCGCAAGCTGCATGTCGTGGAAAAGCCGGGCGAGCGGGTCCTGGCCATCGCCACGGCCGGCAACCTCTCCATCTCCCAGTCCGTCATCAGCCTCCTCGCCGAGGGCGTCGAGGATCGCGAGACCGGGGAGACCGAGACCCTGGACCAGGCGCCCACCATGTTTCGCGCCGCCCAGCTCATCGGGCGGGCCATCCGGCAGGTCCGCGAGATCGACGGGCCGAACCTCGAGCAGGCTGACGTCAAGTTCGACGTGGCGATGCTGTTCGGCGGCCAGATCGGCAAGGGTCCGCTGCGCCTCTTCATGATCTATTCGGCAGGCAACTTCATCGAATGCTCCACAGATGCGCCGTTCCTGCAGATCGGCGAGCACAAATACGGCAAGCCGATCCTCGACCGCGCCGTCAACGAGAAGACCGAGTTGTATGACGCCCTGAAGATCGGCCTGATCTCGATGGACTCCACGATGCGCTCGAACCTGGGCGTCGGGCTGCCGATCGATTTCCTGGTGCTGCGGCGGGACGCACTCGTGTCGGACGTGCAATACCGGATCGAGCCGGGAGAACCCTATTTCCATGATTTGCGCGAACGCTGGTCAGCCGCCCTGCGCGCCGCGCATATGGCCATCCCCCGCCCGCCCTACGAGCCCAAACGCCCCTGACAAGCGCAAAGGACGCATACGGCTTGTCAATAATCATCGGCCATTGTCGCCGCTGATTGTTGTGAGCACCTGATGCCAGACGTCCTCGCATTGCCCTGGCGAAAGCCCTCCGGACTTGCCGCCCGGCTGATGTGGCCTATCGCCGCCATTCTGGCGGCGGCTTTCGGGCTCGTCGTGGCGACGGTCGTCTGGGTCAGCGACGGCGCCAACCGCATCGCGCTCGAGCGCCAGCTCGTTCAGGTCGGCAACATCATCGAAGACGACCTGGAGAGCCGCGCCCGCCAGCTCGCCAGCATGACGGTCGCCGACGACGCCTGGATGGCAAAGGGCCAGGTCCAGGGCGCCAGCCTGCTCCAGACCATGGCGGAGCATGCCAACGGCTTCTTCGGCTTCGACGGCACGCATATCATCGACCGGGATTTCCGGGTCATCGCGGGGGCGCCCTACCTCGGCGGCAACGTGGCGGACGCCGTCAGCCTGATGATGCCGGTCGCATCCCAGATGTATCTGCGCATTGAGGGCGGCCGGCCTGCCCAGTCGCGCCGCATGGCCGCCATCGCGACCCCGCGCGACCTCGCCTTCGGGCGCCTCGCCTATCGCAACGGCCGCGCCTTCATCGTCGTGGCGGCGCCGCTGGCGCCTTCCACGCTGGTGGAGCGGGGGGACTGGCTGGTCGCGGTATCGTTCAAGGAGCTCAAGCCCGACGTGCTGCGCGCGATCTCCAGCCGCCACGATGTCGCGACGCTCCATGTCACCCAGCGCCCCGGCGCGCGCCAGATCGCCCTGCCGGTTCCCGACATCCAGGGTGCCCAGCGCGCCTTCATCGCCTGGGATCCGTTCCGCCCGGGCGACGTCATGCGCGAGAAGCTCATCCCGGTCTCGCTCGTCGTCCTTGCCGGCGCGATCCTGTTCTCAGGCTTTGTATTCCTCCACGTGCAGCGGCTGGCTCTGGACGTCGCGCGGTCCGAGGAGCGGACCCGGCAGCTCGTCGGCCACGATCCCCTGTCGGGCCTGCCGAACCGCATGCCCTTCGCCCAGCGGCTCGACCAGGAATTGTCCCGCATCGTGCGAGGCGACGAGGGTCTGGCGGTTCATTTCCTTGACCTCGACAAGTTCAAGGACGTCAACGACACCTACGGCCACGCCGCCGGCGACGAACTCATCAAGGCCGTAGCGCGGCGGCTGTCCAACCTTCTGCGCGGCGCCGATACGCTCGCCCGCTTCGGCGGCGACGAATTCGCCATCATCCAGACCGGCGTACGCCAGTCCCAGGACGTGGAGGCCCTGGCCCGCCGCATCCTCACCGACCTGACCGTGCCCTTCGACGTCGCCGGTACCCAGGTGCAGATCGGCGTCTCCATCGGCATCTCGCTGGCCCCCGACAACGGCATGGATCGCGAGCAGCTCATGCGGCTCGCCGACACCGCGCTCTACCAGGCCAAGAACGAGGGACGGAACCGCTATTGCTTCTTCGAGCGTCAGATGGACGAGACGCTGAAGCTGCGAAAGGTGGTCGAGGACGATCTGCGCAACGCCATCGTGAACGACGAGCTGGCGCTGTTCTACCAGCCGCAGCTTTCCGCCGATGGCGAGACGATCGTCGGCGTCGAGGCGCTGATCCGCTGGCCGCACCCCAAGCGCGGCATGATCTCGCCGGTGCAGTTCATTCCCGTCGCCGAGGAACGCGGCCTCATCATCCCGCTCGGCGAATGGGTGCTGCGCAAGGCCTGTCAGGACGGCTGTCGCTGGCCGGGCCTGCGCGTCGCGGTCAACGTCTCGCCGATCCAGTTCCGCCAGAAGGACTTCGTGGAGACGGTGATCCGCATCGTGGAGGAGACCGGCTTCGATCCCTCGCGGCTGGAGCTGGAACTGACCGAAGGCGTCGTCGTGGACGATGCCGACGCGGCGGAGGCCGCCATGATCGAACTGCGCGCCAACGGCATTCACCTGGCGCTGGACGATTTCGGCACCGGCTACTCCTCGCTGATCTATCTGCGCCGCTTCGCCTTCGACAAGATCAAGATCGACCGGTCCTTCCTGGAAAGCATGGAAGCGACGGGCGAATCCGCCATCCTCGTCCATTCCATGGTCCATCTCGGCCGCGCGCTCGGCCTCACCGTCACCGCTGAGGGCGTGGAGACGGTCGACCAGCATCGCTTCCTCCAGGCGGTCGGTTGCCACGAACTGCAGGGCTACCTCTTCTCCCGGCCGGTGACGGCCGAGGAGATCGACGCCAAGCTCGCCATGCGGCAAGGCCCGGGCCCTGCCGGCGCGATCGCAGCCGCCTGAGGCGCCGTCAGTTCAGCCGGAACTCGCTGCCGATAGCCCGGATCTCCGCCGGCCGGATCAGGCCCTGATGGGCGACCCGGACTGACAGGAGCGGCCCCTCCAGCTCGCGCCGCCAGAATTCCAGGAAGTCCTTCAGGACCGGGAACTTCGGCGCGACGTCGTATTCCTGCCAGACGTATGTCTGCAGCAGGTTGGGGTGATCAGGCAGGCGGTAGAGGATCTCCGCGGTCGTCAGGCCGTAGCCGGCAAGCTGGCGGAGGAAGTCCCGTGAGACCATGGCGCGTTCCTTCGAGCGTCACCGCCCGGACGCAACCGCGCCGGGCTGCGTAGGGATGATGCCGCCGGGAAGATGAACGTTCCATATGCGGCGCGCATTTTGGCAGCAGCCACGGGCGACTGCTACAAACTGCGCGAAATTTGACTCAAGCCAGACGGCATGATGCCTTTAGGGCGACGGCCCCGCCGTCATCATTGCAGATCCGATTTCATTTCATCCTGAGCCGGCTTTTTCGCCGGCCGTCCATTGTCGTGTGGACCCATGCGGTCGTCGTTGCGTCGTGCGTCGAGGCTCGTCCCGATCCTCGCCGTCGCCGGCATGTGGCCGGTGGGCGGCCTGGCGGAGGACGCGAGCGAGGATTACCCCGTCTGGCAGGACCGCCGGCGGATCAGCGGCGTTCTGTTCGCCGGGTACGACAATGCCGCCGGACGCTTCGGCTCCGCCGGATTCAAGCGGCGCGTGCGCGGCTCGATCGACCAGACCGGCACGACGCTCATGACGACGTTGGGGTTCGGCGAAGACATCCAGCGCGACCGTTTCTCTCCCAATGGGCGCAAGCGCACCTTGACGCTTCAGACGCGCAATTTCGTCGGCTTCCAATATGTCGGCGCAAACGCGGGCTGGGCCGTCCATATCGGCACCGAGACGATCGCGTCCGAAGAACGGCCGTCCTTCCACCAGCGCGTCAATGCCGGGTTCGCCGCCGCCATGGATTTCTGGGGCAAGCCCTCGCCGGGCGTGTTCACCGAGATCAGCGTCGTTGCGGGCAGTGCACGGGAGAGCATCTGGGCGCGGGGCGCCGCGGGCTACGCGCTGCCTTCGGGCATGTCAGTGCTGCGCAAGGCGCATTGGGGACCGGAGATGATCCTCTATGTCGACGAGCAATCGCGCTTCGGCCGCCTCGGCCTTCATGTCGGGCCGCTCACCCTCTGGCGGCTGCACCTCTCGACCTCGGTCGGCTGGCATGTGCCCGACGATGGCCGCCACGGCCTTTACTGGACACTCGGCGGCTACGCCAAGTTTTGAGCGGTGTCCGCCAGACTGTCGAGGAAGCGCGTGGCATCCGCGCGGATCTCCGCCCTCCGCTTCGCGTCCATTCGCCCCAGATTGCGATACGGCATGGCGAGGCGGACATTGTTCTTCAGCCGCGCCTCGTTCTCCATCAGGAAGTGCCAGTAGAGATAGTTGAACGGGCAGGCATCCGGCCCGGCCTTCCGCTTCACGTCGTAGCGGCACGAACCGCAATAATCCGACATGCGGTCGATATAGGCGCCCGAAGCCGCATAGGGCTTCGATCCCAGCAGCCCGCCATCGGCGAACAGGATCATGCCGTGGGTGTTGGGCAGTTCCACCCAATCATAGGCGTCGGCATAGACGACCAGGTACCATTCCTCGACCTCGGCGGGATTGAGTCCCGCGATCAACGCGAAATTGCCCGTCACCATCAGGCGCTGGATGTGATGGGCATAGGCATGGGCCCGCGTGTCGCCGATGGCGTTGGCCAGGCAGTTCATGTCCGTCTCGCCGGACCAGTAGAACCAGGGCAGCGGCCGCTTGGCGTTGAGGACGTTGATCTTCGCGTAGTCCGGCATCTTCAGCCAGTAGATGCCACGCACATATTCCCGCCAGCCGATGATCTGGCGCACGAAGCCTTCGACCGCGTTCAGCGGCACCCCTCCCTCGGCATAGGCGCCGAGCGCCGCCTCGCAGACCTCCCTTGCCGTGAGCAGCCCGGCATTGAGATAAGGCGAGATCACCGCATGGAAGAGGAAGGGCTCGCCCTGCTTCATCGCGTCCTGATAGTCGCCGAAGAAAGGTAGCCGCTCGCGCACGAAGGCGTTGAGCGCTTTCAGCGCGCCGACCCGCGTCGTCTCCCACACAAAGGGTTCCAGATCGCCGAAATGATCGGGGAAGCGGGCCGCCACGAGGTCCAGCACCTCGCGTGTAACGGTATCGGCTTCGGGACGCGGCGGCGGCGAAACCTTGACTCCCACAGGCAGCCGCTTCCGGTTCTCGTGATCGAAGTTCCATTGCCCGCCTTCGGGCTCGCCGGCCGCGTCCATCAGATAGCCGGTGGCGCGTCGCATCTCGCGGTAGAAGAACTCCATCCGCAGCGCCTTGCGCCCGTCGGCCCAGCGGGCGAAGGCCTCGCGCGAGCAGACGAAGCGGTCGTCGTCGCGGATGTGGACGGGAACGCCGAGTTCCTCGCGCCAGTCCTGCATCATCTGCAGCACCCGCCATTCCCCGGGCTCGGTAACGATCACCGCCTCGGGGCGGTGGCGCTTCACCGCCCGCTCCACCTCGCCACCGAAGGAGCCCGAATTGCCAGGATCGTCGAGCCGCACATAGTCGACCCTGACGCCCTCCGCCTGCAGCGCGTGCGCGAAGTGCCGCATCGCTGCGAACAGGAAGGCGATTTTCTGCTTGTGGTGGCGGACATAGGTCGCCTCCTCGACCACCTCGACCATGAGGACGATGTCGGCTTCCGGATCGAGGCCGTTGAGGCAGGAGACCGAGCGGGTGAGCTGGTCGCCGAGGACGAGCCGCAGGACGCCCATCACCCTGCCGCCTAGCCTTTGGTGCGCAGCGTGGAACGCCCGCCATCGACGCCGATGACCTGGCCGGTGATCCAGCCGGACGAGGGCGACAGGAGCAATGCGGCGAGCGGCGCGATATCGTCGACCTCGCCGAGCCGCTGCAACGGATGCAGACCCGCGATGGCCTCCGCGACCGAAGGGTTGGCGGTCAGCGTCGCGGCGAGCGGGGTGCGCGTCAGTGAGGGCGCGATCGCGTTGACCCGGACCTTAGGCGCCAGTTCCGCCCCGAGTGCCCGGACCAACCCCTCGATGGCGCCCTTCGCCATGGCAACGGAGGCGTGAGCGGCAAAGCCCTGCGCCACCGCGACGGTGGAAAACAGCAGCACCGACGACGGACCTTCAGCTTTTTTTAGAGCCGGCAATGCCGCCTGCACCGCCCGGAACGCACCAAGCGCGTTGAGCCGGAAATCGCCTTCGATGTCGGCATCGCTCAGGCGCTGGGCAGGCTTCAAGTTGATCGATCCGACCGCATAGCAGAGCCCGTCGAGGGCCGCGCCGGCCGCCGCCTCCTCGGTCGCGCGGCGGACGGCATCGCCATCGAGCGCGTCGGCGACGGTGAACGTCGCGCCGATGTCGTGCGCCACCGCCTCTAGCTTGTGTGCGTCGCGCGCTGCGAGATGCAGCTGGTGGCCCTCGGCGGCGAGCCGCCGCGCGATCGCGGCCCCGATGCCGCCCGAACCGCCCCAGATCAGATACCGGCCCATGAAACCCCGCTCCCGCCGTTCAGGAACCGGCGATGTAGGGCGCACCGCCGCTTCGTAAAGCGGTCAGTCCCGCTTCGCTTCGTAAGCCGCCGCCGCCTCCGGCGTGTCGAGGTCGAGATGGATTCCCGGATCGTCGACCGGCACCTCGCGCAGGTCCGTCCGCCTCTTGAGAACCCGTCGCGCCCCCTCGTCGCCGGACAGCGCTGTAAGCTCTGGCCAGAGCCGCCGCGACAGGAGAACCGGATTGCCCCACCGCCCTTCATGGACGGGGACGATGGCGGCCGCTTCGCCGTCGAAGGCCGCGATCAGCGCATCCAGCGTCGCCGGCTTCACCTCCGGCATGTCCCCGAGGCAGACAAGGAGCCCGTCGAGATCGGGATCGGCAGCAGCGATCCCGGCCGCGAGGCTCGCTCCGAGCCCGGCCTCGGAATCCGCATTGATGCAATAGCCGAGCGGCATCCTGTCGAGCGCCGCGCGCACGGCTTCCCCGTCCGGACCGGTGACGACAAGGACCGGATCGGCACGGGAAGCGAGCACCGCCTGCGCGACCCGGCGCACCAGCGGCACGCCCTTCACGGACATGACGAGCTTGTCCCGACCCATGCGCCCGGATCGGCCGGCAGCCAGGATCAAGGCTCCTACCCGAGCGGGCACGCTCAAGCGCTGCCCTCCCGCGGCTGGGGACGGCTCCTGATTTCCATCAAAAGCCCGCCGACGCCCATCGCCTCGATATCCGCGCCCGTGACGGGGAGCCGCGCGCAGAGGCGCCGCAGCACCCAATCGAACCCGTTCTCCTTGGGCGAGCGGGCGCAGCCCGGCGCGCCGACGACCGGCCGCCCGCCAAGCGTCCCCAGCAGCATCAGGTTGCCCGGGTCGACCGGCATGCCGAGCCGCTCGATCGTCCCGCCCGCCTCGACCAAGGCGGCGGGCACGATGTCCTGCCGGTCGGCGATGGCCGAGGCGCCGAAGACGATGACGAGGTCGATGCCCGCCGGCAGGCTTCCCAAAGCGGCCGACAGCGCGCCCGTCTCGTGCGGCACCTCCGCTTCGGCGGCGAGGGTCGCACCGGCCGCCTTCAGCCGCGCCAGCGTGACCTCCCGCGTCTTGGCGCGCACGCTTGGCTTCAGCGCATCGGTCGTCGTCGCGATATAGGCGGCCTTGAGCCCTGCATAGGGCGCGAGCCGCAACGCGCCGTGCGCGGCGGCAAGCGCGAGGTCCAGCGTCGCGCCGGGCACCGCATAGGGGATGATCTTCACCGTCGCGGCCATGGTCCCGGCCTCGAGGGCGGCAAAGGCGGGAAGTGTCGCCAGCGTCACCGCCTCGTCGATGCCGTTGATGCGCCGGACCGCCTCGGCATCGACCAGGAGGACACCGTCCGCCTCGGCGAAAAGATTGCAGCGCCCGGTAAAGGCGCGGTCGAGCCGAAGGCCCGGCCCGGCCACCGCCTGCGCGAGCCGCCGCGCCGCCTCGTCCTCGCCCACGTCACAGGGATCGAGCGCCGCGACGAGGATGTCGGAGAGCCCTGCCCCGGCCAGCGTATCGACGAGCTCGGCCGTCACCGGCGTGCCCTTCTTCACGACGTGGGTGCCGGCGCGGACCGTATGGGCCACGATGGCACCGGCCGCCTCGCGCAGAGGGAGCACGGCGAACCTCACGTCGTCTCCCGCCTTGGCGGCTTCCTGTGCTGCGCCTCGATGATCTCGGCGAGGATCGAGACCGCGATTTCCGGCGGCGATACCGCCCCGATATCGAGCCCGATGGGCGCGCGGATGCGGCCGATCTCGGCTTCCCCGAACCCGGCGTCGCGCAGCCGCTCCACCCGCTTGCCATGGGTCTTGCGCGAGCCGAGCGCACCCACATAGAAGCACCCCGCCTTCAGCCCCGCCGCGATGGCAGGGTCGTCGATCTTGGGATCGTGGGTCAGCGCGATGAGCGCGGTATGCGCGTCGAGTTTCAGCCGCGGCAGGGCGAGGTCCGGCCATTCGGCGATCACCGTCACATCCGGGAACCGTGCCTTTGACGCGAAGGCCGTGCGCGGATCGACGACGGTGAGATCGATGCCGGCGAGCTTCGCCATCGGCGCCAGAGCCTGTGAGATATGGACGGCCCCGATCGCCACCGCTTTGACCGGCGGCACCGCGACGGAGAGGAAATAGTCGCGCCCCCCCTCGCTGACGATCCCGGACTTGCGCTGCGCCATCTGCGCTCCGATGGCTTGGCCGAGAGGGTCAGCCTCGATCTCCGCGGCCTTGACCAATCGCTGGCGGCCGGAGGCCAATTCCGTCACCAGGACCGCGCTCCGCCGCGCGGCGCGCTCGGCATTGAGGGCGGCGAGGACGGAGAGCTTCATCGCCTCACGTCCTGTCGGCGGCGAGCCGGACGCCGAGCGCGATCATGACGCCGCCGCCGATCTTCTTCACGAACCCGATGGCGCGCTCCGACCGGCCGAGCCGGCGCACCATGGCCGAGGCTGCGATGACGGTGACGATATCCGCCGAGGAGAAGGCGAGGTTGACGATCGTGCCGAGGACCAGGAACTGCGCCCATACCGGCAGGCTCGCCGCCGGATCGACGAATTGCGGCAGGAAGGCCACGAAGAACAGCGCCACTTTCGGGTTCAGCACCTCCACCGCGATGCTCTCCATGAAGGCCCGGCGCGGCGACTTCATCGCCACTTTGGGCAGCCCCGCCTCGGGCCCGGCCCGCAGCAGCCCGATACCGAGCCAGACGAGATAGAGCGCGCCCGCGATCTTCAGCGCCAGATACGCCTCGGGCACGTGCCGGAAGATGGCCGAGAGCCCGAACGTCGCCGCCAGCACATGGACGTAGCAGCCCACATGGATGCCGAGCGCCGCCATGAAGCCAGCCTGCCGCCCGCGCGCCAGCGTCTGCGCCGCCGTGTAGAGCAAAGCCGGCCCGGGAATGTAGGCGAAGACCGCCGTGGCCACGGCGAAGGCGATGAGGGTCTCGACGGGCGGCATGGCGGCTCCCTCAGGTCACCGGTTCGACATAGATGCGGATCTGTCCGCCGCAGGAGAGGCCGGCCTGCCATGCGGTCTCGTCGGCGACGCCGAAGGCGAGCGTGCGCGGCTGGCCGGTTGCGATGACATCGAGCGCGTCGGTCACAACCGCGCCCTCGACGCAGCCGCCGGAGACCGAGCCGAGGAAGTTGCCCTCCTCGTCGATGATGAGATGGCTGCCGACCGGACGGGGCGCCGAGCCCCAGGTCTCGATCACAGTGGCGATCGCGACCTTGCGGCCCTCGCGGCTCCAGGCTTCAGCGCGGGAGAGGATGTCGTCTTCGCTGGCCGCCATCGCGGGTTCCTCAGCCATGACCTGCAACCTCCAGTCTGCGCCCCTTCCGGGCGGTGACAAGCGCGCCGCCCGCATGGCGGCCCCCTGTGCCGCGCGCGCCTTGCACGGTCGGCGGGCCCAAGGCGGCGCAGAGCGACGCCATGGACGAGAGGTTGTGTATCGGCCGGAAATCGTCGACCTCCGGCAGCATGGCCCGGATGCCCGCCGCCCTCGGCTCGAACCCGTCATAGCGCAGGAGCGGGTTGAGCCAGACGAGCCGGCGGCACGAGCGTCGAAGCCGCGCCACCTCCGCCGCCAGCCGCTCGGGCGGGTCGCGCTCCAGCCCGTCCGTGAACAGGAGCACGATCGGCCCGCCATGGCCGACACGGCGCAGCCAGCGCCGGTTGAAGAGATGCAGCGCCTGCGAGATGCGCGTCCCGCCCTCCCAGTCCGCCGCGTGCCGTCCGGCGCGCGCCAGGGCCTCGTCCGGGTCCCGCGCCTTGAGATCCCGCGTGATCGGCGTCAGGCGCGTCGCGAAGACGAATGATTTCACGTCGCGCCGCGCCGTGAGGGCGTGCAGGAAATGCAGGAACAGACGGCTGTACTCCGCCATCGACCCCGAAATGTCGACCAGCGCGACGACCGGCGGATGGCGCGCCGCCTGCGCGCGTCGCGGTAGGGCGACGACGTGGCCGCCGGTGCGCAGCGAGGCGCGCATCAGGCGGCGCATGTCGATCCGGGCACCGCGCGCGTCCGGCCGGAAGCGCCGCGTGGCCACCCGGTCGTCCGGCAGGACGAGACGAGCGATCAGCGCCTTGGCGGCAGCGATCTCCTCCGCGCTCATCTGCGCGAAGTCCTTGGCCTGCAGCACCTCCCGGTCGGAGACGGTGAGCCGCGCCGAGAGCGTCTCGCCGGGATCCTCCTCCCGCGGCGGGATCGGCTGGCTGGTGCCGAGCGCCTCGGCGACCCGCAGGGCCGCGGCCTCCGGCTTGCGGTCGTCCCGCGTCGCGGGCGCGGTTGGCGAGAGCGTCGCAATCAGCTTCTCGATGAGACCGCGCTTGCGCCAGAACAGGTGGAAGGCCTGGTCGAACACGACGGAGTGCTCGCGGCGGCTGACGAACAGCGCGTGGAGCGTCCAGTAAAAGTCCTCGCGCCCTCCGACGCCCTCCGCCAGCGCCGCGACCGCGTCCAACGTCCGGCCCGGCCCCACGGGGAGGCCCGCCTTGCGCAGGGCGCGGGCGAAATGGGTGACGTTGGCGGCCAGTTCCCCGCTCAACGCCGCCGGTCTCCCGGACCGTCCTTGGCCGCGCGCTTGGCTTCGTCGATCAGCGACTGCGCCAGCGAACCCTGGATGCGCTGGATGTCGTCCTGGTACTTGAGCAGGACGCCGAGCGTGTCCGTGACGATGGCGGGATCGAGGGCGACGGCGTCCAGCTCGACCAAAGCGGTCGCCCAGTCCAGCGTCTCGGCGACGCCGGGCGCCTTGAACAGGTCCTCCTTCCGCAGTGCCTGCACGAAGGCGACGATCTGCGCCGAGAGCCGCGCCGGTGCATCCGGCCGCCGGGCCTTCAGGATCGCCAGCTCCCGCGCCGCGTCGGGATAATCCAGCCAGTGATAGAGGCAGCGGCGCTTCAGCGCGTCGTGGATCTCGCGCGTTCGGTTGGAGGTCACGATGACGATGGGCGGCGTCTCGGCGCGGATCGTGCCGAGTTCCGGGATCGTCACCTGGAAATCGGAGAGCACTTCCAGCAGGAACGCCTCGAAAGCCTCGTCCGCGCGGTCGAGTTCGTCGACCAGCAGCACGGCGGGACCGGACGGGTCGGACTCGAGAGCCTGGAGGATTGGCCGGCGGATGAGGTGGCGGGGCGAGAACACGTCGCCCTCCATCCGCGCCCGGTCGGCCTCGCCCGACGCTTCCGCCAGCCGGATCGCCATCATCTGCCCGGCATAGTTCCATTCATAGACCGCCGAGGCGACGTCGAGCCCCTCGTAGCATTGCAGCCGGATCAGCCGCCGCCCCAGCGCCCGGGCGACGACCTTGGCGATCTCGGTCTTGCCGACCCCCGCCTCCCCTTCCAGAAACAGCGGCCGGCCCATGCGCAGCGCCAGGTGAAGCACGGTCGCGATCGGCCGGTCGGCGACATAGTCGGCGCCGGTCAGGAGCGAGAGCGTTTCATCGACGGTGCGAGGAAGCGGTGTCAGATCGCTTGCCATCATGCCCTGTGCCGGCGCTGCGGGTGGCCGTTGTGCGGCCTCCCGCCTAGCGCCGCAACGCCTTCTCGACCGCGCGCCGCGCCATGACGGCGACGAGATGGGCGCGATAGGCCGCGTCCGCATGGATGTCGCTGTTCATGCCGTCGGTGGACGGTTTGAGGCCATCGAGGGATTTCGGTACGAAACGGCCCTGCAGCGCCGTCTCCGCCGCCTCCCAGCGGAAGACGCCGCTATCGCCGGCGCCCGTCACCGCCACCCGTACCTCGCCGCCGCGCTTGGCGACGAAGACGCCCGCGAGGGCAAAGCGCGAGGCTGGATGGCGGAACTTCTCGTATCCCGCCCGGGACGGGACGGGAAACGAGACCTTGACGATGATCTCGCCCTCTTCCAGCGCCGTGGTGAACACGCCCTGGAAGAACTCGTCTGCCGCGATCCGCCGCCGGTTGGTGACGATGGTCGCCCCCAGCGCGAGGCATGCCGCCGGGTAATCCGCGGAGGGGTCGTTGTTGGCGAGCGAGCCGCCGATCGTCCCGCGATTGCGCACCGCCGGGTCGCCGAGCACGGACACCAGATGCGCGAGCGCGGGGATCGCCTCCTTCACCACCGGCGAATTCTCAACCTCGGCATGGCGCGTCATGGCGCCGATGACAAGGCTGCGACCCTTGCGCTCGATGCCGGTCATGCCGGGCACGCCGCCGAGGTCGATGACCGTGCCAGGCGAGGCCAGGCGCAGCTTCATCATCGGCAGCAGGGACTGGCCGCCGGCGAGGACACGGCCGTCCTCGGCCTTGGCGAGGAGGTTCGCGGCCTGCCGCAGGCTGGTCGGGCGATGGAACTCGAATGCATACATCGTCGGGTCCTCCTTACTCGGCGGCCATGAGGCGCGGGGCCTTCTGGCAGGCGCGCCAGAGGGCCTGAGGTGTGGCGGGCATCGGCACGTCCTCGTGGCCGACGGCATCGGTGAGCGCGTTGACGACGGCGGCCG
The DNA here is from genome assembly GCA_027483945.1 of Hyphomicrobiales bacterium. Lineage (GTDB taxonomy): Bacteria > Pseudomonadota > Alphaproteobacteria > Rhizobiales > Beijerinckiaceae > JAIXTM01. The sequence goes on along the minus strand of JAIXTM010000008.1, from coordinate 14,804 downwards.
GGGCGGCGATGGCGCCGGCCTCGCCGCAGCCCTTGATGCCGAGCGGGTTGGAGGGGCATGGCGTCACCGTCGTGTCCACCACGAAGGACGGCAGGTCCTCGGCCCGGGGCATCCGGTAATCCATGTAGCTTGCCGTCACGAGCTGGCCGGTCACCGGATCGTAGACCGCGCCCTCGTGCAGCGCCTGGCCGACGCCCTGGGCAATGCCGCCATGGACCTGGCCCTCGACGATGAGCGGGTTGATGATCACCCCGAAATCGTCGACCGCCGTCCATTTCTCGATCCTGACGTCGCCCGTCTGCGGATCGACTTCCAGCTCGCAGATATGGACGCCTGCCGGGAAGGTGAAGTTGGTGGGATCGTAGAACGCCCCCTCCTTCAGGCCCGGCTCCAGTTCCTGCCCGTTGAACTTGTGGGCGATATAGGCCTGGAGAGCGATGTCGCCGAAGCCGGCCGAACGGTCTGTGCCGGCCACGGTGAACTTGCCGTCCTTGAACTCGATGTCGCCCTCTGCGGCCTCCAGCACGTGGGCGGCGACCTTCCTGCCCTTGGCGATCACCTTGTCGAGCGCCTTGGCGATGGCCGACATGCCGACCGCGCCGGAGCGGGAGCCGTAGGTGCCCATGCCCATCTGCACCTTGTCGGTGTCGCCGTGGACGATGGACACGTTCTCGATCGGGATGCCGAGCCGGTCCGACACGAGCTGCGCGAAGGTTGTCTCGTGGCCCTGGCCGTGGCTATGGGAGCCGGTCAGCACCTCCACAGTGCCGATCGGATTGACCCGCACCTCCGCCGATTCCCAGAGCCCGACGCCCGCGCCGAGCGAACCCACTGCCGCCGAGGGGGCGATGCCGCAGGCCTCGATATAGGATGAGAAGCCGATACCGCGGAGTTTGCCGCGCCGGGCGGACTCCCGCTTGCGGCGTGCGAAGCCCTTGTAGTCGGCGAGCTCCAGCGCCTTCTTCAGCGAGGCATGATAGTCGCCGGCGTCATAGGCCATGATGACCGGCGTCTGGTGCGGGAAGTTGCGGATGTAGTTGCGCGCGCGGAACTTCGCCGGGTCCTGGCCGAGCTGGCGCGCCGCCACCTCCACCAGCCGCTCCACCACGAAAGTGGCCTCCGGGCGCCCGGCGCCGCGATAGGCGTCCACCGGCGCGGTGTGCGTGTAGACCCCGTCCACCTCCGCATAGATCGCGGGGATGTCGTACTGCCCCGACAGGAGCGGCGCGTAGAGATAGGTCGGAACCGACGAGGCGAAGGTGGAGAGATAGGCGCCGAGATTGGCCTTCGTGCTGGCCCGCAGCGCCAGGATCCGGCCGTTCTCGTCCATGGCGAGCTCGGCCTTGGTCACGTGGTCGCGGCCATGGGCGTCTGAGAGGAAGGCCTCGGTGCGGTCGGAGGTCCACTTCACCGGCCGGCCGACTTTCTTGGCCGCCCACACGCAGACCGTCTCCTCGGCATAGATGAAGATTTTGGAGCCGAAGCCGCCGCCGACATCGGGCGCGATGACCCGCAGCTTGTGCTCGGGTGCGACGCCGATGAAGGCGGACAGGACGAGCCGCGCCACGTGCGGGTTCTGGCTCGTCGTGTAGAGCGTGAACGCGTCGTTGCCGCTGTCATAGTCGCCGACCGCCGCCCGCGGCTCCATCGCGTTGGGAATGAGCCGGTTGTTGACGATGTCCAGCGAGGTGACGTGCTTCGCCCTGGCGAAAGCGGCGTCCGTCGCGGCCTTGTCGCCGAGATGCCAGGAGAAGACGCGGTTGTCCGGCGCCTCCGCATGGACGGCCGGCGCGCCCTTGGCCAGCGCGGACGCCACGTCCACCACCGGCTTCTCCACGGCGTAGTCGACGACGACCGCCTCGGCGGCGTCCTTGGCCTGCAGCAGCGTCTCGGCGATGACCACGGCGACGTGGTCGCCGACATAGCGCACCTTGCCTTGCGCCAGGGCAGGATGGGCGCCCGCCTTCATCGGCGAACCGTCCTTGGAATGGATCATCCAGCCGCAGATTAGCCCGCCGATCTTGTCGGCGGCCAGATCCTCGCCGGTGAGCACCCCGACGACGCCCGGCATCTTGCGGGCGGCGGAGATGTCGATCCGCTTGATCGTGGCGGCGGCGTGCGGCGAGCGCACGAACACGGCGTGGGCTTGGCCGGGACGGTTGATGTCGTCCACATACTGGCCTTTGCCGGTGATGAACCGATGGTCTTCCTTGCGCGCCACCCGCGCGCCGATGCTGGTCACGGCCATGTCCGATCCTCCCGTGTGGGACCGGTCCTTCCGGCCGCGCGGCCGGTGCCGGCCCTCCCTGTCTGCTCTATTCCGCTGCCTGCCGCATGCCGCCGCCCATCGCCTCCGCTCCGGCGATCACCGCCTTCACGATGTTATGGTAGCCGGTGCAGCGGCAGATATTGCCTTCGAGCTCGTGGCGGACGGTCGCCTCGTCGAGTGCCGTGCCCTTCCGGTTCACGATGTCGATCGCCGACATGATCATCCCCGGCGTGCAATAGCCGCACTGGAGCCCGTGATGCTCGCGGAAGGCCTCCTGCATCGGATGCAGGCGCCCACCCTCGGCGATGCCCTCGATCGTCGTGACGAAGGCGCCCTCGCACTGGGCGGCGAGCATCGTGCAGGATTTCACGGACACGCCGTTCACGTGCACGACGCAGGCGCCGCACTGGCTGGTGTCGCAGCCGACATGGGTGCCGGTCAGGCGCAGATGTTCGCGCAGAAGTTGCACGAGCAGCGTGCGCGGGTCGATATCCTTGGTGACGGACTGGCCGTTCACCGTCAGGCTGACGGTGGTCATGGGCGCCTCCTCCTCGCATCCGCCGGCCGTTCGGCCGGACCTTGAGGGATGAGGACCGCGCGCGGCTCATCCCGCCGGCCGCTGGGTCTGCTGCCCAGTCTGGAACCGGTCGAAAGTCAGTCTGGACCCCGCTGAATCGGGGGTCAAGCGGGCCAAGCGACACGCGGCATCCGCAAAAAGACGAGGCTGGCGCACAAATCCGTGTGGAGCCGGGCCGCGTATGCCGCGCTCGGAAGACCGCTCGTCAGGCTGCGTCCGCCGTCCCGCCCGACACGGCCCTGGCAAAGTTGGCAAAGAACTCGTCCGCGAGCTTCTTGGCGACGCCGTTGATCAGCCGTCCGCCCAGCTGCGCCAGCTTCCCGCCGATCTGCGCGTCCACGTTGTAGGCGAGCTTCGTGCCGGTTTCGGAAGGGCTTAGCGCCACGTCCGCCCCGCCCTTGGCGAAGCCCGCGACGCCCCCATCGCCCTCCCCCGCGATCCGGTAGCCCTCCGGCGGCTTCAGGTCCGTGAGGTTCACCTTGCCGCGGAACGTCGCCTTCACCGGCCCGATCTTCAGCGCCACGACGGCGGCGAAGGACGTATCGGACGTCTTCTCCAGCTCCTGGCAGCCGGGGATCGACGCTTTCAGCACGTCAGGATCGTTGAGCTTGGCCCAGACCGTCTCGCGGTCGGCGGGCAGGTCGACCTCGCCGGTCATCGTGAACGCCATCGGTGCCTCCTCACGGGTTCGGGTCCCTAAGGCAAGCATGACGGCGGGCCCTCGCGCCATCGGCAAAAGGGCGGGCGCCGATCACGGCAGCGTGCGGTAGCCGCGCCCCCGGTAGATCAGCGCCGGCCCCGGCGGCGCGATGACAACGGCCCGCACGATGCCGAACAGGACCCGATGCGTCGCGACGACGGCCTCCGATTGCAGCTCGCAGGCGAAGGAGACCAGCGCACCGCCCAGGAGCGGCTGTCCCAGGGCGCCCTCAGTCCAGGTCCCGACCGTGAAACGGTCCGGACCTTTCAGGCCGGCCCGCCCGGCGAAGACATCGGCCAGCGCCGCGCTGTCGGGCCCGGCGGCAAGCGTATTCACGCAGAACGCGCCATTGCGTTCCAGCACAATTCCCGCGCGACTCTGGCTGTTGAGACATACAAGGACGGTGGGCGGCGCGTCCGAGACGGCGGTGAAGGAGGTGGCGGTGAAACCCGCCTTCCCGCCCGGCCCATCCGTGGAAACGATGTGGACGGCGCCGCCGACGCGGCTCATCGCCTCCCGGAACGCCGAGGCGTCCGATGCTCCGGTCATGGAGGCATGGTTCCGCGCGCTGTCGCTGAGGTCGCTCAAGAGGTCCGTTCCGCCGGCGCCCGTCAGGGCCGCACGCCCATATGGCCGTCGCGGCCGCCCGAGGCAACCCGGAGCGGGTCGGTCAGCCGTATTGTCTGTTCCCGTTGCCCTTGCTACGACTCATTTCCGCACCGCGGCATGGCCGCCTAGGCTGACGCTCAGGCAGGACCGCACAAAAAGCCGCGGACAGACAGAGGGTGTTCGGCGTCGGATGGAAGTCTTCGTTCAGCAGCTCATCAACGGGCTGACGCTGGGGTCTATCTATGGCCTCATCGCCATCGGCTACACGATGGTCTTCGGCATCATCGGCATGGTGAACTTCGCCCATGGCGACGTCTTCATGCTGTCGGCCTTCGTGGCGCTCATCGCCTTCCTTGTCGTGACGGCCTGGCTCGGCATCGGCTCGATCGCCTTGGCTTTATTCATCGTCATGATCGTGGCGATGCTGGTCACGGCGCTGTGGGGATGGACGATCGAGCGCGTGGCCTACAGGCCGCTGCGCGGCTCGTTCCGCCTCGCGCCGCTGATCTCGGCCATCGGCATGTCGATCTTCCTGTCGAACTTCGTTCAGGTCGCCCAGGGCGCCCGCAACAAGCCGATCCCGCCCATGGTGCAGGACGTCATCGTCCTGTGGACCGGGCCGACCGGCTACACCGTCGCGTTGTCCTACAAGCAGATCATCATCATGGCGGTCACAGCCGTCCTGCTGACGATCTTCTGGTACGTTGTGCAGAAGACGTCGCTCGGCCGCGCCCAGCGCGCCTGCGAGCAGGATCGCAAGATGGCCGCCCTGCTGGGCATCGACGTCGACCGCACGATCTCGCTGACCTTCGTCATCGGCGCCGCGCTCGCCGCCGTCGCCGGCACGATGTACCTCCTCTATTACGGCGTCGTGAGCTTCGCCGACGGCTTCGTGCCCGGCGTGAAAGCCTTCACCGCCGCGGTGCTGGGCGGCATCGGCTCGCTACCGGGCGCGGTGCTGGGCGGGCTCATCATCGGCCTGATCGAGACGATGTGGTCCGCCTATTTCTCCATCGAGTACAAGGACGTCGCGGCCTTCTCGATCCTTGCCATCGTGCTGATCTTCATGCCGTCCGGGATCCTCGGCCGGCCTGAGGTCGAGAAGGTTTGAGCGGGGACATCATGACCACGCGGACCGGAGCCGGCCCGGCCGGCAGCGATCTCGCCGCCGCCCTCAAGGACGGCGCACTCGGCGCCCTCGTGATGCTGGGCCTCTCGGTGCCCATCATCCTGCTGCGCACCGACCAGAGCCAGGCCAACGAACTGATCCTGAGGCCGCGGATCGGCCTCGTGCTGATCTTCTGCGCGCTGATCTTCATCCTGCGCTTCACGCTGTCCTATTACGGCGTGAAGTGGCGCACGAGCCGGCGCATCAAGGCCCAGGGCGAGGCCCTGCCCGCGGTGGCCGGCGCCCGCCCGACATGGAAGGCGCGCCTGTCGTCCCTGGCGCTGCCGGCTTTCCTTGGCATCGCGGTGACCTATCCGCTGCTTGCCGTCATCGCCAATGGCGGGCTCGATCCGTCCCGCTACTGGATCGATCTCGGCATCCTGATCCTGACCTACGTGATGCTCGGCTGGGGCCTGAACATCGTGGTGGGCCTCGCCGGCCTCCTCGACCTCGGCTATGTCGCGTTTTACGCCGTCGGCGCCTATTCCTACGCGCTGCTGGCGACGAAGTTCGGCCTGTCCTTCTGGATCTGCCTGCCGCTTGCCGGCATCCTCGCCGCCTTCTGGGGGATGCTGCTGGGCTTCCCCGTATTGCGCCTGCGCGGCGACTATCTCGCCATCGTGACGCTGGCCTTCGGCGAGATCATCCGCCTCGTCCTCATTAACTGGGTGGACGTGACGGGCGGCGCGGCGGGCATCTACTCGATCCCCCGCGCCTCCTTCTTCGGCATTCCGTTCACCGCGGGCGAAGGCGGCTTTGCCGCCACGTTCGGCCTCGAATTCAGCGGCATGCACCGGATCGTGTTCTTCTATTACCTGATCCTGGTCCTGGCGCTGGTCACCAATTTCGTGACGATGCGCTTGAAGCGCCTTCCCGTCGGGCGCGCCTGGGAAGCCTTGCGCGAGGACGAGATCGCCTGCCGGTCGCTCGGCATCAACACGACCTCGACCAAGCTCACCGCCTTCGCCATCGGCGCCATGTTTGGCGGTTTCGCAGGCTCGTTCTTCGCCGTGCGCCAGGGCTTCATCAGCCCGGAGAGCTTCAACTTCCTGGAATCGGCCATCATTCTGGCCATCGTCGTCCTCGGCGGCATGGGCAGCCAGGTCGGCGTCGCCATCGCGGCGGTGGTGCTCGTCGGAGGCCCGGAGCTCCTGCGCAATCTGGGCTTCATGCGGGCCGCGCTGGGCGATTCCTTCGATCCCAACGAATTCCGGCTGCTGCTGTTCGGTCTCGGCATGGTGGCCATGATGGTCTGGCGGCCGCGCGGGCTCATCTCGCATCGCGATCCGTCGGTCGTGCTGAAGGAGAAGAAGGCGATTTCCGGTTCGCTCGTGAAGGAGGGCCACGGCTGATGGAAACCGCCGTCGAAACCCGCCGCTGGCTGGCCGATCCGATCCTGTCCGTCGAGAACGTGACGATGCGCTTCGGCGGCCTCGTCGCCGTGAACGCGCTTTCGTTCCAGGCCGGCCGGGGCGACGTCACCGCGCTGATCGGCCCGAACGGCGCCGGCAAGACGACCGTCTTCAACTGCATCACCGGCTTCTACAAGCCGACGGAGGGGCGCATCGCGCTCGTCCATGCCCGCACCGATCCCGGCGAGGAGATCGCGGCGGCGACCCGTTCGGGCGGCGCCTACATCCGGCGCCCCTCGGTCTTCTTGCTGGAGCGGCTGCCGGACCATGCCATCGCCGCCAAGGCGAAAGTCGCCCGTACGTTCCAGAACATCCGGCTGTTCACCGGCATGACGGTGCTGGAAAATCTGCTGGTCGCCCAGCACAACCGGCTGATGGTCGCCTCCGGCTACACATTCCTCGGCGTCATCGGCTGGCCGTCCTACGGCCGGGCCCAGGCCGCGGCCATCGACAAGGCCAAGTTCTGGCTCGACCGGATCGGCCTCATGGACCGCGCGGACGATCCCGCGGGCGACCTGCCCTACGGCGACCAGCGGCGGCTGGAGATCGCGCGCGCCATGTGCACCGATCCCGTGCTCCTGTGCCTCGACGAGCCGGCCGCCGGCCTCAATCCGCGCGAGAGCCAGCAGCTCAACGAGCTTCTCCTGTCGATCCGCGACGAGATCGGCACGTCCCTGCTGCTGATCGAGCACGACATGTCCGTGGTGATGCAGATTTCCGACCACGTCGTGGTGCTGGATTACGGCACCAAGATTGCCGACGGCACGCCAGCCGAGGTTCAGTCCGATCCGGCGGTCATCGCCGCCTATCTGGGCGTCGAGGACGACGAGGTCGCCCGCGTCGAGGCGGAGGTGGGCGTATGAGCGAGCCCGTCGCCTCCCCCCGCGAGCCGCTGCTCTCGCTCCGGGGCATCAAGACCTATTACGGCAACATCATCGCCCTGAAGGGCGTCGACCTCGACGTGAACGAGGGCGAGATCGTCACGCTGATCGGCGCCAACGGCGCCGGCAAGTCGACGCTGATGATGACGATTTTCGGCAATCCCAGGGCGAGGGAGGGGCGGATCACCTTCGCCGGTCGCGACATCACCCAGATGCCGACCCATGAGATCGCCCGGCTGAATATCGCCCAATCGCCGGAGGGCCGGCGCATCTTCGGGCGCATGACCGTCTACGAGAACCTCCAGGTCGGCGCTTCCCTGAACGGCGGCGTCCATTTCGAGGAGGACCTGGAGCGGGTCTGCGCGATCTTCCCGCGCCTGAAGGAGCGCCTGCACCAGCGTGGTGGCACGATGTCGGGCGGCGAGCAGCAGATGCTGGCCATCGCCCGCGCTTTGATGAGCCGCCCTCGCCTTCTGCTCCTCGACGAGCCCTCGCTTGGCCTGGCGCCGCTCATCGTGAAGCAGATCTTCGACGTGATCCGCGAGCTGAACCAGAAGGACGGCATGACGGTCTTCCTCGTGGAGCAGAACGCCTATCACGCGCTCAAGCTCGCCCACCGCGCCTATGTGATGGTGACCGGGACGATCACCATGTCCGGCACCGGCGCCGAGCTGCTGGCCGATCCGCAGGTCAAGGCCGCCTATCTGGAAGGCGGGAGGCACTGATGCAGGGCATTCTCTACGAGGAACCCTCGGTCTGGCTGTTCCTTCTGGTCACCGTCGTGATGGGCGGCTGGACCGCCTGGATGACCGGTCGTGCCCTCGCCAAGTCCTGGCACCACTGGCTCTATGCGGTGGCGGCACTTCTCGTGCTCGCGATCGCGGTGCGGTTCATCCATTTCGCGCTGTTCGGAGGCACGTTCCTCTCGCTGCACTTCTACATCGTTGACGCGCTCGTCGTCCTGGCGATCGGCCTTGTCGGCTTCCGCATCACCCGCGCCCGCCAGATGGCCTCGCAATACGGTTGGCTTTACGAACGCTCGGGGCCGCTGACCGTGCATCCCCGGGGCGCGCCGTCGGGCGACGCGAAAGCCTGAAAAACATGCGCTTTTAGTCTCATCCATATGCACCCGTTTTCGGGTGACACCTGCCGGAAAAGGCGCAATGATCCGCGCCAAGGCGGGCGACATCCGCCGAACGGACGCCGGGAGCGTCCATGACATGACAGGGGAATGAGTGATGAAAAAGGTATTGCTGACCAGCGTCGCGATGATCGGTCTGGTCTATGCCGGCGCCGCCAGCGCGCAGATCAAGATCGGCGTCGCCGGTCCTATCACCGGCCCTAACGCGACCTTCGGCGCGCAGCTCAAGAACGGCGTCGAGCAGGCTGTCGAGGACATCAACGCCGCCGGCGGCATCAACGGCCAGAAGCTCCAGATCTCCATCGGCGACGACGTGTCCGACCCGAAGCAGGGCGTGTCGGTGGCGAACAAGTTCGCCGGCGAGGGCGTGAAGTTCGTCGTCGGACACTTCAACTCGGGCGTCTCGATCCCCGCTTCCGACGTCTATGCGGAAGCCGGCATCCTGCAGATCACCCCGGCCTCCACGAACCCGACCTTCACCGAGCGCAAGCTCTGGAACACGTTCCGCACCTGCGGCCGTGACGACCAGCAGGGCGGCGTCGCGGGTAATTACCTGGCCGACAAGTTCAAGGGCAAGAAGGTCGCGGTCGTCCACGACAAGACGCCCTATGGCAAGGGCCTGGCCGACGAGACCCAGAAGGCGATGAACGCCAAGGGCCTCAAGGAAGTCGTGTACGAGGGCATCAACCCGGGCGAGAAGGATTATTCCGCGCTCGTCTCGAAGCTGAAGGCCTCGGCCGTGGACGTCGTCTATTTCGGCGGGCTGCACACCGAAGCCGGCCTCATCATCCGCCAGATGCGCGACCAGGGCCTCAACGCCCCGCTCATGTCGGGTGACGGCATCGTCTCCTCGGAGTTCGTCTCCATCGCCGGCCCGGGCGCCGAAGGCACGCTGATGACCTTCTCGCCCGATCCGCGCAAGAACCCGAACGCCAAGGACGTGGTCGCCAAGTTCAAGGCCAAGAACTACGACCCGGAGGCCTACACGCTCTACAGCTACGCCGCGGTGCAGATCATCGCCGAGGCGGCCAAGCAGGCGAACTCCGTCGACCCGAAGAAGATCGCGGAAACGATGAAGTCCGGCAAGCCGTTCAAGACCGTGATCGGCGACATCGGCTTCGACGCCAAGGGCGACATCACCCGTCCGGACTACGTGATGTACACCTGGACCAAGGGTGCCGACGGCAAGATCACCTACACCGAGAACAACTGATCGGCTCTCGGGAGCCAATCGACGGAAAGGGCGCCCTCGGGCGCCCTTTTCTGTTTCCAGCTGTCAGCCGATCAGGCCGAGCGCCGGGAACGTCTCCAGCAGCCAGAAGGACAGGTTCGTGAACGAACCGGTCAGGAACGCGATGCCGGTCGCGACCAGCAGCACGCCCATCGCCTTCTCCACATAGGAAAAGCCGCGGCGGAACCGTTTCAGGAACCGCACGAACGGCCCCATGGCGAGGGCGGCGAGCAGGAACGGCACGCCCAGGCCCGCCGAATAGGTGGCGAGGAGCAGCGCGCCCCGGCCGGCCTCCGCTTCCGTGCCTGCCACTGCCAGGACGGCTGCCAGGACCGGGCCGATGCAGGGCGTCCAGCCAAAGGCGAAGGCGAGGCCCATCAGGTAGGCGCCCCACACGCCGCCCTTCCGGTCCACGTCGAAGCGCGCCTCGCGCATCAGCATGCCGATCCGGAACAGGCCGAGGAAATGCAGGCCCATGACGACGATGGCGATGCCGGCGACGATGCTCAGCGTCTGCAGATGGGCACGCAGGACCTGGCCGACGAGCGACGCCCCGACGCCGAGCGCCACGAACACGGTGGAGAAGCCGGCGACGAAGAGCAGCGCCGCGAGAAGCGCCCGGCGGCGCACGTCGGCATCCGGGTCGCCCTGCATCCGGTCGAGCGAGGTCCCCGCCAGATATGAGAGGTAGGGCGGCACCAGCGGCAGCACGCAGGGGCTGAGGAAGCTCACGACGCCGGCCAGCGCGGCAGCGGGATAAGTCACGGTGGACATGGACCACGCTTGTAACGGAACCGGGCAGCGCCGGGAACGCGGCGAAACGCAACTCGCTCAGTTGTGAGGACATCCGCGCCGTGGCCCGCTGACCCTTGCCATGACGATCGCCCTCGATGTCATCCCTGGCCGGAGCGGAAAGCGGCGCGCTTCGGTTCCCGGCTAGAACCGGTCGGCCCGATACGGCCTCGGATCCACGACGGGGGCCTCGCCCGTCATCATCTCCGCGACGAGGCGGCCCGTGACCGGCCCGAGCGTGAGCCCGTGATGGGCATGGCCGAAGGAGAACCAGAGGCCCTTGTGGCGCGGCGCCGGTCCGATGATCGGCATCATGTCCGGCGTGCAGGGCCGCGTGCCCATCCATGGTTCTGGATCGACGCGGTCGCCGAGCGGGAACAGTGTGCGCGCTACGGGCTCCGCCCGCGCCAGCTGCACCGGCGTCTTCGGCGCGTCGCGGTGGGCGAACTCGGCGCCCGTCGTCAGGCGGATGCCGGCCCGCATCGGCGCCAGGAGATAGCCGCGTTCGGCGTCCAGCACCGTGTGATTGAGAACCGCCCCGCCCTTGGGCGCATAATGCATGTGATAGCCGCGTTTCACCGCGAGCGGAATGTCGTAGCCGAGCTTCACTGTGACGACGTCAGCCCAGGACCCGAGCGCGACGACCGCTTCGCGGGCCGTGAGCGGGCCTTCTCGCGTTTCGACCGTCCACTCAGCACCGGATGCCTCCAGCGTGCGGGCGTCCCCGATGGTCGTACGGCCGCCCAAGCTCTCGAACAGCCGGACATAGGCCGCCGTCAGCGCCTGCGGATCCGTGACCGACGCAGGATCGGTCCAGTGGATGCCGCCGATCAGGGTATGATCGAGGAACGGCTCCTTCTCCGCCACGCCCTTGGCATCCAGCGCCGCGAAGTTTACGCCGAACTCGGCGCGCCAGCCCTCGGCCTCGGCGACGCGGATATCCATCTCTTTCTTCGTCCGAAGGAGCTTGATCCAGCCGCGCTCGCGGATGAGCTCCATGGCACCTGACTCGTGCGCGAGGGTCTTGTGCTCGATGACGCAACGCTCGATCAGCGGGGCATACTGCCGGGCGATGGCGGCATGCTTCTGCGGGCGGGAATGCAGCCAGTATTTCCACAGGAAGGGCGCGAGGCGGGGCAGCGCCGAGAGGTGGTAATGCGCGTCGGTCGTGTTGTTCAGCGCGTAGCGGAACAGCGCGCCGAAATCGTGCGGGAAGCCATAAGGGTAGACGCCCTCGCGCTGGATCAGACCGGCATTGCCGAAGGACGTCTCGTAGCCCGGCTCGCGGCGGTCCAGCAGCACCACCTGACGCCCGCGCTTCTGGAGATGGAGGGCTACGCAGACGCCGACGATCCCCGCCCCGAGCACGACCACGTCCGAACGCATGGCAGCCATCCTCCCTGAGTCGCTCGACCTTGCCGGAGCGCGACCTTAAGAGGGTTCGCGCGCCGGGTCAGCCCGTGCGATTCCGCGAGGCGAGACGGCATGTTCGCACTGCATCCCCTCCGATCGGGCCTGGCTTTCCTGGGCCGGCACGCCACGCGCACCTATGCGGCGTCGATCTTCCTGGGGCTGGCACTGCCCTGGCTCGCCGAAGCTTTCCGCCCCTTCCTGCCGGTGACCATCGTCACCTTCATCATGCTCAGCTTCGCGCGGGCCGATCTCGGCGGCATTCGCCGCGGCATCAGCCGGCCGGGCCGGCTGGCGCTCGTCATCCTCTGGTCGACGCTGGCCATGCCGGTCCTGATCGCGGCGCTCCTTGTGCTGGTCGGGCGCGAGAGCCTCGATCCCGGCCTGCTGCTCGGCCTCAGCCTCATTGCCGCAGCGCCGCCGCTCATGGCATCGCCGGTCTACGCCACGATCCTGGGCTTCGAGGCCAGCGGCGCCCTGATTACGCTCGTCATCGGCATGGTGATGACGCCCTTCATCTCCCCGCCGCTGGCGAGCTTCATCGCCGGAACGGCCATCCCCATCGACCCGGTCGTGCTGAGCCTGCGCCTTGCCGGCCTCCTCGGCCTCGCCACGCTTCTGGCCGTGCTGCTGCGCCGCTTCGCCGGTCTGGACCGTCTGGCGCGCTACAAGCCGGAGATCGACGGCATCGGCGTCGTCTGTTTCTTCGTCTTCGCCATCGCGGCCATGGACGGCGTCATCGCGCTGACGATGGCCGACCCCTGGCGCACCGCGCTCTATCTCGCCGTATCCTTCGCCGTCTGCACCGCCGGCTTCCTGGCGACGCTCTTCGTCATGGCCTGGATCGGCCGCGGCGAAGCCTTCGTGCTCGCGCTCGGCGTCGGCCTGCGCAACACGGGGCTTCTCGTCGCGCCCATGGGCGCGGCCATCCCGGACACGGCCTTCCTGTTCTTCTCGCTGCTCCAGTTCCCGATCTACATGGCCCCGCTCATCGTGGAGCCGCTGGCGAAACTCGTCGTGGGCCGCGCCCGCCACGACGTTGCGCCCCCGCCCCCGCAATGATACCGGCGGCTGGCATCGCCGGAGGACCGCCATGCAGGACCTGATCATCGCCCCGTCCATCCTCGCCGCCGACTTCGCCCGCTTCGGCGAGGAGGTCCGCGACATCGATGCCGCCGGCGCCGACTGGATCCACGTGGACGTGATGGACGGGCATTTCGTGCCCAACATCTCCTTCGGGCCCGAGGTCGTGCGCGCCATCCGCCCGCACACGAGGAAGATCCTCGACGTGCACCTGATGATCGCGCCCTGCGATCCCTATCTCGAGGCCTTCGCCAAGGCCGGCGCGGACATCATCACCGTCCATGCCGAGGCCGGACCGCACGTTCACCGCTCGCTCCAGGCCATCCGCGCCATGGGCAAGAAGGCCGGCATCTGCATCAATCCCGGCACCCACGAGAGCGTGCTGGAATATGCCCTGCCGCTGGCCGATCTCGTCCTCCTCATGACCGTGAACCCCGGCTTTGGCGGCCAGGCCTTCATCGGCGAGGTGGTGGAGAAGATCGCCCGCGTGCGCGCCATGATCGGCAACCGCGACATCCATTTGGAGATCGACGGCGGCGTGACGCCCGAGACGGCCCCGCTCTGCACCCGCGCCGGCGCCAACGCGCTCGTCGCGGGCTCCGCCGTCTTCAAGGGCGGCCGCGACGCCTACCGCCCCAACATCGAAGCCATCCGCAAGGCCGCCGAGGCGGCCCGCGGGCAATGGGTCTGAACCCGAGGTCGCAGCCATGATCCCCCGCTATTCCCGCCCCGAAATGGTGGCCGTCTGGTCGCCGGAGACGCGGTTCCGCATCTGGTTCGAGATCGAGGCCCATGCCACGCAGGCGCTGGCCGATCTCGGCGTGGTGCCGCAGGAGGCAGCGCGGATCGTCTGGGAGAAGGGCTCGGCCGCCACGTTCGACGTGGCGCGGATCGACGAGATCGAGCGCGTCACCAAGCACGACGTCATCGCGTTCCTGACCCATCTCGCCGAGATCGTGGGCCCCGAAGCGCGCTTCGTGCACCAGGGCATGACCTCGTCGGACGTGCTGGATACGTGCCTTGCCGTCCAGCTCGCCCGGGCGACCGACATCCTCATCAAGGACGTGGACGACCTCCTCGCCGCGCTCCGCCGCCGGGCCTTCGAGCACAAGCTCACCCCGACCATCGGGCGCTCGCACGGCATCCATGCCGAGCCCGTCACCTTCGGGCTGAAACTGGCCCAGGCCTATGCCGAATTCGACCGCTGCCGCGCGCGGCTCGTCGCGGCGCGCGCGGAGATCGCGACCTGCGCCATTTCCGGCGCGGTCGGCACGTTCGCCAACATCGACCCCAGGGTCGAAACCTACGTGGCGCAGAAGATGGGCCTTGCCGTCGAGCCCGTCTCGACGCAGGTCATCCCCCGCGACCGGCATGCCATGTATTTCGCGACGCTCGGCGTCGTCGCCTCGTCCATCGAGCGGCTGGCGACCGAGATCCGGCATCTCCAGCGCACCGAGGTCTACGAGGCCGAGGAATATTTCTCGCCGGGCCAGAAGGGCTCGTCGGCCATGCCGCACAAGCGCAACCCGGT
>JAIXTM010000012.1 GCA_027483945.1 Hyphomicrobiales bacterium | reverse complement strand
TTGCCCGCAATCACCGTCATCGTCTCGCGCAGCCGGTCAACCGCCTCGTTGAAGTCAGCCCGCAGCTTCTCGTAATCGGCCGCAAACGGCTCCTCGATCCGGCACGTCAGATCACCCGCAGACAAACGGGAGAGGCCGTTGGCCAGGCCTTCCACGACCTGCGCCTGCTCGCGCGCCGCGACCGCCCGGGCCGCCTCGTTACGGCGCCGCTCCTCGTCGCTGATCTGCCGCGCCTCGTGGGCCTCGGCCTCGACCCGGTCCTTCTCGATCGCCGATTGCTGGAAGGCGAGGACGGCCTGGGCCATCTGGCCGATATCGTCGCCGCGCTTGGCGAACGGCACGGGGGTGTCCTTGTCGCCGTTGGCGAGGTCGCGCATCCGCTGCGCGATCTGGAGCACCGGCTTGGTCAGCGCCCCGCCGAACCACAGGCCGAAGATCAGGGCGGCGACCGAGGACACGCCGACCGCGATGAGCACGCCCTGCGTGATGCTGTTGGCCGACGCGAAGGCCTCGGCGGCGGGCATGCGGATCACGATCTTCCAGCCCATTCCGGGGAAGCCGTACTGGGTGGGGGTCGCGACCGCGGTGATGACCTCGTTGTCGATGATGCCGGTCTGCACGCCGGGCTTCACCGGCTGGGACTGCAGCAGGTCGGCGAGCGCGCCATCGGGGCTCGAGCCGAACAGGAACGGATTGCGCACATAGCCCTTGGCGCTGTGCAGTTCGGGATCGAACGCCATGATCCGCTTCGGCCGCTTGCCGCTGACATCCAGCAGCTGCAGCTTGGCCGCGGTATCGGCATTGACCACCTGGCGCTTGCGGAACTCGTCCTCCACGATCTTCTCGATCATGTTGAAGTCCGCGAAGTTCACCCAAACGCCGACCACCTCGTTCTGCAGGTTCTTCACCGGCGCGGCGAAGGGCATGACGACGCCGTCGTCCTTGTAGATGCGGCTGACGAAATAGAGACGCTCGGCCGGCAGCGCGACCGTGCCGTCCATGCCCTCGCCCTTCAGGAACTTGCCGGACATGGCGTCCTGGAACCACTGGGCATCGCCGAAATTCTCGTCGTAGAGATCGGCCGTCTCCAGCGGCTTGCCGTTGGGGTCGATCGTGCTGACGGCGAGCACGTCGCCCTTCGTGTCGACATACATCGACAGGCGATACGCGCCGTAGGCCTGGACGTAATAGTTCATGGCCGAGACGAGGCCGCCGCCGCCGTCCTTGCGCTTCCAGTTGGCGGGCTGGTGCACGGCGATATTGGTGCCGAAGGCCTGGGCGTCCGCGTAGCGCTGGCCGAGATTGCGGTTGATGGTTTCGCCGACCTGCGCGGCCGCCTTCTCCACCTCGGCGATCGCCTGGTGCTGCAGGACCGGTTTGACCTGCGTCAGGAAGAGCGTCAGCAGCCCCAGCAGCGGTGCGATCGTGCAGATGAGCAGCGCGGCGACAAGCTTCGCACGCAAACCGATCTTCGGCATGGAAACGCGCATTATCCGACCCCCGAGGCGTCCTTCATTCGGCGGCCATTGGGCGGGAATCTCTTAAACAATGCGTTTATTCGGCGGCATTTTTCGCCCTCCGGATGCCGCTTTGTTTAAGCTGAACATATCACTGGTTGTATTACTAAACTTTTACGCGAAACCTGACCTATGGTCATGCAGGAACCCGATCACGGCAGATGATTCTATTCGCGCCCCGTGCCGGCCGCTTCGCTTCAGCGCGTTTCCTGCGCAATGACCTCGGCCGCCCACTTGAAGGCGGAGTTTGCCGCCGGCACGCCCGCATAGATGGCGGCATGCTGGAGCACCGCGCGGATCTCGTCGGGGCTGGTGCCGTTGCGCAAGGCCGCCCCTGCATGGAGACGGAACTCCTCCTCCCGTCCCAGCGCGACCGTGATCGCGAGGGTGAGGAACGAGCGCGTCTTCTGCGGCAGGGTCTCGTCGCCCCAGACCTCGCCCCAGGCGACGCGGGTGATGAAGTCCTGCCAGCCCCGGTTGAAGTCGGTGGCCCCGCTCATGGACCGCTGGACATGGGCGACGCCGAGCACCGATTTGCGGTTGGCCATGCCCGTCGCGGTCGACGCGCCGCCCTGCCCCGGCCGGCCATCGGCGCCGTGGGCGATCAGGAAGCGTGCGATCAGCGCCGCGGCCTCCGCCGCACGCTCCACCGCCAGGAGATGGGCGGCGGGGTCGAGGACCTCCAACACGGCGCCGGGCACGCGGGACGCGATCGCCTCTGCGGCGGAAGGCGGCGTCGCCGGGTCCTGCGCGCCCGCGACGACCAGCGTCGGCGCCGTGATCGCGCCGAGCCGGCCCGTCAGGTCCATGCCCGCGATGATGCGGCAGCACGCGGCATAGCCTTTCGCGTCGCAAGCGAGGAAGTGGCGCCGCACCTTCTCCACCGCCGAGGGCTGCGCCTCCCGGAAGCCCGGCGTGAACCAGCGCCCCATCGTCGCCTCGACAATGGCGGCCGTCCCTTCCGCCTCCACCAGGGCGGCGCGCTCGATCCAGGCCGAACCGGGCTGCATCTGCGAGGCGGTGGCCATCAGCGTGAGCGTCAGCACCCGCTGCGGATGGCGGCTGGCCAGCGCCTGCCCGGTCATGCCCCCCAGCGACAGCCCGACGAAGTGGACTGCCGGCAGGGCGAGCGCGTCCATCAGCCGAGCGACATCGTCGGCCAGCGTGTCGATGTCCGCATCGCCCGGGACGGCCGGCGAGCGGCCGTGGCCGCGCGTGTCGTAGCGGATGCAACGATAGCGGCCGCCGAGCCGGCGGACCACCTCGTCCCACATTTCCAGAGTGGTGCCGAGGGAGTTGGAGAACAGGACGACCGGCGCGTCCTCCGGCCCCGTCACGTCGTAGAACAGGGTCGTCGCGCCCGTATCGATCGTCGGCATCGTCGGTCCTCGTCGTTTCAGGGAAATTGCAGGCGGATCGTGCGGGCGTCCTTGAGCGCGCGCTCGGTCCAGGCGGCGCCGGCCTCGACCGCCGCACTCAGGTCGAAGGCATCGTCGATGGCGATGCCGGCGAGCGCCGGATCGTCGCGCAGCACGTCCGCCAGGTGGCGGCCGCTGTCGCGCACGAGGGCCGCGGCCTTCTCCACCGCCTCGTGCGCCGCCTCCCGGCCGCGCCGGGGCGCGAGGCGCGCCGCAGCCTTGTCCGCGAAGAGGAGCCCGTTGGTCAGCGCGATGTTGCGCGTCATCCGGTCCGGATCGACCTGCAGCCCGAGCGCGATGGATTTGGCCTCCTTCAGCGCGCCGGCGGCGAGCCCGAACAGGGGCGGCAAAGCATGCCATTCCCCGTGCCAGGCCCCGGCGGGCCGCTCATGGGCGGCCGCCATGGCGCTCACCAGCGACTGGGCGAGGCCCGGCGCCACCTGGTGTGCGGCGAGGATCACGGTGGAGGAGACCGGGTTGCGCTTGTGCGGCATCGCGGAGGAGCCGCCCCGGCCGGGCGCGTGCGGCTCGGCCACCTCGCCGATCTCGGTCGTGGACAGGCTGGCGACGTCGGACGCGATCTTGGCCAGCGCGCCGATCAGCATGGCGAGCCAGGTCCCGGCCTCCGCCATCCGCGCACGGCTCGTATGCCAGGGCATGATCGCGGGGCGCAGCGCCAGTTCCTGCGCGAAGGCATCGGCGATGTCCGGCCCCTTGGCGCCGAAGGCGGCGAGGTTGCCCACCGGACCGCCGAGCGACGCGGCGAGCACCCGCTCGCGCAGGGGCTTCAGCCCGGCGGCGACGCCGGCGAGACCCGACAGCCAGACCGCCGCCTTTGCACCGAACGTCGTCGGCGCCGCGTGCTGGCCATAGGTCCGCCCGACACACGGTGTCGCCCGGTAGCGGGAGGCGAGCGCGATCAGCCCGTCCAGCACGACTCCGATCTCGGTGGCGATCAGGTCGAACCCGGTCCGCATCTGCAGCACGCGGGCGGTGTCGATGAGGTCCTGCGTCGTCGCGCCCTTGTGGATATGGGGCTCGTAATCGGGCGGCAGCCGCGTCTGCAGCATCTTGAGGAACGGGATGGAGGGCACCCCCGCCGCCTCCGTCCGTCGCCCGATCTCGACAAGGTCGAGATCGGAAGGCGCGATCAGGGCGAGCGCGGTGGCGAGGCCCGGCGGGACGATCCCGAACCGCGCCTGCGCCCGGGCGAGCGCGGTCTCCACCTCCAGCATGGCGGCGACGAGGCTGTCGTCGCCGAAGGCGGCGCTCATCTCGGGGGTGGTGAAGAGCGGTCCGGTGAGGACGGAATCGAGGGCCGACAGGCTCATGCGCGTCTCCGATGCCGCCCGATCTTATGCGAGCCGGTCGGCACCTGTCAGGCTTCGAAGAAGACGGTCTCGTCCGCGCCGTTGAGCACGATGTCGAACGTGTAGGCGCCCGGCCCGGCCGTCCGCGCGATCAGCGTGCCGCGCCTGTCGGCCGGCACCAGCGCCAGGACCGGATCCTTGCCGTGCGCCTGCGCGTCCTCCGGGAAGTAGATCCGGGTGTAGAGCCGCCGCAGCACGCCGCGGGCGAAGAGCCCGATGCAGATATGCGGCGCCTGGGCGCTACCGTCCGGCCCGGCGACGGGGCCGGGCTTCACCGTGCGGAACGCGAAGCGGCCCTCGTCGCGGGTCTCCGCCCGGCCGAAGCCGCGAAAACCCGTATTGCCGGGGCCGGACCCGTCCGGATAGCGCCCCGCTCCGTCCGCCTGCCAGATCTCGAGGAACGCGTCGGCGACGGGCTTGCCCTCCCCGTCGAGCACGCGCCCGCTGACCTGGACCGCCTCGCCGGCGACGCCCGGCACCGTCAGGTCGTCCCCGGCCAGCACCTCGAACGCATAGCGCCCGCCGGGCGTCAGCGCATAGGCGAAGAAGGGGCCGACGGTCTGGGACGGCGTGATCCCGTCCGGCTTGCCGCGCGCGTCAGTCATCATGCGGATCCTCCCAGGGCGTCTCGTTGCGGCCGCGCAGGACGATGTCGAACCGGTAGCCGAGGGCCCATTCCGGCATGGTCGTGTCGATGTCGAAGGAGGAGATCAGGCGCTGGCGCGCGCGCTCGTCCGGGATCGACTGGTAGATCGGGTCGATGGCGAGCAGCGGGTCGCCCGGGAAATACATCTGCGTCACGAGGCGGGTCAGGAAACTCGGCCCGAATAGCGACAGGTGGATATGGGCGGGCCGCCAGGCATTGTGGTGGTTGCGCCAGGGATAGGCGCCCGGCTTGATCGTGACGAAGCGGTAGGAGCCGTCCGGCCCGGTGACGCAGCGCCCGGCCCCGGTGAAGTTTGGATCGAGCGGCGCCGGATGCTGGTCGCTGACATGGACGTAGCGCCCCGCCGCATTGGCCTGCCAGATCTCGATGAGCGTGTCCGGGATCGGCCGTCCGTCCTCGTCCGTGACCCGGCCGGTGACGATGATCCGCTCGCCCAGCGGCTCGCCCGCATGCTGGACGGTGAGGTCCATGTGGTTCTCGCGCACCGCGTCGTGGCCGAAGGCCGGGCCGCTGAGCTCGGAGAGCGTGTGCGGCACGATCACCAGGGGCCGGGACGGCGAGCGCAGCCGCGTCGAGACGTAGTCGGGCGCGAGATAGGGCGGGTGGGCGGCAAGCGACCGGACGGGATAGATCAGGGCCATTTCTGCCTCCTTGCCGTCACACGGCCTCGACGAGAAGGGCGACGCCCTGCCCGACGCCGACGCACATCGTGGCGAGGCCGTAGCGCCCGCCGTCGCGTTTGAGATCGCGCACGACCGCCGCCGCGATGCGCGCGCCCGACATGCCGAGCGGATGGCCGAGGGCGATCGCCCCGCCATGCCGGTTCACATGCGCCGCGTCGTCCGCGAGACCGAGGCCGCGCAGCGAGGCGAGCGCCTGAGAGGCGAAGGCCTCGTTGAATTCGATCACGTCGATATCGGCGAGCGCAATGCCCGTCCGCGCGAGGAGCTTCTGCACCGCCGGCACCGGGCCGACGCCCATGACCCGCGGCGGCACGCCGGCGCTCGCCATGCCGACGACCCGCGCCCGCGGCGTCAGGCCGAGCCGGCTGGCGGCGGCCTCCGAAGCGAGGATCATCGCGGCCGCGCCGTCATTGACGCCGGATGCGTTGCCCGCCGTCACCGTGCCGTCCGCCTTCACCACCGGCTTCAGCCGGGCGAGCGAGTCCAGCGTCGTGTCGGCGCGGGGATGCTCGTCGCGGTCCACGCGCGTCGTCGTGCCCTTCGCGCCAGGCACATCCACCGGCACGATCTCCTCCGCGAAGACGCCCGCACCTTGAGCCGCCGCCGTCCGCTGCTGGGAGCGCAGGGCGAAGGCGTCCTGGTCGGCGCGGGAGACGCCATGGTCGGCCGCGACGTTCTCCGCCGTCTCGGGCATGGAATCGACGCCGTGCGCCGCCTTCATCCTCGGGTTGACGAAGCGCCAGCCGATCGTCGTGTCCTGGATTTCCGCCTGCCGCTGAAAGGCGGCGGTCGCCTTGCCCATGACGAAGGGCGCGCGGCTCATGGATTCGACGCCCC
This sequence comes from Hyphomicrobiales bacterium, assembly GCA_027483945.1. GTDB lineage: Bacteria > Pseudomonadota > Alphaproteobacteria > Rhizobiales > Beijerinckiaceae > JAIXTM01. The sequence continues at coordinate 157,366 of JAIXTM010000012.1, read as the reverse complement.
CGGCGATGACGAGGTCCGCCTCGCCCGCCTTGATGGCGCGGGCCGCGGCGCCCACCGCATCGAGACCCGAGGCGCAGAGCCGGTTCAGCGTCACGCCCGGAATTCGGTCCGGCAGGCCAGCCAACAAGGCCGCCATGCGGGCGACGTTGCGGTTGTCCTCGCCCGCCTGGTTGGCGCAGCCCAGCATCACCTCGTCGATCGCGTCGACGATCTGCGGATGGCGCTCGATCAACGCGCGGATCGGCAGCGCGGCGAGGTCGTCGGCGCGGACGGAGGACAGCGCCCCGCCATAGCGGCCGATCGGCGTGCGCAGCGCGTCGCAGATGAAGGCGTCTGCCATGGGCTCAGGCCTCCCCGGCATGGGCGCGGCGGGTGCGCTCGTGCAGGTCCCGCAGCACGGCAAGTTCCTCGTCCGTGGGCGGCGCCGTCTCGGAGAGGCCTTCGGCGAAGCGCAGCGTCCAGCCGCAGCCGGCCTCGACCGCCTCCCGCGTCGCGCCGGGATGGAGCGAGGTGACGGTGAGTTCGCGCGTCTCCGGATCCGGCTCCATCACGCAGAGATCCGTGATGACGCGCGTCGGGCCCCTGGTCTTCACGCCGAGCTTCTCGCGGCTGCCCGGCCCCGTCCCGTGGCCGAGCGAGGTGATGAAGGGCAGCTTGTCCACGAAGGCCCGCGAGCCCATCGCCATGGTGATGAAGATCTCGCCGCAATGGATCGCGATCTCCGGCGCGCCGCCGCCGCCCGGCAGGCGCACCTTCGGCTGGTCGTAGGCGCCGACGACCGTCGTGTTGAGGTTCGCGAAGCGGTCGATCTGCGCCCCGCCGAGGAAGCCGACGGTGATCCGCCCGCCCTGCAGCCAGTAGCGGAACATCTCCGGCACCGAGACGGTCGTCAGCGCCGTGTCGCACAGCTCGCCGTCGCCGATGGAGAGCGGCAGCACGTCCGGCCGCGTGTCGATCGTGCCGGATTCGTAGATGAGCGTGATGCCCGGCGCATGGGTGAGGCGCGCCAGGTTGCACGCGGCCGACGGGGCACCGATGCCGACGAAGCACACATCGCTGCTCTTCAGCGCGCGCGCCGCGGCGATGGTCATCATCTCGGTGGGGGTGGCGGGCTTGACCATCACGCGACCTCCCGGCCGGCATCGGCCTTCATGACGTTCTCGTCCATCCAGGCGAGGAACGTCTCCCGGTCGCGGGCGATGGCGTCCCAGGCCTGGTAGAAGGAATTGGCGCGCTTGTAATAGCCGTGCGCGTAGGACGGATAGGCGCCGCGCGGCACGACCGCGATGGAGCCGACCGTCCAGTGCGGCAGGATGACGGCATTGGCGCTGCGCGGCCCGAAATCCTCCACCCGCTCCTCCACCGTCACGACCGAGCGCCTCGAAGCGAGCACCGCCTCCTTCTGCACGCCGGTGATGCCCTCGATCAGCACGTTGCCGCGGGCATCGGCCTTCAGCGCGTGGATGATCGCCACGTCCGGCCGCACGGCGGGCACGGCGGCCAGGACCTCCCCCGTGAACGGGCATGTGACGGAGCGGATATTGGGGTTCACCTCGGGAAGCGTCACGCCCTTGTAGCCGCGGAAGACGGCGAAGGGCAGGTTCGCCGCGCCAGCCTCGTAGGCGTTCGCCATGGCGGCGTGGGAATGCTCCTCGATGTCCAGCCTGTGCGGCCAGTGGTTCTCCACCGCGTCGCGCATCCGGTGCAGCGAGCCGACGCCCGGATTGCCGCCCCAGGAGAAGACGAGCTTGCGGGCGCAGCCCATGCCGATCAGCTGGTCGTAGATGATGTCCGGCGTCATGCGGATCAGCGTCAGGTCCCGGCGGCCCTGCCGGATGATCTCGTGGCCGGCCGCGAAGGGAATGAGATGCGTGAAGCCCTCCATCGCCACGACATCGCCGTCGCGCACCTCGTTGGCGATCGCATCGCGCAGGGACAGGAAACTGGCCATTCCGAATTTTCCGCTTGTTCGATAAACGAACATATGATCTATTGACGAACAATATGCCGGTTGCGGCCCGTGTCAACATGGGACCGCGCAGGAACGCGTGCGGGGAGCCCATTCCGTGATCGAGGAAACCGTCCAATCCTTCGCCAAGGGGCTCGACGTGCTGCGCAGCTTCTCCGGCCGCAGCAGCCAGACCATCACCGACGTCGCCGAGAGGACGGGCCTCACCCGGGCCGCAGCGCGCCGCTTCCTGCGCACCCTGTGCCAGACCGGCCTTGCCACCACGGACGGCAAGAGCTTCCGCCTCTCCCCCGCCGTGCTGGAGCTCGGCCAGGCCTATCTGTCCGGCAAGACCGAGCAGCAGGCGCTGCTCGACATCCTCATGGAGGTCACCCGGCAGATCGGGGAATCGGCCTCCGCCGCGGTGCTGGACGGGACCGACATCATCTATGTCTCCCGCTCCGCCGCCCGCGACCGGGTCGTGTCCATCGGCCTGTCCATCGGCTCGCGCCTGCCGGCCCATGCGACCTCCATGGGCCAGGCGCTGCTTGCCCGGCTCTCACCGGAAGCGCTGGAGGAGTACTTCGCTGCGGCGAAGCTCGTCGCGCTGACCCCGAAGACGCTGACGACGCGCAAGGCGCTGGAAGCGCGCCTCGATGAGGTGCGCGCCCAGGGCTACGCCATCGTCACCGACGAACTGGAGGTCGGCCTGCGCTCGCTCGCCGTCTCGGTCGTCACGCCCGGCCGTCCCGGCATCGCGATCAACACGAGCGCGCAGACCGCCCGCGTCGCGGCCGAATCCATGGTCTCGGGCTACCTGCCGGTCCTGCGCCGCGCTGCCCGGCAGATCCAGGGCACGGGGCTGGTGTGAGGACGCCATGACGGACGACACGAAGCCGGCCGCCGACGCCGTTCCCTCCAACGCCGACCAGCTCGCCTCCCCCTCCTACCGCCTGCCGGCGCTGGACCAGGATTTCCTGCTGGGCGATTCCATGCGGGGCGTCCGCTTCCTCCTGGAATATGCCAAGGCCGAGGAGGAGCTGCGCCGCTGGGGCGTGCGCTCCACCATCGTCGTCTTCGGCTCCGCCCGTGTCGGCGAGTTCGGCTCAGCCCGACACCGGCGCTGGTACAAGGAGGCCCGCGCCTTCGGGCGCCTCGCCTCGGAAAAGGGCGGCGCCCTCATCGACAACGGCGCGCCGCGCGACAACGTCATCGCCACCGGCGGCGGCCCCGGCATCATGGAGGCCGCGAATCGCGGCGCGCGGGATGCCGGCGCGCCCTCGATCGGCTTCAACATCACCCTGCCCCACGAGCAGGAGCCGAACCCCTATTCGACGCCGGCGCTCACCTTCCGCTTCCACTATTTCGCGATGCGCAAGATGCATCTGGCCATGCGGGCCAACGCCCTCGTCGTCTTCCCCGGCGGCTTCGGCACGCTGGACGAATTGTTCGAGATCCTGACCCTGCGCCAGACCGGCAAGGCGCCCGCCATTCCCATCGTCATGGTGGACGAGGCCTATTGGCGGGACGTGATCGGCTTCGAGACGCTGCTGGCCGAGGGCATGATCGCGGAGCGGGACCTTCAGCTCTTCCGCTTCGCCAACACGGCCCAGGCGATCTGGGACATCATCGCCGCCGCGCCCAGGGCGCACGAGGAGCCGGCTTGAACGGCGCAGCCGCCTTCAGAACAGGCGGCGCAGATGCGTCAGCACGCTGCCGCGCACATTGTCGATATGGACGCGCATCGCGTTCTGCGCCCGCTCCGGGTCGCGGGCGAGCACGGCGTCGATGATCTCCAGATGCTCGGCGACGCCGGGCTGGAAGCGCTCCGGCACCCGGCCCATGTCGAAGATCTTGGTCTTCTGCCGCAGGTCGCCGATGAGCTCGGACAGGAGCCGCGATCCGGCGAGCGAGGCGATCGTGTCGTGGAGCCGGTCGTCCACCGCCACGTGCTCGTCGGCGCTCGGCACGACGCCGTCGGCATAGGCCTGGATGCGGGTGCGGATCGCCCTCAGCTCTTCCGAACCGCCGGCCTCGGCCGCGCGGCCCGCCGCTTCGACCTCGAGCAGGCGCCGCACATGCAGGATCTCGATGAAGTCGTCGACGGAGAGCCTCCGCACCACCGGCGTGATCCCGGCGCTGCGCAGGACCAGACCCTCGACCATCAGCCGCATGATCGCCTCGCGCACCGGCGTGCGCGACACGCCGAGCTTCTCGGCGAGCTTCTTCTCCTGCAGCGCCGTCCCCGCCGAGAGCGTCCCGTTGAGGATCATCTCCCGCAGGCGCTCGTAGGTCGTGTTTCCGAGGGTCGATGAGGACAGGTCGGTCATGGCAACGGACAGCCTTCATGGGCGGACGCGCCCGCAGGAGCTTCGCCCCGCCCGGCACCCCGAAATGCAACGTGTATACCGTAGGTATGTTGACTACGCCAGTGAGCTCGGCGCACTGTGCCGGCGGCATCTGCTGGTTCGGTTCGAGCCATGCGGGCGGGGTCTGCGGGAGCTTGATCGCAATTGGCCGATCTCCTTATTACAGGCGGCGTCGTCATCACAATGGACGCCTCGCGCCGGATCATCGAGGACGGCGCGATCGCGGTGGATGGCGACCGGATCATCGATGTCGGGACCTCCGCCGAGATCACCGAGCGCCATGACGCCGGCCGCGTCATCGACGCCGCGCGCAAGGCGATCATGCCCGGCCTCATCGACGGCCACGCCCATGCCGGCCACGGCCTCATCAAGACCATGGGCGGCGGCCGCGGCGACCTCTGGTACGAGGCGTGCCTGAAAGCCTACACAATCGGTTCGACGCCGGATTTCTGGCGTGCGGAGGCGGAACTCGCGGCGCTCGAGCGCCTGCGCTTCGGCGTCACGACCGGCGTCTCGCTGCTCGGCGGCGGCGACAGTATCATGCGCACCGACGATCCCGCTTATGCCGACGCCCATTGCGAGGGCGTCATGGCGGTCGGCACCCGGTCCGTCGTCGCCATCGGCCCGACGCGCCCGCCCCATCCGCTCACCTATGCCCGCTGGGAGGATGGCGAGCGGACCGAGTATCCGGTCTCGTTCGAGCGGCAGATGGAGACCTGCCGCACCATCGCCGATGCCTGGCACGGCGATGCCGGGTCCCGCATCCGCATCGCGATGCTGACCCCGACGATCCGCGACGAACATCTGGCGAGCCTCGACGCGCCGACAATCGAGGAGGCGCGGCGCCAGGCTCTCGCCGCCCGTGCCTTCGGCCGCGAACGCGGCATGATCTTCACGCAGGACGGACACACGAAGGGCAGCGTCGCCTATGCCCATGCCCTCGGCATTCTGGGCCCCGACGCGCTCCTGTCCCACGCCACCGACCTCACGGCGGAGGAGATCGCGATATGCGCCGATACCGGCACGAAGATCGCGCACAATCCCAGCGCCGTCGCGTCCATCCTCGGCCGCTGCCCGGTGCCGGAACTGCTCGATGCCGGAGCGACCGTGTGCCTCGGCTCCGACGCCACGGCGCCGGACCGCTCCGCCGACATGTTCCGCCACATGCAGCAATGCATGCATTACCACCGCACCCATTTCCGCGACGCGAGCTACCTGCCGCCGGGCCGGGTGCTGGAAATGTGCACGATCGACGGCGCGACCGCCCTGGGGGTCGCCGATCAGGTCGGTGCGCTGGAGGCAGGCAGGAAGGCGGACATCATCCTGGTCGACCTCGCCCGCGCCCATCTCTACCCGCTGAACATGCCGGCCTTCCGCGTCACCTATTTCGCCAACGGCAACGACGTGGACACGGTGATCGTCGACGGGCGCATCCTGATGCAGGGACGCCAGGTCCTCAGCGTCAACGAGGACCGCGTGCTGCAGGCCGCCCAGCGCGAATGCGAGCTGATGCTGGAGCGCACCGGCCTGCGCCATCTCCTGGACATGCCGGACGACTTCTTCGGCCATACGCGCTCGAAGAACCGGCACTGAGGGCGAAGGGAGCTTTCGTGATGGCCGAGGCAGGCTTCGACATCGTCATCCGCGGGGGCACGGTCGCCGCTTCGTCCGGCATCGCCCGGGCCGATATCGGGATCGCGGGCGAGCGGATCGCAGCGATCGGCGAGGGCCTCCCGCCGGGGCGGCGCGAGATCGACGCGCGCGGCCGCCTCGTCCTGCCGGGCGGCGTCGACAGCCACGCCCATATCGAGCAATTGTCCGGCGGCGGCATCATGAACGCCGACACGTTCGAGACCGCGACGCGCTCGGCCATCCTCGGGGGCACGACCTCCACCATCTCCTTCGCCGCCCAGCACCGCGGCATGCGGCTGACCGAGGTGGTGGCGGACTACACCGCCCGCGCCGCGCGCGGCGCGCTCACCGACCACGCCTTCCACCTCATGGTCGCCAACCCGGACCGGCAGACCATCGACACGGACCTGCCGGCCCTGATCCGCGCGGGGCACCGCTCGGTGAAGGTCTTCATGACCTATGACAAGGTGCAGGTCACCGACGAGCAATTGCTCGACGTGCTCATCGCGACCCGCAGCGCCGGCGGCCTCGTCTGCGTCCATGCCGAGAACCACGGCATGCTGAAATGGATGGCCGAGCGCCTCGTCGCCCGCGGCTACCGGGCGCCGAAATACCACGCGGTCAGCCATCCCCGGGCGGCGGAGATCGAGGCGATCTTCCGCCTCATCCAGTTCTCGGTGCTGGTGGACCAGCCGGTGATGATCTTCCACGTCTCCACGGCGGAAGGCGTGGAGATGATCCGCAGGGCCCGCGCGGACGGCGCCAAGGTCTTCGCGGAGACCTGCACCCATTACCTCTTCCAGACGATCGGCGACCTCGACGTGCCGGGGCTCGAGGCGGCCAAGCTCCTGTGCTCCCCGCCCCAGCGCCTGCCCGCCGACCAGGAGGCGCTTTGGCGCGGGCTGGAACTGGACGACCTGCAGGTGCTCTCGTCCGACCACGCGCCATACCGCTACGATGAAACCGGCAAGCTCAGCGCCGGCGCCGATCCGGACTTCAAGCAGATCGCCAACGGCCAGCCGGGCCTCCAGGCGCGGATGCCGCTCCTGTTCGACGCCATGGTGTCGAAGGGCCGCCTCGGCCTGCAGCGCTTCGTGGAGCTGACGGCCACCGCGCCGGCCCGGATCTACGACCTGCCGCGCAAGGGCGCCATCGCGCCGGGGCTCGACGCCGACATCGCCATCTGGAACCCGGATCGAAGGGTCACGCTCCCCGCCGCCTTCGACGACAATGCCGGATACAATCCGTTCGAAGGGCGAACAGTGCAGGGCTGGCCGGAGACCGTGCTGCTGCGCGGCGCCGTCGCGGTGGAGGATGGCGTCCTGCGGGCGAAGCCGGGAAGCGGCCGTCTCCTGCTGCGGGAGGCGGGCGAGGCGACGCGCCCCACCGGCCGCCTCTCGCCGGAATTCGATCCCGCCCGCAATTTCGGCGCCGATCTCTACTGATCGCGAAAGGCAAGGCCCATGTCCGGCACGATCTACGTCATCAACCCCAACTCGTCCGAGAGCGTGACGCAGGGCATCGACGCCGCCGTCGCGCCGCTGCGCTCCGGCGACGGCCCTGCCATCGCCTGCATCACGCTGCCCGAGGGGCCGCCCGGCATCCAGACGCAGGCCCATGTGGACGGCGTCATCATGCCGATGCTGAAGCGCGCCGCCGCCCTGGAGAACGAGGCCTCCGCCTTCGTCGTCGCCTGCTTCAGCGATCCCGGCCTCCATGCCCTGCGCGAGCAGAGCCGCCATCCCGTGCTCGGCATCGCCGAGAGCGGCATCTTGACCGCGCTCACCCTCGGCCAGCGCTTCGGCATCATCGCGATCCTGCCGACCTCGATCCCGCGGCACCTGCGCTATGTCGGCGCCATGGGCGTCACCCAGCGCTTCGCCGGCGACCTCGCCATCGGCCTTGGCGTCGCCGAGCTCGCCGACGGCGAGCGGACCCTGGAGCGCATGACCGCGACCGGCCGCCGCCTGCGCGACGAGCACGGCGCCGACGTCCTCGTCATGGGCTGCGCCGGCATGGCCCGCTTCCGCGCGCCGCTGGAGCGCGAGCTCGGCATCCCCGTCGTCGAGCCGACGCAGGCCGCGACCGCCATGGCGGTGGGCCGCGTCCGGCTCGGCCGGGCCTGAACACCAGACAAGAACATTAAGGAGAGGACGACTCATGGCCCTGCTGAACGAGGACGCGAAGGGCGTCTACGTCATCGCGGTGACGCCCTTCACCGAGACCGGCGCGCTGGACCTCGACAGCACCGACCGCATGGTCGACTTCTACCTGGAGAAGGGCGCGACGGGCCTGACGCTTCTGGGCATGATGGGCGAGGCGCCCAAGCTCGCGGCGCCCGAATCTATCGCGGTGGTGAGGCGGGTCCTCGCCCGCACAGCCGGCCGCGTGCCGGTCGTCGTCGGCGTCTCGGCGCCGGGCTTCGCGCCGATGAAGGAGCTGGCCGACGCGGTGATGGACCTCGGCGCCGCCGGCGTCATGGTCGCGCCCGCCCCGACCCTGCGCACGGACGATCAGATCTACGCCTATTTCGAGACGACCGCCGAGACGCTGGGCCGGACGCCCTTCGTGCTGCAGGACTTCCCCCTCGCGGTCGGCGTCCAGATCGCCCCCGGCGTCATCAACCGCATCGTGAAGGCCCTGCCGACCTGCGTCATGCTCAAGCACGAGGACTGGCCCGGCCTGAACAAGATCGGCGCCCTCCGCGCGGCGAGCGACAAGGGCGAGACGCGGCGCATCTCGATCCTGTGCGGCAATGGCGGCGTCTTCCTCCCCGAGGAGATGAGCCGCGGCGCCGACGGCGCCATGACGGGCTTCGCCTATCCCGAGATGATGGTGGACGTGGTGAAGGCCCATGTCGCGGGCGATGTCGAGCGCGCCCACGACATCTTCGACGCCTATCTCCCCCTCGCCCGCTACGAGCAGCAGCCGGTCTTCGGGCTGCAGATCCGCAAATACGTCCTGGCGAAGCGCGGCGTCATCGCCTCGGCGGCCCTGCGCAAGCCCGCGGGCAAGCTGTCGGCCGGCGACATCGCCGATATCGAGCGGCTGATCGCCCGGCAGGACAGGCGGCTCGCCGAGATCGGCTGAACCTCAGAGCGGCAGGCGGCGGACGTCGAGCACGCCGTCCGCCCGCATCGCCCAGCCCGGATGCCGGCCGGCGAGGCCGATCGTGCGGCGATGGTTGTAGAGGTACAGCCAGGGCGGGTCCTGCTGCAGCATCCGGTAGCAGCGGCGGTAGAGGTCCTCGCGCGCCGCCGGGTCGACCGTCCGGCGCGCCGTATCGAGCACCGCTTCCACCTGGCGGTTGGCATAGCCCTCCCACCAGGCGCCCTTCACGCGCGAATCGATCTTCTCGTGCAGCACCCGGAAGGCGCTCATCGGGCTCGAATCGAAGACGCACAGATCGTGGATGGCCTTCAGCCGCACCTGGTTGGCGTAATGCGTGCGGTCGGCCTCCGGATGGACGCGGAAGCGGATGCCGAGATCGGCGAGCTGCGCCTCCACCTCGGCGGTGAGCGCCTGCGCCTCGTCGGGCAGGCGCGTCGGGCAATAGACGTCGAGGGTCAGCCCGCCGCCATGGCCCGCCTCGGCGATCAGCCGGCGCGCCCTGGCGCGGTCCTGCACGAAGGGCGGCGCGCTCCGGTCGGCGCCGTAATGGACCGGGCTGATGAAGCCGTGGAGCGGCGTGCCCGCGCCCTTCAGCACCCGCGCCACCAGCGCGTCCCGGTCGATGGCGAGGTTCAGCGCCAGCCGCAGGCGCGGGTCGGCAAGCGGGGCCCGGCTCGCATTGAACATGTAGATGATCGCCGTCGGCGCCAGGAAATCCTGCACCGTGAAGTCCGCCGCCGGCAGCTGCGCGGCGGCCTGCGGGTCGAGGCCGTTGGCGATGTCGGCCTCCCCCGCCGCCAGCATGGCGACGCGGGACGCACCGGTCTCGCCCTTCGTCCAGACGATGCGGCCGGCCCTTGGCGGCCCGTCGAAATGGTCGGGGTTGGCCTCGGCCTCGATCCGCACCCCCGGCTCGCAGGCCGTGAGCCGGTAGGGCCCGGTGCCGACGGCCCGCCGGACGAGATCGTCCCCCGCCGCCTCGATGGCGCGGGGCGAGACGATATGGCCATAGGCGAGGATGTCGAAGAGGTCCGCGATGGGCTGCGCCAGCGTCACGCGGATATTCGCCGCGTCGAGGACCTCCACCTCCATGCCCGTCAGGTACTGGGAATAGACCCCCGGCGCGCCGAGCGTCGCGCCCATGTCCGGCCGCGCCATCCGCATGAGGCAATAGCGCACGGCCTGCGCATCGCAGGGCTCGCCGTCATGGAATCGCACGCCCTGCCGGAGCGCGAACGTGTAGACCCGCGCGTCGTCCGAGACGGTCCAGGACGTCGCGAGCGCCGGCTCGTAGGCCCCGTCCCGGCCCCGCCGCACCAGCGCGTCGAACAGCGCGCCGAACACGGTCAGCACGTCGTTGGCGTCGGTGCAGGCATGGGGATCGTCGAGGGCGATGCGCGGCTGCGCGATCGTGATCGTCGATGTCTTGGTCATGACGGCTCTTTCAGGCGGCGGCGATGCCGCCATCGTGCAGGTGGCAGGCGACCGAGTGCCCGCCGGCGACCGGCTTCAGCTCCGGGCGCTCCACGGCGCAGCGGTCGAAGGCAAGCGGGCAGCGCGTGCGGAACGGGCAGCCCGTGGGCAGGTTCAGCGCGCTCGGCACCTCGCCCTTGATCGCGTCGGCGGCGGGCGGCAGCGGCGTGCCCAGCACCGGCGCGGCGGCGAGCAGCGCCTGCGTGTAGGGATGGAGCGGGTTCTCGAAGATCGCGTCCTTCGGCCCGGTCTCGACCATGAAGCCGAGATACATGACGCCGATCCGGTCGCTGATGTGCCGCACGACCGAGAGGTCATGGGTGATGAACAGGTACGAGAAGCCGAACTCGTCCTTGAGATCCATCATCAGGTTGAGGATCTGGGCCTGGATCGAGACATCGAGCGCGGAGACCGGCTCGTCGGCGATGATGAGGTCCGGCCCCACCGAGAGCGCCCGCGCGATGCCGATGCGCTGGCGCTGGCCGCCGGAGAACTGGTGCGGATAGCGGTCCGCGTGCTCGCGTCCGAGCCCGACCTTGGCGAGCAGCGCCAGCGCGCGCTCCGCCACGTCCGGCACCGGCCCGGCGGCGTTCTCCAGATAGGGCTCCATCACGATGTCCCGCACCCGCTGGCGCGGATTGAGCGAGGCATACGGGTCCTGGAAGATCATCTGCATCTTCTTGCGGATGGGCCGCATGCGGTGGAAGTCGTGCTGCGTGATGTCCTCGCCGTCGAGCGCGATGGCGCCGCCGGTCGGCTCGTGCAGCTTGATCACCGTCTTGGCGAGGGTGGACTTGCCGCAGCCGCTCTCGCCGACGAGGCCCAGCACCTCGCCGCGGGCGATCTCGAAGCTGACCCCGTTGACCGCGTGCACGATCCGGCGCGGCGCGGTGATGCGCCCGTTCCGGATCCGCAGGCGGTCGAAGATGCTGCCGCTCACGTCGAAGCGCTGGCGCAGGTCGCGGACTGCGAGGAGCGGGGCCATCAGCGTGTCGCCTCGATGGGGAAGTGGCAGGCCGCCGCCTGGCCGGTCGCGGTCTCCACCAGCTCCGGCTCGACGCGGCGGCAGATGTCCTGCGCGGCGGGGCAGCGCGGCGCGAAGGCGCAGCCCGGCGGCAGCTTGCGGATGTCCGGCACGCTGCCGGGGATCTGCCGCAGCCGCGCCTGCGCCTTGTCGTGGTGCGGGATGGAGTCCAGCAGGCCCCGCGTGTAGTGGTGCCGCGGCCGCTCGATCACGTCCGCCGCCCGGCCCTTTTCCACGATGCGCCCGCAATAGAGCACGACGATGCGGTCGGCCATCTGGGACACGGCGGCGAGGTCGTGGGTGATGAGGATCAGCGAGGCCGCGTTCTGCGTCACCTGGTGCTTCATCAGCCGCAGGAGCTGGGCCTGGATCGTCACGTCGAGCGCCGTCGTCGGCTCGTCGGCGATGAGAAGGCGCGGCCGGGCGATCATGCTGATGGCGATGACGACGCGCTGGCGCATGCCGCCGGAGAACTGGTGCGGGTAATTGTCCAGCCGGGATTCAGGCTGGGGGATCCCGACCTCGCGCAGCATCTCGATGGCGCGCTCGCGCCGCCGGGCCGAGGGCAGGTCGGTATGGAGCTTGAGCATCTCCTCCAGCTGGTTCCCGATCGTGTAGAGCGGGTTCAGCGCGGTCATCGGGTCCTGGAAGATCATGGCGACGCGCTTGCCGCGCACCCGGCGCATCCGCGCCTCGTCCAGCCGCGCCAGGTCCTCGCCCTCGAAGACGATCTCGCCCGCCTCGATCCGCCCCGGCGGATCGATGAGGCCCATGATCGAGAAGCCGACCATGGACTTGCCGCCGCCGGATTCGCCGACAAGCCCCAGGATCTCCCCCGGCGCGACATCGAACGAGACCCCGTCCACGGCCTTCACCACGCCGCCGAACGTGTGGAACCAGGTCCGCAGGTTGCGGACCGAGAGGAGCGGCGCGGGTTGCGCCACGGACATGCGCGCGGCCTCGCTCATTTCAGCCTCGGATTGAGTTCGTCGCGCAGGAAGTCGCCGAGCAGGTTGATGCCGAAGACGATGAGCATGATGAACAGGCCCGGGAAGACCGAAATCCACCACAGCCCGGAGAACAGCACGTCGAACCCGTTCTTGATGAGAAGCCCCAGCGACGGCTTGGTGATCGGCACGCCGACGCCCAGGAACGACAGCGAGGCCTCGATCAGCACGAACGTGCCGACCTGGATCGTCGCCACGACGATGAGCGGGGTCAGCACGTTGGGCAGGACGTGGCGCAGGATGATCTTGGCATTGGGCAGGCCGGAGACCCGCGCCGCCTGGATGTATTCCTTCTGCGTCTCCCGCAGCGTCGAGCCCCGCACCGTGCGGGCATAGACGACCCAGCCGACCGAGATCAGCGCGATCAGCACCTTCTCCACCCCCGTGCCGAAGGCCGACATGAGGAAGAGCGCGGTCAGGACCGAGGGGAAGGACAGCTGGATGTCGGCGATGCGCATGATGACGCTGTCGAGCCGGCCGCCATAGAAGCCCGCGAGCAGCCCCAGCGTCGTGCCGATGAGGCACGAGCCGATCATGGCGGTGAGCCCGATGAAGAGCGAGATGCGGCTGCCATAGACGATGCTGGCGAGCACGTCCCGGCCCTGCCCGTCCGTGCCCAGCCAGTATTGCGGGCTGCCGCCCTCCAGCCAGACCGGCGGCTTGAAGGAATCGAGCAGTTCCAGCTGGGCGACGTCGTAAGGGTCCTGCGCCACGACCCACGGGCCGATCGTGATCATGCCGGCGAAGAACAGCACGATGAGGCTGCCGATGATCGCCGAGGCGTTGCGCCGGTAATTGTGGAAGAGCTCGGAGGCGAGGAAGCGTTGCGCGAGGGCGGTCAAGGCATGGCCCTCACTTGATCTTGATGCGCGGATCGATGAGCGCATAGAGCACGTCGACCACGAAGTTCACGACGACGAACATGAAGGCCACGAACATCAGGTAGACCACGATGACGGGCCGGTCGCCGCGATAGATGGAATCGACCAGGAGCTTGCCGATTCCGGGCCAGGCGAAGATCGTCTCGGTGAGCGTGGCGAAGGCGATGAGGTCGCCCAGCATCAGGCCGAACACGGTGACGAGCGGGATCAGCGCGTTCTTGAGCCCGTGCTTGAACAGCACGCCCTTCTGGGCGGCGCCCTTGGCCCGGGCGAACTTGATGTAGTCCTGCTTCATCACCTCCATCATCTCCGCCCGGATGATCCGCATCAGGATCGCGAGCGTGCCGATGGAGAGGGTGATGGCCGGCAGGATGAGGTGCCGGAAGCCTTCCCAGGAAGTGAAGCTGACCCGGAGGCCGAACAGCTCGGTGGTCGGCCCGCGCCCGGAGGACGGGAAGAACTGGAAGCGCACGGCGAAGACGAAGATCAGCACCATGCCGACCCAGAAGCCCGGCAGCGAGATGCCGACGAGGGAGCCCGCCATCACCGCGCGGCTCAGCGGCCGGCCGGGATTGGCGCCGGCATAGACCCCGAGCGGGATCGCGACGACGAGCGCGATGACCATGGCGAGAAAGACGATCTCCAGCGTCGCCGGCAGGCGCTCCAGGATCAGCTGCAGCGCGGGCTGACGGAACACGAAGGAGCGGCCGAAATCGCCCTGGAGGACGTTGAGGAGGAAGCGCCAGTACTGGACGAGGTGGCTCTCGTCGAGGCCGAGCAGCCGCCGCGCCTGGGCGATCTGCTCCTCCGTCGCGTCCAGCGGGACCATCATGTAGGTCGGGTCGCCGGTGAAGCTCATCATCACGAAGACGAGCACCGACACCACCCACAGGACGACGATCATCTGGATCAATCGCTTGATCAGATAGCCGAACACGAGACCGACCTAGCCTTGAGGGGAACGCGGGGACGAAACGGCGGCCCGGTGACCGGGCCGCCGGCGATTGATCGGGGCCAGGACGGCCCGAAGCGCTACTTCACGTCCATCTCGTAGGCCCAGATGAACTTGTCCATCCGGGGCACGACGGTGACGCTGTTCTTGGCCGCGTAGATGTCCTGCTCGTAATGGACCGGGATCATCGGGATGTCCTTGACCGCGATCTTCGTGGCTTCCTGCAGGAACTCGTTGCGCTTCTTCATGTCGGCGGTGGCGTCGGCCTTGTCGATCCACTCGTCGAAGGTGGGGTTGGAATAGGACCCGCGATTGGCCTGGCCGTAGCCCTGCTTCTTGTTCCGGCTGTACATCAGTACGCTGTACATGTTGCCGGCATCGCCGGACGGCGTGTCCCAGCCCGACATGATGAAGCTGGACTTGTCCGACGGCACCCGGATGTAGCCGAAGAAGTTGGACCGCGGCATCAGGTTGAGGTTCAGCGTGATGCCGATGCGCGAGAGCATGCCCGCCAGCGCCTGGGCGATGGCGCCGTCATTGACGTAGCGGTTGTTGGTCGTGTCCAGGGTCATGGTGAACCCCTTCTCGAACCCCGCCTCCTTCATCAGCGCCCGCGCCTTCTCCAGGTCGAACGGGTATTCCTTGCGGAAGTCGAGGCCCGGCACGTAGCCCAGATGCGACGACGGCACGTACTGGTCGCTCGGCGTCGAGAAGCCGTTCATGACCACGGTGCGGATGGCGTCCACGTTGATCGCCCGCACGATGGCCTCGCGCACGCGCCGGTCCTTCATCGGGTTGACCGGCAGGTCGATCGTCGGGGACTTGTCGCGGGTGTCGATGGCGATCACGAGGTTGAGCAGGCTCGGCCGCGTGATGACCTTGAAGTTGTTGTTGGCCTGGACGCTGGCGACGTCGCGGACGGACAGGTCTTGGATGACGTCGACGCCGCCGGTCAGCAGCGAGGCGGTGCGCGTCGCCGGGTTGGTGATCGGCTTGAACGTCACCTTGTCGATCCGGGGCTTGCCGCGCCAGTGGTCGGCGAAGGCGTCGAGCGCGATCCGGTCTTCCTTGACCCATTCGGCGAGCTTGTAGGGGCCGGTGCCCATGGGCTTGAGGCCCATCTGCTCGTCGCCGACGCTTTTCGCGTATTTCTCGTTGACGATCAGAATCTCCGCCAGCGCCATGTGCAGCACGGCATAGGGCTTGGGCGTCTTGAACTCGACCGTGTAGTCGTCGATGGCGCGGGCCGAGGCGATGTTGGCGACGAGGCTCGCCATCAGTGCCTTCTTCAGCCGCTCCACGGTGAACACGACGTCGGAGGCCTTGAGCTCCTCGCCGTTGTGGAACTTCACGCCCTTGCGCAGCTTGAAGACCCACGTCGTGTCGTCCACCACCTGCCAGCTCTCGGCGAGGCCCGGCTCGAACTTCAGGTCCGCGGTGCGCTGCACCAGCGGATCGTAGAGGTGGTAGAACATGATGTTGCCGGACAATTCGTTCGCGGCATGGGGATCGAGGATCACCGCGTCGGCGGTGAGCGCGATCGTCACCGATTTCTGCTGCGCCAGGGCGGCGCCCGGCAGGGCGATGCCGGCGGCGAGCGCGGCGGCGAGCACGCCGCGGCGGGTCCACCGCATCCGGCTTGCGATCAGGTCTGTCGAGTGTGTCATCCGTTGCTCCCCTTTATGTGTGGCGATTGAGCGGGTCGGCGGCGGCTTCCGTCAGTCCAGCGCCGACTGGATTTCGATCTGGTACCCTTCGGGATCGTTGAAGACGAAGGCGCGGATCTTCAGCTCCGCATTGCTGCGCGGCGCCCTGAGGCCCTCCACCGGATGCGCCGCGATATAGGCGTGCCAGGCGTCCACATCGGCGACGCGCATGCACAGCTGCACCGGCTTCACCGGGTGGGCCCGGTGGCTGCCCCGGCTCTCGTCGACGAGGCCGACATAGCCCCCGTCGGTGATCCGGTAGATCTTCGACCAGCCCTGGTCGATGGCGAGCGTCAGGCCCAGCACGTCCTCGTAGAACCGCATCGCCGCCGGCAGGTCGCGGTAATAAAGGAACGTGATGGCGAGGACGGTGCCGTCATGGCTCGGCCGCTGCGGAAGATCGGGCATCGTCTCTCCATGGTCCGAAGCCGTTTTCGGCCTGCCCCGCGGCGCCCGTCCGCATCGGACGACGGCCTCCGGGGCACCCGTTACACCTACGGTATACACGGCGTATTTCGAGGTCAAGGAAGCGCGGAAGCCTCCCGCCGCGACGTCGGCCGCAGGCTCTGGAGAGGCAACTTGCGTGCCGGATCGGGTGGGTGAAACCGCAAGGGCGCAAGGCGCCGGAAGGCCTGCGCGGCAGGTCGCTGGTGGGCCCGGCAGGAACGTCCACCACGAAGATTGAAGGCCTTATTACATCAATATAGACTTCTAAGCTTTATTAAGTCGCAGCGCGATGGCCAGTTAATACCATTTAAGGTCCCAAATAGGGAAACATCATTCGTACTTTGACCTCTGCAGGTCGGCAGTCTCCTTTGGCGAGTTTAACGAGTTGATCAATTCCTCCAGCACTATCAAGTCGCAATGCTTCGCACCCGACTCTAGGTCGGTGAGGACGTGAGTAACGCCATGATACTGACGCTGGTCGGCGTTCTCGGGGATCAGCAATGAGGTGATTCCATATTTCTCCCGAAAATTAGATCCAGTCTCCCACACGACGCAAAGACTGATATCCGAAATATTCTTGTCTAAGCTATCAAAATCCTCGATTAGGCCATCAAGAGAAAACTTGTACTCAAGTACAAACGGCTCAGTGACCCTGCCGTGCAGGTCCTTCGCTGTACTTTGCGGAACACCTAGAGGATTCTGCTCTGAATCATAAATGTATATGTCAGGCGGTAGATCGAATGCCACCTTATATAGACCGTCGTAGGTAAAACGCTCATTTGTAGACATAACGTTAATACCACGGATCACACCACCTGCAATTAGTTGATTAAATAAAGCTATAACATCTTGCTCTCTCGTAGGAGCGGACGTGATCGAAATACGTTCCGTCGGCTTGAAAAAGTGCTCGCTCTTGAGTACAAGAGGCTGCGCATTCTCATGAGCAAGCATTTCTCTCTTCCAATCGCCAATCTTTAGCTGCCGCACGAGATCTGGCGCTACTCCAGTATTAGCCTTTAATACGTGGCGAAGCTTGGATAAATGGTTCTCAACAATGGTCCGCGCAACGCTCTTAGCGAAATCCGTAAGCTCCCGATGGAATCCCTTCCTACCCATATCGGGTGAGTAATTGTCGAAGTGGATAAGGAAGTGAATCTGATTCTGGCGGCCGATGTTACGTGCCAGCGGGATCTGAATCGTTTCACCCTGCGGCATGTTATTTGCGGCCAGCTGAATGCCACTTGTAAGCACGCGATAGCCGATCCTCATGTTAAGGCTATCGTTAAACTGGCTCCAAAGCTTAGCGGTATAGCCAAATTCTACGCTGACCGTGGGATTATAAGTCTGGATTACGCGTTTTTCCTCTGCATCTAGTGCAGAGCCAACCAACTTCTCAAGCTCAGTTGCACTCCAGCTATCATAGATAAAGTCTAAATTGCGGTACTTATCAGCAAGTTTTCGTCCAGCGCCATACTTTCTGAAATTAGCGTCAATAGCTGCCTCAATCTCACGAATACGCGCCTTCTTGGCTGCATACTTGTGTAGCCATAGATAGGACGTTCCTTGTATCTCTGCATGAGTTTCCGAACGGGGGGTCAGAACCCGCACGTTAATCTTGACACCTGGATCGGGCACTATCGAGCCAATTCCTGTCTTTACAGCAAGTATCTTTGCCCAATCTTCCGCGTTGTCTACTTTAATCCAATCAAGACGTCGCGGGTGGGTCTCTTCATCAAATCTAACAGTGATTGTGGTGCCCCTGTCCATCGCCTGGAACGTGGCATCGGCTGAGATGGACGTGTCTGGCTCGACCTTTGGGTTAGCACTGCCCGCCTGATCTCTAAGCCAGCGCTTTGCTCCCACTATGCGCCCCGATGCAGAAAAGCCAGGCACCTTCGTCGAGATGCGCATGTAATTGAAGCCGTAGGCGACATACGTCGCGCCGACGCCCTTATGGCCACGCGTCGCTCCTGACTTGAAAGAAAAATTTGGCGCCAGGAACTGCTCGAATTTTTCCTTATCAAGCCCTATGCCGTTGTCGGTTACGGTCAATGCATTCTCTACGAGGTCAATGATGACATTGATCGTTGGCTCGTAGGCGCTTGAAGTCCCAGAAGACTTCTCTAGCGCTAATCTCGCCTCCACAGCATCAAGCGCGTTTTGAATAAGCTCGCAAAAAGGATCGTACCAACCGACGTACGAACTGAGGATGTTACCGATTTCCCTCTTTAGGGCTCCTAAGGCCGCATCGGTGACCTTCGTATTCTTGAATTCTAGCGGGTCGAACGGCGTGAAGGTCATATGGTCATCCCATCCCTGTATCAGCATACTGAATTCGTCGAACGCGGCAAGAAAACCGCCGAAGCTTTTAGTGTATCCATTATCAATTGAACACGGCACTCCCCCATATAATGAAGCTCAAAAGCTCCAAGCATCGATCGTAGGGTCGCTGGTGGGCCCGGCAGGACTCGAACCTGCAACCAGACCGTTATGAGCGGTCGGCTCTAACCATTGAGCTACAGGCCCAGCGCACACAGCCTTATGAGAGGGCGCGCCGGAAATAAAGGCCGTCGGCGTCCGGCGGCCGCAGGGCATGAAAAAGCCGCCGGGCCTTAAGGGCGCGACGGCTGGTGGCGGGGGCCTGTCCGGCCGTTCAGTGCACGGACCGGGCGGCCGCCTGGACGCGGGCGATCTGGTCTTTCAGCTGAAGTTTGCGACGCTTGAGTTCCACCAGCTTGAGGTCGTCCGACGAGGGTCGGGTTACGGCGTGGTCTATCTCCCGCTCGATCGCTCTGTGACGCTTTTCGAGCTCCGCGAGATGAGTCTGCAGGGACATGCAATCGTCTCCTTCATTCTCCCCAACCCGGTGAGAGTGACACGGAAATCAGGGCAAGTCGAAGGCTTTGACGTGGTGCGCCGCACCATAGACGTGCGCCGCGGCATGACCTTCGAATTTTAGGGTTTTCTGGCCGCTTGTCCCTCCGGCAGGCCTTCTCCATACTCCCGCCGCGATAACCGGTTCCGGGGGCATCCACATCGTCATGGCAGTCGAGTTGAGCGAGCAGGAACGGGCTGCCTTCGAGGACGAACTGGGCCGGCTGAAACAGGAGCACCGCGACCTCGACGCCGCCATCGACGCGCTCGACCGGCTGGGCGCCACCGACCAGCTCCAGCTCCAGCGGCTGAAGAAACGCAAGCTCTACCTGCGCGACCGGATCTCCTTCCTGGACGACCAGCTTACCCCCGACATCATCGCGTAAATCGCCCGCCCGCCTTGTGGCGGCGGCGCCGCTCGGCTATGTGCGCGGCTTGCGGCCCCATTGCCGGACCAGACATGACCGCGTTTTCCGCTCCCGTCGCCATCATCATGGGCAGCCAGTCCGACTGGGCGACCATGCGCCATGCCGCGGAGACCCTGGACGCGCTCGGCGTCGCCTATGACGCGCGCATCGTCTCCGCCCACCGCACGCCGGACCGGCTCGTCGCCTTCGCCAAGGGCGCCAGGGACGCGGGCTTCAAGGTCGTCATCGCCGGTGCGGGCGGCGCCGCCCACCTGCCGGGCATGGCCGCCTCCATGACGCCCCTGCCGGTCTTCGGCGTCCCGGTGGAATCGAAGGCGCTCTCGGGCCAGGACAGCCTGCTCTCCATCGTGCAGATGCCCGCGGGCATCCCGGTCGGCACGCTGGCCATAGGCCGGGCGGGCGCGGTCAACGCCGCCCTCCTCGCCGCCGCGGTCCTGGCGCTCACGGACGAAGCCCTCGCCGCGCGCCTCGACGCCTGGCGCCGCCGCCAGAGCGAGGCGGTCGCCGAGCGGCCCTCCGACGAGGCCTGATCCGCCATGCTCCGTCCCGGCGCGACGATCGGCATCCTGGGCGGCGGCCAGCTCGGCCGCATGACGGCCCTCGCCGCCGCCGAGCTCGGCCTCAAATGCCACGTCTTCACCCCCGAGCGCGATTCGCCCGCCGCCGAGGTCTGCGCCCGCGTCACGGTCGCGCCCTATGAGGACGAGACAGCGCTGGAGGCTTTCGCCCGCGGCGTCGACGTCGTCACCTACGAGTTCGAGAACGTGCCGGCGCAGACCGCCCGCGTCGTCTCGGCCCTGACGAGCCTGCGCCCCGGCGCCCGCGCCCTGGCGACGACGCAGGACCGGCTGGAGGAGAAGAGCTTCGTCGCCGGCCTTGGCCTGCCGACCGCGCCCTTCGCGGGGATCGATTCGGTCGCCGACCTGGAGGCCGCTTTGGCGCGCCTCGGCCGTCCCGCCGTGCTCAAGACCCGCCGCTTCGGCTATGACGGCAAGGGCCAGGTGAAGATCGCGGACGGGATGGACGCCGCTACCGCCTTCGATGCGATCGGCCGCCAGCCCGCCATCCTGGAGGGTTTCGTCACCTTCACCCGCGAGGTTTCGGTCGTCGCCGCCCGCGGCGAGGACGGCTCCATCGCCGCCTTCGACGTCTGCGAGAACGCCCACCGCAACCATATCTTGGACGTCACGCAGGTTCCGGCCTCGATCGCGCCGGAGACCGGGCGCGCCGCGCTCGATGCCGCCGCCGCCATCGGCGCCGCGCTCGATTATGTCGGCGTCTTCACGGTCGAGATGTTCGTCGTCGGCGACGGCGGGCGGGAGGGCATCGTCGTCAACGAGATCGCGCCCCGGGTGCACAATTCGGGGCACTGGACCATCGAGGGCGCCGAGACCTCCCAGTTCGAGCAGCATGTGCGCGCCATCTGCGGCTGGCCGCTCGGCTCGCCCGCGCGCATGGGCGACGTCACGATGACGAACCTGATCGGCGCCGATGCCGATACCTGGCAGGCGATCCTTGCCGAGCCCGGCGCCCGGCTGCACCTCTACGGCAAGACCGAGGCCCGGCCGGGCCGCAAGATGGGCCACGTCACGCGCATCCGCCGGCGCCCCTGACGCGCGTTGCGTGTGGACAGCCTCCGCGAATTCTGTTAATCGCCCGCTCCAAGAGGGGGTTGCGGCGCTCGCGCGCCGGCGACCCCGGTTGGCTTGATCCACTTCGTTCCGTTTCAAACAAGGCAGGATGACGCGTGCAGGTTCTCGTTCGTGACAACAACGTCGATCAGGCGCTCCGCGCGCTGAAGAAGAAGATGCAGCGCGAAGGCATCTTCCGGGAGATGAAGCTGCGCGGTCACTACGAGAAGCCGTCCGAGAAGCGGGCGCGCGAGAAGGCCGAGGCCGTCCGCCGGGCCCGCAAGCTCATCCGCAAGCGGATGCAGCGCGAAGGCCTGCTGCCGTCCAAGCCCAAGCCGACGCGCTGACAGCCGGCGCGCTGACGGCCGACGCGCTGACCGGCTGGCTCTTCAGCCCGCGCCCGTCGCCGCTCATGGGAGCGGCGGTTTGCCTCGAGGATACCGGGCGCTCTCCTGCGGAGGGCGCCTTGTCGTTTGGGGCGTCCAGTCCATATGGCGCTGGCGAGGCTGTCCCGGTGGCAAGCCGGTAGCGAAGCTGGCCGCAGCGAGGAGACGATGACCGTGCAGACCGACAAAGCCCTGCCCTTCGCCGCAACCCGCCGTGTCCGTGCGCTTCTGGGCGTGGCCTGCGCCGGCCTGGTCCTCGCCGGCTGCGAGACGATGGGGCGCGGCGCCATCGAGCGGCCTGTCGCCGAGGTGGAGCGCGGCGACCCGCAGGCGGCCAGCGTCAACATCGCCTCGCTGTCCGACGTCATCAGCCGCAATCCGAACGATCCGCAGGCCTACAACACCCGCGGCGCCGCCTATGCCCGCATCGGCCGCTACAGCGACGCCATCGCCGACTTCACCAAGGCGGTGCAGCTCGATCCGAACCTCGCCTCCGCCTATACCAACCGCGCGCTCGCGCTGCGCCAGACCGGCCGCGACGACCAGGCGCTCGCCGATTTCTCCCGCGCCATCCAGTCCAACCCGTCCTACGGGCCGGCCTATCTCGGCCGCGGCAATCTGCATCGCGCCAAGCGCCAGTACGACGCGGCGCTGACCGACCTCGCTCAGGCCATCCGCCTGAACCCCGAATCGGCGGAAGGCCTCCATGCCCGCGGCCTCGTCCATCAGGCCTTGAACGACCACAACAAGGCGATCCTGGATTTCGACGCGGCGATCGACCGCAATCCCTACGTCGCCGCGCCCTACACGGCGCGCGGCCAGTCCCTCATCGTCACCGGCAAGTACCCGCAGGCGATCGAGGACTTCAACGCCTCGCTCAACGTCGAGAACCGCAACGCCGATGCCTGGGCCGGGCGGGGCCTCGCCTACGAGCGCCAGGGCGACCGGCAGAACGCGTCCGAGTCCTACCAGCGCGCTCTGTCCATCGATAACAACAATGCCGCGGCCCGGGCGGGCCAGAGCCGCCTCGCCGGCGGTGGTGTCGCCCTATTCCGCTAGGGCCTGCGGCACGCCCGCGACGTCCCGGACGAAGCGCACCATCTCGTCCACCGCCCCGTGCCGGGGCAGGTCGTTGTGCCCGCCTTCAGGATAGGTGACGAAGCGCTTGGGCGCCTGCGCGAGGCCGTAGAGCTTCCGGCCCTGCTCCAGCGGCACCGTCCGGTCCGCCGCACCGTGCAGGACCAGGAGCGGCGAGGTCACGCCGGCGATGGCAAGGTCCGACCGGAAGGGGTCGTGCATCAGCCAGCGTACCGGAAAGACCGGATAGCGGATGGCGGCCACGTCCACCGCCGAGGCGAAGGGTGCCTCCAGGATCAGGCCGTCCACCGGATTGCGCGAGGCGAGCCTGACCGCCACCGCCGCCCCCAGCGAGAAGCCGTGGACGACGAGCCGGCGCGTGTCGCCGCCCCTGGCGCGCAGCCATGAAAGGGCCGCCTCGGCGTCCCTGTGCAGCCCCTCCTCCGTCGGCACGCCGGTGGAGCCGCCATAGCCGCGATAGCTGACGCCGAGCACGCCGAAGCCCGCATCGGCGAAGGCCCTCAGCCGCTCGGCCACCCGCGCGACCGTCCCCGTCTGGCCGTGGAAGGACAGGACCATGGGCGCGCCGGGGCGGGGCGGCACGTACCAGGCGACGATCCGCTCCCCGTCCGCGGTGACGATCTCGTGGGCCTCCGCCCCCTTGAGGCCCGCAGCGGCCGGCGCGATGCGTTCCTGCGACGGGCGGAAGACGTAGGACCGCTGGAAGGCGTAGAGATAGGCGAGCGGAGCTGCGTAGAGCGCCGCGGCCGCCGCCGCGAGACCCACGATCCACCGTCTCATCCGCCTGCACTCCCCTCAGATGATCCCGGCCAGATGGAGCAGGATGCCGGCGGCCGATGTCGCCGCCAGCGTCTTCACCATCCCGGTGCCGAAGCGCAGCATCGCCAGGGCGGCCGCCGCCGAGAGCGCCAGCGCCCACGGATCGACCGAGGCCGGCACCGGCGCCTCGAACCGCAGGAGACCATAGCGCAGGGGCACCGTCTCCCGGAACACGGTATGGACCGCGAACCAGACCGCCAGGTTCAGGATGACGCCGACCACGGCCGCGGTAATGGCGGACAGGGCCCCCGACAGCGCGGCATTGCCGCGCAGCCGCTCGATATAGGGCGCGCCGAGGAAGATCCACAGGAAGCAGGGCGCGAAGGTGACCCAGGTGGCGACGAGCCCGCCGATCGAGGCCATGAGCAGCGGCGGCAGGACGCCCGGCTCCCGGTAGGCACCCATGAAGCCCACGAACTGGAGCACCATGATCAGCGGGCCGGGCGTCGTCTCGGCGAGGCCGAGCCCGTCCAGCATCTCGCCCGGCTGCAGCCAGCCCCGCGCCTCCACCGCCTGCTGGGCCACATAGGCGAGGACGGCATAGGCGCCGCCGAAGGTCACCATGGCGAGCCCGGAGAACAGGGTCGCGATCTCGCTGAGGATATGGGAGGGGCCCAGCGCCAGCAGCAGCCCCGCCACCGGGACCAGCCAGATGGCGAGCCAGGCGAGGCCCACCTTCAGCGATTGCCGGGCCGTCGGCCGCGCATGGGCGGGAAGCGTCTCCCCGAGCACGGTGTCCCGGTCGGGGACGAGCTGGCCGGAGGCCGCCCCGTGCCCGCCGCCGCCGGCGAAGTCCTGCCGGCCCATCCGCGTCGCGGCATAGCCGACGAGCCCGGCGCCGAGCACGATGAGGGGGAACGGCACGCCGAAGAAGAAGATCAGCACGAAGGCGCAGGCCGCCAGCGCGACCAGCGCCCGGCTGCGCAGGGCCCGCCGGCCGATCCGCACCAGCGCCTGGAGGACGATGGCGATGACCGCCGCCTTCAGGCCGAAGAACAGGGCGGCCACGAACCCGACCTTGCCGAACAGGACATAGACCCAGCTCAGCGCCATGATCGAGATGACGCCGGGCAGGATGAAGAGCAGCCCGGCGACCACGCCGCCGCGCAGGCCGTGCATGAGCCAGCCGATATAGGTGGCGAGCTGCTGCGCCTCCGGCCCCGGCAGGAGCATGCAATAGTTCAGCGCGTGCAGGAAACGCGCATCGCCGATCCAGCGCTTCTCCTCCACCAGGATGCGGTGCATCACCGCGATCTGCCCGGCGGGGCCGCCGAAGGAGAGCGCGGCGACGCGTGCCCAGACCTTCACCGCCTCGCGGAAGGGGACGGAGGCGCTCATCGGGTCTTCGCCCTGTGGGCGGCCGGCCAGGAATGCGTCTCGTCGGTGGCGTCGCGGCACCAGCGATAGAGCGCGTCGTAAAGGCCCATCCCCGCCTCCAGCTGGGCGAGGTCGTCGCCGTGCATCCGCGACAGG
Source organism: Hyphomicrobiales bacterium (assembly GCA_027483945.1). Taxonomy (GTDB): domain Bacteria; phylum Pseudomonadota; class Alphaproteobacteria; order Rhizobiales; family Beijerinckiaceae; genus JAIXTM01. The sequence goes on along the minus strand of JAIXTM010000012.1, from coordinate 132,107 downwards.
CCGAGCGAGACGGCAAGCAGCCCCGCCGCCTCCGGCGCCAGGTCCGGCCGGCCCGTATCGGCGCCGCGCACGATCGTTCCCAGGTGCCGCAGCGGCTGGGTACCGAGGCCGAATTCCTCGACCATGACGTCGAAGGTGCAGGTCTCGCCGCGATGGCTCCAGAACACGCCTTCGCAGTCGAAGGGCGTCGCCCCGAAGCGCTCCGCCACGGCCTCGACCTCGGACGGCGCCACGAACAGGAAGACCGCGTCCGGATCGACGAAGCGGCGGATCAGCCAGGGGCAGGCGATGCGGTCGATCTTGGGCCGCGACCGCGTCACCCAGACCGTGCGGCCGCGGGCGTCGCGCGGCGGCAAGGCCGCCTGCGGCACGAGCGGCAGCTTCGCCTCCGCCCAGGCGAGGAACCCGCCCTCCAGCACGTCGGCCTGGATGCCGTGATGGCGCAGCCAGGCGGCGACGCCCTCGCTGAGCTTGAGGCCCTTCTGGCAGGCGACGATGGCGGAGCGGCCGGCAAGGGCCGAGGCCCAGGCCTCCACCTCGCGATGGCTGCGCCGGATCGAGGCCGGCAGGAGGCGGGGATCGGCGTCGAAATCCTCGTCGATGCGCACATCGACGAGAACGGGCTGCTTCGGCGTGCCGATCAGGCGCGCGAGCTTGTCCACTGACATGGAGTTGGGTGACGGCATGGCGTCCTCGGATGGGATGGTGGGACGCGATGCTTCGGCTGGCGCCTCGTGGGGAGATCGCTTCCCCATGGGCCGATGTTTGCCAGCCGCCTTGCTTGTGTCAAGCCGCGGATGGACAGGTCTGCCCACTGCCTGTCCACCGGCCGTTCCACGGAACGTTCCGCGGGCCTGTCCGGATGATCCCGGCGACGCCCTGAAACGCAAGACGGCGGGGCTCCGTCGCCCCGCCGCGTGCCGTATCAGGTCCGCTTCGGGCGCGTCAGTGCGCCATCGCCTTGACGATGTCCTCGACCATCTTCTTGGCGTCGGCGAAGAGCATCATCGTATTGTCCTTGAAGAACAATTCGTTCTCGACGCCGGCATAGCCGGAGCCCATGCCGCGCTTGATGAAGAGCACGGTCTTGGCCTTTTCGACGTCCAGGATCGGCATGCCGAAGATCGGCGATTGCGGATCCGTCTTGGCCGCCGGGTTCGTCACGTCATTGGCGCCGATGACGAAGGCGACGTCGGCCTGAGCGAACTCGGAGTTGATGTCCTCCAGCTCGAAGACCTCGTCGTAAGGCACGTTGGCTTCAGCCAGAAGCACGTTCATGTGCCCGGGCATCCGCCCCGCCACCGGGTGGATGGCGTACTTGACCTCGACGCCTTCCGCCTTCAGCCGGTCCGCCATTTCGCGCAAGGCGTGCTGCGCCTGAGCCACCGCCATGCCGTAGCCCGGCACGATGATGACCTTGCCCGCGTTCTTCATCAGGTAGGCGGCATCGTCCGCCGAGCCCTGCTTCACCGGCCGGCTCTCCACCGCGCCGCCGGCGGCGGAGGCGGTCTCGCCCCCGAAACCGCCGAGGATGACGGAGATGAAGGAGCGATTCATGCCCTTGCACATGATGTAGGACAGGATCGCGCCCGAGGAGCCGACCAGCGCGCCGGTGATGATCAGCGCCAGGTTGCCGAGCGTGAAGCCGATGCCGGCAGCGGCCCAGCCGGAATACGAGTTCAACATCGACACGACGACCGGCATGTCAGCGCCGCCGATCGGGATGATGAGCAGGACGCCGAGCGCGAACGAGACCAGCACGATCAGCCAGAAGACCGTGTAGCTCTCGGTGCCGAGGAACACGCCGATCAGCACGACGAGCGCCGCCGCCAGCGCGATGTTGATGGCATGGCGCTGGGGCAGCATGATCGGCTTGCCGGACATGCGCCCGTCGAGCTTCAGGAAGGCGATGATCGAGCCGGTGAAGGTGATCGCGCCGATGGCGGCGCCGAGCGCCATCTCCACCAGCGTCGCGTTCTTGATGGCGCCCACCTCGCCGATGCCGAAGGCCGTCGGCGCATAGAGCGCGCCGGCGGCCACCAGCACCGCCGCAAGGCCCACCAGCGAGTGGAAGGCGGCGACGAGCTGCGGCATCGCAGTCATGGGAACGCGTTTGGCGATGACCGCGCCGATGGCGCCGCCAATGCCGATGCCCGCGATCACGATGAGCCAAGACAGGAAGCCCGCCGGCGGGAACACGACAAGCGTGGTCAGCGCGGCGATGCCCATGCCGATCATGCCGTAGCGGTTGCCCTGCCGCGACGTGGTCGGGTGTGAGAGGCCGCGCAGCGCCAGGATGAACAGGACGCCCGCGACGAGATACAGAAGGGTGGCGATATTGCCGGACATCGGGATCAGCCCTTCTTCTTGTACATCGCGAGCATGCGCTCGGTGACGAGGAAGCCGCCAAAGATGTTGATGGCGGCGAAGACGAGCGCGAAGAAGCCCAGAACCTTGGCCCAGAGCGGGCCGGAACCGAGCTGCGGCGCGGCGTTCACGCCCACCGCGAGCAGCGCGCCGACCACGATCACCGAGGAGATCGCGTTTGTGACCGACATGAGCGGCGTGTGCAGGGCCGGCGTCACCGACCACACGACGTAATAGCCGACGAAGACCGCCAGCACGAAGACGGCGAGCTGGAACACGAAGGGATCGACGGCACCGCCGGAGGCGGCGTGGACCACGCCGCCGAGGCCGGCGGCCGCTTGCTCCACATAGGTCTGGGTCGCTTCGGCGGCCTGGCGGGCGGCGTCCGCCGCCGCGCGAGCCCGTTCGAGCGCCTGTTCGGGAGTGAGGTTTGCCATGGCGAGGATCCTTCGGCTCAGGCCTTGGGCTGGAAGGCGGGGTGGACGACGGCGCCGTCGCGGGTCAGGCAGGTCGCCTTCACCAGTTCGTCGTCCCAGTTGACCGCAAGCGCCTTGGCGCTCTTGTCGACGAGCGTCTCGACGAAGGCGTAGAGATTGCGGGCATAGAGGCTCGACGCCGTGGCGGCGAGCCGGCCCGGGACGTTCTCGAAGCCGACGATCTTCACCCCGTTATGGACGACCACCTGCCCCGGCTTGGCCAGCGCGACGTTGCCGCCGCGCTCCACCGCGAGATCGATGAGCACCGAGCCCGGCTTCATCGATTCGACCATATCCTGCGTGACGAGGAGCGGCGCCGGGCGGCCCGGGATGAGCGCGGTCGTGATGACGATGTCCTGCTTGGCGATGTGGCTGGCGACGAGGGCCGCCTGCTTCGCCTGGTATTCCTTGGACATTTCCTTGGCGTAGCCGCCGGCCGTCTGGGCGTTCTTGAACTCCTCGTCCTCGACGGCGAGGAACTTGGCGCCCAGCGACTCCACCTGCTCCTTGGTGGCGGGGCGCACGTCCGTGGCTGTGACGACAGCGCCCAGGCGCCGGGCCGTCGCGATGGCCTGCAGACCGGCGACGCCCACGCCCATGACGAAGACCTTGGCGGCGGGAACGGTGCCGGCCGCCGTCATCATCATCGGCAGTGCCCGGCCATATTCGGCGGCCGCATCGACCACCGCTCGGTAGCCGGCGAGGTTCGCCTGCGACGACAGCACGTCCATGACCTGCGCGCGGGTGATGCGCGGCATGAACTCCATGGCGAAGGCGGAAACGCCCTGGGCCGCGAGCCCGGACAGGGCGACCTCGTTGCCATGGGGATCCATCACGCCGATGACCAGGGCGCCCTTCGGCAGCGCCTTGACCTCTGCCTCCGCCGGACGACGCACCTTCAGCACGATGGCCGCGCCCTTGACGGCATCTTTCGCTGTCTTGGCGATCTCCGCGCCTGCCGCCGCGTAATCGGCATCCGGGATGCCAGAGGCGATGCCGGCGCCGGTCTCGATCGCGACCTGGGCGCCCAAGCCCGCGAACTTCTTGACGGTCTCGGGCGTGGCCGCGACGCGCGGCTCGCCAGCGACCGTTTCCTTCAGGACGGCAATACGCATCGACGCTCTCCGATGGGCAGCCGGGGCGCGAAGCGGCCGGGCGATGCCGGCTCCGGTCCGCCCCCCAGCGGACGTGATGGGATTTGGGCCTTCAGACCAGGAAGATCGCCATGCCGATGACGACGGCGATAACGGCGATCGTGCCCCATTTCGTGAAGGCCACGAAGCCGGAATAGGTGCGCTCGTGCTCGGGATAATCCATGGGCGTGGAACCATGGTTGTGGTCGGCATGCTGGGCCATGAGGTCCTCCATCCCCTCCCGGGGACGTCTTGAACGAAAGTCTGATGCGCTTTAGCGCAGGGTGGATTGCCGATCAATCGTGCATGTCCGCGACATGCACGAAAAAAGGGCGCCGACGCCGTTCGCCGCCGGGCAAACCGGTCGACGTCGCTCGGGCGGCGCGCATCCTAGCGACGTCGCCCGCACCGGTCACGTGCGGCCAACGTCTAGTGATGCCTCACGTCAGCCGAGCGGATTCAGGCCGGCCTCGGTCAGAACTTCGGCCTGCCGGGCCGCGACGCGGGACACCGCGAAGTCCGTCAGCTCGGCCTCGATCAGGCGGAAGAAATTCAGCTCCGCCGACAGGTGGAGGAACACGCCGCCCAGCCCGATGGCGGCCCTGTCCATGAACACGAATTCCCTCGGAATCAGGACCGGGCCCTTTTCCTTCAGGGCCTTGTGCACCTGGAACGCCTCACGCCGGCCGTATTCCGCAGGGCTGACCCCGTCGGCGATCGTGCGCGTCCGGTCATCCAGAAGCGGCCCGTAAATGAAACGCGCCCAGATGTTCAGTGTGTCGATGACGTCGCGGTTGAGGCCCTTGAAGCCCCAGGTCTCATAGGCATGGACGCGCAGGTCCGCGTCGTCTTCCAGCAGGCCGCGGCGCAGGTCCACGACTCCCTTTACGAAAGTCGCGGGGAAAATGCGGATGCATCCATAATCAAGGAGGTTGATTCCCCGCGGCTCGCCCTCGTCGTCCCGGAAGACGGTGTAATTACCCAGATGCGGGTCGCCGTGGATGACGCCGTAGCGGATGAAGGGCCGCCACCAGGCGTGGAACAGGGCGACCGCGATGCGGTTGCGGACGTCCTGGGGTGCCTGTCTGAACGACAGGATCGGTTCGCCCTGCAACCAGGCCTGGGTCAGGAGCCGCCGGGTGGAAAGCGCTGGCACCACCTCCGGCACGCGCACGTCGAGCGCGTCTTTCAGCATGATCCGATAGAGCGCCGCGTGCTTGGCCTCGCGGACATAGTCCAGCTCCTCCCGCACGCGGTCGCCGATCTCCCGCGCGATTTCCCGGGTATCGATGGCCGGATCGAGCCGCCGGTGCAGGGCGAAGATCATCGCCAGCTGGCCGAGATCGGCCTCCACCGCCGATTCCATGTCCGGATATTGCAGCTTGCACGCGAGCGGCGCGCCCTCGGTGGACACGGCCCGATGGACCTGGCCGAGGGAGGCCGCCGCGGCAGGCTTCAGGTCGAAGGCGCCAAAGCGATGCGACCAGTCCGGCCCCAGTTCGGCCACGAGACGGCGCTTGACGAAGCCCGCTCCCATGGGCGGCGCGTTGGACTGGAGCGTCTGGAGCTTGGCGGCGTAATCCGGCGGCAGCAGGTCCGGGATCGTGGCGGCGAGCTGCGCTACCTTCATCAACGGGCCCTTCAGGCCGCCCAGGGCCGCGGTGAGGGCAGAGGCGTTGTCGGCATCGCGACCGGCGACGTTGAAAAGCGCCCGGCCGGCCATGCGCGCTGCGACGCCCGACATCGATGTTCCCACCCGCGCGTAGCGCGCGGCCCTGGCAGAGAACCGGTTAGCTTCGTCGTCGCGGCCGGCCATGACGCCTCAATCCATCGCTTCGAGTTCGGCGATCATGCCCTCGATCATGCCGAGCCCGATCTGCCAGAAGGCCGGGTCCGCCGCGTTAAGGCCGAACGGCGCCAGAAGCTCCGAATGGTGTTTGGTGCCGCCTGCCTTAAGCAGCGCGAAATAGCGCTCCGCGAACCCGTCCGACGCCGTCTGGTAGACGCCGTAGAGCGAGTTCACGAGGCAATCGCCGAATGCGTAGGCGTAGACGTAGAAGGGCGAATGGATGAAATGCGGGATATAGGTCCAGAAGGTCTCGTATCCCTCCCGCAGCGTGATCGCCGGCCCCAGGCTCTCGCGCTGGACGCCGAGCCAGATCTCGCAGAGCCGCTCCGCCGTGAGCTCGCCCTCGCGCCGCTCCGTATGGACGCGCCGCTCGAACGTATAGAACGCGATCTGGCGCACGACCGTATTGATCATGTCCTCGACCTTGGCCGCGAGCATGGCCTTGCGCTGCACCGGATCGGTGGTCGCGGCAAGGAGCTTCCTGAAAGTCAGCATCTCGCCGAACACGGAGGCGGTCTCGGCCAGCGTCAGCGGCGTCGGCGCCATCAAGGCGCCGTTGGGCGCCGCCAGGACCTGATGCACCCCGTGGCCGAGCTCGTGGGCCAGCGTCATCACATCCCGTGGCTTGCCCTGATAGTTGAGCAGCACATAAGGGTGCGCCGAGGGCACGGTCGGGTGCGCGAAGGCTCCCGGCGCCTTGCCCGGGCGCACCGGCGCATCGATCCAGTTGCGGTCGAAAAACCGCCCGGCGATCTCGGCCATGCGCGGGTCGAAATCGCCATAGGCGGACAGCACCGTTTCCCGGGCCTCGTCCCAGCCTATGATGCGCTGCTCGATTTTCGGCAGTGGCGCATTGCGGTCCCAGTGGTCCAGCGCCTCGCGCCCGAACCATTTGGCCTTCAGCTTGTAATAGCGGTGCGACAGGCGCGGATAGGCGGCGTGCACGGCCTCGACCAGCGCATCCACCACCTCCGGCTCGACGCGGTTGGCCAGGTGCCGCGAGGCCGCGACGTCGGAAAAGCCGCGCCAGCGGTCCGAGATTTCCTTGTCCTTCGCCAGCGTGTTGGTGACGAGCGTGAAGGTGCGCAGATTGGCCCGGAACACCTTGGCCAGCGCCTCGGCGGCGTCCCGGCGGATCGATCCGTCCGTGTCCTGCAGCTTGTTGAGCGTCGGCTCCAGCGCCAGTTCCTCGCCCCGCACCTGGAAACGCAGGCCCGACATCGTCTCGTCGAAAAGCCTGTTCCAGGCAGCCCGCCCGGTCGTGGACTTTTCAAGGAACAGGCGCTCGATCTCGTCGTCGAGCTGGTAGGGCTTTTCCTTGCGGATATCCTCCAGCCAAGGCCGGTAATGGGCAAGCGGACCACCCGCCATCGCCGCATCCAGCACGGCATCCTCGATGCGGTTGAGTTCGAGCGTGAAGAACAGGAGGTCGCTGGAGGCCGTGGTCAGCTTGTCCTGCGTGTCGCCGTAGAACTTCGCACGCACCGGGTCCGTGGTGTTGCCCGAATAGACCAGCCCCGCATAAGACATGGCTCGGCCGAGAAGATCCTCCAGCGCCTCGTAACGACGCACCGCCTCGGCAAGCCGCGCACTGGCGTCCGGCCCCGACGCAAGCCCGGCAAGTTTGCCGCGATAGGCTTCCGCGAAGCTCTTGCACTCCCCGATGCCCCTGACGAGGTCGTCCTTGAACGCCGCCGAATCCATTCCCGGGTAAAGATCGTCCAGGTTCCATTCCGGCAGCGCGCCAAAGGAGGCCGGATCCGCTCCGGAGGCGGACGGGGCGGCCGGGATATCCAGGGCGGGGCGAAGGGCGGTCGGGCTGAAATGGCTCTGGCGCATGGGGGTCTCGCGTGGAGGTGACGAGACATATCGGGCGGAAGGGCGCCGCGATCAACCGCCGAGCCCTATCCCTCAAGGCGACAAGCAGAGCGGCAGCTCTGCCTTTGCGTTAACAGCGGCTTTACGATTGTCGCGCAGCATCGCCCCGAAACGGAACAACCGGTGACCGAATCGCGGACGGCCTCCGCTTTTTCCTGGCCCTTCCAAGGAACTGCGCATGACGGGGACGATTCTCATCGCCGACGACGATCCGGTCCAGCGCCGGCTGCTCGAGGCGATGATCCGCCGCTTCGGCTACGAACCCGTGATGACGGATAGCGGCGAGGCAGCGCTCGCCCATATGACCGGTCCGGAAGGCGCGGCCGTCGATCTCGTCGTCCTTGATCTCGTCATGCCGGGGCTCGGCGGGCTCGGCGCGCTCGGTGCCCTGCGTGAGGCCGGCATCGGCAAGCCCGTCATCGTGCAGACCGCCAACGGCTCCATCGATGCCGTCGTGGGTGCCATGCGTGCGGGCGCGGTCGACTTCGTGGTCAAGCCGGTGGGCGCGGAGCGCTTGCAGGTCTCCATCAAGAACGCCCTCAAGGTCGGCGCGCTGGAGAGCGAGATCCGCCGCATCAATCACCGGGTCTCCGGCACGCTCGCCTTCCGCGACCTCGTCACCAAGAGCCCGGACATGTCGCGGGCCATCCGGCTCGCCGAGCGCGCCGCACGGTCTTCCATTCCGATCCTGATCGAAGGCGAATCCGGCGTCGGCAAGGAGGTGCTGGCCCGGGCGGTCCAGGGCTCATCGGACCGGCGCGGCAAGCCCTTCATCACGGTCAATTGCGGCGCGATCCCCGAGAACCTCGTGGAATCGACCCTGTTCGGCCATGAGAAGGGGGCCTTCACCGGCGCCACCGAGAAACATGCCGGCAAGTTCGTCGAGGCCAATGGCGGGACGCTCTTCCTCGATGAGATCGGTGAATTGCCGCTGGAAGCGCAGGTCAAGCTCCTGCGCGCCATTCAGGAAGGCGAGGTCGATCCGGTCGGCGGGCGCCGGCCCGTCAAGGTCGACATCCGCATCATTTCGGCCACCAACCGCAGCCTCCTGGACCTCGTGAAGCAGGGCCGCTTCCGCGAGGACCTCTATTACCGCCTCAACGTCTTCCCCATCACCGTGCCGCCCCTGCGCTACCGCCAGGAGGATGTACCGGACCTCTGCCGCGCCTTCGTCGCGCGCTTTGCCGCCGAGGAGGGCCGCAAGATCCGCGGCATCAGCGCCGAGGCCCTGGCCCTGCTCGCGCGCTATCCCTGGCCGGGTAATGTGCGCCAGCTGGAGAACGCCATCTTCCGGGCAGTCGTGCTGGCCGACGCCGACGAACTGACCGTGGCCGAGTTCCCGCAGATCGCCGCGCAGGTCGACGGCTTCCACGTCCGTATCCCGCCCGCCCCTTCGCCCGCTGACCTGCCGCCGGCGGATGCGCCCCGCGAGATCGTCCGGGTCGAGGTGCGCGACCCTGACGCCATCACGCTCACCGATGGCCGCGGCGATGTACGCCCGCTGGAGGAGATCGAGGCGGAGATCATCCGTTTCGCCCTGAAGCACTATCGCGGCCACATGTCGGAAGTGTCCCGCAAGCTGAAGATCGGCCGCTCGACCCTCTACCGGAAGCTCAAGGACCTCGGCCTCGACGAAGGCCTGTCCGACAGCGACGCCGCATGAACCGGGCGCGCGCGATCATGTGCGCCATTGCACCGCATCGTCTTTTCTTCGACGTGAAGCTTTGCAACGAAGGAGCGGTCGGCCTCGCCAAGGGATGCCGGCCGTGAAGACATACGAGGCGGACTGGACGGTGAAGGACGCTCGGACGATGCCGTCGCGGGAACGGATCAGGCGCTTGCGGCGCCGGGTGCGGGAAGGCTTCGGCATTCTCGCGCTGGCGCTTGCGCTGGCGACCGGGTCTCAGGCGCAGACCGGTGCGGGCGTCCCGCTTCCCCCCGAGTTGCAGGTCGACCTGACTTTCCATGACGGTGACTTCACGCTCCCGCAGCTGGCGCTTCCTGCCATGCCCGTCTTCGACGCGGCTCAAGCCCCCGCGCCACAGGGTTCCGGGCCTGTCCTGGCAGTTCCCGCCATTCCGGACATCGCGCCCGCCGTCGATGCCAGCTTGAAGGCTATGCCGCTGGCGCTGCGGATCGAGGCGCGCCTTGCCGCCGGCGACCAGTCCTGGCCCCGCCGCCTGCCACGCCGCGAGCGGGAGGCCATTGCCGCCTTCTACGCCGCTCGCGGACATGCGCCGCTCTGGATCGGGGACAAGCGCTTCGAACCGGCCGGCGAGGCCGTCCTGGCACGCCTCGCCCGCGCCGGCGAGGACGCGCTGAACCCGGCCGACTATGTCGCCCCGCGGATCGACGTCCTGCCGCCCGGCGGCGGCCTCGACGTCCTAGCCGACGCCGAAATCCGGCTGTCGGCGCTCGCCGTTCTCTATGCCCGCGACGCCCGCGGCGGGCGGATCGAGCCGTCCCGCCTGTCGAACCTCATCACGCCCGACCTGCGACTGCCGGGGGCCGCCGATGTGCTCCCGGCTCTGGCCGCTTCGTCCGATCCCGGTGCTCGGCTCGCTACCTTCAACCCCGTTCATCCGGGCTACGCGGCGCTCCGGGAAGCGCTTGCGGAACTGCGCGCCCGCCGCCCTGATGCGCCCGTCTCGGTGCCCCGCGGCCGCGCGCTCAAGGTCGGGATGAGCGACCCGCGCGTCCCGTTGGTGCGCGCCCGTTTCGGCCTCGGCCCGACAGAGGACGCCGCCGACATCTATGACGAGCGCATCGCCTCCGCCGTCGCCGAATTCCAGAAGAAGAACGGCCTGCCCGCCTCCGGCGTGCTAACCGACCGGACCGTCTCGCTCCTGTCCGGCCCACCGGCGGCACGCAGCGAGGCGCGGCTGATCGCGAACATGGAACGCTGGCGCTGGCTGCCGGACGATCTCGGCGCGCGGCACATCCTGGTCAATATCCCCGAATTTTCGCTGCGGCTGGTGGAAGACGGCGCGGTACGCCACACGGCCCGGGTCATCGTCGGCAAGACCGAGACGCCGACGCCGATCTTCTCGGGCGAGATGAGCTTCGCGGTGGTGAACCCGTCCTGGTACATCCCGCCTTCGATCATGAAGAACGAGATCCTGCCTGGGCTGGCGCGTGATCCCAACTACGCCGCCGCACGTGGCTATGAGGTGGTCCGCCGGGGCAACCAGATCTCGGTGCGCCAGCCGCCGGGCGAGCGCAACGCCCTGGGCTTCATCAAGTTCATGTTCCCGAACCGCCACGCCGTCTACCTGCACGACACGCCCAATCGCCGGCTGTTCGGCGCCGAGCGCCGGGCCTTCAGCCATGGCTGCGTGCGCGTGGACCAGCCGTTCCGCCTCGCCGACTTCGTCTTTGGCGAAACCTGGAGCGAGCCCAAGCTGAAGGCGCTGATCGGCAAGGGCGAACGAACGCTCAAGCTCGCCCAGTCCCTACCCGTGCACCTCGTCTATTTCACGCTCCAGGCCGAGGAAGGCGCTATCCGCGTCCGCGACGACCTTTATGGCGTCGACGGCAAGATCGCCGAAGCGCTCGGTCTCCGCGGTTGAGACACCCGGTTTCGGCGCTTTTTCGCCCCATTGTTGATATGTAAACGCCGCGCTTGCCGCACGGGTAGGGCCGGGCTTAACCTCGCGTTCACGCTTGCCGGTAAGATTCTGTTGAGATTCGGGGGCTGGTCCGCGGCGCGCCGCGGCCCGTCCAAGGCCCCGCCCCTCTCATGGACGAACCGCCTTTGCCGCACCCGTGCGCCAGCGACGACGACGCGCCCATCCTCGCACGCGACGAGGCGGGCGCCGCGTCTTCCCTCAATGCCGCATTTCGGGGGGTGGCCGCCTTCGGCCTTTCCGCCATCGCGATACTTGGCTTCACGGCGCCGTTGCAGAACGCCGTCGCCAATGGCGACACGCGCACGATCTCCATCGTCCACACGCATACGAAAGAGACCGCAACCGTCACCTTCAAGCGCAGCGGCGTCTATGACCGGGAAGGCCTGAAGAAGCTGAACTGGCTTTTGCGGGACTGGCGTCGGGACGAGCCGACGGACATGGATCCCAAGCTCTTCGACCTGGTCTGGGCCGTGCAGCGCGACGTCGGCTCCAGCGAGCCGGTCCATGTGGTGTCCGCCTATCGCTCCCCCCAGACCAACGCGGCTCTACGCCGCCGGTCGCGGGCCGTCGCCGAACACAGCCAGCACATGCTCGGCAAGGCGGTGGACTTCTACATCCCCGACGCCGACATGGCGAAGGTCCGCGCCATCGGCATGCGCCTCCAGCGCGGCGGCGTCGGCTATTATCCTAATTCCTACAGCCAGTTCGTCCATCTCGACGTCGGCAGCGTGCGCTCCTGGCCGCGCATGTCGCGCGAGCAGCTGACGAGCCTCTTTCCCGATGGGAAGACGGTCCACATCCCGCGCGACGGCAAGCCGCTGCCGGGCTACGATTTCGCCAAGGCGGAAATCCTCGCCGCCGGCGGACGCGTGGCGGGCGAAGCGGTCGCCGATGCCGGTGACGAGGCCCCGACCGGGCGCCGCCGCTCATTCTGGGCCGCCCTGTTCGGCGGCGCGGACGAGGAGGAGGATGCCGAATTCGTCCGTCCGACGTCAGGACGGGCGCGCGTGGCCTCGCTCGGCCCCACAAGCAGCGACGACAGCCGCACCTTCTTCCTGAACGAAGGCCGCGTCAGCGAGACGCCACCGGCTCCGCGCCAGGCGCCTATTGCCGTCCAGCCTGCGCCTGCCGCACCGGCGGCGCCGACAGCGCCCCAGATACAGGTCGCCGATGCCGAGCCGCCTCAGGCTGCCGTGCCCGGCGTCGCGCCGCCGGCGCGCCCCCCGGAATTCGCCCGCGTCGCCTCCCTGGACCCCAACGCCCTGCCCGGCGGCTGGCAGACCGGACCGGCCGGCCAGGTCGTGCCTGTGCCAGGCGGCATTGGCGTGGTCATGCCCGAGCCGCCCCGTCGCCCGGATGCCGGAAACCCCGCCGCTCCGGCGACGCTTGTCGCGATGCCGGAGCCGCCGCGCCGGCCGGCCGACCTCGCCGCGCTCGACGCAGCCGGCCTGCTTCGGCTGTCGGGTGCCATGGAGCCCTCGCTCCAGCAGGGACTGCCCGGAGGAGCGACCGCCTATGCCACGGTGAGCCATCCCGTTCCGCCGCCGCGACCGGTCGAGGTTGCCTCGCTGCAGCCGATGGTTCCTACGCAGACCACCGCGCTGCCGGCGGCGGCACCGGTACAGCCGATAACGCTCGCCTCGGTTCGGGACCGGGCTGCTTTGGGGCGCCTCTTCGAGCAGACCTCGCTGGCCGCAGCGCCGGCGCGGCGGGACAAGGTCGCGACCTTGGCCGCTGTCCACAGGCCGGCCGCGGCGCCGATGGGCAACGCGGTTGCCGCGCCGCCCCGGACGGTTGTGATCGGCCGCTTCGCACCGGCCGCCGCGCCCGTTCAGACCGGTTTTCACGGCAAGCTCGTGGCACCTATGCCCGTAATGCGCTTCGGCGCACCTTGAAGGCGAATAGGCTGCATTCAGGGTGCAATCGCTCTGTAGCATCCTTGAGTTGTTTTGATCGCCTTCAGCCTGCGACGCTCGTCCACGACACCGCTGACGACATGGCCGCAGCCCAGGACGCCGGTCAGGTTATCAAACGAGAAGCCGTCCCACAGGATGCCGGAGCCGCGATACCCTTCCGCGGTCAGGGCAGTTTCGATCACATCGTAAGGCGTTCCGACCGGAAACCGCACCGCCAGATCGGCATTGAGCTCGGCGGCCGTCAGCGGAAAGGTCTTCGCGCAGCCTGACAACAGGAGCGACCCTGCCAGCACGAGCCAAGCCAATCCATGGCGCCGCGCGGTCATTGGGATCGCCCTTCGGTCAGGAAGGACGTCACATCCCCAGAGCCTGCATGTAGAGCTCGAGGATCGCTTCCTCTTCCTGGCGCTCCGCATGGTCCTTGCGGCGCAGGCTGACGATCTTGCGCAGGACCTTGGTGTCGAAGCCGTTGCCCTTGGCCTCCGCATAGACGTCGCGGATGTCGCTGGCGAGCGCGGCCTTCTCCTCCTCGAGACGCTCGATACGCTCGATGATGGCCTTCAGCTGGTCTGCGGCGATGGAGTCGGTGTCGGCCATGGCTGTCCCGTACGCTTGTCGTGAGGATGAGGGCGCCAGAAGCCGCAAGCCGGCCGATCCGTCAAGCTCGCTTCCCGCTTCCCCCGTTCGAATCGATGGCGGGCGGTGGACACCGGGGACAGGGCGTGACGGGCCTGGAGAAACCGCTTACCAAGTGTCTGATGAGTCACAGCGATCCGCCTCTCTCCCAGGCCCAGCCGACGGTGTCCGCGCCGGGCGGGCAGGCCGCCGCGCTGGCGGCCCTGGTGGCCGGCGCCGTGGCGATGGGCATTTCCCCGATCTTCGTGCGCCTCGCCGAGGTCGGCCCGTTCGCGAGCGCGTTCTGGCGCGTCTTCCTGGCCCTGCCGGTCCTTTATGCCTGGATGCGCTACGAGGAGGCGCGGCTTCCCTCGACACCGCGCCGGATGACCCGCGCCACGCTGCTCGCCGGCCTCGCCTTCGCGGGGGACCTGTTCTTCTGGCACCTGTCGATTCTCAACACGACGGTCGCCAACGCGACCTTCTTCGCGACCACGGCGCCGGTCTTCGTGGTGCTCATGACGGTGGTCGCCCTTCGCAAGCCCGTCGCACGGCCGGTCTTCCTGGGGCTCGCTCTGTGCCTTGCCGGCGGGGCGGCGTTGATCGGCCAGAGCCTCGACATCGCGCCCGCGCGCATCCGCGGCGACGTCTTCGGCATCGTCACGGCCTTCTTCTTCGCCCTCTATTTCCTGGCGGTGAGCCGGGCGCGAGAGGAAGGATGCAGCGCGGCAGGCGTGACATTCCGCTCAACCCTGGTGACCGCCGGCGTGCTGGCCTGCGTCGCCCTGGCGCTGGAAGACCGCCTCCTGCCCGCCTCGATGAACGGGGCCGCCGCACTCGTCGCCATGGCACTCGTGAGCCATGCCGGCGGTCAGGGTCTGCTGGCCGTCGCTCTCGGGCGGCTGCCGGCCGTCTTCTCGTCCCTGGTTATCTTCCTGGAGGCGGTGGCGGCCGCGATCTTCGGCTGGATCATTCTAGGCGAGGCGCTGACCGCGATTCAGGCGGCCGGCGGCGCGCTGATCCTGGCCGGGCTCTGGGTCGCGCGGCCGGAGCGCGCCGCATGAGGCGCCCCCGCGAGACCCTGACGGCGATCGTCCGCGCCGGCGTCGCCAGCGCCCTGCCGAAGTCCTGCCTTCCGGCGCACCTGCCGGCGCCGCCCGCCGGCCGGTTGATCGTTCTGGCCTGCGGCAAGGGCGCGGGAAGCATGACCGCCGCGGCAGAGGCGCATTATCTCGATCGGCTTCGCCTCGATCCATCACGCCTGACCGGCGTCGCCGTCACTCGCCATGGCCACGGTATGCCGACGCGGCGCGTGCAGATGGTGGAGGCGGGGCATCCGATGCCGGATGATGCCGGGCTGGCTGCGACCCTGACGGTCATGGAGATGGCACGGGACGCAAGGCAGGACGATCTCGTGCTTGTCTTGCTGTCCGGCGGCGGCTCGGCCAACTGGATCGCACCCGCTGCCGGCGTGACGCTGGCCGACAAGCAGGCGGTCACGGCCGCGCTCCTGCGTGCCGGCGCCTCGATCGCCGAGCTGAACACCGTCCGCAAGCACCTCTCGCGGATTAAGGGTGGACGCCTCGCCGCCCTCGCTGCGCCGGCCCGCATCGTGACGCTCGCCATCTCCGACGTCACCGGAGACGATCCGTCGATCATCGCCTCCGGTCCGACCTTCGCCGACGTGACGACGCTGGCCGATGCCCGGGCCGTCCTCGGTCGTCGCGAGATCGATGTCCCGCCCGGCGTGACCGCGGCACTGCTTGATCCCGCCAACGAGACGCCCAAGCCCGGAGACCCCTTGCTGGCGGGCGAGTACCACATCGTCGCCCGCCCGCTTCAGGCGCTGGAGGCCATGGCGGACGAGGCCTCCCGCGCCGGCTTCACGCCGCTGATCCTCAGCGCGGATATCGAAGGCGAGGCACGCGTCATCGCGGCCCAGCACGCCGCCTTCGCCCGGGATCTGCGGGCCACTGGACGCGGCACCGCCCTGATCTCGGGAGGCGAGCTGACCGTCACCGTGCGGGGGCAAGGCAGGGGCGGGCCCAATCAGGAATACGCGCTCGCCCTGGCGCTGGGGCTTGCAGGGGAGCCCGGCATCCACGCTCTGGTCGCGGACAGCGACGGCACCGATGGCGGGACGGGCTCGGTCACCGACCCCGCGGGCGCGTTCATCGATCCGACGAGCCTGGGGCGGGCAAGGGCGTTGGGCATCGATCCGGAAGCGGCGTTGGCCGACAATAACTCGACCGGCTTCTTCGCCGCTCTGGGCGATCTTTATGCGCCGGGCCCGACGCTCACCAACGTCAACGACCTGCGCCTCATCCTCGTCACGCCCTGATCCGGGCGCAGTTGACGGACCTCCGAGGAGCGTGTTGAGACTGCCAAATGCTTCGCACGGCGCATGAATCCGCCCCAAGGCCTGGCCCGTTCCGGCAGGCTGCCCTGATCGCCGCGGCCCTCGCCGGGCTGGCGGTCCTGGCGGGCCCGGCGAAGGCGGAGCTGCGGCTGTGCAACGGCACGTCCAGCCGCGTCGGCATTGCCCTTGGCTACCGGGACGGCCAGGGCTGGGTTACCGAGGGCTGGTGGAACCTGGCGCCCCGGGGCTGCGAGACCCTTGTCCCTGGCACGCTGGGATCGCGCTTCTATTACGTCCATGCCGTGGATTACGACCGCGGCGGCCAATGGGCCGGGACCGCCATGATGTGCACCCGCGACCGCGAATTCACGATCCGCGGCTTCGAGGATTGTCTGGCCCGTGGCTATGACCGGTCGCCCTTCTTCGAAGTGGACACGGGCGAGCAGCGGACCTGGACCGTCCAGCTGACCGACAATCGCGCGCAGGAACCCCGGCCGTGAAGGAGATCGCCATGCAGGATCACCAGTCATGAGGCGGATGCGGCGGGTGAAGATCCTCGCGACGCTAGGCCCGGCGAGCCAGGACGAGCGGATGATCGCGCGCTTGTTCGAGGCGGGCGCCGATGTCTTCCGTATCAATATGAGCCACACGCCCCGCGAGGCCGTGCGCGAGCGCGTCACGGCCATCCGCAATGTCGAGGCGAAGTTCGGCCGGCCGATCGGCATCCTCGCCGACCTGCAGGGCCCCAAGATCCGCGTCGGTGAGTTCGCCGAAGGCTCGGCTCGGCTCGCGGAGGGCGCGGCCTTCACGCTCGATTCCGACGAGACGCCCGGCACCGCGACCCGCGTGCGCCTGCCACATCCCGAGATTCTCGCCGCGCTCCAGCCCGGACATACGCTGCTGATCGATGATGGCCGCATCCGCCTCATCGTGGAGGACGTCGGTGAGGGCTTCGCCCGTACCCGCGTCGCCGTCGGCGGCACGATCTCCAACCGGAAGGGCGCGAGCTTCCCCGACACGACGATCCCGGTCTCCGCCCTCACCGCGAAGGATCGGGCGGATCTTGAAGCGGTCGTGGATGCCGGCGTCGACTGGGTCGCCCTCTCCTTCGTCCAGCGCCCGGAAGACATCGCGGAGGTCCGCAAGGTCACGCGCGGGCGCGCCTTCGTCATGGCCAAGATCGAAAAGCCCCAGGCCGTGAGCCGTCTGGACGAGATCATCGAGGCCGCCGACGGGCTGATGGTCGCCCGCGGCGATCTCGGCGTGGAGATGCCGCTGGAACGCGTGCCCGGCCTGCAGAAGCGCATCACCCGCGCCGCCCGCCGTCTCGGCAAGCCCGTCGTCGTCGCGACACAGATGCTGGAATCCATGATCACCGCGCCGGTGCCCACCCGCGCCGAAGTGTCGGACATCGCGACCGCCGTTTTCGAGGGCGCGGACGCGGTCATGCTCTCGGCGGAGAGCGCATCCGGCCAGTATCCGGTCGAGGCGGTGGCGACGATGAACCGGATCGCCGAGGAGGTGGAGGCCGACCCGGTCTATCGTACGGTGATCAACGCCCAGCGCGCCGAACCCGAACCCACCGGCGCGGACGCCATTGCCGCTGCGGCCCGGCAGGTCGCCGAGACGCTGGACCTGAAGGCGATCATCGCCTGGTCCTTCTCCGGCTCCACCGCCCTGCGCATCGCGCGCGAGCGGCCGCAGACGCCGGTCCTCGCCATGACACCGAGCATCGGCGTCGCCCGGCGGCTGTGCCTGGTCTGGGGCCTGCACGCCATCACGACCGAGGACCTGCGCGACGCCGACGACATGGCGGATCGCTCCTGCTCCTTCGCCAAGGACGCCGAATACGCGACGACCGGCCAGCGCATCATCATCATGGCCGGCGTTCCCTTCGGCACGCCTGGCGCCACCAATATGCTGCGCCTGGCCTATATCCGGGACTAGGGCGCTCGCACGGCCGCCGCCGGTTCCGCGGCCATACCAGGCGACAAGCGTGCGACCAGCCGGTCGATCTCCGCCGCCACGAGATCGGGATCGGCGAATTGCGGCTGATGTCCCACATTCGGCATCACGATCAGCCTCGCATCGGAAACCTGCCGCTTCAGGCTTAAGGAATGGATCGACGGCGACACGATGGAATCGGTGTCGCCGGTGATGATCGTCGTCGGCGCCTTGATCGTGCCGTAGCGCGCCTGCTGGGCTTCGACATAGGCCATAAGGCCGGCCACATCCTGCGCATTGGCGCGGAACACGTGGGGACGCAGCAAGAGCCGGATGCGAGCATCGTCCAGATAGTGCGGCGGCATCTCCTGCGGCGCGAACACGCTGCGCGCGCCGGGTTCGAGCAGGGCGGCCGCTGCCGGGATGGCGAGCGTCTGCGAGAATAGCCAGCCCGTCATGTTGCTTGCTGCGGCGGTATAATACCAGGCGATGCCTCCAGGCCAGGGATGGCTGACCGGCGAGAGCAGCAGCAGCCCGGCGACCAGGTCCGGCCGCTCCAGCGCCAGCGACAGGGCGACGATGCCGCCGAAGGAATGGCCGACGATGATGGGGCGCGTGACTGCCATCTGGTCGAGCACGGCCGCAATGGCCCGCGCCTGCCGGTCCGGCGCCGACTGTGCATCGTCGCTCCGCTCGCTCCAGCCATGGCCCGGCCGGTCGATGGAGATAAGCCGATACCCGGCATTGAGTACCGGAGACAGCACGGTCAACGGCTCGGTCGCGTTGCTGGAAGCCCCATGGATGAAGACGAGGGTGGCCTGCGGCGTGCTACTGGCCGCGCCGCGTTCAATGACATGCAGCCGCGTGCCGTCCGCCGTCACGAAACGGCCTTGCGGCGGCATCGCTGCCTCGACCCGGGCCGCAATGAGACGTGTGACCGCGACGAGGACGGCCACCACGACCAGCAGCGTGAGCGCAAGGGCGATCATTGTTGCGCCGAAGCGGCCGGGCCAGAAAGGAGCCGCGCGCGCAGGCTGCGCTTGAGACATGTCATGCCTTCGTGCTCGCATGGAAGCGCCGGATGGACACGGTCTAAACGCGCGGCACGATCAGAGGTCCCGTCCCTCGACGTTCGGCGACAGACGGTCGACGCTCTTGCGCACGTTTTCCAGGAAGGGATGGACGGCTAGCGCCCGGCGATAGGCGGCGAACGCGTTCTTCTCGTCGCCATAGGCCTGGAAGATGATTCCCACCCCGGCGAGCGCGTTGAAATGGCGCGGTTCGCGCCTCAGCGTCTCCTGCAGGTCCAGCATGGCGCGCTGGTAGTCGCCCAGAGTGAAGAAGGCCGTCGCCCGCTGGCTCCATGCTTCCGCCCAATCGGGCTTGAGCGCCAGCGTGCGGTCGAGGAGCTCGATACCGAGCGGCACGTCGCCACCCGAGATCGCGGCCACGGCCCGCGACATCAGGAGGTCGGCAGTATCGCTGCCCGACCGGCGCCATATGCGCTCGATGCGGACCGCAAGGCCCTTGGCGGCAGCCTCGTCCTTCGCGGCAGAAAGTTGATCGAGCAGTTCGCCGACGCCGGCGGGACGGGCCACCGCCGCAGGGCGGCGATTTGGAGGCTCCCGGTCCTGCCGGGCCTGAGCGGCAACCTCTCCGGCGCCCAGCATCAGTGCCAAGCACGCCGCCGAGATGGCAGCCGGACGATGGAAGGCGGAAGCGGCTCTTTTCGACATGGCCCGATGATAGGCGGACGAAAGCGGCATTCAAGCGGCAGCCTGCCGTGCCGAAGCCATCACACAGGATCGTGCGCGCGAAATGAAAAGCCCCGCCGGAGCGGGGCTTTCACATCGGTTGGTCCGGAGGCTCAGCCCTGGCGGGCCTTGTAGCGCTTCTGGGTCTTGTTGATGATGTAGATGCGGCCCTTGCGACGGACCAGCTGGTTGTCGCGATGGCGGTCGCGCAGCGACTTCAGCGAGTTGCGGATCTTCATCGGTCTGCTCCGGCGGTCCGGCGCGGAGCCGGCCAATCTGAACGAAAATGAAAGGCGCGCCGGTCGGGCGCGCGTCGCGAGGCTGTATAGCGGACTTGTCGCGAGATGCAAGCCTCAATGGCGGCGGCATGCGCCCCGGCAGACAAAAGCCCCGGGCCGGGGACCGGCGCCGGGGCTTTCGCGAAAATGGTGGGCGCGACAGGGATCGAACCTGTGACCCCTACGATGTCAACGTAGTGCTCTCCCGCTGAGCTACGCGCCCCAACGGCCTCGAAGGCCGTCGATGTGGCGGGGTCATACCGGCTCGCCGCTTTCCGCGCAAGGCTCTAATCACCCTCTCCGGCGGCGCTGTCGGTCCGCCAGCGTACCCAGCTCCCGGCGAGGCAGGCGGGCCGGAACATGGATGAAAGGCCATGGTTGACGACAACCAGCAGCCGGAGGGACCCATGGCCGCCCATCACGACAAGCCGAACACGCCGCGCAACCGGGGCGACCATGATGCGCCGCACCTGTCGCCGGTCACGCCGGCCGAGGATGCCCGAACCATCATGCTGAACCGCATCTCGTGGGGCGCGGTCCTGGCCGGCGTTGTCGTGGCCCTCGTGACGCAGCTGATCCTCAACATGGTCGGCATCGGCATCGGCGCGTCGACCCTCGATCCGGTGGCCGGCGCGGGCGAGAACCCGTCACCGACGGCCTTCTCCATGGGCGCGGCGATCTGGTGGGCCCTGTCGGGCGTTATCGCCTCTTTCGCCGGCGGCTACGTGGCCGGCCGGCTCTCCGGCAAGCCAAAGGAAGGGACGGCCGCCTGGCACGGCTTCACCGCCTGGGCACTGACCACCCTGGTCGTCGCCTACATGCTCACCTCGACGGTGAGCGGCGTCGTCAGCGGAGCCTACAATGCGGCGTCAGGCGCGCTCGGCGGCATGACCTCAGCCGTCGGCCAGACGGCGCAGACCGCCGCGCAGGCGGCGGCCCCGTCCATCGCCCAGGGTGGCGACCCCTTCTCGCGGATCGAACAGCAGATCCGCAGCGGCACCGGCGGGGTCGACCCGGCTGCAATGCGCGACGCCGCCGTCGCGGCGGTGCGTGCCGCGGTGACGGGCGACCAGGCGCAGGCCCAGCAGGCCCGCGACCGTGCGGCCGAATCGCTGGCGCAGGCGCAGGGCATCCCGATCGAGCAGGCGCGCACGCAGGTTCAGCAATACGAGCAGCAATACCGCCAGGGCATGGAGCAGGCGACGAACCAGGCGCGGCAGGCCGCCGACGTCGCCGCCAAGGCGGTGTCGACGGGGGCATTGGTCGGCGCTCTCGCTCTGGTCCTGGGTGCGATCGCCGGCTGGTTTGGCGGACGGGCCGGCGCGGTCGAGCCGACCATGACGGAACTCGCCCTCGGCTACGGTCTTGCCGGGCACCATGCCACGACGACGGGCCACGCGGCGGCCCACGGCGCCAGCTCGATCCACGATCCCGCTGCGTCAGGCCGACGATGAGCCGACGAAGTCCTGTGACGGTGCTCCCGGTGCGACCTAGGCCGCCAGCATCTTCTCGACCTCGTTGACGAGGTCGCGCAGATGGAACGGCTTGGACAGGATCTTTGCATCCTTGGGCGCGTTGGAATCGGGGTTCAGCGCCACGGCCGCGAAGCCGGTGATGAACATCACCTTCATGTCCGGATCGAGTTCGGTTGCCCGGCGAGCGAGCTCGATCCCGTCCATTTCGGGCATGACGATGTCGGTGAGCAGAAGCTCGAACGGCTCCTCGCGCAGGCGGTTATACGCCGACAGGCCGTTGTCGAAGGAGGCTACATCGTAGCCTGCATTCTGCAACGCCTTCACGAGGAAGCGGCGCATGTCGTTGTCGTCTTCGGCGAGGAGAATCTTGGTCATGTCCGTGTCGGGCTCGCGGGCGGTTCGCCCATTGGCCTCTCATAAACACCGAACCTCGTAAAGGTCTGGTGAAGATGTTAACCTTCTCGGACCGCTGGTTTCTGCCGCAGCGATGGACAAGTGTCTCCGGCAGGGCCAGACTGTTCATGACCAGGCGAGAAGCGGCCTCAAGGCCGCCATGCGAGGAGGTCAAATCCAAGAAAATGACCGCCGAGGCGCCCCGCCCTTTCCTCATCCGCGAGCCGTCGCGGCTTGCCGCGCCCGTCGTGTTCAACGTGCCCCATGCGGGGCGTGACTATTATCCGCACTTCCTGGCCGCCTCGCGGCTCGACGCCCTGACGCTGCGGCGGTCCGAGGACGCGTTCGTCGACGACCTGTTTTCCGGAGTGCTGGGCCTGGGCGCGCCGCTCATGATCGCGCGCTTCCCCCGCGCCTTCCTCGACGTCAATCGCGAGCCCTACGAACTCGACCCCCGGTTGTTCGAAGGGCGCCTTCCGCCTTTCGCGAATACGCGGTCCATGCGGGTGGCCGGCGGGCTGGGCACGATCCCGCGTATCGTCGGGGATGGACGCGAAATCTATGCGGGGCGGATCGCGGCTGAGGAGGGTCTCGCCCGCATCGAGGACTTCTACAAGCCCTATCACCAGTCGCTGCGTCAGCTCGTGATGCGCACGGCCCGTGAATTCGGCGTCGCCGCCCTGATCGACTGTCATTCCATGCCGTCCGCAGGACTGGCGCGGGAGGGCGGGCGCCGGCCGGACGTCATCCTGGGCGACCGGTTCGGCACCAGTTGCGCCGGCGCGCTGACGGACCGTGTCGAGCGCGAGCTGCGCCGCCACGGCTTCCATGTGGTGCGCAACAAGCCCTATGCCGGCGGATTCATCACCGAGCATTACGGCGAGCCGCTGGCGGGGCGCCATGCCCTGCAGGTGGAGATCAACCGCGGGCTCTACATGAATGAGCGGACCCTTGAGCCGACAAGCGGGTACGGCCGCCTGTCCGGCACGCTGACCGCCGTTTTCAAGGCCGTGATCCCCCACCTGGCGGACGATCTGGCGCCCGGGCGGCGCATGGCGGCGGAATAGGCGTCTTTAGACCTCCAGACCAAGAAAAAGGACCGCGCACTTGCGTGAGCGGTCCAAGTCTAGGGAGGAAACGCCCAAGGAGGGCAGGCGATACCGCAACGCCAATCACGATATCGCACTGCAACAATATGCGCGTGCACCGCAAAAAATTCAAGCCGTTAGCCCTACCAATTTATCATGGCTGATCTGCTTCCCATGCGCTGAACGCGCGTGCGTTGCGGCCCGTGCGCGAAGCGGCTACAGCCGATGATCACTTGATCGGGGGTGCTTTCCGCATGACGGCAGTCGATTTCTCCCAGTTCGTCGATGAACTCGCCACGCTGTCCGGCAGTGCGATCCTGCCGTTTTTCCGCACCAATCTGGCGGCGCAGGACAAGAATGCCGGCGGAGCGTTCGATCCGGTCACCGAGGCGGACAAGGCGGCCGAGGCGGCCATGCGCCACCTCATCAAGCGGACCTTCCCCGCCCACGGCATCGTCGGCGAGGAATACGGGAGCGAGAACGGGGACGCCGAATATGTCTGGGTGCTGGATCCGATCGACGGCACCAAATCGTTCATTTGCGGCCTGCCCATGTGGGGCACGCTGATCGGGTTGACCCGCAACGGCATCCCCTGCCACGGCATGATGCACCAGCCCTTCACGGGCGAGCGCTTCTCCGGCGACGGCAAACGGGCGATCTGGCGCGGCGCCACCGGCAAGAGGTCCCTGCGCACCCGCGACTGCTCAGGCCTTTCCGAGGCGACGCTCATGACCACGAGCCCGCTCCTCATGTCGGAGGAAAACCGCGAGCGGTTCCGCCGGGTGGAGGGCCAGGCCCGCCTCTCCCGCTATGGCGGCGACTGCTATTCCTACTGCATGCTGGCGGCAGGCTTCGTGGACGTGGTCGTGGAAACCAACCTCAAGCCCTACGACATCGTGGCCATCATCCCCATCATCGAGGGCGCCGGCGGCATCGTCACCACGTGGGACGGCAAGCCGGCCCAGGACGGCGGCTCGGTCGTCGCCTCAGGCAGCCGCGCGGTTCACGAGGCGACGCTGGCGCTGCTCAACGCCTGATCGGCTGCGGGCTCCCGCGGCACCCGCGCACGCTCGGTGCCGGGCACGAAAGCGTCGAATGCGGCCCAGAATTCCTGGCGTATGCTATCGGTCTCGTTGAGGATCTCGTGCCTGGCGCCCGGCGCGATCAGGGCATGGCCGCCTTTGAGACGCGCCGCGAAACGTTCCGTGGAACGCGTCGAAACGATCTCGTCCTCGCCCGCTGCCATGATGAGGGTCGGCACGGCGACCTCGAGCGGGTAGCGCGGCGCCCGGAAGGCCTTGAGCGCCCACATCACCGTCCAGAGCCATGACACGGTCGGCTCGCCGATCGCCAGATGCGGGAAGCGCGCCGCCAGTTCCGCGTTGCGGGCATAGCGCACCGGGTCGCGGGTCAGCCGGTTGCCGGCGAAGGGCTTGGTCATCAGCGAGGTCTCGCCCCCACCGGGGATGAAGGACGATCCCATCCCGAGCGCCTTCATCGCCCCCGCCAGGAGGAAGGGCCAGACCCGCCCCTCCGTCGCGCGTATGTCGATGAGCGGTGCGGTCAGCACCATGCGCCGGAACGGCGCGGCCCGTCCGTGGGCGGCAGTGATCAGTACGGCCGCGCCCATCGAATGGCCGAGCGCGAACCAGGGCTGCGGCAGGCCCGGCAGGACCTGCCCCACGATGGCGTCGAGGTCCCGCAGGTAATGGGCGAAGCGCGGGACGTGCCCCTTGCGGGGATTGCCGGTCAGCCTCTGCGAGCCGCCCTGCCCCCGGAAATCGAATGCGACGACGTGGAAGCCGCGCCGCCGCAGGTCCCCGATCGTCTCGAAATATTTCTCGATGAACTCCGCCCTGCCCTGCACGACCAGGACGGTGCCCTTCACCTTGCGCGTCGTCGGCCGCCAGCGCGCGGCCCGCAGGACGATCCCGTCCGCCGTCGTGACGGAGAATGAGTGTCCCTGGGCCGGGACCGGGTTTACGGGAAGCGCGAAGAGTTCCATGGGCGGCGGCGGTTCCGGCGGTCTTGAAACGGGCGTCAGCGATTCCCAACTCAGCCTCCGTGCAGGCCGTGACGGCTGCACGACAACCGGGTCCGGCCCGTCAGGGCGGACCTTCGGCAACCGCATGTCGCTTCAAGGAGGATATGCCATGCGTCAGTTCGATCCGTCTTCCCTTTATCGCTCGACCGTCGGTTTCGACCGGCTTTTCTCCATGCTCGACCAGCTTTCGGGCGTGGACGGCGGCAACGCTTACCCGCCCTACAACATCGAGCGCACCGGCGAGAACCATTACCGCATCTCGGTCGCGGTTGCCGGTTTCGCCGAGGACGATCTTGCCATCGAGGTCCGTGAGCAGACCCTGTCGATCCGCGGCGACAAGTCGGAGAGCGAGGCCAGGGCCCGCGCCGAGGGTGGCCGCGAGGTCCTGCATCAGGGCATCGCCGCCCGCGCCTTCGAGCGTCGCTTCCAGCTCGCCGACCATGTCCAGGTCGAGAACGCGACGCTGGAGCATGGCCTGCTTCACGTCGACCTCGTCCGCGAGGTCCCCGAAGCCAAGAAGCCGCGTCTGATCCCGATCGGTGCGTCTGCGAAAGCCACCGTCATCGACGGCAAGGCCAAGGCGGCCTGATCATCGGGCGGCCCACCTGCAGGCCTGAAGACGAAAAAGCCCCGGCACCTGCCGGGGCTTTTTGTCGTCTTGTCTTCCGCCGCTCAGTCCAGCGCCACCGGGGGCACCGCCGGCGAAGCGGGCCTGTTCGGCCGCGCTTCCTCCAATGGAACCACGGGCACCTGAACCACGGGTACCTGAACGACCGGGATCTGCGGCTTGGTCTCCGCCGCGGCGGCGGGCGGGCTGGCCGTGTCCGGGCTTTGCCGTGTCTCGGCAGGACGCGGCGTCGGTCGCGGCTCCGGGACGCGCTGCGGATTGACGGCGGGAGCCGCCGGCTTGGGGTCGATGGCAGCGGTGGCCGGACGCGCGGGAGCCGGCGAGGCAGGAGCCGTCACGCCGGGAGCGGCCGGGGCCGCAGGCGGGGGCGCGGTGCGGGTCTCCTCCCGGCGGGGTGCGGGAACGGCCGGGGCAGCCTCCGCCGGAGCGGTGGGCTTCGGATCGATCGCGGCCGGCCGGGCGCCGGGCTGGGTGTCCGGCTCCCTGGCCGCCGGCGTGCCGGGGATCGGGATCACCGGCTTGGCGACGGGCGGGACCGGCAGCTTGATCTCCGGGTCCGGCCTGGCTGCCGGCAGGGCTGGTTCGGGACGCGCCGCGACCGCAGGCGCCGCAGGCTTGGGCGCCGCGGCGGCCGGATCACCGTCCGGCGTCGCCGGCGACACGCGCGTTGCCTCGGACGGGGCAGGAGCGACCGGCTTTTCCGGGACGCGTGCCTCGGGCGCCGGCCGCGTGGGAGCCGGCGCGGCGGCAGGCGGTGCGGGGATCACCCGGGGCTTGTCCTGGATCGCGGGCGGCACGGCGCGCGCCTCGCGGCGCGGAGCAGGCCTTGGCTCCATTTCGTCGCGAGCGATGCGTCCGCCCATGGCCTGACGCTCGATGACGCTGCCGTCATAGGCGTCGACCACGACGCGCAGCCGCTGGCCGCGGCGCGAGACGCCGTCGACGATATAGGCATCGCCCGCCGACCGGATCGACGAGACCGTGTCGAGGCCCGCATTGCGCGCCACCCTGACGGCCGCGCCGCGCGGCAGCGGCAGGTCGTCCGCATAGCGCGCTTCCGGCACGTAGACCCGGCGCCCCGGTGACGGGATCGGCAGGGGCGGAACCGGCACGGGCTCGGCATAGCGCGGGCCCCAGCCGCCCCGGCCGTAATAGTCGCGGTAGATATAGACCTGCGCGGTGGCAGGCACGGCCGTCGCGGCCGCCGCCAGGGCCAGCGCCGCGCCCAAGACCATGCGTCCAGGCCGCTTCAGTCCGGCCCTGACAAGGGATGAAGAGGTCATCGTCGCAAAGGCTCCTGCTCGCCGCCCGACCCTTATCCGATTAAGGCGTCCGCGAATACGGCACGGTTAAGGCGAGGTTAACGCAGGACCGCGGCGGGAAGTTCACGCCGCCGCAGCGACTGCGAGGAAGCGCTCGATATCGGACATTTCCGTCGCCCACGAGGTGACGAGGCGCACCAGCCGCTCGTCCGGGCCCAAGGTTTCACCTTGCCCGAGCGACCCGGTCGCCCAAGGCAGGAAGGCGAAGCCCGCCCCGCGCAGCGCGGCGTCGACGCGCGCAGGCAGGATGGGGAAAACCTCGTTCGCGTCCGCCGGCCAGGCGAGCCGTATGCCTGGAACCGCGACGAGGCCACCGGCGAGGCGCCGCGCCGCGGCATTGGCATGGGACGCCAGGTCCAGCCAGTAGCCGCCTTCCAGCAGTGCATTGGCCTGGACGCCGAGCAGGCGCCCCTTGGAGAGGGTGTGGCCGCTGCGCTTGCGCCGGAAGGGAAGCGTCTCGGCGAGGGCCGGATCGAAGGCGACGACGGCCTCGCAGGCAAGCCCGCCCACCTTGGTGAGACCGAGCGTCACCACATCGATGCCGGCTTTCCAGCTCAGCTCGGCCGGCGTGCAGCCAAGGGCAACGAGCGCGTTGGCGAAGCGCGCGCCGTCCAGATGCACCTTGAGCCCCGCCTCGCGCGCAACGGCGGACAGCGCCGCGATCTCCTGAAGCAAGTAGACGGTGCCGGCCTCCGTGACCTGGGAGATCGAGAGGACCGCAGGCTGCACCGATTTCACGGCTTTCGGGAAGCGGGTCAGTGCATGACGCACGCCGCCCGGGGTCATCTTCCCGCCCGGGCCCGGAACGCCGGCGAGCTTGGCTCCATGGGTGAAGAATTCTGGCGCGCCGCATTCATCGTCGTTGACGTGCGCCTCTTCATGGCAGAGGACCGCGCCCCAGGGCGGCGTCAGCGCCGCCAGGGCCAGCGCGTTCGCTGCGGTGCCGGTGGCGACGAGCATCACGGAGGCGTCCGGTGCCTCGAACAGTTCAGCGATGCGCCGGGCGGCAGCCTGACTCTCCGCGTCCATCCCGTAGGCTGAATCCGCGCCGGCGCCGAGCCGGCCGATGGCCTCGAGGACGCGGGGTGCCGCGCCGGTGATGTTGTCGCTGACGAAGTTCATTCCGCCCTCGTTAGAAGCCCCGGGACCAACGCGCCATTCTCGATGCGAAAAACGCATCGTAACCGGGATTCGATGCGGCTTTTGCGTCAGGCCCATCTGCGCGACCGGATCGACACAGAGTTGCGGCTTTCGCCGACTTCCTTATCGTTCATGTCGCATTATCCGCACCATTCGACATTTTATGTCTCACAGAGGCGAAAACGGCGCTTGTGCGTCGTATGCACATATGACATTGTGCAGCCGCTTTAGGACAGCCTTGCTGTCCTTTCCAGACAACCGGTTCGGTTTCGCCTTTCGGGGCGCGCCGAAGGAGCGATGCAGGCGGCAATGACGATGGTTCGTGCGGCGACGAAAGCCAAACGCGAACTGGCCTATGCCGACCGCGTGACGCGAGCCGGCAACAAAACGACGGCGGACAACCGCCTGGCGGGCTCCAAAGTCCGGTCTTGACCAAGACCGGGCGCGCCCGCGGGGGAAGCGGGCGACGGACTGGAACAGCCAGCACCTTCATCCGAACCTCGCGAGCGAAGACGATCATGGGCGTCGGCGGACCGGCCGCGCCCGATTGCGGCGCATGACGAGACGAGGATCGAAGGCCATGGCGATCAAGGGCGGGCTGGAACAGGACTTCGAAGCGCGGCGGGACGAGATCACGGCCGCGCGCAAGTCGCTCGTCTCGATCCCCGCGCGCGACCCGGCCATGCCCGGCGCCCGCGGCCTCTACCGGCCCGATCGGGAACAGGACAGCTGCGGCGTCGGCTTCATCGCCGACATGAAGAACCGCCGCTCCCATGCGATCGTCGCGCAGGGCCTGCAGATCCTGCGCAACCTCGATCATCGTGGCGCCGTTGGCGCCGACCCCAAGCTGGGCGACGGCTGCGGCATGCTGGTCCAGATCCCGCATCGCTTCTTCAAGGAGGAATGCGCGAAGATCGGCATCGACCTGCCCGAAGCCGGCCATTACGGCGTCGGCCACCTGTTCATGCCCCGCGACAAGGCGGGCCGGAAGCGCGTGCAGAAGATCGTCGAGAAGGCGATCCGCGACGAGGGCCTGACCCTCCTCGGCTGGCGCGACGTGCCGGTGGACAATTCCGATCTCGGCGACGTGGTCAAGGCCAGCGAGCCGGCCCAGCGGCAGATCTTCGTCGGCCGCCCGGCGACGATCCGCGACGAGGACACGTTCGAGCGCCGGCTCTTCATCGCCCGCAAGGTCGTGTCCAACGCCATCTACGGCCTGAACGATCCGGCCACTGCCGGCTATTATCCGGTCTGCCTGTCGTGCCGCACCATCGTCTACAAGGGCATGGTCCTCGTCACGCAGCTCGGCGACTATTACAAGGACCTCACCGATCCGCGCTTCGAGAGCGCCATCGCCCTGGTCCACCAGCGCTTCGCCACCAACACGTTCCCGGCCTGGTCGCTGGCCCATCCCTACCGGATGGTCGCCCATAACGGCGAGATCAACACGCTGCGCGGCAACGTGAACTGGATGGCGGCCCGCCAGGCCTCCGTCGACAGCGAGCTGTTCGGCAACGACATCTCCAAGCTCTGGCCGATTTCCTATGAAGGCCAGTCGGATACCGCCTGTTTCGACAACGCGCTCGAGTTCCTGGTCCAGGGCGGCTATCCGCTCGCCCATGCCATGATGATGCTGGTGCCGGAGGCCTGGGCCGGCAACCCGCTCATGGGCGACGACCGGCGCGCCTTCTACGAGTACCACGCCGCCCTGATGGAGCCTTGGGACGGCCCGGCCGCCATCGCCTTCACCGACGGGCGCCAGATCGGCGCGACGCTGGACCGCAACGGCCTCAGGCCCGCGCGCTACCTCGTCACGAAGGACGGCCTCGTGGTCATGGCCTCGGAGATGGGCGTCCTGCCGATTCCCGAGGAGGACATCGTCGAGAAGTGGCGCCTGCAGCCCGGCCGCATGCTGCTCATCGACCTGAAGCAGGGCCGCATCGTCGCCGACGAGGAGATCAAGGCCGAGCTCGCCAACGCCAATCCCTACAAGGACTGGCTGAAGCGCACCCAGATCGTCCTGGAGGACCTGAAGCCCGTCCAGGCGCGGGAGAGCCGCACCGACGTGTCGCTGCTCGATCGGCAGCAGGCCTTCGGCTACACGGTCGAGGACCTGAAGCTCCTGATGGCGCCGATGGCGACGACCGGCCAGGAAGCCGTCGGCTCCATGGGCACGGATACGCCGATCTCGGCGCTCTCCGACAAGGCCAAGCTGCTCTACACCTATTTCAAGCAGAACTTCGCGCAGGTGACGAACCCGCCGATCGACCCGATCCGGGAAGAGACGGTGATGAGTCTGGTCTCCTTCATCGGCCCTCGGCCCAACATCTTCGACCTGGAAGGCACCTCGCGCCGCAAGCGCCTGGAGGTCCGCCAGCCGATCCTCACCAACGAGGATCTGGAGAAGATCCGCTGCATCGGCCATTTCGAGGACCGGTTCGACACCAAGACGCTGGACATCACCTATCCCGCCGAGCAGGGCGCCGGCGGCATGGCCGGCGCGGTGGAGCGCCTGTGCGACCGCGCGGAGGCGGCGGTCCATGGCGGCTACAACATCATCATCCTGTCCGACCGGCTGGTCGGATCGGACCGGCTGCCGATCCCGGCCCTTCTCGCCACTGCGGCGGTGCACCATCACCTGATCCGCACCGGTCTTCGCACCTCGGTCGGCCTGGTGCTGGAATCGGGCGAGCCGCGCGAAATCCATCATTTCTGCTGCCTGGCCGGGTACGGCGCCGAGGCGATCAATCCCTATCTCGCCTTTGACACGCTGCTTGACCTCCATGCCCGGGGCGAACTGCCGGACGAGGTGGACGCGCAGGAAGTCGTCAAGCGCTACATCAAGTCGGTGGGCAAGGGCGTCCTGAAGGTCATGTCCAAGATGGGCATCTCGACCTACCAGTCCTATTGCGGCGCCCAGATCTTCGACGCAGTCGGCCTCAAGAGCGAGTTCGTGGACCGCTTCTTCTTCGGCACCGCCACGACCATCGAGGGCGTCGGCCTGGAAGAGGTCGCGGAAGAGGCGACGTTCCGTCACCAGAGCGCGTTCGGCCGGAACCCGCTCTACAGGGACTCGCTCGATGTCGGCGGCGAATATGCCTACCGCCTGCGCGGCGAGGAGCATGTCTGGACGCCCGACACGGTCGCGACGCTGCAGCATGCCGTGCGCACCAACGCACAGGACCGCTACCGCGACTTCGCGCGGATGGTGAACGAGCAGACCAACCGGCTGACCACGATCCGCGGCCTGTTCCGGATCAAGCGCGCCGAGGAGCTCGGCCTTCCCTCCGTGCCGCTGGCCGAAGTCGAGCCCGCGGCAGAGATCGTCAAGCGCTTCGCCACCGGTGCCATGTCCTTCGGCTCCATCTCCCGCGAGGCGCACGAGACGCTCGCCATTGCGATGAACGCCATCGGCGCCAAGTCCAACACGGGCGAGGGCGGCGAGGAGCCCAAGCGCTTCCGGCCGATGCCGGACGGGCGTTCCAAGCGCTCGGCCATCAAGCAGGTGGCCTCCGGCCGCTTCGGCGTGACCACCGAGTATCTGGTCAATGCCGACGTCATGCAGATCAAGATCGCCCAGGGCGCCAAGCCCGGCGAGGGCGGCCAGCTGCCGGGCCACAAGGTCGATGCCAAGATCGCCAAGGTCCGCCACTCGACGCCGGGCGTCGGCCTGATCTCGCCGCCGCCGCACCACGACATCTACTCGATCGAGGACCTGGCGCAGCTGATCTTCGACTTGAAGAACGTGAACCCGAAGGCGGACGTCTCGGTGAAGCTCGTCTCCGAGGTCGGCGTCGGCACGGTCGCGGCGGGCGTCGCCAAGGCGCGCGCCGACCACATCACGGTCTCGGGCTTCGAGGGCGGCACGGGCGCGTCCCCCCTCACCTCGCTGAAGCATGCCGGCTCCCCCTGGGAAATGGGCCTTGCCGAGACTCACCAGACCCTGGTGATGAACCGCCTGCGCGGCCGCGTTGCCCTGCAGGTCGATGGCGGCCTGCGCACGGGCCGGGACGTGGTGATCGGCGCGCTCCTGGGCGCCGACGAATTCGGCTTCTCGACCGCGCCGCTCATCGCGGCCGGCTGCATCATGATGCGCAAGTGCCACCTCAACACCTGCCCGGTCGGGGTCGCGACGCAGGACCCGGTGCTGCGCAAGCGCTTCAAGGGCCTGCCCGAGCATGTCATCAACTACTTCTTCTTCGTGGCCGAAGAGGTCCGCGAGCTGATGGCCGAAATGGGCTTCCGCCGGCTCGAAGAGCTGGTCGGCCGCTCCGACCTGCTCGACCGCCGCGCCTCCATCGCCCATTGGAAGGCGCGCGGCCTCGACTTCTCGAAGATCTTCTTCAAGCCGGAGGTGCCGGAGGGCGTCGCGACGCGCCACACCGAGCGCCAGCACCATCCCGTGGACGACGTTCTGGATCGCCAGCTCATCGCCGCGGCGCAGGATGCCGTCGCCGGCGGCGCGCCCGTGGTGATCGAGAAGACGATCTCGAATGTCGACCGCACGACCGGGGCCATGCTGTCGGGCGAGATCGCCCGCCGGCACGGGCATCTCGGCCTGCCTGACGATACGATCCTGGTGAAGCTGAAGGGCACCGCCGGCCAGTCCTTCGGCGCCTTCGCCGCCGCGGGTCTGACGCTGGAGCTCACCGGCCAGGCCAACGACTATGTCGGCAAGGGCCTGTCGGGTGGAAAGCTCATCATCAAGCCGGACCCGGCCTGCCCGGCCGTGCCGGAGAAGTCGATCATCGTCGGCAACACCGTGCTTTACGGCGCCATCGCGGGCGAAGCCTATTTCCGCGGCGTGGCCGGCGAGCGCTTCGCCGTCCGCAACTCGGGCGCCATCGCCGTGGTCGAGGGCACCGGGGACCATGGCTGCGAGTACATGACCGGCGGCGTGGTCGTCGTCATCGGCGAGACGGGCCGCAACTTCGCGGCCGGCATGTCGGGCGGTATCGCCTACGTGCTCGACGAGGACGGCTCCTTCGCCAAGCGCTGCAACCTCTCCATGGTGGACCTCGAACCGGTCCCCGAGGAAGAGGACCTGATGGAGCGCCTGCACCATCACGGCGGCGACCTGGAGCACAAGGGACGCATCGACATCCTGGCGGACATGTCCGGCCATGACGAGGAGCGCCTGATGAAGCTCATCGCGAACCACCACACCTATACCGGCTCGGCCCGCGCCAAGGCGATCCTCGATGACTGGGCGGCCTACCGGACGAAGTTCGTGAAGGTCATGCCGGTGGAATATCGCCGCGCGCTCCAGGAGATGGAACGGGCGCGGACGCTGCAGGCGGCGGAGTAAGGGGCGATCATGGGCAAGGTAACCGGCTTTCTCGAATACGACCGGCAGGAGCAGAAGTACCAGCTCGCCGGCGACCGGATCCGCCATTTCCGGGAGTTCACGCTCCCGCTGGAGGAGGGCGACGTCAAGAAGCAGGCGGCGCGCTGCATGGATTGCGGCATTCCGTTCTGCCACGGTCCGACCGGCTGCCCGGTGCACAACCAGATCCCGGACTGGAACGACCTCGTCTTCTCCGGCGATTGGGAGGAGGCGGCGAAGAACCTGCACTCCACCAACAACTTCCCGGAATTCACCGGCCGCATCTGCCCCGCGCCCTGCGAGGAGGCGTGCACGCTGAACCTGGAAAACGTGCCGGTCACGATCAAGACGATCGAGCAGGCCATCGCCGACAAGAGCTGGGAGATGGGCTGGATCCGTCCCGAGATCGCCGAGGCGCGCACGGGCAGGAGCGTCGGCATCATCGGTTCGGGCCCGGCCGGCATGGCTGCTGCGCAGCAGCTCGCCCGCGCGGGCCACGACGTCCATGTCTACGAGCGCGAACCCAAGGCCGGCGGCCTGCTGCGCTACGGCATCCCCGACTTCAAGATGGAGAAGCATCACATCGACCGCCGCGTGGCGCAGATGGAGGCCGAGGGCGTCACGTTCCATTACGGGGTGAATGTCGGCGTCACCGTCTCGCTGGCCGAGCTCGAGCAGCGCCATGACGCCGTGCTGCTTGCGGGCGGCGCCGAGGCGCCGCGCGACCCCGAACTGCCTGGCATGGAGCTGGAGGGCGTGCACTTCGCGATGCCGTTCCTGACCCAGCAGAATCGCCGCGTCGGCGGCGAGGACGTCTCGTCCATCACGCCGATCCTGGCCTCGGGCAAGCAGGTCGTGGTGATCGGCGGCGGCGATACGGCGTCCGACTGCATCGGCACATCGTTCCGCCAGGGCGCCCTATCGGTGACGCAGCTCGATATCAGGCCCATGCCGCCGATGATCGAGGACAAGCTGACCGTCTGGCCCTACTGGCCGACGAAGTTCCGCACCTCGTCGTCCCAGGCCGAGGGCGCCGAGCGCGAGTTCCAGGCCGCGACGCTCGGCATGGTCGGCCGTAACGGCAAGCTGACCGGCGTCAACTGCGCCCGCGTCGACGAGAAGCGCCGGCCGATCCCCGGCACCGAATTCGTCATTCCGGCGGACCTCGTCTTCATCGCCATCGGCTTCGCCGGCTCGGTGACGGACGGGATGATCAGCGAGGCCGGGATCGCGGTGGACCGGCGCGCCAACGTGGTGGCCAACGACCTCGACTACCGCACGAGCCGCGAGAAGATCTTCGCCGCCGGGGACATGCGCCGCGGCCAGTCGCTCGTCGTCTGGGCGATCCGCGAAGGCCGCCAGGCGGCCCGCGCCATCGACGAGTTCCTGATGGGAGCGAGCGTCCTGCCGCGCTGACCTATCGCGGCCAGCGGAAATCGTCCGCCCGGCCGGCGACGGCCTCGGGCGGGCGTCCTTCCACGAGGACCTGCTGGACGATCGGGTTGTCCCGGCGCAGCGCCGCTGCGCGCGACATCAGCAACGCGCCGGGCGAGGCCTCGATCCGCGTCAGCGGCATGATCGGCCCGGCCACCGGCTTGAACGGGATAGCGGGCACGCCCGGCAGTTCCGGCAAGGGCGGGATGGTGATGTCCGGCCCCACGCCCAAGGCCGGTGGCTGCACGGCGTTCGGGTCGCTCTGCAGCGCCACGACGTTCGACGGGCCGCGCGTGTCGATCAGGCGCTTAAGCTCCTGCTCCACGAAGTGTGCCGCCTTCCGGGCGCCGGCGCGGGTGAAGTGGACGCCGTCCGCCGTGCGCAGGCGTGTCACCTGACCGGTGAGGTCCGGGCCCGTCGTCACGAAGCGGTTCTCGTCATCGACGAAGCCGCCCCAAAGGTCGACGAAGATGCCGCCGGCGCGCTGGACGCGGTCCCGGAACATCTCGTTGAGCGCGATCATGTCCGTGGACAGCCGCTCGTTCTTCATGGGCGGCATGCCGACCCAGAGGAGCGGGATCTTCCGGTCGGCGAAGGCCCGGGCGATGGCGTCGATCCGCTGGCCGTAGAGTTCCTTCCACCGTTCGGTGAAGGGGTCGACCGGGACCTCGCCGTCGCGCAATTGCTGCCGGTCGTTGGCGCCCAGCATCATGACGGCGAAGGTCACCTTCTCCCCGGACGCGAGCAGATCGGTGACCGATTTGGGCCAGTCATAGAAGTCGGCGCGCACAAGGCCCGAATTGGGCCGCGCCTTGCGCACGATGGCGACCTCCTCCACGTCGGCGAAGGCTTCGCCGAGGCCATGAACCAGGAGATCGGCGAGCGAATCGCCCATCACGGCCACGAAGGTCGTCGCCTCCACCTGCGGCTTCTCGGGCGTGTCGGCGACGATGACGGTCGATGGCGCGACCCGCCGCGGCGCCGGCTGGGCCCGCGGCCGAAGCGGCTGGACCGGGCGCGGCTCCTGGAACAGGCGGAAGGTGGGCTGGCGGTTTTCCCGCAGGAAGAAATAGCGGTCGTCCTGGCTCTGCGCCGCGGCGAAAGGCCCGGCGGTGACGAACAGAAGGAGCCCGAGCACGCCCGCCGCGCGCCAGCGCGAAGGCGCCAGCGCATTCCGGCATCGGCGGAGAAACGACGCGATCATGTCCTTGAGTATAGTCCGGCGCGCGCGCCGCGTCAGCGCCGTTCACTCAATTGCTCGCCAGCCGCATCCGCTCCAGGAGAGCCGGGGTTGGATAGCCATCCGGGATGAGGTTGTATTTCTCCTGATAACGGCGCACCGCCTCGCGTGTCTTGGTGCCGATCCGCCCGTCGGGATCGCCGTTGTCGAAGCCCATCGCGTTCAGGCGCCGCTGCACCTCCTCGGTCTGTTGCTTCGTCAGATGAGGTTCGGTGACAGGCCACCGCCCGGCGAGCGCCGGGCCGCCGACCGACCGGTCACCCAGATGGGCGACGCCAAGCGCATAGGCGTCCGACGAATTGTAGGCCTTGATGGCGATGAAATTGTCCGTGAGCAGGAAGGCCGGCCCGCGCACGCCGGCGGGGAAGAAGAGATAGGCCTCCGCGCTGCTCGCCGGGAGCGCACCGCCGCCGGCGCGCTTCAGGCCCGACTGCGCCCATTGCGCCAGGCTCTGGCGGCGATGGACGAAGCGGAAATTGTGCGGCATCTCCACCTCCACGCCCCAGGGCGCGGCAGGCTGCCAGCCATGCTGCTTGAGGTAGTTGGCAGTGGAGGCCAGGGCGTCCGGCACGCTGTTCCAGATGTCGCGGCGGCCATCTCCGTCGAAGTCGACGGCATATTTCATGAAGCTGGAGGGCATGAACTGGGTCTGGCCCATCGCACCTGCCCACGAGCCGGTCATCCGGTCGCGGGCGATGTGGCGCTCTTCCAGGATCTGCAGCGCGACGACGAGTTCGTTGCGGAAGAAGTCGCCGCGATAGCCCTCATGGGCGAGCGTCGCCAGCGAGCGGATGACGTCCTTGCCGCCGGTGAAGGAGCCGAAATTGGTCTCCATGCCCCAGATGCCGAGCACGGCGCTGCGCGGCACGCCGTACTGGCGCTCGATGCGGGCCAGGACATCGGCGTATTTCTGGGCCGCGGCCTTGCCCTTGGCGACGCGCTCGGGCGCCGCGGCGGAGTTCAAATAGGCCCAGATCGGCTGGACGAACTCGCTCTGCTTGCGTGTCAGCGCCACCACGGACGGGTCGGGCTGGATGCCGGCGAAGGCGCGGTCGAACGTCGCGCGGGAGACGCCCTTGGCCCGCGCCTCCGGCCACAGCCCTTCCACGAAGGCTCCGAACTCACCGCGCAGCGGTGCAGGGCTGGGCGGCGTCGTAGCGGTATATCCGTCCAGCGTGGCGCAGCCAGCGAGCGTGAAGCCGGCAACGAGCGTCGCGGCGCGCAGAAGGGTGCGAAGGGGAGTAAAGGCGTTCATCGGCGTCGGCAGCTGGGTTGAGAGCGGCACCGCCGATCATGGTTTCCCAATGGTTGCGGCTTTGTGAAGAGGGAGACGCGTTCCATCCCCCGTTCCTGCTCAAGGCCGCGCCTGTGCCCGCCATTCGGCAAAGGACGGCTCGTCAAGGGGCCGCCCCTCGGCATCCGCGAACGCCACGTAATCGCGCTTCAGGATTTCCTCGAACAGCGACGGGCTGGAGACGACCATGCGTCGGCCCCGATCGAGCACCACGAGGGCGAAACCCTCTGCCATCCGCGCCCGCAGGTGATCGACGACGGCCGAGCGCTTCCAGGCGCCAGGCCGGTCCGGATCGACAAAGAGCACATAGGCCTTCTCGACCGGGTCGCGGTGGAAGTAGGCGCCGGCATCCAGCGGATGCGGGATGGCGCCCCGCTCCGGCGCATTTGCCATGCGGGCAGACAGGTAGGCGCAATTATAGGCGACGCAGGCTGCCGGTCGCTCCGGCTGGCCGAACAGCCCGCAGCCTTGGTTCGCGATGTGCCGGCAGGGCCGGTACATCGGCTTGTCGAGCGCCACGATGCGGGGAAGCGTGCAGCAATAGGTGCAGGTGCGGCACCACGAGACACGCTCCCCCGCTTCCTTGCGTCGCTTGGCCTGTCCCATCGGACCTCCGTTCCGCGTGTCTATAGCGCGGAGGGATCCTGTCAGGCCACGTTCTTGGTCTTCAAGAAGCGCTCCCAGCGCAGCGCCTGGCCGACGATCTGGTCGAGGTCGTCGTAGCGCGGCTCCCAGCCGAGCTCGGTTCGCACGCGGTCGGCCTTGGCGATGATGGCTGCCGGATCGCCGGCGCGGCGCGGCGCCATCTCCACGGGGAAGTCCACCCCGGACACGCGCTTCACCACCTCGATGACCTCGAGAACCGAATAACCGCGGCCATAGCCGCAATTGAGCACGGTGCTGGCGCCACCGGCGCGCAGGTATGACAAAGCCTTCAGATGCGCGTCTGCGAGGTCGGAGACCTGGATGTAATCCCGCAGGCATGATCCGTCGGGCGTGGCGAAGTCCGTCCCGAAGACCTGCATCTTCGGCCGGTCGCCAAGCGCCGCCTGCGCTGCCACCTTGATGAGGTGGGTCGCGTTGGGCGTGGACTGGCCGGTCCGGCCCTGCGGATCGGCGCCCGCGACGTTGAAGTAGCGCAGCACCACGTAGTTGAGGCCGTGCGCCTTGCCCGCATCCTGCAGCATCCATTCGGTCATGAGCTTGGAGCGGCCATAGGGCGAGACCGGATCGAGCGGCAGGTCTTCCGGCACCGGCATCGTGGCCGGTTCGCCATAGACCGCGGCGGTGGAGGAGAAGATGAAATGCTTCACCCCGGACGCCACGGCTGCCGCGATCAGCGCGCGGGACTTGACCGTGTTGGCCAGATAGTAGCCCAGCGGGTCGGCGACCGACTCCGGCACCACGATCTTCGCCGCGAAATGGGCGATGGCGGTGACGCCGTGCTCGGCGATCACGCGCTTCATCAGGGCCTCGTCGCCGCAATCCCCTGTGACCAGCGTGGCTTCCGGCGGCAGCGCCCACCAGAAGCCGGTGGAGAGGTTGTCGACGACCACGACCTTCTCGCCCGCATCCAGCAGCGCGAGCACCATATGGCTTCCGATATAGCCGGCGCCGCCGGTCACGAGCACAGTCATCGTTTCACCTCATTGCTAGCGGAACCGTAACTCGCACGCAGACGTTGACGGGCGGTCAACACCGGTGTCCGCCCTTCCAACGGAGGCGTTGACGCCCAGCCTGGCCCATCGTCTATCTGGGCGCTGCGCCGCTACGCTTCGTCAATCCCGCCATCGATTTCCGAGACAGCCATCCATGAGCAAGACCTCTGTCAAACGCATCCGCAAGGCCGTGTTCCCCGTCGCGGGGCTCGGGACGCGATTTTTGCCTGCCACCAAGGCGGTGCCGAAGGAGATGCTGACGGTCGTCGACAGGCCCGTGATCCAGCACGTGGTAGACGAGGCGCGCGAGGCCGGCATCGAGCATTTCGTCTTCGTCACGGGCCGCGGCAAGGCCGTGATCGAGGATCACTTCGATATCCAGTACGAGCTCAACCGGACGCTGGAGGAACGCAGCAAGACCAAGGAGCTCGAGGCGCTCGCCCGCGACCTTCCGGCCGCCGGCACGACGAGCTTCACGCGCCAGCAGGCGCCGCTCGGCCTCGGCCACGCGGTCTGGTGCGCCCGGGATATCGTCGGCGACGAGCCTTTCGCACTCCTGCTTCCGGACATGCTCCATCACGGCACGCCCGGCGCCATGAAGGGCATGATCGAGGCCTATAACGAGACCGGCGGCAACGTCGTCGCCGTCTACGAGGTGCCCGAGGACCAGACGCATCAATACGGCATCGCCGATGTCGGCAAGGCGTCCGGATCCAAGGGCAACGTCTACCCGATCAACGCGATGGTGGAGAAGCCGCCGCGCGGCACCGCCCCGTCGAACCTCGCCATTTCCGGGCGCTACATCCTGCAGCCGGAGATTTTCGGCCTCCTTTCCCGGCAGGAACGGGGCGCGGGCGGCGAGATCCAGCTCACCGATTCGATGCTGACCCTCGCGAAGTCGCAGGACTTCTTCGCCTACCGGTTCGACGGCGACATCTACGATTGCGGCATGAAGACCGGGTTCCTGATGGCGAACGTGGCTTACGCCCTCTCGCGCGCCGATATCGGCGCCGCCTTCCGCGCCGATCTCGACGTCCTCCTGTCGCGGCTGAAGCGCTGAACCCTCAGCGCTGGAGCCGCAGGCCCAGCAGGTAGACGTTGGCGATGTAGTCGGAGCCCGGCGCCGAGGAGTTCAGCCGCTCGTGCGCATAGGTGGCACGGACGACGAAGCTGCGGCCGATCTTGTAGTCGAGCTTGACCGAGGCCGCCGTTGAATCCTCGGTCAGCGCCGCGCCGCGATAATCGGTGCGGGCGAAGGACAGCCCGCCGATGAGCGTCAGGTTGCGTCGCAGGTCATGCGTCACCTCGACGCCTGCGCGATTGGTGACCGCCCCCGAAGACCCGAGGATCGTCGTCTCGTCCAGCGTTGTCGCGACGCTGAGGCGCGCGGTCGTCAGCGGGGTCACGGACCATATGAGGGCAGCATCGGCGACGGCGCCCTTCACGTCCGGCAGCCTGGCATCGTCGTAGCGGCGCAGCTGGTAGCCGGCGGAGACCTCGCCGGTGAGGGTGCGCGTCAGCTCGATCTTGGTGCCGGCGCGCAACCCGAGTCCGGTGGAGGAACGCCGGTAGCCGAACCGGTCCAGTGCCTCGTCGCGCTCGCGCGCATCGAGCGACGCCTCCACGAAAGGCTGCAGGGCCGGGCTCGCCTCGTAGGCGCCCCGCAGCTTCAGGCCGTATTGCGTATAGTTGCGGTCCCCCTGCTCGAGGGTCGCGCCGTTGCTCAGCCGCGCGTCCTCGTAATCGACGCGGTCGATGGCCCCTTTCAGGCCAAGGCTCAGTCGGTTGAAGGCATGGGTCGCACCGGCCTCGGCGCCGTAACTGGCGATGATCGGCCGACCGCGAACAGCTGCGTTCAGATCCGGGCTGCCGGGCCGTTCCGTATCGACCCTCAGCCGCGCTTCCAGGGTTCCCTGCGTCGCGCGGGTGAAGTCATGGCGGTAGGTCACCCGGCCCTCCGCATCCGGACGATCCGCGTCGCTGGCGTCGCGGAACGCCGAATAGCCGGCGCGCAGATAGCCGTTGAGGTCGTGGCGGATCCAGTCCGATTGGAGGCGAACCTCACCGTCGGTGCGCGTGAGCAGCGAGCCGCGGGCATTCACACCCCGCCCGCGCTGCGGATTGTCGTCGTAACCGACGCTCTGCTCGATCGCCGGCAAAATCGTCAACCCGCCGAGCCGCAGGCCGAGCGGCGCGAACGGATCGTCCGGCGCCGGGCGGCGCCGGCGCGGGGATGCCGGTTCCGCGGGTAGCGGCAGCACGGCGACCGGTTCGGCCACCGTGCTGCGCACGGGCGCGCGCACCGAACCGGTCACATCCTGAACGACGTTCTTGCGGGTGGGGCTGGGTCTCTGCGGCCGTGCTTGCCGGCCTGGCTCGGGTCCGCCGGGGCTTGGCCGCGCATCCTCCGTCAAACCCCGAAAGCCGCTGCCGGAGAGGGCCGGATTGAGCGGTCGCGGCGGCGCCTGCTGGCCAGCCGCCGATCCGGCCGTCACCACCCCGGCCAGCATCAGCCAGGCGGCGTTGGCG
Source organism: Hyphomicrobiales bacterium (assembly GCA_027483945.1). Lineage (GTDB taxonomy): Bacteria > Pseudomonadota > Alphaproteobacteria > Rhizobiales > Beijerinckiaceae > JAIXTM01. The sequence continues at coordinate 90,338 of JAIXTM010000012.1, read as the reverse complement.
AAGACGGACGGGGCGCGACAGGGCCGCAATGCATGCTCCAGCATCGCCGGACGCGCGACGGCCCGGGATGGTTAACGGATGTAAAAGGAGCGTGGTTAATGGGCGGTAACCAGGGGCCGGACGGGTGGGTCCCGGGGGCTGGACCGCCGGTGTTTTCGGGCCTAAACCCACGCAGGTCCGCACAAGCTGATCGCCGAGCCTGCCATGACCGCCCCGCACAAGCTGCCTGCCTCCAGTCCCGCCGCCGACGCGATCGCCTCGGCCCGGCGCACGCTCGCCACCGAGCGGGCCGGGATCGAAGCCCTGGCGCGGGCGCTCGACGGCAGCGTCGGCGAGGCCTTCGCCGCCGCCGTGGCGCGGATTGCCGAGGCCCGCGGCCGCGTCATCGTGACCGGCATGGGCAAGTCCGGCCATGTCGGCCGCAAGATCGCGGCGACCTTCGCATCCACCGGTACGCCGGCGCATTTCGTTCATCCGGCGGAGGCGAGCCACGGCGACCTCGGCATGATCCAGCCCGACGACGTGATCCTGGCCATGTCGTGGTCGGGCGAGACCAAGGAATTGTCCGATATCGTCGCCCATGCGGCACGGTTCGGCGTGACGATGATCGCCTTCACCTCCAACGCCCAGTCGGCGCTTGCCAAGGCCGCCGACGTGCCGATCGTCCTGCCCAAGGCCGACGAGGCGTGCCCGAACGGGCTGGCGCCGACGACGTCCACGACGATGCAGCTGGCGCTCGGCGATGCTCTTGCAGTCGCGCTCCTGGAGGCGCGGGGTTTCTCGGCTCACGATTTCCGCGTCTTCCATCCCGGTGGCAAGCTTGGCGCCCAGCTCAAGCAGGTCGGCGAGTTCATGCATGGCGGGGATGAACTGCCGGTCGTCACGCTCGGCACCCGGATGGGCGATGTCGTCCCGGTCATGACGGCCAAGGGCTTCGGCTGCGTGCTGGTCACCGACGCGTCCGGCCACCTAAAGGGCATCGTCACCGACGGCGACCTGCGGCGGCAGATGGGTGACGGCTTCCTCGAACGGGCAGTCGAGACGGTGATGACGCCGGATCCGATCTCCGTCGCTCCGGACACGCTTGCGGCGGAAGCTCTCGATATCCTGGAGAAACGCCGCAAGGGCGCCCTGGCCGTGGTGGCCGAGGGCCGTCCCATCGGCCTCGTCCACGTTCTCGATCTGCTCAAGGCCGGCGTGGCCTGATAGCCCGCTCGGGGCGGCTCAGAGGATCCGCTTCTACTGGACGTAGAGCAGCAGCATGATCGTCTTGGCGTCGACGATCTCGCCCCTGTCGATCATGGCCAGTGCCTCGTCGAACGGAATCTCCAGCACTTCGATATCCTCGCCCTCGGTGACGAGGCCGCCGCCCGCGCCGGTGCGGTCCGCCGCCTCGTATTCGGCCAGGAAGAACGACAGGCGTTCCGTGACCGACCCTGGGCTCATGAACGCGTCGAAGACGTGAACCGGGTTCTCGACGCGCGTCCCGGTTTCCTCCTGCGCCTCGTCGCGGATGCAGGTCAGCGGATCGCGCTCGTCCAGCAGTCCCGCGCAAGCCTCGATCAGCAGGTCATCGTGACCGTTCACATAGACCGGGAAGCGGAACTGCCGCGTCAGCAGCACCGTGCGGGCCTGCCGATTGAACAGGAGAATCGTCGCTCCGTTGCCTCGGTCATAGGTCTCTCGAGACTGGCGCTGCCAGGACCCGTCGCTGCGCTGGAAGGAAAATGTCGTCTTCTTCAGCAGATACCAGTCGTCCGACAGGACGCGCACGTCCTCGATCCGCAGGCGGTCCTTCAGGCTGGTCGACATGGGCAGGCCTTGCTGGAGGAGATCAGGCGGGCTCCACGTGGAGCGTCGTGCCCTCCACGCGCACGACGCGCACGACCGAGCCGTTCGGCATGTCCGGGCCGACGACGCGCCATGTGCTGTCGCCGACACGGATATGGCCTTCCCCGTTCTCGATCGGCGACGACAGGAAGAAGCTGCCATGCATCAGGGAGGCGGCGCGGCGGTTGAGATAGCGTGCCTCGTCCAGTTCCTCGTCCTTCCGGCTCGTCACGAATCGCCCGGCCAGGACGGATAGGACTGACAGGGCGCCGAAAGTCAGCAGGCTCGCCTGCCAGGACAGGCCCAGAAGCGCGTCGAAAAGCCCGGTCAGCAGCGCGGCCACGCCCAGCCAGACCAGAAAGGCGCCAGGAACGGCGATCTCCAGGCCGACGAGGATCAGGCCGAGAACGACCCAGCTCCACGGTCCCAGAACATCGATGGTCGATGCGATCATCGCCCCCGCTCCGTCATTTCTGCCCTGAGGACGGCACCGTTCCTCGGGTGCGGGCCGGCGAGCCCTGACCCTGGTCGCCGAAGACCGAGCGCGTGATTTCTGTCAGCCCGGCCAGCGTGCCGACCAGACCGCCCGTCTCGTAGGGCACGACGATGACCTTCTGATTGTTGGCTGAGGCCAGCTCGCGGAACGCCTCGACATATTTCTCCGCGACGAGGAAATTGGCCGCCGCAAGGTCCCCCGTGGCGATGGCGGACGAGATCATGCTGGTCGCCTTGGCCTCGGCTTCCGCGAGACGCTCGCGCGCTTCGGCATCGCGGAAGGCGGCTTCCTTGCGCCCCTCGGCGGCCAGGATCTGCGACTGCTTCTCGCCTTCGGCGCGCAGGATGTCGGCGGCGCGGGCACCTTCGGCTTCCAGGATCGAGGCGCGCTTCTCGCGCTCCGCTTTCATCTGCCGGGCCATCGCGCCGGCGAGATCCGCAGGCGGCAGGATGTCCCGGATCTCGATCCGCGTGACCTTCACGCCCCAAGGCGAGGCGGCCGCGTCCATGACACGCAGCAGTTTCTCGTTGATCTCGTCGCGATGCGACAGGAGCTGGTCAAGGTCCATGGAGCCTACGACAGTGCGGATGTTCGTCATCGTGAGGGTGACAAGGGCATTCGACAGGTCCGCCACCTCATAGGAGGCACGGGCCGGATCCAGCACCTGGTAGAAGGCGACGGCGTCGATGCGCACGCCGGCATTGTCCTTTGTGATGGCCTCCTGGCTCGGGATGTCGAGCACCTGTTCCATCATGTTCATCTTGTGTCCGACCCGCTCGATATACGGCACGATCAGCTGCAGGCCCGGACCCAACGAGCGCGTGTACCGGCCGAACCGCTCCACCGTGTAGGCGTAGCCCTGCGGCACGGTCCTGACGCCCGCGGCCAGCGTCAAGATGATGAGGCCGACGATGGCGACGACGAAAATATCGAACCCTGACATGGGCACCCCCCCCGGAAAACGGGTCATGGGACCCCGAAGCCGCGCGGAAGACAAGCGAAATCCAAGTTGTACGGTCACGCTTGACATAACCAATGATTTATATAAAATATATGTAATATAAGGAGCTGCCATGCAGCTGGATATGGCTTTCGCCGCCCTCGCCGATCCGACTCGTCGGGCGCTTCTCGCCCGGTTGGCGTTGGGCGAGGCAACGGTGATGGAACTGGCCCAGCCCTTCGCGGTGACGCAACCCGCGATCTCCCGTCACCTCAAGGTGCTGGAGGGAGCCGGGCTCATTGAGCGACGAGTCGAAGGCACGAAGCGCCCGTGCCGGCTGTCGCCGGCCGGCTTGGCGCCGCTCGAGGCCTGGATGGAGCAGCTCCGCAGGTCGATGACCGCCAATTACGACAGGCTGGACGGCGTCCTGGCCGAGATGACCCAAGCAAAAAAGGACGACATGCCGTGAACAGGTTCAATCTGCGCGTCGAGGGCGAGACCAGACTCGTCGGTACCCGGCGCTTCGCAGCCCGGCCGGGGCTCGTCTACCGCGCCCATGTCGAACCGGCGCTGCTCCAGAGATGGCTGCTGGGGCCCGAAGGCTGGACGATGCCTGTCTGTATCAGCGAGCCGGTGCCTGGAGGCGCCATCCGGTTCGAATGGTCAGACGGCCGCGGGGGAGGCTTTCATCTGACCGGGCATTACGTCTTGCTGGAACCGTTCAGCCGGATCGTCCACGTGGAACGAATGCACCTGCCCGATCCGACCCCGGACAACCACGTCGAGACGCGGTTCGAGCCTGATGGCCATGGCACCCTGCTCACGCTCACGATGACCCTGCCCGACGCCGCCACGCGGCAGGCCATGATCGACAGCAGCATGGAGACGGGCATGGAGGCGAGCTATGCCCGCCTCCAAGGCACGATCTGACGGGCGACGCCGCCTTTAGAGCCAGCCCTGGAGTTCACGGCGGACGAGGTGGGAGATGACCGACATCCCCTCGGGCCCGTCATTGAGGCACGGGATGTAGGCGAATTTCTCCCCGCCTCCGTCCTCGAAGATGTGCCGGTTCTCGCCGTCCAGTTCCTCCAGCGTCTCCAGGCAATCGGCGGTGAAGCCCGGCGCCAGGATCGCCATGCGCTTCACGCCGCGCGCGGCCAGCGCCTCCACCGTCTTATCGGTATAGGGCTGCAGCCACTCGGCGGGCCCGAACCGCGACTGGAAACTCATCAGGAACCGGTCGGCCGGCCAACCCATCGCTTCCCGCAGCAGCCGCCATGTCTTGGCGCAATGGCAATGATACGGGTCGCCCTTCAGGAGGTATTCCTTGGGCACCCCGTGGAAGGAGACGAGGACGACCTCCGGCTCGAAATCAAGCTTGGCGAGCCCGTCCCGCAACGACCGTTCCAGCGCGGCGATGTAGACCGGGTCGTCGTGATAGGGCGGCACGACGCGCAGGCTCGGCTGCCAGCGCATCTCCATCAGCGCCCGGAAGGCGTGGTCGCACACGGTCGCCGTGGTCGCGGCGGAATATTGCGGATAGAGCGGGAAGAGCAGAATGCGGTCGCACCCCTGGTCCATCAGCGCCTGGATCCGATCCTTCATACGCGGGAAACCGTATCGCATGGCCCAGTCGACGACGACCTCGTCGCCGGCGAAGCCCGACAGGGCCGCTGTCAACTGTTCGGCCTGCGAACGCGTGATCGTCTTGAGCGGGCCTTCGTCCTTCTCGTTGTTCCAGATCGTCGCGTAGTCGCGGCCCTTCCGGCTCGGGCGGGTCGTCAGGATGATCAGGTTCAGAAGCGGCCACCACAGCCAGCGCGGTGTCTCGATCACGCGCCGGTCGGACAGGAACTCCTTCAGATAGGCGCGCATGGGCCAGTAGGAGGTCCCTTCCGGCGTGCCGAGATTGACCAGAAGCACGCCGACGCGGCCGCTTCTCACCTTCGGGTGATCCGCCGGAAGTTTAAGCTCCCGGGGCGGGCTTGTGACCAACTTTTGCTCGCTCATATCCTCGCCTCCCACGTCACGCGCATGTAGAGTGCTGCTGCAAAAAGGTCCAACATCAACGTGGTCGCAGGCAGGCCTGATCCTGCCGCGCCGGATCGCTCGGAGGGGTTTCCATGGTCGATGTCACGAGGCGCAAGGCGTTCGGCTTGTTCGCGGTCCCGGCCGCGATGGCGGCGGGGACGGGCCCCGTCGCCGCGCAGGTGCCCAAGCCCACCGTCACCCTCCTTCTGGTCAACGACATCTACAAGATGTCCGACGACCGCGGCCGCGGCGGCTTCGCGCGCCTGGCGGCCATCGTTAAGGAGGAGCGGGCCAAGGGCACGCCCATGCTGTTCTGCCATGCCGGTGACACGCTCTCGCCCTCGCTGATGTCGGGCTTCGACCAGGGCGCGCACATCATCGAGCTGACCAACCTCGTGAAGCCGGACGTCTTCGTGCCCGGCAACCACGAGTTCGACTTCGGCAAGGACAATTACGCCAAGCGCGTCTCCGAGGCGAAGTTTCCGGTCTTCGCCGCCAACATGCGCGATGCCGGCGGCAACAAGCTGCCGGGCCATGAGGACAGCAAGGTCTTCGAACTCGGCGGCGTGAAGATCGGCGTGGTCGGTCTTGCGCTCGAGAACACGGCGCAGATCTCCCAGTCGGGCGACCTGAAGTTCCTGCCCGTTCTCGACACGCTGCGCGCGCAGGTCCGCAACCTGAAAGGCCAGGGTGCGGACATCATCGTTGCCGTGACCCATACGGACCGCGCAGTGGACAACGCCATCGTCCAGTCCCGCCTCGTCGACGTGCTGCTCACCGGCCACGACCATGACCTCGCCATCGGTTTCGACGGCAAGACGGTGATGGTGGAGTCCAACGAGGAGGGCAATTACGTCACGGCCATCGACCTCGCGATCCAGGTTCGCGGCGAGGGCGCCCAGCGCCAGGTAACGTGGACGCCGACTTTCCGCGTGAACGACAGCCGCGCGGTGACGCCGGATCCGGAGGCGCTGGCCGTCGTCAAGAAATACGAGGCGGAGCTCTCCAAGGAGCTCGACGTCGATGTCGGCTCGCTGGCGGTCGAGTTCGACAGCCGCACCCCCACCGTGCGCTCGCAGGAGGCGGCGATCGGCAATTTCATCGCCGACGCCATGCGCGACGCGACCGGCGCCCAGATCGCGATCACCAATGGCGGCGGCATCCGCGGCAACAAGCAATACGCGGCGGGGCACAAGCTGACGCGTCGCGATATCCTCACCGAGCTGCCCTTCGGCAACCGCACCGTCGTCACCTCGATCACGGGCAAGGACGTGAAGGCGGCGCTGGAGAACGGCGTCTCGCAGTTCGAGCAGCGCGCGGGCCGCTTCCCGCAGATCTCCGGCATCGTGGCGACGATCGATCCCAAGCAGCCGGCCGGCTCGCGGGTCGTGTCCGTCACCATCGGCGGGGAGCCGATCGACGACGCCAAATCCTACACGGTCGCCACCAACGACTTCATGCTCAAGGGCGGCGACGGCTACACGATGTTCGCCAAGGGCGTGAAAGGCGGCGACCTCGATGTCGCCGGCAAGCTGATGGCGAGCGACGTGATGGTCTATGCCCGCAAAGTCGGGCAGATCACCACCAAGCCCGAAGGCCGCATCGTCATCCGGTGACGAACGGGATCAGCGGCGCGGCGTCCTATGGCGCCGCTCTGGAAACCTTCCTGAAGCACGGTGCGGGCGGCTGGGGCCGCCTGCCCTTCTTCGTATCCGGCGAAGCGGCGCGCCTCTGCGCGGCCCTGGATGCGCGCTCGGACGCGGGAGCCCACATCCTCCCGCCCGCACCGGATCTGTTCCGGGCCTTCACGCTGACGCCCCTGGACGCGGTGAAGGTGGTCATACTCGGCCAGGACCCCTACCCGACGCCCGGCGACGCCCACGGGCTCGCCTTTTCCTATGCCGGTGACGGGCGCCTGCCGGCCTCGTTGAAGAACATCCGCAAGGAGATTGAGGCCGATCTCGGTCGTTCCTGCCGGCCCGGCGGCGATCTCAGCCACTGGGCGGCCCAGGGCGTCCTGCTGCTCAATGCCGCGCTCAGCGTAGAGGCGAAAGCGACCGGCGCCCATCTGCGCCTCGGATGGGATGGACTCACCGACCAGGCCCTATCAGCGGTCTCGGCTCACCGATCGCACACAGTCTTCATACTATGGGGGGCCAAGGCGGCGATCCGCCGCCCGCTCGTCGACGAAGCGAAGCACCTCGTCGTGACGAGCGCCCATCCCTCGCCGCTCTCGGCCCGGACAGGCTTTTTCGGATCCCGCCCCTTCAGCCGGGCCAATGCGTGGCTGGAGGAGAAGGGCGAACGGCCGGTAGACTGGGCTTAGCGCTCCGCCACCCGATTTCAGTAGACCCGCTCGTCCGCGATGACCTTGCCATCGTTGGGCAGGCTGCCCTGGGGTACGAGGTCCACCTGCCCCTTGAGCTTGGTCACCGCCTGCAGCGTCTCCGCGACAGCATCGTGCAGGTCCGGGCCGCCACCATAGACTTCGGCCTTGAGCGTCATGGCGTCGGTCTCGTCCCGCCGGGTGACGACAAGGCGAAGCCGGTGCAGTTCCGGGTGGCGTCGGCCGATCTCGGCCACCTGCTCGGGCCTCACGAACATGCCCTTGACCTTCGCGGTCTGGTCCGCGCGGCCCATCCAGCCCTTGATGCGGATATTCGTGCGTCCGCACGGGCTCCGGCCCGGCAGGATCGCCGACAGGTCGCCGAGCGCCAGCCGGATCATCGGATGCTTCGGGTTCAGCGAGGTGACGACCACCTCCCCGACATCGCCGTCAGGCACCGGGTCGCCGGTGCCGGGCTTCACGATCTCCAGGATCAGGTCCTCGTTGACGATAAGCCCCTCGCGGGCGCTGGTCTCGTAGGCGACGATCCCGACCTCCGCCACCGCATAGGCCTGGTAGCCCGCGATGCCGCGCGCCGCGAAGGCCTGCTGCAGCGAGGGCGGGAACGCCGCGCCGGAAACCAGCGCCTTCGTGATGGATGACGCATCGATGGAAGCTGCGTCCGCGGCATCGAGGAGGATCTTCAAAAAGTCCGGCGTGCCGGTATAGGCGCTTGGCCGGTACGCGTGGATCACCTGCAATTGCTGCTCGGTCTGGCCGGGGCCGGCGGGAATGACGGCGCATCCCAAGGCCCGCGCGCCGGAATCCAGGATGAAGCCGCCGGGCGTGAGGTGATAGGAGAACGTGTTCAGCACGACATCGCCGCACCCGAAGCCGGCCGAGCGCAGAGCTCGCGCCGCGTTCCACGGATCGGGCTCGATCCCTTCGGGCTCGAAGATCGGGCCGGGCGAAGCGAAAAGGCGTGCGTAATCGCCGGGATGGCCGGGCACGAAACCACCGAAAGGCGGTTCGCCGCGGTGGAAGTCCGGCAAGTCGGACTTGCGCAGCACGGGCAGGCGCGCGAGCGCTCCCCGCGTCGTAACCGAGGATGGATCGACGTCGCCCAGATGCCGCGCCCATCCCGGCGCGGTCAGCGCGGTGGCGAGGACCTGCGGCAGGCGCGCCAAGAGGTCCGCCTCGCGCGCGGCCGGCTCGCGCGTCTCCGATGGGTGCAGCGTCGGGTCGCTCATGATCTAGCCTCGTCGGGTCGATGGTCGGGAAGAACGGCGCGGCCTGAGGCCGGGTTCAGCGCAGAATGCGGATGATGCGGCCGAAATCCAGCAGCGTCACAAGGGCAGCCGCCACATAGGTGAGCGCCGCTGCCTTCAGCACCTGCCGCGCCGCGGACACATCCCGCTCGGCCAGGTAGCGCCCTTCTACGAGCGCGGGCAGCGCCTTGCCGAAGCTGGCGTCGAATTCGACCGGCAGCGTCAGGATATGGAAGACCAGCCGCCCCGAGAGGAGCAGCACCGCCAGCAGCACCTGGACGATAGCGATCAGCGGCGATTTCAGAATCAGCGCGACGATCGGCGCCGAGGCAAAGACGATGGCTGCGGCCACTTCCAGGCGCCGCATCGTTCCGGCAAAGCGCGTGCGCCAGGTCAGGAGCCGGTGCCCCTGCGCATCCTGCCAGGCATGGCCCACCTCGTGAGCGGCGACCGCGACCGCGGTCACCGACCGTCCGTCGTGGTTGGCGGGCGTCAGCCGCACCGCCTTGTCCATGGGGTCGTAATGGTCCCCGTCGGCGGTCAGCTCCACCTTCACCGCCCGCAAGCCGTACATGTCCAGGAGATGCCGGGCGAGTTCCCCGCCGGTGCCCGGAAAATCCGGACGCTCCTGCGCATGGCGCCGCATCACGGCTCGCACCCAATATTGCGGACCGAAGATCAGCGCGATGACGGCGAGGGCCAGAAGGACAAAGAGGATCGGCATCAAGCAGATATGGCCGGCCGCGCGCACGCCCGCAATCGCACCCTGCCGATGCCGGAATCACGCTCACGCCAGCCAGCGCTTGCGGCGCTTGTAGCTCTTCACCTCGCGGAACGACTTCTTCGAGCCTTCCGCGACGCCGAGATAGAATTCCTTGACGTCCTCGTTCTCGCGCAGCTGGGCGGCGTCGCCGTCCATGACGATACGGCCCGTCTCCATGATGTAGCCATAGGTCGCGTATTTCAGCGCCATGTTGGTGTTCTGCTCGGCGATGAGGAAGGACACCCGCTCCTTCGCGTTGAGGTCCTTCACGATCTCGAAGATCTCCTCGACGATCTGCGGGGCGAGGCCCATGGACGGCTCGTCAAGCAGGATCATCTTCGGCCGGCTCATGAGCGCGCGGCCGATGGCGCACATCTGCTGCTCGCCGCCGGACGTGTAGCCCGACATCGAGCCCTTCCGCTGCCGCAGCCGCGGGAAATAATCATAGACCATCTCCATGTCGCGCTTGATCGCGGCGGAACCGTCGCGCCGGGTGAAGGCGCCGGTGAGAAGGTTCTCCTCGATGGTGAGATGGCCGAAGCAGTGCCGGCCTTCCATGACCTGGATGCAGCCGCGCCGCACCAGTTCGGTCGGCGTCATGCGGTCGACGCGCTCGCCGTCGAACACGATGGAGCCCTTGGTCACCTCGCCCCGCTCGGCCTTGAGCAGGTTCGAGATGGCCTTGAGCGTCGTCGTCTTGCCGGCGCCGTTGGCGCCCAGGATGGCGACGATGCCGCCTTGCGGCACGGTCAGCGAGACGCCTTTCAGGACCAGGATCACGTGGTCGTAGATCACCTCGATATTGTTCACCGACAGGATGTCGGACGCGGTCCCGGCGGCATTCGTCGGCATGGCATTGGTCATGGTCCTGCTCCGATCCCTCCCGGATGGGTGGGGTAGCTGCCCGCGCCGGCGGGCAGGACGGGTGGGGCACAGATTGCGCCCCACCCGTCCTCTTGGTCGGCTGGCCCTCACCCGCAGGGAAGGGCCTCGATCACGTCCCGGTCAGGACGGGGTGTCGCAGGCTTCCGTCCGCTTCGGCCAGCCGGCATTCTTCTCGGCATAGTCCTTGGCGTTCGCCTCGATGACCGGGCGGACCTCTTCCTTCAGGGGGTCCATCCAGTCCGAACCCTTCGTCCACTTCGTGCCATCCCATTCGGCCACATAGGCCTTCAGGTGGCCGGAATGGTCGGAGCAGGTGATCTTCACCGGAGAGGCGAAGCCCTCCATGCCGATCTCCTTCAGGCGCGCTTCGGTGATGTTGAGCGCCTCCAGGCCCCGCCGCATGTCCTCGCCGGTGACCACCTTCTTGCCGGTGATCTTCTGGGCGTTGCGGATGGCCTCGACCACGAGCATCGAGTTGTAGACACCGCGGTTGTAGAGGTTCTCGCCGACCTTATCCTTCGGCGCCAGCGACTTACCCTTGTCCACGACATGCTTGATGATGTCCTGGATGACCGGGAAGTTGGTGCCGGCGGCGTTGAAGTTCAGGGACTTGTAGCCCTTGGCCTCCGCCCCGCCCGCGCGGGCGTCATCGTCACCGCCGGCCCACCAGACGCCGACCAGCTTGTTGATCGGGAAGCCGTTCTTCACAGCCTCCTTGACCGCGGTCGGGTTCATTGCGCCCCAGCCCTGGTTGTAGAGGTAGTCCGGCCGGTCGCGGCGGATCGAGAGCCAGAGCGAGCCCTGGTTCTGCATGTCGGCGGCAGCCACCGGATAGAGCTTCACCTCGAAGCCGTACTTCTTGGCGAGGTTTTCCAGGATCGGGATCGGCTCCTTTCCGAACGGCGCGTCGAGGTGGATCAGGCCAAGCTTCTTGCCCTTGAGCTTGTCCATGCCGCCGAGCTCGTTCGCCATGTGGCGCACCATCACCGAGGCGCCGTCCCAATACGTCAGCGGCGGGATGAAGACCCAGGGGAACGTGTTGCCGTCGGCCGAGGCCGACAGGCCATAGGCCATGGACAGGATCGGGATCTTGTCCACGTGAGCGCGCGGGATGGCCGCGAGCGTCGCGCCGGTGGACCAGGGGCTGTAGATGATCGTGCCCTTGGCCTTGGCCTGCTCGTAGCACTCGATCGACTTCTTGGTGTCGTAGCCGGTCTCGCATTCCTCGTAGACGATCTTGACGCCGTTCACGCCGCCGTCGCGCTCGTTGATCATCGTGATGTAGTCGCGCATCCCGTCGCCGATCGGGATGCCGGAGCCCGAGAACGGGCCGGTGCGATAGGCGTTGTTGGCGAAGTAGACGCTGTCCTGCGCCAGGGCCGGCACCGAGAAGGCGCCGGCGGCGATCAGGGCGCCGATGGCCGCGCCGCGTGCGGCGCGCCGGGTCAGTGAAGTCCGTCTCATGGTCGTCCTCCTGTGCGGCCGTCGCATGCGGCCTTTCTTTGGATTGTCCGCGGCTTGAAGCCTTGGCCGCGGATCGTTGTTGTTGGGATCGCCGCCGTCCTCAGTAAGGGAACGGCCACGTCCGCAGTTTCTGCTTCCCGATCTGCCAGAGCCGCGCGAGCCCGTGCGGCTCCACGATCAGGAACAGGATGATGAGGGCGCCGACCAGCATGAAGGTCACGTGCTCGGCGGTGGCGCCCGAGAGCGGCACGCCGATGGCCGGCAGGCCGAACTTCATGATCGTCGGCAGGCTGGCGAGGAACGCCGCGCCGAAGAACGAGCCCAGAAGCGACCCGAGCCCGCCGATGATCACCATGAAGAGGATGTTGAACGACAGGCGGATCGAGAACACATCCGCTGCCTCGCCGCCGCCGTACCAGAGGAAGATCATCATCGCGCCGGCGACGCCGCAATAGAAGGACGACACCGCGAAGGCGAGCAGCTTGGTGTTGAGCAGCCTGATGCCCATCAGCTCCGCCGCGATGTCCATGTCGCGCACCGCCATCCAGGAACGGCCGATCCGCCCATGGACGAGGTTGGACGCGAACCAGGTCAGGACGACGACAAGGGCAAGGCACACGAAGTAGCGCGTCTCAGGGGTTGCCAGCGCGCCCGTGACGGGCACGCCGAAGACGAGGCGCTGGGGTACCTCGATTGCGCCCGAGGCGTTGTAGTTGAACAGCCACGGCACGCGCACGAAGCACCATTGCAGGAAGAACTGCGCCGCCAGCGTCGCGACGGCAAGATAGAAGCCCTTGATCCGCAGCGAGGGCAGCCCGAACAGCACGCCGATCGCCGCCGAGACCAGCCCGGAGGCCAGGATCAGCACGATGATGTTGATGCCGGGGAAGAAGGTCGTGAGCTTGTAGCAGGAATAGGCCCCGACCCCCATGAAGGCCGCCGTGCCGAGCGAGATGAGGCCGGTATAGCCCGTGAGAATGTTGAGCCCGATCGCCGCCAGCGAGAAGACGAGAAACGGGATCATCACCGAGCTGATGAAGAAGTCCGACCCGACGAACGGGATCACCGCGAACGCAACCAGCAGGATGAAGGCAAGGCCGATCCGGTCCTGCCGGATGGGAAACACAGCCATGTCGGCCTGGTAGGTCGTCTTGAACTGGCCGGTCTCGCGATAGAACACGTCTTGGCCCTCAAATCCGTTCGATGATCTTGTCGCCGAACAGGCCCTGCGGCCTGAACAGCAGGAAAGCGAGCGCGATGAAATAGGCCAGCCAGCTCTCGATGCCGCCGCCGATCAGCGGGCCCCAGTAGAACTCGCCGAGCTTCTCGCCGACGCCGATCAGCAATCCGCCGACGATGGCGCCGGGCACGGAGGTGAAGCCCCCGAGGATCAGCACCGGCAGAGCCTTGAGCGCGACGATCTCCAGCGCGAAGGACACGTCCGAGCGCGCACCCCACATGATGCCGGTGACGAGCGCCACGATGCCGGCCGCGAACCACACGATCACCCAGATCTGGTTCAGCGAGATCCCGACAGAGAGCGCGGCCTTGTGGCTGTCGGCGACGGCCCGGAGCGCCCGTCCGATCCGCGTGTACTGGAAGAAGACGGCGAGACCCGCGATCATGGCGGACGCGATCACCGCGGCTGCGATGTCAATCTTCTGGAAGGCGACGAAGCCGCCCAGCATCTTCACCTCGACCGCGCCGCGCGGCAGGCCGAGTTCGCCCGCGATCATCTGCTTCGGATTGCCGCCAAAGAGCGACTCGCCGAACCCGATGAGGAAGTAGGTGATGCCGAACGTCGCCATGAACAGGATGATGTCCGGCTGGTTGACCAGCGGTCTCAGCACCACCCGCTCGATCGTCACCGCGAGCAGGAACATGACGCCGAGTGTCAGGAACACCGCGATCCAGGCGGGCACGCCTTTCTCGTAGAGGCCGACCAGGGTCAGGGCCGCGAAGACGACCATGATGCCCTGGGCGAAATTGAAGACGCCGGACGCCTTGAAGATCAGGACAAATCCCAGCGCGATCAGCGCGTAGAGCACGCCTGCGACGAGGCCCTCCCATAGCGTCTGAACCAGGAGGTCCGGCGCGCTGCCCATCTGCATGAACGGGTCGACGAAGATGGCGTAGAGGGTGCCCATCAGTGCGCCACTCCCAGATAGGCGTCGATGACGCGCGGATCCCGCTTCACCTCGTCGGGCGTGCCGTCCGCGATCTTGCGGCCATATTCCAGCACGACCACCCGGTCGGAGAGGTCCATGACGACGCCCATGTCGTGCTCGATGAGCGCGATCGTGGTGCCGTATTGCTGGTTCACGTCGAGGATGAAGCGGCACATGTCCTCTTTCTCCTCCAGGTTCATGCCCGCCATCGGCTCGTCGAGCAGCAGCAATTCGGGCTCCATGGCGAGCGCGCGGGCGAGTTCGACCCTCTTCTGCAAGCCGTAGGGCAGCTTGCCGACCGGGACCTTCCGAATGTGCTCGATCTGCAGGAAGTCGATGATCTCCTCGACGACCTTGCGGTGCGCGATCTCCTCCGCCATTGCCGGGCCGTAGCGCAGCAGCTGCCAGAAGAAGCCGCGGTTCATCTTCAGGGTGCGGCCGGCCATGATGTTGTCCAGCGTCGACATGCCCTTGAAGAGCGCGACGTTCTGGAAGGTGCGGGCAATGCCCTGGCTCGCCGCCACATAGGGGCGCATGCGCCGGCGCGTTTCGCCCTTGAAGGTGATGCGGCCCTCCTGCGGATGATAGAACCCGTTGATGCAGTTGAGCATCGAGGTCTTGCCCGCACCGTTCGGCCCGATGATCGCGCGGATCTCGCCTTTCCGGATATCGAACGAGACATCCGAGATCGCCTTCACCCCGCCAAAGCGCAGGGAGACGTTGTCCACCGCCAGTAGGGTGTCGCCGGCAGCGACGGCATCTGGCGCCCTCATGCCGCGGCCTCCGCGACGTCCGGGTGGATCGCGGCGTCGCGGATGGCGACCGTCCCGCTGATATTGCCCTTGCGACCGTCCTCGAACGTCACTTCCACCGCGATCGTCGCCTCCGGCGAACCGTCATAGAGGCCGTCGATCAGGGGCTGGTAACGCTCGGAGATGAAGCCGCGGCGCACCTTCTGGGTGCGCGTCAACTCGCCGTCATCGGCGTCGAGTTCCTTGGGCAGGATGAGGAAGCGCTTGACCTGCGCGCCCGCCATGCCGGGCTCGGCGGCGAGCGAGCGGTTCACCTCGTCCACGTGGGCGGCGATCATGTCATAGACCGCCGGGATCGCCGCCAGTTCCTGGTAGGAGGCATAAACGACATTGTTGCGCTCGGCCCAGTTACCGACGGCGGTCATGTCGATGTTGATGAAGCAGGTGACGAAATCACGCCCGTCGCCGAAAGCCACCACCTCCTTGATGTTGGGGTAGAACTTCAGCTTGTTCTCCACGTATTTGGGCGGGAACAGCGCGCCGCTGCGCAGGCGCCCCACATCCTTGGCGCGGTCGATGATCTTCAGATGCCCCGATTTCGGCTCGAAGAAACCGGCATCGCCGGTCTTGACGAAACCGTCCTCGGTCATTGTCTCGGCGGTTTTCTCGGGCTCCTTGAAATAGCCCTTGAACTGGCCCGGCGAGCGGAACAGCACCTCGCCGCTCTCCGCGATGCGGATCTCGACGTTCGGCGTCGCGGGCCCCACCGTGTCGGCGCGGATCTGCCCATCGGGCTGGGCCGTCACGTAGAGGAAGGCCTCGGTCTGCCCGTAGAGCTGCTTCAGGTTGAGGCCGAGCGAGCGATAGAACGAGAAGAGCTCCGGCCCGATCGCCTCGCCGGCGGTGTAGGCGACGCGGATCTTGGAGAAGCCGAGCACGTTCTTGAGCGGCCCGTAGACAAGCAGCTCGCCGAGCCCGTAGAGCAGCCGTCCCGACAGGGGCACGCTTTCCCGGTTCAGGATCTTCTCGCCATAGCGCCTGGCGACGTCCACGAAATAGTGGAACATCCGCCGCTTCGGCGCGCTCGCGTCCTCCATGCGGATCATCACCCGCGTCAGGAGACTCTCGAAGACGCGCGGCGGGGCGAAATAGAAGGTCGGGCCGATCTCGCGCAGGTCCGCCTGCGCCGTGTCGGTGGATTCCGGACACGCCATGCAGAAGCCCGCGACAAGCCCCTGCGCGTAGTTCAGGTAATGGTCGCCGACCCAGGCGAGCGGCAGATAGGCCAGCACCTCGTCGCGGTCGGTCAGCCTGTCGAAGGCCACCGTATCCGCGGCCGCCTCGATGCACCCCCGCGCGGTCAGCATCACGCCTTTCGACCGGCCGGTCGTTCCGGACGTGTAGAGGATGATGGAGATATCCTCGCCGGAACCCGCGGCGATCTCGCCGTCGAGCCAGCTGTCGACGCTGGCGGTCCTCAGCGCGTCGCGTCCCTCGGCCACGACATCGTCGATGGAATGCAGGCGCGTATGGTCGTAGTCCCGCAGGCCGCGCGGTTCGTCATAGACCATATGCTCCAGCTTCGGCAGGCGCTCGGCGATGGAGAGCAGCTTGTCCACCTGCTCCTGATCCTGCACAGATGCGAAGCGGACTTCCGCATGAGCCAGGACATAGGCGAGCTCGTCCGCCACCGCGTCGGCATAGACCGGCACCGGCACCGCCCCCAGCATCTGGGCAGCCATCACGGTCCAGTAGAGCCGCGGGCGGTTGGCGCCGACGATGGCGATGGATTCGCCCCGCTTCAGCCCGAGCCGCGACAGGCCCACCGCATAGGCGCGGACCGCGTCGGCGACCTCCGCCCAGGTCCAGCTCTGCCAGATGCCCAGGTCCTTGTGGCGCATGGCGGGGCGGTCGCCCCGTGCGCGCGCATGGTGCATCAGCAGTTTGGGGAATGTGTCGGCGACCGCGCCTCTGACGGGAGACATCGGTGCATCCGCGCGCGACGAAGCATTCGCCATGCGACGCTTCAACCTCCCTCATGGCCAGCCGCGCGGATGGCGGACGGCCGGCGTTCCTCTCAAAGCGGGCGCCTTGCCGGCACCTCTATGAGGGAAGGTTGTAGACCCAAATCGCGCGGCAACCATCCTCGACTTTTTGCGAAGATGCGAATGGGATTGCCAAAAGCGCCACGCATCCGTGCGCGTTTACACACACCGCTTGAGAGCGTCGCCGGCTGTCGGCGAGGCCTGCGGCCGACGCGCCGATCCTCTATTCCGCCGCCTGGGCCAGAGGCGGCTCGCCGCTGCGGAAACGCGCAAGGAGTTGCGCCTCTTCCGCCTTGGCGGCCTTCAGATGCCGCTCCTTCACATGACCGAAGCCCCGGATCTTGTCCGGGATGGAGGCAAGCGCGATGGCGAGCGCGTGGTTGCCGGCCTTGAGCCCCGCAATCAGTTCGACGAGCAGCGCCTCATAATCGGCGACGAGTTGCCGCTCGGTCCGTCGTTCGGCCGTGTAGCCGAACGGATCGAAGGCCGTACCGCGCAGGCCCTTGAACTTCGCCAGGACGCGGAATGCCTTCAGCATCCAGGGGCCGAACGTGGTCTTCTTCGGCATGCCGTTCGCATCCTTCCGGCCCAGGATCGGCGGCGCCAGATGAAAGGTCATGCGGATGTCGTCGCCGTCGAACGTCGACTTCAGCTGCTCCAGGAAGGCCCCGTCGCTGTAGAGCCGTGCCACCTCGTACTCGTCCTTGTAGGCCATCAGCTTGAAGAGGTAACGCGCGGCCGCCTCGGTCAGGGCGGTGGAGCCGGGCACGGCCTTCGCCTCCGCCTGCCGGACGCGCTCTACGCTTCGCCAGAAGCGGTCGGCATACGCCGCGTCCTGATATTCGCGCAGGAAGGCCAGCCGCCGCTCGATCACCTCGTCGAGGGTCTGAGATAGCTGGCGGGCCTGCGTCGCCTCCCTGGCAGCCGTCGACACGTCGGCAATCGCGGACGGGTCATGCGCGGCCCGGCGCCCCCAGCGGAAGGCGGCGATGTTCATGTCCACCGCTTCGCCGTTCAGGCGGATCGCCTCCTCCAGCGCAGCCGCCGAAAGCGGGATGAAGCCCTGCTGCCAGGCATGGCCGAGCATGAACATGTTGGCCGCGATGGCATTGCCGAGGAGCTTCGTCGCGATGGTGGTGGCATCCACGAATGCCACCCTCTCCTGCCCGGCGGCCTCCAGCACCGCGCGCTTGATGCGCTCGGCCGGCAGCGAGAAGTCCGGCTTGCGGGCGAAATCGCCCGGCATAACCTCGGCGGTGTTGACCACGAGCCCGGTCACGCCGGGCTGCACGGCGGCCAGCACCTTCTTGGACCCCGTCACGACGAGATCGCAGCCGAGCACGAGGTCAGCATCGCCGGCCGACACGCGGATGGCATGAATGTCGTCAGGCGTATTGGCGAGGCGGATATGGCTGAAGACCGCGCCGCCCTTCTGAGCGAGGCCGGCCATGTCGATCATGCCGCAGCCCTTGCCCTCCAGATGCGCGGCCATGCCGATGATGGCCCCGATCGTGACGACGCCCGTGCCGCCGATGCCGGTGACGATCACCGAATAGGGGCTCGTGATCGTCGGCAAGGCCGGGGTCGGCAGTCCCTGCGCCGGATCGGCGTCCCGCGCCGCTGCCGGCTTCACGCGTTTGGGCTTGGCGCCCGAGACGGTGACGAAGGACGGGCAGAACCCGTTCACGCACGAATAGTCCTTGTTGCAGCTCGACTGGTCGATCTGGCGCTTGCGCCCGAACTCGGTTTCCAGCGGCTGCACCGAGACGCAGTTCGACTTGACGCCGCAATCGCCGCAGCCTTCGCAGACGAGCTCGTTGATGATCACGCGCTTGTCCGGATCCGGGAACTGGCCGCGCTTGCGCCGGCGGCGCTTCTCGGCCGCGCAGGTCTGGTCGTAGATCAGGACCGAGACGCCCGGCACCTCCGACAGCTCCCGCTGCACGGCGTCCAGGTCGTCCCGATGATGGAAGGTCAGGCCGGGCGGCAGGTTGTAGCGTCCGGAGGCGAATTTTTCGGGCTCGTCCGACACCATGGCGATCCGCTCGACACCTTCGGCGCGCACCTGCCGGGCGATGGCGTCCACGGTCAGGCCGCCCTCATGCGCCTGCCCGCCGGTCATGGCCACCGCATCGTTGAAGAGGATCTTGTAGGTGACGTTGGTCTTGGTCGCTATAGACCAGCGCAGCGCCAGGATGCCCGAATGGTTGTAGGTGCCGTCGCCGAGGTTCTGGAAGATGTGGCGGCGGTTGGAGAACGGCGCCTCTCCGACCCAGTTGGCACCTTCGCCGCCCATCTGGGTCACGCCGTCGGTGTTGCGGTCCATCCATTGGACCATGAAGTGGCAGCCGATGCCGGCATAGGCCCGCATTCCGTCGGGCACTTTGGTCGAGGTGTTGTGCGGGCAGCCGGAGCAGAAGGTCGGCGTCCGCGTCGCGATATCGGAGACCGAGGCCAGCACGCCCTGAGCCTGCTTCAGGCGCGTGACGCGGCGGGCGATGTCGTCCACATGGCCGTAGGACAGCAACCGCTCGCCGATGCAGATCGCGATGTCATTGGGGTCAAGTGCGCCCTTGACCGGGAACAGCCAATTGCCCCGCTCGTCCTTCTTGCCGATGCAGACGGGCTGATTGGACGTGCCGTACAGCTCCTCGCGGACCTGCACCTCGATGAGGGACCGTTTCTCCTCGACCACGATGATGAGGTCGAGTCCGTCTGCGAAGGCGACGAGTTCCTCGCGCGACAGCGGCCATGGGCAGGCCACCTTGTAGAGCCGCAGGCCGAGATCATTGGCGCGCACCTCGTCGATGCCGAGATCGTCGAAGGCCTGCCGCACGTCCAGATACGACTTGCCGGTGGTGATGATGCCGATCCGCGGCTTGCGGCCGCCCGACGTGATCATGCGGTTGAGCTTGTTCGCCTTGATGAAGGCGATCATGGCGTCGCGTTTGTAGTCCTGCAGCCGGGCTTCCTGGCCAAGGATCGAATCCCCCGGGCGGATGTTCAGCCCGCCATCGGGCATCACGTAGTCGTCAGGAATGACGATCGAGACGCGGTCGAGCGAGGAATCGATCGACGCGGTCGACTCGATGTTGTCCTTCACGCATTTCAGCGCGACCCAAGTGCCGCAGAAGCGGCTCATGGCGAAGCCGTACTGGCCGTAATCCAGGATTTCCTGCACGCCCGCCGGGTTCATGATCGGGATCATGACGTCCAGGAAGTGGAACTCGGACTGGTGGGCGGTCGTCGAGGATTCCGCGGTGTGGTCGTCGCCCATCAGGGCCAGAACGCCGCCGTGCTTCGACGTGCCGGCCAGATTGGCATGGCGGAAGACATCGCCGGAGCGGTCGACGCCCGGGCCCTTGCCGTACCAGATGGAGAACACCCCGTCATAGCGGCCATCGCCGCGCATCTCGGCCTGCTGCGTGCCCCAGCACGCGGTCGCCGCCAGTTCCTCGTTGAGGCCTGGCTGGAAAACGATATCGTTCTCCGACAGCTCCTTGCGCATCCGGAAAAACTGCTGGTCGAGGCCGCCGATCGGCGAGCCGCGATAACCGGAGACGAAGCCGCCCGTGTTGAGGCCGGCGCGCCGGTCGCGCTCCTTCTGCATGAGCATCAGGCGCACGATGGCCTGGGTGCCCGAGATGAAGATGCGCTGCGTCGACAGGTCGTACTTGTCATGCAGCGTGACGGGACGAAGCGAAGATGCGCCCTCACCTGCGGACGCTACGGGTGTCGCCCCGCCTGCCGGAACCTGGTCCTGCGCCATAGCCGTTCTCCCTGTCGCCCGCTTGGGCGTCGGCGGCCGGCTTGTGCCGGTTCTATTTTGGTCAGCAAGGCTGACATATCACCCCGGAACCGTCAATCTCCCTACATCTTCAGGTGGTGCGGGTCCGGCTCGGCCGCCAGATGCGCAAACGCGCACAGCCCTCGCCGCCCCGCACAGCGTTCGCCCTCGTTTTGCCCGGATGGCCGTGGAATGAAGTGGCCGCGCGGTGATAGGATCAGCGCGGACTCGAGAGAATGAGCGGGCGATGGATAAGGGCGGCACGGGCAATCGGATCGGGCACGCGGCGGCATGGCTCCTCGCTGCCGGGCTGGCGTTGAGCCCGATCGCCGCTCTGGCCCATCCGCATGTCTTCGTCACCGTTCGCAGCGAGATCGTCTACGAGCCGGACGGCCGCGCCGGGGCGATACGGCATGTCTGGGACTTCGACGAGGCCTACTCGGCCTTCTCCGTTCAAGGCCTCGACAAGGACGGCGACGGCAAGGTCTCCGGCGCCGAACTTTCTGAGTTGGCCAAGACCAACGTGGAGTCCCTCGCGGATTTCGAATACTTCACCGTGGTCAAGGCGAACGGCGCCAAGCAGGCCTTCGGCGCACCCCGCGACTATGCCCTGTCCCATGACGGCAAGACCCTGCGCCTGACTTTCACTCTGCCGCTGGCGTCGCCTGCGCCAGGGCGGCTTGTCGGTCTGGAGGTTTACGATCCCACATTCTTCGTCGCCTTCGATCTCTCCAAGGACGAGGACGCGGTGAAGCTCGCCGGGGCACCGAAGGGTTGCGCGATCACCGTGACACGGCCCAAGGGCTTCTCGCTGCAGCAGAGCCTGTCGGAGGCTTTCTTTGAGAGCCTGGGGCCGAACGCAACCTTCGGCGTCCAATATGCCAACAAGGCGCTTGCCGCATGTCCGTGACGGCGCTCGCGCCCGCGCCGCGCCCCTCCGCGCTGAAGCGCCTCGCCATCGCGGCAACGGCTCTCGCCGCCGTTGCCCTGGTGCTTGCCGGCGCGCTCGCACTGCTGGGGCCGGCTGCCGCGCCGGCGCCGCCCGCGCCGCGCAACCCCTTCGGCGGCGGCGCGTTGCGCGAGGCGGCGCCTGCGGCCAGCGGTATCGGCGGGCTGATCCTCGCCTGGCAATCAGCCTTCTACGTCGCGCTGCGCCAAACCCTGTCCGCCATGCGCGACGGTGGTGACGCGCTCGCCTTCGCCGGCCTCGCCTTCGCCTACGGCGTGTTCCACGCCGCCGGTCCAGGCCACGGCAAGGCGGTGATCTCCGCCTATATCGTCGCCAGCGGCTCGGCCTTGCGGCGCGGCGTCGTGCTGTCCACCGCCGCCGCCCTCGTCCAGGCTGCCGTCGCGATCGGTGTCGTCGGCCTTTTCGCCTGGGCGCTGAGGGGGACGGCGGCCCGGATGAACGCGGCCATGGGTGTAGTGGAAACCGCCAGCTTCGCGGCAGTCGCGGCCTTCGGGTTCTGGCTGCTCTGGCGGCGTGCCGGCCGGTTGGCGTCAACGCCGCCGGGTGCCGCTCCAGCCGGCTGCGACGACGATTGCGCCCATGGCCCGGCGCCCGACGCCGCCCTGGATGCGGCCTCGTGGCGCGAGACGGCGGGCATCGTCCTCGCCGCGGGCCTACGGCCCTGTTCGGGTGCGGTCATCGTCCTCGTCTTCGCCATGTCGCAAGGCCTTGCCACGGCCGGTGTCGCCGCCGTCCTCGCAATGGCTGCCGGTACCGCGCTGACCACCGCGACGCTCGCGGCGCTCGCCGTCTACGCAAAGCGGGCGGCGCTCGCCCTGGCGAGCGGGACGCCAGGCCGCGCTGCGATGGCCGGAGCGATGATCGAGCTTGCCGCCGCCGCCTTCGTCGCCGTGCTGGGGGTGTCCCTGCTCATGGGCGCCTGGGCGGGCGGCATGCCGAGCTGACCGTGAGTGGACCTGCGGCGCCCGCGCGTGTTGATTCCGCGCGGCCTTCACGCTAGGTCCGGCAGGAACGGAGCATATGATGGCCAAGCGCAAACTCTCGACCCGCAGCCTCGTCACGCTGGTGAGCGTCGCGGTCCTCGTCGGCTTCGAGGTCATTGCCGCCGCCCTTGCGGCGGGATGGGCGATTGCCGGCCTGTTCGAGCTGCATCCCTTCATCGGCTACGCGCTGATGGCGTTCTTCTCGGCTTTCGGCGCCTATCTGCTGTGGCGCTTTATGCAGAACGCCATTCGCTACGAACCCGTCCACGACTGAACCATCAAGAGCCGCAGATCGTGAGCCGGACGGGATCCGCCTCGCCTGCCATTTCCGCGACTGTCCTGCACCCTGCCTGCGTGCAGATCCGCCAGTCCTCCGTCGCGCCCGAGCGCCGCAGCACGACCTCGCGCCGCGGCGGCAGCCGCGGCTCCCAGACGTAGAAGCCGTCCTTCAGCCTTGCCTCAGGGGGCGGGTCTATGCCCGCGCCGCTGCCCTTCACTCTGGCCTCACGCAGCATCAGGCCGTCGGGCCTGGCTTCCCAGACCTCTTGCCACTCTGTCTTCTGGACCGAGTGCGTCCAGGAAAGCGTCACCTGTGGCGCCAGCGCGAGTGTGACCGCGGCGGCGCCGAGGCAGACGATCATGCCGTGACACCCGCCGGCGTCCGGCGCGCCCGGTAGATGTGGATCGCGATAGCCAGGGCCGCGAGCGCGAAACCGACATAGTCGGTCCAGGCAATGGCGATGACGAGCATGCCTGCGGCGATCGCGTGCAGCATTCGCTCCCAGAGCGGCATCGGCACCAGCACATAGCCAATAGCGGCAGCGCCCCAAAGGCCGACCGCGAGCACGGCCTTCGACGCGACGTAGATGACGGCGAACCAGTAGGCGCCGCCAGTTAGACCCGGCACGTCCTGAAGCATGAGGGCCGGATCGTAGACGGCCATGTAGGGCACCACGAAGCCTGGGAGCGCGATCTTCACCGCCTGCACGCCGATCCGCATCCCCGAGACCTTCGCCATCGGCGCCGCGGCGAAAGCCGCAAGCGCAACGGGCGGGGTCAGGTCGGCCATGATGCCGAAATAGAACACGAACATGTGGCTGACGATCAGCGGAACGCCGAGCTTGAGCAGGATGGGCGCCGCGAGCGAAGACGTGATGATGTAGTTCGGGATTGTGGGGATGCCCATGCCCAGGATCAGGCTGAAGATCATCGTCAGGACGAGCGCAATGAAGATGGAGTCCTTGCCGACAGAGATGAGCGCGTTGCCGATGATCGTTCCGAGGCCCGTCAGCGTCATCGTGCCTACGATGATGCCGACCAGCGCGCAGGCAAGGCCGACACTCAGCGCCTGACGCGCGCCGTCGGCGAGCGCCTCCTTGCAGCCCTCCAACGTCACCGTTCCGCCCGGACGCAGCACGGCGAGGACGGCAAGCACCGCGACGATGCCGACGACCAAGGCCACGCTATACCAGAGCGAGGCGGCGCAGAGCAGTGCCAGGCCCACCCAGAAGACGAGCCGGATGGCGGGCGCCGCAAGGCCGAGCGCGATGGCTGTGCCGAGGATCATGACGACCGTCAGCGCCAGCCCGACCGCGCCGGCGAAGAGCGGCGTGTAGCCGCTGAACAGCAGGATGACGAGCACCACGAGCGGCGCGATAAGGAACCAGTTGTCCCGCAATTCCTGACGCGCACTCGGCAGCTGGTCCTTCGGCAGGCCCTTGAGGCCACGCTTGCCGGCCTCGAGGTGCACGGACCAGTAGCAGGCCCCGAAATAGAGCAGAGCCGGGATGATGGCGGCCTCCACGATCGCCGCGTAGGGCACGTCGATCGTCTCGGCCATGATGAAGGCGACCGCTCCCATGACGGGCGGCATGATCTGCCCGCCCATGGAGGACGTCGCCTCAACGCCGCCGGCAAAGGCGGCCGGGAAGCCGAAGCGCTTCATCAGCGGGATCGTGAACTGGCCTGAAGCGACGACGTTGGCGACGCCCGAGCCGGATACCGTCCCCATCAGCGCGGATGACGCGACGCAGACCTTGCCCGGGCCGCCGCGCGATCCGCCGAAGACGGCCATGGACAGCTCGTTGAAGAACCGGATCACGCCCGCCTGCTCCATGAACGAGCCGAACAGGATGAAAAGGTAGATGTAGGTCGCCGAGACGAGGGTGGGCACGCCATAGATGCCCTCGGTGCCGAAGGCCATGTGCTCGACCACCTGATCCAGCGAATAGCCGCGATGATCCAGCGGCGCCGGCAGGTAGTTCCCGAACAGCACGTAGAGCAGGAAGACACCCGCCACGATCGGCAGCGCAATGCCCAGCATGCGCCAGACCATGATGAACAGGATCGCCAGCGTCGCGATGCCTACCGCCATGTCCAGGTGGGTGAGGTCGCCGGCGCGGTTCACGAGCTCGTAATAGAGAACCCAGTGGTAGACGCCCATGCCGAGCCCGATGACACCGAGACCCCAGCCCAGCGCCATTCCGGCCCCGGACCGGCTCTTGTGGTTGGCCGTGAGCGCGCCGGCGATCAGGCAGAGGAATCCCACATGGATCGTCCGCAGCACCTGGCTCGGAACGCCGCCGGCAAATCCCATCAGCAGGACGTAGACGAAGAGAAGCGTGCCGAACGCCATCAATGCTTCGGTGACCGGCCTGCCGCGGAGGGCACGGTACGCGATCCAGGCGCCCCAGATCGCAAGCGCCGCTCCGCCGATGCGGCCGATGGTAATGCCGGGCAGGAAGGGCCGGTCCAGCGGGATGCCGAAGGCGGTGACGACCTGGAAGACCGAGAAGGCGATGGCGATCCAGAAGAGAAGGCGCGCCGCCATGCCCGTGCCGAAGCCCGGCGGAAGGCCATGCTCCGGGTCGATGGGCGCGCCGGGCGCGGCACCCACGTCCGGCACGGCCAATGGCGTCTGCTCAGCCTGCGCGTTCCTGCTCACGGCCGTCCCCCCTCATTTTGATGATCTGATGCAGCGGGGGCGCCGGCCATCCGTCCGGCGCCCCTCTTGTCGAACGGTCGCGATTACTTCGCGACGCCCTTTTCCTTGAAGTAGCGCTCGGCGCCCGGATGGAGCGGGATCGGCATGCCCTGGAGCGCCGTTTCCAGCTTGATGTCCTTGCCCGCCGCATGGGCCGCGCGCAGGTCGGCGACATTGTCGTAGATCGTCTTCGTCATCTGGTAGACGAGATCGTCCTTCAGGTCGGACCGCGTCACGAGATAGTTGAGGATCGCCGAGGTCTTCACCGGCTGCGCCTGGCCCTGATAGGTGTTGGCCGGGATGACGGAGGGCACGTAGCCCGCCTTGGACGAGACCTCATCCGGAATCTCCACGACGATGATGTCCACCGAGGTGGCGAGGTCGCGGATGGAGGCCACGCCGAGACCTGCCGATTGCAGCGTTGCGTCGAGCTGGCGGTTCTTCATCAACTCCACGGATTCGGCGAAGGGCAGATACTCCACCTTGCCGAGGTCCTTGTAGCTCATGCCAGCAGCTTCCAGGATGCCGCGGGCATTGAGCTCGGTGCCGGACTTCGGTGCCCCGACCGACAGGCGCTTGCCCTTGAGGTCCGCCAGCGTCTTGATCCCGGACTCCTTGGAGGCCACGACCTGCACGAAGTTGGGATAGATGGCGCCGATGCCGCGCAGCTTGTCGAGCTTGGTCTTGAAGCCCGCATCCTCGTTGCCGGTCCACGCGAATTGCAGGCTGTCGCCGAGGGTGAACGCGATCTCGCCCTTGCCCTGCTGAAGCAGATTGAGGTTCTCCACCGACGCCTTTGTCGCCTGCACCGCCGGGCGCGAGCCCTGGATCTTGTCGGTGTAGATCTTCGAGATGGCGACGCCCATCGGGTAATAGACGCCCGACGTGCCGCCGGTGAGTACATTGATGAAGTCCTGCGCCTTGGCTGGGACGGCGAAGGTCGCCGCGGCCGCTACGGCCAGCATCGCGCTGCGAATGATCGTTTTCATGGTGCGTAGTCCTCCCAAACTGTTGTTGTTGTCGTCCGGACGCATGTTTCCCCGGCAGGACCGGGACGACAAGGTCATCGACTTTGGTCTTTAGGCGGGGTTGGCGCCTCCGCCTTCAGCATCCGGAACACGCAGTACCTGCCACGGATGCAGCAAAGGCCGTGCCACGGCAGGACACGGACGATACGATGGATTTTCGGGCCTGACGCTGGCCTAAATCGCAAACACCGTCCGGATTTCCGCAAAGTGCGTGCGGTTTTCCGGACAGGAGCGACCCGGATGGAGGCTAAAGGCCGCCCATCCGGCAGACGATGTCCCATTCGGCGTCGGTGACCGGTTGGACCGACAGGCGCATGGACGTGACCAGGCTCATCTTGGCGAGTTTCGGCTCGGCCTTGATCGCCGCCAGCGTGACCGGTCTCGGCAGCGGCTTCACCGCCTTCACGTCGACCACGACCCAGGGCGAGCCCGGCTCGGCCGTCGGGTCGGGATAATGCTCGCGGATCACCTCCACGATGCCGACGACCTCCAGCCCTTCATTGGAATGGTAGAAGAAGATCTCGTCGCCCTTCTTCATCCGCATCAGGTTGAGCTTGGCGGAATGATTGCGCACCCCGTCCCAGAACGTACCCTTCGCGCCAGCTTTCACCTGCTGGTCCCACGACCACTTGAACGGCTCGCTCTTGATCAGCCAGTGCGCCATCAGCGCATCCCCTCCTCATGCTCGGCCCGGACGGGCCGCATCATCAGCGCGGCGATCGTCTGATCGATCGTGGCGCGGCCGGCGATCACCGCTTCAACGGCCGCGCTCACCGGCATGTCGAGGCCGCGCGCCTGCGCCTGCCGCAGCAGGACAGGCGCGGTGAAAGCCCCTTCGGCCAGCTTTCCGCCCGCTGCCTCCTCCACCGCCGCGCCGCGCCCCAGCGCCAGGCCGAAGGCATAATTGCGCGATTGAGGCGAGGTCGCCGACAAGACGACGTCGCCGAGGCCCGACAGGCCCATCAGCGTCTCCTGGCGCGCGCCGAACGCCCGCGCGAACCGGCCGAGCTCGGCAAAGCCCCGGGCGATGATCGCCGCCTTCGCACTCTCGCCGAGGCCGCGTCCGGCAACGATGCCTGCCGCGATGGCGAGCACGTTCTTGCCGGCGCCTCCGATCTCGACACCACGGATATCGGTCGTGTGGTAGACCCGGAAGGTCGACGTTGTCAGAGCTTGCGCCAGTGCGGCCGCGATGACCTCGTCCGCGGCGGCCAGCGTGACGGCGGTGGGCAAACCGCGCGCGATGTCCGTCGCGAAACTGGGTCCCGACAGGATCGCCGGAATGCATTGCGGCAGGGCCTGCGCAACGATCTCGGTCATGAAGGCACCGCTGCGGGCATCGATGCCCTTCGCGCAGGTGACGACCGGAACCCGCGGCGACAGGACGAGCCCCAGCGCCTCCGCCACCTGGCCTTGGGCTTGAGACGGCACGGTGAGAAGCACCATCCGGGCCGCCGCGATCTCCGCAAGCGATGAGACCGGGCGTACCGTATCGCGCAGTGCGACGCCCGGCAGCGCGCCGGCATTTTCCCGCTGGTCCGCCATCAGGGCCATGGCCTGAGGGTCGCGTCCCCACAGGATCACCTGGCGGCCCGTCTCCGCGGCCACGTTCGCGAGCGCCGTCCCATAGGCGCCGGAGCCGACGACGGCGATCGGGTCGAGGACCATCTTACGCCTTCCCGGTGGGGGACGGCTCGGCCAGCCGGTCCAGCGGCCAGCGTGGCCGCGCGGCAACCGTCAGATCGTCGATCATGCCAAGCGACAGCCGCTCCAGACCGGCCCACGCGATCATGGCACCGTTGTCGGCGCACAGCTCGTGCGGCGGCGCAACGAGCTTGAGGCCCGCTTCGGCCGCCAGACGCCTGAGGCCCCGGCGGATGCCCTCATTCGCCGCGACGCCTCCCGCGACGACGAGCGCCGTCGGCGCCTGGCCGGCCGCTGCGCGGAAACCGCGCAGGGCGGTGCGCGTGCGGTCGACGACCACATCCACGATGGCGGCCTGGAACCCGGCGCACAGGTCCGAGACATCCGTGTGGCTCAGCGGAACCAGCTTCTCTGCCTCGATACGGATCGCGGTCTTGAGCCCCGAAAGGGAGAAATCCGGCTTCTGGCGGGCCAGCATGGGCCTCGGCAAGTCGAACCTGGCCGGATCGCCCTGCGCAGCCTCCTTCTCCACATGCGGGCCGCCCGGGTAGGGCAGGCCCAGCATCTTGGCGGTCTTGTCGAAGGCTTCACCGATCGCGTCGTCGATCGTCGTTCCGAGACGGACGTAATCGCCGACGCCGCGCACGGCGAGGAGCTGGGTATGCCCGCCCGAGACGAGCAGAAGCAGGAACGGGAAAGCGATGCGGTCGGTCATGCGCGCAGTGAGCGCATGAGCCTCCAGATGGTTGACCGCGATCAGCGGCTTGCCGGCGACGAGCGCCAGCGCCTTGGCCGCGGTGAGGCCCACCATCACGCCGCCAATGAGGCCCGGCCCCGCCGCGACAGCCACCGCATCGATGTCCTTCAGCTTGCAGCCGGCGCGGTCGAGCGCGCGCGCCACCAGCAGATCGAGCGATTCCACGTGGGCGCGTGCGGCAATCTCCGGCACGACGCCCCCATAGGCGGCGTGCTGGGCGATCTGGCTCAGAACCTCGTTGGACAGGATGCGGCCGCGGCCCTCCTCGTCCTGCGTGACGACCGAGGCACCGGTCTCGTCGCAGGTGGTCTCGATCCCGAGCACCATCGGGCCATGCGCAAGGCTCAAATCGCGCCGCCTTCCTGTAAATCGCCGCTTCACGCGCGCGGCGCGGCCAACCTATAGTCCGCCGGCCCGCTCGCGCAACGCGGACGCTCCGGACGACACCATTCAGGCGAGACGATGTCCCCCGACATTTTGACGATCGGCACGCGCGGAAGCCCGCTGGCTCTGGCCCAGGCCCACGAGACACAGAATCGTCTCGTGGCCGCTCTGTCGCGCGCGGCCGATGCGTTCCCGCTGGCCGTGTTCAAAACGACCGGTGACCGCATCCAGGATCGGCCGCTTTCCGAAGCCGGTGGGAAGGGGCTGTTCACGAAGGAGATCGACGAGGCTCAGCTTGCCGGCAGGGTCGCGATCGCCGTCCATTCCTCCAAGGATTTGCCGACGGCCCTCCCCGAGGGCCTGGAGATTGCCGGCTTCCTGACCCGCGAGGATGCGCGCGACGTCTTCATCGGCGCGGGCGGCAAACGGTTCGCCGAGCTGCCGCCCGGTGCCCTTGTCGGCTCTGCCTCGCTGCGCCGCCAGGCACAGATCCTGAGGCTGCGACCGGAGCTGCGGGTGGAGATCCTGCGTGGCAATGTCGGCACCCGCCTGTCGCGCATCGAGGCCGGCGACTTCGCCGGCACCCTCCTGGCGCTTGCCGGGCTGAAGCGCCTCGGGTTCGAGGCCAAGGCGACGGAAATCCTCGACCCGGCCGACTTCCTGCCCGCAGTCGGCCAAGGGGCCATCGGCCTTGTCGTGCGCAACGGCGACGGCCCGGCGCGGGAGGCGGTCCAGGCCATCGCCTGCCAAGAGACCGGCATCGCCGTGTCCTGCGAGCGGGCCTTCCTCGCGGTGCTCGACGGCTCCTGCCGCACGCCCATCGCCGGCCATGCCCGGATGGAGGACGGGCGCCTCGTCTTCCGCGGTCTCGTCCTGGCGCCGGGCGGAACCCGTTCGGTCGCGGTCGAACGGGCGGGCGATCCCGCCGATGCCGTCGCGATGGGTGCCGATGCGGGGCGCGAGGCGCTGGCCAAGGCGCCGCCCGGCATCCTGGACCGGTGAAATGCTCGACGTCCTCGTCACGCGGCCCATCGAGTCCGGGAGACGGACGGCCGACCGGCTGAGCGCGCGGGGGCACCGGGCGATCCTCGCCCCCATGCTGTCCATCCAGCCGGTGAAGGGCATGCCGCCGCCTGGCCCCTACGACGCGGCCATCGTGACGAGCGCGTCGGTCGCCATCGCCGCCGAGCGGCTGGATGCCTTCCGGACGATGCGCACCTTCGCGGTCGGCCAGCAATGCGGCCTTGCCCTGCAGGAGATCGGCTTCACCGATGTGATCGCCGGAGACGGCGATGCAGCGGACCTTGCCGGGCTCATCATCATGTCAATGCCGCGCGGCTCCCGACTTCTCGTCATCGCGGGCCGCGACCGCAAGGACGACATGGATGCCGCGCTATCCCTTGCCGGCCATCGCCTCGCCATCTGGACCGTCTACGCTGCGGAGCCGGCAACCGACCTAACGGCGGCCGTGGTGAACCGGATCAATACGGGGCAGATCGACGCGGTGCTGCATTATTCGGCCCGCTCGGCACGGACCTTCGCCACGGTGGCGCGGCGCAACGGCCTGATCCCGGCCCTCGGCCTTATCCCGCAGATCTGCCTCTCGCCGGATGTGGCGGAACCGTTGCGCGAGGCCGGCATTCACCGGATCGGGGTCGCCGACAGGCCGGACGAGCGCAGCCTGCTGGATGAGCTCGAGCGCTTCTGCCGGTGACCGCTGTGGCTCGCCAAGCCGGCGATCCGGATGGTAAGAGCCAACGACCCGAGCGAGCACCAGGCGAGGCCCCACGATGCCCGACGAGACCGACCGGACAGCCCCCCGATCCCCTGCTTCCCCGCGGCGCGGCCGCCGCGAGCCGGCGACGATCGACCTGACGGCGGAGATGGTCTCGACCGAACGGGCACCGGGTGATTCGCCGACGCCGCCGCCATCCGACGAGCCTGCCGCTGGGGAAGCGGCGGCGTCCGGCGCGGATGTGATCGCGCCCGCTTCGGACCCCGTCGATCCGGTGACCGAGCCCTCCGCCGAGCCGAGCGCGTCGTCCTCTCCGGAGAAACCGGATGACGACGGCCGCCGCAAGGACGCCGCCGTCGCGATCCGCACGGCGGCCTTCGCGGCCGCCATCGTCGGCGCCGGAGCCGGCGCGGTCGCCGCGGCATTCATTGCCCTCCTGCTGACGCAGGGCACGACAGACGGCTTGGAAAGCCGCGTCGCAACGCTGGAGCAGACGGTGCCGGCAGCGGCTCGGGCTAGCGATGTCCAGGGGCTCGACCGCCGTTTGACCCAGCAGGCCGAGGTTCAGCGTCGCCTGGAGCAAGCCCTTCAGCAGCGCCCCCCGGCCGCCGCCGACCCTGCCCTGGCCGATCGGATCGCCCGCCTGGAACAGGCGGCTGGCGCTCCAGCCGCCCAGGCCGCGGAGACCGCCGAAGCGGCGCGGCAGCTGGCCGAGCGGGTGGGCCGCGTGGAAGCAGCCCTTGCCAGAGCCGCCACGGGTGCGCCGGCTGCCAGGCTCGTGCTCGCCGCCCGGACGCGGGACGGCCTCGATGCCGGACGTCCGCTCGGCGCGGAGATCGCTGCCCTTGCCGCGCTCGGCGCCGGCGAGGCGTCGCTCGCGCCGCTGAAGGCCTTGGCGAGCGGGGCGCCGACCCGCCAGGCACTTGCCGCTGATTTCACGAGGATCGCCAGCGACAGACCCGCTCCCGCGTCCGGGCCTGATACCGGCGGCGGTTTGACCGACCGCCTCTGGACCAGCGCCGCGAACCTTGTCCGCGTGACCCGTGAGGACGAGGCAGGCGCCGGACTTCAGGCCGCCGCTCGCCGCATCGAAGCCGCGCTTGGCGCCCGCGACATCCAGGGCGCGCTCGCCGCCTGGGAGACGCTTCCGGCCCCGGCACGCGGCACCAGCGCTGCGTGGGGCGAGCGGATGAAAGCGTTGGCCCAAGCCCACGCCGCCCTCGACACGATCGCGAACGAGGCCGTCGCCGCCCTCGGCGCGGCGGCACGATAGGAGTTTTTCGATTTGATCCGGATCCTGCTCTTCGTTGCCCTCGTCGCGATCGGTGCAACCGCCGCCGCCTGGCTGGCGGATCGACCCGGTGACGTGCTCATCACGTGGCAGGGCTACCGGATCGAGACCTCCGTCGCCGTGGCTGCCGTGGGGCTGTTCGCGGCCGCGGCGGCGCTCGCCCTCGCCTGGTCGATCTTTTCAACGGTTCTGCGCCTGCCATCGCTGATCGCGCTCGCCTCGCGCCAGCGCCGGCGCGCCAAGGGCTACACGGCCGTCTCGCGGGGCATGGTGGCGATCGGGGCCGGGGACGCCTCCGCCGCCCGCCGCTTCTCCGCCGAGGCCGAGCGGCTGCTCGGCCCGGCCCCGCTCGCCCTCCTCCTCAAGGCCCAGTCGGCCCAGATCCGCGGCGACCGCGACGGGGCCGAGAATGCCTTCCGCCAGATGCTCGACGATCCGGAGACCCGCGTACTTGGCCTTCGCGGCCTTTACGTCGAGGCCAGGCGCCGGGGCGACGAGGATGCTGCCGACGCCTTCGCGACCGAAGCGGTGCGCCTGTCGCCCGCCGCGGGCTGGGCGAGCGAGGCCGTCTTCCTGCGTCAGTGCGGCCGGGCCGACTGGACCGCAGCCCGCCTGACGCTGGATCGCCGCGCCGCCCTGCGGCTGGTCTCCAAGGAGCAGGCGCGGACGGGCCGCGCCGCGCTCCTCGCCGCGGAGGCGCAGGGGCTCGCGGACCGCGACCCCGCCCAAGCGCTGCGCCTCGCGCAGGATGCGCTGAAGCTCCAGCGCGACCTCGTCCCCGCAGCCGCCCTCGCCGGCCGGCTCCTGGCGCGCAACGGCGATTTCCGGCGCGCGGCCAAGGTGGTCGAAACCGCCTGGCGCAGCGCGCCGCATCCCGATCTGGCCGAGGCCTACATCCATGTCCGGCCGGGGGATTCCACCCATGACCGGCTGGAGCGCGCCCGGCGGCTGGCGAAACGCGCGCCGGACGAGGCCGAGGGCCTGCTCGCCCTCGCCCAGGCAGCGCTCGACGCGCGGGAGTTCCAACTTGCCCGCGAGACGCTGGCGAAGATCCTGTCTGACGCCCCCACGGCCCGGGCCTATCTCATCGCCGCCGAGATCGAGGAGGTGGAGTTCGGCGCAGCCGGCAAGGTGCGTGAATGGCTCGCCCGCGCCGCCCGCGCGGCCCGCGATCCCGTCTGGATCGCCGACGGCGTCGCCTCTGACATCTGGCGGCCCGTGGCGCCATCGGGTGCCGTCGGCACCTATCGCTGGACCCGTCCGCCCGAGATCCTCGCGGCACCTGCCTCCTCGGGCGGGGCCGACGAGATCCTGGCCGATCACGACGAACCGCCATCGGCGCTCGTCCATGACGCTCCGCAAGTGCCTGCTCCCGCCGTGGCTGCGGACAATGTCGAACCGCCGGCGGTGCCGGCCGCCGTCCCGCCGGAACCGGAGGACGACGCTTCCGCGAAACGGCCGGACAAGACGGCCGTGACGACCATGGACCAGCCCTCGGTCCAGCCCCCGCCGCCGGTACCCGTTTTGGACGGCAAGGCATCCGCTCCGCGACGCGCCGTCGACGGCGAGATCGTCGCGCCGATCCCCGATCTGCCGGCGCCGGGCCCTGACCCGCTCGCCGCCGAAGACGCCCGTCCTGCTCCGCGCTGGTTCGGCGGCGCGCGCTAGGCAACCCGCCCGACGCCATCGCCCGCCTTGTCATCGGCGGGCGATGCGATTATGACGAGCCCCGTCGCCGCCTTAGCTCAGCTGGTAGAGCACCTCATTCGTAATGAGGGGGTCGTAGGTTCGAATCCTATAGGCGGCACCATGCTTTCGGCTTTAATCGCGCCTTAGCCACGACAATCGGATCGTCAAAGCTTCGGTACTCGCGACGCTCACCTTGTTGGACGAGCATGCCGAAAGATGCGGTCTCGCATGCCCGGTCGCTCGCCGGCCTTGTCCCGATCGGTTCCCGCACATCGGCTGCGTGCGCTATGCTCTGGTCGGCCCTGAAGCCCAGTGTCGACCCAGTGCGGACGCGGCTCGGGTTCTGGGCGAAAGCTGAACTATCGTGATGGCATGCGTCAGGCGCGGCCTGGAACGTCCCGCGGCTTCAAGGAGTTTCGGCTAGCGCTGCGCTGTCGGCCGATGAACGGCCGGCGAAGCGTCGTTAGCGAAGGGCGGATCCTTGCCTAAACTCGGGTTTCTCAACGGCGGCGGCGAGATGGGCGAGCGCATCCGCGCGCATGACTGGTCGTCCAGTCCGCTCGGCCGGCCCGCGACATGGCCGGTCTCGCTCCGTTCGGCGGTGTCGATCTGCCTGAACTCCGCCTTCCCGACCGCGATCTACTGCGGGCCCGATCTTCTGCTCCTCTACAACGATGCCTGGGCTCCGATCCCCGCAGAGCGACACCCGCGGGCGCTGGGCCGGCCCGCAATCGAGGTCTGGGCCGATATCTGGCCGGTCATCGGGCCGCAGTTCGAGCGTGTGCTCGCGACCGGGGAGGGCTTCTCCGTCTACGACCAGATGCTGCCGATGGAGCGCGGAGGACGGGTCCAGGAGACCTACTGGAACTACAGCTTCACGCCGATCCGCGACGACGATGGCGAGGTTGTCGGAATCCTGAATCAGGGCAACGAGACAACCGAACGGGTCGTGGCCAGCCGGCGCCAGGACTTCAAGCTCAAGCTGGAGGACGCGCTGCGCAACCGGACTGACGCCCGCGATATCATGGCGGGGGCCGCCGAGGCGTTGGGCCGTCATCTCGGCGCCGACCGCGTCGGGTACGGCGAGGTGCAACCCGACGACCGGACGGTGGTTCTCGACGTGTGCTGGGCGGACGGCGTCGCGGCTCTTTCAGGCTCCTATGACCTCGACAGCTTCGGGACCGAGGATATAGCAGGCCAGAGGCAGGGCCTGCCCCAGAGCTGCGACGACGTGCTGGAGGACCCGCGCCAGGAGCCAGCCGTGTGGACCGCGATCGAAACCCGCGCCTATGCCTCGGTGCCTCTGATCCGGAACGGCCGCTTCACTGCCTCGATCTACGTCAATTTCCGCGAGCCTCATCGCTGGTCGGCTGAGGAGATCGCGCTCGTGGAGGAGGTCGGCGCCCGCACGTGGGAGGCGGTCGAGCGGGCACGCGCGGAGGACGAACGCCGCGAGAGCGAGGCGCGCTTCCGCAATCTCGCCGACCATACGCCCATGATGATGTGGGTGACGGATCCGACGGGCGCCTGCACCTATCTCAACCGCTCCTGGTACGAGTTCACCGGCCAGACGCCCCGTGACGCGCTCGGCTTCGGCTGGCTCGACGCCACGCATCCCGACGACAGGGCGGCCGCCGAACGGGTCTTCATGGAGGCGAACGACGCGCGGCGGGCGTTTCGGCTGGAATACCGGCTGCGCCGGCACGACGGCGCCTATCGCTGGTCCCTGGACGCGGGAGCGCCCCGCTTCGCGCCGTCCGGCGAGTTCCTCGGCTTTGTCGGCTCTGTGATCGACATCGACGAGCGTCGCAGCGTGGAGACGGCCTTGCGGGAGAGCGAGGAGCGGCTCCGGCTCGCGGCGCAGGCGGCCCATATCGGCACATGGGATCTCGACCTGGTCAGGGGACACGGTCACTGGGACGACGCGGCTTCGCGAATTGGCGGATTGAGCAGCGGCCACAACGCCTATGACACGACCACGTGGCTGCGCCTTGTCCATCCGGAAGACCGCGAAAAGACAAGCGCCGCATTCCTCGCGTCGTTGGAGCCGGACGGCCCGGCCTACGATGCCGAGTTTCGCGGTGCCGTGCCGGCGGACGACGGCGGCACCCGTTGGCTGACCTCCCACGGCGCCGTGATCCGGGATCCCGAGACCGGTCGGTCGATCCGGGCGGTCGGCATCATCCGGGACGCGACCGCGCGCCACCGGCAGCAGGAGCGCCTGCGCGAGAGCGAGGCGCGCCTGCGCACCATCACCAATGCGGTGCCCGCTTTCGTCTGGTTCGCGACGCCGGACGGCCACCTGCAATACCTCAACGATCGCTGGTTCGAATATACGGGTCAGACCGAGGCCGAGGCGCTGCCTGACGGCTGGGCCGGCGTTCTGCATCCGGACGATGTGGCGCTCACCGCCGAGCGCTGGGCCGACGCACGCTCGCGGGGCGTCACCTACGAGTGCGAATGCCGCTACCGCCGGCGCGATGGCGCCTATCGCTGGTATGTGGCCCGCGCTGAGCCCCTGCGGGACGAGGCCGATGCCATCACCCTATGGTTCGGCACTTCGACCGACATCCATGAGCGCAAGCAAGCCATCGAGCGCCTGGAACTGGCCCTCGATGCCGGCGCCATCCAGGGCACCTGGGTCTGGGACGTGCCGACCGATCGGGTCACTGCCGACGAGCGCTTCGCCTATACGTTCGGTATCGATCCCGAGGAGGCCCGGTCGGGCTTTCCCATCGAGCGCGCGGTCGCAGCCATCCACGAGGAGGACCGCGAACGGGTCGGTGAGGCCATCAAGGCGGCCTTGGCCGCCGGCGGCGATTACCGCGTCGAGTACCGCACCCGCAACAGCGACGGCGTCTTTCGCTGGATCGAGGCCAGCGGCCAGGTGGAACTGGCCGCGAACGGCACCCCATTGCGCTTTGCCGGCGTTGCGGTCGATGTCGAGGAGCGCCGCCAGGCCGAAGAGCGCATGCGGCTCCTCGCCCAGGAGGTCGACCATCGGGCGAAGAACCTGCTCGGCGTGGTGCAGTCGGTCGTGCAACTCACCCGCGCCGGCGACGTGGCTGCCTTCAAGGCCGCGGTGAGCGGACGTATCCAGGCGCTCGCGCGAGCGCACAGTCTCCTGGCGGACAGCCGCTGGGGCGGCGTGAACATCAACACCCTCGTGCGCGAGGAATTGGCTCCCTTCGCGCGCACCGGCGTCGATCGCATCCGCATCTCGGGTCAGGCCCTGCGTCTGCGTCCCGCCGCCTCGCAGGCATTGGCGCTGGCTGTGCACGAACTCGCGACGAACGGCGCGAAATACGGTGCCCTGTCCGTCGAGCGGGGGACGCTGGACGTCTCGTGGCGTTTCACCACCGCCGGGGGGAAGCGGATGCTGGAATTCCTCTGGCGGGAGGCCGGCGGGCCGAGCGTCACGCCTCCGTCGCGGGAAGGATTCGGGTCGACCGTGATGCGGACATCCGTGGAACGCCAGTTGAATGGCGAGATCGCGCTCGACTGGGCCCCCGAAGGGCTGCGCTGCCGGATTGTCGTGCCGGCTGACCAGCTGGGTGCCGTGCGCGACGAGGCGCCCGTCCCCGGGCCACCGCCCGCGAGCCCTGCCGGCGACGCGGACGTTTCGCTGGTGGGGCGCCGGGTGCTCATTCTGGAGGACGAAGCCCTGATCTCGCTCGAGATCGAGCAGGCCGTTGCGATGCTGGGATGCGAGATCGTCGGACCGGCCGGCTCCGCCGACGCCGCCATGGACCTGATCAGGACAAGCCCGCCCGATCTGGCGATTCTGGACGTCAATCTGGGCGGCCATCGCAGCGACCGCGTGGCGCGGGCGCTGCGGGCCCTCGACATCCCCTTCGTCTATTGTACCGGCTATGCCGAGCCATCGGTCCATGTCGAGCCCGGGCTCGACGCGGAGATCATCAATAAGCCGATCGGGACGGACGTCCTCGCCGGTGCGTTCCGACGCCTCCTCCAGCCGCCAGCGGCCGAGTCGATGGAAGGCGGGAACCGTTCATCGGATTCGGGCCGGATGCGCCGGCCGGCCTGACTCACTGGGATCGGCGCCTTCTGAAGGGCGCGTCGGCTTCCCGCCCCGCTCGAACATTCGCGGAGCCATGCCGTTGAGTTCCGAAGGAGTCTCCGCATGGCCCATCATGGACGTCCGCTCGCGCTGGTCACAGGCGCGTCTTCCGGCATCGGCCTCGAACTCGCGCGCATCTGTGCGCAGGAGGGCTACGACCTCGTCATCGCCGCCGACCGTCCGGGCATCGATGATGCCGCCCGGATGCTGCGTACGCTCGGCGCGTCCGTGACATCGCTCGAGGTGGACCTGGCGACGGAAGAGGGCGTCGACTGCTTCTACGAGGCGGCAGCCGGCAGGCCGGTCGATATCCTGATGGCCAATGCCGGCCAGGGTCTGAGCGACGGCTTTCTCGAGCAGGATTTCGGCCGGGTGCGCCATGTCATCGACACCAACATCACCGGCACGCTCTACCTGGTCCAGAAGGTGGCGCGCGACATGCGTGCCCGCGGCGAGGGCAAGGTCCTGATCACCGGCTCGATCGCCGGTTTCGTGCCCGGAGCGTTCCAGGCGGTCTATAACGGGACCAAGGCCTTCATCAATTCGTTCGCCTTCGCCCTGCGCAACGAACTGGACGACACCGGCGTCACCGTCACCTGCCTGATGCCGGGGGCGACGGACACGGATTTCTTCGAGCGCGCCGACCTGATGGACACCGCCGTCGGGCAGGCGAAAAAGGACGACCCGGCCTTCGTGGCCAGGACGGGGTTCGATGCGATGATGCGAGGCGACGGCGACATCGTCAGTGGCTGGAAGAACAAGCTGACGGCCTCTGCCGCCCTCGTCACGCCGTCGGGCATCCTTGCGGCGCAGCACCGCAAGATGGCCGAGCCGGGCTCCGGCCACAATTGATGGCGGCGCGTCCGGCGGGCTCAGAGCCCGCCGACGCAGACATACTTGATGTCGAGATAGTCCTCGATCCCGTACTTGGACCCTTCGCGTCCGAGCCCGGATTCCTTCATCCCCCCGAAAGGCGCGACCTCGGTGGTGATGATGCCCTCGTTGATGCCTACCAGGCCGTATTTGAGCTTGCCCGACACGCGGAAGGCTCGGCCCAGGTCTTTCGTGTAGAAATAGCAGGCAAGGCCGTATTCGGTGTCGTTCGCGAGGCGGATCGCCTCGTCTTCGGTCTCAAAGCGGAAGACAGGCGCCACGGGCCCGAAAATCTCTTCGCGGGAGAACCGCATGGCCGGCGTCGCGTCGGCGATCACGGTCGGCTGATAGAACGTGCCGCCCTTCTCATGGCGTCCGCCGCCCGTGACGATGCGGCCGCCCTTCTCCTTCGCGTCGGCGACCAGCTCTTCGACCTTGGCCAGGGCCTTGCCGTCGATCAGCGGCCCGATCGCGACGCCGTCCTCGGTGCCGGCACCGACCTTAAGCTTGCGGCTGGCTTCGGAGAGCTTCTCCACGAA
The DNA here is from genome assembly GCA_027483945.1 of Hyphomicrobiales bacterium. GTDB lineage: Bacteria > Pseudomonadota > Alphaproteobacteria > Rhizobiales > Beijerinckiaceae > JAIXTM01. The sequence continues at coordinate 50,626 of JAIXTM010000012.1, read as the reverse complement.
CGCGTCGTGGATGCCGGCCTGGACGTAGAAGCGGTTCGTGCACACGCAGGTCTGGCCGGCATTGCGGTATTTGGCGGCCATCGCGCCCGCCACCGCGCGATCGAGGTCCGCGTCATCGAAGACCAGGAAGGGGGCGTTGCCGCCAAGTTCCATAGACACCTTCTTCACCGTGTCCGCGGCCTGACGCAGCAGGATCTTGCCGACGCGGGTGGACCCGGTGAACGTGATCTTGCGGACGAGCGGGCTGGCGGTGAACGCTCCGCCGATCGCCTCCGGATCACCGGTCACGATGTTGACGACACCCTTGGGGATACCGACCTCCTCGCACAGCGCGCCCCAGGCGAGCCCCGAATAGGGGGTCTGCTGCGCGGGCTTGATCACGGCGGTGCAGCCAGCCGCAATGGCCGGGCCGATCTTCCGCGAGAGCATGGAGGACGGGAAGTTCCAGGGCGTGATCGCGGCGACGACGCCGACCGGCTCCTTGGTGACAAGGATTCGCCGGTCCGCCCAGGGCGAGGGGATGACGTCGCCATAGACGCGCCGGGCTTCCTCGGCGAACCACAGCACATAGGCGGCCGACATGCCGACTTCGCCCTTGGCTTCCGCCAGCGGCTTGCCCTGTTCCAGCGTCAGGAGGCGCGCCAGCGCGTCCTGGTTGTCCATGATCGCGTCGTGAAGCCGCCGCAGCATCTGCGCGCGATCCTGCGCGGTCGTTTCGCGGAAGCTCTGGAAGGCCTCGTGCGCCGCCGCGATAGCCTGCTCGGCCTCGTGAGCGCCGGCATCGGGCACGGTGCCGATGACCTCGCCGGTCGCCGGGTTGACGACCTCGCTGACGGCCCCGGACCGGGCGTCGAGCCATTCGCCGCCGATCAGGATTTTATCGCGCTTGTAAGGATGAGCATGGGTCAGCATGGCGTCTTTCCCCATTCCAGGTTCGCGGGCGGCGGATGTGACACCGGAACGGATGCCTGTGCAACCGGCGGCGCCGTGTCGGCCGGCCCATGCCAGACGCGTCGAACGCGCCGGCCCCCAGGATCAATGCCCGGGATCGCACGCTGTTTCCCAAGCGGAACAATAGCCGCGGCGGCCCGTTGGACAGGGCAAGTTCACAATGGAGAAAAACCATGGGTAGCACCGCTGACAAGCTCAAGGGCATGGCCAACGAAGCCGTGGGCAATGCGAAGCAGGCGGCCGGCAAGGCGACGGACAATGAACGTCTGCGCGCCGATGGCGCCGCTCAGGAGCTCAAGGGCGAGGGCCAGCAGGCCCTGGGCAAGACCAAGGAACAGATCAAGAAGGCCACCAACCTCTGATCGCTTCGGTCTGACCTTAAGCACGAAATTGGGGCCGACCCGCCGGGTCGGCCCTTTTTCTTGCGCGCGGCGCCTAGGACGCAGCGAGAACCACGCCGGCCAGAGCGATGGCGGCGCCGGCCGCCCGGACAAGACCGGGCCGGGATGCAAGGAGTCCGAGACCGATCCCGGCGCCATGCAGGACGGCAGTCGCAAGCGCAAAGCCAAGGCTGTAGAGCAAGGCCCCGTGCGCGGCATCCATCTCGGCTCCGTGCGCATGGCCGTGGAAGACCGCGAAGGCGCCGACCAGCGCCATGGCCGCCGGCACCGGCCAGCGCCAGCCGAGGGCTATGGCGGCGCCGATGACGACGACCGAGGCCCCGATGCCCGTCTCCACCGCAGGCACGGCAAATCCCCGCAGGCCCAGTGCGCCGCCGACCAGCATCATCCCCACGAAGGCGGCCGGCACCGCCCAGAGCGCCCTGCCGCCCAGCAGGGCGGCGAACAAGCCGACCGCGACCATCGCCAGGACGTGATCGGGACCGAGGATGGGATGCATGAAACCGGCGGTGAGCCCGTCCGCGCCGCCGAGGCCGGTATGGGCCTGCGCGGAGGATGTGAGGAGCGCGAACGCGATGGGGAGCGAGGCGGGACGGAGCGATCGAGACATGGCTGTTCCTTGCTTCGGTTCAGATGGCGGTTGCCGGTAGGCCGGACGGCGCGGGGACGGCGGCGGGCCGCAAGCCGCCCGCCTCCTCGATGAAGCGGGCGATGGCCTCCACGCCGACGCCGCTGCGAATGGTGGCAAAGACGTAAGGACGCTTGCCGCGCATGCGCTGCGTGTCCGCCTCCATGACGGCCAGATCGGCGCCGACATGGGGGGCGAGGTCCGTCTTGTTGACGACGAGAAGATCGGAGCGCGTGATCCCCGGCCCGCCTTTGCGCGGGATCTTCTCGCCGCCGGCCACATCGATGACGTAGATCGTCAGGTCGGCGAGCTCGGGTGAGAACGTGGCGGCGAGATTGTCGCCGCCCGATTCCACAAGGATGAGATCGAGGCGCGGGAACCGCTCGCGCATCGTTGCGATGGCGGCGAGGTTGATGGAGGCGTCCTCGCGGATCGCCGTGTGCGGGCAACCGCCCGTCTCCACGCCCATGATCCGCTCCTCGGGCAGGGCACCGGCTATCGTCAGGAGGCGCGCGTCCTCCTTCGTGTAGATGTCATTGGTGATGGCGCACAGGTCGTACGTGCCGGCGAGCCGCTTGCACAAAGCTTCCATTAAGGCCGTCTTGCCGGACCCGACCGGCCCTCCGATGCCGACCCGCAGCGGGCCGCGTTGCTCGCTCATTCCGTATCGCTCCTCGTCTGCCGTCGCGGTTCATTGTCGCGGCCGGGCCGCTTTACGCATGCGCCCGAAGCGGTCACCTTCGTGCCAGGTCTTCGTGGGGGCATGACATGACCGCTTTCCGTCGGCGCCTTGGCGCCGTGATCATTGCTGCCGCGCTGTGTCCGGTATCGGCCATGGCGCAAGACGCTGCCGACGAGCGCGTCGGCCTGGCCGTCGAAATCGTCCGGATGCAGCTGGGCGCCATCGATCTCGACCAGCTCTCGAAGGCGGCGATGGCCGAAATCGTCCGGGGCAACAAGCGGGAGAATCCCGGCTTTGCCGCCGATGCCATGGCACTGGCGCCGGTGATCCGCTCCGAGCTGGAGCCGATGATGAAGGACATCGCCTCTGCTACGGCCGGCTTCTTCGTGGAAAATTTCAGTGCCGACGACCTGCGCGCGATGAAGGCGTTCTATACCAGCGACGCGGGCCGGAAGATGTTGACCCACGCACCCGAATTCACCGCGCGCGTCAGCGTGTCTCTCCAGACCCAGATGAAGGAGCGGGCCTCCATCATCCAGGAGAAGGTGAAGGACGCGCTGCGGCGTCGGGGTCATGATCTCTGAGACCGTCATCAGCTTCTGAACAGCCTCGTATACTGGGTCTCGTGGCGCATCGTGCCGAGATCAGCCCGGAACGTTGCGGAGCCGAGATCGTCGAGGCTTGCCGCGACGGCGGCGTCCGCCACGCGCTCCACCGCGCCGCTTAGCGCCGCCAGCACCCGCGTGCCGGTCGTCTGCCCGATCGGTGCCAGTCGCACCGCGGCCGAGACCAGGTTCTGTAGGAAACCGAACAGGAAGAGCCGCGCGGCAATTTCGAGGGGGATGTCGTGTGCGGCGGCGGCCGCGCCCACGGCGACGGGATAGGCGACGGCGCCGGTCAGATCCGCGAGGCGCGGCGAAGGCCAGGCCGCCAGCGTCGCGTCGAGGAAGCTGCGGCCCTGCTGCGAGGTCTCCAGATACAGCTCGGCCGAGGGGGCCAGCGCCAAGGCGAGGTCGTTGATCGCCACGAGCCCCTGCGCGTCCCGCGCCTCCGCCGCGCGATAGGCGGCCGCGAAAAGGATCGCGTCGTTGCGGCCCGCGCCCCGTTCCAGAAGGTCGCCAAGCCAATCGGTGAGCGAGGCGGCATCCCTGACATCGCCCGCCTCGACCGCCCATTCCAGCCCATGTGAATAGGCATACGCCCCCACGGGATAGGACGGTGACATCCACGCCATGAGCGGCAGGAGCGACGGATCGGTCATGAGGGGGCCAGCACGATTGTCATCCCCGACCGGAGCGCCAGAGGCGCGCAGGGGAAGGGGATCCGGAAAACGCCCCTGCTCGGGTGCCGGACCAAATTCCGGAACTCCTTCCCTGGCTTCGCTCGCCGGAGATGACAGCCGGGATCGGATGCCACCTCAATGGCCATGGTCGTGCCCGCAGCCGCAATCGGGGCCGTGATCGTGGTGGTGGCCATGACCGTGCCCGTGGTGTCCGTGGCCGCCTTCCGCATAGGCGCCCTGTTCGGGCCGGAACGGGCGTTCCACGGTCTCGACCGCCGCCCCAAGCCCGCGCAGCATGTCGGCGAGCACGTGGTCGTAGGCGATGTAAATCGCGTCAGCCGTAATCTCGGCCGGCACGTGCCGGTTCCCGATATGCCAGGCGAGGGCGACGAGGCGCGTCGCGTTCTCGGTCCGGATCGCCAGGAGCTTTTCCGGCGCGGCGCGCACGGCCACCAACCGCCCGTCCTCCAGCTTCAGCGCGTCCCCGTCTTCGAGAACGGTCGCCCGGTCGAGGTCGAGGAGGAAGGCCGTGCCCTTGTCCCCGGTCATCGCGAAACGGCGGCGATGGCGCTCGCCATGGTCGAGCGTGATCGTGTCGATGACCAGCTCGGGCTTCACGGCGGGACGGCGGACGACGGACGTGGCACGCATGGCGAAGCCCTCAGAACAGGAAGTAGCGCTGCGCCATGGGCAGCACCTTGGCCGGCTCGCAGACCAGCAATTCGCCGTCGGCCCTGACGTCGTAGGTCTCCGGATCGACCTCGATATGCGGGGTCGCGCCGTTGAGGACCATGTCCTTCTTGCCGATGCCGCCGCGCACGTTCTCCACCGCGACGAGCGGCTTGGCGACGCCGAGCCGCGCGGCCAGCCCGTTCTCCACGGCGGCTCTCGATACGAACGTGACCGAGGTCGCCGTGATGGCTTTGCCGAAGGCGCCGAACATCGGCCGGTAATGGACCGGCTGCGGCGTCGGGATCGAGGCGTTGGGGTCGCCCATGGGCGCAGCCGCGATGGCGCCGCCCTTGATGACGAGGTCCGGCTTCACGCCGAAGAAGGCCGGCGTCCAGACGACGAGATCGGCGAGCTTGCCGACCTCGACAGAGCCGATATGCCGGGAGATGCCGTGGGCGATGGCCGGGTTGATCGTGTACTTCGCCACGTAGCGGCGGCAGCGCAGGTTGTCGTTGTCCCCGGTCTCGCCGGGCAGCGAGCCGCGCTGCTTCTTCATCTTGTCGGCGGTCTGCCAGGTACGGATGACCACCTCGCCGACGCGGCCCATGGCCTGGCTGTCGGAGCTCATCATCGAGAGCGCGCCGATATCGTGGAGGATGTCCTCCGCCGCGATCGTCTCCTTGCGGATGCGGCTCTCGGCGAAGGCGAGGTCTTCCGGGATCGACGGATCGAGGTGGTGGCACACCATGAGCATGTCGAGATGCTCGTCCAGCGTGTTCACCGTGAAGGGCCGCGTCGGGTTGGTCGACGAGGGCAGCACGTTGGGCAGCCCGGCAACCTTGATGATGTCCGGCGCGTGGCCGCCGCCGGCACCCTCCGTGTGGAAGGCGTGGATCGTGCGGCCCTTGAAGGCCGCGATCGTGTCCTCCACGAACCCGCTTTCGTTGAGCGTGTCGGTGTGGATCATGACCTGGATGTCGTAATCGTCCGCGACGGAGAGGCAGCAATCGATCGCCGCCGGCGTCGTGCCCCAGTCCTCGTGGAGCTTGAGCGCGCAGGCCCCCGCCTCGATCATCTCAGCCAGCGCCCTGGGCTGGGATGCGTTGCCCTTGCCCGCGAAGGCGAGGTTCATCGGGAAGCTGTCCGCCGCCTCGATCATCCGCGCGATGTGCCACGGCCCGGGCGTGCAGGTCGTCGCAAAGGTGCCCGTCGCCGGCCCCGTGCCGCCGCCCAGCATGGTCGTCACGCCCGAATAGAGCGCCTCGTCGATCTGCTGCGGGCAGATGAAGTGGATATGGCTGTCGAAGCCGCCGGCGGTGACGATCTTGGTCTCGCCGGCGATGATCTCCGTGCCCGGCCCGATGACGATGTCGACGCCGGGCTGGATGTCCGGGTTGCCGGCCTTGCCGATCGCGGCGATGCGCCCGGCCTTGATGCCGATATCGGCCTTCACGATCCCCCAATGGTCCAGGATCACCGCATTGGTGATCACCGTGTCCATGGCGCCGTCGGCGTTGGCCTTCTGGCTCTGGCCCATGCCGTCGCGGATGACCTTGCCGCCGCCGAACTTCACCTCCTCGCCATAGGTCGTGAAGTCCTTCTCGATCTCGATGACGAGCGAGGTGTCGGCGAGCCGCACCTTGTCGCCCGTCGTCGGGCCGAACATGTCGGCATAGGCCGAGCGGGGGAGCGAGGAGCCCTGGGCGTTGCGGATGGCCATCAGTCGAGCGCTCCCATCACGTCCTGCCGGAACCCGTAGACCTGCCGCCGACCCGATAGCGGGACGAGCGTCACCTCGCGCGTCGCGCCCGGCTCGAACCGCACCGCCGTGCCCGGCGCGATGTCGAGCCGCATGCCGCGGGCCTTCTGCCGGTCGAAAACGAGCCCGGGATTGGCCTCGAAGAAATGGTAGTGGCTGCCCACCTGGATCGGCCGGTCGCCCTTGTTGGCGACAGTGAGCGTCACCCGCGGCGCGCCGACATTGAACTCGATCTCGCCCGGCAGGGTGGTGACTTCTCCCGGCACGTCCAGGGAGGCCGCGCCGCGGATCGGGTGATGGACGGTGACGAGCTTCGTTCCGTCCGGGAAGGTCGCCTCGACCTGGATGTCGTGGATCATCTCGGCGATGCCCTCCATCACCTGGTCGGCGGTGATGACATGGGCACCGGCCTCCATCAGCTCGGCCACCGAGCGTCCGTCGCGGGCGCCTTCCACGACGAAGTCGGTGATGAGCGCCACCGCCTCCGGATGGTTCAGCTTCACGCCGCGCTCCAGGCGGCGACGGGCCACCATCGCCGCCATGGCGATGAGCAGCTTGTCCTTCTCGCGGGGGGTCAGGTTCATTGCAAAGCGTCTCTTTCAGGACATCCAGACCCGGGGCAGCGCCGCGCCCCGGAACGCATTCAGGAACCGGACGAGGTCGCGCCGCAGGGGCCCGATCCCGTCCGCCGCGAACCGTGCCACGAGCATCCCGTTCCAGGCGCTCGCCCCGCATTCGCAACCGCAGGCTTCGAGAAGCGCCCGCACGCTTTCGAGCTTGGCCTGCGCATCGGGAGCGACATGGACCAGCGTCGCGATCGCCGCCGCCCCGCCGCCGATCGAGGGCCGGGACAGATCGTCGCCGATCCGCCCCTCCAGATGCAAGGCGTCGGCATAGACGAGGCGGCCGTCCCGGCGGACCGTCCACCGGTCCTTGAGGAGCCCGGACGCCAGCCGCTCGCCATGGGCGGCCCGGCCGAAGGCGACGGCTTCCAGCATCGTGAGCCGCGCATCGCCGGCCATCTCGACGCGGAACGTCCGCGAGAGCCGGGCGGCGTCGTAGAGGATCGTCTCCTGCGGCAGCCATTCGAGGTGCGCGCCGGCCTTGAGCGTCAGCGCCGCGTCCATTGTCGCGACCGGTCCGTCCGAGCGGTAGATCTTCTCCGCCGCCGGCGTTGCCAGGACGACGTGGGCGCACGGTCCGGCTTCCGCCGCGATGGAATAGGCGTCGCCGCAGGCGGTGCCGCCGGCCGTGTTGATGAGGACGGCCTCCAGCCAGGGCGCGCCGGATTTCGGCAGGCGCAGGCGCAGGGATCCGCCCTCCGCGATCCGCTCCGGCCGCGTCCCCGCGCCCTGCCCCGCCGCGACGAGGACAATGCGGCCTTCCGCGCGCTGCCGGACCGGATCGCCACCGGCCGGCGCGCCGCCGCCTTCAGATGGCCAGGCGCTGGCGTACATCGTCCCCCTCGAGCGCCGCCCGGTCTCCGGCATGGATGATCTCGCCCCGCTCCATGACGACGAAGCGGTCGGCCAGCTCCCGCGCGAAGTCGAAATATTGCTCGACGAGCAGGATCGCCATGTCGCCGCGGGACCGCAAGTACCCGATCGCCCGGCCGATATCCTTGATGATGGAAGGCTGGATGCCCTCGGTCGGCTCGTCGAGGACGAGCACTCTGGGGCGCATGACAAGTGCCCGCCCGATGGCGAGCTGCTGCTGCTGCCCGCCTGACAGATCGCCGCCGCGACGGCCCAGCATCGATTTCAGCACCGGGAAGAGGTCGAACACTTCCGGCGGGACGAAGCGCTCGGAACGCTTCAGCGGCGCGAACCCCGTCTCCAGGTTCTCCTTCACCGTCAGGAGCGGGAAGATTTCCCGGCCCTGCGGCACATAGGCGATGCCGCGCCGGGCGCGTTCGAAGGGCTTCAGCCGCCCGATATCCTCGCCGCCGAGCGTCACCGTGCCGCCCGAGATCGGCCGGTGCCCGGCGATGGCCCGCAGCAGAGAGGTCTTGCCGACGCCGTTGCGGCCGAGCACGCAGGTGACCTCGCCGGGTGCGGCGGCGACCGAGACGCCCTTCAGCGCCTGCGCAGCGCCGTAATGGAGGGAGAGTTTCTCGACGCTCAGCATGGCGGCATCTCGGCTTTCGCTCTCCCCGGGCGCGGAGAGAGGGGACAGGCGCTGTCGGTCCACGCTCACCTCCCCAGATACACATCGATGACGCGCTCGTTGGCCGAGACCGCGTCCAGCGAGCCTTCCGCCAGCACCGAACCCTCGTGCAGGCACGTCACCTTGACGCCGAGATCGCGCACGAACGTCATGTCGTGCTCGACGACGACGACGGCGCGGGTCTGCGCGATCTCGCGCAGAAGGTCGGCGGTGTCCGCCGTCTCCCGGTCGGTCATCCCGGCGGCCGGTTCATCAACCAGCAGCAGCTTCGGCTCCTGCGCCAGCAGCATGCCGATCTCCAGCCATTGCTTCTGTCCGTGGGACAGTTCGGCCGCCTTGCGCGCCCGCTGATCCGACAGGCGGATGCGGGCGAGCAGCGCATCGATCCGGTCGCGCTCCTCGCCCGTGCGGCGGGAGAGCAGCGTCGGGAAGGGCCTGCGGTCGGATTTCAGCGCCAGGAGGATGTTGTCCTCCACGCTGTGCATCTCGAACACGGTGGGCGTCTGGAACTTGCGCCCAATGCCGAGCGAGGCGATGGCCGCCTCGTCCAGCCGCGTCAGGTCGTGGACGCCCTCGAACAGGACGTCGCCCTCGTTGGGCCGTGTCTTGCCGGTGATGACGTCCATCATCGTGGTCTTGCCGGCGCCGTTCGGCCCAATGATCGCCCGCATTTCCGCATGGCCGATGGTGAGGGAGAGATTGTTCAGCGCCCTGAACCCGTCGAACGAGACCGTCACGCCGTCCAGATACAGGAGCGCCGTCGTCACCGGCCGGAGGGCATGCGTGGCGGCAGCCTCGCCGAGGCCGGCGGCTTCGGCAGGCAGGATGATCGCGTCGGGATGGGTCATCGCCGCTACTCCGCCGCCTGCACGACGCCGGCCGGCTCGGCTGCCTTGGCGCGCCGTGCCGTCCAGGCGGCGTGCCAGGTCTCCAGCGTGCCGAGAATGCCCTTGGGCATCAGCAGCGTCACGAAGACAAACAATCCGCCCAGCGCGAAGAGCCAGAGCTCCGGCAGTGCCCCCGTGAACCAGCTCTTGCCGATATTGACGGCGAAAGCGCCCAGAGCGGCGCCGACCAGCGTTCCGCGCCCGCCGACCGCGACCCAGATCACCACCTCGATGGAATTGGCAGGGGCGAACTCGCTCGGGTTGATGATGCCGACCTGCGGGACGTAAAGCGCGCCGGCGACGCCCGCCAGCATGGCGGAGAGCGTGAAGACGGCGAGCTTGTAGCTCTCCACCCGGTAGCCGAGGAAGCGCGTGCGGCTCTCGGCGTCGCGGACCGCCACGAGCACCTTGCCGAGCTTGGACGCGATGATCCAGCGGCACAGGACATAGGCGCCGGCGAGCGCCAGCGCCGAGAGAAGGAACAACACGATCCGCGTCGACGAAGCCTGGACCGGGAAGCCCAGCATGTCCTTGAAGTCCGTCAGGCCGTTATTGCCGCCGAGACCCATGTCGTTGCGGAAGAAGGCAAGCATCAGCGCGAAGGTCATGGCCTGGGTGATGATCGACAGGTAGACGCCGGTGACCCGCGAGCGGAACGCGAACCAGCCGAACCCGAAGGCGAGGAGGCCGGGCACCGCCACCACCATGAGCATGGCGAACCAGAACTGGTCGAAGCCCTGCCAGAACCAGGGCAGTTCCCTCCAGTTCAGGAACACCATGAAGTCCGGCAGGACCGGATGGGCATACACGCCGCGCGGCCCGATCTGCCGCATCAGATACATGCCCATCGCGTAGCCCCCGAGCGCGAAGAACGCGCCGTGACCCAGCGAGAGGATGCCGCAATAGCCCCAGATCAGGTCGACCGAGATGGCCAGCAGCGCGAAGCACAGATACTTGCCGATCAGCGGGACCAGATGGTCCGAGATGTGGAAGGGCGAAGAGGCCGGCAGCGCGTTCAGCAGCGGCACGGCGACCGCAAGGATCGCCAGGGCGATCAGGAAGATCGTGCCGCGGCGATCGAGAAGGGCGATCATGCTCATGCCTCCACCGCCCGGCCCTTGAGCGCGAACAGGCCGCGGGGCCGGCGCTGGATGAACAGGATGATCGCGACGAGCAGCAGGATCTTGCCCAGCACAGCGCCCGCATAGGGCTCCAGGAACTTGTTGGCGATGCCGAGTGTCAGCGCGCCGACGAGCGTGCCCCACAGGTTCCCGACGCCGCCGAACACAACGACCATGAAGCTGTCGATGATATAGCTCTGGCCCAGATTGGGGCTGACATTGTCGATCTGCGAGAGCGCGACGCCCGCGATGCCGGCGACGCCGGACCCCAGCCCGAAGGTCAGGGCGTCGATGCGGCTCGTCGCGATTCCCATGGAGCCGGCCATGCGCCGGTTCTGCGTCACCGCCCGGACGTGAAGCCCCAGCGGCGTGTAGCGCAGCACCAGCAGCAGGACCGTGAACACGATCAGCGCGAAGACGACGATGGCGATGCGGTTATAGGTGAGGCTCAGGCCGCCGATCTCCAGCGCGCCGCTCATCCAGGCCGGCGTGCCGACCTCTCGATTGGTCGGCCCGAACAGGGTGCGTACGGCCTGCTGCAGCATCAGCGACAGGCCCCAGGTGGCGAGCAGCGTTTCCAGCGGCCGGCCATAAAGGAAGCGGATGACGCCGCGCTCGATGGCGATGCCGACCGCCCCGGCGACGAGGAAAGCCAGTGGGATCGCGATGAACAAGGAGCCGCCGAACAGCCAGGGCGCATGAGCGCGGATCAGTTCCTGCACCACGAAGGTCGTGTAGGCGCCCAGCATCACCATCTCTCCATGGGCCATGTTGATGACGCCCATCGTGCCGAAGGTGATGGCGAGCCCGATTGCCGCCAGCAGCAGCACCGAACCGAGCGACAGCCCGTACCAGGCGTTCTGCAGCGCGCGCCATAATTCCAGCCGTCCGCGGATCGTCTCGGCGGCGCCGGCGGCGGCCGCGGCGATCTCCGGCGCCATGCCGGCGGGCGGGTTGGCGAGGATGGCCAGCGCGTCCTGGTCGCCGCGGGCCAGCAGGATGTCGACCGCCTCCATGCGCTGTGGGCCGTTGGAATCCGGCCGTGTGAACAGGATGGCGGCCCGCGCCTCGCCCATGACCTTGGCGATGCGCCGGTCGCCCTCGCGCGCCAGCGCCTCCTCCAGCGCGGGCAGGGCCGTAGCGTCGCGCGCCTTGAACACGGCGGCCGCCGCGGAGAGCCGGCGCGCCCGATCGGGCGACAGGAGCGTCAGGCTGCCCAAGGCGGCGGCGACGGTGCGGCGAACCCGGTTGTTGAGGCGGACCGCGGAAACACCTTCGGGCGCTGCCGTCACGGCCTCGCCGGTCGCGGCGTCGCGGAGCGCCGCGCCGTCGCGGATCAGGGTCCGGCCGCCTCCGGCAAGCAGCCGCCCGTCCTGCAGCGCCCGCACCACGGCTTCGGCCATCGGATGGCCGCTGGCCGCCAGCGCGGTCACAGCGGCGTCGGTGTCGCCGAAACTGTCGTTCGAGAATTTGGCGAGCGCGTCCTTGTAGGCATCGGCGAAGGCCGCGCCGGGCATCAGCGCGAGACTGGCAACAAGCCCGACGGCGAGCGCAAGGATGCGCGGCAGGCAGGCCCGAACGATGCGGCGTATCCTCGTCATGTTGCGGCTTCTTGGCTTCCGGGGAGGATTGGGCGCGGCGGTCCTCCGCCGCGCCCGTCGTCAAGCAGGCAAGCCGGCGACTCAGACGCCGCCGCACTTCTTGGTCACGGCGTTGTAATTGCCGCATTTCAGGCTGACCCAGTCGGCGACGAGGTCCTTGGAGCCGTCCAAGTGCTTCGACCAGGCATCGCCGGCGACGAGACCTTCGGTCTTCCACACCACGTCGAACTGGCCGTCGGCCTTGATCTCGCCGACGAGGACCGGCTTGGTGATGTGATGGTTGGGGAGCATCTCGGAGATGCCGCCCGTCAGGTTCGGCGCCTTGATGCCCGGCAGCGCATCGATGACCTTGTCGGGATCGGTCGTGCCGGCCTTCTCCACCGCCTTCACCCACATGGCGAAGCCGATGACATGGGCCTCCATCGGGTCGTTCGTCACGGCCTTCTCGTTCTTCTTGAACGCCTTCCAGGACTTGATGAACGCCTCGTTCTCAGGTGTCTTCACGGACTGGAAGTAGTTCCAGGCGGCGAGGTGCCCGACGAGCGGCTTGGTGTCGATGCCTGCCAGTTCCTCTTCGCCGACCGAGAAGGCGACGACCGGGATGTCGGTCGCCTTGATGCCCTGGTTGCCGAGCTCCTTGTAGAACGGCACGTTGGCATCGCCGTTGATCGTGGAAACCACCGCCGTCTTCTTGCCGGCCGAGCCGAACTTCTTGATGTCGGCCACAATGGTCTGCCAGTCCGAATGACCGAACGGCGTGTAGTTGATCATGATGTCCTCGGCGGCGACGCCCTTGGACTTCAGGTAGGCCTCCAGGATCTTGTTCGTCGTGCGCGGGTAGACGTAGTCGGTGCCCGCCAGGACCCAGCGCTGAACCTTCTCCTCCTTGGCGAGGTAGTCCACCGCCGGGATGGCCTGCTGGTTCGGCGCGGCGCCCGTGTAGAACACGTTGCGCTCCGATTCCTCGCCCTCGTACTGGACGGGATAGAACAGGATCGAGTTGAGCTCCTTGAAGACCGGCAGCACGGACTTGCGCGACACCGAGGTCCAGCAGCCGAACACGGCCACGACCTTGTCCTTGGTGATCAATTCGCGCGCCTTCTCCGCGAAGAGCGGCCAGTTGGACGCCGGATCGACGACGACCGCCTCCAGCTTCTTGCCGAGCACGCCGCCCTTCTTGTTCTGCTCCTCGATGAGGAACAGCATCGTGTCCTTCAGCGTGGTCTCCGAGATCGCCATCGTGCCCGACAACGAGTGGAGGATGCCGACCTTGATCGTCTCCTGCGCCTGCGCCGTGCCCGCGAGGCTCAGCGCGATGGCCGCGGCGGCCAATCCGCGGACGTGTTTGAAAGCCTTCCCCATCTTAGACATGTGATTTGTCTCCACAGGCACCCATTCCCACGGCGCCATGTCCCGGGGTCGCAAGGGCCGTGCCAGACGAAGCAATGCTGCAGCGCGGCATGACTCATGAAGGAATCGTGACTTCGTCCGCCGGCTGTTGCGATGATCGCGCCTACTTCCGAGGCAGATTCGTCGTGGCGCCAATTTTATAGGCAGGCTGGAAACCGGCATTCGAAGCGGAGGGAACCTTCTTCGGTCTGCAGCGTTGAGCGTGCCCGGCCGTGGCCGGGGCTAGTGACGGGAGCACGGACATGGAGCAGCGGACGAAGCCGGAATCGGCGCAAGCCGAACCCACGACATCGGCCCATCCCCTGATTGCCAGCGACCGCGTCGAAGGTACCGAGGTCCGTCGCCCGAACGGCGATTATCTCGGCCGGATCGAGCGCATCATGATCGACAAGCTGACTGGCCGCAGCGCTTATGCGGTCATGAGCTTCGGCGGGTTCCTGGGTTTTGGGGAGGAGCATTATCCGATCCCCTGGTCCAAGCTGGACTACAATCCCTCGCTCGACGCGTACCAGCTCGATGTGACGGAAGACCAGTTGCGGAACGCGCCGAAAGGGGAGTTGGAGACCGATTGGCGCGACCGGGAATGGGAAACGCGGCTGCACGATTATTATCGGATGCAGCCCTATTGGGGTTACTGACCGGGGCCGGCAGCGCCGGTCCGGACGGCGCATCTGGGGGCATGGATGGCGGGGCAGATCGGGCTTGCCGGTCATGAGGGCCTGTGGTCAGGTGCGGCATGAGAGCCGCGCCCGATCCCGTGGAAGGCCGTACCGGCTTCTTCAGTTCCATACGCGGGCGTCTCGTCCTTCTGACCCTGGGGCTTCTGGTCCCGGGCCTGCTGGCCGGCGCCCTGCTCAGCTATGACGTTCTCGTTCAGGCGCGCCGCAGCGAGGACCAGCAGCTTGCCGAGACCGCTCGCGCCCTCACCCTCGTGGTCGACCGGGAGCTTGCGCTGGCGAGCACGGTCGGCCGGGTGCTCGCGACCTCCAGCGCCATCGCGGCCGGAGATTTCCAGCAATTTGCGGAACGGGCGCGCCGCGCCATCGACCGGCCCGGCATGTGGATCGCCGTCGCGGACATCGAGGGCAACCCGCTGGTCACGACCGGTGAAGGGGCCGACGCGGCCCCGTTGCCGGCACCCGCACCCGCCGACCAGGCCCGGCTCCGGGCGGGCGAGGAGGTCATCAGCAATCTGATCGAGGTTCCCGGCTCTGCCCCGCTGGTCATGATCCATCGTCCCGTAGGCCCGGCCGGAGCGGTGACCCACGTGCTGACGGTCGCCATGCGGCCGAGCGTTCTGGCGCGGGTGTTGGCGGATCAGGGTCTCCCGTCCGACTGGATCGGCACTGTCCTGGACCGCGAATTCACGGTCGTGGCCCGCAACCGTGGCCAGGGCTCGGTCGGCCGCAAGGCGACGCCGGACCTGATCGAATCGATCCGGACCACCCGGGAGCGGGTGATGGAAAGCGTCTCGCTCGACGGTGAGCGCACGCATCTCGCCTTCGCCCGTTCGCCCACCTACGACTGGACCTTCGTCGTTGCCGTGCCCCGCACGGAGCGCCTTGGCCCGTTCAGCCGCCAGTTCGGTCTCCTCATCGGCACGGGTAGCCTTCTGGTCATCCTCGGGCTCATGCTCGCCGCGGCCTTTTCGCGGTCCATATCCCGGCCGGTGGAAGGCCTGGCAGAGGCCGCCGCCGCGCTCGGCGCGGGCCGCGTACCCGAGGTTCCCGCCGGGTCGTTCCGGGAGACGACCGCCGTCGCCCGCGCGCTGCGCGACGCCGAGCGGTCCCTTGCCGCGCGGACCTCGGAGCTTCGCGAAAGCGAGAACCGCCTGCGGCTGGCGATCCAGGCGACCGGGATCGGCACCTGGGACGTGGACGTCGTCAACAACACGCGCACCTGGTCGCCGGAATTCCGCGAGATTGTCGGCCTTTCCCTCGACGCGCCGGCTGACATACAGACCTTCTCGGACCTCATCCATCCCGACGACCGCGACCGGGTCAACGCGCGCTACGCCGCGGCCTATACCGATCCGGCCCAAGCCCATTACGCCGCCGATTTCCGGATCAGAAGGCCCGATGGCGGCCTGCGCTGGGTCCGGACCGAGGGCCGTGTGACCTTCGAGGACGGCCGGGCGATCCGAGGCGTCGGCACCATCCTCGACATCACCGAGCAGCAACGCGCCGAAGGCGAGATGCGGCGCGCCCTCACCAATGCCGAGCGCTATGTCCGGCAGCTGCAGGGCCTGGCCATGGCGTCGCTCTCGGTCAGCCGTGCGCGCTCGTCCCAGATCATCCTGGATGCCCTGGCCAAGGCCGCCCACGCGATCATCGGCGCCCGCGGGGCGGCCGTGACGCTCGCCTGCCCCGGCGATCCCGGCGAGGCCGCGGCCTCCAGCGCGCCAGACGGGTTCGACGTTCCTCCGCCGCGCGCCGACGGCCGGGACGTGGATGCCTGCCATTCCGGCCGCCCGGCGCACAGCCCCGAAGGCGACTGGATCGCCGTTCCGCTGACCCGCCGGGATGGCCAGCATCTCGGGCTCATCCAGGTGCTGGATGCGACGAGCGGCGCCTTCACGCCCGCCGACGAGGCCCTGCTCGTCCAACTCGCCCAGCTGGGCTCCGCCGCGCTCGAACAGGCACAGGCGGAGGAAGCCCTGCGCGAGAGCGAGGAGCGCTTCCGCTCGATGGCGGATGGCGCGCCTGCCCTGATCTGGATGACCGACGCCGAAGGGCACATGAACTTCGCCAACCGTTATTTCGAGACCCTGCTGGGACTCGATCCGGCCGAGGTCGTGCAGGGCGCCTGGAAACGGGCCATCCACCCCGACGACCTGGAGGCTTTCTCCGCCCAGTTCATGCAGGCCTTCGCCTTCCGCCGGCGGTTCAGTGCCGTCGTGCGCGTGCTCGACGCGCAGGGCGAGGTGCGTTGGCTGCGCAGCGAGGGTGCGCCGCGCATGGTCCGTACCCCGGACGGCGAGACCTTCGTCGGCTATGTCGGCTGCGATATCGACGTCACGGAAGCCAAGGTGGCCACCGAGGCGCTCGAGGAACGGATCGAGGCCCGGACCGGCGAACTGGCGGAGGCCAACGCCGCGCTCGTCGCCCAGATCGCCGAACGCGAGCGCGTCGAGGCGACGCTGCGCCAGATGCAGCGGCTGGAAGCGGTTGGCCAGCTCACCGCCGGCGTCGCGCACGACTTCAACAACCTCCTCACCGTCATCATCGGCAATATCGGCTTCCTGGAACGCGGCGCGGCCGACCCGGCCAAGGCGGACCCGTCCCGAACCGTCCAGCGGCTGGGCCAGATCCGCATGGCGGCCGAGCGCGGCGCCAAGCTCACCGCGCAGCTTCTGGCCTTCTCCCGCCGACAGCGCCTGGATCCGACCCCGCTCGACCTCAACGAGACCGTGGTGGGCATGAGCGACCTGCTGCAGTCCACCATGAGCGGGGCAATCAAGCTGGAGACGCGTCTCGCGCCGGATCTCTGGTCGGCGCTGGTCGACCCGACCCAGATCGAGCTCATCATCCTGAACCTCGCGATCAATGCCCGCGACGCCATGCGCGTCGGCGGCAACCTGACCGTCACCACCGCCAACGTGACGCTGACCGAGGAATCGGACCAGCCGGAGGAGCCCGGCCCGGGCGAGTACGTCGCCATCTCGGTGACGGACACCGGCACGGGCATGCCTGCGGATGTGCGCGCCAAGGTGTTCGAGCCCTTCTTCACCACCAAGGAGGTCGGCAAGGGGTCGGGCCTCGGCCTCAGCCAGGTTCTGGGCTTCGCCAAGCAGTCCGGCGGGGGCGTCGCGCTCGACACCGAAGAGGGCATCGGCACCACCGTAACCGTCTACCTGCCCCGCGCCGCCGCCCCGGCCGATCCGCGCCCGGCGCCTGCCGAGGACGCCAACACGAAGTCCCGCGGCAAGCGCCGCCCGATCGTGCTCATCGTCGACGACGACCACGCGGTCCGCGAGGTCACGACCGCGACGCTGGAGGATCACGGCTACGACGTGCGCCAGGCCGAGAGCGGCGAAGCATGCCTCGACATGCTGGGCCAGAAAGGCGCGGTGGACCTCCTCCTGCTGGATTTCGCCATGCCGGGCATGAACGGCAGCGAGGTCGCCAAGGCCGCCAAGGAATTGCGCGGCCACGTGCCCATCGTCTTCATCACCGGCTACGCCGATTTCGGCGCGCTCAAGGATGCCGGCGATCACCCCGTCGTGCAGAAGCCGTTCCGCGACGAGGACCTGATCGACGCGGTCAAGCGGGCACTCGGGCAGGACAACCGCCAGACGCTGGATAGCCATCCGGGTACGGACAGGCAGGGCCCGGGCGGGCCGCCAGCCCACGCCGACACCGCCAGGGGCTGAGCGTCAGGCCGCCGGCCGCTTCTGGGCGTAGCCGAGCTGCTGGTTGAGCTGGTCGAGAAGCGCAGCCGCCGCCGCCGCGATATTGGTGCCCGGCGGGAAGATGGCGGCAGCGCCGGCATCCTTCAGTGCATCCATGTCCTGCGGCGGGATCACGCCGCCGACCACGACCATGATGTCGGGCCGCCCGGCCTGCGCCAGCGCGGCGCGCAATTGCGGCACCAGCGTCAAATGGCCCGCCGCCAGCGACGAGACGCCGACCACGTGGACCCCAGCCGCGATGGCCTGCTGCGCCGTCTCCTCCGGCGTCGCGAAGAGCGGGCCGATCTCCACCTCGAAGCCGAGATCGGCAAAGGCCGAGGCGATGACCTTCTGGCCGCGGTCGTGGCCGTCCTGACCCATCTTGGCGACGAGGATCTTCGGCTTGCGCCCATCGTTGGCGGCGAAGTCCTGGACCATCATCTCGACGCGCTCGACCTCCGGCGCGGAATCCCCGCGCGCGGCCTCGAGGCGATAGACGCCCGTGATCGCCTTGATCGGCGCCTTGTGGCGGCCCCAGACCTTCTCCAGGGCGTAGGAAATCTCGCCGACCGTCGCCTTGGCGCGTGCGGCATCGACGGCGAGCGCCAGCAGGTTGCCCTCGCCCGTGTCGGCTGACTTCGTCAGCGCGTCGAGCGCGGAAGCGACCGCGTCCTGGTCGCGCTCCGCCCGCAGCCGGTCGAGCTTGGCGAGCTGGGCGCGCCGGACCGCCGAATTGTCGACCTTGAGCACGTCGATCGGAGCTTCGCCGTCGGGGCGGTAGCGGTTGACGCCGATGACGACCTGCTCGCCGGCATCGATCCGCGCCTGCGTGCGCGCGGCGGCCTCCTCGATGCGCAGCTTCGGGATCCCGGCCTCGATGGCCTTCGCCATGCCGCCGAGCTTTTCGATCTCGGCGAGATGCGAGCGGGCCTTTTCGGCCAGTTCGTGGGTCAGCCGCTCCACATAGGCCGAGCCGCCCCAGGGATCGATGATCCGCGTCGTGCCGCTCTCCTGCTGCAGCACGATCTGCGTGTTGCGCGCGATGCGGGCGGAGAAGTCCGTCGGCAGGGCCAAGGCCTCGTCCAGCGCATTGGTGTGCAGCGATTGCGTGTGCCCCTGCGTCGCCGCCATGGCCTCCACGCAGGTGCGCATCACGTTGTTGAACACGTCCTGCGCCGCCAGGGACCAGCCCGAGGTCTGGGAATGGGTGCGCAGCGGCAGCGACTTGTCGGATCTCGGCGAGAACCCGCGCACGAGGTCGGTCCAGAGCAGGCGCGCGGCGCGGAGCTTCGCCACCTCCATGAAGAAGTTCATGCCGATGGCCCAGAAGAAGGAGAGCCGCGGCGCGAAGGCGTCGATGTCGAGCCCCGCCTTGAGGCCGGCGCGGATATATTCGACGCCGTCGGCGAGCGTATAGGCGAGCTCCAGATCCTGCGTCGCTCCCGCCTCCTGCATGTGGTAGCCGGAGATGGAGATCGAGTTGAACTTCGGCATGTGCGCCGACGTGTAGGCGAAGATGTCCCCGATGATCCGCATCGACCCTTCCGGGGGGTAGATATAGGTGTTGCGGACCATGAACTCCTTGAGGATGTCGTTCTGGATCGTGCCGGCGAGCTTTTCAGGCGCCACGCCCTGCTCCTCCGCGGCGACGATGTAGAGCGCCATGATCGGCAGCACCGCGCCGTTCATGGTCATCGACACGCTCATCTGGTCGAGCGGGATGCCTGAGAACAGCGTGCGCATGTCGTAGATGGAATCGATGGCGACGCCCGCCATGCCGACATCGCCCGCCACGCGCGGATGGTCGCTGTCATAGCCGCGATGGGTGGCGAGATCGAAGGCGACAGACAGCCCCTTCTGCCCGGCCGCAAGGTTGCGCCGGTAGAAGGCGTTGGAATCCTCCGCCGTGGAGAAGCCGGCATATTGCCGGATCGTCCAGGGCTGGTTCACGTACATGGTCGGATAGGGACCGCGCAGGAAAGGCGGCAGGCCAGGGAACGTGTCGACGAAGGGAAGGCCGTCGCGGTCGCCGGCACCGTATGACGGCTTCACGGCGATGCCCTCGGGCGTCGTCCATGCTTCGCCACCGGCGGCCGGGCCGCTCGCCCCTGCCGGCTTCTGCCACGGCATGGCTGTGAAATCGGGGATCGCGCTCATCGGGCGCCTCCGCCGGAGGTCGGGCTCAGCCGCGCTTTTCCGCCGACCAGGTGCCCGAGCACGGCCGGCCGCCACTGGTGCGCCAGGTGCCGGTGCCGCGCTCGCCCGCCAGACGGCCGGTCACGTCGGCCCGGTCCTGGCCCCGCGTGATGCTGCCCTGGATCGTGCCGTTGGCGGAGACCCGCCCGCTGACCTCGAACCCCGTCTCGGAGCCTGCATAGCGAAGCTGTCCGTTCTGAAGGCCGACCTGGTAGCGATAGGCCCGGTCGCAATCGCCGGCATTCGTCAGGACCTCGACGCTCCACGTGCCGTTGAACTGCTGCTGGGACACGGCCTCCGTACCCGCCAGCATGGTGCCGGCCACCAGCACCGCTCCGATCCATTTCGCCCGGTTCCGCATGGCGACCTCCTCGTCCGTTGGCACGGCAACGGCGGGTCGTCAGCAAGGTTCCGGCACCGGACGGCATGGGAGGCCTATCCGCAGCGATCATGGGCTTCCTCCAGCACGGCGACGACATCGCAGCCGGCGAACACGAAGCCGTCAATGCCGGCCCGGCGCCAGTCTTGCTCCCGCTCGCCGGGTTTGCCCGCGAGGTAGACGGCGGCGGCGCCGGCCCCCTTCAGGGCGGAAGCGGCGGCATCCGCGTCTTCGGCATAGACCTCGTCCGACGAGCACAGGCAGGCGAGCGCCGCGCCCGACGCCCGGAACGCATTCACGAGTGCCTCCAGATCGGCGAAGCCGTCATTGGCCACCGCCTCGATGCCGCCCGCTTCGAAGAAATTGAGCGCGAACGTGGCACGGGCAGTGAAGGCGGCGACCGGCCCCAGATTGGCGAGGAACACTTTCGGCCGCGCACCCTGGATGAGCTCCGCCTCGTCCGACAGGTCGCGCAGACGCTCGAACGGCTCGGCGTCGCGGCGCGCCTTCAGGGGCGGGAATACGCCCATCGGCTGCGTCGCAGGGGCGGACTCCGCCTCCAGCGTGCCGACCGGGAGTTCCTTGAGGTGCGGATAGTCGCTCGTCCCCGTGATCGGCGTCTTGCGCCGGCGGATGTCCCTGGCCCGCGCCTCCCGCACGGCCTTGACGGCCTGCTGGACCGTCCCCGCCTCCAAAGCCGCGACGATGCCGCCCTCGGCCTCGATGGTCCGGAACAGGCCCCAGGCCGCATGGCAGAGGTCCTCGGTCAGGGTCTCGAACCCCCCGGCCCCGGCGGCCGGATCGGCAACGCGCCAGAGATGGGCTTCCTCCATCAGCACGAGCTGCGTGTTGCGCGCCAGCCGCCTCGCGAAGGCATCGGGCAGCCCGAGCGCGCGGGTGAAAGGCTGGACGACGACGCTGTCCGCGCCACCGACCGCCGCCGCGAAACAGCCCAACGTGCCGCGTAGCAGGTTGACCCAGGGGTCGCGCCGCGTCAGCGCGCGCCACGCCGTCTCGGCATGGAGCGCGAGCGGCTTGGGATCCAGCCCGCACGTCTCCTCGACCCGCGCCCACAGGCGGCGCATCGCGCGCAGCTTGGCGATGGACAGGAACACGTCTGCGTCGACCGCCAGCGTCACGCCGATCAGCTCCCGCCCCTTGTCCGGGGCGATACCGGACGCGTCCAGCGCCCGCAGATAGGCGACGCCGCAGGCCAGCGCGTAGGCGAGTTCCTGCGCCTCCGACCCGCCCGCCTCGTGCACGACGCGGCCGTCACAGCGCACGGGCCGGCCCTTGAGGCCGCTGCCCGCCACCTCGCCGGCGATGGCGGCGAGGTTCGCCATCAGCTGGGCGGCCGGGAGCGGCGCACCGCCGGACTGCGCCATGTCGCCAATGGGATCGAGCCCGATATCGATGCTCAGCGCCTCCGCCGGCAGCGAGCGCCGGGCTGCGAGACCCGTGGCCAGGGCCGCGATGCGCCGCCCGTCGAAGGGCGCCGTCTCGAAGCGGAGCGCGATCGCGTCCGGCATGATGCCGGCGAGCGCGATGTCGAGATCGGCGGCGTCCGCGATGACAAGGCCGTGCCCCCGGCCGGCGGGCGCACCGGCCAGGACGAGGCTCAGCCCCGTCGCGCCGTTTTCCACGTCCTGCAACGCCTGCCGGTTTGCGGCTTCGGGATCGGGCAGGTCCATCGCCTGGAAGATCGTCCAGCGCACCGCGCCCCGGCCAGGCATCGAGACGGGCTCGGCCTTGCCGTAGAGCGGCTCGATGGGCAGGCCGTCCGCCGTGCGCGACGTCAGCCGGGCCGGGTCGCCGCCCTTGAGCGCCTTCGTCACCGCCTGAAGCCAGGCGTCTCGGTCGGGCATCGGGGCGGCGGCGTTCACCGGGCTGACCTCACTTGAATTCCATGATCACCGCATCGAGCGGCAGGCTGTCGCCTTCCTTGGCGAGGAGCTTGGCGACGACGGCGTCGCGCTCGGCGCGCAGCACGTTCTCCATCTTCATGGCCTCGACGATGCAGAGCGCCTCGCCCGCCTTGACCTCCTGGCCTTCCACCACGGCGATGGACTTCACCAGCCCAGGCATCGGACAGAGCAGGTTCTTGCCGGAATCCGCCGCCTGCTTCTCCGGCATCAGCGCCATCAGGCGCGCCTCGAGCCCGGTAAAGACGCGGGCCTCAACCGAGGCGCCGGCATGGTCGAGCCGTACGCCGTTGAGGATCGGCCGCACCTGCATCGTCACGCGCTCGCCGCCGATCGTGCCCTGCCAGACCCGGTCGCCCGGCCGCCAGCTCGAGATGACCGAGAGGACGTGGTCCTGGCCCGCGTCCTCAAGATGGATGACCGGCCCCTCCTCCAGCTCGCTGACGCTGGCGGCGATCTCCTCGCCGCCGATGGACACGACGCGCCGCGTCTCGAAGCGCACGGCGTCCGGCTCGCGCATCTGGCCGGAAATCTGGCGCTTGCGGGCGTTGAGCAGGTGGTCGATCGCCACCGCCACTGCCGCCATGCGCCGCCGTACCGCCCCTTCCGGGCGCGGCATCGCGAAGCCATCGGGAAACTCCTCGGCGATGAAGCCGGTGGACAGCTTACCCTCCTGCCAGCGCGGATGGGCCATCAGCGCGGAGAGGAAGGGGATGTTGTGGCGGATGCCGTCGATGGCGAAAGCGTCGAGCGCGCGGGACTGCGCCGCGATGGCGTCCGCGCGGGTCGGCGCATGGGTCACCAGCTTGGCGATCATCGGATCATAGTAGATCGAGATCTCGCCGCCCTCGGTAACCCCCGTGTCGTTGCGCACGGTGGCGGGGCCGTCGGTCCCCTCCTCCGGCGGCCGGTAGGCGACGAGCCGCCCGGTGGAAGGCAGGAAGCTGCGCGTAGGGTCCTCGGCATAGATGCGGCTCTCCACCGCCCAGCCGTCGAGCTTCACGTCGCCCTGCGAGAACCGCAGCCTCTCGCCGGCCGCGATCCGGATCATCTCCTCGACGAGGTCGATTCCGGTGATCATCTCGGTCACCGGATGCTCGACCTGGAGGCGCGTGTTCATCTCAAGGAAATAGAACGAGCGGTCCTGCCCGGCGACGAATTCCACCGTGCCGGCGCTGTCGTAATTGACGGCCTTGGCGAGAGCGACGGCCTGCTCGCCCATCTTCCGGCGGGTCGTCTCATCGAGCAGGGGTGACGGCGCCTCTTCGATCACCTTCTGGTTGCGCCGCTGGATCGAGCATTCGCGCTCGCCGAGATAGACGACGTTGCCGTGCTTGTCGCCGAGAACCTGGATTTCGATGTGGCGCGGATCGACGATGAACTTCTCCACGAAGACGCGGTCGTCGCCGAAGGAGGATGCGGCCTCCGACTTGGCGCGGGCGAAGCCCTCGGCCGCCTCGTCGGCCGAATGGGCGATGCGCATGCCCTTGCCGCCGCCGCCGGCGGAGGCCTTGATCATGACCGGATAGCCGATCTCGTCGGCGATCGTCACCGCATGCTCGGGGCTCTCGATGATCCCGAGGAAGCCCGGCACGGTCGAGACCTTCGCGGCGGCCGCCGCCTTCTTGGACTCGATCTTGTCGCCCATGGCCGCGATGGCCTTCGGGTTTGGCCCGATGAAGACGATCCCGGCGCTTTTCAGCGCCTCGGCGAAGGCCTCGCGCTCCGACAGAAAGCCATAACCCGGATGCACGGCCTCGGCGCCGGTCTGGCGGCAGGCCGCCACGATCCTGTCGATGACGAGATAGGACTGGGCCGCGGGCGGCGGGCCGATATGGACAGCCTCGTCCGCCATCTCCACGTGCAGCGCGTCCCGGTCGGCATCCGAATAGACGGCGACGGTTTTGATGCCCATGCGCCGCGCCGTCTTGATGACGCGGCAGGCGATCTCGCCCCGGTTCGCGATAAGGATCTTTGAGAACATCGGCGCGCCCCTAGAGCGGAATGTTGTCGTGCTTGCGCCAGGGGCGCTCGGCCTCCTTGTGGCGCAGCATGGCGAGCGCGCGGGCGATCCGCTTGCGCGTGGAGTGGGGCATGATCACATCGTCGATATAGCCGCGCTCCGCCGCCACAAAGGGCGACATGAAGCGGTCCTCGTATTCCTTGGTCCGCGCGGCGATCTTGTCCGGGTCGCCGAGATCGGCGCGGAAGATGATCTCCACGGCGCCCTTGGCGCCCATCACCGCGATCTGCGCGCTCGGCCAGGCATAGTTCACGTCGGCGCCCGTATGCTTCGACGCCATGACGTCATAGGCGCCGCCGAAGGCCTTGCGCGTGATGATGGTGACCAGCGGCACCGTCGCCTCCGAATAGGCGAAGAGCAGCTTGGCGCCATGCTTGATGAGGCCGCCATATTCCTGGGCCGTGCCGGGGAGGAAGCCGGGCACGTCCACGAAGGTGACGATCGGGATGCCGAACGCGTCGCAGAAGCGCACGAACCGCGCCGCCTTGCGGCTGGCATCGGCGTCCAGCACGCCCGCCAGCACCATCGGCTGGTTGGCGACGATGCCGACCGTGCGCCCTTCCACCCGGGCGAAGCCGGTGACGATGTTGGCGGCGTAGGTCGCCTGGATCTCGAAGAAGTCGCCCTCGTCCACGACCTTCAGGATCAGTTCCTTGATGTCGTAGGGCTTGTTGGGATTGTCGGGGATCAGCGTGTCCAGCGACATGTCCACGCGGCTCGGCACGTCGTAGCTCGGCCATTCCGGCACGCCGTCGAGATTGTTGGCCGGCAGGAAGTCGATGAGGCGGCGCATCTGGAGCAGCGCCTCGACGTCGTTCTCGTAGGCGCCGTCCGCCACCGAGGATTTCGTCGTGTGGACTCGCGCGCCGCCGAGGTCTTCGGCTGTAACTGTTTCGTTTGTAACCGTCTTCACCACGTCGGGGCCCGTCACGAACATGTAGGACGTGTCGCGGACCATGAAGATGAAGTCGGTCATCGCGGGCGAATAGACGTCGCCGCCGGCGCAGGGGCCCATGATGACGGAGATCTGGGGGATCACGCCGGACGCGATGACGTTGCGGCGGAAGACCTCGCCATAGCCGCCGAGCGCGGCGACACCTTCCTGGATGCGCGCGCCGCCCGCATCGAAGATGCCGACGATCGGCGCCCGCATCTTCACCGCCATGTCCTGGATCTTGGTGATCTTCTGGGCGTGGGTTTCCGACAAGGACCCGCCGAACACCGTGAAATCCTTGGAGAAGACGAAGACCGTGCGGCCGTTCACCGTGCCCCAGCCGGTGACGACGCCGTCGCCGGGGATTTTGTCGCCCTTGTCCATGCCGAAATCCGTGCAGCGATGCTGCACGAACATGTCGAACTCCTCGAAGGAGCCGGCATCGAGCAAGAGCTCGATCCGCTCCCGCGCCGTCAGCTTGCCCCTTTTGTGCTGGGCGGCGATGCGCTGCTCTCCGCCGCCGCGCCGCGCATTGACGCGCCGTTCCTCGAGCTTGTCGATGATGTCGCGCATGCGCTGGCAGCCCTCCCACGTCGGTCTTGGCGCGGACTCTAGGGCCGGACGGCGCGGAGCGTCCACCCGCGTCGCCGCAAAGCCCGTTGTCATCGGGTCATAACCAGAGATCGGCGGCCGCGATCAAGCGGCCGGCCGCGGCCGGAGCGTCATCACATCGGCTGATAGGCGAAAGGCTTGGGACGCGTCAGGCGGCCGCGTCGGCGGCGGCGGGACCGGGGGGCGTACCGCGGCCGACATCCACATAGGTGAAGCCCCGCGCCCGCATGTCGTCCGGCCGGTAGACGTTGCGCAGGTCGACCAGGACGGGCGCGCTCATCAGGCCCTTGACCCGGTCGAGATTGAGCGCGCGGAACGCATCCCATTCGGTCACGATCACCGCGGCATCGGCTCCGCTCACGCAATCATAGGCGTCGCGCGCATAGTCGACGTCGCTCAGCATCTGCCGGGCCTGCTCCATGCCTTCGGGATCGTAGGCGCGGACCTGCGCCCCGGCATCCTGCAAAGCCGCGATGATCGCGAGCGAGGGGGCCTCGCGCATGTCGTCGGTGTTCGGCTTGAAGGTGAGGCCGAGGACCGCGATCGTCTTGCCGCGCACCGCGCCGCCGCACGCCGCTACGACCTTGCGCGCCATGCCGCGCTTGCGCTGGTCGTTGACGGCGGTCACCGTCTCCACGATGCGCACCGGCGCGCCGTAATCCTGCGCGGTCTTCACCAGTGCCAGCGTGTCCTTCGGGAAGCACGAGCCGCCATAGCCGGGCCCGGCATGGAGGAACTTCGAGCCGATCCGGTTGTCGAGCCCCATGCCGCGCGCGACGTCCTGGACATTGGCGCCCACCTGCTCGCACAGGTCGGCGATCTCGTTGATGAAGGTGATCTTCACCGCCAGGAACGCGTTGGCGGCGTACTTGGTCAGCTCCGCGGTCCGGCGGCTGGTGCGCAGGACCGGCAGGCTGTTGAGCGAGAGCGGCCGGTACACATCGTGGATGACCCGGAAACCCTGGTCGTCGTCGGCACCGATGACGATGCGGTCCGGCCGCTTGAAATCGTCGATCGCCGCGCCCTCGCGCAGGAATTCCGGGTTGGACACGACCGAGAACCGGGCGTCGGGCCTCGTCTCGCGCACGATCCGCTCCACCTCGTCGCCGGTGCCCACCGGCACGGTGGACTTGGTGACGATCACGGTGAAGCCGGTCAGCGCCGCCGCGATCTCCCGCGCCGCGCCGTAGACATAGGACAGGTCAGCGAAGCCGTCGCCGCGCCGCGAGGGCGTGCCGACCGCGATGAACACGGCATCCGCTCCCCGGATGCCTTCCGCGAGGTCGGTCGTGAAGGACAGGCGGCCCGCCTCGGCATTGACGGCCACGAGATCGTCGAGCCCCGGCTCGAAGATCGGGATCTCGCCCGCCTTCAGCGCCGCGATCTTGCGCTCGTCCTTGTCGATGCAGACCACGTCGTGGCCGAAATCGGCGAAGCAGGCTCCAGACACCAGGCCCACATAGCCCGATCCGACCATCGCGATCTTCATGACGTCACTCCGTGTCCGCCGCCCCGTGCCGCGGGACGCCGCTCCTCTGTCCTACCCGTATGTGGAAAAATCAAGGAGAGCGGGCGAGGCCCGCCGGCATCGCGCCGGAGCCGTCCGCGGGCCCGGGCGCCGTCTCCGCGCCGAGCGCCGGGATCGCGACGATGCGTAGCCCCGCTCTGTCGGTGCGGCATACGACGATCTCGCGTTCCTCCAGCCAGGCGAGCAGCCGCCGGGCGCGGGAGGCCGATTGCGTTCCGTAGATCGCCGCGAGATCGGCGTCCGACGGACAGGCCTCGGCATTGAGCGCCGCGCGGGCGATCCTGAGGAACACCGCCTCCAGGTCGTCCGGCACGCCGGCTGCGACGTCGAGCGCCCGTTGCCATTCGGGATCGCCCGCGCGCGCCTCGTCGATCCCCGCCCGCGCCGCGGCGAGGCGGCGGCGGAAGGCGGAGAGCCCGAGCCGGTCAGCCGGCACGCCGCGCATCCGGCATCGCACCGTAAAGTCCTGGTAGAGCACGGCGATGGCCCGCCGCGTCTGGTCCGGATCGGTGAGGATGTCGCTCAGGATGCCGTCGATCGCCGCGCCGATCTCCTCCGGGCTCTGGGCGGGCGCCGCGACCGGCTGCGGCGGACGATAGCGCGAGAGGTCGACGAGCACGTCCTCCGCCGAGGGGCGCTGCGGCGCGGCCGCGGCCGGGCGCAGGCGCTCGAAGGCGGGCTCGTCCGGGATGTCGATCAGCGCATGCGGATCGCCCTGCCGCTCCGGCAGCGGCAGGAGCGCGGGGCCGGCGCCCCGGCTCTCGGTCGTCACCGCGCCGATGCGGATCTGCAGCGGCCGGCGGGCGAGCGCGGGCCCGAGCGCGATGAAATGGCCGCGTTCCAGGTCGCGGAACATCTCGGCCTGCCGCCGCTCCAGGCCCAGGAGATCGGCGGCGCGCGCCATGTCGATATCGAGGAAGGTGCGCCCCATGAGGAAGTTGGAAGCCTCCGCCGCTACGTTCTTGGCGAGCTTGGCGAGGCGTTGCGTCGCGATGATGCCCGACAGGCCGCGCTTGCGGCCCCGGCACATCAGGTTCGTCATGGCGCCGAGCGAGAGTCGCCGCGCATCGTCCGACACCTCGCCGGCCGCCGCCGGCGCGAAGAGCTGCGCCTCGTCGACGACGACGAGGGCCGGATACCAGTGCTCCCGCTCGGCCTCGAACAGCCCGCCGAGGAAGGCGGCGGCGCGGCGCATCTGCGCCTCGGCATCCAGCGATTCCAGGTTCAGGATCACCGAGACGCGGTGGCGCCGGACACGCGCCGCCATGCGCTGGAGGTCGGCCTCCTTGCGGTCCGCGTCGATGACGATATGGCCGAACGCGTCGGCGAGGGTCACGAAGTCGCCCTCGGGATCGATGACGACCTGCTGCACGAAGGGCGCGCTCTGTTCCAGGAGCCGGCGCAGGAGATGCGACTTGCCCGAGCCGGAATTACCCTGGACGAGGAGGCGCGTCGCCAGGAGCTCGGCCAGGTCGAGCCGGGCGGGACGCCCGTCGGTCTGCGCCCCCATGTCGATATGCGTCGTCATCGGGCAACGCATCTACCACGCGCGGACGTCCTGCCGGACCTGCGGCGGCGTCTTCTCCACAGGCGGGCGGCGTCAGGCCTTGAGCGCCACGTCCCGGAAAGCGGCGACGAGCGGGGCTTCCAGCTTGCCGGTCATGCCGCGGATGATCTCGTAGGCGTCGGCGCGCGCCATGGGCGGCTTGTGTTTCCGATCCTCGATCAGGGCCGCGAAGATGTCCGAGATCGTCATGATCCGGCACAGATCGGAAATGGACGTCCCCTCCAGCGCGTCGGGATAGCCGGACCCGTCCAGGAATTCGTGGTGGTGGCGCACCACGTCGGCCACCTCCTCCGACACGCCCGGCGTGCCGGCGATGGCGTCGTAGCCGATGACGGGATGGCTGCGCATCACCTTGAGTTCGTCCTCGTCGAGCCGGCCCGGCTTGTCGAGGATTTCCAGCGGGATGCTGGCCTTGCCCACATCATGGAACATGCCCGCCGTCGCCAGCCGCTGGACGTCGCGCCGGGCGAGACCGAGAAGCTGCCCGAAGCCGACCGCAACGCCGGTCACCAGGAGGCAGTGCTGGAACGTGCCCTCGTGGTGCTGGCGCACCGTGTCGAGCCAGTTGGTGAGGCTCGTCTCGGCAATGTTGTCGGCGATGGCACGGCCCGCCTCCTCGACGGCCTGGGGCGACACGGGCGACCCGGCCGTCACGGCGGAGAACAGGGCGAGCAACGTCTTCTGTCCCGCCGATGCGGCCTTGGCCGCCTCGGCCACGGGTCCTTCCAAACCGAGCGATTCCATGGAACCGTCCTCGGCGCCCTCCCCGTCTCCCAGCAGCATCGCCACGAGCCGCAGGTCATGCACGGGATTGAACATGATGTTGGTGGCGCCCAGCGCATGGGCCTGGATCATCGCCTTCTTGATGTGCCTGTCGACGACGAAGACGCATCGGTCGAGGCTCTTCAGCACCGGCAGCATGCCCTTGACGTGCATGACCGTCTTCACGTCCTGGAGGTCGACGTCGATCACGGCCAGCCGGCCCTCGCCGGCGCCCGGCTCCAGACCGTGGCGCGGCACGGGCAGGATGCGGAAGGCCGGCTCCAGGGCCGAGCGCAGCAGCCGCTCCTTCGCCGCGCTGTCGGCCAGCACGTGCACGGCCGGACGCGGGTCCAGCTTCGGAACGCCCATTCTGATCCCCCACGGCCCGGACGCTTCTGCCGGGCGCATAGCCCGATCAGAACCCGGCAACCGCTAATTCCCGATGAATCGGATCGCGGATTCCACGGCTCGACAGACCCCCCTCGGTGACACACTTTCGGGCTTTGGCCTCGAGGATGACACGGGAGCTTGCCGGGATGGAGCGCGACGTCACGCAGGACCGCACGATGCGGCAGGTGCGGTTCGAACGGCCGGGCGGGCCCGAAGTCATCCGCATCGAGAAGGCCCCCGTACCGCGGCCCGGCCCCGGCCAGGTGCTGGTCAAGGTCCACGGCGCCGGCATCAACCGCCCCGATTGCCTCCAACGCGCCGGAGCCTACCCGCCGCCGCCGGGCGCGACGGACATTCCGGGCCTGGAGATCGCCGGCGAGGTCGTGGAACTCGGCGACGGTGCGCGGCCGGGCCTGCTCGGCACCAGGATCTGTGCTCTTGTCGCCAGCGGCGGCTACGCCGAATACGCCATCGCCGACCAGGATCTGTGCCTGCCTGTGCCGGACGGCCTGTCGATGATCGAGGCCGCCGGCGTGCCCGAGACCTTCTTCACCGTCTACGACAACGTCTTCACCCGCGGCGGCCTCAAGTCCGGCGAGGCTTTCCTCGTCCATGGCGGATCGAGCGGCATCGGGTCCACCGCGATCCAGCTCGCCGCCGCCTTCGGAGCCACGGTCTTCGCCACGGCGGGCTCGAAGGACAAGTGCGATTTCTGCGTCGGCCTCGGCGCAACGGCCGCCTTCAATTACCGCGAGACGGATTTCGTCGAGGCGGTGAAGGCCGCCCATGGTGGACGCGGCGTCGACGTCATCCTCGACATGGTCGGCGGCGACTATACTCCTCGCAATCTCGCCCTGCTGGCGATTGGCGGCCGGCTCGTCCAGATCGCGTTTCTCAGGGGCAGCAAGGCCGAGCTCGACCTGCGCCCGATCATGATGAAGCGGCTGACCTTCACAGGCTCGACGCTCCGTCCGCGCAGCGTTCAGGAAAAGGCAGCCATCGCCGCCGCCCTGCGCGAACGCGTCTGGCCGCTGCTGGCGGCACGGACGGTCCGTCCGGTCGTGGACACGGTCTTCCCCCTGTCGGAGGCCCGCCGCGCCCACGAGCTGATGGAGAGCAGCGCGCATCTGGGAAAGATCGTGCTCGACGCGACGCGATAGGCACCGGAACAAGGGCAGACGCGCTTCGTTGGTGGCCAGCGAGAACCCGTTCCCGAGAACCTTCCCAAGGAGAGCGCCATGGCCGGCAACAAGACCCTGAACGACCTGTTCGTCGAAACGCTGAAAGACATCTACTACGCCGAGAAGCAGATCCTGCGCGCGCTGCCGCGCATGGCCAAGAAGGCCGAGTCGGAGGAGCTGCGCGCCGCCTTCGAGCGCCACCGGGAGGAGACCGAGGTGCAGATCGAGCGTCTCGACCGCGTCTTCGAAATCGTCGGCAAGGCGCCGCGGGGCAAGACCTGCGACGCGATCATCGGCATCATCGACGAGAGCAAGGAGGTTATGGAGGACTTCGCAGAGAGCGACGCCCTCGATGCCGGCCTGCTCGCCGCTGCGCAGGCCGTCGAGCATTACGAGATCTCCCGCTACGGCACGCTGCGGACCTGGGCGAAGCAGCTCGGCATGAACGATGCCGTCAAGCTCCTGGAGCAGACCCTCGCCGAGGAGAAGAAGACCGACGAGCTGCTCAGCCAGCTCGCCGAGGCCGCGGTCAACCGCAAGGCGGCCTGATCCGCCAAGACGGCGGGGCGGCCGACCGCGCCGCCGCACTGGCAGGACGAGCATCAGGCGGCATCGCGCAGCTCCGTCTGCGCGGCCAGCCGCCCGATCTCCAGGCGTAGCAGGCCAACCAGATGGTCCGCAGCCGGGCTCGCGCCCGGGCGCCGCAGCAGCCTGACCGAGACGGAGGGCAGCGGGCACGGCGCGAGCCGGGCCGGCAGCGGCGTGAGGTCGTCCGGCAGGCCAAGCGGCGTGCGGACGCCGATCCCAAGCCCGGCCCGTATCGCCGACCACTGGCTGGACAGGCTCGCGCTGGTGAAGACGCGCCGCCACGGGCGGCCGGCCTCGGCCAGCGCCGCCTCCGCCGCCCGGTTGAAGGCGCAGCTCCCTTCGAACGCGACGAGTCTCACCGGATCGGCGATGCGCGCCATGTCCGTCCGCCGGCCGATCCAGCGCATCGGCAGCCGGGCCAGCACCTCGCCCGGACCCTCCGCGTCGCCGTCGTCGAAGACCAGCGCGATATCGAGCTCACCCGCCGCCAAGGCCGCGGAGAGCTCGGACGTCTTGTCCGTGCGCACCAGCAGATCGAGTGCCGGATGGGCGCGCGTCAACGGCGCGAGCGTCGCTGTCAGCAGGCTGTCCGCGAGATCCTGCGCCACGCCGAGCCGGACCTGTCCGTTGAGCGAAGGCCGAGCGATGGCGGCCACCATGCCGTCATGCATCTCGATGAGCTGGCGGGCGAGGGGCAGGAGCGCGGCACCCGCCTCGGTCAGTTCCAGCCGACGGCCCTTCCGGCGCAGGAGCGGCCGGCCGACCTCGTCCTCCAGCCGCCGCAATTGCAGGCTCGCCGCGGGCTGCGAGCGGCCGACCGCCTCGGCGGCACGGCCGAGCCCGCCCCGATCGACGGTCAGCACGAAGGTCCGCAGGACGGCGATGTCGAGGTTGCGCATGGCCCGCTCATATCATTTGCATTCCTGATATTTCGATTTGCGAAATCGAATAGTCAAATGAATTGCTGAGGGGTCTCCTGCGGCCATCGCCTGCCGCACGGGACGCCGCCATGTTCGCGATGCACTACGAGTTCGCTTTGCCCGCCGATTACGACATGCGGCGCATCCGCGACCGGGTCGCCGAGCGCGGCCATCTCTTCGACGGAACGGAGGGCCTGGTCTTCAAGGCCTTCCTCCTCGCCGACCGCGCCGCCGGGGCGCCGGTCAACCTCTATGCGCCGGTCTATCTCTGGAGCCGCACCGACGCGGCCTGGTCCTTCCTCGCCGGGCCGCTCTTCGCGGCCCTGACCGGCAGTCTCGGCCGTCCCCGCGTGCAGACCGGCCTCGTCGCGCACCGGCCCGGGCGCCGCGCCGTCGCGGCCGCGCAGGCGATCCGGCGCGCCGTGACGCGGCCCCTCCTGGCGGCGGGAAAGCCGGTCGCCGGCGAACTTGCCCCCGGCGACGACGAGACCCTGTCCTGGATCGATCCCGGCGACTGGAGCCAGACCTTCATGGTCTTCGAGGCGCAGGCGTCGGCGGGCGCAGGCGACGTGCTCGATATCCTGCATCTGGCCCGCGGCGCCGACTGGGAGGCCGCATGAGCCTTGCCGCCCGCCTGCTTGGCGCCTGCGCCGCCATCGATCGCCTCAACCT
This sequence comes from Hyphomicrobiales bacterium, assembly GCA_027483945.1. Classification (GTDB taxonomy): domain Bacteria; phylum Pseudomonadota; class Alphaproteobacteria; order Rhizobiales; family Beijerinckiaceae; genus JAIXTM01. The sequence goes on along the minus strand of JAIXTM010000012.1, from coordinate 17,002 downwards.
GCGCGTCGGCGAGGCCGTGCGCTGGCTCGTCCCGGTCATCTGCGTGGTCACCGTCGTCCACGGCCTGTCGCGGCGCCTGTTCTCGCTGGCCTCCAACCATGTCAGCGAGGCGCAATGGTACATGTTCGCCGCGATCTTCATGATCGGGGCCGGCTACACGCTGCTGCGCGACGAGCATGTGCGCATCGACATCGTCAGCCAGCATGCGGACCCGCGCCTGCGCCATGCCATCGAGGCGGCGATCCACCTCGTCTTCATCGTGCCGATCTGCGCCTATCTCGTCTGGTTCACCGCCGGCATGTTCTGGATCTCGCTGCTTCAGAACGAAGGCCCGCCGGACGTGGTCATCGGGCTGCCGCGCTGGCTCCTCATCGCCTTCATGCCGACCGGCTTCGCCCTGCTCGGGCTCCAGGGCCTGTCGCAGGCGGTGAAGGCGCTGCTTCAGCTGTCCGGGCATCGCCCGGCTATCGTCGCGCCCGCAGGACTCGCGCTCGACCGCAAGGCGGAAGCGGCGCCGTGACCGAGGCCCTCGCCCCCATCATGTTCGGGAGCCTCGCGCTCGCGCTGCTCCTCGGCTTCCCCGTGGCGCTGACCCTGATGGCCCACGGCTTCGCCTTCCTGGGCATCGGCGTCGCGACCGGGGCGTTCGCGCCTGCCTTTGTCGGGGCGATCCCTCTGCGCATCTACGGCATCACCTTCAACGAGCTGCTGCTCGCCATCCCGCTTTTCACCTTCATGGGCATGGTGCTGGAGCGGTCGGGCCTTGCCGAGGACCTCCTGGAGACGACGGGCCGGCTCTTCGGGCGCGTGCCCGGCGGCCTCGCAGTCACCGTGATCGTCGTGGGCGCCCTGTTCGCGGCGACGACCGGCCTCGTCCAGGCCTCGGTCATCGCCATGGGGCTCATCTCGCTGCCGACGATGATGAAGGCCCGCTACGACCTCAGGCTCGGCTGCGGCTCCATCGCCGCCGCCGCGACCCTCGCCCAGGTCATCCCGCCGAGCCTCGTCCTCATCGTCTTCGCCGACATCATGGGCCTGTCCATCGGCGAGCTCTATGCCGGGGCCTGGCTGCCCGGCATCGCGCTGGCGCTGCTCTATCTCGTCCTGATCGGCACGGTGGCCGTCATCCGGCCCGGCACCATGCCGCCGATCCGCGAGGTGGAAGCCGTCCCCGCGCGGGAGATGGCGGCGCAGATCCTGCGCTCGCTCGCCCCGCCGCTCGTGCTGCTCGGGCTCTCCCTCGGCAGCATGTTCGCGGGCTTCGCGACGCCGACCGAGGCCGGCGCCTATGGCGCGGTCGGCGCCATGGTCATCGCCTATGCCCGCGGCCGGCTCGACCTCCACCGCCTGCGCCAGGCGGTGGACGCGACGCTTCTGCTTTCGTGCTGCGCCGTGTTCATCCTGGTGGGCGCCACCTGCTTCACCCTGCCCTTTCGGGGCATGGACGGCGACGTCTGGGTGAAGGGCCTGTTCGAGGCGCTGCCCGGCGGCGCGACCGGCTTCCTCGTCGTCTCAAACCTGATCGTCTTCCTCCTGGCCTTCTTCCTCGATTTCTTCGAGATCGCCTTCATCGTCCTGCCGCTTCTGGTCCCGGTGGCGCAGGCGCTCGGCATCGATCTGGTCTGGTTCGCGGTGCTCCTGTGCGTGAACATGCAGACCTCGTTCATGCACCCGCCCTTCGGCATGGCCCTGTTCAACCTGCGCAGCGTCGCGCCGGCCGCGGTCGCCTCCCGCGACATCTATTGGGGCGCGGTCCCGTTCGTCCTGATCCAGCTCGCGATGGTGGGCCTGCTCATCGCCGTCCCGTGGCTGACGCGCCCCTTCGGCGACCGCGTACGCCCCATCGGCCCACCCCAGCCCCTGCCGGTCATCGTCCACGAGCCCCTGCCGCCCGTGCGCTTCTGAGCGCGGCGGCACCGGACGCGGCCCAATCCGGACAAGGCGCGGCTGACGGTCTTATCGGTTTGCGGGAAAAGAGCAGGAAGACGGCGGGGAACCTGGTGGAGCTGAGGGGATTCGAACCCCTGACCTCTGCAGTGCGATTGCAGCGCTCTCCCATCTGAGCTACAGCCCCGGCCGGTTTCGCGACCAAGCGCGCGCCTTTTAGGGTGCGGGCCGCGATGCTGTCAAAGGAAATCCGCTGCGGCCGCGGGCGCCGTTGTCGAAGGCCGTGGGGACCGCTAAAGGTCTGACGCGCGGCAGCCGGGACCGGCCACCGCACCCGATTCCGCTGAGCGAGAGCCCTGCCGCAATGCGCGCCGTCCTCGAAGTCATCCTGATCGCCCTCAACATCTACTGGTTCATCCTGATCGCCTCCGCGATCATGAGCTGGCTGGTCGCCTTCAACGTCGTGAACGTCCGCAACGAGGTCGTCGGGGCGATCTGGAATTTCCTCTACCAGGTGACCGAGCCGGCCCTGCGGCCGATCCGGCGCTTCCTGCCCAATCTCGGCGGCATCGACGTCTCGCCGGTCATCCTGCTCCTGCTCATCCTGCTCGTGCAGAAGGTCATCGAGCAGAACCTCATCCCGCTGGTGCTCTGAAAGCCGCGGCTCGCGGAAGCTCGACCCTGCATCCCCTGATCGGACCATGACGATGACAGCCACGCTGATCGACGGGAAGGCGTTCGCCGAGGGCCTGCGCGGGCGCATCGCCGCCGCGGTGGAAGGCCTCGTCCGCGCCGGCACGCAGCCGGCCCTCGCCGTCGTGCTGGTGGGCGAGGACCCGGCGAGCCAGGTCTATGTGCGCAACAAGGCGCGCCAGACGGTCGAGGTCGGCATGCGCTCCATCGAGCACAAGCTGCCCGCCTCGGTCCCGCAGGGCGATCTCGTGGCCCTGGTGCGCGCCCTCAATGCCGACCCGCAGGTGGACGGCATCCTCGTCCAGCTGCCCCTGCCGAAGGGCCTCGACGCGCGGCCGGTCATCGAGGCCATCGACCCGGACAAGGACGTGGACGGGCTCACCGATGTCAGCGCCGGACGCCTTGCCTCCGGCCGCCCAGGCCTCGTGCCCTGCACGCCGCTCGGCGCCATGATGCTGCTGCGCTCGGTCATGCCGGACGTTGCGGGGGCCGAGGCGGTGGTGGTCGGCCGCTCCAACCTCGTGGGCAAGCCCATCGCGCAATTGCTGCTGGCCGCGGACGCGACCGTGACGGTCGCCCATTCCCGCACCCGGGACCTTGCCGCCATCTGCCGCCGCGCGGATGTGCTCGTCGCCGCCGTCGGCCGGCCGGAAATGGTGCGCGGCGACTGGGTGAAACCCGGCGCAATCGTCATCGATGTCGGCATCAACCGCATCGCCGATGCCTCCCGCCCGAACGGGACCCGGCTCGTCGGCGACGTCAATTTCGAGGAAGCGAGGATGGTGGCCGGCGCGATCACGCCCGTCCCCGGCGGCGTCGGCCCGATGACCATCGCCTGCCTCCTGCGCAATACGCTCGAGGCCGCCTGCCGCCGCCGCGGCCTCCCGATGCCCGATCTGGGTTGAACGCCGCTCGGGCAGACGGAAAATCTTAAGACGCGCACGGCGACATTCGCCCCCGATGCGCATGCTCGGCCATATCACCTTCCTGATGATCCTGGCGGTTCCGCTCGCCCTGGAGATCGCCACAGGATTCCTGACCCGTCTGCCCGGCGCCGAGTTTTCAACCGCCGTCGAAGTGTTCACGGCCGCGACCGACTGGCTTGTCGTCAAGGCCGGCAAGGAGGGCGCGCTGGGCCTGTTGGGCCTGGTGACCTTTGCCTTTGCCGGGCTCATCCATCTGAGGGTCAGGGAAGAGCCCGATCCGCTGGCGAGGCCGCGGCGGTTGAAACGGCAGATCAGGGCTGAACTCGAGCGCCATCTCGCGCGGCTCCGGCCGGCGCCGAAGCATCGCCGCGAGATGCATCACATGATCGGGCCCTTCAGCGCGGGGTTTCAGGAGGCGGGTCCCTTCGCCGCCGCCGCGCCGGTTACCCTCGCCGCTCTGTCCCCCAGGTCACGCCGGGCAGTGAGGTCGTATCTCAGCACGACGTATCGCATGAACCGCTTCATCGGGGCGCTGGTCGAAGGCCGTTCCAGAACGATGGCCGTCGCGGGGTTCGCCCATACCCTGCCACCAGACACCCAGGATTTCGACCTGCTCGCGGCTCCGGTTCAGGATTTGCTGACCGAGCGCCGTCATCCACTGCCACGCACGCTTATGTTCGACGTGACCTTGCAGGTGCAGGTCGTCATCCTCCTCGCCGGGCTCGGCGCCGCCCGGCTGGCGGCTCGAGCGGAAGGCGTGCCGGAGGACGAGGTCATCCCGCCGGTGCTCGAGGCGCTCGCCGATGTCCGGATGACTGTGATTCCGTCGAACCTGGACCGGATCGTCGCCGCGCTGCGCGACGCGCTGCCCGCCGCGGTGCGGCAGGGCAAGCGCATGCAGCGCGTCTGACCCGCCTCAGGCCTTGTACATGTCCTGCTCGATCCGGCCGATCCAGCCGCGCGCATAGGGCGGCAGGCGGCCGGACCGTTCCAGGAAGCGCAGCGTGCCGCGCGCCCTGCGGAAGCGGGCATCCCGGCCCTCGCGCGTGAGCAGCGCCAGCTGCCATTCCGCATAGGCCGCGTCGCATTGCGCCCGGATGTCGGCCGGATCGTCCCGCGACAGGCGGCCGTTGATGACGAGGCTCTCGCCGAACGTGTCGATGGCCCCTTCGCGGTCGCCGCTCTCGCGCCAGGCCCGGCCGAGTTCGAGCTTCAGGAAGGCACGCCAACGCTCCACATAGACGCGATCCGAATGGCCGAGGGCCTGGGCTTCCAGGACCTCCTCGGCGAAGGTCAGCGCCTCGACGGCGAGTTCCGGCGCATCCTTGTCGATCAGCGTGCGGGCAAGATCATAGGCGTGGGACACGAGCGCGTGGCGCTGCTTGGCGTCGCCGTCCGAGTCCGTCATCAGGTGGTCGAGCCGGGCGAGCATCCGTCCGCGCAGATCGGCCAGCGCGTCCATGTCGCCGAGCCGGCTGGCGGCCTTCTCCGCATGGGCGATGATCCGGCCGCGATGCTGCTGCGCCGTCGTCGTCAGGTAGTCCAGCGGGTCGAGTTCCTCGATGACGGTGAGCCCCTCCTGGAAGGCGGCGATGGCCGCCCTGTCGTCGCCCGAAGCGACGAGGATCAACCCCGTGAGGTAGCGCTCCAGGGCCGCGTCCAGCGCCCGTCCGCCGAGTTCCGGCGCCGCATCGCGCCGCTGGGAGACGAGGCTGCGGAAGCCGACGAGCGTGGCCAGCGCGTCCGCGCGCAGCCCTTCGGCCTGCTGCAGGTCGGCGAGGTCCAGATGCGCGCGCTTGACGATGTCCCAGGCGATGCCTTCCAGCGGGCGCGCCTCGGCCATGGCGCGCCCGGTGCGCACCACCTCGAAATAGGCGGGATAGGCCTGGTCGGGATCGACCTTGCGCAGGATCTTGGCGAGCGCCATGCGCTGGTTCATCGCCTCGATGGTCCAGGACGGATCGTCCGGGAACTGGTCGGCCAGCGCCTGCGCGTTGGCGGCGGCCATGCGGCCGGCCGCGATGGCGAGCCGTTCGTCCTGCGCTTCGCGCAGCGTGTCGCGCAGGGCGGCGCGCACCCGCGTCAGGTCGTGCAGGCGCTCGCTGTCGCCCGGATGGGCAGCGATGAAATCGGTGAGCGCGGCATGGGCGGTGCGAAACGCTTCCAGCGCCCCCGCGACGTCGCCCAGGCGCCGGGCCTCCTCGCCGATCAGGCGGTCGATGCGGGAGAGGTCGGCGAGCGCCCGGCCCGCCGGCCGCTCTCCGGCGAGATGGGCCGCGATGTCGCGCGCCTCGCGATAGGCCTCGATCGCCTCCTGCGGACGGCGCTGCTGCGCGAGCGAGCGGCCGCGGGCGATCTGGCGGCGCAGGCGCGCCCGCTCCTTCTGGCGCTGGGCCGCCGGCGCGGCCTCGTGGTCGGCTTCCAGCCCGGCCGGCGATGCGGCGGCGCGGGCACGGTCGGCGCGGGAAGACGCGGTACGCGACGCGGAACTCTTCGACACAACGTTTCCCTGACCTGATTCTCGTGCGACCAAAGGCTGTCTTCCGCCAGCATCGGCAAAATGCGTTGTCGCTTGGTGAATGAGGTGCGGGATAAGGCCGGACGTCGATGAACAAGACCAATTCAGGCCGGTTTTTCGAGGATTTCCGCCTGGGCGAGACCATCGTCCACGCGACGCCGCGGACCATCACGGAGGGCGACGCGGCCCTTTACGTCGCCCTCTACGGCAGCCGATTCGCGGTCCAGAGCGCGGAGAGCTTCGCCACGGCGATCGGCTATCCCCGTCGCCCGCTGGACGATCTCCTCGTCTTCCATGTGGTCTTCGGCAAGACCGTGCCGGACATCTCGCTGAACGCGGTCGCCAATCTCGGCTATGCCGATTGCCGCTTCCTCGAGCCGGTCCATGCCGGGGACACGCTGGCGGCGACCTCGCAGGTCATCGGCCTCAAGCAGACGTCCAACGGCAAGGCCGGGATCGTCTATGTCCGCTCGCGCGGCACCAACCAGCACGGCCGCCCCGTGCTGGACTATGTGCGCTGGGTCATGGTGCGCAAACGCGACGAGGCATCGCCCGCGCCGGAAGAGACCATCCCCGACCTGCCCGGGGCGGTTCCGGCTTCCGCGCTCGGGGCCGCCTGCCCGCCGGTCGCGGGATACGACGTCGCCCTGTCCGGCTCGCCCCATCGCTTCGGCGACTACGCCGTCGGCGAGCGGATCGCCCATGTGGACGGCGCGACCGTCGAGGAGGCCGAGCACCAGCTCGCCACGCGGCTCTACCAGAACAACGCCAAGGTGCATTTCGATGCGCTCGCCGCCAGGGACACCCGCTTCGGCCGGCGGCTCATCTATGGCGGCCACGTCATCTCCATCGCCCGGGCGCTGACCTTCAACGGCTTCGGCAACGCCTTCCACATCGCGGCGATCAATGGCGGGCGCCACGTTTCGCCGCTTTTCGCCGGCGACACGGTCCACGCCTGGAGCGAGGTCGTGGAGATGGCGGAGCTTCCCGGCCGCGCCGATATGGGGGCGCTGCGCCTGCGCACCGTCGCGGCCAAGGTGCCGTGCGCGGACTTTCCATTGAAGGAGGGCGACGCGGACCATCCGGCCGTGCTGCTCGATCTCGACTACTGGGTCCTGATGCCGCGATGAGAAAACCGAAGAGGGCTGACAAAATCGCGGATTTGTAACCAGACCCCGCCGAAGGCCGGATTGTGGCGATGCGTCATATCCGTTAGGTAGCCAGCCAGCTTTGAACGATCCCAGACTGGGATCGGTGAAGACCCGCCTCACGGAGACCGCCGCCCATGGCCGACGTCAAGGTCCCCGCGCAACGGCCAGCCTTCGACAGGCCGCTGTCGCCGCACCTGCAGATCTACCGCTGGTCCTGGACGATGGCGATGTCCATCTTCCACCGGGTCACGGGCGTCGCGCTCTATCTGGGCACCGCCCTCGTCGTGTGGTGGCTGGTGGCCCTGGCCACGGGGCCCGGGGCTTACGAGACCGTGCGCTGGGCCATGGGCACCCTTCTGGGGAAGCTCGTCCTGTTCGGCTATAGCTGGGCTCTGTTCCACCACATGCTCGGCGGCCTGCGCCATTTCGTGTGGGATTTCGGCATGGCCTTCGAGCGCGGCCCGCGCATGGCGCTGGCGCAGGGCACCCTCGCCGGATCGCTGGTCCTCACCCTGATCACCTGGGCGATCGCCTACGCGGTCCGCTGAAGGAAGACGAGCCCATGTCCCTAAAGCCTTCGATGCGCACCCCGCTCTCCCGCGTCCGCGGCCTCGGCTCGGCCCATGCCGGCACCGACCATTTCTGGGTGCAGCGCCTCACCGCGCTCTCCAACGCGCCGCTGATCGTGATCTTCGTCGGCGTGGTCATCGCCACGGCCGGCCAGGACTTCGCCACCGCCCGGGCCATCGTGTCGCATCCGGCGATCGCGATCTGCCTGCTGCTCCTCATCGTATCGGTCTGCGTCCACATGCGCCTGGGGCTGCAGATCGTGATCGAGGATTACGTGCACGGGCAGGCCGCGAAATTCGCGGCGACCATCGCCAACCTCTTCTTCGTCTTCGCCGTGGGCGCCGCCCTCGGCTTCGCCGTCCTGAAGATCAGCTTCGGAGCCTGAACGCCATGGTCAATCCTCCGAGCACGGAGCCCGTCGCCCCCAAGGTGAACGGCGCCGCCTATCCGATCATCGACCACACCTTCGACGTCATCGTCGTCGGCGCCGGCGGCGCCGGCCTGCGCGCCACTGTCGGCTGCGCCCAGGCCGGCCTCAGGACCGCCTGCATCTCCAAGGTCTTCCCCACCCGCTCCCACACGGTTGCGGCCCAGGGCGGCATCTCCGCCGCCCTCGGCAACATGGGCGAGGACGACTGGCGCTTCCACATGTACGACACCGTCAAGGGGTCGGACTGGCTGGGCGACCAGGACGCCATCGAATATCTCGTTCGCAACGCGCCCGCCGCCGTCTACGAGCTGGAGCATTGGGGCGTGCCCTTCTCCCGCACGGAGGAAGGCAAGATCTACCAGCGCCCATTCGGCGGCATGACGACCCATTACGGCAAGGGCACCGCCCAGCGCACCTGCGCCGCCGCCGACCGCACCGGCCACGCCATCCTGCACACGCTCTACGGCCAGGCGCTGCGCAACAACACCGAGTTCTTCATCGAGTATTTCGCCATCGACCTCATCATGGACGAGGCCGGCCGCTGCCGCGGCGTCGTCGCCCTGAAGATGGACGACGGCACGATCCACCGCTTCCGCGCCCATCTCGTCATCCTGGCGACGGGCGGCTACGGGCGCGCCTATTTCTCGGCGACCTCGGCCCATACCTGCACGGGCGACGGCAACGCCATGGTGCTGCGCGCCGGCCTGCCGCTGCAGGACATGGAATTCGTGCAGTTCCACCCCACCGGCATCTACGGCGCGGGCTGCCTCATCACCGAGGGCGCCCGCGGCGAGGGCGGCTACCTCACCAATTCGGAGGGCGAGCGCTTCATGGAGCGCTATGCCCCCTCCGCCAAGGACCTCGCCTCCCGCGACGTCGTCTCGCGCTCCATGACGATGGAGATCCGCGCCGGCCGCGGCGTCGGCAAGAACAAGGACCACATCTTCCTGCACCTCGACCATCTTGACCCGAAAATCCTCCACGAGCGCCTGCCCGGCATCTCGGAGAGCGCGAAGATCTTCGCCGGCGTCGACGTGACGAGGGAGCCGATCCCGGTCCTGCCGACCGTGCACTACAATATGGGCGGCATCCCCACGAACTATCACGGCGAGGTGCTGACCAAGCTGAACGGCAACGCCGACCACGTCGTGCCGGGCCTCATGGCCATCGGCGAGGCGGCCTGCGTCTCCGTCCACGGCGCCAACCGCCTCGGCTCCAACTCGCTGATCGACCTCGTCGTGTTCGGCCGGGCCGCGGCCCTGCGCGCCGCGCAGATCGTGACGCCGGGCGAGAAGCATGCCGACCTGCCGGCGGGCTCCGCCGACCTCGCGCTCTCCCGCCTCGACCGCTTCCGCCACGCCTCCGGCGGCACGCCGACGGCCGAGCTGCGCGACCGGATGCAGCGCACGATGCAGAACAATTGCGCCGTGTTCCGCACCGGCGAGGTTCTGGAGGAAGGGTCGAAGCTCATCCACCAGGTCTGGGCCGGCTCCGACGACGTGAAGACCACGGACCGCTCGCTGGTCTGGAATTCCGACCTCATCGAGACGCTGGAATTCGACAACCTCATCACCCAGGCGGTGGTGACGATGGATTCGGCCGTCAACCGCAAGGAAAGCCGCGGCGCCCATGCCCGCGAGGACTTCCCCGACCGCGACGACAAGCAGTGGATGAAGCACACCCTCGCCTGGATCGACGAGGGCCGGCGGACGGTCACGATCGACGACCGCCCGGTGCACACCTACACGCTGTCCAACGACATCGAGTACATCGCGCCCAAGGCGCGCGTTTACTGAAGGCACATCGATGGCCCAGTTCTCCCTTCCCCAGAACTCGAAGATCACGGCCGGCAAGACCTGGGACAAGCCGGCCGCCGCCCATGGCGAGCTCGCCGAGTTCAAGGTCTATCGCTGGGACCCGGACACGGGCGCCAATCCGCGCGTCGACACCTATTATGTCGACCGCGGCGATTGCGGCCCGATGGTCCTGGACGCGCTGATCTGGATCAAGAACAAGGTCGACCCGACGCTGACCTTCCGCCGCTCCTGCCGCGAGGGCATCTGCGGTTCCTGCGCGATGAACATCGACGGCGGCAACACGCTCGCCTGCACGAAGGGCATCGACGAGTGCGGCTCCGGCGCGGTGAAGATCTATCCGCTCCCGCACATGCCGGTCATCAAGGACCTGGTGCCGGACCTGACGCGCTTCTACGCCCAGCACGCCTCCGTCGAGCCCTGGCTCAAGACCGAGACGGCCCAGCCCGAGAAGGAATGGCGCCAGTCCCGCGAGGACCGTGAGAAGCTCGACGGCCTCTACGAGTGCATCCTGTGCGCCTGCTGCTCCACCGCCTGCCCGTCATATTGGTGGAACGGCGACAAGTTCCTCGGCCCCGCCGTGCTGCTCCAGGCCTATCGCTGGCTGATCGACAGCCGCGACGAGGCCACCGGCGAGCGCCTCGACGAGCTGGAGGACCCGTTCCGGCTCTATCGCTGCCACACGATCATGAACTGCGCGAATACTTGCCCCAAGGGCCTCAACCCGGCGAAGGCCATCGCGGAGATCAAGAAGATGATGGTGGAGCGCCGCGTCTGATCGCGGCGGTTGGGGTAGACCTCACTGCGTCATTGCAAGCGTAAGCGAAGCCATCCGGAGCGTGGCTGCGGCCCTGGATGATTTCGTCGCGTTCCGCTCCTCGCCATGACGGCTGAGCGCGACGCCTCGTCCTTCGAGGCTCGGCTGCGCCGAGCGCCTCAGGATGAGGCTTCAATTGGCAGTGCGCGCTTCCCAACGGTCCTCATGCTGAGGTGCGAGCGTCAGCGAGCCTCGAAGCACGCACGAATGGCCGTGAGCGGGCGATCCCTCCCCGCGAGGGGAGGGATCAGGCGCGGCCGTCTCACCCGCCTTTGTCATCCCCGGCGAGCGAAACGAGGGAAGGGGATCCAGAACGCCAGCCATCGCTCCAAGCCCGTCATTGTCCTGGATCCCCTTCCCGGCGCTGCGCGCCGCCGGGGATGACACCAAGCCTGACGCCCGGTCCGGAAAGGCATCAAACGCATTTTGCCGCCGCTTCGCCTTGGCGAAACCACGATCGGTCCCTACCTGCGCCTGAACGCAATCCGAGGACCTGTCCATCCATGTTCGATCCCAAGCTGCTTCTCGACCAGTTGATGGGCGCCGGCGGCGCCCGCACCACCGTCCCCGGCCAGGGTGGCCTCGGCGGCGTGGCCGGGCAGGTGCTCGACATGGCGCGCAGCCGGATGGGTGCCCCGGCGACATCCGGCCAGGTCCCCGCCACCACCCGCCCCGGCAGCGTGCCGGCGGCCGGAACCGGCGGCGGTGACTTCATGAGCCAGGCCCGCGACCTGATGGCCGGCAACCAGCTCGCCACCGGCGCGCTGCTCGGCGGCCTTGGCGGGCTGCTGCTCGGCTCCAAGGTCGGCAAGGGTCTCGTCAAGGACGCGGTCAAGCTCGGCGGCGTCGCCGTCATCGGCGGCCTCGCCTACAAGGCCTACCAGAACTACCAGGCCGGCAAGGCGGTGCAGGAGCCGGCGCAGGCGGACGCCCATGTCGTCACGCCGCCGTCCGGCTCCGGCTTCGAGCCGCAGGCGGCAACAGACCAGACCGCGCTGCTGTTGATCCGCGCGATGATCGCGGCCGCCTCCGCCGACGGGACGGTGGACGCCACCGAGCGCGCCCGCATCCTGGAAGGGGTGCGCCGCGGCGGGCTCGACACCGAGGCGGCGCAATGGCTCGACCACGAACTGGCGAATCCCGCCTCGGTCGACGTCCTGTCGCGCGGCGTCACCGACGAGGAGACGGCCGCCCAGGTCTATACCGCGGCGCGCATCGCCATCGACCCGGACCACGTCGCCGAGAAGCGCTTCCTGGCCGCGCTCGCCGCCATGCTCGGCCTCGCGCCCGACCTCGTCGCCCATATCGAAGCCACGGCCGAAGCCGCCCTGTGCCAGGGCTGATCCAGGCCATCAGGCTGCGGCACGCCGGCATTGACAGCCGGCGCGCCGCACCGCTTCCTGCCCCGATCGATCACGACGGTCCCTTCATGCTCAACCGCCGCTCTTTCATCGCTTCCGCCGCCGCCGGCACCGCGCTGCTCGGCGCGTCCGGCTTCTCCTCGTCGGCCCTCGCCCAGGCCAAACTGAAATTCGGCCGGCAGGAGGCCTTCACCTTCGAGGCGCTCAAGGCGCGGGCGAAGCAGATGGCGGGCCGGCCCTATGCGGCGCCGCAGACGGCCCAGCGCGAGATCCTGGAGGCGATCGACTACGACGCCCACGGCAAGATCAAGTACAACACGGACCTGGCCCTCTTCGCCGACGGTCCGGGCGACCATCCGGTCACGTTCTTCCACCTCGGCCGCTATTTTCAGAAGCCGGTGCGCATGCATGTGGTGGAGGGAAATCAGGCCAAGGAGATCGTCTACGATTCCTCCTATTTCGACATGCCCGCCGACAGCCCGGCGCGGAAATTGTCGGGCAATCTCGGCTTTGCCGGCTTCCGCTTCCAGGAGAGCCGCAAGGGCCATCCCGGCCCCAAGGGCGCGCCGCTCGACTGGCGCCGCAACGACTGGGTCGCCTTCCTCGGCGCGTCCTATTTCCGCGCCATCGGCGAGCTCTACCAGTACGGGCTCTCGGCGCGCGGCATCGCGGTCGACGTCGCCTCGCCCCGCGGCCCGGAGGAGTTCCCCGACTTCACCCACATCTATTTCATGACGCCCAGGCCCGGCGACGATAGCGTCACCGTCTGCGCGCTTCTGGACGGGCCGAGCGTCTGCGGCGCCTATCGCTTCGTGATGCAGCGCGGCGCCGGCGTCATCATCGATGTCGAGGCTTCGCTCACCCTGCGCAAGGAGGTCTACCGGCTCGGCCTCGCGCCGCTGACCTCCATGTACTGGTACTCGGAGACCAAGAAGAACACCGCTGTGGACTGGCGCCCGGAGGTCCATGACAGCGATGGCCTCTCGCTCTGGACCGGCAATGGCGAGCGCATCTGGCGCCCGCTCAACAATCCCTCGCGCACCATCGCCTCCGCCTTCGCGGATACCGATCCCAAGGGGTTCGGCCTGCTCCAGCGCGACCGCGTCACGGGCAATTACCTCGACGGCGTCTATTACGAGAAGCGTCCCTCGCTCTGGGTGGAGCCTGTCGGCTCCTGGGGCAAGGGCTCGGTCCAGCTGATCGAGATCCCCACCGACGACGAAATCCACGACAACATCGTCGCCATGTGGGTGCCGGCGGAGCCCGCCGCCGCGGGCGCCTCCTACGACCTGCGCTACAAGACCTACTGGTCCGACGGCGAGCCCTATCCGCCGCCCTTCGGGCGCTGCGTCGCGACCCGCATGGGCAATGGCGGCGCCCCCGGCACGGTGCGGCCGCGCGGCGTGCGCAAGTTCGTCGTGGAATTCCTCGGCGGGCCGCTGGAGAACATCCCCTTCGGCGTGAAGCCGGAGCCGGTCGTCTCGACCTCGCGCGGCGAACTCTCCTACGCCTTCGCCGAGGCCGTGCCCAACGATGTGAACGGCCATTGGCGCGCCCAGTTCGACCTGACGGTGACGGGCGCCGAGCCTGTGGAACTGCGCTGCTTCCTGCGGGCGGGCGGGCAGGTCCTCACCGAGACCTGGCTCTACCAGTACGAGCCTTTCTGAGGACGGACGCGACGGAGGACTCGCCAAGGCGCGTCTCCGGCCCTATAAGAAATGTAATGTTGTAACATCAGGGCAGCGATGCACGGCTCCCATGCTCATCATCACGGGCACGATCATGCCCATGGCGACCGGCACCGGGCGGCGCTCGGCGCGCCGAGCCTGTCGCTCCTGCGCATGGGCGCGGGGCCGCGCCTGGCGGGCGCCTTCGGGCTTGCTGCCCTGCTCTGGGCGCTCGTCGCCCTCGTGATCGCCTGAAGGACCGCGCATGACCGCGCCCGCGCTTCGCTTCGACGACGTCACCCTCGCCTATGACCGTCACCCGGCGGTGCATCACCTGTCCGGCGCGGTCGAGGCCGGCGCGCTCGTCGCCGTGGTCGGGCCGAACGGGGCCGGCAAGTCGACGCTGCTCAAGGGTATCGTCGGCGCGCTCAAACCCGCCGGCGGGCGCATCGAGCACGGACCCGCCGCCCGCCGCATCGCCTACCTGCCGCAGATGGCCGAGATCGACCGCTCCTTCCCCATGAGCGTCTACGACCTCGTGGCCATGGGCCTGTGGAGCCGGGTCGGCCTGTTCGGCGGCATCGGCCGCCGCGAGGCGGGCCGCGTCGCCGACGCGCTCGCCGCCGTCGGCCTCACCGGCTTCGAGCGCCGCCCCATCGGCACGTTGTCCGGCGGACAGATGCAGCGCGCGCTCTTTGCACGGCTCCTCCTGCAAGATGCCGAGCTGATCCTGCTGGACGAGCCCTTCGCCGCCATCGATGCCAAGACCTCGGCCGATCTTCTCGACCTCGTGCGCCGCTGGCACGGGGAGAAGCGCACCATCCTCGCCGTCCTGCACGACGTGGACCTGGTGCGCCGGGCCTTCCCGCAGGCTCTGCTCATCGCCCGCGAGCCCATCGCCTGGGGCGAGACAGCGGCGGCCCTGGCGCCGGAGAACATGCTGAAGGCGCGGCGGATGATCGAGGCCTTCGATCCGCATGCCCATGCCTGCCACCGCGACGCGGCCTGAGCCATGATCTACGACGCGCTCGTCGCGCCCTTCGTGGAGTTCGCGTTCATGCGGCGCGCCCTCGTCGGCGCGCTGGCTTTGGCGCTCGGCGGCGGACCGGTCGGCGTTTTCCTGATGCTGCGGCGCATGAGCCTCACCGGCGATGCCATGGCCCATGCGATCCTGCCCGGCGCGGCAATCGGCTTCCTCGTCTATGGCCTGTCCCTGCCCGCCATGACCTTCGGCGGGCTGGCGGCGGGCTTCGCCGTGGCGCTGCTGGCGGGCGTCGTCGCCCGCGTCACCGTACTGCGCGAGGATGCCTCGCTCGCCGCCTTCTACCTCGTCTCGCTGGCGCTCGGCGTCGTCATCGTCTCGCTGAAGGGCTCCAATGTCGACCTGCTCCACGTCCTGTTCGGCACGGTGCTCGCGCTCGACGACGCGACCCTGATCCTCCTCGCCTGCGTGGCGACGATCACGCTGGCCTCGCTCGCGCTGATCTACAGGCCGCTGGCGCTGGAATGCGCGGACCCGAATTTCCTGCGCTCGGTGAGCCCGCGTGCGGGCGGCATCGCGCATCTCGTCTTCCTCGCCCTGGTCGTCCTCAACCTCGTCGCCGGCTTCCACGCTCTCGGAACGCTGCTGGCCGTCGGGCTGATGATGCTGCCCGCCGCCACCGCCCGGTTCTGGAGCGCGGACGTCACGATCATGACGATCGTCGCCGTCGGCGTCGGGACGGTCTCCGGCTATGCCGGCCTCGTCGTATCCTACCATGCCGGCCTGCCGGCAGGCCCGACGATCATCCTCGTCGCCGGCATCCTCTATCTCGTGTCGCTCTTTGCCGGCTCCGCCGGCGGCCTGGCCCGCAACCTCTGGCCAGGCCGGCACCTGGAAGCCTGAACACATCGAACCCGCCGATCCGTCAGGAGCCCCATCCCATGCTCAGCAGACGCAATGTTATAGCATCAGCTTTCTGGCTCGCCCTGTCCGGTACTGCCCTGTCCGGCGCCGCCCTGGCGCAGGCGCCCGCCCAGCCGCTGCCGGTCGTCGCGACCTTCTCGATCCTCGGCGATCTCGTCCGGGAAGTCGGCGGCGAGCGGATCAGCCTCACGACCCTCGTCGGCCCGGACGGCGACGCCCACGTCTATTCCCCCTCGCCCGCCGACGCGAAGGCCCTGGCCGAGGCGAAGCTCGTCGTCGTCAACGGCCTGCGCTTCGAGGGCTGGATCGACCGGCTGGTCAAGGCGTCGGGCACGAAGGCGCCCGTCGCGGTCGCCGCCCAGGGCATCCGGACCATCGCCGCCGCGGACGACCACGGGCACGGTCATTCCCACGGCCATTCCCACGGCGCGGCCGATCCCCATGCCTGGCAGGATGTCGGCAACGCCAAGGCCTATATCGCCAATATCCGCGACGCGCTGGCGAAGGCGGACCCGGCGGGCGCGGAGACCTACCGCGCCAATGCCGCCGCCTATACGGCGAAGCTCGATGCGCTGGAGGCCGATGTGAAAGCCGCCATCGCGTCGATCCCGCCGGCGCGCCGCCGGGTCATCACCTCCCACGACGCCTTCGGCTATTTCGCCAAAGCCTATGGCGTCGCCTTCGTCGCGCCCCAGGGCGTGTCCACCGACACGGAGGCCTCGGCCCGCGACGTCGCCGCCATCATCCGCCAGATCCGCAAGGACAAGGTGCCGGCCGTGTTCCTGGAGAACGTCACCGACCCGCGGCTGGTGGAGCGGATCGCCAGGGAGACCGGCGCGAAGATGGGCGGCCGCCTGTTCTCCGATGCGCTTTCGCCGCAGGATGGCCCGGCAGGGACTTACATCGCGATGGTCCGTCACAATATAAGGACCCTGACCGCGGCCTTGGCTGACTGAGCCCCGTGCCGCCGCGCTTCTCCGGAGCCGAGACCCGATGTCCGACAAGATCCCCGTCACCGTGCTCACCGGCTATCTGGGTGCCGGCAAGACCACGCTCCTGAACCGCATCCTCACCGAGCCGCACGGCAAGAAGTTCGCCGTCATCGTCAACGAGTTCGGCGAGATCGGCATCGACAACGACCTGGTCGTCGGCGCCGACGAGGAAGTGTTCGAGATGAACAACGGCTGCATCTGCTGCACCGTGCGCGGCGACCTGATCCGCATCATCGACGGGCTGATGAAGCGCAAGGGCAAGTTCGACGC